>NZ_JBLAOA010000001.1:2930000-4563085 GCF_047444035.1 Xanthobacter sp. AM11
CCTTGAGCGCGTCGATGATGTGCCGATGCGCCTGCGCGAGGCGGCGCGGCCCAGTTTCGCAATTGAGCGGATGGGCGAACAGCTTGGCGAGCGCCGGATAGAACAGCTGGGAAATGGGCTCGCGGGCGAGCAGGAGCGCCTTGTTGGCAGCGATCTCGGCCACCAGGGTGTGAAATTCCACATCGAGCGCGATGACCGAGCGTCCGGCGGCGCGCTCCTCCTCCAACCGGCGGTAATTGTCCTCCAACTGCTCGATCTGCTCCGCGTCGATCCGGGTCGCGGCGCGCGCCGCTGCGGTCGGTTCCAGCGACATGGAAACCTCCCACAGCTCCTCGAAGGTCACACGCTGCATGACGAGGGCGCGCGAGGCCTTGGGCGCATGGTCGGAATAATGCGGGGCCTTCACGAACAGCCGCCGCCCTGCCTCGCGGCCGACGAGGCCGCTTTCCTCCAGGATTCGAAGCCCCTCCCGCACGGTGTGGCGGGCAAGGCCGAACTGTTCGGCAAGCTCGGTCTCGGTGGGCAGCGGATCTCCGGCGCCGAGGCGGCCGGTCATGATCTGCTTCTCGATGGCATCGCACACGGTGCGATAGGCCGGAACGGGCTCAATACGTTGAAACATGGCGCAATCTCGGTCGATCCGTTGGGCTTAGCATTGCCGGCCATGTTGTGCAAATGTTCCCTTGTTCAACAAACCAACATACCGTAAAACCGTAAACAGATGAGACGCGCCGCATCGGCGGGAGGGGTCCGCTTGCACGGCCGTGCGGACCGGCGGGACCAGGGAAGACAAATGACACCTGACATCGTGATCGTCGGCGCTGCGCGCACGGCCATCGGCACCTTCGGCGGAGCCCTCAAGGACGTGCCGCTGTCGCAGCTCGCGACCATTGCAGTGAAAGCCGCGCTGGAGCGCAGCGCCGTCGAGCCCGGCGCGGTCGGCCATCTCGTCCTGGGAAACGTCATCCCCACCGAACCCAGGGACGCCTATCTCAGCCGCGTCGCCGCGCTGAATGCGGGCCTGCCCCAGGACGTGCCGGCTTTCAACGTCAACCGGCTCTGCGGCTCGGGGCTTCAGGCCATCGTCTCGGCGGCGCAGACCATCGCCCTCGGCGATGCCGACATTGCTGTCGGCGGCGGGGCCGAATCCATGAGCCGGGGTCCTTACATCTCCTCCGCCATGCGCTGGGGCACCCGCATGGGGGACGCGCGCATGGTGGACTACATGCTCGCCGCGCTGCACGATCCTTTCCAGGACATCCACATGGGCATCACCGCGGAAAATGTGGCCGCCCGCCGGCAGATCAGCCGGGAGGACCAGGACGCGCTTGCCGCGGAAAGCCATCGTCGTGCCGCCCACGCCATCGCCGAGGGGCGCTTCCGCGCGCAGATCGTGCCGGTGGAGATCGTCTCCCGCAAAGGTATCGCCATCTTCGACACCGACGAGCACGTGCGCGCCGATAGCACGTTCGGTGCCCTCTCCAGGATGAAGCCGGTCTTCAAGGCGGACGGCACCGTGACTGCCGGCAACGCGTCCGGCATCAACGACGCCGCCGCGGCGGTGGTGATGGCCGAGGCCGGGGTTGCCGAGAGGAAGGGGCTGAAGCCCCTCGCCCGGCTGGTGGGCTACGCCCATGCCGGGGTCGCGCCGGACGAGATGGGCATCGGCCCCATCCCGGCCACGCGCAAGGTGCTGGAACGCACCGGGCTTTCCATTGCGGACCTCGACGTGATCGAATCCAACGAGGCCTTCGCCGCCCAGGCCTGCGCCGTGGCGCGCGAGCTGGGGTTCGATCCCGCCAAGGTCAATCCCAACGGCTCGGGCATCTCTCTCGGCCATCCCGTGGGCGCCACGGGGGCCATCATCACCGTGAAGGCCATCTACGAATTGCACCGCATCGGCGGCCGCTACGCGCTCGTCACCATGTGCATCGGCGGCGGCCAGGGCATCGCCGCCATCTTCGAGCGCATGTGAGAGCGGTCGGGCCGGGAACCGCCCCGCCAGAGGGCGGTCCTGTTCGACGAAGAACAATAAGAGTGCGAGGGAGGACCAACAATGAAGGGCTTGATGCAGGGCCGCGACCTGAACGTGTCGGACATCATCCGCTTCGCGTCCAGGTACCATACCCATGCCAGGGTCACGACACGCCGCGCGGGCGGCGGCCGGGTCGTCCATTCCTATCCCGAGATCGAGGGCCGGGCGGCGCAGCTCGCCCACGCGCTGAAGCGACGCGGCATCCTGCCGGGCGCGCGCATCGGCACGCTGGCCTGGAACGACCACCGGCACCTGGAGCTGTATTACGGCGTCGCCGGCGTCGGCGCCATCTGCCACACCATCAATCCGCGCCTGTTCCGGGAGCAGATCGCCTACATCATCGCTGATGCCGCCGATGCGATGCTGTTCGTCGATCCGCTGGAAATGTCGGTCGTGGAAGAGCTGGGGGCGCAGCTGAAAGCGGCGGGCGTCGCCACGCTCGTGGTGCTGGGCGAGGACGAGGACGTGCCCGAGACGGCCCTGAAGGGGCATCTCGAGGTGATCTCCTACGAGGCGCTCATTGCCGGCGAGCCTGCCCAGATCGACTGGCCGCGCTTCGACGAGAACGAGGCGGTCAGCCTCTGTTACACATCAGGAACCACCGGCAGCCCCAAAGGGGTGCTCTATTCGCATCGCGCGGTGGTGCTGCACGGCTATTCCACCAACCTGCCGGATTTCTTCGGCCTGCGCGCGGTGGACGTGGCCATGCCGGTGGTGCCCATGTTCCACGTCAACGGGTGGGGGCTGCCCTACAGCGCGCCCATGGTGGGGGCGAGCCTTGTCCTGCCCGGCCCGCGGCCGCAAGCCGCCGACCTTGTCGATCTGATCACGGCGAGCGGCGTCACCTGGTCGGCCGCCGTGCCCACGGTCTGGCTTGGCGTGCTGGAGCGCCTGCGCGCGACGCGCCCGGCCATTCCCCAGCAGCTGCGGATCACGGTGGGCGGCGCCGCCTGCCCGCCCCACATCGCAAGCGCCTTTCACGACGAGTTCGACATCACCGTCAACCATGCCTGGGGCATGACGGAAACGACCCCCTGCGGCCTGTTCAACCAGCGCAAGGTCGAGAACAAGGACATGCCGCTTGCGCAGTGGCACGCTTCCCAGCGGCGCCAGGGGCGTCCCACCTTCGGGGTCGAGATCAAGGTGGTGGACGACACCGGCGCCGAAGTGCCCGCCGATGGGGTCTCCATCGGCGAGATGCTGATCCGCGGCCCGTGGATCGCGGCGGCCTATTTCAAGAGCCGGAGCCAGGATTCCTTCACCGCGGACGGCTGGTTCCGCACCGGCGACGTGGTTACGCAGGACGCCTCCGGCTATGTCGAGATCGCCGATCGCACCAAGGACCTGATCAAGTCCGGCGGCGAGTGGATCAGCTCCATCGCGCTCGAGAACATCGCGGTGGCGCATCCGGCGGTCGAGGAGGCGGTCGTCATCGCCGCGCGCCACGCCAAGTGGGATGAGCGTCCTCTCCTGCTCGTGGTCCTGAAGCCTGGAAGCGCCGCGGGCAAGAGCGAGATCCTCGACTGGTATTCCGGCAAGGTGGCAAAGTGGTGGGTCCCGGACGATGTGGTGTTTGTAAACGAATTGCCACACACGGCGACCGGAAAGCTCATGAAAGCTGAAGTTCGCAAGACGTTTTCCGATTACATCATCGCTAGAGCGCAAAAGTAAGCTGCGTATATCGATCCGATTTCAAACAGTCAGCCGGAGCCCCCGCCCGATGTGCCGCGTGCTGCGCGGACCGCATCGCAAAGGGGCGGGCGGAGGGAAGCATCGTGCCGGTCAAGACGCATATCGAGGACGGGGTTGGGATCATCGTATTCTCCAATCCGCCGCTCAATCCCATTTCGGCGAGCGCGGGCATTCCCCAGGCCATCGAGGCGGCCTTGCGCGCACTCGATGCCGATCCGCAGGTCAACGCCGTCGTACTTGCGGCCGAAGGCCGGATGTTCAGCGCTGGGGCGGATATTGCCGAGTTCGACAAGGACCCTGCCGCGATCGCGGCGCCGGCGCGCCGGCTCGACGACGTGCTCGACGGACTGACGAAGCCGGTGATCTGCGCCATCCAAGGCGGCGCGCTCGGGGGCGGCCTGGAGCTGGCGCTGGCGACCGACTACCGGATCGCCACCGCGGACGCGAAGCTGGGGCTGCCGGAGGTGACTCTCGGCCTCATTCCCGGTGCGGGCGGAACCCAGCGCCTTCCGCGCCTGACCGGCGTGGCCCAGGCGGTGCAACTGATCTCCAGCGGCAAGGCCATCGGGGCCGCAGAGGCCCGCCGCATCGGCCTTCTGGATGCCCTCGCCGGTGACGATGTGCGCGCCGAGGCCATCGCCTATGCCCGTTCTGTCGCCGCAGACGGCCGCCGCAGGAGCCGCGACCGGGAGCTGTCCAACGCGGGTGGGCCGGACGTCCTCGCCGAGGCCCGTGGCAAGGCGCCCCGGGGGGCGCCGGGCGATGCGGTCCGCGGCGCGCTCGACGCCATCGAGGCGGGCGTCATCCTCGGCTTCGACGGTGGCCTGAAAGCCGAATACGACATCTTCGACCGCCTGCTGGTCAGCGAGCCGGCACGCGGCCTGCGCCATGCCTTCCTCGCCGAGCGCGCAGTGGCGCGGGTTCCTGGGCTCGACCCGGCGCTGAACGGCGACCCCGTGCGCTCGGTGGCCATCATCGGCTCGGGCACCATGGGAACGGGCATCGCTCTGGCGGTGGCTCAGGCCGGCCTTCCCGTGACCGTCATCGACGCCAACGCCGCGGCGCTGGAGCGCTCCCGCGCCTCCGTGGAGGGTACCATCACGCGTGCCGTCGAGCGCGGGCGGCTGACGCAGGCCGCCGGGCTGGCGCAGAGGGCGCTCATCGGCTTTTCCCTCGATATCGCATCCGTGCGCGGCGCCGACGTCGTCATCGAAGCGGTGTTCGAGGACATCGCCGTCAAGCAGCAGGTGTTCGAGGCGCTCGACCTCCTGGCCGACGAAGGTGCGGTGCTTGCCTCCAACACCTCGACGCTGGACGTGGACCGGATCGCCGCATTCACGAGCCGGCCGCAAAGCGTAATCGGAATGCACTTCTTCAGCCCCGCCAACATCATGCGGCTGCTGGAGGTGGTGCGCGGCGAAAAGACGGCGCCCCAGACGCTCGCCCGCGCCATGACCTTCGCCAAGCAGATCCGCAAGGTGGGGGTGGTTTCCGGCGTGTGCGACGGCTTCATCGGCAACCGCATGTTCGAGGAATATCTGCGCCAGGCCTATGTCCTGCTGGAGGAAGGCGCCCTGCCGCAGCAGGTGGACGCCGCCATGGAGGCCTTCGGCATGGCCATGGGCCCGCTGCGCACCATGGACCTTGCGGGCCAGGACATCGGCTGGAACATCCGGAAGCGCCGCGCCGTGGAGCAGCCCGACCGGCCCTATTCGCGCATCCCCGACATCATCTGCGAGATGGGCCGCTTCGGCCAGAAGACCGGGGCCGGCTACTATCTGTATGGGAACGGCGGCAAGCCGGAAGTCGATCCCGCCATTGACGCGCTGGTGGTGGAGCAATCGCACCGTCTCGGTATCACCCGCCGGTCGATCAGCGATGAAGAGATCGTCGAGCGCTGCGTCTATGCCCTGGTGAACGAGGGCGCGCGCATCCTTGAGGACAAGATCGCCGCCCGCCCGCTGGACATCGATACGGTGTGGGTGAACGGCTACGGCTTCCCGCGCTTTCGGGGCGGGCCGATGTTCTACGCCGATCGCGTGGGCCTGCCGCAGGTTCTCTCCCGCATCGAGGCCTTCGCCGGCGCCTATCAGGGCTGGGCCTGGCGGCCGGCCGATCTGCTGTGCCGTGCGGCCGGGGCCGGCACGGGCTTTGGTACCCTCAACGGAGATGGCGCATGACCCGCGACCTGCATCGCCTGTTCGACCTCTCCGGCCGCGTGGCCATCGTCACGGGGGGCTCGCGCGGCATCGGCCTGCAGATGGCGGAAGCGCTCGGCGAGTTCGGCGCCCATGTGGTCATCACCGCGCGCAAGGCCGATGAACTGGCGCAGGCCAGGCAACATCTGGAAGAGCTGGGCATCGCCGCAACCGCGCTCGCGGCGGACCTGTCCGACCCGGCCTCGATCCCGCACATGGTGAGCGAGGCCCTCGCGGTGACGGGGCGCATCGACATTCTCGTGAACAATGCCGGCGCCACCTGGGGTGCCCCGGCCGAAGCCTACCCGCCGCACGGCTGGGCCAAGGTGATGGACCTCAACCTCAACCGCCTGTTCGACCTGACCCGCGAGGTGGCGGCCCGGGCGATGCTTCAGCAAGGGTACGGGCGCATCGTCAACATAGCCTCCATCGCCGGCCTGACAGGCAACCTGCCCGGCATGGAAGGCACCGCCGCCTACAATGCCTCAAAGGGCGGCGTCATCAGCCTGACGCGCGCGCTCGCCGCCGAATGGGGTGCCCGCGGCATTACGGTCAACGCCCTCGCGCCCGGCTATTTCCCCTCGAAGATGACTGCCGGCACCCTCGACAGGCACGGCGAGAAGCTCCTCGCCGTCACGCCGCGCGGCCGGCTCGGCGGCGAGAGCGACCTGAAGGGGGCGGTGCTGCTCTTCGCCTCCGACGCCGGCGCCCACATCACCGGCCAGACCCTCGCGGTGGACGGCGGCATGACCGCGATCTGAACTGAAACACGGGAACACCCATGACCTCAGCATCGCTGATCCGTCGCGTGGATCTGGACTTCCTTCTGCTCGACTGGCTGGGCGCGGACCGGCTGGCCGAGATCCCGCGCTTTTGCGACCTCAGCCGCGAGACGCTGACGGCGCTGCTCGATCTGAGCGAGACCGTCGCCGCGCGCCACTTCCTGCCCCACTACAGGACGGCGGACGGGGTGGAGCCGACGCTCGACGAAAACGGCGTGCATATCCTGCCCGAGATCGGCGCGGCCCTTTCCGCTTATGCCGAGGCCGGCCTGTTCGGCCAGAGCTTCGCTTATGAGCATGGGGGCATGCAGCTGCCGCTCACCGTGGCCGCCGCGTCCTTCGCCCATTTCCTTGCCGCGAACATCGCCACCGCCGCTTATCCCATGCTGACGGTGGCGAATGCGCGGCTCCTGACCGCCTTTGGCGGTGAAGCTTTGATCGACGCCTTCGCCCGCCCCGAGATCGAGGGACGCTTCTTCGGCACCATGTGTCTGTCGGAGCCGCAGGCGGGTTCCTCCCTTGCCGACATCACCACCCGCGCGATCGCGGACGGGGAGGATGGCCTCGGCGCGCGCTACCGCCTCACCGGCAACAAGATGTGGATCTCCGGCGGCGATCAGGATGCTTCGGAGAATATCTGCCACCTGGTGCTGGCCAAGATCGCAGGCCCGGATGGAAGGCTTCCCCCCGGCACCGCCGGCATTTCGCTGTTCGCCGTGCCGAAGGTGCTGGTGGCGCCCGGCGACTTCGCCGGCGAGCGCAACGACGTGGTGGTGGCCGGCCTCAACCACAAGATGGGCTATCGCGGCACCGCTAACTGCCTGCTCAATTTCGGCGAGGGCCAGCACCACCGGCCGGGCGGCGCGGCGGGCGCGGTGGGCTACCGTGTCGGCGCGCCGGGGCAGGGGCTCGCCATCATGTTCATGATGATGAACGAGGCGCGGCTGCAGGTGGGGCTCGGAGCGGCCATGCTGGCCTATCGCAGCCACCGCCTCAGCGTCGCCTATGCCGGCGAGCGCGCCCAGGGCCGCCCGCGCGGTGCGGCGCCACACGCGCGCCCCATCCCCATCATCGCCCATGCCGACGTGAAACGGATGCTGCTCGCGCAGAAGGCCTATGCGGAAGGGGCTCTGGCGCTGGTGCTCTATTGCTTCCATCTCGCCGACCTCGCCGAGACGGCGGAGGACGTCGCGTCGCGGCAATTGCTCGACCTCCTCACGCCGGTGGCGAAGACCTGGAAGCTCGGAATGGGGTCTCGCCGCCAGCGACATCGCCATCCAGATCCACGGCGGCTACGGCTACACCCGCGACTTCCACGTGGAGCAGCTCTATCGCGACAACCGCCTCAACCCCATCCATGAGGGAACCACCGGCATCCAGGCCATCGATTTCGTCGGCCGCAAGCTGATCCGGGACAAGGGCGAGGCCTTGGCTTCGCTGCTGGCACGGATCGACGGCACGCTGGCCCGGGCCGCTGCCTCCGCCGCCCTCGCGGAGGCGGGGCGGGTGCTGAAGATGGCGCGCGGGGCGGTGGCGGAGGTGGCGCAAGCCCTGGTCGCCGATCCCGCGGGAACCGGCGCGCTGGACAATGCCACCGCCGTGCTCTGCGCCTTCGGCCACCTGGTGGCGGGGTGGCTCTGGCTGGATCAGGCGCTTGCCGCGGAGGCGGCGCGAGACCACCTGCCGGCAAGTTTCGTGGAGGGCAAGGTCGAGACCGCCCGCTATTTCGCCGCCTACGAGCTGCCGAAGATCCCCGGCTGGCTCTCGCCGCTGCGCGCCGCGCCCCATCTTTTAGGCGAGGTGCGCGCCGAGCTGTTCTGAGGCGCGCCCCCCCATTCCAGCGCAAGCAAAAGAAATCCGAAACACAACAGCTTCGGAAAACCTGGGAGGAATCGATGTTCAAAAATGGAAGTGTCAGAAAAAGGCTGCTCCTCGCGTTCGTGTCCACGGTGGTCGGTGCCCTCGCGCCGGCTGGTGCCCCGGTTGCGCAGCCGTCGAACGGCGTCGTCCGCATCGGCGTGCTGAACGACCAGGCGGGACCCTATTCCGATCCCCAGGGGCCGGGCTCGGTGGCGTCTGCCCAGCTCGCCATCAAGGACTTCGGCGGAAAGGTGCTCGGCAAGTCCATCGAGCTGGTGGTCGGCGACCACCAGAACAAGGCCGACATCGGCGCCAGCATCGCCCGCAAATGGATCGACGTGGAGGGCGTCGATGCCATCGTCGATTTCGGCAATTCCGCGGTTTCGCTGGCCGTGCAGGACCTTGCCCGGAACAAGGCGGTCATCCTGAACGTCAGCTCCGTCACCGACAGATTGTTCGGCGAGAACTGCTCGCCCACCGGATTCGTCTGGAACTATGATTCCTCCACCATCGCCAACGCCATCGGCCGCGCGGCGGTGAAGGGCGGCGGCGACACCTGGTTCCTCATCGTCGCGGACTATTCGTTCGGCCACTCCCTGCAGCAGCAGATCGAGCGGGTGGTGGTGCCGGCGGGCGGCAAGATCGTCGGCGTGGCCCGCCATCCGGTGGCCACCTCCGACTTCAGCGCCTATCTCGTGCAGGGGCAGGCTTCCAAGGCCAAGGTCATCGCCGTGCTCAATGCCGGCGACAACACCACCAACACCCTCAAGCAGGCCGCAGAATTCGGCATCGTGGAGGGTGGCCAGAAGCTTGCCGCCACCACCTTCTACATCACCAACGTGCACAGCCTGGGCCTGAAGGCGGCGCAGGGGTTGCAGTTCGTCGTGCCCTTTTATTGGGACCAGGACGATGCCGCGCGCGAATTCACCCGCCGCTGGCGCGCCGAGCGCGGCACGCAGAACGCGCCTTCGCACCTGCAGGCGGGTGTCTACAGCGCGGTCCTCGCCTATCTCAGGGCGGTGGAGGCGGCCGGCACGGACGATCCGGTGAAGGTGTCCGAGAAGATCCATGAGCTTCCGGTCAACGACTTCTACGCCAAGGGTGCGAAGGTGCGAGCCGACGGTCGCCTCATGAAGGGCATGACCCTCTACGAGGTCAAGTCGCCGGCCGAGTCCAAGGGGCCCTGGGACTATCTCAAGGCGGTGCGCGACATGCCCGCCGAAGACGTCATCCGTCCCTTGAGCGAGAGCAACTGCCCCTTTGCGGACGCACGCTAGCAGGCTGTTGAAGACGTCGCTCGCCCGTCCGATTTTGCTGTGATTCACGCGTGTCATCGGCGCGGGGATCGGACGAGAAGATGGGCGTGCTTTTCAGCTAAGTGGACCTTGAGGCGGAGGGCGCCCCCCGATCATCCGTTGCGGGCGGTCCAGCTGTTGGCGAACGAGGCGCCTGCGGGATGCCCTCCAAGGCCGCCAGGCGCACCGCTCCCGCGAAGCACTAATTATGTAGCTACGAATTTGTTGACGAGACTGAAAAATGTAGCTACGAATTCACCCATCGAAGGGCGGTGGGACGGGAAGCGGGGCTTCTACGAGTGGCACCCTGTGAAGGCGGCCACAAACCTCGCCAAGCACCGGGTGCCCATGCGGGCGGCGTCACGGTTCGAGTGGGACAGCGCCCTTGAGCGGATCGATGCCCGCCAGCCTTATGGCGAGGTCCGGTGTACCGCAATCGGCTTCATCGGCGAGCGGCTGCACGTCATGGTGTTCACCCGCCGTGGCCTGCACGTCCGCGTCATCAGCCTGCGCAAGGCGAATATTCGGGAGGTGAAATTCTATGTCGAATTCTGATCCCCGCGCCAAGGCCCGCGCCCGAGCCCGTGCCTCGCTCGCCCTTATCTCGCCGGAAGAGGATGCGGCGATCACGGCCGCCGCCACAAGCGATCCCGACAACCCGCCCCTCACGGAGGCGGACATGGCCGCGTTCCGACCGGCTACGGAAACGGCGCCCGATCTGGTGGCCGCCTATAAGCGCCGCGGTCCGAAGACGGGCGCTGCCGGTGCAAAGAAGCAGGTGACGCTGCGCATCGATCCAGACGTGATCGAGCATTACCGGGCCACCGGGGACGGCTGGCAAGGCCGGATCAACGCCGCGCTAAGGAAGGCGGCTGGGTTATGAGTTGACCCATGGCGGTGTGAATGGGGTCCCGCGTGGGGTCCCGGCTGGGGTGCCATAGCCGAATGACGGCTCTGGAACCATTTGAAAATAAACCATAATTGTTGTCAGAGATATTCTGGCGCGCCCTAGGGGAGTCGAACCCCTCTCTCCACCGTGAAAGGGTGGCGTCCTAACCGATAGACGAAGGGCGCGCGCTGCCGGCTCGGTGAAAGCCGGGAAGGGCGTCCTTATAGGGGGCGCGCGGCGCGCCTGCAAGCGGCGGCGGAGAGATTTCCAAAGGCGAGGTGAGGTGGCGGGGCGCCGGCGCGGCGCCCCGGGTTCAGGCCGGCGGCTGTTTGCCGGGGATCACCACTTGCCGGTGTTGGCCATGGAGCTCCAGGGCTCGGCCGGCGGCTTCGGCTCGCCCTTCTGCAGCAGCTCCACCGAAACGTTGTCGGGCGAGCGCACGAAGGCCATGTAGCCGTCCCGCGGCGGGCGGTTGATGGTGACGCCGGCCGCCATCAGCCGCTCGCAGGTGGCGTAGATGTCCTCCACCTCAAAGGCGAGATGGCCGAAATTGCGGCCCTCCCCATAGGGCTCCTTGTCCCAATTATAGGTCAGCTCGATCTCGGCCACCCCTTCCTGGCCGGGCGGGGCGAGGAAGACGAGGGTGTAGCGCCCCTGCGGCACCTCCTTGCGGCGCACCTCCTGAAGCCCCAGCTTGTTGCAGTAGAAGTCCAGCGACTGGTCGATGTCGGTCACGCGGACCATGGTGTGCAGAAAGCGCATCGGCGATCCCGTCGGTAGAGGAAGCGTGAGGCGTGCCGTGCCGTCTTCTTGCGGCCGGGCGGCATGCTCCGCAAAGATCAGCACGCCCCGAGGGGCGAATGGAGGGTGCCGGTGGCCGGCGCTGTTCACGTATGACGTTCGATACGGATCTCAAGGGCGCGCAGGCGCATCTGGCGAAACTTCTCGATGAAGCCGCCGCGGCGGTGGCCTTCACCGGCGCCGGTATCTCCACCGAATGCGGCATTCCCGATTTCCGCTCCCCCGGCGGCCTGTGGACGCAGAACAAGCCGATTCCCTTCGATGTGTTCCGCGCCCACAAGGCCGCGCGCAACGAGGCATGGCGGCGCAAGTTCGCCATGGAGGAGGCCTTTGCCGCCGCCCGGCCCGGCCGCGGCCACATGGCCCTGTCCCGCCTGCTGGAGCGTGGCCGGCTGGCGGGCGTCATCACCCAGAACATCGATGGCCTGCACCAGGCCTCCGGCCTGCCCGACGCGGCGCTGGTGGAGCTGCACGGGAACGGCACCTATGCCACCTGCCTGGATTGCGGCACCCGATACGAATTGTCCTGGGTGAAGGCGCGGTTCGATGCCGCCGGGGGTGTCGCGCCCGATTGCCCGGCCTGCGGCGGCCCGGTGAAGGCGGCCACCATCTCCTTCGGCCAGGCCATGCCGGAGACGGAGATGGCCCGGGCGGAGGCGCTCACCCGCGGGTGCGACCTTTTCATCGTCATCGGTTCCTCGCTGGTGGTGTTTCCGGCCGCCGCCTTCCCGCTGAAAGCCAAGAAGGCGGGGGCGCGGCTGGTGATTCTCAACCGCGAGCCCACCGAGTTCGACGACCTTGCCGACCTCGTGGTGCGCACCGAGATCGGCGATGTGCTCGCTCCGTTTGCGCTGCAGGCGTGAAGAGGGTGGGCGAAGCCGCCGGGAGTTGCTATTCTGGCCACTCGCGGAATCGAGGGCGTGTCCGGGCGTGAGGTCGGGGTGGTCATGGGGTCTGACGCACTAGGGCTGGGGCCACGAACCGACGGCTCGACACAGGATGCGGGCGAGGAGCCAGTCGGCCTCGTCGAAGTGTCCGGTTCCATCAAGTGGTTCGACGCCTCCAAGGGCTACGGCTTCATCGTCCCCGACGACGGCGGACCTGATGTGCTCGTGCACGTCACCTGCCTGCGGCGCGACGGCTTCCAGACCGCCATCGAAGGGGCGCGCGTGGTGTGCGAGGCCGTGCAGCGGGCCAAGGGGCGCCAGGCGTTCCGGGTCCTCTCGCTGGACCTCTCCACCGCCGTGCACACCTCGCCGCAACCGCCGCGCACCCGTGTCGCCGTGGAGCCCACCACCGGCTTCGAGCGGGCGACGGTGAAATGGTTCAACCGCCTGCGCGGCTTCGGCTTCCTCACCCAGGGCGACGGCACGCCGGACATCTTCGTGCACATGGAGACCCTGCGCCGCCACGGCCTCACCGAGCTGCGGCCCGGCCAGGCGGTGCTGGTGCGCTATGGCGACGGCGGCAAGGGCCTGATGGCGGCCGAGGTCAAGGCCGATACGGGCTCCAACGGAAACCACTGACCATGTTCCACGCCTTGTCCTGCCGGCTGGCCCTGTCGGCCACCTTCGGCCTTGCGCTTCTGCTGGCCCCCGCCGGCCTCGCCCCCGTGGCTCTGGCCCAAGCTCCGGCGCAGGCCGCCGGCCCCGCGGCCGCCCTTGAGGCGCTCGAAATCGCCACCGCCCGCGGGGTGGTGACCTTCGAGGTGGAGGTGGCCCGCACCGACGAGCAGCGCACCAACGGCCTCATGTATCGCAAATCGCTGGCCGAGCAGTCGGGCATGCTGTTCGACTTCAAGGTGGACCAGCCGGTCTACATGTGGATGAAGAACACCTACATCCCGCTGGACATGCTGTTCATCCGCGCCGACGGCTCCATCGCGCGCATCGCGGCGATGACGACGCCGCACTCCACCCAGACCATCTCGTCCGGCGAGCCGGTGCGGGCGGTGCTGGAGATTGCCGGCGGCGCCGCCCGCCGGCTCGGCATCCAGGCGGGGGACAAGGTGGCCCACCCGGTGTTCCAGCGCCGATAGGACCGCTCACTGCAGGGTGAAGAAGCCCACCGCCCCGCCGGCCAGGATGAGCAGGGCGGGATTGATCTTCGGCCCGAAATAGACCGCCAGGAACACCGCCACCGCAATCAGCGTGGTGGTGATGCCGGTGATCGCCGTGCGGGCGATGGCGATCATGCCGGCGGCCATCAGTCCCACCACGATGGGGGCGAGGGCGTTCTGCAAGGCGAGGCGCCAGGGCGAGCCCTCGAAATGGTTCCACAGCCGCGAGCTGCCCAGGGCCAGCACCGAGGCCGGCAGGAAGAAGCCGGTGAAGGCGATGAGCGCCCCCGGCGTGCCCGCCACATGATAGCCGATGACGATCACCATCAGCATATTGGGGCCCGGCGCCACCTGCCCGAGGCTGTAGATGTCGCGGAACTGGCTGTCGGTGAGCCATTGGTGGGCGGTGACCGTGAGCGCCTTCATCTCCGGCAGCACCGCCGTGCCGCCGCCGACGGCGAGGAGGGACAGGAGCGAGAAGACGCCGAGGACGTGAAGATCGGTGTTGAGATTTTCGCTCATGCGTCCTCTCCCGGTGCGCGGCGCGGCCGGTAGATGAACAGGGCCAGGGGCAGCACCGTGACCAGCACGATGACCAGGGAGATGTGGAGCACGCTCACCAGCACCACCGTGAGCACCACCAGGGCGATTTCGGTGATGTGCTCCAACTGCTTGTGGCCGATCTGCAGCGTCACCGCGGCGAGCAGCCCAACCGAGGCGGCGCCGATGCCCGCCAGCACGGCGTGCATGGCCGGATTGCCGTGGTTCGACGCCCACAGGATGCCCAGCGCGAACACCAGAAGCCCGCCCGGCAGAGTCATGCCGAAGAAGGCGACGATGGCCCCCATGGGGCCGCGCAGGCGGTCGCCGACGATCACGCTCATATTGGTGGCGTTGAGCCCGGGAAGGGCCTGGGAGATTTCAAGGGCGGTGAGGAACTGCTCCTCGTCCAGCCAGCCCTTGGTCACCACCAGGGCGTTGCGTAGATAGGCCACCACCCCGCCGCCGAAGCTGGTGGCACCGATGAGGAGGAAGGTCAGGAAGATCTCGGCCAGCGACACCGCCGGCGCGGCGGGGGTGTCCGGTCGCGGTGCGACCGGCTTTTGGGCGTCCGCGGTCATGGGTGCGACGGGCTCCGGGGCAGGGCAGGGGGCGGGGCGGCGGATCGTCTACTCGCTGTGGTCCACCTTGTTCGGCCCGATGCCATAGACCATGGCGGTCTTGGTGGTGCCGAGCTGGACCCATTCCGGCGCCTGGGTCTGGAGGTCGCGGAAGAAGGCCTCCGACATTTCCTTGGCCTTGCGGCTGACCTCCTCCGAATGCAGGAACTTGGCCTGGAAGGCGAATTCCCCCACCAGCGAGGCTTCCGAAGCGCGATTGCGCCAGATGGCGATGGTGGCCTTGGCTTCGTAGCCGTGGCCGAAATCGAAGTGGCCGGGCTCCACCTGTATCTCCTCCACCGCCATGTTGTTCACCAGGTCCACCTTGCTGTCGCCGTCGGTATCGACACAGGCCATGGCGGGGAACACGCTGACGATATCGGCAACGCCGTGGTTGAGCACGAGATTGGGGGAGACGATGATGCAATTGTGGGAGTAAAGGGAGCGCAGGCCGCCCACTTCGTCCTTCAGCGGCAGGATCTCTTCCTTGAACTTGACCTCCACCGCTCCCACCATGCGCGGCGCCATGTCCATGGCCGCCGCCTTTTCGCGGTCGGGACTGCGGAACTTGACGGCAAGCTCATGGTCCGGGCGCGGCCACCCGTCATCATAAAAGGTGCGCTTCCGCAGGATGAACGAGTTGCGATACAGCTCGAACTGCGGCGTGTCGTAGAACAGCACCTCGCGCACCAGCCGCTTGAAGGCGTTGGGATTGGGGGTGATGCCGACGCCATGCTTCTTGGCGACCTGTTTGACCTCGTTCCAATAATCCTCGAATCGCTTCGGAGAGTAGAATTGGCCTGGCCGCAGGAGGATCTTGTATTCGCGGTAGTGGATGTCCTGCATGGGAGCCGTACCGTTCCGGGGGCGCAAGGGGTGATGGAGGGTAGGTGGCCGCGACCCGGGAGGGACGAAGGCCCGCCGATGTCGCGACCAGAGCATTCATCGCGAAACGTAAATCATCACCTTCTTTCCCGGGGCCATGATGAAAATTTTGCGGCGGCTCAAGGGGAAAACGGGCCTTCCGTTAGGTAATTGTGGCGATATTGCAACGGTTCCAGATTGTCGTGGAAATGCCCATCTCGTAATCGTGATCGCGATGGCGCGTGCCGGTTTTTTGAGCTAAACAAGGCATTGCTTCGGCTTCAAGGGCCCCGGAATCGGGATTTCCGGGTTACCCTCGAAGGTCGCGCGCGGCGCAGATGCGAGTGATGCTCGCGCCGCTCAGGTCGTGACACGCTGCCGCAAGCTTTCCCTTTTGCACGCCTCCGCCTTCCGGGCTGTCGGTCCGGTCGGCGCATGCATCAGCGCGGCCGACGGGTGCCGGCCGTCCATTTGCGATACCGAAGGGGGCTCGATCCTCCGTCGGGGAAAACGTGCGGCGCGAAACGCGCCTTGAGGAAACGCCTGCGAAGAGCCGGCCGGTGGGACCCGGAAACAGGGCTCGCGCGACATCGGAGGAAATACATGACGACATTCGCGAGAATGGCGGCCGCAGGGGCATTGTCCCTCGTCGCCCTGGCGCCCTGCGCCCATGCCGGGTCAGTGACGCAGCCCGGTGAAACCGTCGGCCTTGCCGCCGGCGCGCCCCTTCCAGAGGGCGTATACTTCGTGAATACTGCGGATTGGGGCTGCCGGAACACCTCGCCGGAGGACACCTGCGTCGGCGTCGATATTCCGGTTCTTGCCTGGGCGACACCGGTCTTCCTGCTTGGCGGGCGGCTGCAGCTGCTCGGGGCCATGCCCCTCATCGAGGTTGGCGTGGAGGGGACGGACTATACGTCCGGCTTCTACAATCCGTTCCTTGCCGCACAATTGGCCTGGGACCTGGGGAACGGGTTCGGCGTCAGCTATATGGCCGGCTTCTACGTGGGAGTGAACACCTCGGTTGCCTTCGATTCCACCTCCTTCAACCAGCGCTTTGCCATCAGCTATACCGCGGATGGGTGGAACCTCACCGCCAATGCCATCTGGGGCATCCAGTTCGAGGGCGTGACCAGTACGATCAATCCCAACTTCCTCAATGTGGATCTCACCGCCACCAAGAAGATCGGCAAGTTTGAAATCGGGCCGGTGGCTTATTATTCCACGGACCTCAACAACCCCTTGCCGCTTTACCGCAAGCAGAGCCAGTTCGCCGTCGGCGGCCTCATCGGCTATGATTTCGGGCCGGTGATCGCACAGGCCTATCTCACCACCGATGTCTACGAGGAAAACTACGGCGGCTACGACACGCGCCTGTGGGGACGCGTCATCGTCCCCTTGTGGAACCCGCAACCCGCGCGCAGCACACTCTTGACCAAATAGCGCCGGCTTCGCCCACACGAACCTTCTCCCGGCCGGCTGAACCCGGGGCCGGCCGGGCTTTTTCCCTTCGTGCCTGCCGTTTGCCGCCCTGTGGGGCGGCACACGCTCAGGGCTTGGCGGCCGCCTTGCCCGCGGCGGTGAAGAACGATTCCGCATACCAGCGCATCTCGGCCTCCACCTCCGGCTTTCCGGCCAGCTCGCACTGGTCCACGAGGCTGCTGACGCGCTCGAACATGGCGGCGATATAGGCCTCGGGCTTGTCCTGCGCGCCGGCGAGCTGGATCAGCATGTCGCGCAATATGTAATGCTGAACCATGGTGTGGGCCTGGGTTGCGCCCACGGCCTTGGCCATGTTGCTCAGCCATTCCGCAAGTTCGGCATCGGACGCCATCGGAAAAATCCCCGTGTGAAAAGGCAGGAAACATGAGCGGCCCGGCCCCCATGCAGGCCTGCGCCGGAACCGCCCGCAGCTTTGTGGCGCCCGGCGGCAGAAAATCAAGCGTGCCCCGCATGGCTGCCCCGTTTGCCCAACCTTGCGCCGTCGGTCGCGAAAATGTAGGAACGACGGGAGCGGACGAGCCGTCGGAGCATAGCGCAGCCTGGTAGCGCATCTGCTTTGGGAGCAGAGGGTCGCAGGTTCAAATCCTGCTGCTCCGACCATTCTCGATTTCCTCAAGCCCCCGCATGCCTGCGGGCCCTGCGGCCGGGACCGCACTTGCAATCTTCTCCCATCTGCGGCTCAAAGCGCGCACGTGCCGCCCGTCCGGGCCGGCGCGACGCAGGAGAGACGTGGAATGAGAATCGGAACAAAGGCGATGGCGCGCACCGCTTTGGGGAGCCTTCTCCTGGCCGGCGGGGCCCTTTGCGCCGCGCCTGCGCTCGCCGACAAGGCGGCGGCGGAGCGGTGTGCGGCCAAGCTGCCGCCGGAGGCTCGGGCCATCTACCAGGCCAGCGCGCCGCTGCTGGTGCCCGGCGCGGATGGTCGGGCCGTGGTGACCGAGCAGACCCGCAATCTCGTCATGTCCGGCAAGCTGGACCACATGAAGGCCACCGGGGCGGCCGAAGCGGCGGCGAGTTGCCTCATTCTGAAGTGAGAAGCCCCCGGCTCGGTTGTCACCGCCGCGTGGCGTGACTATAGACGAAACGGCAGCGGGCGAGGGCGCCCGCCGCAAGGGCACGCGCCGGTCGGATTGCACCGCAATGTGACCGGACCCCGCGTTCCTTATCACTCCTTTGGAGACCGCTTCACCGATCCGCCTGGGGCAAGGCGGCCGGGTCGGGCTCCAGGTGCAGGACGGACGCAGTCATCATGGTGGCACGCATCTACAAGCCGTCACGCAACGCCATGCAGTCGGGCGTCGCGAAGACCAAGCACTGGGTGCTTGAGTTCGAGCCGGAGCATGCGCGCATGGTGGAGCCGCTGATGGGCTACACCTCCTCCGCGGACATGCGCAGCCAGATCCGCCTCACCTTCGACAGCAAGGAAGAGGCGGTGGCCTACGCGCAGAAGCGCGCCATCCCCTTCCAACTGTTCGAGCCGCACGAGGCCGGGCGCCGCAAGATCGCCTATTCCGACAATTTCTCCTTCAACCGCGCCGGCCAGTGGACCCACTGATTCGCTCCGGGACCGTTTTGGCCACGGAGGGCACGGCCCAGGCCGAAGGCAGGTCTGGCGCTGCCGGCTGCGCCGGCGCGAATGCACTTCCGTTGCGGTCGATGGCGCACTAAAAGCGCCGAGCCGGCCCCGTAGCTCAGCTGGATAGAGCGAGTGCCTTCTAAGCACTAGGTCGCAGGTTCGAGCCCTGCCGGGGTCGCCAATCCGCTCGGTGCCGGCCCGTGCCGCCGCCGTACCCCGCATGAACAGGCCATTATGCATACGCGAGCCCTGCGCGCGGCGCAGGCCGTCATGCGCGATTGTGCATTGCACCATAGTTTTCCTATGGCCTAATGTTCCCCATGCGGCACTGCAGCAAGGGTGAAGGACATGCAGACAGTCGTCACGATCATGCTGATCGGCTCCGTCATGATGGTGGCCATCGCGGCGCTCGATCGGCCGGAAAGCTGATCGCCGGGACGGCGTGCCGTCACATGCGGTCGGCCACGTCCTCGTCGGCGGCATGGAGCTGGCGGTCGGGGATGCCCGCTGCCGCCGCCTGAAGGCGCGGCAGGATGTCCTCGATGCGCTCCGCGGTGAGGATCTCCACCGGCGTCTCGGCGCGGATGAAGCCTGAGGCCCGCATGTGGCCGATGACCGCGAGGAACGGGTCCCAGAAGCCGGCGATGTTGGCGAGCAGGATCGGCTTGCGGTGCTGGCCGAGCTGGGCCCAGGTGAGCTGCTCCACCAGTTCCTCCAGCGTGCCCACCCCGCCGGGAAGCGCGACAAAGGCGTCCGCCCGCTCGAACATCAGGCGCTTTCGGGCGTGCATGTCGTCCACGACGATCATCTCCGCCTCATGGGCGAAGGCGCGTTCGCGGCTCATGAGGAAGCCGGGAATGATGCCGGTGACGGCGCCGCCCGCCAGCGCCACCGCGCTCGCAACCTCCCCCATCAGCCCCACCCCGCCGCCGCCATAGACGAGGCGGACGCCGCTGCGGGCGAGAATGCGCCCGAATGCGCGGGACTGCTCGGCAAAGACAGGGTCGGCACCGGAGGAGGAGCCGCAATAGACACACACGCTATCGATTCTGGCCATGGGTCCACTTTAGCAAAAATGCCGCCCGGGCGGCATTGCCTGCCCGCGATCCGGGGACCTAAACCATCGGCGGCGACGAAACGGTGACGCCGCGCCGGCGCGGTCATCCGCCGGCTGAGATGCGACTTGAAAATGCAACATTCATCGTCTATCGCCGATAGCCGATGAATGCGCCCCTCTCCCCTGATGCGAAAGCTGCCGTGCCGGCGCCGGGTTCCACCGATCTGTCGGAGCGGCTGCGGGCCCTTGCCCATCCGGTGCGCCTCACCGTGCTGGAGACCCTGGCCGGACAGGACCGCTGCGTGTGCGGGGAGATCGTGCGGGCGCTGCCCCTTGCGCAATCCACCGTCTCGCAACATCTGAAGGTCCTGCTCGAGGCCGGGCTGATCCGCGCCCGCACGGAAGGGCCCCGTTCCAGCTATTGTCTCGACCGGGACGCGGTGACGTCGCTGAAGGCCGAGATCGACATGCTTTTCTCGACGCTGCTTGCGCAGCCCGGCTGCTGCGAACCGCGCGACGACACCTAGGCCATCATGCCCGAACCTCTCCCCATTGCCGCGCGTCCGCGCCCTCCTGCCGTCTCTACCGATTCGCTGCTCGGCACCATCCGGGGCCTGTGGCCCTATCTGTGGCCCAGCGACCGCAGCGACCTGCGGGCGCGGGTGGTCATCACCTTCGTGCTGCTGTTCGCCTCCAAGGGCGCCACCATGGCCGTGCCCTTCCTGTTCAAATGGGCGACCGACGCCCTCACCGCCGAGGTGGCGGCGGGCGGGCCGGCGGTGGACGCCGGCTTCTGGGCGCTGGTGATCGGCGCGCCGGTGGCGCTCACCCTGGCCTATGGCGTCGGGCGCATCGTCATGGCGGGGGTCACGCAGCTGCGCGACGGCATCTTCGCCAAGGTGGCGCTCAATGCGGTGCGCAAGCTGGCGCTGGAAACCTTCCAGCACATGCACGCCCTGTCCCTGCGCTTCCACCTGGAGCGCAAGACCGGCGGCCTCACCCGCGTGCTGGAACGGGCCCGCACCGGCATCGAGACCATCGTCCGCATGCTGGCGCTCCAGCTCGCGCCCACGCTGGTGGAGCTGGTCATGGTCATGGCCGTGCTCTTCTTCGCCTTCGACTGGCGCTATGCGGCGGTGGTGGCGCTGACGGTGCTGCTCTATTCGCTCTTCACCTATCATGCGAGCGAGTGGCGCCTCTCCATCCGCAAGGAGATGAACGACAGCGACACCGACGCCAACACCAAGGCGGTGGACAGCCTGCTCAATTACGAAACGGTCAAGTATTTCGGCGCCGAGCGGTGGGAAACCGCCCGCTACGACCGCTCCATGGCGCGCTATGAATCGGCGACCGTGAACACCTTCACCTCGCTGGCATGGCTGAATGCGGGCCAGGCCCTCATCTTCTCCATCGGCCTTGCGGCGGTGATGGTGATGTGCGTGCTGGACATCCGCGCCGGCCGGCAGACGGTGGGCTCCTTCGTCATGGTCAACGCCATGATGATCCAGTTCTACATCCCGTTGAATTTCCTCGGCTTCATCTATCGAGAGATCAAGCAGGCCATCCTCGACATCGAGGCCATGTTCGCCGTGCTCTCGCGCCAGCCGGAAGTGACCGACGCGCCCGGCGCGCCGGACCTGGTGGTGTCCGGCGGCACGGTGCGGTTCGAGAACGTGCGCTTCTCCTACGAGGCCGGGCGGGAGATCCTGAAAGGCGTCACCTTCGAGGTGCCGGCGGGCCGCACCGTGGCCATCGTCGGCCCGTCGGGGGCGGGCAAGTCCACCCTCTCGCGCCTTTTGTTCCGCTTCTACGACATCTCCTCCGGCCGCATCACCATCGACGGGCAGGACATCCGCCAGGTGACGCAGGAGAGCCTGCGCGCCGCGATCGGCATGGTGCCGCAGGACACGGTGCTGTTCAACGATACCATCGCCTACAACATCCGTTATGGCCGCCCCGGCGCCGGCGACGCCGAGGTGGAGGAGGCGGCCCGCCTCGCCCAGATCGACGGCTTCATCCGCGCCACCCCGAAGGGCTACAGGACCGAGGTGGGCGAGCGCGGCCTCAAGCTCTCGGGCGGCGAGAAGCAGCGCGTCGCCATCGCCCGCACCATCCTGAAGGGACCGCCCATCCTGGTGCTGGACGAGGCCACCTCGGCCCTCGACAGCCACACGGAGAAGGAGATCCAGGACGCTCTCGACCGCGTGTCGGAGGGGCGCACCACCCTGGTCATCGCCCATCGCCTGTCCACGGTGGTGGCGGCGGACGAAATCCTGGTGCTGGCGGACGGCCGCGTGGCCGAGCGCGGCTGTCACGCGGAACTCCTGGCCCGCGGCGGCCTCTACGCCGCCTTGTGGAACCGCCAGCGGGAAGCCGAGGACGCGGCCGCCGTCCTCGCCCGGGCGCAGTCGCTGGACGACCTTGCTCCCGCCCGCGCGCGGTCAGACGAGGAAGCCATCGAGGGCGAGCGCGCCGCCGCGGTGGGCTGAGCCCGGCCGCCCCGGGCGGGGGGCCGGGTGCAGCTTGCGCCGGGCTCAGAGCGGCTGGTTGAAGGCCCAGACCACCCCGAACGGGTCGCGCACCTGCGCATAGCGGGCGCCCCAGAACATTTCCGCGATGGGCATGGTTACCGTGGCGCCGGCCGCTTCCGCCCGCGCCACGGCGGCGTCGATGTCGCCCACCTGGAGGGTGAGGTTGAAGCCGGCGGGGGCGGCGGCGGGCTCCGGGCAATATTCGGGAAAATGGTCCGACAGCATCAGCGAGCTGCCGTTCACGTATAGATGCACGTGGCAGGAGCGGCCCTTTTCATCCGTGGGCAATGCGGCGGCAATCTGCGCACCGAACGCGCGCACGTAGAAATCGGCCGCCTTCATGGCGCCGTCCACGGTCAGATAGGGGGTGAGGCCGCCCTTCACCTCCGGCAGCGTCTCCGGCCGGGTGAAGGGGTTCGTCATCTCGGCTGCGTCGGCCATGGCTTCCTCCTTATGGTGCGCCCCTGCGGCGCGGAACAATGGCGCGGGGACCGCTTTTGCACCCGCAAACCCGGCGGCTTCGCCTGCGGTCCCCTGCGAGGACGTGCCGGCCGCGGCGGGGCCGACAGGGGGCCGCATTATTTTCCGGTCGGCGCCTCGGCCATCAGCCGGTCCAGATGGGTGCGGATGTGGTCGGCCTCCGCCGCCGTGTGGGCGAGGGCGATGGCGCGGTCGTAGGCCTCCTTCGCCTCCTCGCGCCGGCCGAGCTGGAACAGGAAGGCGCCGCGGGCGCCGAAATAGTGGAAATAGCCGGAGAGCTGCGGGGCCAGCGGCTCGATCATGTCCAGTGCCGCGCCCGCCCCGTGCACCTTGCTGACCGCCACCGCCCGGTTGAGGGTGACCACGGGGGAGGGCTGGATCAGCTCCAGCGTTGCGTACAGGGCTTCGATCTGGGGCCAGTCCGTGTCTTCCGGCCGCGCGGCGCGGGCGTGCAGGGCGGCGATGGCCGCCTGCACCTGGTAGGAGCCCGGGCGGCGGTGGCGCATGGCCTTGTCCATGAGGGCGAGGCCCTCGGCGATGCGTTCGCGATCCCATTTCGTCCGGTCCTGCGCCTCCAGCAGCACCACGCGGCCGTCGGCGTCGTGGCGGGCGGCGGCGCGGGCGTGCTGGAGCAGCATCAGGGCGGTGAGGCCCATGATTTCCGGCTCGGCGGGAAACAGGCGCAGCAGCAGGCGGGCCAAGCGGATGGCGTCCTCGCACAGGACCGCCCGCCCGGCGTCCACCCCGGCGGAATAGCCCTCGTTGAAGACGAGGTAGACCATGGCCGCCACCGTGCCCAGGCGCTCCGCCCGTTCCACCGCGCCAGGCGGCTCGAAGGGCGTGTCGGCCCGGGCGATGCGGGCCTTGGCCCGCGTGATGCGCTGCTCCATGGCGGCCTCGCCCACCAGGAAGGCGCGGGCGATCTGCTTCACCGACAGGCCGGAGACGATGCGCAGGGCCAGGGCGATCTGCTGGGTCGCCGGCAGTTCCGGGTGGCAGCAGATGAACAGGAGGCGCAGCACGTCGTCCCGGTAATGGGAATTGTCCAGCCGCTCGGCGAGGCAGGCCTCCGCGTCGTCGAGGTCGGAGAGGTGCTCGTCCGGGGGCAGGGGATCATGGCGGGCCTGCTTGCGGGCGCCGTCGAGGGCGGCATTGCGGCCCACCAGGATGAGCCAGGCGGCGGGGTCGCGCGGCGGGCCGTTGGCGGGCCAGGTCTTCAATGCCCGCAGGCAGGCTTCCTGGAAGGCTTCCTCCGCCGTGTCCAGGTCGCGGAAATAGCGCAGCAGGGCCGCCACCGCCTGCGGCCGGGCGGCGGTGAGGGCGCCGTTGATCCAGGCGGGAT
Source organism: Xanthobacter sp. AM11 (assembly GCF_047444035.1). Taxonomy (NCBI): domain Bacteria; kingdom Pseudomonadati; phylum Pseudomonadota; class Alphaproteobacteria; order Hyphomicrobiales; family Xanthobacteraceae; genus Xanthobacter; species Xanthobacter sp. AM11. The sequence continues at coordinate 2,954,125 of NZ_JBLAOA010000001.1, forward strand.
CGCAGAGCAGGGGCGCCGTCACGCGCCGGTCCTCTCCCGGCCGCTGCGCTGGTCGGGAAAGAACATGCCCACCGGCCGGATCTCGTAGCACCCGCCGGGATTGGCCGCGGCCAGTTCGCGGGCGGCGGCGAGCACGTCGTCGAGGTCTTCGGCGTCCATGAGGTAGAAGCCGAGCAACTGCTCCTTGGTCTCGGCGAACGGCCCGTCGATGACGAGGGGCGGCTCCTGCGACTTGCGCAAGGTGGTGGCCGCGGTGGTGGGCAGCAGGCGAACCGACGCGCCCAGCTTTCCCGCCTTCACCAGGCCTTCGTGCACCACCGCCAGCCGGGCCATGACGGCGTCATCCTCCGCCTTGCTCCAGGCGCAGACCACATCTTCTTCATGGTAACAGAGGATGGCATACATCATGGGCGGCGCTCCCTATCTCTGCCCCAAGGACGCGGGAGTATGCCCGCGGCCGACAGGAAAGGGCAAAACACCCTTCATCGGCCGCGGGCGAAGCCAGTTTCGCCGCGCGTCACGCCGCGCCGGCCAGCTCCATCTCGCCGCCATAGCGCCGGCGCAGGTGGGCCTTGAACACCGCGGCGTCGAGGGGCCGGCCCGTGGCCCTTGTGAGCAGCGCGTCGGTCTCCAGAAGGCTGCCCTGGCTGTGCACATTGGCGCGCAGCCAGCCGAGGAGGGGGCCGAACTCGCCCCGCGCAATGCCGGGCAGGATATCGCCGTCCGCCGTGCAGGCGGCGTCGAACAGCTGGGCGGCGGTCATGGCGCCCAGCGTATAGGTGGGGAAATAGCCCCATCCGCCGCTGGGCCAGTGGATATCCTGCAGGCAGCCGAGCCGATCGTCCGGCGGCACCACGCCGAGCAGCGCCTTCATGCCCTCGGCCCAGGCGCCGGGCAGCTCGGACAGGGGCATTTCATCGCCGATGAGGGCCTTTTCCAGCCGGTAGCGCAGGATGACGTGGGCGGGATAGGTCACCTCGTCCGCATCCACGCGGATGAAGCCGCGCTCCACGCGGGTATAGAGCCGCCACAGGGCCTCCGGCTCCCAGGCCGGGCCGGAGGTGCCGAAGGCGGCGCGCATGTGCGGGGCGGCGAAGGTGAGGAACTCGCGGCTGCGGCAGGCCTGCATCTCCATCAGCAGGGACTGGCTCTCGTGCACGCTCATGGAGCGCGCCTGTCCCACGGGCTGGACGAAATAATCCTGCGGCCGGCCCTGCTCGTAGAGGGCGTGCCCGGTTTCGTGCAGCACCCCCATGAGGGCGCGGGAGAAATCGGCCGCGTCATAGCGCGTGGTGATGCGCACGTCGTTGTCGGCCCCGCCGCAGAAGGGATGGGCCGAGACATCGAGCCGCCCGCGCTCGAAATCGAAGCCCACCACCCGCATCATCTCCACCCCCAGCGCCCGCTGCGCCTCCACTGCGAACGGGCCGGCAAGGGGCGGGGTGGGCGGCCGGCGCGCCTGCACCTCCAGCACCTCCTCGGTGAAGGCAGGCAGGAAGCCGGCGAGATCGTCGAACAGGGCGTCGATGCGGGCGGCGCGGCCGCCGGGCTCGTAATCGTTCAGCAGCGCGTCATAGGGGGAAAGGCCGAGCTTGGCGCCCTTGGCCGCGGCGATCTCGCGCTGCAGGCGCAGCACCTCCTGCAGGTCCGGCAGCAGGGCGGGAAAGTCCGCCTCCTCCCGCGCCTTGCGCCAGGCCAGCTCGCACCGGGACACGGCCTTGCTGGAGGCCTCCACCAGATCGGCGGGCAAGGCGGTCTGCACGGTGTAGAGCCGGTCGATCTCGCGCAGATTGGCGCGCTCCCAGGGGCCGAGCTCCTCCGCGCGGGCGGCCGGCAGCCAGTCGGCGATGCGCGGGTCGGTGACCATGGAATGGCTGAGGACCCGCAGCAGGGCAAGGCTTTCCGCCCGGGTGCCGGCGGCCCCCCGCGGCATCATGGTGTCGCTGTCCCACTGGAGGATGCCGACGGCGTTGGAGAGCGCGGCGGCGCGGGCGAAATGGGCGGAAAGATCGGAATATGCAGTCATGACGCTCAAATCCTGGGCGCCCGGCGGGCGCGTCGCGGAACCTGGATGCGACGGTAGAGCGGCCGCGCGCCGGAGGAAAGGGCGGCGGGTTGCGGGCAAAAAGAACCCGGCGCGGACAGGGCCGGCCGGGTGGAGGAGGTCCGCGGGGCAAGGACCGGCAGAGGGCGCCTCAGGCGGCCTTCTCGCCGGGGGTGAGGGACAGGACGGATTCGAACCCCTCGAATTCCGGCCCGCCGATGTAGTTGACGCGGCTGGAGTTTTGCCCGGCGTCGCGGTGGGCGAGGCGGAAGGCTTCCGACTTGGTCCAGGCCTCGAAATCGGCCTTCGACCCCCACACGGTGTGGGAGATGTAGAGGGTGTGGTCGTCCTTCTGCGCGCCGCGGCACAGGTCGAAGGCGACGAAGCCGGGGACGGCGGCGATGTAGGTGTCGCGCTCGCGCCAGACCCGCTCGAACTCCGCCTCGGACCCGAGCTTCACCTTGAACCTGTTGGTAGCGATGAACATTTTTCCAACTCCAATGGCAATTTGGCAGATCTGGCTGCGCCCGGACGGCGTGGCTACTTGAAGATGGGTGCCGGCGTCGCCGCGGCGATCACGTCGGCCCCGAACCGGATCTTGAGCCCGCCCTTGACCGTGATGCCGGCGCTGGGAAGGAACTGCTGGTATTGAGTGTACTGCTCGTTCAGCAGGTTCTCAATGGACAGGGAGGCCAGCACGTTCTCGCTGGGCTGGTAGCCCAGATAGGCGTTCACCAGATTGAAGCTCGGTGTCGCGCCATAGGGGGAATCGCTTGGCAGGTCCTCCAGCGTCTTCGCCGCAACCCATTGCCAGCGCACGGAAAGTGTGAGCTTGTTCTCCAGCGTGCGCACGCCCAGGGTGGCGGCGACGGTGTTGGGCATCACGTTGGCGAGCGGTTCGCCATTATCAACATCTTCGCCATTGGAGACGGTGGCGTTAAACCCAGCAAACCAGGCGCCTGCGTCGTAGTTGCTCTCGAATTCAAAGCCTTCGAGGCGGGCCTTCGCGATGTTCTGATACTGGTAGTCGGCATAGGTGCCGTACATGGTCATGTTGTAGCCGACCAGCTCGATGAAATCGTCTACATTGTTCTGGTAGAGGTTCGCCTTGGCGCGGAACTTGTCCCCCTTCACGAGAATGTCATCGAAGCGCAGGTTGACACCCACTTCGGCATTCTTGCCCACCTCCGGGCGCAGGTTGGGGTTGGGCACGAAGCAGAACACGCCGTAGCTGCCGTCCGGGCAGAAGACGAGGGGAATGTTCGGCGGGTGGGCGCCGGAGACCAGGGTCTCGGTGATGGCGGGAGCGCGGTAGCCTTCCGCATAGGTGCCGTAGACGGTAACCCACTGCCACGGCGTCACGCCCAGGGTGATCTTGGGGGAGAAGCGCTGGCCGTCGGTGGAAACGCCGTCGCCTTCCAGATTGTAGGTGTCGTAGCGCACCGCGCCGATGGCTTCGAGCCAGGTGGAGTAATTGGCCTTCCACTGCACGAAGGCGCCGCCCACCCCGCGCTCGCCATTGGGGTTGTAGCCCTCGCCGAAACCGTATTGGTCGATGTTGTCCACCGTGTCGTGGAAATAGTCGCCGCCGATGGTCACGGCATTCTTCACGCTCCCCAGCAGGAAGCGCGAGGTATTGTTGGCGTCGAACCCCACGGTGTCGATGGTGAAGGTGCGCGGGTCGCCGATGGAGCCGGTGATGGAGCTGGGCGTTCCCGCCACCTTCACCTGGTCCTGCTTCACCCGGTTCCAGTAGACGCTGGAGCGCCAGTCGAACCACATGTCGTCGGGGTTGGAATAATTGTAGCTGGCGGTCACCGTCTGGTTCAGCACGGTGGAGCCATACTGGGTGGAAGAGGCGGGAACCTCGCCGTTCACCAGCGCGGCATTGTAGGTGGTGTAATCGGCATTGTAGTTGATGCCGGTAATCTTCACCTCGTGGAAGTCGGCCGGGCGGAAGGTGGCCTTGGCGATGCCGGTCCAGGTGTCGTAGCCGGAGCCGGGCACGAGGTCGCCGTTGCCGTCGTCATAATCGGCCTGCGCCCGGTAGGTGCCGCCGAAGAACAGGTCCACATTCTGCCCCACCCGCGCGGCGCCGAACAGGGAGCCGTAGCCCATGGGGCCGTTGGAGCCGAATTCGCCGGTGCCCTCCACGCCCCAGGCCTGGCCGGGCTTGATGATGTCGGCCGCATCCTTGGTGCGGAAGGCCACCACGCCGCCGATGGCGCCGGAGCCGTAGATGTTGGAGACCGGGCCGCGCACCACGTCCACGTCGGAAAGCAGGCCGGGCTCCAGGAAGAAGGAGCCGGCGCCGGAGCCGTGGCCGAGCTGGGTGAAGTTCTGCCGCGCCCCGTCCACGAACACGGCCACGCGGCCGAAGTCCTGCAGGCCGCGGATGTTGATCGAGGCCTGCGGGGAATTACCGTTCTGGATCACCGTGGTGCCGGGCATGCCGAAGAACACGTCCTGCACCCGGTCCGGGGAGAGCTGCTGCAGGTCGTCGGCACGCACCACGCTCACGGCGGCCAGCGTGTCGATGGCCCGTTCCTCGGTGAGGGTGGCGGCCACGGTAATGGTGTCGAGCGAGATGTCGTCGGGGCCTGCGGCGGCCGCGGCCGGCGCCGCGCTCTGGGCGCGCGCCCCGGTTCCGCCCGCCAGCAGCAGCGCCGAGGCGGCGACGCCGGAGAGAAGGAGCCGGCTCATCCGGCCGGAATGAAATACCATCGCACCCGCACGGGGCGTCCTGCGCGCCATGATCGTCTCCTGGAGGATCGGGCTGGCTAGCATCCGCTGCACCGGGCGTTGCCCGCAGGGATCTGGCGCGCTGCAGGCAACCCGCCTGCTCACCTTCAGCTACCGTGGTGCCGCAATGTCGTCAAGAATTTTGCATGCCATGTGATGGTGGTGTTAAATAACATCTCGACCCGTGGCCAATATGTGCCACAATCAACAAGATTAAAGTTTTATGGATTCAAAACTGATGAATCCGCAAGCGAGTCGAAGCGACGTGATGCCAGTCTATAAATGTTCCAATTCGAATATTGTCTTGATGGTGGCGTGGCTGGTGGAAGCCTTTTCTGTCTTGCGACGCAGCATGGCCGGGCGGCGGCGGGCGCCGGGGGGGATGGCCGGCCTTGTGCGCCGCCTCTTCCTCGCCCTTGCGCCGATCCCGGCACCCGCGCTCGTGGCCGCCTTTGTAGCCGCCTTGGCGCCGGTGCCCGCGCGCGCGGCGCAGGTGGTGGACGCGCACGGGCGCGCCGTTGCCGTCACCGACACCTCGCGCATCGTTTCCATCGGCGCCGCCGTCACCGAGATCCTGTTCGCTCTGGGCCTCGGCGACCGGGTGGTGGCGGTGGACCAGACCAGCCGCTACCCCGCCGCGGCCCGCGCCAGGCCGGACGTGGGCTATTCCCGCACCCTCTCGCCGGAAGGCGTGCTTTCGGTGGGGCCGAGCCTGATCCTGGCGGTGGAGGGGGCCGGGCCGCGCTCCACGCTGGATGTGCTGGAGCGGGCCTCGGTGCCGGTGGTGATCATTCCCGAGGCGCACAGCGAAGCGGGCGTGCTCCGCAAGATCGCCGCCGTGGCCGCCGCCGTGGGGGAGGAGGAGAAAGGCCGGGCGCTCGCCGCCGAGGTGGCGGAGGATTTCGCCGCCCTGCGCCGGATGGTGGCAACCCTGCCGGACCGGCCGCGCGCCGTCTTCGTGCTCTCCGCATCGGGCGGGGCCGCCATGGTGGGCGGGGCCGAAACCAGCGCCGACGCCATCTTCGCCTTGGCCGGGGTGGAGAATGCCTTGCCGTCCCTCAAGGGCTACAAGCTCGCCCTCGACGAGGCCGCCATGTCTGCCGAGCCCGATGCGGTGGTGGTGATGCTGGGCGGCGGGCAGGTGCTCACCGCCGATACGGTGTTCGCGCTGCCGGCCTTCATGGGCACGCCCGCGGCCCGCGATCGCCGGCTGGTGGCGCTGCCGGGGTCCTATCTGCTGGGCTTCGGCCCGCGCGCGCCGCGTGCCGCCCGCGACCTTGCGGCCGCCCTGCGCCCCGGTGCGCAACTGCCGGAGCTTGCCGCCCGGCCCTGGAGCGCGGAGCGGGACCAGTGACGGGCGCGCCCGCATCTCCCGCCGCGGCGGCCTGCGCCCGGGCCCATCGCCCCGCCCGCCCGGTGGCGGCCGGGCTTGTGCTGTTCGCCATCCTGGCCGTTCTGGCCTTCCTCGGGGCCCTGGCCATCGGCCCCTTCACCATCGCGCCCGGGCGGGTGGTGGCGATTGTGTGGGATTGGGCCAGCGGCGCGTCCTTCGCCGGCATTCCCCTGCGCGAGCGAATCGTCGTGCTCGACGTGCGCTTCCCCCGCGCCGTGGTGGGGGCGCTGGCGGGCGCCGGCACGGCGGTGGCCGGCGCGGTGATGCAGGGCGTGTTCCGCAATGCGCTGGCCGACCCCGGCCTGGTGGGCGTCTCGCCCGGCGCGGCGCTGGCCGCGGTGGCCTTCGTGGTGTTCGGGGCGCCCCTTGCCGCCGTGCTGCCGGCGCCGCTGCAGGCGCTGGGCCTGCCCCTCGCCGCCTTCGCCGGCGGGCTCGCCACCACCCTCGTCATCGCCCGCCTCGCCGAGCGGGACGGGCGCACCTCGGTGGCGACCCTGCTGTTCGCAGGCCTCGCCCTGGGCGCGCTGGCCAGCGCCGGAACCGGGGTGATGGTGTTTCTCGCCTCCGAGCAGCAGACCCGGGAATTCCTGTTCTGGACCCTCGGCAGCCTCGGCGGCGCCACCTGGCTGAAGGCGGCGCTGGCGGCGCCCTTCGTGCTGGGGCTGGTGGCCGCCTCCTTCGGCCTCGCCCGCGGCCTCGACGCCTTGGCGCTGGGGGAGGCTGAGGCCTTCCATGCCGGCGTCCCGGTGGAGCGGCTGAAGCGCCTTGCGGTGGTGGCGGTGGCGGCCGGGGTGGGGGCCTCGGTGGCGGCGGCGGGGGTGGTGGGCTTCGTCGGCCTGGTGGTGCCGCATCTGGCGCGGCTCGTCATCGGCCCGTCCCACCGCGCGCTGCTGCCGGCCTGCGCTCTGCTCGGGGTGGCGGTGCTTCTGGGCGCGGACATCCTGGCGCGGATGATCGCCGCGCCGGCCGAGCTGCCCCTGGGCGTCGTCACGGCGCTGGTGGGGGCGCCCTTCTTCCTCTGGCTGCTGCTGCGGCGGCGCGCGTTCGTGGGTTGAGCATGTATCAGGCTGAAGGGGTGAGTGTTGCGGCCGGCGCCCGCCTTTTGGTGGAGGCCGCCGATCTGGTGGTGCGGCCGGGCCGCGTCACCGTGCTGGCGGGGCCGAACGGGGCGGGCAAATCCACCCTTCTGAAGGCCCTTTCGGGGGAGGCGCGGCTGGCCGCGGGCCGCGTCACCCTCGATGGGGTGCCCATCGCCCGCATGCGGCCCCTGGATCTCGCCCGGCGCCGCGCGGTGCTGCCGCAGGCGGCGGAGGTGGCCTTTCCCTTCACCGCCGGCGAGGTGATCGCCGCCGGCCTCATGGGGCCGGGCGGGCGCGACGGCGCGCGAATCGCCCGGCTGCTGACGCAGGTGGACCTGCCCGGCTTCGCCGAGCGGCGCTACGACAGCCTGTCCGGCGGCGAGCGGCAAAGGGTGCAACTGGCCCGCATCCTCGCCCAGCTGGAGCTGGGGCGCGCCGATGCCCCCGCCTATCTGCTGCTGGACGAGCCCACCGCCAGCCTGGACCTGGCCCACCAACTGGTGGTGCTGCGCCTCGCCCGCGCCCATGCGGATGCCGGCGGCGGCGTGGTGGCGGTGCTGCACGACCTCAACCTCGCCGCCATGGTGGCCGACGAGGTGGTGGTTCTGGCCGCCGGCCGCATCCGCGCGGCGGGGCCGGTGGATGCGGTGATCACCGATGCGGTGCTGGAAGACGCCTTCGGCGTTTCGGTGCGGGTGGGCGTTCCCCCGCCGGGGCCGTTCGTGCTGCCGCAGAATGTGCGGCCGCGGGCGGGGTAGGCGGGACCGGCTCGGATCAGCCCAGCGCCTGCGCCGCCTGCAGCACCTCCTGCGCATGGCCGTCCACCTTCACCTTGGACCAGGTGCGCGCCACCGTGCCGTCGCGGCCGATGAGCAGGGTGGCGCGCTCGATGCCCATGTAGGTGCGCCCGTACATGCTTTTCTCCACCCACACCCCATAGGCCTCCAGCATGGCCTTGTCGGGGTCGGAGCCGAGGGGGAAGGCGAGGTCGTATTTGGCGCGGAAGCGGTCCTGCGCCTTCACCGCATCGGCCGAGACGCCGAGGATGTCGGTGTCGGCGGCGGCAAAGGCCGCCTTCAGCCCGTTGAAGGCGATGGCCTCCTTGGTGCAGCCGGGGGTGTCGGCCTTGGGGTAGAAATAGAGCACCAGCTTGCGCCCGGCAAAGTCCACCAGGGAGACGCTGCCGCCCCCGTCGCGGGAGAGGGTGAAGGCCGGGGCCTTGGAGCCGGCTTCGGGAAACTTGGACATCCGCCTTCCTTTCGACGCGATCGACGCCATACGGGGCTCACAAGATAGCCGCCTTCGTCCCCTAGATGGTAATCTTGGGTGGCTTGATCCACCTCATCTTTACGAGCTTTGGTGAGGGTAGGTTCACCGTGCGGGCCGCGACGCGAATCGCCGCTTGCGGGAAGGCATGGAAGGCACGCGCGGGGGCGTCAGCGCGGCCGGTTGTTGCGGAAGGGCCGGAGCGGAATGCAGGAGAGGGTGCGCAAGCCGGAACCGGCGCGGGCAAGGCCGCGCCGTTCCCGGTTCCGGGGCTTCATGGGCGCACTCGTGCCCCGCGGCCGCGTCGCACGCGCGTTCACCGCCGTGTGCCTGGGGTTGATCGCCCTCGGCGGCATCGCCGCGGTCACGCTCTATGTGCTGGTCGCCACCGGCACCGTCACCGCCGACATTGCCACGCCTTATATCGAGCGGGCGCTGGAAGAGCGCATCGGCGGCGGCCACAAGGTGGCCATCGGCTCCACCAGCATCCAGACCATGGCCGACGGCGCCACCGCGGTGGTGGTGCACGACATCCGCGTCACCGCGCGCGACGGGCAATTGGTGGCCAGCGCCCCCAGCGCCGAGGTGGAGCTGGAGGGCTCGCTGCTCTCGCTCATGCCGAAGGCCCGCCGCATCGACCTCGTGGGCGCGGAAATGACGGTGCGCATCGCCGCCTCCGGCCACCTTGCGGTTGCCACCGGCCGTGGCGGCAAGCCCCTGTCCACCGCCCGCACCGCCCCGAACGCACCGCCCGCTTTGCGCCCGGACCCGGCCCCCGCCGCCCCTTCGCCCGCGACCCCAGCCCCGGCGCTCCAGCCCTCCGCGCCCCCGGCGGCGGCCCCCGCGCCCGCCGCGGCCGACATGGACCCGCTGAAGCCGGTCCATCTCGCCCGCTGGATGGCGGAGCTGGAAAGCGCCGGCTTCGACGGCGGCGCGCTGGCCGACGTGGGGCTGAAGGACGGCACTCTGGTGGTGGAGAATGAAAGCTCCGGCCGCCGCATCGTGTTCCAGCACATCAGCATCCGCCTTGCCCGCCCGGCCGGCGGCGGCGCCGAGCTCACCTTCACCACCCAGTCGCCGCAGGGGGTGGCCACCGCCGTGGCGCGCATCGGCGCCGCGAAGGATGGGGAGCGGGCCATCGACGTGGCCATCCGCAACGTCTCCACCTACGATCTGCTCCAGGCCTTCGCCCAGGACCACCGCCGCTTCTATATCGACACCCCCCTGTCCGCGGCCTTCACCGCCACCCTCTCGCTGGAGGGCGAGCTGAAGGCGGCCAAGGCCAGCCTCGATCTGGGCGCCGGCGCTTTGGGCAATGGCGAGGAGGTGGAGGAGCGATTCGTCATTGATCGCGCCCAGATCGGCCTGACGCTGGATGTGGCGCGCCGCGTCATCCTCCTCTCCCCCATCCTGGCGCAGAAGGGCGAGAACCGGATCGCGCTGGAGGGGGAAATCCGCGTGCCGGCCCTGGCGCGCGAGCCCTGGCCCTTCACCATCGGCCCCAAGGAGGTGGTGCTGGCCGGCCCGGAGATGAGCGAGCCCGCCCTCGTCATCGACAAGGTGACGGTGGCCGGCCGCTTCGATCCGCCGAGCCAGAAGCTGTTCGTGGAGACCGGCTTCCTCGGCTCCGCCGCCGGCTCCTTCACCTTTACCGCCCTGTTCGACTTCGGCGTGGCGGCGCCCACCCTGGCCTTCGACGGCACCGCCACGCCCTTGCCGGTGGCCACCATCAAGCGCTTCTGGCCGGTCTCCATCGCCCCGCCGGCGCGCCAGTTCGCCATCGAGAACGTCTCGGCCGGCACGGCGGACGGCATCTCCATTGCCGTCCGGCTGCCGCTCGACCTCATCGGCCAGAAGCAGATTCCCCTGCCGGAAGACGGCGTGCGCTTCACCCTCAACGGCACCGGCGTCACCCTGCGTCCGGTGAAGGGGCTGCCGCCCATCACCAATGCCAGCCTCGCCATCCTCGTCACCGGCCGCTCGGTGCGCATCACCATGGCCGACGGCACGGTGGTGACGCCGCAGAACCGCAAGATCGCGGTCAGCGACGGGGTCATGCTGCTGCCGGACTATTTCCCCCGCGAGCCCGCCTCGCAGATCCAGGTGAAGTTCGAAGGTCCCGCCGATGCCGCGGTGGAAGTGCTGGGCATGGAGCAACTGAAGGGCCCCACCGGCACCGCCTTCGATCCCTCCACCACCCGCGGGCGCTTCTCGGCCCTGCTGCAGGTCAACATCACCTTCCGCAAGGTGGGGCGGCCGGAGGATTTCGATTATTCCCTGGAGGCCACCCTCACCGATTTCGGCGTGGACAAGGTGTTCAAGGGCCAGCGCCTGGAAGGGGCGACGGTGCGGGCCTTCGCCTCGCCCGGCGGCATCGTGCTGCGCGGCGACGGCAAGCTCGCCGGCGCGCCGGTGGCCTTCGAATATGAGAAGAAGAAGGACGTGGCGGATTCCGACATCCGCATCAGCGCCACCCTCGACGAGGCCGCCCGCGCCCGGCTGGGCGTGGACCTTCCCGGCATCACCGGCCCGGTGGGCGTGCGCCTTGTGGGCACCACCAACAACAAGGACACGCGGGCCAGCATCGAGGCCGACCTCACCAACGCCCGCATCGCCGATGTCATCCCCGGCCTGTCCAAGCCCGCGGGCAAGCCGCTGAAGGCGCGCTTCGTCATCAACGACAAGGGCAAGACGGTGCGGCTGGACGACCTGGTGATGGACGGCTCGGGAACCCTCTTGAAGGGCTCCCTGGAGTTGTCCGACAGCGGCGAACTGCTCGGCGCCCAGTTCCCCACCTTCCAGCTCTCCGACGGCGACAAGGCCTCGCTGAAGGCGGACCGGGCCGGCGACGTGCTGAAGATCCGCATCACCGGCGAGGTGATGGACGCGCGCGGCATCATGAAGAGCCTGGTCGCCACCCCGTCCGGCCCGCGCCGGCCCAAGACGCCGGACGTGGACGTGGAAGCGCGCATCGGCGCGCTCACCGGCAACAATGGCGAGGTGCTGCGCCAGTTCGACCTCACCGTGGCGCGGCGCGGGGTGGAGACGCGGGACTTCACCCTCACCGCCAGGGCCGGGCGCGATGGCACGGTGGCGGGGGAAATGCGCAACTGGCAGGGGCGCCAGCGCGCCCTCCAGGTCAGTTCGTCCGATGCCGGCGCGCTGCTGCGCTTTCTCGACATCTATCCCAAGGTGCAGGGCGGCGAAGCATGGCTGGTGGTGGACCCGCCCCGCAGCGACCAGACGCCGCAGGAGGGGGTGCTGCACCTGCGCGACTTCTCCATCAAGGGCGAGCCCGGGCTGGAGCGCCTGTCCAGCGCCGCGCGCGATTCCTCCGGCAAGATCGAGGACGGCACCGCCGTCTTCGAAAAGGCGCAGGCCCAGTTCGCCCGCACCACCGGCAAGATCGTGTTCCGCGAAGGCGCCATCTGGGGTCCGTCGGTGGGCGCCACCTTCGACGGCACGCTGGATTTCGCCGCCGACCGCATCTCGGTGCGCGGCACCTTCGTGCCCGCCTACGCCCTCAACAACATCTTCTCGAAGCTGCCGGTCATCGGCATGCTCCTGGGCGGGGGGCCGAACGAGGGGCTGGTGGGGGTGACGTTCGAGATCGTCGGCCCGCTCACGGGCGGCCCCACCCTGCGCATCAACCCCATCTCGGCCGTGGCCCCGGGCTTCCTGCGCAAGATCTTCGAGTTCCGCGATTCCAGCAACGCCCCGCCCACGCGGTGAGGCACGGGCCTGTCCGGGCGGCGGCTGAATGCCGCCCGAGAGGCGCCGCTCACACCGGCTTCAGCAGCACATGCTTCTTCTTGCCGAGGGAGAGCTTCACCACGCCCTCGGTGAGGGCGTCGGCGGTGATGACGGCCTTCTCGTCGCTCACTGCCACGTCATTCACCCTGAGCCCGCCGCCCTTGATCTGGCGGCGCGCCTCGCTGGTGGAGGCCACGAGGCCGGCGTCCACGAAGGCGTTGGCCACGGCGATGCCGGCCTCCAGCCGCGCCCGCTCCACATCCACCGTGGGCAGGTCCACCGCCAGCGCACCCTCGGCGAAGGTGGTGCGGGCGGTCTCCCTGGCCTTCTCGGCGGCCTCGTGGCCGTGCAGGAGGGCGGTGGCCTCGGTGGCGAGCACCTCCTTGGCGAGGTTGATCTCCTGGCCTTCCAGGGCGGCGAGGCGGGCGATCTCGCTGAGCGGCAGCTCGGTGAACAGCTTCAGGAAGCGCTCCACGTCCGCATCGCCGGCATTGCGCCAGTATTGCCAATATTCATAAGGGCTCAGCAGCGCGGCATCGAGCCACACGGCGCCGCCTGCGGTCTTGCCCATCTTGGCACCGGAGGAGGTGGTGAGCAGCGGGGTCGTCAGGGCGAACAGGTCCGCCCCGTGCATCCGCCGCCCCAGCTCCATGCCGTTGACGATGTTGCCCCACTGGTCGGAGCCACCCATCTGCAGGATGCAGCCGTGGCGCCGGTTCAGCTCCACGAAATCGTAGGCCTGCAGGATCATGTAGTTGAATTCGAGGAAGGTGAGCGGCTGCTCGCGCTCCAGGCGCAGCTTCACCGAATCGAAGGTGAGCATGCGGTTGATGGTGAAGTGCGGCCCCACCTCGCGCAGGAGGGGGATGTACTTCAGCTCGTCGAGCCAGGCCGCATTGTTCTCCATAACGGCGCCGCCCTCGAAATCGAGGAAGCGGGCGAACACCTTGCGGATGGAGGCGATGTTGGCGTCGATCTGCGCGTCGGTGAGCATCTTGCGCGCCTCGTCCTTGCCGGACGGATCGCCGATCTTGGTGGTGCCGCCGCCCATGAGCGCGATGGGCCGGTGCCCGGTGCGCTGCAGCGTGCGCAGCATCATGATGGACAAGAGGTGCCCCGCATGCAGGCTCGATGCGGTGGCATCGAAGCCGATATAAGCGGTGATGGGCCCTTCCGCGGCCTTGGCGTCGAGGCGCTCGAGGTCCGAGCACTGGTGGATGTAGCCGCGCTCGTGAAGGGTGCGCAGGAATTCGGAACGGAAGGCGGGAGAGGTCATCGCGCAATCTGGGCTGGGGGGTGGCGCTCACGCGCCGGAAAGGTGCGGTGGTGTATCAGGTCCGGCGCCAGATTGCATGGGGCGAGATCGGGGGGCGGGGATGCGCGTGGTGGGGCTGATGAGCGGCACGTCCATGGACGGCATCGACGCCGCCGTGATCGACACCGACGGCGAAGACATCGCCTGGCTCGGCCCGGCGGTGACGCTACCCTATGATGCCGCCACCCGCGCCCTTCTGGTCCAGGCCATGGAGGATGCCCGCGGCGTCAACCAGCGCACCGACCGGCCGGGGGTGCTGGGGGTGGCGGAGGCGCGCGTCACCCATCTGCACGCGGCGGCGGTGCGGGCGCTGCTGGACAGCCTGCGCCTCACCGCCGGCGACATCGACCTCGTGGGCTTCCACGGCCAGACCGTCATTCACCGCCCCGACGCCCGCCTCACCGTGCAGATCGGCGACGGCGCGCGGCTGGCGGCCGATCTGGGCGTGCCGGTGATGGCGGATTTCCGCGCGGCCGACGTGGCGGCGGGCGGGCAGGGGGCGCCGCTGGTGCCGGTGTTCCACCAGGCGCTGGTGCGCCGGCTGGCGCTGCCCGGCCCGGTGGCGGTGCTGAACGTGGGCGGCGTGGCCAATGTCACCGTCATCGACGCCGACGCGCCGCCGGTGGCCTGCGACACCGGCCCCGGCAATGCCCTGCTGGACGATTTCCTGTTCGCCCGCACCGCGGTGGCCTGTGACGTGGACGGCGCGGCGGCGGCGCAGGGGCAGGTGGACGAGGCGCGCCTCGCCGTGCTCCTGGACCATCCCTTCTTCGCCGTGCCGCCGCCCAAGTCGCTGGATCGCAACGCCTTCCGCAGCTTCGTGGCGGAGCGGGCGGGGCTTGCCGGCCTGAGCCTTGCCGATGGCGCGGCAACCCTGACGGCGCTGACCGCCGCAAGCGTGGCGGCGGTGGTGCCGCACCTTGCCCGGCCGCCGGCCCTGTGGATCGTCGCCGGGGGCGGGGCGCGCAACCCCACCCTGTGCGCCATGCTGGCGGCGCGGCTTCAGGCGCAGGTGCGCACGGCGGATCGGCTGGGCTGGTCGGCGGATGCGCTGGAGGCCCACGCCTTCGGCTTCCTCGCCGCGCGGGCGCTGCGCGGGCTGGCGCTCACCTTCCCCACCACCACCGGCGCGCCCGCGCCGCTGACGGGCGGTGTCCTGTTCCGGCCCTGAGGCCGTTCTGCGGCCCGGCTTTGTGGCCCCGGAACGAAAACGGCGCGCCCGGGGGCGCGCCGTGGTGATGCTGCAGCCGGCGTGCGCCTCAGGCGGCGCTGTCCTTGCGGGTGCCGGGCAGGCGCTTGTCGAGGTAGGTTCCCACCACGCCCATCAGCTCCTCGGTCTTGCCGTCGAAGAAGTGGTTGGCGCCGGGCAGGACCTGCTGCTCGATGACGATCCCCTTCTGCGTCTTCAGCTTTTCCACCAGGGTCTGCACCGCGCTGGTGGGCACCACCGCATCCTTGTCGCCATGCACGAACAGGCCGGAGGAGGGGCAGGGGGCGAGGAAGGAGAAGTCGTAGAGATTGGCCGGCGCGGCGATGGAGATGAAGCCCTCCACCTCGGGCCGGCGCATCAAGAGCTGCATGCCGATCCAGGCGCCGAAGGAGAAGCCGGCGATCCAGCAGGCGCGGGCGTCCGGGTTCACCGACTGGGCCCAGTCCAGCGCCGCGGCGGCGTCGGAAAGCTCGCCGGTGCCGTGGTCGAACGAGCCCTGGGAGCGGCCCACGCCGCGGAAGTTGAAGCGCAGGACGGAGAAGCCCCGGTTCACGAACTGGTAGTAGAGGTTGTAGACCACCGGATTGTTCATCGTGCCGCCGAACTGCGGATGCGGATGAAGAATGATGGCGATGGGCGCATTGCGTGTCTTGGCAGGCTGGTAACGGCCTTCGAGCCGTCCCTTTTCGCCGGGGAAGATCACTTCTGGCATGGAAGTTTGCAACCTCTGGGTGGCAATGACGCGCGGGGCGAGACGCGGATGCCCGTGAAAGCCTGACGCGTCCGGAAGGCGGACCCGACACATGACCGTAACGACTTGACGGCGAAACGGGAATGCTTGACTAACAGGCGGGCTCGCCCTATTTTATTAGAATAATTCTAATCTGTTCCCGCCGGCTGCGCAAACCGAAGGGCGCTGCAATGCGAGAACGGGTGAAGTTTGACCTATGACCGAGATTGCCGGCAATTGCAAGTCTGGCGCGGGGCCGAAGCGTGTTGCGCGGGACGGTCCGGGAGGCGGGGATGAGCGCGGGCGGCACCCTTGGGTTGCGGGATTCGCAGCAGGCACGCGCAGGCGCGGCGCCTGACGGTGCCGCGCGCGGGGATCTGCCGCAGGAGGATGCCGCGCGCGACGGCCGCAGCCCGGCTGTGCGCAGCCCGGCGCATCGTGCCTATCTTGATCACAATGCCACGAGCCCCCTGCGGCCAAATGCACGCGCGGCGGTGATGGATGCGCTGGACCAGGGGGGCAACGCCTCCTCGGTGCATGCGGACGGGCGCGCCGCGCGGGCGCGGCTGGAGGCGGCGCGCAGCGCCGTGGCCGCGCTGGTGGGCGCGGTGCCGCGGGCCGTGGTGTTCACCTCCGGCGCCACCGAGGCGGCGGCCCTCGCCCTGCATCCTGAAATGGAGCTGAACGGGCGGCCGCATCCCTGCGATGTGCTGCTGGCGGGCGGGGTGGAGCATCCCGCGGTGCTGCGCGGACACCGCTTTGCGGCCGAGCGGGTGGAAATCCTGCCCGTGGACGGCGCCGGGCGGCTGGATCTTTCGGCCCTGGAGGCGGCCCTTGCGGCCCATGGCCGCGCCGGACGGCGCGCGCTGGTGGCGGTGATGGCAGCCAATAACGAGACCGGCACCCTGCAGCCCGTGGCGGAGGCGGCGCGCCTCGCCCATGGGCATGGTGCGGTGGTGTTCTGCGATGCGGTGCAGGCCGCCGGCCGGGTGCCCCTGGATATGGCGGCGCTGGGGGTGGATTTCCTCGCCTTGTCGGCCCACAAGCTGGGCGGCCCGCAGGGTGCGGGGGCGCTGGTGGCGGCGGGCGCCGACCATCGCGTGCCGGCGCTGCTGGCCGGGGGCGGGCAGGAGCGCGGCCGCCGCGCGGGCACCGAGAACGGCCCGGCCATCGCCGGCTTCGGCGTGGCGGCACGGGCGGCGGCAGCGGAGCTTGCGCCCGAGGCGCAGCGCCTTGCCGGCCTGCGCGACGCGCTGGAACGGGCGGTGCTGGAGAGCGTTGCCGGGACAGCGGTGGTGGCCGGGCACGCGGCCCGCCTGCCCAACACCTCCATGCTGACGTTCGCCGGAGTTCGGGCCGAGACACTGGTGATCGCGCTGGACCTTTCCCACGTAAGTGTCAGTGCCGGGTCTGCCTGCTCGTCGGGCAAGGTGGGCGTTTCCCACGTACTGACCGCCATGGGGATGGCGCCGGACCTGGCGGCGGGGGCGATCCGGCTCTCGCTCGGCTGGTCGAGCACCCGGGAGGATGTGGACCAGGCGGTGGCGGCCCTTCGCAAGGTCGTGCCGCAGGTGAGGAGCCGCGCCGCCTGCGCGGCGTAGAAGGCAAGGATGCTGAAGCCGCGCGGCCGGCGCGGCCGGAAGTGCAAAGCGGCCGCCTGTCACGGGCGGCATGGGAACTTGACCCGCGGGCCTTGACCCCGCGCGGGAGAGGAGAAGAGAAGATGCCTGCGGTTCAGGAAACCGTCGAGCGCGTCCGCGCCATCGACGTGGATCAGTACAAGTACGGGTTCGTCACCGATATCGAGAGCGAGAAGGCCCCCAAGGGCCTTTCCGAGGCGACGATCCGCTACATCTCGGCCAAGAAGAACGAGCCGGAATGGATGCTGGACTGGCGCCTGGACGCCTATCGGCGCTGGCTCACCATGCCCGAGCCGAGCTGGGCGCGGGTGAGCTACCCGAAGATCGACTTCCAGGACTATTATTATTTCTCCCAGCCGAAGAAGGCGCCGGCCTCCATCGACGAGATCGACCCGGAGATCCTGAAGACCTACGAGAAGCTCGGCATTCCCCTGCGCGAGCGCGATGCGCTGCTTGGCATCGAGGGTGCGCCGGGCACGCGGGTGGCGGTGGACGCGGTGTTCGACAGCGTGTCGGTGGCCACCACCTTCAAGGCCGAGCTGGCCCGGGCGGGCGTCATCTTCATGCCCATCTCGGAGGCGATCCGCGAGCATCCCGATCTGGTGAAGCAGTATCTGGGCAGCGTGGTGCCGGTTTCGGACAATTTCTACGCCACGCTCAACAGCGCGGTCTTCTCCGACGGCTCCTTCGTCTACATCCCCAAGGGGGTGCGCTGCCCCATGGAGCTTTCCACCTACTTTCGCATCAACGAGCGCAACACCGGCCAGTTCGAGCGCACGCTCATCATCGCCGACGAGGGCGCCTATGTGAGCTATCTGGAAGGCTGCACCGCGCCCCAGCGCGATGAAAACCAGCTGCATGCCGCGGTGGTGGAACTGGTGGCGCTGAAGGATGCGGAGATCAAGTATTCCACCGTCCAGAACTGGTATCCCGGCGACAAGGACGGCAAGGGCGGCATCTATAATTTCGTCACCAAAAGAGGCGATTGCCGCGGCGACAATTCCAAGATTTCCTGGACCCAGGTGGAGACCGGATCGGCCATCACCTGGAAATACCCCAGCTGCATCCTGCGCGGCGACAATTCCCAGGGCGAGTTCTATTCCATCGCCATCTCCAACGGCCGCCAGCAGGTGGACAGCGGCACCAAGATGATCCATCTCGGCAAGAACACGTCGAGCCGCATCATCTCCAAGGGCATCGCCGCCGGCCGCTCGGAGAACACCTATCGCGGGCTGGTTTCCGCCCACCGCAAGGCCACCGGCGCGCGCAACTTCACCAATTGCGATTCGCTGCTCATCGGCGACGGCTGCGGGGCGCATACCGTGCCCTATATGGAGGCCAAGAACGCCTCGGCCCAGTTCGAGCACGAGGCCACCACCTCCAAGATCTCCGAGGACCAGATGTTCTACTGCCTCCAGCGGGGCCTCTCCCAGGAGGAGGCGGTGGCGCTCATCGTCAACGGCTTCGTGCGCGACGTGCTGCAGCAACTGCCCATGGAGTTCGCGGTGGAGGCGCAGAAGCTGATCGCGGTGAGCCTTGAGGGGAGCGTGGGGTGATGCGCGGCGGGTGGATAGGTCTTGCGGTCTGCGCATGGCTGATCGCAGGGGCTGGAGCTGCGACCGCATGCTCGTGTTCTCAGCCTCCGGCCCATGTGAAGGGGCGTGAGGCGATCGATGCATGGCGGCTCGAAGCAGCCGAGACGGTTGTTCGCGGGCGGGTCACGCAGATGAGCGCAGGTGCGAACGCCCTCCTGGATGGCAAGCCGGTGGTCCGGGCGGATTTCGTCGTGGACGAGGTGGTCAAGGGGCAGGTCGGCGCGCGAGCGCTTCGACTGGTCACCCTGTTCGGCCTCGGCGACTGCGGCTCCGCTGGCCTGCTGCTCGCGGCCATTGGCTGGAACCGCCCGGTCCGCATCGAAGTGGAAGCCCTCAAGGACACCGGCGACTACTTCATCACGATCTGCGATTACGCGGTCATGGAATCCCAGCCGCGCTGAATCTTTCGCCCGGCCCGGCCGCGGCGCATGAACGGACAAGACACATGCTCGAAATCAAGAACCTGCACGCCCGCATCGGCGGGAACGAGATCCTCAAGGGCCTCGACCTCGCCATTCCCGCCGGGGAAATCCACGCCATCATGGGGCCGAACGGCTCCGGCAAGTCCACCCTCTCTTATGTCCTCGCCGGCAAGCCGGACTATGAGGTGACGGACGGCTCCGTCATCTTCGACGGGCAGGAGCTGCTGGGCCAGGACCCGGACGCGCGGGCGGCGGCCGGCGTCTTCCTTGCGTTCCAGTATCCCATCGAGATTCCCGGCGTCGCCAACCTCACCTTCCTGCGCGCGGCCATGAACGCCCAGCGCAAGGCGCGCGGGGAGGAGGAAATCTCCACCCCCGATTTCCTCAAGCTGGTGCGCCTGAAGGCGCCCGACCTCGGCATCTCGCAGGACATGCTGCGCCGGGGCGTCAACGTGGGCTTCTCCGGCGGCGAGAAGAAGCGCAACGAAATCCTGCAGATGGCCCTTCTGGAGCCGAAGCTCTGCATTCTCGACGAGACCGATTCCGGCCTCGACATCGACGCCCTGAAGGTGGTGGCGCAGGGGGTGAACGCTTTGCGCAGCCCCAACCGCTCCATGCTGGTCATCACCCATTACCAGCGTCTGCTGGATCATATCGTGCCGGACGTGGTGCATGTGATGCACAAGGGCCGCATCGTCCGCTCCGGCGGGCCGGAACTGGCGCTGGAGCTGGAAGAATCCGGCTATGCCGCCTATGGCCAGGACGCGGCGTGAGGGGGTGGAGATGACTCTCATGCGCCCCACCCGCACGGCCGCCGAGGACGCCATCGCGGCGGCCCTCGACGCCCGCCTTCAGGACGCGCCGGACGCGGGACGGATCGGCGAGTTGCGCCGCGCCGCCGTCGCCGCCTTCCGCGTGCACGGCCTGCCCCACCGCCGGGTGGAGGAGTGGAAATATACGGATCTGCGCGCCGCCCTGCGCGCCTTCCCGCCGCTCTCCACCCCCCCGGATGCCGCCGCCGAGGCGGCCGCCGATTTCTCCGCTTTGCGGGTGCCGGGCGCGGCCCGCATCCTGTTCGTGGCCGGTGCCTATGCGCGCGGGGCCAGCGACCTTGCCGGCCTGCCGGCGGGGGTTTCGGCGCTGCCGCTCGCGGCGGCGCTGGCGGCCGGCGATGCCTTCGCCGAGCGGGTGGGCGCCCTCGCTCCCGACCGCTACGACGGGGCTTTGGCCCTCAACACCGCCTTCCTCGGGGAAGGCCTGGTGCTGCGGGTTGCCGCCGGCACCAAGGTGGAACGGCCGGTGCACATCGCCCACGTCTTCCCCGGCGATGCGCCGCTGGCCGGCTTCACCCGCACCGTGGTGGTGGTGGAGGAGGGGGCCGAGCTGACCCTGGTGCAGAGCTTCTCGGGCCGCGCCGGCGTCGCCTACCAGATGAACGACGCGGTGGAGCTGGTGGTGGGCGACGCTGCGGTGGTGAACCTCGTGCGCCTGCAGGAGGAAAGCGCCGCCGCGGTCCATCTGGGCACGCTCATGGCGGACCTGGGGCGGGACGCGCGGCTCGACACCTTCTCCCTCACCCTCGGGGCGGCCCTGTCGCGCTACAGCGTCTTTGCCCGCTTCTTCGGCCACGGCACCCATGCGGGCATCCGCGGCGCGACGCTGGCGAAAGGCCGCCAGCATGCGGACACCACCTTGTTCATCGACCATGCGGTGGCGGGCTGCGAGAGCCGGGAGCTGTTCAAGACCGTGCTCGCCGACGAGGCCCACGGCGTGTTCCAGGGCAAGATCGTGGTGCGTCCCGATGCCCAGAAGACGGACGGGCGCATGATGAGCCAATCTCTGCTCCTCTCCGATGGCGCGGAGATGGACAACAAGCCGGAGCTGGAGATCTTCGCCGACGACGTGCAGTGCGGCCACGGCGCCACCGCCGGCGCGCTGGACGACAAGATGCTGTTCTACCTGCGCTCGCGCGGGCTGCCGGAGAAGGAGGCGGAGCTTCTGCTCATCCAGGCCTTCGTCGGCGAGGCGGTGGAGCATGTGGCGGACGCGGACCTGCGCGAGCTGCTCATCGCGCGCATGGTGGCGTGGCTGGAGCAGCGGGCGGCGTGACGCTGCAAACGGGACGCCCTCCCCCGCACGCGGGTGGGGGCCTGACGGCAGGCCTCAGCAAGGACGTTTTGTGATGACGCACGCCCACCCCGCCGTCGCCGACGGCACGTTCGACGTGGAGACGGTGCGCGCGGACTTTCCCGCGCTGTCCCTGGAGGTGAACGGCCATCCGCTCACCTACCTGGACAATGCCGCCTCCGCCCAGAAGCCGCGGCAGGTGATCGAGCGCATGGTCACCGCCTACGAGCGGGAATATTCCAACGTCCACCGCGGCCTGCACTATCTGGCCAATGCCGCCACCGAGGCCTTCGAGGGCGCGCGCGAGCGGGCGCGGGCGTTCCTGAACGCGGCCAGCGTGGACGAGATCATCTTCACCCGCTCCGGCACCGGTTCCATCAACACGGTGGCCTCGTCCCTCGGCCAGTCCATCCAGCCCGGCGACGAGATCGTGCTCTCCATCATGGAGCACCATTCCAATATCGTGCCGTGGCACTTCCTGCGCGCGCGCAAGGGCGCGGTGATCAAGTGGGCGCCGGTGACCGAGGACGGCGCCTTCGATTTCGAGGCGTTCCGCGCGCTGCTCACCGAGCGCACGAAGATCGTCGCCATCACCCACATGTCCAACGTGCTAGGCACGGTGACGCCCATCAAGGAGATCGCCGCGGCGGCGCACGCGGTGGGGGCGAAGGTGGTGGTGGACGGCTGCCAGGCCATCGTCCACATGCCGGTGGACGTGCAGGCGCTGGACGTGGATTTCTACGCCGTCACCGGCCACAAGCTCTATGCGCCCACGGGAATCGGCCTGCTCTACGGCAAGCTCGACCTGCTGGCGCAGATGCCGCCCTATGAAGGCGGCGGCGAAATGATCCGCGAAGTGACGGAAGATGACGTCACCTATGGCGTGCCCCCCCACAGATTTGAAGCTGGAACACCTCCAATCGTTCAGGCCATCGGCCTCGGCGCGGCCATGGATTATGTGAACTCCATCGGCCGCGAACGCATCGCCGCCCATGAGCATGATCTGTCGGACTATGCCCACGAACGCTTGAAAACACTCAATTCCCTGCGCATCATCGGGAACGCGCCGGGAAAGGGGGCCATCATTTCCTTCGAGATGAAGGGCGCCCATCCCCACGACGTGGCCACCATCATCGACCGCTACGGTGTCGCGGTGCGTGCCGGAACCCATTGCGCGCAGCCGCTTCTGGCCCGATATGGAGCGTCGGCGACGTGTCGCGCATCCTTTGCCCTTTACAACACGCGCGCCGACGTGGACCGTCTGTTCGACGCCCTCGTCAAGGCGCAGGATCTTTTCTCATGACCGAGACGAAGTCTTTGGACACTGCCAACCAGCCGCTGATCAAGTCCAGCATTCCGGACGGCGAGCTGACGCGCCTGACCGACGAGATCGTGGGCGCGCTGAAGAGCGTCTATGACCCGGAAATCCCCGTGGACATCTACGAGCTTGGCCTTATCTACAAGGTGGATATCGCCGACGACCGCAGCGTAGCGGTTGAAATGACCCTCACGACCCCCAATTGCCCGGCCGCGGCCGAACTGCCGGGCATGGTGGAAGGGGCGGTCCTGTCGGTGCCGGGCATTTCCGGCGTGAAGGTGGACATCACCTTCGATCCGCCGTGGGACCAGGGCCGCATGTCCGAGGAGGCGCGCGCCACCCTCAATCTGTGGTGAGCCGGACCGATGGCTGAGCCGCACGGTGCCGCTCCTCCTGCGGCGCCGCCGCTCGGCCGGGTGGTCGAAACCGGGCTCTATGTGGACGACCTCGACCGCGCCCGCGGTTTCTATGAGGGCGTGCTGGGCCTTGCGCCCATGCTGGCTGATGCACGGTTCGCCGCATACCCGGTGGGCGACACGGTGCTGCTCCTGTTCCTGCGCGGCACCGCCGACCAGCCCATTGCCCTGCCGTTCGGCGGCGCCATCCCGCCCCATGACGGGGCCGGCCGCCTGCATTTCGCCTTCGCCGTGGCGGCGGCGGACATGGAGCCGTGGCGCGCGCACCTTCAGGCCCATGGCGTGGCCATCGAAGGCGAGGTGCATTGGCCCAGGGGCGCCACCAGCCTTTATTTCCGCGACCCGGACGGCAATCTGGCCGAGATCGCCAGCCCCGGCCTGTGGGCGAACTACTGAGCGGCGCTCACGCTGACGCCCGCATCATGCCGCGGCGTCCATGCCGGTGCAGGCAAGGCGGATCTGCGCGACGTGGCGGTGGTCTGTTCCACAGCATCCGCCGAGAACCGTGAGGCGGGGGAGCCGCGTCCTGAGCTGGCGATAGAGCCGGCCCAGTTCCTCGGGATCCCCCGCGTCGAGATCCGGCGAGGCATCGAGTTCTGCATGGCTTCGGCGGGACGCATTGGCCCGCAGGCCGCGCAGCCGCCTGGTCCAGTCCGCGTCCGTCTCCAGCACGTCGGCGAAGTGGCTCGGGTGGGCGCAGTTGATGAGGTAATAGGCGGGGGTCGCGCCGGTGGCCGCGTCGGTTTCAAGGATGGCATCCTTCAGCGGCTGGCCGGAGGGCAGCCGCCCGTCCGTTTCCAGCGTGAAGGAGATGGCCACCGGCAGGCCGGCCCGCCGTGCCGCCTCGGCGATGCCGATGGCTTCCTCCACATAGTTCAGCGTGTAGCCCGCGACCATGTCGGCAGAGGTCGACGCATAGATGCCGATCTGCCAGGCGTGATAGTCGCGCGCCTCGGCGGCGCTCATGGCGCCATCCGGCCGGTAGCCGTCGCCGCGCGGGCCGACCACTCCGGACACCACCATGGGCGAACGTCCGCCCTCGTGCCGGGCGCGCACCTCCTCCATCAGCGCGATGCCGCGCCGGTTGATGGCTTCCAGCTCGGCCAGGGACAGGGACATCCTCGCGCCCCAGTCCGGGCTCGACCGCCAGTTCGGGGAATCGAGCACGAAACCGAGCCCGGCCTCGGCAGCAAGTCGGGCATAGTCGTCGTAATAGCGGCGCAGGCGCGCCGTGCCTTCCTCGTCCTTCAGCTGGTCGGCCGCGGCGAAGAAGGGAAGGTCGATGCCCTGGTGGAAGACCAGGGTGGTTTCGAGGCCGCCGTCCATCAGGAACAGGCGGTCGGACAGTTGCGGCAGCGCCGCGCGGTACTTGCTCATGCCAATCTCCGGTATCTCAGTCCGGCGGCGGATGCGGCGGCGGCCGTCGCGGGACGGCGGGAGAGTGCCGACGAGCGCTTCCGCCTTCCAGACGACTCAGGGTCAAGCGGCGGCCCGAGGGCTGCAAGTGTTGCTATTGAAAGAGATATCTCGCTCCATCTTCCGCTTGCATCGCTCGCTGCGGCAGCGAAAATTGGGCGTCAACCCTACCTATGGTAGAGCATCGCCATGGCGGAGCAGGTGCAGCGCAGGGGCAGCGACACGCGCGAGCGGATTCTCGTGCTGGCAGAGGAGGCTGTCCTCGCCAAGGGCTTCGCTGCGACCTCGATCGAGGAACTGATCTGCGCCGTCGGTATCACCAAGAGCGGCTTCTTCTATCATTTCAGGGACAAGACCGAACTCGCCAAGGCGATGATGCTGCGCTACCTGGAGCGCGACCGTGCATTGCTGGACGACTTGTTTCGCCGCGCCGACGAGTTGGACGAGGATCCGCTGCACGGCCTGCTGATCGCCTTGAAATTCTTCGCCGAGATGATGGCGCAGTTGCCCGAGGCCCATCCCGGCTGCCTCGCGGCCTCCTTCTGTTACCAGGACCAGCTCTTCAACCGTGAGATCCGGGACATGAACGCCCGCTCCATGCTCGACTGGCGGGACCGTTGCCGGGCGCGCTTCGAGCTGATCGCCCGCGCCTATCCCCCGCGCGAGGAGGTGGATCTGGAAGCCCTGTCGGACATGCTGGCGACCATGGTGGAAGGGGCGCTCATCCTTGGCCGGGCGTTGAGGGACCCCACCATTCTGCCCCGCCAGGTGTTGCAGTTCAGGGCCTATGTGCGCCTGCTGTTCGCGCCGTGCCATCCGGCGGGATAGCGCTAAGAGACCGCAGCCGCGGTAGCAAAAGAAAAAGGCGAGGCTCGAAGCCTCGCCTTGCTATTCCACGGGTCCTGCGCCGACTGCGGTTCTAAGCCCGCTTCACCGCGACGCGGCCAATCCGTGATGCCGATTCCGTATGCGCCCCGAAAGGCGGCCGTCGGTCGGCCCTTTTTCTTCGATTCCTCCCGAGACCTGGACCGCGTTCACCGTCCATCTGGCCGGCCGGTGACGATCCCCTTTCTTGTGCGCCACAAAATAGAACAAGATTCTGTCGTTTGTCATCCTTGCGCCGCAATATCTGTTTCGCTGCGGCGCACTATGGTCCCTGGGCACCGTGGCTTCGGCGCCGCACTTGTGTTTTGGCTTGCCTTCCGCTTTCACTCCCGCCGAATTCCGAATTCTCCCTTCGCTCCAGCCAGTCGAGCCCGCAGATGCGCCTGTCCCGCTACTTTCTCCCCATCCTGCGTGAAGTGCCGAAGGAGGCGGAGATCGTCTCGCATCGCCTGATGCTGCGGGCGGGCATGATCCGGCAGGAGGCGGCGGGCATCTATGCCTGGCTGCCGCTGGGCCACCGTGTGCTCAACAAGGTGTGCGCCATCATCCGCGAGGAGCAGAATCGCTCCGGCGCCATCGAGCTGCTGATGCCCACCATCCAGTCCGCCGACCTGTGGCGCGAGAGCGGGCGCTACGATGATTATGGCAAGGAGATGCTGCGCATCAAGGACCGCCATGACCGCGAGATGCTGTTCGGCCCCACCAATGAGGAGATGATCACCGAGATCGTCCGGGCCTATGTGAAGTCGTACAAGGCGTTGCCGCTCAACCTCTACCACATCCAGTGGAAGTTCCGCGACGAGGTGCGCCCGCGCTTCGGCGTCTACCGCTCCCGCGAGTTCCTGATGAAGGATGCCTATTCCTTCGACCTCGATGCGGCCGGCGCCCGCCATTCCTACAACAAGATGTTCGTGGCTTATCTGCGCACCTTTGCGCGGATGGGCCTCAAGGCGATTCCCATGGTGGCGGACACGGGGCCGATCGGCGGCAACCTTTCCCACGAATTCATCATCCTGGCCTCCACCGGGGAGAGCGAGGTGTTCTGCCATGGCGACTATCTGGACATGGCCCCGCCCTCGGCCGACGTGAATTTCGACGATGCGGCGGGCCTGCAGCAGGTGTTCGACCGCTGGACCTCGCTTTACGCCGCCACCTCGGAAAAGCATGACGAGGCCGCCTTCAACGCCATTCCCGAGCCGCGCCGCATGGCCGCCCGCGGCATCGAGGTGGGGCACATCTTCTATTTCGGCACCAAATATTCCGAGCCCTTCGGCGCCCGGGTGCAGGGGCCGGACGGCGCCGAGCACACCATTCACATGGGCTCCTACGGCATCGGCCCCTCCCGCCTCGTGGCGGCCATGATCGAGGCCAGCCACGACGAGAACGGAATCATCTGGCCGGATGCGGTGGCCCCCTTCCAGGTGGGCATCCTCAACCTCAAGGCCGGCGACAGCACCACCGCGGCGGCCTGCGAGGGCCTTTACGCGGCGTTGACGGCGGCCGGCTATGACGTGCTGTACGACGATACGGACGAGCGGGCGGGCGCGAAGTTCGCCACCGCCGACCTCATCGGCCTGCCGTGGCAGATCCTGGTGGGGCCCAAGAGCCTCGCCGAGGGCAAGGTGGAACTGAAGCGCCGGGTGGACGGCTCGCGCGAGCTGATCGCACCCGGCGACATCCTGGAGAGGCTGAAGGCATGACGGCAACCGGGCCAGCGGCGGCAGCGCGCGAGGAAGCCACGGGCACGCGGCCCTTCGCGCCATTCGAGTGGATGCTGTCGTTGCGCTACCTGCGGGCCCGGCGCAAGGAAGGCTTCATCTCGGTCATCGCCGGCTTCTCCTTCCTCGGCATCATGCTGGGGGTGGCCACCCTCATCATCGTCATGGCGGTGATGAACGGCTTCCGCCAGGAGCTGCTGAGCAAGATCCTCGGCCTCAACGGGCACGTGCTGGTGCAGCCGCTGGAATCGCCGCTCACCGATTATGCCGCGGTGGCCGAGCGCATCTCCAAGCTCAACGGCATCCGCCTTGCCGTGCCGCTGGTGGAGGGGCAGGCGCTGGCCTCCTCCCCCTTCGGCGCCTCCGGCGTGCTGGTGCGCGGCCTCGCCGAGAAGGACCTGCGGCAGCTGCCGTCCATCTCCCACAACATCCGCCAGGGCACGCTGGAGAATTTCGACCAGGGGCAGGGCATCGCCATCGGCAAGCGCCTCGCCGACCAGCTTTCGCTGCGGGCCGGGGACAACATCACCCTGGTGGCCCCGCGCGGGGCGGTCACCCCCATGGGCACCTCGCCGCGCATCAAGGTCTACAAGATTGCGGCGGTGTTCGAGATCGGCATGTCGGAATATGACAGCGCCTTCGTGTTCATGCCGCTGTCCGAGGCGCAGGCCTATTTCAACCGCAGCGGCGACGTGAACGCCGTGGAGGTCTATCTCGACAATCCCGACGACGTGAACGAACTGCGCGCCGCCATCCAGAGCGCGTCCGAGCGGCCGGTCTATCTGGTGGACTGGCGGGTGCGCAACGCCACCTTCTTCGGTGCGCTCCAGGTGGAACGCAACGTCATGTTCCTCATTCTCACCCTCATCGTGCTGGTGGCGGCGCTCAACATCGTCTCGGGCCTCATCATGCTGGTGAAGGACAAGGGCCACGACATCGCCATCCTGCGCACCATGGGGGCCACGCAGGGGGCCATCATGCGCATCTTCCTCATCACCGGCGCGGCCATCGGCGTGGTGGGCACGTTCATGGGGGTGCTGCTGGGGGTGGTGGTGTGCCTCAACATCGAGAGCATCCGCCAGTTCATCTTCTGGCTCTCCAACACCGACGTCTTCCCCAAGGAGCTGTATTATCTCAGCCGGCTGCCGGCGCAGATGAGCTTTGGGGAAACCGCCTCCGTGGTGACGATGGCGCTGGTGCTGTCGCTGCTGGCGACCCTCTATCCGTCCTGGCGGGCGGCCCGGCTCGATCCGGTGGAAGCGCTGAGATACGAGTGATGGACACCCCCACCAATCCCAAGGGCCGCGGCACCCCCGCAGGTCCGCGCCCCGGCGCCCGCCCGCAGCACGCCCTTGACCTGGCCGGCGTCACCCGCCGCTATTCCCAGGGCGCGGCGGCGCTGGAGATCCTGCGGGGGGTGGACCTCGCCATCTCCCACGGCCAGTCGGTGGCGCTGGTGGCGCCCTCCGGCTCCGGCAAGTCCACGCTGCTGCACATCGCCGGCCTGCTGGAGCATTCGGACGCGGGGGAGGTGTTCATCGACGGCACCCCCACCGCGCGCCTGCCGGATGCCGAGCGCACCCGCATCCGCCGGCTGCATGTGGGCTTCATCTACCAGTTCCATCACCTGCTGCCGGAATTCTCCGCTCTGGAGAACGTGGCCATGCCGCAGATGATCCGCGGCCTGTCGCGCCCCATGGCGGAGAAGCGGGCGAGGGAGCTCTTGTCCTATCTCGGCCTTGCCGCGCGCCTCACCCACCGCCCCTCGGAACTGTCCGGCGGCGAGCAGCAGCGCGTCGCCATCGCCCGCGCCCTGGCCAATGCGCCGCGCCTGCTGCTGGCCGACGAGCCGACGGGCAATCTCGACCCCAAGACGTCCGACCACGTGTTCGGCGCCCTGACCGAGCTGGTGCGCGCCACCGGCGTGGCGGCGCTGATCGCCACCCACAACCTGGAACTCGCCTCGCGCATGGACCGCCGCGTCACCTTGCGCGAAGGCAAGGTGGTGGAACTCGCCTGAAATCCTGCACCGGCCGGACCGCGCGTTGCGGCGTGCGGGCGGCGGCATCGAGCGGAGAACGGCATGGATTCCTTCTTCACCGCGTCGAAAGTGCTCTGGTTCCTCGTGGCGCCCTCCAATGCGCTGGTGATCCTGGCCGGGCTCGGCCTCGTCCTCTATGCGCTGCGCGCGCGGCGCCTCGGCATCGGCCTGCTGCTGCTCACCTTTGCCGGATGGGTGGTGCTCGGCTTCTCGCCGGCGGGCAATCACCTGCTCTCGCCTTTGGAGGAGCGTTTCCCGCTGTTCAAGGACGACGGACAGCCCGTCACCGGCATCATCATGCTGGGTGGGGCGGAAGTGCCGTCGGTGGGCCTTGCCCGCGGCGTGCCGGCCTTTGCCGATGCGGGGGAGCGGGCCATCGCCTTCGGCGCGCTGGCCCGCCGCTATCCGAATGCGCGCCTGGTCTTCACCGGGGGGTCGAGCGCCCTGTTCCCCAACGGGCCGGCGCTGGAAGCGCAGATGATCCGCCAGACCCTGGGCGATCTCGCCATCGCGCCCGAGCGGGTGACGTTCGAGGAAAACTCCCGCAACACCGCCGAGAATGCCGCCTTCTCCCGCAACCTGCTCCATCCCCGGCCGGAGGAGCGCTGGCTGCTGCTGACCAGCGCCTTCCACATGCCCCGCGCCATGGGCGCCTTCCGCAAGGCGGGCTTTCCCGTGACAGCCTATCCGGTGGACTTCCGCACGGTCGGGCCGGATGCGCTCGACGATCCCTTCTCGCGCGCCGCGTCCGGCCTCGACATGACCGACGTGGCGGTGAAGGAATGGGTGGGGCTGATCGCCTATTACCTCTCCGGCAAGACCGAGGCCTTGTTTCCCGCGCCGTGAGGCGATCGCCGCGGCTCCATAGGAGCGGATCGCCCTCTCACTTGAGGACAGAGAAGGCGTGATCCGATCAGCTCGCGATGCAAGCTGATCGGCGCGCACCCTAGAGCCTGATCCGATCAGGTTGAATCAACCTGATCGGTGAATCAGTCTCTAAATTATTGATAGAGAACGTTTTACCGCCCAGCTTGCGATGCAAGCTGAGCGGAACGTGCTCTAGTCGTTGCGCGGCGGCCCGAGCCGGTAGACGCCGCGGAAGTCGGTGGGGTCCACCGCCTTGCCCTTGCGATAGATGATCAGGCGCCCGGCGAGGGCGAGCCGCACCGCCACCCGCCGCACCGCGGGCAGGGCGCGCTGCCACTGGTCCTTCGGCATCAGCGCCTGCGCCACGTCCATGGGGCTCACGCTCTTGCCCGGCTCGCAGGCGTGCGCGAGGCGCAGGAGCACGGCTTCCGTCTCCCCTTCCTCGGGCAGGCGGGTGTCGCAGGGGGGCTCGTTGGGGGAATCGGCGATCATGGCGCCTTATTAGAGCGCGATCCCGCCAGAGGGAAACGGAAGCTGTCCACCGCCCGCGGAGCGGCGGTGGCGGATGATTCACCCGCCGGGACGGGGCCGGGGAGGGGGTGTCCCGCAATCCACAAGGGTTTTCATCCTGCAGGTGCGAGGCGTTCGCGTCAGGCTCTTGCCGCGGCCTTCATAAAATCTTAAATCTTTGTGCATCGCGGAACGGCCCGTGCCGCCGCGCCCTATCGAGATCCAACATCCCATCATGAACCTCGCTCAAGGCTATACCCATCGGCGCTCCTGCTGGTGCGTCGCGCGCACGGCGCTCGTGGTCTTCCTCCTCGCCGTGACGGTGGTCTATCTGTTCGGCGGCTTCGATCACGCCGCGCTCGGCGGGCGCTGACCGCCGGCCGGATTTCCGGCCCGCCGGCAAATGCTTTACCATGTGAACCAACGGCGGGATTGCCGCGTTGCCTTGCCCGGTGCGCCGGAGGATCATCCGCCGCCTTGGGGCAGCCGCGGCGCGTCCGCCGTTTGCGGCTGAAGGCCGTGGTCGGCGATTGCGGGCAGCCGGGGGCGCCGCGGAGGACGACGAGATGGAGTGGATCGCCCAGGTCTTGGGTATCGTGAACACGAACGTTGCCGTTCCCGGCTGGGTGGTCCTGGTATCCCTGGTCCTTGGCGCGGTGTTCGTGTTCCTGCTGTTCGTGCGGTCGGAGCCGAACGAGAATCCCCTCACCATCCTGGTGCTCATCGGCATTCTGGTGGGCGGGCTTGCCGTGGGCAGCGCGCTGCTGCGCCAGTTCAATGCCTCCTCGGGCATCGCCGAGGCCCGGGCCCTGGAGGCCCGCGCCGCCGCGCTCGATGCCGCCTTCGCCCAGTCTCCCGCCCTTGGCTGCATCGCCCCGGACGTGCGGCTGGTGACGGTCTGCGAGCCGGTGCTGTTCGAGCGGCCCGACGCCGTCGCCTCCGCCCGCGCGCTGGTGCGTGCCCGCATGGCGCTGGTGGAGGATGCGTTCGAGTTCGTCCGCCGGCGCGACGCGACCTATCTCACCGAACGCATCACCGCCTGGCGCCGCCCGCTGGAACAGGACCCCTACGGCCTCGTCGCCGCGGCACTGGTGGATTATTCCGGCTGCACGCCGGCCTATTGCCCGCAGGCGGCGGTGATCGGCGATCCGGTGAAGATCATCGCCAACATGAGCGAGGGGCGCTACGAGACCCTGGTCGCCAAATACACGCCGATCTGGGAGCGCAACGCGCGCAACCGCGGCACCTTCACCCAGGCCACGCCGCCGCGCACCGGCCCCTTCGGCTTCGCGGTGGTTTCGCCGGACAACGCCGCCGCCGGCCACGCCACCGCGGCGCCGGAGCGCCCGCCGGTGGCCAATTTGCCGGTGGAGGAGCCTGAAACCACCGCTTCCACCTCCGCCGCGCCCTCCGGCCCCGCCCCCCTGCCGCCGGCCCGGCCCGCCCGCCCGCCGGCCACGGTGCTGAACCAGGCCTTGCCTGCCGCCGCCGCGCCTGCGCCCCGTCCGGCGGCGCCGCGCCCGCGGCCGCAGCCGGCTCCGGCCGCTGCCGAGCCGCAGGCCGAGGCCGAGGCGCCGGCTGCCGCCGCGCCCGCCGACGACCAATAGGGCGCCGCCCGCACCCTATGGCCCTTCACCTCATCAAGCTGTGCGTCGGCGCCACCTCCATCGCCGACCTGGAGGCCTGGATTGCCGGCCGCGCCGCCGCCGCGCAGGCCGCCGGGCAGGTTTTCGAGCAGATCCACGTCACCCGCATGGTGCCCACGCGCCGCGACGAGCTGCTGGCCGGCGGCTCGCTCTATTGGGTGATCCGCGGCGAGGTGGCCGCGCGCCAGGCCCTCCTCGACCTGCGCCCGTTCACCGACGGGGAGGGGGTGCGCCGCTGCGCCCTGGTGCTGGACCCGCGGGTGGTGCCGCTGGTGCCCCGGCCGTCCCGGCCGTTCCAGGGCTGGCGCTACCTGCCGCCCGCCGACGCGCCCCGCGATCTGGCGCAGGAGGCGGCCGCCGCCGACCTGCCGGACGAGATGCGGCGTGAATTGCGGGACCTCGGCTTGCTCTGACGCCGGACAGCGGGCCACCCCGGCCGGCCGTCGCGGCAGGAATTCGGGTCATCCTGCGTTCAGGAACGCTGCGCCATGGTGCCGCCACGAACGACCCCCGGGCCATGCGGCGCGCCGCCGCCGCGGTGCCGGCCGTTCGCGACCAAAGGGAAGACACCCATGACCATACGCATCGTGCCGGCCACACTCGCCTGCGCCGGCGGCCTTCTTGCCGCCACCGCCGCCTTCGGGCAGCAGAGCCAGGCGCTCAAGGAGATCCCGGCCGACAAGGCGAAGCTCACGGGCAGCATGACCGTGGACTACAATTCCCGCTCCGTGCGCTCCACCAGCGGAACGGACCTTTATGAAATTTCCGACCTCGCCGTGGCCGACCTCATGGTGCTGCGGGGCTCGGTGCAGCGCACGCCGGGCAAGAGCCTCGTCTATTCGGTGAAGTTCGACGTGATCAACCCGTCCAACCCGTCCCAGGTGGCGCGGGAAGTGGCGATCCTGCGGGGCGACCTGCAGATCGACAACAGCGGGCGCTACATTCCCGATGCCGGGCGCCTGCGCATCGACGTGGTGAAGGGCAACCAGACCTCGTCCGGCTATGGCGGCTCCATCCAGGGCCGCAACGTCACCCGCTGGTGGGAGGTGGGCGAGCAGTTCCGCAAGGCCCAGAAGGAAGCCACCAAGATCTATTCGCGCGTGGTGGACGGCAAGGTGGTGTCCATCCAGGTGAAGAACCCGGACCCGCTGCGCTTCGAGCGCACGCAGCTCGCCTCCGGTCCCTTCTCCTTCCTGCCGGAGACGCGGGTTTCCGGCAATCTCGACTATGATTACGAGCTGGGCAACTGGCTCACCGACGCCAACGCCATCAGCTTCAGCTACACGGTGGCCGACCGCTCCTTCACGGATCGGGTGTCGGGCTCCATCCGCTATGTGGAGGAGGAGGGCAGCTTCACCGACAAGGCCGGCAAGAAGAAGCCCTATACCGGCTATTATGAATATAACCTGAGGTGGAACGAGCAGGCGGTGAACAACGACCAGTCGTTCTTCGATGCCGGCGCTGCACAGGCACAGTCCGATGCCTTCTTCTCGTCGGCCGACCAGTCGAAGCCCGGCCTCTATGGCCGCGTCTATTACAACGACACGGAAGACTTCTGCAAAAGGGCGAAGGGCGACGACGGCAAGGACACGTGCGTGGGGCCCACGCGCTCGGATGTCACCTGGGACCTGAAGGCGGAGAAGCTCACCTATGCCCAGCTTGCCAATTGGGTGAAGCTGGAGATGCTCATTCTCGGCCCGCTGACGGACGAGTGAGCGCCCGGTTCCCGCGCCGTCCTGCCGGGCGGCGCGGCTTGCTCCGGCCGGCGGTCAGAACGCCTTGAAGGTGATGATGGTGCGGGTGTCCTGGATGCCCGGGATGGTCTGCACCTTCTGGTTCACGAAATGGCCGATGTCGGTTCCGTCGTCCACGTAGAATTTCACCAGCAGGTCGAATTCGCCGGCCGTGGAATAGATTTCCGAGGCGATTTCCGCATCGGCGAGGGCATCCGCCACCTCGTAGGACTTTCCGAGCTGGCACTTGATCTGGACGAAGAAGGGGACCACGGCGAGCTCCGCTCGGACAGGACGATGGATGGCCGCCGGCTCCCGGTTGAGGGACAGGCCGGCGGGGCGCGCGGCGCCAAGGTGGACAAAAGCCGGCGCACTGGCAAGGGTGGGGCCGGCCTTGGAGCGGACCGCACCCTGACTTATGGAAGGGAGGCGGATCGGCTGCCCATGGGGGCAGATCCGGCCCCTGCCGTTCGCCAGGGCCATCCGCCCCACTGGAGCCCCGTTCCACCCATGCCGCGCCCCAAGGTTCCCATCGCCCTCACCATCGCCGGTTCCGATTCCAGCGGCGGCGCCGGTATCCAGGCGGACCTGAAGACCTTTTCCGCCCTCGGCGTGTTCGGGGCCAGCGTCATCACCGCCCTCACCGCGCAGAACACCCTGGGCGTCTCGGCCATCCACGACGTGCCGGACGGCTTCATCGCCGCGCAGATGGATGCGGTGTTTGCGGACCTGCGGGTGGATGCGGTGAAGATCGGCATGCTCTCGCGCCCCGGCGCCATCCGCACGGTGGCGGAAGGGCTGGCGCGGCACCGGGCGCGCCCGGTGGTGCTGGACCCGGTGATGGTGGCCGCTTCCGGCGCCCGCCTCCTGACCGATGATTCCCTCGCCGGCCTCAAGGCCATCCTCATTCCCATGGCCGATCTCATCACCCCCAACCTGCCGGAAGCCGCCGCCCTGCTGGGCGCCGAACCGGCGCAGGACGAAGCGCAGATGCGCCGGCAGGGGGAGGCGCTGCTTGCCCTCGGCGCCCGCGCGGTGCTCATGAAGGGCGGGCATGGGCAGGGGGCGGAAAGCGTGGACCTTCTGGTGGAGCCCGCGGGCGTCACCCGCTTTGCGGCGCCGCGCCACCCCACCCGCAACACCCATGGCACCGGCTGCACCCTGTCTTCCGCGGTGGCGGCGGGCCTTGCGGCCGGGCTCGCCTTGCCCGCGGCAGTGGCGCGGGCGAAAGACTATATCTCCGGCGCCATCGCCGCCGCCGACCGGCTGGACGTGGGCCACGGCCACGGGCCGGTGCACCATTTCTTTGCCCTGTGGGACGCGTGACGGAGGATTCGGCCGGCGGTTGATGCCCGCACAGCCCGCGCTTCCCTCCGGCGCCTTTGCCAAGTATCGTCCGGCGCAGCGAACGCTCGTTCGGCACAAAGGATTTCTCGGCATGGTCGTCAAGGATCGCGGCGGTAGCGCCCTCGAAACCGGCGCGCAGGTCATCACCGGCCAATTGGGCAAGACCATCCAGCGCCTGCGCAAGGCCTACAACCTGTCCTTGTCCGACCTCGCCGAGCAGTCGGGCGTGGCGAAGTCCATCATCAGCCAGATCGAGCGCAACGAGACCAACCCCACCCTCGCCACCGTCTGGCGCCTCTCCCAGGCGCTGGACATGACGGTGGAGCGGGTGCTCGCCTCCGAGGACGACACGCCGTTCCTGGAAAAGCTCTCGCGCGCGGACACCCCCATCCTGGTGTCCGAGGACGGCCTCGTGCGGCTGTCCATCATCGGCTGGATCAAGACGGTGGAATGGCTGCAATATTATGAGATGCGCGCCGAGCCGGGCGGGGAACTGGATTCCGACGGCCACCAGCGCGGCTCGGTGGAATGCCTCACCGTGGTTTCGGGCACCGTCGCGGTGGAGGTCAGCGGCGTCACCGAGACGGTGAAGGAGGGCGAGACCGTGCGCTATCGCTGCGATCGCCGCCACGTCATCCGCAATCGCGGCCCCGTGCCCGCCCATGCCTTCATGGTGTGCCTGCTGAAGGCGGCCGTGCTGGAATGAGGGCCTGAGTCCGCCCTATTTCTCCGTCTCGGTCAGGCCGCGCACGAACAGGCGCTGCATCAGCGCAATCACCAGCACCGGCGGCAGCAGGGCCAGGACGGCGGTGGCCATCACCAGATGCCACACCGGGTCCGCCTCCGACGCCGCGCCGGCCAGCCGGCGGATGCCCATCACCACGGTGTAGTAGCGGGTGTCGGTGGTCACCAGCAGCGGCCACAGATACTGGTTCCAGCCATACAGGAACAGGATCACGAACAGGGCCGCGATGTTGGTGCGCGAGAGCGGCAGCAGGATGGACCAGAAGAAGGTGAGCGGGCCGGCCCCGTCCACCAGCGCCGCTTCGGTCAGTTCGTCCGGGATGGTCATGAACACCTGCCGGAACAGGAAGGTGGCGGTGGCGCTGGCGATCAGCGGCACGGTGAGCCCGGCATAGGAATTCAGCAGGCCGAGGTTCGACACCACCTGGAAGGTGGGCAATATGCGCACCTCCACCGGCAGCATCAGCGTGATGAAGATGAGCCAGAAGGCCGCCACCCGCAGCGGGAAGCGGAAATAGCACACCGCAAAGGCCGACAGCAGCGAGATGGCGATCTTGCCCGCCGCGATCAGCACCGCCACCACCAGCGAGTTCCACAGCATGGGCCCCACCGGCGGAATGCCCGAGGTGCTGGAGCCGGTGGCCAGCGCGAGGCGGTAGTTCTCCAGGAAATGCCCGCCCGGCAGGAGCCCCACCCGGCCGGCGAGGAAATCCTCCCCCGGAAAGGTGGAGGCGACGAACGCCACATAGACCGGCAGCACCATGACCGCCACGCCGGCGATGAGGGCGAGGTGGGCGAGGAGAAGGGAAAGGCGCGAGGTGCCGGCCATCAATAGCTCACCCGCCGCTCGATGTGGCGGAACTGCACCGCGGTGAGCACGATGACGATGGCCAGCAGCACCACCGATTGCGCCGCCGAGCCGCCGAGGTCCAGCCCTTCGAAGCCGTCGCGGAACACCTTGTAGACCAGGATGGTGGTGGCCCGCCCCGGCCCGCCGCCGGTGGTGGCGTGGATGATGCCGAAGGTGTCGAAGAAGGCATAGGTGAGGTTCACCACCAGCAGGAAGAAGGTGGTGGGGGCGATGAGCGGCAGCACGATGTGGCGGAAGCGCAGCCACGGCCCGGCGCCGTCGAGCGCCGCCGCCTCCATGGAGCCGGCGGGAATGGCCCGCAGCCCGGCATAGAAGAACAGGAAATTGTAGCTCACCTGCTTCCAGGCGGCGGCGAGGATGACCAGCAGCAGCGCCTGCCCGCCGTCGAGGAAGTGGTTCCAGGAGATGCCGAAGGCCCGCAGCGCCCGCGCCGCCGCCCCCACCGAGGGATCGAACAGGAACAGCCACAAGATGCCCGCCACCGCAGGCGCCACCGCATAGGGCCACACCAGGAGCACTTGGTAGAGGCCCGAGGCCTTCCCCAGCGCATCCGCCGCCGCCGCAAGGCCGAGGCCGAGGCCCATGGCCAGCGCCGTGACGCAGAAGGCGAAGAGGAAGGAGACTCCGACCGCCTCCAGATAGGCCGGATCGCCGAACAAAGCGGCGAAATTGCCGAGGCCCACGAAGGTCTGGCTCAGCCCGAACGCATCCTGCGCATAGAGCGAGGAGACCAGCGCCTCCCCCGCCGGCCAGACGAAGAACACGAGCGTCACCAGCACCTGCGGCGCGAGCAGCAGGTAGGGCATGGGCCCGCGGGGGAAGGTGACGCGCTTGGCTTGCATGGGCTTGGGCGGGGTCCTGCCGGCGCCTCATGGCCGGGCGGAGCCGGTCATGAGGCCGCTTTGAGGGGCTGAACGGGGGCGGTCGGCCCGCCCTTACGGGTTGGCCTTCTCGAACGCCCGCAACAGATCATTGCCCCGCTTCTGCGCCGCCGCCAGTGCCGCCTGCAGGGTCTTCCTGCCCGAAAGCGTCTCCTCCAGCTCCTCCTCGATCACGTCGCGGATCTGCACGAAGGAGCCGAAACGCAGGCCCTTGGAATTGGCGGTGGGGGTCTTCAGCGTCATCTGCAGGATGGACACGTCCGTTCCCGGGTTCTTCTCATAGAAGCCCTGGGCCTTGGAAAGGTCGTAGGCGGCCTTTGTGATGGGCAGGTAGCCGGTGTTCTGGTGCCACCATGCCTGCACCTCCGGCTTCGACAGATAGGTGAAGAAGCGGGCGACGCCCTTGTATTCCTCCGCCGGCCGGCCGGTGAGCACCCACAAGGTGGCGCCGCCGATGATGGAATTCTGCGGCGCGCCCGGCATGTCGGGCCAATAGGGCATCATGCCGTAGCCCACCTCGAACCTGGCATTGGCGAGCACGCCGGCCCGCGCCGCCGATGAGGCGATGCTCATGGCGCATTCGCCGGAGAAGAATTTCGGGTCGGCCTTGGCCTGACGGCCGCCATAGTCGAACACCTTGGTCTTCTGCCACTCGGCCAGGGCGCCCCAGTGCTTCACGGTCAGCGCATTGTCGATGGTCAGCTCGGTGCCGAAGCCGCCGAAGCCGTTCTCCAGGGTGCCGATGCCCACATTGTGCCAGGCGGAGAGGTTTTCCAGATTCACCCACGACGGCCATTGGGTGGTGAAGCCGCAGGCGGTGCCGGCGGCCTGCAGCTTCTTCGCCGCCGCCTCCATCTGCGGCCAGGTCCTGGGCGGCGCCGCGGGATCAAGCCCGGCTTTGGTGAACAGGTCCTTGTTGTAATAGAGGATGGGGGTGGACGAGTTGAACGGGAACGACAGCATGTTGCCGGCCGTGTCCGTGTAATAGCCCGTCACCGCCGGAAGATAGGCCTTGGGGTCGAACGGCTCGCCCGCGTCCGCCATCAGCTTGTAGGTGGGATAGATGGCGCCCTTGGCGGCCATCATGGTGGCGGTGCCCACCTCGAACACCTGCACGATGGCCGGGTGCTGCTTGGCCCGGAAGGCGGCGATGGCCCCGGTCATGGTCTCGGGATAGGAGCCCTTGTAGACCGGCACCACCTTGTAGTCGCCTTGCGAGGCGTTGAAGTCGGCGGCGATCTTCTCCAGCTTCTCGCCCAGCGGGCCGGACATGGCGTGCCACCACTGGATCTGGGTCTGCGCCGCCGCCGGCAGCGCCATGGCGCACGCCGCGGCCAGAATGCTCGCCGCAAGGGTTCCGCGCAGGACGGGGCGGGCGGAAACCGAGCGGGCGGAAGAGGGATGAACCATGTTCTGCCTCCTGTGCGCCGCCGGGCCGGCCGCGCATCGCAATGCATGGTGCATGGAAGCGTTGCGCGACGAAACCATGACATGGGCATTGAGCTTGCGTGACACCGCCCCGGCGATCGCCGCCGCGCCCGGTGGGGAACCGGGGGCGGGGGCTGCTCCCGCGACCTGTGGCCTGCCGCATACCTTGTGAATTGCCGCAGGGACAATCTCTGGCTAAATCGGGAGGCGGCGCGGGGGCGGCCGGCGGCGCATTCTGCTTCGCCGGGAGCGGATCAAGGGATCAGGGATGAGTTTGACCTACCGGCCCGACATCGACGGGCTCAGGGCCGTTGCGGTCGGCAGTGTCGTGTTGTTCCACGGGCGCATCCCGCCCTTCGGCGGCGGATTTATCGGCGTTGACGTCTTCTTCGTCATCTCCGGCTTCCTCATCACCTCGATCCTGTACCGGGAAATGTCCGGTGGCAGCTTCTCGCTGGTGGATTTCTACGACCGGCGCATCCGCCGCATCTTTCCCGCCCTGTTCGTGGTGCTGGCGGTGACGACGCTGCTTGCCGCCCTGGTGCTGATGCCGCGGCAGATGGGCGGCTATGTCGCCACGCTGATTCCCTCGGCGCTGTTCTACGCCAACATCCATTTTACCGATCTTATCAACTATTTCGGCCCCAAGGCCGACGAGACCCCGCTGCTCCACCTGTGGTCGCTGGCGGTGGAGGAGCAGTTCTACATCTTCTTCCCGCTGCTCCTGTTCGTTCTCATGAAGGCGGGCGGGCGGCGGCTTGCGGTGCCGGGGCTGGCGCTTGTCGCCATCGGCTCGCTGGCCTACGCCCAGAGCATCGTCGAGACCGACCAGTCCGCGGCCTTCTTCCTGCTCACCAGCCGCGCGTGGGAACTGCTGGTCGGCGCGCTCGTCGCCCTCATCGCCTGGCCGCGCATGGCGGCGAAGCCGGCGGCGTGGATCGCCGTCGCCGGGGCGGCGGCGGTGGTGGCGCCGGTGTTCCTCTACAATCAGGATTCGCCCTTTCCGGGCATCTGGGCGGCGCCGCCGGTGCTGGGCACCGCCGCCCTCATCCATGCCGGTGCCTTCGCGCCGGAGGGCATCGTCTCCCGGCTCCTGAGCCTGAAGCCGATGGTCTATGTGGGGCGAATTTCCTATTCGCTCTATCTGTGGCACTGGCCGCTGCTGGTGCTCGCCGCCCTGTGGAAGGGTGGGCACCTCACCTACATCCAGTCCGGCCTGGTGATCGTGCTGGCGGTGGCGCTGTCGGCGCTTTCGCTGAAATATATCGAGACGCCGCTGCGCCGCTCCGGCGCGCCGGGCGGGCGGCGACTGGCCAGCATCGGCGCCGGCGCCTGCGCCATCGCGCTCACGGTGGGCGTCGCCCTGGGGCTGCAGCAGGCCGGGCGCGGCTTCTTTCCCATCTCGCCGCTCGGCGCGGCGGCGGAGGCGGCGGCCGACGACAAGAGCCAGTTCCAGCGCCATTGCAACCATTCCCCGCGCTACTGGTATCCCGCGTCCATGAAGTCCATGACCCAGTGCGGGCTCGGGCCGGGCGTCGAGCGCGGCACCTATGACGTGCTGGTGTGGGGCGATTCCCATGCCGGGGCCACCTTCATCGGCATCGCCGAGGCGGCGGCACGGCTGGGCTATACTTCCCGGCTGCAGACCATGGCCGGCTGCCCCCCGCTGATCGGCGGCATCGCCCAGCGCGACCAGACGTCGAACAGCGTCTGCCACGATTTCAACGCCGCCGTGCTGGACGAGATCCGGCAGGTCAAGCCGAAGGTGGTGGTGCTGGTGGCGCGGTGGGCACTCACCACCACCCGCGCCGGCCGCGGCTTCGCCCTCGTCACCGACGAATTGCCCGGCGGCGACGTGCGGACCAAGGAAAACAGCATCCGCGTGTTCGCCCACATGGTGGGGCGCACCGTGGAGGAATTGCGGGGCCTTGGCGCGCAGGTGATCCTGCTCGGCCAGTCGCCGGAATATGACGCGGCGCCGTCCCTGTGCTTCGCGCGACGGGAGTTCAAGGGCCATGCCGACACCGCGGCCTGCCTGGAGCAGACGCGCCCGCAGGCGCTGCGCGCCATCGGGCCGGCCAACGACATCCTCGCCGCCGCGGCCACGGGCAGGCCCGGCGTCGCCACCGTGCTGATGGCCGATGTGCTGTGCCGCGGCGACCGCTGCACGGCGGGCGAGCCGCCCGTCTTCTATTATGTGGACGGCAACCACCTGACGGCCACCGGTGCCCGCCGCGCCTTCGAGGACGACGCCCTGCGCCAGGTCCTCGGGCAGGCACTGGCGGCGGGCGGCAGCAGTGCGGCGGCGAAGCCCTGAGCGCCGCCGCCGGCCGGCGATGCCGGCTTTGGGCTCAGCCGGGGTCGAGCAGCCCCGCCAGCTTCAGGGCGACGCCCTGGGAGCCCTCCACCTTCAGGCGGCCGGTGGAGAAGGCGAGCAGGGGGCCGATGCGGCCGGTGATGAGCTTGTCCAGCGTGTCGCTGGAGAGCTTGAGCACCGCATCCGCCTCGCCGCCGCCTTCGCCCACCTCGACGCCGCCGCCAGTGGCATCCAGCAGGATCGCCTCGCCCGTATCGGTGAGGTCGAAGCGCACCTTGTAGCCGAGCTCGGCCAGGGCGCCCGCGCGCTCGCGCATGGCTTCGACGAGGGAGGAGAGATCGGCCATTGGTGATCCTTGGCAGAAGCCCCTTGGGGCCTGGGACGGTGTGAACCCTCTCCCGCTTGCGGGGGAGGGCAGGGAGGGGGAAAGCGGTGTCTGCGCTCGATCCGCCGCATCACGTGGGCAGGCATAGCCCCTGCCCACCCCTCCCCCACAAGCGGGAGAGGGAGCCATCAGCGCCCATTGCGGCGCGTCCAGCGTTCAGAAGCTAGCGCTCAGAACATGGCCTCGTCGAGGGCCATCATGGACGCCTTGCCGGCCTTGATGGAACCCCACAGGGCGGCCACGTCGGGCAGCAGCTTGTCCATGAAGAAGCGCGCGGTGGCGATCTTGGCGTCGTAGAAGGCGGCGTCGTCCGGGTTGGACACGCGCTTCTCGTGGGCCACTTCCGCCATGCGCACCCACATGTAGCCCAGCGCCACCATGCCGAACAGGCGCAGATAGGGGGTGGCGGCGGCGCCGGCCTCCTCCGGGTCCTTCAGCCCCTTCTCGGCGATGTGGGCGGTGGCGAGCTGGAGCGCGCCGAAGGCTTTCGAGAGAGGGGTGATGAGGGGGCCGAGATTCTCGTCGTCCAGCTTGGCGTCCATGTAGGCCAGCACGGGATGGAAGAAGGAGCGCAGGTAGCGCCCCATATGCGCCGGCAGCTTGCGGCCCACGAGGTCGAGGGCCTGCACGCCGTTGGTGCCCTCGTAGATCATGGCGATTCTGGCATCGCGCACATATTGTTCCATGCCGTGGTCGCGGATGTAGCCGTGCCCGCCATAGACCTGCATGCCCATGGAGGTGGCCTCGAAGCCGAGGTCCGTGAACAGCGCCTTCACGATGGGCGTCATCAGCGCGGTGAAGTCCTCGGCGCGCTTGCGCTCCTCTTCGGTCTCCGCCCGCTCCATCAGGTCCAGCGCCCGCGCCACCCAGCCGGCCAGCGCCCGGCAGCCTTCGTTGTAGGCGCGCATGGTCATCAGGGTGCGCCGTACGTCCGGGTGCACGATGATGGGGTCGGCCGGCTTGTCGGGGTGCTTGG
This sequence comes from Xanthobacter sp. AM11, assembly GCF_047444035.1. Classification (NCBI taxonomy): domain Bacteria; kingdom Pseudomonadati; phylum Pseudomonadota; class Alphaproteobacteria; order Hyphomicrobiales; family Xanthobacteraceae; genus Xanthobacter; species Xanthobacter sp. AM11. The sequence goes on from NZ_JBLAOA010000001.1 coordinate 2,996,940, forward strand.
CCCCGGAAAGCGCGCGGCCCTGCAGCCGCTCTTTCGCGTAAGCCACAGCCGCCTGATAGGCGGCTTCGCCGAGGCCGAGGCCCTGCGTGCCGACCGACAGGCGCTCCGAATTCATCATGGCGAACATGGCGCGCATGCCCTTGTGGGGCTCGCCCACCAGCCAGCCGGTGGCCTCGTCGAACGCCATCTGGCAGGTGGACGAGCCGTGGATGCCCATCTTGTGCTCGATGCCGGTGCACATGACGCCGTTGCGCGGGCCCAACGAGCCGTCCTCCCTCGGCAGGAACTTGGGCACCAGGAACAAGGAGATGCCCTTGATGCCCTTGGGTGCGTCCGGCAGGCGGGCGAGCACGAGGTGGACGATGTTCTCGCTCATGTCCTGCTCGCCGGCGGAGATGAAGATCTTGTTGCCGGTGATCTGGTAGGAGCCGTCCGCCTGTGGCACCGCCTTGGTGCGCACGAGGCCGAGGTCGGTGCCGCATTGCGGCTCGGTGAGGCACATGGAGCCGGACCACACGCCCTCCACCATCTTCGGCAGGAAGCGGTCCTTCAATTCCTCGGAGGCATAGGCCTTGAGCGCCTGGTAGGCGCCGTGGGTGAGGCCGGGGCAGATGCCGAAGGCGAGGTTGCCCGAGCAGAGCATTTCCTCCACCAGCTTGTTCACGCTCGCCGGCAGGCCCTGCCCGCCATATTTCGGATCGCAGGCGATGCCGTTCCAGCCGCCCTCGCAGAACGCCTTGTAGGCCTCCTTGAAGCCCTTGGGCGTGCGCACCACGCCGTTTTCATAGGTGCAGCCCTCAAGATCGGCGGACTGGTTGAGGGGCGCGAGCACCTCGGTGACGAGCTTGCCCGCCTCTTCCAGCACGGCGTCGATGAGATCGGGGGTGACCTCCTCCAGGCCCTTCAGGGTGGAAAGCTCCGCGCTGCCGTGCAGCTCGTGGAGGACGAAGCGCATGTCGCGCAGCGGGGGGGTGTAGACCTGCATGGCGTTGGCTCCCGTGTTGCTTTGCCTCCGTCCCTCCAACGGGAATGGAAGCGTCTGTTTCCCTCGGCTTCGTCATGCCCGGCCGTGTGCCGGGCATCCACGTCGTGCCGCTGCGCTCCCTGCGGAGCCTTGCATCCGGCCCGGGCGCGTGGATGGCCGGGTCAAGCCCGGCCATGACGGCCTGCTGAGTGTTCACATCCTTTTCCGCCGTCACCCTCCGGCTTGACCGGAGGGGCCATCTCGCCGCTTGTCCCGGCCGATCCATGGGCCCTCCGGTCAAGCCGGAGGGCGACGGCAGTTCATTCAGTTCCTGAGCGGCCGGCCCGTCTCAAGAATGTGCTCGATGCGGTCCAGCGTGGCCTCGGTGCGGATGAGCTTCATGAAGCCGTCCCGCTCCAGCTCCAGCACCCGCGCGGCCGGCACCGGGGCGATGTGGTCGGCATCCCCGCCGGTGAGCACCTCCGCAAGAACGCCGGAGACGGTCCGGTCGTGCCTGGTCGCCATGCCGCGCTTGGCAAAGCCTTCCACCGCCATGTCCATGGCCGCCTTGCCGGAGGGACCGGGCAGGAAGAACTCCACGGGCTTGGGCGGCGCATAGCCTTCCACCAGCGCCAAAGCCTTGGCCTTGGCGTCGGCCAGCAACCGGTCGCGGTTCATGGTGATGCCATCGCCCTCGCGCAGGAACTTCAGCTCCTTCGCCTCGGCGGCGGACTTGGCGACGGTGGCGGTGGAGACGGTCTCGAACACCTTGGAGGGCGCCGGCATGGGCCCCTTGGGGAATTTCGGGTCGCTCGCCCAGCGCTCCAGCATGGCGGTGCAGCCGCCCCAGGCGGGCAGCACGCCCACGCCGCATTCCACGAGGCCGACATAGCTCTCCGCATGGGCCTGCACGGCCGAGGCATGGAGCAGGATCTCGCACCCGCCGCCCAGCGCCATGCCCGAAGGCGCGGCCACTACGGGGAAGGGGGCGTATTTCATGTCCTGGTAGGTCTTCTGGCCGGCGGCCACCAGCTTCTCCACCTCGCCGAAGGCGCCGATGTTGCAGGCGAACAAAGCAAGGCCGAGATTGGCCCCCACCGAGAAGTTGGAGCCCTCATTATAGATGACGAGCGCCTTGTACTTGTCTTTTGTGAGCTTCAGCGCCTTGCCGAGCAGCGTGATGATGCCCTCGTCCAGCGAATTGCCCTTGGAGGTGAATTCCAGGCACAGCACCCCGTCGCCGATGTCCCACAGCGAAGCCGAGCCGTTCTTCATCACCGGCTGGGACTTCAGCTTGATGTCGGCCAGAAGCAGCACGCCTTCCGGCCGCACCACGTCGCCATAGGTGCCGTCGAGGGCGAGGAACTGCCGCTTGCCGTCCTCCACCCGATAGAAGGGCTTGTCCGCCGCCAGCGCCAGCAGGGGGGGGATCTCCTCCCCGTCGGCCTTGAGCAGGTCGATGAGGCGGGCGGCGCCGATCTTGTCGATCAGCTCGAACGGGCCGAACTTCCAATTGTAGCCGAGCCGCATGGCGTCATCGATGGCGACGATGTCGTCCGCCGCCTCGGGCACGAGGCGCGCCGCATAGGCGAGGGTGCGGGCCATCACCGCGCGGGCATAGCGGCCGCCGGCGCCGGGGGCGGAGAGGAAAGCGAACAGGTCGCGCCCGCCGCCGTCCTCCAGCTCGGCCACGCTCGCCTTGCCCTGCGGCCGGTAGTCGCCGGTTGCAAGGTCGATGGCCTCCTTCAGCTTCTGCCCGCCCTCGCGGTTGAGGCGATAGAAGCCGCCCTTGCCCTTGCGGCCGGTGTAGCCGGTCGCGATCATCTTCTCGATCAGCGGCGTCTCGCGCAGCGTGGCGTGGAAGGGATCGGACAGGGGCAAGGCGCGCTTCAGCGAGCCCTGCACATGGGGCATCAAATCGAGGCCCACGAGGTCGATGAGGCCGAACACGCCGGTCTTGGGAAAGCCGAAGGGCCGGCCCATCACCGCGTCCGCATCCTCGATCCGAAGGCCCTGGGCGAAGGCCTCGCCCACCGCCAGCTGCAGCCAGTAGGTGCCGAGCCGGTTGGCGATGAAGCCGGGGGTGTCCTTGCAGGTCACCACCGTCTTGCCCAGCCTCACGTCGGCGAAGCGGGCGACGGCTGCGACGGTCTGCGGATTGGTTTCCGGCCCCGAGACGATCTCCAGGAGCCGCATGTAGCGCGGCGGATTGAAGAAATGGGTGATGAGGAAGTCGCGCCGGAAGCTCTCCGGCAGGCCGGCCGTCAGGTCTGCCAGCGGGATGGTGGAGGTGTTGGACGACACCGCCGACCCCGGCCGGCGCGCCGCCTCGATCTTCGCATACAGCGCCTGCTTGATGTCGAGCCGCTCGATGACGGCTTCCACGATCCAGTCGCAGGACGCGAGGTCGGAAAGGTTGTCCTCGATGTTGCCGGGTCTAACCAGCTTCGCCGCGGCCTTGGACATGAAGGGGGCGGGATCTGCCTTCAGCAGCTTCTCCACCGCCGTCTGGGCGATGATGTTGCGGTTTTCCGCCCCCTCGGGAACGATGTCGAGGAGCAGCACCTCGACGCCCGCATTGGCCACGTGCGCCGCGATGCCGGCGCCCATGACGCCGGCGCCGATGACGGCGACCTTCCTGATTTCGTTGCTGTTGTCCTGGCTCATGAGCGCGTCCTCCCTCAGACGCGTTCGAGAAGGGTGGCGATGCCCTGGCCGCCGCCGATGCACTGGGTGGCCAGCGCATATTTGCCGCCTTCCCGCTTCAGCAGCGCGGCCGCCTTGCCGACGATGCGCGCGCCGGTTGCGCCCAGCGGATGGCCGAGGGCGATGGCTCCGCCGTCCAGATTCAGGGTCTCGTCGCGGATGCCCAGCTCCCGCTGGCAGGCCAGCGCCTGGGAGGCGAACGCCTCGTTCAGCTCCACCACGTCGATTTCGGAGATGTCCACGCCTGCGCGGGCCAGCGCCTTGCGGGTGGCGGCCACCGGGCCGATGCCCATGATCTCCGGCGCGCAGCCGGCCACCGCCACGCTTTTCACGCGGGCGAGGGGCTCAAGGCCGTTCTTCTGCGCATAGGCCTCGGTGCACACCAGCACCGCGGAGGCGCCATCGGTGAGCGGGGAGGAGGTGCCGGCGGTGACGGTGCCGTGCTCGTCGAAGGCGGGCTTCAGCCCGGCCAGGCTTTCCGCGGTGGCGTCATGGCGGATGCAGCCGTCCTTTTCCGCGCTGCGGCCATTGATGCGGATGGGCACGATCTCGTCGCGGAAGCGGCCGTCCGCCTCGGCGGCGCTCGCCTTCTGGTGGCTCTTCAGGGCGAAGGCGTCCTGGTCGGCGCGGGTGATCTGCCACTTGGCGGCGACATTCTCGGCGGTCTCGCCCATGCCCATGTAGGCCGCCGGCATCCTGCCGTAGAGGGCCGGGTTGGGCATCGGGTTGAAGCCGGTCATGGGCACGCGGCTCATGCTTTCGATGCCGGCGCAGATGAACACCTCGCCGGCGCCGAGCTGGATCTGGCCGGCGGCCATGTGCACCGACTGCATGGACGAGCCGCAGAAGCGGTTCAGCGTCACTCCGGCGACGCTCTCCGGCAGGCCGGCGATCATGCCGATGAGCCGGGCGATGTTGAAGCCCTGCTCGGCTTCCGGGAAGGCGCAGCCGACGATGAGGTCCTCCACGTCCTCGGTCTTCACTCCGGTGCGGGCGACGAGCGCGGCCACCACCTGGGCGGCGAGATCGTCCGGGCGCACGCGCGCAAGCTCCCCCTTTTTGGCAAGGGCGAAGGGCGAGCGGGCGTAGCCCGCAATCACGACGTTTTGCATGGGCTCTCCTGCCTGTCTTTTATGTATGTTCCGCGGGGCTTGTGCCGCGGGGGCCGTGGGTCTTGTCAGCCGGCGGCCTTCTTCTGGGCCGCCTCTCGTTCGAGGGCAGCCAGGGTCTGCTCCTCGATGTCCTTCAGCTCGACGATGGTCTCCTCAAGGGCGAGGCGCTGGTCCTCCAGCATTTCAAGACGCACCTGCACCTTCTTCAGCAGCATCCGGATCTGCTCGGTCTGGCTCGGGTCCATGTCGTAGAGATCGAGGTATTCCTTGATTTCCCGCAGGCTGAAGCCGAGGCGCTTGCCGCGCAGGATCAGCACCATGCGGGCCCGGTCGCGCTTGGTGTAGACACGCATGGTGCCGGCGCGGCGCGGCGTGATGAGGCCCTTGTCCTCGTAGAATCGGATGGTGCGCGGCGTGACCGCGAGATCCCGCGCCAGCTCGGTGACCGTGAAGAACGTGTCCGTGATGGCGCCGCCTGCGCCCCGCCTGCCTGTGGATGCCACGAGTTCACCTATACGTCACCTGTTGGCCCCGAAGATACATGCTTTGACCTTCGGCGCAAGTCCCGGCATGGAAAATGGAACGCGCTCCGGCGCCGACGCCGCGTCCGGCCGCGGGATGTGCTATCGCAGAAGGGCCGGATTCGAGCGTCCGGCAGAGGCGGGTCGGTGGTTTCCGGGGAATGTGGCTGGCGGCATTGGAAGGTGCTATGAAACCACTTCCCCGACCTGTGGCGGTGCTCGGGGGCGGGCTGAATGATCCTGGATCGGTCTAAATGTGGCTTTCTCGCCACAGGCTTGCGATTCCCCAACGGGAGACGCCCGGAGGCGCCCCAAGCCGGTTGACGGGGATATTCGTTTAGGCATTCTGGGTGACGTATAGGGCACCGTAAAAACCTATAGTGCACCGCAGCGTGCCGGGCCCAGGGAAAACGCAGGAGGGGTCATCCCAATGATAATGCGCAAGTGGGCCGTGCGGGCGGTGCCTGCCTTCGCTCTTCCTCTGGTCGCCATCGCGGCGGGAGAGGCACAGGCCGGCGGCTTCGGCATCCGAGAGCAGAGCGCCTATTACCAGGGTACGGCCTTCGCGGGCTCCGCCGCCGGCGGCGAGGGGTTGGCCTCCATGTTCTGGAATCCGGCCGCCATCAGCTTTGCGCCGGGGCTGAACGTGGAAGGCAACGTCACCTACATCGCCCCCCATGCCTCGGTGGACGTGTTCAGCGCCACCGCGCCCGTCACCGGCGCCGATCTCGGCACGCTGGGGGTGGGCGACATCGTGGACAACGGCGTAGTGCCGGCCACCTACATCACCTACGCCTGGGACAAGATCGCCCTGGGCGTCGCGGTCACCGCCCCGTTCGGCCTCATCACCGATGCGAGCTGCAACTGGGCCGGCCGCTATTATGGTTGCTACAGCCGCATCTTCGACATGAACTTCCAGGGCTCGCTGGCCTACAAGGTGAACGACTGGCTCACCCTGGGCGGCGGCCTCAACATCAATTACATCGACGCGCGGCTCAGCAACGGCCAGGTGCTGGGGGTGATCCCGGCGATGCCGCCGGTGGTGGTCTCGGGCTGGGGCCAGGTGGATGGCGACGACATCGGCTGGGGCTTCAACCTCGGCGCCCTGTTCACCCTCGCCCCCGGCACCACCCTGGGCGTCGGCTACAAGTCCTCCATCGAACACAATCTCTCGGGCACCTTGAGCCTGGGGCTGCCGAAGACGCAGATCGCCAAGCTCGGCGCCGAGGCGGGCCTTACCCTGCCGGACCAGATCACCGCCTCCTTCCGCTCGCAGATCGACCCCAAGTGGACCGTGCTCGGCACGGTGGAGTGGACCAACTGGTCCACGGTGCAGCAACTGGTGGTGAAATCCAACGGCGCCACGGCAAGCGTGCTCGACCTGCAGTGGAACGACGGCTGGTACTTCTCGGCGGGCGTCGAATATCGCTGGGACCCGAAGCTGGCCCTGCGCGCCGGCATCGCCTACGAGCTGAGCCCGGTGCCGGACGAGACGCGCTCGCCGCGCCTGCCCGACACCAACCGCACCTGGCTGTCGGCGGGCCTCACCTACGACTTCACGCCGCAGATCGCCATGGACTTCGCCTACAGCCACATCTTCGGCGAGACGAGCCCCATCAACCTCTATCCCACCGACCCGGCCAACGCCCTGCGCGGCTCGCTGGTGGGCGAGGTGAGCGACGGCTATGTGGACATCATCTCGGTGGCGCTGCGCTACAAGTTCAACGCCCCGACCAGCTCGGCGCTGATCACCAAGTGAGCGGCGGCCGCGTGGCGGCCGATCCCGTGGGCCATGCCGGCACCGCCGCCCCGCAAGCGGGCGGCGGTGTGTCGGCGCCCGCCATCGTGATGCGGGCGCATTCGCGCCGGATCATCAAATGACCTAAGGTCACTACACGCCGACCGGGCGCTACAAGAACCAACAATCGGCGCCGGCGGAAGGGAGGACTTCCATGCTCCATCGCACCGAAGGCGGGGTCGTGCTCACATCGCCCGTGCCCGATCTGCTCGCCGCCAGCGTCGCCGAGCACGGCCCGCGGCCCGCCATGAGCTTCTTCGGCCGCAAATGGACCTATGCCGAGCTGGGCGCGCTCGTGGACAAGGTCGCGGCCGGCCTGCAGGCGCAGGGCGTCCACAAGGGCACCAAGGTGGGCCTGTGCCTGCCCAACACGCCCTATTCGGTCATCTTCTTCTTCGCCGTCATGAAGGCCGGCGGCATCGTGGTGAACTTCAGCCCGCTCTATGTGGAGCGCGAGCTGCGCCACCAGATCCGCGATTCCGGCACCGAGATCATGGTGGTGCCGGACCTGAAGCTGATCCATTCGCGCGTTGCCGCCGTGGCCCAGGAGGCCGGGCTGAAGCACATCATCGTCTGCCCCATGGCCGGCATCCTGCCGTTTCCCAAGGGGCTGCTCTTCACCCTGTTCAAGCGCAAGGAGCAGGCGCAGTACAAGGCCGGCGACGGCCTGCACCTCAATTACCGGGACCTGCTGCGGCACGCGGAGCGCCCGACGCCCGTTCCCGTGGACCCGGCCCGCGACGTGGCGGTGCTGCAATATACCGGCGGCACCACCGGCGTGCCCAAGGGGGCCATGCTCACCCATGCCAACGTCTCCGCCAACGCCCACCAGGTGATCGCCCATGCGGATTGCGAGCGCATCGGCGTGTTCAAGGTGCTGGGGGTGCTGCCGCTGTTCCATGTCTTCGCCATGCAGACGGTGATGCTCATTCCCATCTGCCTCGGCGCCGAGATCATCCTGGTGCCGCGCTTCCAGCTGGACGACCTGCTGAACCGCATCGAGCGGGAAAAGCCCACCATGTTCCCCGGCGTGCCCACCATCTATGCCGCCATCAACAATGTGGCGGGCATCGAGGACCGCGATCTGTCCTCCCTCACCTTGTGCATTTCCGGCGGTGCGCCGCTGCCCAAGGAGGTGCGCGAGCGATTCGAGCAGCTGACCGGCTGCAAGCTGGTGGAGGGCTACGGGCTGAGCGAAACCTCCCCGGTGGTCACGGCCAACCCGCCTTTGGGCCTGGTGAAGGACGGATCGGTGGGCACCGCGCTGCCGCAGACGGCCATCGAGATCCGCGACCTCGCCGACCCGGCGCGCACCGTCGGCGTCGGCGCGAAGGGCGAGGTGTGCGTCCGCGGCCCGCAGGTGATGGCCGGCTATTACCAGCGCCCGGACGAGACCGCGAGCGCCTTCATCGACGGTGCGCTGCGCACCGGCGACGTGGGCTATTTCGATGCCGACGGCTACCTGTTCCTGGTGGACCGCATCAAGGATGTCATCCTGTGCGGCGGCTACAATGTGTATCCGCGGGTGATCGAGGAAGCGCTCTACCTGCACCCGGCGGTGTCGGAGGCGGTGGCCATCGCCATCCCCGACAGCTATCGCGGCCAGGCCCCCAAGGCCTTCGTGACCCTGCGCCAGGGGAGCGAGGCCACGCCCGAGGAGTTGATGACCTTCCTCTCCGCCCAGATCTCCAAGATCGAGCTGCCCAAGGCGGTGGAGATTCGCGAAAGCCTGCCCAAGAGCGTGGTGGGCAAGCTCTCCAAGAAGGAGCTGGTGGAAGAGGAACGCCAGCGGACGCAGGGCTGAGGCGGGCCTGCGGCGGTCCCCCGCGGATGCAGGCGGGCACCGGGCCCACGGCCCGGCGCCCTGCATCCGGCCCTGCGCCACCCCCGGCGCCGCGTCGGCAAAAGCCCTTGCGGCTTGCTTCGTGAAGCCGGCTCGCCTATAAGCCCGCCCATCCCGCACGCGGACACAAGGCCATGTCGGCCATCCGGTGCCCTTTTCCCAGACGGGACAGGGGTACGTCCGCGGAGGCTCAACCGGAGAATACCAAAGTGGCGCTTCCCGATTATTCCATGCGTCAGCTGCTTGAAGCTGGCGTGCACTTCGGCCATCAGTCCCATCGCTGGAATCCGAAGATGGCTCCGTACATCTTCGGCGTTCGCAACAACATCCACATCCTCGACCTGTCGCAGACCGTGCCCGCGCTGCATCGCGCGCTGCAGGCCGTTTCCGACACGGTGGCCCAGGGCGGGCGCGTGCTGTTCGTCGGCACCAAGCGCCAGGCCCAGGAGCAGGTGGCGGACGCCGCCCGCCGCTCCGCCCAGTATTATGTGAACTCCCGCTGGCTCGGCGGCATGCTCACCAACTGGAAGACCATCTCCAACTCCATCGCCCGGCTGAAGAAGCTGGAGGAGATGCTGTCCGGCCCCGAGGCCGGCTCCGGCTACACCAAGAAGGAGCGCCTGACCCTCTCCCGCGAGAAGGAGAAGCTGGACAAGGCGCTCGGCGGCATCCGCGACATGGGCGGCCTGCCCGACCTGCTGTTCGTCATCGACACGAACAAGGAAGACATCGCCGTGAAGGAGGCCCAGCGCCTCGGCATTCCGGTGGCGGCCATCCTCGACACCAATTGCGATCCCGACGGCATCGCCTTTCCGGTGCCCGGCAACGATGACGCCGGCCGCGCCATCCAGCTCTATTGCGACCTCGTGGCGCGCGCCGCCATCGACGGCATCGGCCGTGGCCACACCGATCTCGGCGGCTACGACATGGGCGCCGAGGAAGCGCCGCTGGTGGAGGACCTGCCGGTCGAGGCCGGCGTTTGGTCGTCCTTCGAGCCCCTGTCGGGTCCCCGCGGCGTTGCCGACGACCTGAAGAAGCTCACCGGCGTCAGCCCCGAGATCGAGCAGAAGCTCAACGATCTCGGCGTGTTCCACTTCGGCCAGGTGGCGGGCCTCGATGCCCTCGACGCCCACCGCATCGGCGAGGAAGTGGGGCTGCCCGGCCGCGTGGACGGCTGGATTGCCCAGGCGAAGGAAATGTCTGCCGAGGTGGAATGACCCGTTTTCGGGTGTCCTTGTCGCAGATCTGAAAGCGAATCGAGAGTAATGGGGCGCCCAGGGGCGCTCCCGCGGCCGGCTCGGGCTCCTCCCTGGCCGGCCGTGGTGCGAGAAGAAGGGATTGAACATGGCTGCGATCACCGCCGGACTGGTGAAGGAACTGCGCGAGAAGACCGGCGCAGGCATGATGGACTGCAAGTCCGCGCTCACCGAGACGGATGGCGACATCGAGGCTGCGGTCGACTGGCTGCGCAAGAAGGGCCTCGCCAAGGCCGCCAAGAAGGCCGGCCGCGTGGCCGCCGAAGGCCTGGTGGCGGTGGAATCCTCCGGCCACTACGCCGCCGCCGTCGAGGTGAATGCCGAGACCGATTTCGTCGCCCGCAACCCGGATTTCCAGGCCTTCGTGCGTGAGGTGGCCAAGGTGGCCCTCAACACCGACGGCACGGTGGAAGCCGTGGCCGCCGCCCGGTTCCCGGGCGCCGAGGTCACGGTGGCCGAGCGCCTCACCGCGCTCATCGCCACCATCGGCGAGAACATGACCCTGCGCCGGGCCGCCAAGCTCACCGTGCCGGCCGGCGTCATCGCCACCTATGTGCACGGCGCCGTGGTGGAAGGGCAGGGCCGCATCGGCGTGCTGGTGGCCCTCGAGTCCACCGGCGACGTGGAGAAGCTGACCGCCCTCGGCCGCCAGCTCGCCATGCACATCGCCGCCCTCAACCCGCTGGCGCTCGACGCCTCCGGCATCTCCGAGGAGACCATCGCCCGCGAGAAGGCGATCCTGCTCGAAAAGCACCAGGGCAAGCCCGCCAACGTGCAGGACAAGATTGCCGAGAGCGGCATGAAGAGCTTCTTCAAGGAGGTCACCCTCCTCGACCAGGGCTTCGTGCATGACGGCTCCAAGTCCGTGGCCCAGGTGCTGAAGGAGGCCGAGGGCCAGGTCGGCGCCCCGGTCAAGCTCACCGGCTTCGTGCGCTACGCCTTGGGCGAGGGCATCGAGAAGGAAGAGACCGACTTCGCGGCCGAGGTGGCTGCCGCCGCCGGCCAGTCCTGACGAAAGCGGGGAGGGGGGCTCCCATGACCGCTTCAGTCTCGGACGACTCGGACTTTCCCGAACCCCCGGCGCCGTTTGCGGCGCCGGGCCTGCCCTATCCCCGCATCCTGGTGAAGGTCTCCGGCGAAGCCCTGATGGGGCCGGAGCCCTTCGGCCTGCACCCGCCCACCGTGGCCCGCATCGCCCGCGACCTGGTGGCGGCGCGCGCGCTCGGCTGCGAGGTGGCGGTGGTGGTGGGCGGCGGCAACATCCTGCGCGGCGCGCGGGTGGCGGACGAGAATCTCGACCGGGCCACCGCCGACCACATGGGCATGCTGGCCACCGTCATGAACGGCCTGGCCCTGGAGCGGGCGCTGGAGGCGGCGGGCGCGCCGGCCCGCACCCTTTCCGCCATTCCCATGCCCACGGTGTGCGAGCCCTATGCCCGCCAGCCGGCCATGCGGCATTTGCGCCGCGGGCGCGTGGTGGTGCTCACGGGCGGCACCGGCAACCCCTATTTCACCACCGATACGGGCGCCGTGCTGCGCGCAGCGGAGCTGGACTGCGACGCGGTGCTGAAGGCCACCAACGTGGACGGCGTCTATTCCGCCGACCCGAAGCTGGACCCTACGGCAACGCGCTACGACCGCCTCACCCACGATCAGGCCCTGGCAAAGGACCTGAAGGTGATGGATGCGGCCGCCTTCGCCCTTGCCCGCGAGGCGGCGTTGCCGATAATCGTGTTTTCCATTCGCGATCCGGGGGCGATCGCGACGGCCGCGAAGGGCGAGGGCCGGGTAACGGTCGTCGCTCCCTGAACGGGGCCGACAGGGGGTTCTCCTTGCCGGAACGCGGTCCGGCCTTCTGCGGAAGGCCGGATGGCGGACGGCAGCAGGGGTGGAAGCGCCGGTTTCCGCCCGCGGGAGCGGCACTCCCGAGATCGAGCAGGCGGGCCATGGGGCAGGTTCACAGGCGAGGAGACGGGGACCTGCCGCGCAGCTTAGGCCGCACGCGGCCGTGCCCGCGCGCCGGCACGCCCCGCCGCCGAATTGCCGCACATGCATCGCCTGCTTGCGCCGCGCCCGCGGAGGCCGCCGCCGCGGGCGCGGCGCCGGCGGGCTTCATCATCGACATGGGAGCAGCTCTGCCCCGGCATGGAATCAGAAACGTTTCCGTGCGATGGGAGCCTGCTTCGCGAACCGACAGAGGATGACCATGACCACCGGGACCTTCGACATGTCCGATATCAAGCGCCGCATGCACGGCGCGATCGGCGTGCTCGGGAACGAACTGGGCGGCCTGCGCACCGGGCGTGCCTCCGCCAGCCTGCTCGATCCCATCACCGTCGAGGCATATGGCGCCCGCATGCCGCTGAACCAGGTCGCCACCGTTTCCGTTCCGGAAGCGCGCCTGCTTTCGGTCCAGGTCTGGGACCGCGCCATGGTGAATGCGGTGGAGAAGGCGATCCGCGACTCGAACCTCGGCCTCAATCCGGCGACGGAAGGCCAGGTGCTGCGCCTGCGCATCCCCGAGCTCAACCAGGAGCGGCGGCAGGAACTGGTGAAGGTTGCGCACAAATATGCCGAGGCGGCCCGCGTCGCCGTGCGGCATGTGCGCCGCGACGGCATGGATCTGCTGAAGAAGCTGGAAAAGGACAGCGAGATGGGTTCGGATGAGCTCGACCGCCTGTCCAAGGACGTGCAGAAGGCGACCGACGAGGCCATCGCCGAGATCGACCAGACGCTGGCCCAGAAGGAAAAGGAAATCCTTTCGGTCTGAGGAGCCTCGCGTGAGTCCTGAGCAAGCCATGTCCCTTCGCACCGCCACCAGCGGCGCCGCGGCCCCGGAGGGGCTGCCGGCGGCCGTGCCGGTGCATGTGGGCGTCATCATGGACGGCAACGGGCGCTGGGCCACCTCGCGCAAGCTGCCCCGGGTGGAGGGGCATCGCCGGGGGGTGGAGGCGCTGCGGCGCTGCGTGCGTGCCGCGCGCGAGATCGGCATCCGCTTCCTCACCATCTACAGCTTCTCCAGCGAGAACTGGTCGCGTCCGCTGGGCGAGGTCACCGAGCTGCTGCGGCTGCTGCGCCTGTTCCTGCGCAATGATCTTGCGGAGCTCAACGCCACCAATGTGCGGGTGAAGGTGATCGGCGAACGGGCCAACCTCTCCCCCGACATCCGCCAACTGCTGGCGGACGCCGAGGCCCTGACCCGCGACAATACCGGCCTCACCCTGGTGGTGGCCTTCAACTACGGCTCGCGGCAGGAGATTGCGGCCGCCGTCGCGCGCATCGCGCAGGATGTGGCGGCGGGCCGGCTGAAGCCCGAGGACGTGGGCGTGGACATGATTTCCCAGCGCCTGGAGACGGCGGGAATTCCCGATCCCGACCTCATCGTGCGCACCAGCGGGGAGCAGCGCCTGTCCAATTTCCTTTTGTGGCAGGCCGCCTATTCGGAATTCGTCTTCCTGCCCATCAATTGGCCGGACTTCGACAAGGACGCCCTGCTCTGCGCCATCGCGGAATATACCCGGCGCGAGCGCCGCTTCGGCGGCGTCACCAAGAGCCCCGGGCCCTGACCCCGTGATCTTCGGCTCCGATCTGAAGCATCGCACCCTTTCTGCCCTGGTCCTGATCCCGGTCGTGCTCGTCACGGCCTATCTGGGCGGCGTCGCCTTCGCGGTGCTGTGGACCGCCGCGGGAATCGCCATCCTGTTCGAATGGGCGGGGCTGGCGCGCTTGTCCCGCCGCTCCGCCTTTCTCGCCATCGGCGGCGCGGTGCTGGTGGGCGGCGGCATCCTGGTTGCGGCGGGCGAGCCTTCCTATGCCTTCAGCCTGGTGGCGCTGGGCGCCGCCGCCTGCACCCTTGCCGTGCCGCGGCAGAGCGCCTGGGCCATGAGCGGCGTGCTGGTGGCCGCAAGTGCTGCCTTGCCGGTGGTGGCGCTGCGCGGCGCCACGCCGCTCGGCCTCACGGCGGTGCTGTTTCTGTGCACCGTGGTGTGGGCCACGGACATCTTGGCTTATTTCACCGGCCGGGCGCTGGGTGGGGCCAAGCTGTGGCCGCGGGTGTCGCCCAACAAGACCTGGTCGGGCGCGGTGGGGGGCACCCTGGCGGCCATGGCCGGGGGCGTGCTGGTGGGGTCCCTTGCCGGACTTCCCAGCCTCGTACCGCTGGCGGGCCTGGCGCTGGTGCTCAGCATTGCGGCGCAGCTGGGCGACCTTGCCGAATCGGCGGTGAAGCGCCTGTTCGGCGTGAAGGATGCGAGCCGGCTCATTCCCGGCCACGGTGGCCTGCTGGACCGGCTGGACGGATTTGCCGCCGCCTCCCTGGTGGCGGTGGCCATCGCCATGTTCCGCACGGCGGCAGATCCGGCGGCGGGGCTCCTTGTGTGGTAGGACCAATTTCATGAAGCGCCTTTCCCTCCTCGGAGCCACCGGCTCCATCGGCCGCAGCGTGGCGAAGGTGCTCGCCGACGCGCCCGGCCTGTTCGAGGTCGAGGCGGTGGCCGGCGGGCGGGACGTGGCGGCCCTGGCGCAGGCGGCGCGCAGCCTGGGCGCGCGCTTCGCCGCCATCGCCGACCCGCAGTCCGGCCCGGCCCTTGCCGCGGCGCTGGAGGGCACCGGCATTGCCAGCGGCGCCGGCCCTTCCGCCCTCATCGCGGCGGCGCAGCGCGATGCCGACGTGGTGGTGAGCGCCATCGTCGGCGTGGCCGGCCTTGCGCCCACCGTGGCCGCCTTCGCCCCCGGCCGGCGCATCGCCCTTGCCAACAAGGAATGCCTGGTGGCCGCCGGCAGCTTCTTCATGGCCGAGGCGGCCCGGCGCGGCGCCGAGATCCTGCCGGTGGACAGCGAGCACAACGCCATCTTCCAGGCGCTGGCGGCCGCACCTGCGGCGGCGGTGGAGAAGATCACCCTCACCGCTTCCGGCGGCCCGTTCCGGCTGCGGCGGCGGGAGGAGATCGCGCGCGCGGTGCCGCAGGATGCGCTGAAGCATCCCAACTGGGCCATGGGCGCCAAGATCACCATTGATTCCGCCACTTTGATGAACAAGGGCCTGGAGCTGATCGAGGCCCAGCACCTGTTCGCGGTGCCGCCCGAGCGGCTGGACGCGGTGGTGCACCCCGAGTCGGTGGTGCATGGCTTGGTGTCGTTCGTGGACGGCTCGGTGGTGGCCGGCCTGGCCATGCCCGACATGTGCGTGCCCATCGCCCATTGCCTCGTCCATCCCGAGCGGGTGGCCACCACCTGCCGCCGGCTCGACCTGGTGAAGCTGGGACGCCTCACCTTCGAGGCGCCGGACGAGGAGCGATTCCCCGCCCTGCGGCTGGCGCGCGCGGCCATGGAGGCCGGCGGCGCGCTCGCCACCATGCTGAATGCCGCCAACGAGGTGGCCGTAGCCGCCTTCCTGGAAGGGCGGATCGGCTTTTATGGAATCACCGACACGGTGGCGGCCACCCTCGACCGCATGAACGGCGGCCCGGCGCCGGCGAGCGTGGCGGAAGCCCACGACCTGGACATGCAGGCGCGCCGGACCGCCGCCGCGCTCTTGCCTAAGTTTGCCGCAAAGGCATCCTAGAAGCATCTGCCGCCCCTCGCGGAGGTCGGCGGCATTGGCATGCCGGGCGTTCCGGCGCAGGGTCTGAACCGGGGTGCGGGTACGGCGCGGCCGTGCCCTTCTGGCCCCTGAAGGAATGAGGAAGCGAATGATGGATGTGCTTTCCGGTCTCGGCGCGAACCTGGGCAATCTGTCGTCTCATCTCCTCGGCTATGTGATTCCATTCCTCTTCGTGCTGACTCTGGTGGTGTTCTTCCACGAGCTGGGGCACTTCTTCGTGGCCCGCCGGGCCGGGGTGCGGGTGCTCACCTTCTCCCTGGGCTTCGGCCCCGAGATTGCCGGCTTCACCGACCGGCACGGCACCCGCTGGCGCCTCGCCGCAGTGCCCCTCGGCGGCTATGTGCGATTCTTCGGCGACGAGGACGCCGCATCCACCCCCGACCAGGCGCGGCTGGCGCAGATGAGCGCGGCCGAGCGCAAGGAGAGCTTCTTCTTCCAGAAGGTGGGCTGGCGGGCGGCCATCGTGGCGGCCGGGCCGATTGCCAACTTTCTCCTCGCCATTGTCATCTTCTCCTTTGTCTTCATGGTGTTCGGCAAGCAGGTGACGGCCCCGCGGGTGGACCAGGTGAACCCTGGCAGCGCCGCCGAGATGGCCGGCTTCAAGCCCGGCGACCTGGTGCTGGAGATCGACGGGGCGAAGGTGGAGAGCTTTGCCGACATGCAGCGCATCGTCGGCGGGCATGCGGGCGAGCCGCTGACCTTCATCGTCGCCCGCGGCGACCGGCAGGTGACCCTGAACGCCACGCCGGTGCTGAAGGAGGTGAAGGACCCCTTCGGCAACACCCACCGCACCGGCCTTCTGGGAATCACCCGCTCGCCCCAGGCCGGCGACGTGACCACCCACCGCTACGGCCCGGTGGAGGCGGTGGGCCTCGGGGTGCAGGAGACGTGGTTCGTGGTGACCCGCACCTTCGATTACCTCGGCGGCCTCATCGCCGGGCGGGAATCGGCGGATCAGCTCGGTGGCCCGATCCGCATCGCCCAGGTTTCGGGGCAGGTTGCGACCTTTGGTATCGGGGCACTGCTTTCTTTGGCAGCAGTGCTGTCCGTTTCCATCGGACTCCTTAACCTCTTTCCCATCCCGCTGTTGGATGGCGGGCACCTTCTGTTCTACGCTTTCGAGGCGATCCGCGGGCGTCCGCTCAGCGCGCGCACCCAGGACATCGGCTTCCGCATCGGGCTCGCCCTGGTGCTGATGCTGATGATTTTTGCCACGTGGAACGACGTGTTGCATATTGCTGCGATGTAAGGGTTTTTGATGTGATGCACCGGGGTCGTGGCGGGAGCGCAACGGTCCGCGGGAAAAGGCAGGCGGTGGGGGCAGTTCGGTTTGCACCTGCGGTAAAAGCCTGTACAAGCGGCATCGCAGGGTGAGAATCCGGGCGGGTCCGCACGGCTTCGAGAACAACGAAATTTCAAGGTTGCGCACCATATGACTGCTCCGCATCGCCTGTTGAGAAATCTGGCCGCCGCCTTCGGTTTCGCCGTCTGCGTCACGGCGACCACGGTGGCCGGTTCACTCGTCGTGGCGAGCCAAGCCGCCGCGCAATCCAGTGCAATCGTGGTGGAAGGCAACCGCCGGGTGGATGCGGAAACCATCCGCTCCTATTTCGGTCCCGGCCCCTACACCCCCGGCAAGGTCGACGAGGCCTGGAAGGCGCTGTATGCGACCGGCCTCTTCTCCGACGTGCAGGTGTCCCAGTCCGGCGGCCGCATCATCGTGCGGGTGTCCGAGAACGAGGTGATCAACAAGATCGCGTTCGAGGGCAACAAGAAGATCAAGGACGAGGTGCTGGAGGGCGAGGTTCAGTCCAAGCCGCGCGGCACCCTCTCCAAGTCCACGGTCCAGGCCGACACCCAGCGCATCATCGAAGTGTACCGGCGCTCCGGCCGCAGCGACGTGCGCGTGAACCCGGTGACCATCGACCGCGGCAACGGCCGCGTGGATCTCGTGTTCGAGATCAACGAGGGCAGCAAGACCGGTGTGAAGGACATCAAGTTCGTCGGCAACAAGGCGTTCTCGGACTGGAAGCTGAAGGACGTGATCTCCACGACCACCAGCAACTGGCTGTCCTTCCTGAAGTCCACCGACGTCTATGACCCGGACCGCGTGAATGCGGACCAGGAGCAGCTGCGCCGCTTCTATCTGAAGAACGGCTATGCCGACTTCCGCATCCTGGCCGCCACGGCGGAGCTGGACGCGGGTGGCGGCGGCTATGTGATCACCTTCACCATCGAAGAGGGTGAGCAATACCGCTTCGGCAAGGTGGATATCGTCTCCAACATCCGCGACGTGTCGGCGGACTCCCTGCGGCGTGCGCTGCGGGCTCAGGATGGCCAGATCTACAACGCCGAGATGGTGGAGAAGTCGGTCGAGAACCTCACCATCGAAGCGTCCAAGAGCGGCTATGCCTTCGCCCAGGTGCGCCCCCGCGGCGACCGCGACTTCGAGGCCAAGCGCATCAACGTGCTGTTCGTGCTGGAAGAGGGGCCGCGCGTCTACATCGAGCGCATCGAGATCCGCGGCAACACCCGGACCCGTGACTGGGTGGTGCGGCGCGAGTTCGATATCGGCGAGGGCGATGCCTACAACCGCGTGCTGGTGGATCGCGCCGAGCGCCGCCTGCGCAACCTCGGCTACTTCAAGACCGTCAAGATCACCACCGAGCCGGCTTCCGCGCCCGACCGCGTGATCCTGGTGGTGGACGTGGAAGACCAGTCCACCGGCGAGTTCGCCATCTCCGGCGGCTATTCCACGGCGGACGGCGTGATCGCCGAAGTCTCCCTGGGCGAGAAGAACTTCCTCGGCCGCGGCCAGTATGTGAAGGTGTCCGGCTCTCTGGGCCAGAACGCCTCCGGCGCGGAATTCTCCTTCACCGAGCCCTATTTCCTGGGCTACCGGCTGGCGGCGGGCTTCGACCTCTACTGGAAGGAGACGCAGACCACCAGCTACACGCCCTATGGCACCAACACCGTTGGCGGCGGCCTGCGCTTCGGCCTGCCCATCACCGACGAGATCACGCTGGCCCTGCGCTACAATCTCTACCAGCGCGAGATCAACGTCTGCAGCGACTATGAGGGCTTCGGCGAAGCCTATTATTCCTACTGCGCGGACTCCATCTCCTGGGCCATCCGCGATGCGGCCGCGCAGGGCGCCACCATCACCTCGGCGCTGGGCTACACCCTCTCCTTCAACGGGCTGGACAACAATCTCAGCCCCACCAGCGGCCTTTATGCGGAGTTCAAGCAGGACTTCGCCGGCCTGGGCGGCGACGTGAACTTCATCCGCACCACCGCGGACGTGCGCCACTACACCGCCCTCTATGGGGACAGCGTGCTCATCCTGCGCGGCCAGGCCGGCTATGTGAGCTCGTGGGGCGATGACGACCTGGATGTGCTGGACAATTTCTACATGGGTCCGAACCTGGTGCGCGGCTTCGCCCCGTCCGGCATCGGCCCGCGGGACATCGCGCCCTGCGCTGCGTCCAACAAGGGCACGCCGCTCTACTACAACTGCCTGAACGACGAGACCAACGCGCTGGGCGGCACCACTTATTGGGGCGTGTCGGCGGAAATCCAGTTCCCCTTCGCCTTCCTGCCCAAGGATTTCGGCATGAAGGGCGCGATCTTCGCCGATGCAGGCTCGCTGTTCGACTTCACCGGCCCGACCAACTTCCCCAATGTGAAGAATTTCGACGGCAACAATTATTATGGGAAGCCGAACCAGGTGGCCTGTCCCGCCAGCGCGCAGAACCCGAAGGGTCAAGTCTACAACGTCTGCGTGTATGACGACAATGTGGTCCGGTCCTCCGTCGGCGCCAGCCTGATCTGGCAGTCGCCCTTCGGTCCCCTGCGCTTCGATTATGCCTGGGTGCTCTCGCAGGCCCAGTACGACCAGACCCAGGCGTTCCGCTTCTCCGGCGGCACGCGCTTCTGATCCCTTCCTTCCTGAGGCGGGCGCCGGCGGGCGGTGGCATTTGCCCCGGCCTTCCGGCGCCCGGGTGTGTTTGTACATGAGCCAACAGGTCTTCTTCCCGCTGCCGGCGCCGCTGACCCTTGCCGAGGTGGCGGCCCTCGGCGGCGCCCGCATCGCCGCTCCTTCGCCGGCCGAAGCCGAGACGCTGGGCCAGCGCCGCATCGTCGGCGTCGCGACGCTGGAGACCGCCGGTCCCGAAGAGCTGGTGTTCTGCGACACCTTTCTGTTTGCCGAAAAGCTCGGCACCACCCGTGCCGGTGCCGTCATCACCTCCGAGCGGTTCGCGCCCAAGGTGCCCGCCGGCGCCGTGGTGCTGCTGGCGGCGCGCCCGGCCGCCGCCTTCCTCGCCGTCACGCGCCGCATGTTCCCATCCGCCCTGCGGCCGCAGCCCATCTTCGGCCATGAGGGAGTCGCGCCCGGCGCCCAGGTTCACCCCAAGGCGCGGCTGGAGGACGGCGTGACCGTGGACCCCGGCGCCGTGGTGGGCCCGGGGGCGGAGATCGGCTCCGGCACCATCATCTGCGCCGGCGCCATCGTCGGGCCCAATGTGCGCATCGGCCGCGACTGCGCCATCGGTCCCGGCGCCAGCGTCATCCACGCCTTCCTCGGCAACGGCGTGGTCATCCATGGCGGCGCGCGCATCGGCACCGACGGCTTCGGCTACCAGCCCAGTCCCGCCGGCCATGTGAAGGTGCCGCAGGTGGGCCGCGTGGTGGTGCAGGACCAGGTGGAGATCGGCGCCAACACCACCATCGACCGCGGCGCCCTCACTGATACGGTGATCGGCGAGGGAACCAAGATCGACAATCTGGTGCAGATCGCCCACAACGTGGTCATCGGTCGCCACTGCATCATCGTCTCCCAGACCGGCATATCCGGCTCCACCACCTTGGGCGACTTCGTGATGCTGGGTGGCCAGGTGGGCGTGGTGGGTCACGTCACCATCGGCACCGGGGCGCAGATCGCCGCCTCCAGCAATGTGAAGGGCGACGTTCCGCCGGGGGTGCGCTGGGGCGGGTCTCCGGCCAAGCCCGTGCGCGAATGGTTCCGCGAGGTGACCACGCTGAAGCGCCTCGCCGCCGCCAGCGCGCGCCGGGAAAGGGGCCAGGAGGAGGGGGAGGGAGCGGAGGAATGAACGAGACGACGTCGCTGGGGACCAATGCCGCACCGAAGGTGCTGGCCAGCGCGGACATCCAGAAGGTGCTGTCCTGCCTGCCCCACCGCTATCCCATCCTGATGGTGGACCGCGTGGAACAGATCGACGGCGATCTCTCCTGCGTGGGCATCAAGAACGTCACCGCCAACGAGCCCCATTTCCTGGGTCATTTCCCCGGCAATCCGGTCATGCCCGGCGTGCTCATCATCGAGGGCATGGCGCAGACGGCAGGCGTGGTCTGCGTGCTCGGCAAGAGCCAGGAGAAGCCTTCGCTGGTCTATTTCATGACCATCGACGAGGCCAAGTTCCGCCGGCCCGTGGTGCCGGGGGATGTGCTCGAATACCACATGACGCGGCTCAACCGCCGCCGCAACATGTGGTGGTATCGCGGGGAGGCCAAGGTCCGCGGCGAGCTCGTCGCCGAGGCCAAGGTGGGCGCCATGATCGTGGAGAACAGCTGAATTGGCCAAGATCGATCCTACCGCCCGGGTGGAGAATCCGGCGGGCCTTGCGGACGACGTGGAAATCGGCCCCTTCTGTGTGGTCGGGCCGGACGTGGTGCTGAAAGACGGCGTGAAGCTGCTGTCCCACGTCAGCCTGCAGGGCGCGACCACCATCGGCGCGCGCACGCAGGTCTATCCCTTTGCCTCCCTCGGCACGCAGCCCCAGTCCGTGCACTACAAGGGTGAGCGCACCGAGCTGGTGATCGGCGAGGATTGCGTCATCCGCGAGCATGTCACCGCCAATACCGGCACGGTGTCCGGCCGCGGGGCAACCCGCATCGGCAATGGCGTGATGCTCATGGTGGGCTCCCATGTGGGCCACGATTGCATCGTCGGCAACAACGTGATCTTCGCCAACAACGCCACCCTCGCCGGCCATGTGAGCGTGGGCGACCACACCTTTCTCGGCGGCCTGTGCGCGGTGCACCAATTCACCCGCATCGGCGCGCAATGCATGATTTCCGGCCTCACCGGCGTGCGCGAGGATGTCATCCCCTTCGGCAACGTGCTGGGCCAGGCGGGTAAGCTCGTGGGCCTCAACGTGGTGGGCATGAAGCGGCGCGGCTACACCCGCGAGCAGATGCACGAGGCCCGCGCCGTCTATCGCGACCTGTTCTTCGGCGATGACACGTTTGATGCGCGCCTCGCCCGGGTGCGCGCCATGGTGGAAAGCTCGCCCTTTGCCGCCACGGTGGTGAGCTTCATCGACGCGGATCGTAAGCGGTCCCTGTGCCAGCCCTCGCGGGGCGTCATCAAGGAGGAGTGAGTGGGCCTGCCGGGGCAAGAGGGGCGGGAGAGCGCGGCGCACCCCGTCCCGGGCGCGCCCGGCGCCCCGCCTGCGCGCGCCCGCGGGCCGCTCGGCATCGTCGCCGGCGGCGGCGCCTTTCCGGCCGCCGTGGCGGAGGCGGCGACGGCGGAGGGGCGCGATGTGGTGCTCTTCCTCATCCAGGGCTTTGCCGATCCGGCGCTGGAGCGCTATCCCCATCGCTGGTTCCGTCTCGGCTCTCTCGGCAGCGTCACCCGCTGGGCGCGGGGGCTGGGGGTGCGCGAGGTGGTGATGGTGGGCGCGCTCACCCGGCCGCGGCTGGCGGATCTCGGGCTGGACTGGACCATGGTGCGGCTTTTGCCGCGCATCGCCGGCCTGTTCCGCGGCGGCGACAATCATCTTTTGTCCGGCGTTCTGGGCCTGGTGGCGGAGCAGGGCTTCCATCTGGTCGGCGCCCATGAGGTGGCGCCCCGCCTGCTGCTGCCACGCGGTGTGCTCGGCGCCTTTGCGCCCACGGCCCGCGACACCGCCGACATGACGCGCGGTCTCGACATCATCCGCACGCTGGGGCCGTTCGACGTGGGGCAGGGGGTGATCGTGGTGGACGGCCTGGTGGCCGCCGTGGAAGCCGCCGAGGGCACCGACCAGATGCTGGCCCGCTATGGCGAAATGCGCCGTTCCGGGCGGCTGCGCTTTCCCGCGCGCCACGGCGTGCTGGTGAAGGCCCCTAAGCCGGGACAGGACCGGCGGGTGGACCTGCCCTCCCTCGGCCCGGCCACGGTGGAACGGGCGGCGGCGGCAGGGCTCGCCGGCATCGCCTTCGAGGCGGGCGGCGCCATCGTTCCCGATGCGGCGGCCCTGGTGGCGGCGGCGGATGCGGCGGGCCTGTTCGTGGCCGGGGTGGCGCCGGGCGCCGGGGCGGGCGCGGCGGCATGAGCGGGGCCGGTGCGCAGATGCCCAAACCGCCGCGGCTGTTCGTGGTGGCCGGCGAGGAATCCGGCGACCAGCTGGCCGGCGCCCTCATGGAGGCGCTGCAGCTTCAGGCGCCGGGCACCGCATTTCGCGGCGTCGGTGGCCGGCGCATGGCGGCGGCGGGGCTCGAAAGCCTCTATCCCATGGAGGATCTCACCGCCATCGGCATCGCCGCGGTGCTGGGCAAGCTGCCCACCATCCTGCGCCGGCTGAAAGAGACGGTGGAGGCGGTGCTGGCCGATCCGCCGGACGTGCTGGTGCTGGTGGATGCGCCGGACTTCACCCATCGGGTGGCGGCGCGGGTGCGGGCGCGCAACCCGAACATTCCCATCGTCAAATATGTCTCGCCCACGGTCTGGGTGTGGCGCCCGGGCCGGGCGGCGGCCATGCGGCCTTATGTGGACGCGCTGCTGGCCCTGCTGCCGTTCGAGCCGGAGGTCCATCGCCGGCTGGGGGGGCCGCCCACCTTTTATGTGGGCCATCCGCTGCTGGAGCGGCTGGACGCGCTGCGGCCCGGCGCCGCGGAGGCGCAGCGCCGCGCGGCGAAGCCGCCCCTGGTGCTGGTGCTGCCGGGCAGCCGGCGGCGGGAGATCGTGCGCCTGGGCGCGGATTTCGGCGCGGCCCTGGCGCAGGTGGCTGCCAGCCAGCCCATGGAACTGGTGCTGCCCACCCTGCCGCGGCTGGAAGGGCTGGTGCGCGAGACCGTCGCCGCCTGGCCGGTTCGCCCCGCCATCGTCACCGGCGAGACGCAGAAGCTGGCCGCGTTCCGGTCGGCCCGGGCCGCGCTGGCGGCGTCCGGCACGGTGACGCTGGAGCTGGCCCTGGCGGGCATTCCCCATGTGGCGGCCTATCGCGTGGGCTGGCTGGAGGCGCAGATCGGCCGCCGGGTGCTCCAGGGCACCACGGTGATTCTCGCCAATCTGGTGGCGGGTGAAAATGTGGTGCCGGAATTCCTGCAGGAATATTGCACGGTGCCGGTGCTGGTGGACGCGCTGGGCAAGGTTCTGGCGCAGACGCCGGAGCGGGCGCGGCAGGAAGCGGCCTTCGCGCGCTTCGATGCCATCTTCGGCATCAAGGGGCCGAGCCCCAGCGAGCGGGCGGCGCAGGTGGTTCTGCGGCTCGCGCGGGAGGGCCGGCCGGGCCTGTTGCCGCCGGCCTGAGGCCGGATGCGGCCGGGTCCACGCACCGGCTTTCCCGGCGCCATCGGCGGGAACCGGCCCCACCCAAACGAAAAACGCGGCCCGGAGGCCGCGCTTCCCTTGTCTCATGGCGTGGCGCGTGAACGCTCACTTGCGCTTGGGCATGGCCACGTAGTCGCGCAGCGCGGCGCCGGTATAGAGCTGGCGCGGGCGGCCGATGCGCTGGCCCGGGTCCTCGATCATTTCCTTCCACTGGCCGATCCACCCGACGGTGCGGGCGAGGGCGAACAGCACGGTGAACATGGTCGTGGGGAAGCCCATGGCCTTCAGCGTGATGCCCGAGTAGAAGTCGATGTTCGGATAGAGCTTCTTCTCGATGAAATATTCATCGGAGAGCGCGATGCGCTCCAGCTCCACCGCCACGTCCAGCAGCGGATCGTCCTTGATGCCCAGCTCGGTGAGCACTTCATGGCAGGTCTGCTGCATGATCTTGGCGCGCGGGTCGTAATTCTTGTAGACCCGGTGGCCGAAGCCCATGAGACGGAACGGATCGTTCTTGTCCTTCGAGCGCTTGATGTATTCCGGGATGCGGTCCACATGGCCGATCTCGGTGAGCATCTTCAGCGCCGCCTCGTTGGCGCCGCCATGGGCGGGACCCCACAGGCAGGCGATGCCGGCGGCGATGCAGGCGAAGGGGTTGGCGCCGGACGAACCGGCGAGGCGCACGGTGGAGGTGGAGGCGTTCTGCTCGTGATCGGCGTGGAGGATAAAGATCTTATCCATCGCCTTCGAGAGAATCGGGTTCACCTTGTATTCCTCGCACGGCACGGCAAAGCACATGCGCAAGAAGTTCGAGGTGTAGTCGATATCATTCTTCGGATAAACGAAGGGCTGGCCAATGGAATACTTGTAGGCCATGGCTGCCAGCGTCGGCATCTTCGCAATCATGCGGATGGATGCGATGAGGCGCTGGGTCGGGTCGGAAATATCGGTGGAGTCGTGATAGAAGGCCGAGAGCGCCCCCACCGAGGCCACCATGATGGCCATGGGGTGGGCATCGCGGCGGAAGCCCTGGAAGAAGCGCGTCATCTGCTCGTGAACCATCGTGTGACGGGTCACGGAAGCGTCGAACTCGGCCTTCTGGGCGGCGTTCGGCAGCTCGCCGTAGAGGAGCAGGTAGCACGTCTCGAGGAAGTCGCCGTTCTCGGCAAGCTGCTCGATGGGGTAGCCGCGATAGAGCAGCACGCCCTCGTCACCGTCGATATAGGTGATCTTGCTCTCGCACGAGGCGGTCGACGTGAAACCGGGGTCGTAGGTGAACATCCCGGTCTGGCCGTAGAGCTTGGAGATATCGACCACGTCCGGCCCAATGGTGCCTTCGTGGATCGGAAGATCCCAGCTCTTTTCCCCCAAGCTCAGCTTGGCGGCTTTAGCCCCGGTGTTGGTGGTGGCGTCCATGGATCCCTCATCCTTTGGGCGGACAAGAACCGGATCTCCGCGAAGGGCCGGAGCTGGCCATCCGGTTCTCCGAGCGGCAAGTCCGTCTCCGCTCCGGCACCTTCGCGTTAGCGAAGTCGCCATTGAGCAGTCCTAAACCCTCCCCATTCCTGCCGCAAGCATGACCATGCTTCATTGACGGGCAGCCTGGCGAAATTCAGCAATGGCAAGGTCTTCCGGCGTGTTCACGTTGAAGAACGGGTCGTCTGGTCCTGTTTCCCAGCTCTCTGTTACGGCACCAAGGGTGTCCAGGAGAAGCCCGACTTTCAGCCGGCCCGCCTCCAGGCAATGCCGCAGCGCGGTACGAGCGTTGGCCGGCCACAGGGCGACCACCGGGTGGCGCTGGCCCCCCGACGCGGCGCAGACGAGGCCGCCGGTGTCCGCATGCCGCGCGGCCAGGCGCCGGGCGAGGTCCGGCGGCAGGAAGGGGGTGTCCGCCGGCACGGTGAGGAGCGGGGCGCCAGGAGATTCTGCGGCCAGGCGTTCCAGCCCCGCCAGCACCCCGGCCAGCGGGCCGGGATGGCCGGGGATGGAATCGGCCACCAGGGGCAGGCCGAAGGCGGCATAGGCGTCGCGATCGGCATTGGCATTGATCCACAGGGCGCCGGCCTGCGGGCGCATGCGCGCGATCACATGGGCGATCAGCGGCCGGCCGGCGAGCAGGACGAGGGGCTTGGCGGGGGCAGGCGGCGCGAGGCAGGGCGCCGTTGCGCCGGGCTCGGGCGGCGTGCCGGCCATGCGCCGGCCGAGGCCGCCGGCGAGGATGAGGACATGGGGCAGTTCGGGCTCGGGCATGGGCTCTTTTAAGGCGCGGTCGGCTCGGGGGGAACGGGATGGCTGGATGTCGAGGCCCGGGGGAGAGCGGCGGGGCCGGGCAGCACCACGTCCGGCGGGGCCGGGCGCGCGTGGCTGCAACGGGCTCCCTCGTGGTGGCGGGTGACGGCGTGACGGCGCTACTCCGGCTTCGGTCCCGGATGCGGAAACGCCCGGCTCAGGGAGCCGGGCGTTGGGCTTTAGGGGTGGGGCGGGGAGGCGGGATCAGTCCGCCACCGCGGGCGGCGGGGAAAGGCCCAGCCGCCGGGGCACCGCCGCAAGACGGGCGCCCAGCGTCCGCCAGGCGGCGAAGTCATTGAGGCGCGAGGGCTCGAAGGCGCCGATGATGGCGGCCGCCAGGAACGGCAGGCTCTGCACCATCAAGGCGATGCCGTAGAGGTTGATCTCGCGGATGTGCCGCCAGTCGTTGGAGGTCTTCACGATGGAAGAGCCCGGCAGGTTGTTGGCCACCAGCATGTAGGCGCCGGCGGCGACGAGCAGGCCGCCGATGATGGCTTCCGGCAGGGCCGGGAAGGACCGCGCCGCGCCGGCCAGCCAGTTGTTGCCCTTGGCCGTGCGGGCAAAGGCGAGGTCCTTGTAGCGGAAGCCGTCCAGCACCGCCTTCGCCACCGTGAACTGCACCGCGCTCGCCGCCACCGCCGCGCCCAGCATGCGCAGGGGGGAGGTCTCCACCCGCAGGCGGTAGAGGCTGACGAAGTGCAGCACATAGACGAGGAAGGTGATGAGGATCGGCAGCGTCAGCACATGGGCCGGCACCGAGATGGAGAAATAGGCGACGAAGGGCACGAACAGCAGGGAGGCGACGGCCATGAAGGCACCCACCGATTCCGAGCCGAGCCAGGAGATCCAGCCGAGCACGAAGTGGCGCTTCTGGGCCGTGGTCAGGCGCGAGCGGTCCGGCAGGAAGCGGCGCCAGTGCTTCTTGATGATCTGGAAGCCGCCGTAGGCCCAGCGGTGGCGCTGCTTCTTGAACGCCTCGAACGAGTCGGGCAGCAGGCCATAGCCGTAGCGCTTGCGGGTATAATGGGTCTTCCAGCCGTTCTCGGCGATGGAGAGGCCGAGGTCGGTATCCTCGCAGATGGTGTCCGACGACCAGTTGCCCGCCTCAAGCATGGCGGCGCGGCGGATGAGGCACATGGTGCCGTGGACGACGATGGCGTCATCCTCGTTGCGTTGCACCATGCCGATGTCGAAGAAGCCGGCATATTCGGCATTCATGGCCTCGTGCAGCGGGCTGCGCGCCGCATCGCGATGGTCCTGCGGCGCCTGGACGAGGCCCACGGTGGGGTCGTCGAACACCGGCACCAGGTCCTTCAGCCAATCGGGGGTCACCACATAGTCGGCGTCGATCACGCCGATGATCTCCGCGTCGGGCGCGGTGGCCTCCAGCGCGATGCGCAGGGCCCCCGCCTTGAAGCCGGAAACCTTCTCGGCGTTGATGAACTTGAACCGCTCGCCCAGCAGCGCGCAGTGCTCGCGCACGGGCTCCACCATCGCCGGGTCGGGCGTGTTGTTGACGATGATGATGGCCTCGAAATTCGGATATTCCAGCCGGGCCAGCGCGTCGATGGTCTGCTTCAGCATCTCCGGCGGCTCGCGATAGGCCGGCACGTGGATGGAAACCTTGGGGAAGCGCGAGGGCGCGGCGGCCTTCTGCGTCTCCACCAGCCGGCGGGGGCCACGGCCGAAGGTGATGGCGGCCAGCTCCTCCACCCGGTAGAGCAGCACGAAGACGAGGGGCACCAGCATCACCGCGCTGAGCACGAGGGTGATGTAGTCGCCGCCCGCCACATAATGGTTGAGCCAGTAGTCCACCACCAGCGCAAGCCAGGCCGCGACGGCATTGGCGGCACCCGCCAGCACGAAGCCCTGGGAGACGGTGAGATCACGCATGCGCAGCAGCGGCAGGGTGAACAGCACGCCGATGAGCAGCGCCAGGATGGCGGTCTGGTTGTAGGTGGTCTCGAAGATGGGGCCGCTGAGCGGGAACTTCAGGTTGCGGTCGGCGTCGAACACGCCCCAATACTGTCCCACCGAGCCCTCGTTCTGCTTCTTGGGCAGGTCGAACGCCTCGATGATGTTGTATTCGATGCCCAGGGCATCGGCCCGCGCCACGAAGTTGCGGATGATCCTGGCCTGGTCGATGGGGTCCGGCACCGAGGCACCGCGATTGTAGCCGTGCGAGGGCCAGCCGAACTCGCCGATGACGATGCGCTTGCCGGGATAGGCGGCGCGCAGGCGGTTGTAGGCGCTGATGGTGTAGTCCACCACCTGGTCGGCCGGCACGTCCTCCCAATAGGGCAGGATATGGGCGAGGATGAAGTCCACCGAGGAGGCAAGCTCGGGGTTGTCCAGCCAGGTGTTCCAGATTTCGCCGGTGGTCACCGGCACGTTCACCTGCCGCTTGACCTTGCGGATGAGCGCGGCCAGCTCGGATTCCTGCATGTCGCCGCGCAGCATGGTCTCGTTGCCCACCACCACCGCGTCCACATTGCGGTTCTGGCGGGCGACCTCCACCACGTTGGCGAGCTCGCGGGCGTTGCCGGCCCTGGCCTTCTCGATCACCGCGCCGGTCTTGTCCGTCTCCTTGTTGAGCCAGGCGCCGGCGGTCACGCGGATGCCCTGCTCGCCCGCGATGGGGGCGATCAGTTCCTTGCCGTTGGTGGAGGAATAGGTTCGCACGCCACGGGTGTAGGGCGCCACCGCCTGCATGTCGGAGCGGATCTGCGCGGCATTGGTGAGTGCCTCGCCCTCCGGGCTCATGTGCCGGCTGAACGGCGCGAACGACAGGCTCTGGAAGCGGTCCGTGATGTTCGGAGCGCTTGCCTCGGGACGCATGGAAAGCCACATCGCGGCGTGGAACGAGGTCACAACCGCAATGACCGCTGCCGCAGCAGCAAGACCGGGACGCATGGCGATGCCCACCCAAAAGGGAAGATTGAACCCCGAACGCTGGCTTAAGGCGGAGGGTTCCGGAAGACGGGTTGGAGGCACCCTTTCGACCTGCCCCAAGGTCGGCACCGCAGCGTTAACGGAATGTTTACGTTGCAGTGCGTCGAGACACTAACATTCTCGCTTGCAGAGATAAATCCCGATCATGGCGCCTCTTCGACGACGCTGCGTCGGCCGGGTGACGCGCTGATGCTCTTATTGTTGTGGCGCCGCGGCCGCCGGCTGGGCGGGGCCGGCGATATAGTCCGGGTTGACCCAGCACTGCTGCACCCGGCCGCCCAGCCGCTCCTGCGCCTTCGGATCCATGTTGCCCTGCCGCACGAGGCAGCGGAAGGCGAGCTTGAGATGCTCGGTGGGGCAGCCGAAGCGCTCGTACATGTCGAGGTGCCGGCGGGCGGTGTCGATGTCGTCGCGCCACAGGAGTGTGGCGATCCGCCGCCCTGTCCACACGCATTCGGGCAGCCCCGCCGTACCGGGCAGCTTCGCCGCCTCGTTGAACTCCTCCACCGAACGGCGCTGGGCTTCCGCGGCGGCCTTCTGCTCGGGCGTCTGGGCCTCCGTCGCGGGCTTCGGGTCGCCCGGCGGGGTCTGGGCTGCGGCCGGCGAGAGGCAGGCGAGGACGATGGCGCCCGCGAGGAGCGGAAGTCGGAAGCGTTGCATTTGGGTCATTTTTCCAAAGGGAGGGCGGGAGACCGCGCCGACACGTTAGGAGAAGGCATCGAATTTGTCAGCATGACGGCGCGCCCCCGCCCGGCCCGCGCCGGCCGGCGAGGCTTCACAGCGCGCCTTGGAGGCTCTATTTGGCGCGGGGGTCCCCTCATCGCCTTTCTGGAGTTCCGATGCTCTCTTCCGTGCGGCTGCCGCTGGTGCTCGCGCTCGTGGTCGCCGGCGCGGTGGCCGGCCTGTGGGCCTTCCTCGGCCGTCCGGTGGCCATGCCGCCGTCGCCGCTGGCGGCGGGGGAGAAGCTGCCCTGCGTCTCCTATGCGCCGTTCCGCGACGGGCAGTCCCCGTTCCAGAAGGACCTCGTGATCTCCGAGGCGCAGATCGACGAGGATTTCGCCCAGCTCGCGCGTATCACCTCCTGCGTGCGCACCTATTCCATCGAGATGGGGCTCGACCGGGCACCGGCCATCGCCCGCAAGCACGGGCTTTCCATGCTGCTCGGCATCTGGCTGGGGCCGGACGTGGACCGCAACCGCATCGAGCTCGACACCGGCGTGCGCCTCGCACAGGAAAATCCCGACGTGGTAAAGGCCGTGGTGGTGGGCAACGAGGTGTTGCTGCGCGGCGAGATGTCCGCCACCGAGCTTGCGAGCGTGCTCTCCGGCGTGAAGCGGCAGGTGGGCGCGGTGCCCGTCACCTATGCGGACGTGTGGGAATTCTGGGAGCGCAACAAGGGCCTCACCGAGAATGTGGATTTCGTGACCATCCACATCCTGCCGTACTGGGAGGACCTGCCGGTGTCCGCCGAGGAGGCCGGCCCGCATGTGGACGAAATCCGCCAGCGCATGGCCGAGGCCTTTCCCGGCAAGGAGATTCTCATCGGCGAAACCGGCTGGCCCAGCGCCGGCCGCATGCGCGAGGAGGCGCTGCCCTCGCCCTCCAACCAGGCGCGGGTGATGCACGACGTGATGGCGCTGGCCAAGCGCCAGGGCTACCGGGTCAACGTCATCGAGGCGTTCGACCAGGCGTGGAAGCGCCGCAGCGAAGGCACGGTGGGCGGCCATTGGGGCCTGCTCGCCTCCGAGACGCGCAGCCCCAAGTTCGCCTGGGGCGAGCCGGTGGAAGACTTCCCCGGCTGGCGCATGCACATTGTGGCGGGCATCCTCGCCGTGGCCTTCGCCTTCGGCTGCGCCTATGCCGGCGGCCGCCGGCGCGAAGGCGGGGTTCCGCTGCAGGACTGGCTGGCCGTTTCCGCCGTCGCCCTGTTCGGCGGCGCCACGCTGGGCGCGGCGATTTCGGCGCTGCCGCTTGAGAGCCTCGGCTTCGTCGGCTGGCTGCGCAACGGCACCCTTCTTGCCGTGGCGGTGGCCGCCCTGGGGGTGATGCCGGCGGTGATCGGCCGCGGGCAGGGGCTCGCCCCCGTCTCCATCGCCCTCGATGCCCGGCGCTGGCCCGTCTCCAGCGGCCCCGCCATCGCCGCCGCCCTGATGCTGGCCCTTGCCATGGCGGCCATGGGCTCGGTGGCCCTCGAACTGGTGTTCGACCCCCGCTACAAGGACTTCCCCGTCTATCCCCTCACCGCCGTGGTGGCGGCCCTTGCCGCGCCCATGCTGGTGCGGCGGGCGGAGCGCGACGGCGCCGGCCTCGCCGAGGAGGTGGGCATGTGGGCCTTCCTGGTGGCCGGCATCTATGTGCCGCTCAACGAGACCCTCGCCAACTGGCAGGCTTTGTGGTTCGGCGCGCTCTGCCTCACCCTCGCCTTCACGCTGTGGCGGGTCCGGGCCGTGCAAAGGAAAGGATGAGCAGCATCGCTGCCAGCGCCCCGGCAATCTCGTTGTGGAAGACGAGGGCGAAGGCGCTGAACACCATGGCCACCGCGAAGGTGGCAAGGCCCGGCGCCGCGAACTGGATGAGCGCCACCGCCACCGCCACGGCGCCGAACACGTTCCACAGCGACAGGGCCAGCACCGCCGCCCGGCCATAGCAGCCCGCGCTTTCCAGCCCCGCCTCGCAGGCGAGGGACACCAAGGTGGGTTCCACCACCATGTAGCGCATGTAGAGCGCCCACCCCACCGCGCCCATGCCGAGGGGAATGAGCCAGTTCAGCGACCGCGGGCCGGGACGGAACAGCGGGCGCTCGGAATAGGGAACATGGGGCATGGCGGTCTCGTGCGGCCGGCGTCGGGTGGCGATGCTGCTCCTTAAGAGCTGGCACCCGCCGGGTCCAGAGGCAACGGGCGCCGGGCCGGCGGCGCAGCCGGCGCTTCCGCTCGCCGCGGCGGCGGGGTAAGGGGACAGGGCTCGGCCGAGGAGGGTGCAGATGACGGAACGAAGCCTGCTCGTGGTGGTCCTGGCGGCGGGAGAAGGCACCCGCATGGCCTCGCGCCTGCCCAAGGTGCTCCACCGGATCGCCGGCCGCACCATGCTGCACCACGTGCTGGAGGCGACCCGGGCGGCCGGCGCCACCCGCACCGCGGTGGTGGTGGGCCCCGGCCGCGACGACGTGGCCGCCGAGGCGCAGCGGGTGGTGCCCGACGCCGAGGTGTTCGTCCAGACCGAGCGGCTCGGCACCGCCCATGCGGTGCTCGCCGCCCGCGCGGCGCTGGAGCGGGGCGCCGACGACGTTCTGGTGCTCTATGCGGACACTCCTTTGGTGCGCCCGCAGACCCTGAGCCTGCTGCGCGCGCCGCTGGCCGCCGGCGCCGCCGTGGCCGCCTTGGGCTTCCTGCCGGAAGATCCCTCCGGCTACGGCCGGCTCATCACCGTGGGCGACGAGCTGGTCGCCATCCGCGAGGACAAGGACGCCACCGCGCAGGAGAAGGCCATCCGCTTCTCCAATGCCGGCCTCATGGCCCTGTCCGGCGCCCATGCCCTGGCGCTGCTGGAGCGCATCGGCAATTTCAACGCCAAGGGCGAATATTACCTGACCGACGCGGTGGAGATCGCGCGGGCGCAGGGCCTTGCCACCGTCGCCGTGCTGGGCGAGGCGGACGACGTGGCGGGCGTGAACAGCCGCATCCAGCTGGCGGAGGCGGAAGCCATCTTCCAGCGCCGCCTGCGCCTTGCGGCCATGGCCGGCGGCGCCACCCTGGTGGCTCCCGAAACGGTCTTCCTGTGCGCCGACACGGTGCTGGGCCGCGACGTGACGGTGGAACCCCATGTGGTGTTCGGCCCGGGGGTGAGGGTGGGCGACGACGTGGTGATCCACGCCTTCTGCCACCTGGAGGGGGCGACGCTGGATTCGGGCGTCTCCATCGGCCCCTATGCGCGCCTGCGGCCGGGCACGCGACTGGAAACCGGCGTGCGCATCGGCAATTTCGTGGAAACCAAGGCGGCCCACATCGAGGCCGGCGCCAAGGTGAACCACCTGTCTTATGTGGGCGATGCCCATGTGGGGGCCAACGCCAATCTCGGCGCCGGCACCATCACCTGCAATTATGACGGCTTCGCCAAATATCGCACCGTGATCGGCGAGGGCGCCTTCGTCGGCGTCAATTCCGCTCTGGTGGCGCCCGTCACCATCGGCAAGGGCGCCTTTGTCGGCACCGGCGCCGTCATCACCGCCGACGTGCCGGACGACGCCCTCGCTTTGGCCCGCAGCCGGCAGGTGGTGAAGGAAGGCTGGGCCCGCGCCTTCCGCGCTGCGCGGGAGAAGCCGAAGGGCTGAGGGCGCCGCGTGAGAGGATGCGAAAGGTGAAGTGATTCATCCTGCCCTGCGGGGCGGGTTAGGAACGGTCCATTCAGGTTTGCAGTGCACCTTGAGCGGCGCCGCGAACCGGACGCGGGGCCCATCTCGCCGGGGAGACGGGCCGCAACCAGCGGGAGCTTCTGTCCATGTGCGGGATCGTCGGCATTCTGGGGAAGGGCGCCGTCGCGGACCATGTCATCGAATCGCTCCGCCGGCTTGAGTATCGCGGCTACGATTCGGCCGGCATCGCGACGCTGGAGCACGGCCACCTGGAAGTGTGCCGTGCCGAGGGCAAGCTGCGCCACCTGGAAGCCAAGCTGGACAAGCACCCGCTGAAGGGCCACGCCGGCATCGGCCACACCCGCTGGGCGACCCACGGCAAGCCCTCCGAGCGCAACGCGCACCCCCATGCCACCCGGCGCGTCGCCGTGGTGCACAACGGCATCATCGAGAATTTCCGCGAGCTGAAGCAGGAGCTGGAACAGCAGGGCGTCGCCTTCCGCAGCGACACCGACACGGAGATCGTCGCCCAGCTGGTGGATCGCGAGCTGCTCGCCGGGCGCGAGCCGGTGGCGGCGGTGGCGGCGGTGCTGCCGCGCCTGAAGGGCGCCTTCGCGCTCGCCTTCCTGTTCGACGGCCAGAGCGACCTGATGATCGCCGCGCGCCGCGGCTCGCCCCTCGCCATCGGCTACGGCAAGGGCGAAATGTATCTCGGTTCCGACGCCATCGCCCTCGGCCCGTTCACCAGCCGCATTTCCTACCTGGAGGAAGGCGACTGGGCGGTGCTCACCCGCGAGGGGGTGGAGATCCGCGACGAGACCGGGCGCATCGTGGAGCGGCCCATCCAGACCGTGCCCGCCGGTGCCCTCCTGGTGGACAAGGGCAACCACCGTCATTTCATGGCGAAGGAAATCTACGAGCAGCCGGAGGTCATCTCCCACACCTTCGGCCATTATCTCGACCTCGCCGCCGAGACCGTCTGCCTGCCCGAATTCCCCTTCGACCCGAAGGAGATCCAGCACATCTCCATCACCGCCTGCGGGACGGCGCTCTATGCCGGCGCGGTGGCGGAATACTGGTTCGAGCGGTTCGGCCGGGTGCCGGTGTCCACCGACATCGCCTCCGAGTTCCGCTACCGCGAGACGCCGCTGGCGCCGGGCGGCGTCACCATCGTCATTTCCCAGTCGGGCGAGACGGCGGACACGCTGGCCTCGCTGCGCTACGCCAAGGAGTGCGGGCAGAAGGTGGTGGCGGTGGTGAACGTGCCCACCTCCACCATCGCCCGCGAGGCGGACGTGGTGCTACCCATCCTGGCCGGGCCGGAAATCGGCGTCGCCTCCACCAAGGCCTTCACCTGCCAGCTCGCCACGCTGGCCTGCCTCTCCGTCGCCTTCGGCCGCGCCAAGGGCGTGCTGTCGGAGGAGGACGAGCACCGCCTGGTGCGCGCCTTCATGGAGGTGCCGCGCCTGATGACCGAGGCGCTGAAGCTCTCCCCGGAAATCGAGGTGCTCGCGCGCACCCTCGCCAAGGCGAAGGATGTGCTCTACCTCGGCCGCGGCACCAATTACCCGCTGGCGCTGGAAGGCGCGCTGAAGCTGAAGGAAATTTCCTACATCCACGCCGAGGGCTATGCCGGCGGCGAGCTGAAGCATGGCCCCATCGCCCTCATCGACGAGAAGATGCCGGTGGTGGTCATCGCCCCCCACGACCGCATCTTCGACAAGACCGTCTCCAACATGGAGGAGGTGGCCGCGCGCGGCGGGCGCATCATCCTTGTCACCGATCCCAAGGGGGCGGAGGCGGCGCCGGTGAATGCGGTGCAGAAGCTGATCCTGCCGGAGATGCCGGCGACCGTGTGCCCCATGGTCTATTCCATCCCGGTGCAGCTCATCGCCTACCATACGGCCGTCATCATGGGCACGGACGTGGACCAGCCCCGCAACCTCGCCAAGTCCGTGACGGTGGAGTAGCACCGTCTGCGGGCGGGAGCCTGGCGCGGGGATTGCGTGCAGAGGCCTTCTGCCGGCATGCTGAAGGAGGCTGCGGCTCGAGGACTTCAGTGCTATGTCCGCCTCCGCCGTGTTGGTCGTGATGAATATCGTCCTCGCCGCGCTGTTTGCGGCGAGCCACCTGACTATTGCCTGGCTTTATCCCTCCCGGCGGGCGCCCTTGTGGTTCGCCGCCAGCTATGCGGTGGGTCTGCTGACCCCCATCGCCCGGCTCGGCCTCGCCGCGGGCGCGGGGACGCCATCCTTGTGGATGGTGGCGTTCTTCAGTTTCTCCGCGGCGCTGGTGCTGATGGTTTCCGCGCTCTCCGTCTTCTACTGCAGCCGGCTGCCGAAGCGGACGATCGGGGCCCTCGCCGCGGTGACGTTCGCCGCCGCGGTCGGCCTTCTCCAGTTCGACCGCAACACCCTCGCTTATGCGATGACCTACCAGTCGCCCTTCCTGCTGGCCTCGTGGGCCTGCGTCTGGGTGGTGCTGCGCGACAGCCCGCGCCGCGCCAATGATCTGGTCCTGGCGGGGCTGTTCGGTCTCATCGCGCTGCATTTTCCGGTCAAGGCGTTCCTGGCAGCGCACCTGGGCACCGGAATCGACCCGAGGGGGTACGTCACGTCGCCCTATGCGCTGGTTTCCCAGCTGAGCACCGGCATGCTCTTTGCTGCCACGGGGTTCGCGCTGCTCATCACGACAGTGCTCCGGGTGGTGCGCGAGGCTCAGGAAGCGGCGGAGACGGACCCGCTCTCCGGCGCGCTCAACCGCCGCGGTTTCGAGGAGCGGGCGGCGCGCCTGCTGGCCGGGGAGCCGCACCAAAGCCTGCCGGCAGCCCTGCTGGTGCTGGACATCGACCATTTCAAGCGCATCAACGACAGCGGCGGCCATGCGGCGGGCGACCGGGCCATCCGCTGGTTCGCCGGCCTTCTCGCCCATGTGGCGCCGCGCGCGGCGGTGATCGGGCGGCTCGGCGGAGAGGAGTTCGTCATCCTGCTGGCCCGGACCAACCGGGAGACCGGGCGGCTGGTGGCGGAAGCCATCCGCCAGGCGACGCTGGACCGGCCGGATGCGGACGTGCCGGCCATGACCGTCAGCATCGGCGTCACCGACATCCGGCCGGGCGATCTTCTGCACACCGCGCTGGAGCGCGCAGACGCTGCGCTCTATGCCGCCAAGCACGCCGGGCGCAACCAGGTGTGCCTGGCGCCGGAAGCGGCCGATGCGGGGCCGGGAAAAGACAATGTCATCGTCCTGCGCCGCGGCGGCGATGCGTGACGGGGGCGCTCACCGGTTCGGCCGGCTGGCCACGAACACCGCCAGCAGGATGAACACCACCCCCAGCACCGCCAGAAACGGCGTCGGCGCACCGAAATACCAGCTTCCGGTGAAGGTGCCGACGAAGCTCGACAGCGCGAACAGCTTCACCACCGGCGGGATGGCGCCGGTTTCCCGCCAGCGGGCGACGCCGGGTCCCAGATAGCGGTGGTTCAGCAGCCACGCCTCGAACCGCGGCGAGGAGCGGGTGAAGCACCAGGCGGCGAGGATGAGGAAGACCGTGCCCGGCAGCATGGGCACCACCATGCCGATGGCGCCGACCACCAGGAACACGATGCCCGCCGCGAACAGGAGCCGGCGATAGATCTGCGCGCGCAGCCACTGCATCCGCAGCCGCCGCCCGGCGTCCGCCTCCTGCGGCGCAGACTCGGATGGGGTGGGCTCGGGCGGGGCGGGTTCGGGCGGTTTCGCAGCAGCCATCATGGCCGGACCATCGCCGCTCATCCGGCCGAGAGCAAGCGCACTGCAACATCCCGCTCGTGAAGATGCAGCAGGGTGCGCAGCGGCGCGGCCTGCGGGCCGGCGAGGTCGGGGTCGGCCCGCACCCGGGCGGCGGCGGCATCACGGGCCGCCTCCACTTCCGCCGAATGGTATTCCATTCGGGCGAGACGGAAGCCCGGCATGCCGCTCTGGCGGGTGCCCAGCACATCGCCTTCCCCTCGCAGCCGCAGGTCCTCCTCGGCCAGGCGGAAGCCGTCCTCGCTCTCGCGCAGGATGGCCAGGCGCGCCTTCGCCGTCTCGTTCAGCGGCCCGCGATAGAGCAGGAGGCACACCGACGGCTTGTCGCCGCGGCCCACCCGCCCGCGCAGCTGGTGGAGCTGGGCGAGGCCGAACCGCTCGGCGTGCTCGATCACCATCACCGTCGCATTGGGCACGTTCACCCCCACCTCCACCACCGTGGTGGCGACAAGAAGCCGCGTCTGGCCGGAGGCGAAGCGGGCCATGGCGGCATCCTTCGCCGTTCCCGACATGCGCCCGTGCACCAGCCCCACCGTCTCGCCGAACACCGCTTCCAGCGCCTCGAACCGCTCGGTTGCGGCGGCAAGGTCGGTGGTGTCGGTTTCCTCCACCAGCGGGCAGATCCAATAGGCCTGCGCCCCGGCGGCCATGGCCCGGCCCACGCCGGCCACCACCTCGTCGAGCCGCTCCACGGGAAGGGCGCGCGTGTCCACCGGGCGGCGGCCGGGCGGCTTCTCCCGCAGCTCGCAGGAGTCCATGTCGCCGAACAGGGTGAGGACGAGGGTGCGGGGGATGGGGGTGGCGGTCATCACCAGCATGTCTACCGCCTCGCCCTTGCGCGCCAGGGCCAGGCGTTGCTCCACGCCGAACCGGTGCTGCTCGTCCACCACCGCCAGGGCGAGGTCGCGGAAGGCCACGTCGTCCTGGATGAGGGCATGGGTGCCCACCACCAGGTCCGTGCGCCCGTCGGCGAGGCCGGCAAGGATGGCCTCGCGCGCCCGGCCCTTCTCGCGGCCGGTGAGGATGGCGGTGGAAAGCCCGGCGGCGGAGGCGAGGGGGGCGATGGTTTCCAGATGCTGCCGGGCGAGGATCTCGGTGGGCGCCATCAGCGCCGCCTGCCGGCCGGCCTCCGCCACGGTGGCGGCGGCCAGGAGGGCCACTACCGTCTTGCCGGAGCCCACGTCGCCCTGGAGCAGCCGCAGCATCCGCGTGTCGGCGGCCAGGTCGGCGCGGATGGCGGCAAGGGCCTGCGCCTGCGCACCGGTGAGGCGGAAGGGCAGGGCGGCCAGAAGGCGCTGCGACAGGCGCCCGTCGCCGCTGGTGGCGCGGCCGCCGGCCTTTTCCTCCTGCGCCCGCACCAAAGCGAGGGTGAGCTGATGGGCGAACAGCTCGTCGAACGCGAGCCGCCGCCAGGGCGCGCCGGCGGGGGTGGCATCCTGCGGGGATTGCGGCCGGTGCAGCCGGGCGAGCGCGTCCCGGAAGGGCGGCAGGCCGTGTGCGGCGAGGACCGGCGCGGCGATCCATTCCGCCAACTCCGGCACCCGCTGCAGGGCGGCCTCCATGGCGCGGCGCAGATGGCCGGCGGCGAGGCCTTCCACCAGCGGGTAGACTTGCTCCACCTGGGGCAGGCGGGCGAGGCCGGCGGCATCGAGGATGCGGTCGGGGTGGGTCATCTGCCGCATCCCGTCATAGAGCGAGATGCGGCCGCACAGCCAGCGGGTGGCGCCCACCGGCAGCATGTGCTCGATGCGGGCGGGCTCGATCTTGAAATGCACCACCACCAGGTCGCCGCTGGCGTCCGAAACGAAGGTGCGGTGCGGCGCACGGCTGCCGGGGGGCGGCGGCTGGTGCGCATCCACCTTCACCTCCAGCGTCACATCGCTCTCCGGCACGGCCTCGGCGATGGTGGGGCGGGCGCGGCGGTCCACATAGCCGCTGGGCATGTGGAACAGAAGGTCGATGACGCGCGGCATCTCGCGCCCCAGCAGGCGCGCATAGGGGCGGATGAGCTTCGGGCCGATGCCGGAAAGGCTGGTCAAGGGCGCGAACAGCGGGAGGAGGGCGTCCGGGCGCATGGCCGGGCGAGGGTGTCCGATCCGCCCGCGGGGCGCAAGCCGCCCGTCTTCGTCTTCAACTGGAGATCGTGGGCGATCTGCTATAAGTTTCAACATCTAATCGGCAGAAGTGAGCATTCTGCATGAACACGGGCGAGAGCGAAGGCGAACAGGCGGAACGGGCGGCCTTCATTCTGGGCCTCCGGCAGCGGGGGATTCGCGACGTGGCCGTGCTGCGCGCCATGGAGCTGGTGCCGCGTCCCCTGTTCGTGGACCCGCTTCTGCGCCGGCATGCCTATGACGACGTGGCCCTGCCCATCGCCTGCGGGCAGACCATGTCCCAGCCCAGCCTCGTCGCCGCCATGACCGAGGCCCTGAACGTCACCGCCGACCATTCGGTGCTGGAGGTGGGGACGGGATCAGGATACCATGCGGCGGTTCTCTCCCACCTCGCCGCCCGGGTGGTGACGGTGGATCGCTACCGCGCCCTGGTGAGCGAGGCGCAGACGCGCTTCGAGGTGCTGGGCCTGCGCAACGTCACCGCTTATGTGGGCGACGGCATCCAGGGCATGCCGGCCCGCGCGCCGTTCGACCGCATCCTGGTCACCGCCGCCGCGCCCGACATTCCCATGGCGCTGGTGGACCAGCTGAAGTTCGGCGGCGTGCTGGTGATGCCGGTGGGGCTGCCGGAAGAGGTGCAGACCCTGGTGCGCTACGTGAAGGAGCAATCCGGGCGCACCCGCACCGATCTGATGAAGGTGCGCTTCGTGCCCCTGGTGCCGGGCGCCGCGGCCACACTCTAGCGAATTTGCGGCGGCGCCCGTCCCCGTGGCCCTGCGGCCGGGTTGCCGCTGGGGGGCGGGTCCGCTATCGAGGGAATGGTTGCGCGGCGGGAGAATGTGAATTGCAGGTTATCGGATGGCGCCTGGGGGGGCGGTTTCTGGCGTGCATGCTTCTGGCCGGCCTTGTCGCCGGCTGCGGGGGCCGGCCGCCGGGTGCGCTGATTCCGGTTGCCGATACCGTTCCCGGCACCGCGCGGGTGAATATGGTGGTGGCCACCGTGCGCGAGCGCAGCGACGGGCCGGACATCTTCAACGGCGAACGGGCGCGCACCCCGAGCTATGCCGAGATCGAGGTCTCCATCCCGCCCGACGGCGCCCGGGCGGTGGGCGACGTGCAGTGGCCCCGCAGCATTCCCGGCAACCCCGCCACCGATTTCGTGACCACCCGGCTGGACGCCCTCACCCAGGACCAGGCGATCAAGTGGTTCAACGACCGCATCCGCCGCACGCCCGGGCGGCAGGCGCTGGTGTTCGTGCACGGCTACAACCAGCGCTTCGACGACGCGGTGTTCCGCTTCGCCCAGATCATCCATGATTCCCGCGCGCCGGTGACGCCCGTGCTGTTCACCTGGCCGTCGCGCGGCTCCCTCTTGGCCTATGGCTACGACCGGGAGAGCACTTCTTTTTCCCGCGATGCCCTGGAGCGGCTCCTGACCTTCATGGCCAAGGACCCGAACGTGGGGGAAATCTCCATCCTCGCCCATTCCATGGGTAACGTGGTGACGCTGGAGGCGCTGCGGCAGATGGCCATCCGCAACGGCCGCATCCTGCCCAAGATCAAATATGTGATGCTCGCCGCGCCGGACGTGGACGTGGATGTCTTCTACACCGTGCTCGCCGAGCTGGGGCAGCCGCGGCCGGCCTTCACTCTGTTCGTGTCGCAGGACGACAAGGCCCTCGCCGTTTCCCGGCGGGTGTGGGGCGACGTGCCGCGCGTGGGGCAGGTGGACCCCGAGCAGGAGCCGTTCCGCACCGAGTTCGAGCGCTTCAACATCAACGTCATCGACCTCACCAAGCTGCGGGCGGACAGCGACGCGCTCAACCACGGCAAGTTCGCCGCCAGCCCGCAGGTGGTGCAGGCCATCGGCGCGCGCCTTGCCGAGGGCCAGGCCATGACGGATTCCCGGGTGGGCGTGGGCGAGCACATCATCAAGCTCACCTCCGATGCCGCCTCCACGGTGGGCACCGCCGCCGGCCTCGTCATCGCCGCCCCGGTGGCGGTGCTGGACGAAAACACCCGCGAGCACTACGGCGAACACGTCCGGCAGCTCGGCAACAGCGTGCAGGATACGGCCGAGAGCAGCCGAAGCGCAGTCACTGTGCCCCCCGGCCGCTGACAAGCGCCGCGCATCCGGGTCCCGGCCGCGCGCCGGGGCGGCGCGGTGCCGGCGGGCAGGGTGTGGCAGTTTCGTCACGCCGGACGTGAAACATGGGGGCCACGGCCGGGCGCACCCCCCACTTAAGCAGCCGTTTACGCATGGGCCCCTTAACTGCAGGCCAACATTTGTTGCGTGCGAGTTCGGTCACATGCGTATTCCCAGCGAGACTCACGGGCGTAACGTCTTCGCGCGACTGGCGCTGATCGGGCTTGTGTCCGCCTCGGTCGCCGGCTGCAGTTCCGACATGACGCGCTTTGCCGCGGATTCCCCCAACCCCGGCTATGCGCCCCCGGCGGGCCAGCCCCCCGCACCGGAGGTCACCGGATCGGTGGGCGCAGCCCCCTCCGGCCGGGTGGATGCCATGGCGCTGCCGCCTCCGGGCCAGGCCAATGCGGGACAGGGCGCCTATGGCGCGCCGGCTACGCCCTCCTCTTATGCCTCCTCCGGCGGCGGCCAGCCGCTCTACGGTGCCCCGGCCTATGGTGCTCCTGCCACTGCGGCGGCCCGTCCGGCGGCGGCCGGCACCCATGTGGTGGTGGCCGGCGAAACCCTGTCGTCGGTCTCCCGCATGTATGGCGTGTCGGTGGCCGCCCTGAGCGCCGCCAACGGCATCGAGGCGGGCAAGACCGTGCGCACCGGGCAGACCCTCATCATCCCGCCCGGCGGCAATGGCAGTGCCCAGGCGCGCGGCCCCGTCCCGGCCGCTGCGCCCAAGCCGACCCAGGCGGCGGCCGCCACCGGCACCCTTTCGGTGCCGCAGAAGCCTGCGGCGGTGGCGCCGGCCAAGCCCCAGCCCACCAGCACGGTGACCGCCCAGCCCGCGCCGCCGGTGACCGCCGCCCCCACGCCCGCCGTGGCCCGTGGCCCGGCCCCGGCCGCAACGGCGGCGGCCAAGCCGGCCGCCGCCGAGCCGAAGGTGGAGACCGCCGCCAAGGTGACCCCCGCCGTGGATGCGGACGATGCGCCCCGCGCCGCCGGCTCCGGTCCCCAGTTCCGCGCGCCGGTGCGCGGGCGGGTCATCGCCACCTTCGGGCCCAAGCCCGGCGGCGCCCACAATGACGGCGTGAACTTCGCCGTGCCCGAGGGCACCGCGGTGCGTGCGGCGGAGGATGGCGTCGTGGCCTATTCCGGCAACGAGCTGAAGGGCTACGGCAACCTCGTGCTCATCAAGCATGCCGACGGCTACGTGACCGCCTATGCCCACAACAGCGAGCTTGCGGTGAAGCGCGGCGACACGGTGCGCCGCGGCCAGATCATCTCCAAGGCGGGCCAGAGCGGCGGCGTGAACTCGCCCCAGCTGCATTTCGAGATCCGCAAGGGCTCCACCGCGGTGGACCCCAGCCGCTACGTCGCCGGGCTCTGATCGGCGCGTGCTCCAAAGCGGCAGATCGCGCAGCACGGCCGGGCATGTCCCGGCCGTTTGCTTGTCTGCCGCCGCCGGGCGTCCTCCGGCCCCGGACGCCGGCCCCTGCCCTTGACGCCACATCCCCCCGCTTATAGGCCCAGACCATGACATCCCGCGCCTTCATCGCCGGTTGTGCCGGCCCGCGCCTCAGCTCCGACGAACGCGCCTTCTTTCGTGCCGCGGCGCCGTGGGGCTTCATCCTGTTCGCCCGCAACGTGGAGGACCCGGAGCAGGTGCGCGCCCTCGTCGCCGAGCTGCGCGAGGCGGTGGGCTGGTCCGCGCCGGTGCTCATCGACCAGGAAGGCGGCCGGGTGCAGCGGCTGCGGCCGCCGCACTGGCCGGACTATCCGCCCGCCGAGCCGTTCGGGGCGCTCTACCTCAAGGACGCCACCGCGGCGCTGGAGGCGGTGCGGCTCAATGCGCGGGCCATGGCGTGCGACCTCAACGCCCTGGGCATCGACGTGGATTGCCTGCCGGTGGCGGACCTGCGTCATCCCGACGGGCACGGCATCATCGGCAACCGCGCCTATGGCACCGCGCCCGGCCCGGTGGCGGCGCTGGCCCGCGCCGCGGCCGTGGGGCTTTTGGAAGGCGGCGTGCTGCCGGTGCTGAAGCACCTTCCCGGCCATGGGCGGGCCCCGGTGGACAGCCACGAATCCCTGCCCCGGGTGAATGCGCCGCGCGCCGAGCTGGAGCAGGCGGACTTCGCCGCCTTCCGCGACCTGGCCGACCTTCCCCTCGGCATGACCGCCCACGTGGTCTATGCGGACATCGACCCCGACCACCCCGCCACCACCTCCCGCAAGGTGATGGACGAGGTGATCCGCGGCTTCATCGGCTTTTCCGGCTTCCTCATGAGCGACGACCTGTCCATGGGCGCCCTTGCCGGCGACATGCCGGCCCGCGCCCGCGACGCCCTCGCCGCCGGCTGCGACGTGCTGCTGCATTGCAACGGCCGCATGGACGAGATGGAGGCGGTGGCGCAGGCTGCGCCCCTGCTGGCGG
The DNA here is from genome assembly GCF_047444035.1 of Xanthobacter sp. AM11. Lineage (NCBI taxonomy): Bacteria > Pseudomonadati > Pseudomonadota > Alphaproteobacteria > Hyphomicrobiales > Xanthobacteraceae > Xanthobacter > Xanthobacter sp. AM11. The sequence continues at coordinate 3,041,362 of NZ_JBLAOA010000001.1, forward strand.
GGGAGGCCGAGGCCCGCGCCCGGCGCGCCCTGGACCTGCGCATCACGCCGGAGCCGGTGGACCCGGCCGGTCTGCGCGCGGCGGTGGCCGCGCATCTGCGCGCGGTGGCCTGACCATGGCGGCGGAGGCGGACCCGGACCCCTTCGCCTTCGGCGCGGACAGCGCGTCGCAGGCGCGGGCGGACGAGGCCTTCGTCGTGGACGTGGACGGCTTCGAGGGGCCGCTCGATCTGCTGCTGGCCCTGGCCCGGGTGCAGAAGGTGGACCTCACCCGCATCTCCATCCTGGCGCTGGCCGACCAGTATCTCACCTTCATCGAGGCGGCGCGGCGCGGCCGGCTGGAGCTGGCGGCAGACTATCTGGTGATGGCGGCCTGGCTCGCCTATCTGAAATCCCGCCTGCTGCTGCCGGCGCCGCCGCAGGAGGAAGGGCCCAGCGCCGAGGAACTGGCCGCCGCCTTCACCCGCCGGCTGCGCCACCTGGAGCGCATCCGCAAGGCGGCGGAGCAGCTGATGGCCCGCCCGCAGCTCGGCCGCGACGCCTTCCCCCGCGTGGTGCCGGAGCCCGACGCCGCGCCGCAGCAGGCACTGACCTACACGGCCACCCTCTATGATCTGCTCACCGCCTACACCCGCCAGCGGCAGACCAAGGCCCTGTCCCACGTGACGCTGCGGACCCGGGCGGTGTGGTCGCTGGCCGAGGCGCGGGCGCGGCTGGAGCGCCTCATGGGCGCCGAGGCGGTGGGGGAATGGATGCGGCTCGACCAATTCCTGCTAGACTATCTGGCTGAACCCGAGCAGCGGGCAACCGCGCTTGCATCGAGCTTTTCGGCCAGCCTGGAGATGGTGCGCGAGGGGATGCTGGACATCCGGCAGGATGCCCCCTTCGCCCCGCTCTGGCTGAAGCCGCGCGTGGCGGACCCCGTTCCGCCCGGAGAGGAGACATGAACCGTCCCGCCCCGCGCATCGACCTGTTCGACGTGCGCCCGGAGGACGAGCGCGCCTATGCGTTCGCGCGCGACCTGAGGACCATCGAGGCCTTGCTGTTCACCTCCTCCGGCCCGGTGGAGGCGCGCGCCCTCGTCCCCCATCTCTCGCCGGGGGCCGACATCGACGCGCTCATGGAGGCGCTCGCGGCCGATTATGCGCGGCGCGGCGTCAACATCGTCAAGGCGGCGGGGGGCTGGATGCTGCGCACCGCGCCCGACCTTGCCCATGTGCTGGCGGGCCGCGCGCCGGAGCCGCGCAAGCTCTCGCGGGCCGCGGTGGAGGTGCTGGCCATCATCGCCTATCACCAGCCGGTGACGCGGGCGGAGATCGAGGACATCCGCGGCGTCTCCACCTCCAAGGGCACCCTTGACGTGCTGCTGGAATCCGGCTGGGTGCGTCTGCGCGGCCGCCGCAAGGCGCCGGGCCGCCCGGTGACCTATGGCACCACGCCGGCTTTCCTGGTGCAGTTCGGCCTCGACCAGGTGCAGGACCTGCCGGGGCTGGACGAACTGAGGGGCGCCGGACTCATCGACGCCCGCCTGCCCGCCGGCTTCGGCATTCCGCTGCCCTCCGACGATCCTGCGCTGCGCGAGGACGAGGAGGCGATGGAGGCCGAGCCGCTGGATTTCTCCCTCGCCCCGCCGCCCTCGGGCGACGAGGACGAGGAAAGCGACGGCGCACGGGCGCAAGAGGGTGCATGAGGGGAGGCGATCTGCGTGCTGGCCGGGGATCAGGAGGAAAGCATCGTGCGTAGCCGCACGCCGGCGTCCATCGCCAAGGGCCTGACCTTCGAGGCCGTGGAACTCGCTTATGGCGGGGTCGAAGCCGTGCGGGGGGTCAGTCTTGAGATCCGGCCGGGGGAGGTGGTCTGCCTGCTGGGCCAGTCGGGCTGCGGCAAGACCTCCCTGCTGCGGCTTGCCGCCGGCATCGAGCGGCCGGATGCGGGCCGCATCCTGGTGGATGGCCAGGTGGTGGCGGGGCCGGGCACCTTCGTGCCGCCGGAGCGGCGGGGCGTCGGCCTCGTGTTCCAGGATTATGCCCTGTTTCCCCACCTCACCAACCTTCAGAACGTCATGTTCGGCCTTTGCGACCTGAAGCGCCCCGAGGCCGAGCGCGAGGCGCTGCTGGCGCTTTCCCGGGTGGACCTGAGCGATGTGGCGGAGGCCTACCCGCACGAATTGTCCGGCGGCCAGCAGCAGCGCGTGGCGCTGGCGCGGGCCATGGCGCCGCGGCCGGGCATCCTGCTGCTCGACGAGCCGTTCTCGGGCCTGGACCGGCGCCTGCGCGACCAGGTGCGCGCCGACACCCTCGCCGTGCTGCGGGACGCGAAGGCCACCGCCATCATCGTCACCCACGATCCCGAAGAGGCCATGCGCCTTGCCGACCGCATCGCGCTGCTGCGCCGGGGCGAATTGATCCAGCTGGGGCCGCCGGCCGAGCTCTACCGCGCGCCGGCGGACATCGGCGTCGCCCGCTTCTTCTGCGAACTGAACGAGTTCGAGGCGGTGGCCAGCGGCGGGCGGGTGGAGACCCTTTTGGGCGGCTTTCCGGCGCCGGCGGGATGTGCGGACGGGCTGGTGACGGTGGCGATCCGGCCGCAGGGGCTGCGGCTGGAGCGGGCCGGCCGTGGCATCGCCGGACGGGTGCTTGAGCGGCGCTTTCTGGGCGAGCTCGATCTCGTGGAAGTGATCGTGGACGGGCTGGAGCGGCCCCTCGTGGCCCGCCTGCGGGACGCGGGAACTGCGGCAAAAGGCCAGGATGTGGGGCTTTGGGTGGACCCCGGCGAAGTCCTTGTTTTCGCCGCGGGCGGGGCCTAGTCTCGCGGTCCGAAGCATCCTGTGCGCCGGGCGCCGGGACCTGCCACCCCTTGGAGGACGGTTAAATGGGTTCGATGAGCATCTGGCACTGGATCGTGGTGCTGGCCGTGGTGCTCCTCCTGTTCGGTCGCGGCAAGATCTCCGATCTGATGGGCGACGTGGCGAAGGGCATCAAGTCCTTCAAGAAGGGCATGGCGGAGGACGACGAGCCGGCGAAGGCGCAGACCCCGCCCGAGGCGCCGCGCCCGCTTCCGCACCAGGCATCCGCTGCCCCCGAGGCCGAGAAGAAGGCCGTCTGAGGACGGCCTTCCCCTGAACCCGAGGAGGGCGGCGGCTCGGCCGCCGGCTTGAGGCTTCCATGTTCGAGATCGGCTGGTCCGAGCTGATGTTGATCGGCATTGTCGCGCTGATCGTCATCGGCCCCAAGGAGCTGCCCTCGGTGCTGCGCACCGTGGGCCGCACGGTGACGAAGCTGCGCCGCATGGCCGGCGAGTTCCAGGGCCAGTTCCAGGAGGCCCTGCGCGAGGCCGACCTTGCGGACATGCGCAAGGAAATCTCGGACGTGACCGAGAGCGCCCGCTCCACCCTCGCCACATCCGAAATGTTCGACCCGCTGCGCTCCATCCGCGAGGACATCCGCAGCACCGTGGAAGGCGCCACCGCCAAGCCGCCCGCGCCGGATGCGCCCGCGCCCGATGCGGTGCCGCCCGATGCCGGCGTGCCTGACTTTCCCGCCGCCGACCTTCCGGCGATCGCGCCGCCCGCCGCCACCCCGGAGACCCTTGACGCCATGCAGGCCATCCGCGACGAGATCCGCCGCACGATGGATGCGGCGCCGGCCGCTCCCCGTCCCGCCGCCGGTGCGGGCGAGACCAAGGGCGCGTCATGAGCGACGAGGACGAGATCGACGCCTCCAAGGCCCCCCTCATCGAGCATCTGGTGGAGCTGCGCGCGCGGCTCATCAAATCGGTGGTGGCCTTCCTGCTGGCCTTCTTCCTGTGCTTCACCTTCGCCAAGCAGATCTACAATATCCTGCTGTGGCCCTATGAGTTTGCATCGGGCTTCGCGCCGGGCGTGAAGCTCATCTACACCGCGCCGCAGGAGTTCCTGTTCACCCAGATCAAGCTCGGCATGTTCGGGGCGGCCTTCATCTCCTTTCCGGTGGTGGCGACGCAGATCTACATGTTCGTGGCGCCGGGCCTCTACAAGCACGAGAAGAACGCCTTCCGGCCCTATCTGGTGGCCACCCCCATCTGCTTCCTCATCGGCGCGGCGTTCGTCTATTTCGTCGCCATGCCGCTGGCCATGACCTACTTTCTGGGCATGCAGCAGGCGGGCGGGGAGGGGCAGGCGGAAATCTCGCTGCTGCCCAAGGTGTCGGAATATCTCTCCCTCATCACCACCCTCATCCTGGCCTTCGGCATCTGCTTCCAGCTGCCGGTGATCCTGACGCTGCTGGGGCGCATCGGCATCGTGACGCAGGACATGCTGCGCAAGGCACGCCGCTACGCCATCGTGGGCGTGTTCGTGGCGGCGGCGGTGCTGACCCCGCCGGATGTCATCAGCCAGCTCTCCCTTGCCCTGCCGACGCTGCTTCTCTACGAGGTGTCGGTCTATCTGGTGGGTATCGTCGAGAAGCGGCGGATGGCCGAAGAGGCGGCGCGCAATGCGGCCGACGCCTCCACGGCCAACTGAGGCGGACCGCGGGGCCTGTTCCGGTTTGTCAGGATTTTTCGGGCGCGCGCCTTCCCTTCCGCCCGTCATCCCCCGGCTTGACCGGGGGGTCCACGCATCCGCGCGTGCCGGCGCTCGGCGGCACGATGGATGCCCCGGTCAAGCCGGGGCATGACGGTGGTCAGGGGCAAGACGCGCTGCCCCAATAGGCCCCGAGGGGCCCGGCGGAGCTTGCCATGCACGACATCAAATGGATCCGGGACGAGCCGGACGGGCTCGTGAACGCGCTGGCGCGGCGCGGCGGCAATTCCGACGCGGCGCGGGGGGCGGCAAAGGCGCTGGTGGACAAGCTGCGCGGCCTCGACGAGGAGCGCCGCGCCACCCTCACCACCCTGGAAGCCCTGCTCGCCCGCCGCAACGCCGCCTCCAAGGAGATCGGCGCCGCCAAGGCGAAGAAGGACGAGGCCACCGCCGCCGCCCTCATGGCCGAGGTGGCCAAGCTGAAGGAGGACGTGCCGGCGCTGGAGGCCGAGGCCAAGCGCATCGAGAAGGCGCTGGAGGACGAACTCGCCGCCATCCCCAATGTCCCGCTCCCCGACGTGCCGGACGGGGCGGACGAGGACGGCAATGTGGAGATCCGCCGCATCGGCACGGTGCGCACCGCCGCGACGCTGGGCTTTGCGCCGAAACAGCATTTCGAGATCGGCGAGGCGCTCGGCCAGATGGATTTCGAAACCGCCGCCAAGCTCTCCGGCGCGCGCTTCGTGGTGAACAAGGGGCCGCTGGCCCGCCTAGAGCGCGCGCTGGGGCAGTTCTTCCTGGATGTGCATACGGCGCCGGAGAAGGACGGCATCGGCGGCTATATGGAAGTGAACCCGCCGCTGTTGGTGCGGGATCACACCATGTACGGAACCGCGCAGCTTCCGAAATTTTTCGATGACCAGTTTTTAGCTTATTCGATCCCAGCGTTTACGGAGAATTATAAGGCATTGATTGAGTTGTCCCGAGATATCGTTTTGGGGCATGCTGAGCGCGAAGGGATTGCTTACGCAAAAACCTACCAAATGGAGTCGCTCGCTCTGGATTCTGATCCAGATCGGCATTGGCTCATCCCCACCGCCGAAGTCCCCCTCACCAACCTCGTCCGCGAATCCATCCTTTCGGAAGAAGAACTCCCCCTGCGCCTCACCGCCTGCACCCCCTGCTTCCGCGCGGAAGCCGGCGCGGCGGGGCGCGACACCCGCGGCATGATCCGCCAGCACCAGTTCACCAAGGTGGAGCTGGTTTCCATCACCGCGCCGGAGAAATCCGCCGAGGAGCACGAGCGCATGCTCGCCTGCGCCGAGGCGGTGCTGCAGAAGCTCGGCCTCGCCTATCGCGTGGTCACGCTCTGCACCGGCGACATGGGCTTCGCCTCGCAGAAGACCTACGACATCGAGGTCTGGCTGCCGGGGCAGAACGCCTTTCGCGAAATTTCCTCCTGCTCGGTGTGCGGCGATTTCCAGGCCCGGCGCATGAATGCCCGCTACCGCCCGGCGGAAGGAAAAGGCCCGCGCTTCGTCCATACGCTCAACGGCTCGGGCGTGGCGGTGGGACGGGCGCTGGTGGCGGTGCTGGAAACTTACCAGAACGCGGACGGCTCCGTCACGGTACCGGAAGCATTGCTGCCCTATATGGGCGGGCTGACGCGAATCGAGAGACTGAAATAGGGGGCTCAAGGCTCCCGTCGCCGCTGTCTTCCCGTCACCACCGTCGTCCTCCGGCTTGACCGGAGGACCCTTGACCGCCCCGCCGACCGGTGACTGCCCCGCGATCGGCGGCCCATCGGCACGATGGATCCCCCGGTCAAGCCGGGGGATGACGCTCTGGTGGGGAAGGGGGCCTGCGTTGCGGTCCCAAGAAATCGCGGCCTGACCGCACAGAGGAACACACGATGCGCATCCTGGTCACCAATGACGACGGCATCCACGCCCCGGGCCTCGATGCCTGCGCCGCCATTGCCCGCAGCTTCACCGACGACGTGTGGGTGGTGGCGCCCGAATTCGACCAGTCCGGCGTCGCCCATTCCCTGTCCCTGTCCGACCCCCTGCGCCTGCGGCAGATCGAGGAGCGGCGCTTCGCGGTGAAGGGCACGCCCACGGACTGCGTCATCATGGCGGTGCGGCACCTGATGGCCGACACCCCGCCGGACCTCGTGCTCTCCGGCGTCAACCGCGGCCAGAACATCGCCGAGGACGTGAGCTATTCCGGCACCGTGGCGGGGGCCATCGAGGGCACCATCCTGGGCATTGCCTCCATCGCCTTGTCGCAGGCCTTCGGCGTGACCACCCGGGAAAATCCCAGCTACGCCACCGCCGAGGCCCACGCCCCAAAGGTGATCCGCCACCTGCTGGAGGAGGGCATTCCCCCCGGCATCGTGATGAACGTGAATTTCCCGGACCGCGCGCCGCAGGAGGTGGCCGGCATCGCCGCCACCTTCCAGGGCAAGCGCGACCAGAAGCTCATGCGCATCGACGCGCGCCGGGACGGCCGCAACAATCCCTATTACTGGATCGCCTTCGAGCGCCGCATCTTCGAGACCGCCCCCGGCTCGGACCTGCGGGCGCTGGACGAGGGACGCATCTCCGTCACCCCGCTGCGCCTCGACATGACCGACGAGCCGCAGATGACCCGCCTCGCTCTGCTGTTCGAGGGCAAATAAGCCGTCCTTGGCACCGCCGACGGGGTGCCGGCGCGGTTGCCTTTTCAACAGCTGCGTGATCTATCCGGCCCATCGTTTGCATTCGACGGGGCGGCGGCTATAGTCCCGCCGCTTCGCCGGAGCCCGGCGCGGCGCAAACTTCCCATCACAGACGAACGAGGACGCAAATGTTCATTACGCCCGCATTCGCCCAAGGCGCCACGGGAGCCGGCGGCGGGGCCGACATGCTCATTCAGCTTGCTCCGTTCCTGCTGATCTTCGTGGTGATGTACTTCCTCATCCTGCGCCCGCAGCAGAAGCGCGCCAAGGCCCACCAGGAAATGGTGACGGCCCTGCGCCGCGGCGACGTGGTGGTCACCGCCGGCGGGCTCGTGGGCAAGGTCACCCGCGTGGTGGACGAGGCCGAGATCGAGCTGCAGATCGCCGACAACGTGCGTGTGCGCCAGCTGCGCTCGCAGATCGCCACCGTGCGCGCCAAGGGCGAGCCGGCGAAGGACGAGACGTCCGCCGCCTGATTCTTCAGAACGAGATAAGCGCGCGACATGTTGCATTTCTCCCGCCTCAAGACCGCGGCGATTCTCATCACCATCGCCGTCGGCCTCCTGTTCGCGCTGCCCAACGTGCTGCCCCAGAGCGTGCTGGCGCATCTGCCCACCTGGCTCGCGTCCAGCCGCGTCACTTTGGGCCTCGACCTGCAGGGCGGCTCGCACATCCTGCTTGAGGTGGATGGCGCGGCGCTCCGCAAGGAACGCGCCGAGCAGGTGCGCGACGAAGTGCGCCGCGTGCTGCGCGACCAGAAGATCGGCTATTCCAACCTCGCCGTGCGCGACACCACGGTGAGCCTGCGCCTGCGCGATGCCGCCGACACCCAGAAGGCCGTGACCGAGCTGCGCAAGCTCGCCGCCCCGGTCACCGGCGACCTGTTCGGCAACAGTTCCGGCGAAATGGACCTCACGGTGGCCTCCGCCGCCGACGGCGCCATCAGCGTGCAGCTCACCGAAGCCGGCCTCACGGCGCGCATGCGCGGGGCGGTGGACCAGTCCATCGAGATCATCCGCCGGCGTATCGACCAGCTGGGCACGGTGGAGCCCAACATCCAGCGCCAGGGCGTGGATCGCATCCTGGTGCAGGTGCCGGGCCTGCAGGACCCGCAGCGGCTGAAGAACCTGCTGGGCCAGACCGCCAAGCTCTCCTTCCGCATGGTGGACCAGTCCATGTCGCCGCAGCAGGCGCTGGAAGGCCGCCCGCCGCCGGAATCCGAAGTGCTCCAGGGCCAGGACGGCCAGCCCTATCTGGTGGAAAAGCAGGTGCGCGTTTCCGGCGAGGATCTGGTGGACGCCCAGCCGGGCTTCGACCAGACCAGCCGCGAGCCCATCGTCTCCTTCCGCTTCAACAACAACGGCGCCCGCCGCTTCGCCGCCACCACCCAGGATGCGGTGGGCCGGCCGTTCGCCATCGTGCTCGACAACCAGGTGATTTCCGCGCCGGTGATCCGCGAGCCGATCCTGCAGGGCTCAGGCCAGATTTCCGGCTCCTTCACCGTGCAGCAGGCCAACGACCTTGCCATCCTGCTGCGCGCCGGCGCCCTGCCGGCGCCGCTGAAGGTGGTGGAGGAGCGCACGGTGGGCCCGAGCCTGGGCGCCGATTCCATCGAGGCCGGCAAGGTGGCCGCCTATGTGGCCACCGGCCTCGTGGCGGTGTTCATGGTGTCGGTCTACGGCCTGTTCGGCCTGTTCGCCCTGGTGGCGCTGGCCGTGCACATCATGCTGATGTTCTCCCTGCAATCGGTGCTGGGGGCGACGCTGACCCTGCCGGGCATCGCCGGCGTGGTGCTCACCATCGGCATGGCGGTGGATTCCAACGTCGTCATCTTCGAGCGCATGCGCGACGAGGCGCGCGAAGGGCGCTCCGCCATCTCGGCCATCGACAAGGGCTTCGTGAACGCCCTCGGCACCATCCTCGACGCCAACATCACCTCGCTCGCCACGGCGGTCATCCTGTTCCTCATGGGCGGGTCGGGTCCGGTCCGCGGCTTCGCGGTCACCTACATCCTCGGCCTTCTGACCACCATGTTCACCGCCTACACCCTGACGCGGCTCATGATCGCCTATTGGGTGAAGTGGCGGCGGCCGGCGAAGCTGCCCATCTGAAGGTGCGCCGCACATGCCTTTGATCGACTACATTCCGGCGCAGACGAACATCCATTTCATGCGCCTGCGCCACTGGACGTTCCCGTTCTCGGCGCTGCTCTCCATCGTCGCGGTGGTGCTGTTCATCACCGTCGGGTTCAACCTCGGCATCGACTTCCGCGGCGGCACCCTCATCGAGGCGCAGACCAGCCAGCAGCAGGCCGACATCGGCGCCCTGCGCGAGCACCTGACCGACCTCGACGTGGGCGACGTGCAGATCCAGGAATTCGGCTCCCCGCGCGACGTGCTGATCCGCGTCGGCGCGTTCGGCGCCTCCGACGAGGCGCAGCAGGCCATCCTCACCAAGGTGAAGGATGTGCTGGGCACCGAATACAGCATCCGCCGCGTGGAAACCGTGGGGCCCAGCGTGTCCGGGGAGCTGGTGCGCCAGTCCATCCTGGCGCTGGTGCTGGGCGCGGTGGCGGTGCTGGCCTATCTCTGGTTCCGCTTCGAGTGGCAGTTCGCGGTGGGCGCGCTGGTGACGACGATGCACGACATCTTCGTCACGCTGATGATCTATTCGGCGCTGGGGATCGACTTCGACCTCACCTCCATTGCCGCCATCCTCACCATCATGGGCTATTCGCTCAACGACACGGTGGTGGTGTACGACCGCATCCGCGAGATGCTGCGCCGCTACAAGAAGCTGCCGCTCCCGGAATTGCTCGATATCGCGGTGAATGCCACCTTCTCGCGCACCATCATCGTTTCCACCACCACCTTCTTCGCCACCCTCGCGCTGTATTTCTTCGGCGGCGAGGTGCTGCGCGGCTTCTCCCTGGCCATGACGGTGGGCGTGGTGATCGGCACCTATTCCACCATCTTCGTGGCGGCGCCCATCCTCATCCATCTCGGCCTGCGCGCCTCCACCGTGGCCCCGGCCAAGGGCGGCGAGCCGGAGGAGGTGCTGAACGTGGACGAGACGGCCAAGCTCCTGGAGGCGGAGGCCGCAGCCACGGCGGAAGCAAAGCCTGTGGAAGCGAAGCCCGCGGAATCCAAGCCTGCGGCCTCGGCCGCCACGGCGCCCAAGGGCAAGGGCGGGCGCCCCGGCAAGCGGCCGCCGTCCAAACCCGCCAAGGCCTGATCCGGTGGCCCTGCCGCCCTCCGCGCCATTCCTGCCGCGGCAGGTGACCATCGACGGCTATGGCGACAGCTTCTTCCACTTCGCCGGCATGTCCCATGCCGGTTCCATCCTCGCCCTGCCGTCGGGCATCCGGCCCTGGCCGGTGGCGCGCATGGCGGAGGTGGATCGCGCCGCCCTCGCCCCCATCCTGGCGGAGGCGGATGCCTTCGAGCTTTTGTTCATTGGCACCGGGCGCGATCCGGCCCACCTGAAGGAGCCGCAGAAGCAGTTGCTGCGGGACAAGGGCCTGCGCTTCGAGCTGATGCCCACCCCGTCCGCCGCCGCCACCTACAATGTGCTCCTCTCCGAGGGCCGGCGGGTGGGCGCCGCCCTCATCGCCTTCTAGGCCGGGCACCATGTCCGACACCCTTGAAGCCGCCTATGCCTATTGCGCCGACCAGGTTCGCGCCCAGGACAAGGACCGCTTCCTCGCCGCCCTGTTCGCGCCCCAGGAGCTTCGCCGGCACCTCCTCGCCCTTTATGCCTACAATCTGGACGTGGCCCGGGTGCGCGAAGTGGTGCGCGAGGCCCTGCCCGGCGAGGTGCGGCTCGCCTGGTGGCGGGAGGTGATCGAAGGGGAGGGGCGCGGCGAGGTGGAGGGGCATCCCGTGGCGGCGGCGCTCCTCGACACGGTGGCGCGCTTCGCCTTGCCGCGGGCAAGCCTGCTGGCTTTGGCCGACGCCCGCATCTTCGACCTTTATGACGACCCCATGCCGACCGTGGCCGATCTGGAAGGCTATGCGGGGGAAACCGCCTGCGCTTTGCTGCAATTGTCCGCCCTCGTCCTCGCGCCGGACCGGGCCGCGGCGGCGGGCGACCTTTCCGGCCATGGCGGCGTGGCCATTGCCATGACCGGCCTGATGCGGGCCTTTCCCATCCATGCGGCGCGGGGCCAGTGCTACCTGCCCCTGGACCTTCTGGCGCGCCATGGCATCGGCCGCGAGGCGGCGGTTTCGGGGCAGGTGACGCCGCCGCTTCTGGCCGCCCTGGACGACTGGCGCGCGCAGGCCCGCCGCCATCTTGACGCCGCCGCGGCTGCCGCCCGCGCGCTGGGGCCGGCCGCCGCGCTGGCCGCCCCCTACCTGCCGCTGGCGCTGGTGGCCGGGGACCTGAAGGCCCTGTCGCGGGTCACCGATCCCTTCCGTGCGGTGGCGGGGCTTTCCCCCTTCCGCCGCCAGTTCGCCCTCTGGCGCGCGGCGCGCCGGGCGGCGGCGGGCAAGGCCTGGTTCTGAGGGGCGTTCCGGGCAAATCCCGTCGCGGTGCGGGGCGCGGGAAGAACGCGCGGGTCTTGAACGGTGAGGCGCCGGCCGCATCTTTGCGGCGCGACGGCGCCCCCTACGCTGCCGGGCGGGTGATGCGATCGGTCAGGTTCAGCCGGCCGCGGGCGATCTGCGCCAGCAGGGCGCGGGTTTCCGGCGATCCGGCCAATTGGTCCAGCATCTCGATCTGGTTGCGGGCCACCAGCAGCAGGAGGTCGTCGCGCACGGCGCCATCGGGGCCGTGGGGCAGGGCTTCCACCAGCTGGAGGTGGTCGAGGTGGGGGCGATCTGGCAGGGCGGCGGCGAGATGGGCGCGCAGCGCCTCCACCGTCACGCTTTGGCGCGGCGCCACGAAGGCATAAAGGCCCACCTTGCCACCCAGCGTCTGGAAATCCGCCATATGCACCTCGGCCACGGCTGGGTGGGCGGCGAGGGCGGCGGCGATGCGCGGGCCCACCTGCGTCACCCGCGGGCCGCGGCCCTCGGTGTCCGAATAGGACATGAGGCGGCGGGTGACGAAGCGGTACAGCTTCTTGCCGGTGGCCATCCAGATGCGCGTGGGCACGCTCTTGGTGGCCAGCATCTTCTTCTCGCGGGGGGTGAGCGCCTGCGGGCAATAGGTGCGCTTGTGCTTCAAAAGGTGGCGCAGGTCCTCATAGGCCAGCACCCGGCCGAGCTTCCAGCGCCGGCTGATGGGCAGCGCCAGCTGGAAATCCATGAGCCAGGCTTCGCCATCCGCCCCGCGCAGCCAGTTCTGCTGCTTGGCGAGGTCGTTATGCGCATAGCCGGCGCGGTGCAGCAGGTGCAGGGCGCCCTTCGCCGACTGGAAGAAATGCAGGTCGCCCGCCGGCCGCGCAATCTGCAGCGGCACCCCCTCCACCCAGCCGCGCACGAGGAAGCGATCGCCCACGGCGAGAAGCGGCGTCGTCACGCCGGTGCGGGTCACCCGCTCCAGGGCCTTCACCTCGAAGGCGGCCAGCTGGCGGGCGAGGGGCGCGAGCCAGACGGACACCTCGTTCCAGCGGCGGCGCACGGCGGGCCAGGGCCGGCCCTGGACGTCGGTCCAGGTGCCGCGCTCCACGGTGGAGAAGACGTCGCGCTTCAGCACCGTGTCCACGGCGAAACGGGCCGGGTCGGCGCGGTATTCCACGGGCGGCGGCGGGCTGATGAGGCGTGGCATGCCCGCCTCTTAAGCCGCCTTTTCCGGCGTGTCGAGCCACGCGGCCATGTGGGCGAGTGCACGGACCGCCATCGCCTTCTTGCGGGCGAGGCCCTTTTCCGCCCCCCGCAGCCGCTTGCCGCCCTCGCCCTTGGGGGCCTCCGCCAGCGGCGGGAACAGGCCGAAATTCACATTCATGGGCTGGAAGGAGCGCGGCGCCCCCTCGGTCTCGCTCTCCAGGTGGCCGCCGGTGATGTGGGCGAGCAGCGCGCCATGGGCGGTGGTGGGCGGCGGCGGCACGATCTGCGCGCCCAGCCGCTCGGCGGCGGCGAAGCGGCCCGCCATGAGGCCCACCGCCGCGCTTTCCACATAGCCCTCGCAGCCGGTGATCTGGCCGGCGAAGCGCAGGCGCGGGTCCGCCTTCAGCCGCAAGGTGCCGTCCAGCAGGCGCGGGGAGTTGAGATAGGTGTTGCGATGCAGGCCGCCGAGCCGGGCGAACTCGGCCGTCTCCAGCCCCGGAATGGCGCGGAACACCCGCGCCTGCTCGCCATGGCGCAGCTTGGTCTGAAAACCCACCATATTATAAAGCGTGCCCAGCTTGTTGTCCTGCCGCAGCTGGACCACCGCATAGGGCTTCACGTCCGGCGCATGGGGATTGGTGAGGCCCACCGGCTTCATGGGGCCGAAGCGCAGGGTCTCGCGGCCGCGCTCGGCCATCACCTCGATGGGCAGGCAGCCGTCGAAATAAGGGGTCTTAGCCTCGAAGTCGCGCATGGGCGCCTTCTCGCCGGCGATCAGCGCATCCACGAAGGCGTGATACTGGGCCTCGTCGAGGGGGCAGTTGATGTAGTCCGCCCCGGTGCCACCCGGGCCCGGCTTGTCGTAGCGCGACTGGAACCAGGCCTTGCCCATGTCGATGCTGTCGAAATGGACGATGGGGGCGATGGCGTCGAAGAAGGCGAGGGCGCTTTCGCCGGTGAGGTCCAGCACCGCTTGCGCCAGCGCCGGCGAGGTGAGGGGGCCGGTGGCGATGATCACCTTGTCCCATTCCGGGGGCGGCAGGGTGGTGATCTCCTCGCGGCGGATCTCCACCAGAGGATGGCTGGCGAGCGCATCGGTCACCGCCTGGGCGAATCCCTCCCGGTCCACGGCGAGCGCGCCGCCGGCCGGCACCTGGTTCTTGTCCGCGCAGGCGAGAATAAGAGAGCCGGCGCGCCGCATCTCGGCGTGGAGCACCCCCACCGCATTGCCCTCGGCATCGTCGGAGCGGAAGGAATTGGAGCAGACCAGCTCGGCGAGGGAGGGCGTGAGGTGCGCTTCAGTGCCGCGCACGGGGCGCATTTCGTGCAGCACCACGGGCACGCCGCGCGTGGCCAGCTGCCAGGCCGCTTCAGATCCGGCAAGGCCGCCACCGACCACATGCACGGGTTCGCTCGTCCGTTCGCCCGGCATTCGCCCTCCTGGCTGTCCGGGCCGGCGCGCACCCTGCACGCTCCACGGACGTAAGAGCGGGTATGTGCCACAGGCGCAAGCCGACCTTCAACCCCTTCCAGCTGGCCTCAGAGTTCGTGCCGGGGGCGGCGCCACCAACGAAAATGGCCCCCGTGGGGGCCATTCTCACACGCCGGCACGGCCGGCGGTCCGCATCGTCTGACCTCAGGCGGCGGTTGCCGCAGTGCGGGCGACGGAGCGGATTTCGCTGCGCGACACGTTGATGTCGGCGAGGCTGCGATCATCAAGCCCCGAAAGCTCGGCGACGGTACGATTGTAGACCTGCCACCGGCGAAACTGGCGAGCCAGCAAACCCCAGAGGAACATGGACCTTCTCCTTGACTGCCAGGAGCGACGCGGCGCTCCTGTCTTTTCGCATCAGAAGATATACCTGCATGCTGCATTGCCATATAATGGTATAAGCATTGCAGCATTGCGCTCCGTGCATGAAGAGGGCAGGGGCGGGTGGGTCGCCGAACCGGACAGCGCGCTGCCGCTGCCGGCGAACGCGACTAAAATTTGCCACCCCTGGCTGATTTCGCCCTCACGGTGTCGGCGGTACTTACGTCTGAGCTGATGAAGCCGCGGGGGCGGCTTTGAACGGGGATCAGAAATGTTCTTCCAAGGGACGTTGGGGCCAGTGGCCTCGGACTCAGTCTTTTCGGGGCAGGAGGAGCGCGGTCTGATTTCGGCGTTTTTCCAGGGACCTCCTGGATTTTTCGTGGAAGTTGGCGCGTACGATCCGATTTTTCAGAGCCAGACTTACCATCTGGAACTGGTGGGGTGGGACGGGCTGCTGGTGGAGCCCATGCCCGATTTTGCGGAGAATCTCACCCGTAGCCGCAAGGCCCGGGTGCGTCAGTGCGCGTGCGTGGCTCCGGGGGAAGCTGCGCGCGGTTCCATCCGGCTGCTCGACCTGCGGGGCGGCAGCACGGTGCGGTTCACGGCGAAGATGGCCGCGAACCAGACGGTGATCGAGGTCCCGGCCGCCACCCTCGACAGCGTTCTGGAGGACGCGGGGGTGGAGCGCGTGGACTTCCTCTCCGTGGATGTGGAAGGCGCCGAGCCCGATGTGTTGAGAGGGCTGACCCTGTCCCGCTACAAGCCGCGCCTGGTGATCGTGGACGACCGCGACCGGTTCGGCGAAACCTGCGGCGTGATGCGCCGCAGCGGCTACCGTCTGGTGCGGCGCACCGGGCACAATGCCTGGTTCGTGCCGCAGAACGAGTCCTTCCGGCTCACGTTGCGCGGTCGCGTGCAACTGGCCTGGACCTACGGCATCGGCCGCGCGCTCCGCCGCACCCGCGCCAGCATCTCCCGGCGGTCCGCCGGCCTGCCGATTAGCTGAAACCGCCCGACTGCGAGTGACGCCCGGAGCGGACCGGAAGGTCCGCTCCGGCTGAAGGCTGGCCGCGGCGCTTGTGCCCGGCCACAAGCCGTCCGGGACGCTTCTGCCCGGTGGCGGCCTGGGCGAGGGCCGCGCAGGCCGCCCGAGCGCTGCACGGCATCTCCCGGCGGCTCCACCGTCCCGGCCGGACGCCGTGGGTGGCGAAAAGCCGAATGGCCATCCACGAATGCACGCAGCATCCACCAGCGCAGGTTGACGTCTCCTGCGCGGCCGTGACTCTCCTGAAATGGCGCAGGCCTTCCCGATCCGGTTGATCGAGCCGGATCGGGGAGCCCTATTCCGCCATGGGTGCCTTGCGCCGCGTCGCCGACCGACGGCCGCGCGGCGCGGGTGACGGCGCGGGCGCGGGTGCGGCCGGCTCCTGGCCGGCCTTCTTCCGCGGCGCCTTCGAGGCGGCGGCCACGGCCGCCGTGGGAGGGGTCGACGGCGCCTCCGCCACGCCCCCGGCAAGGTCCGCTGCGGCCATCTCCGCCAGATCCAGCCCGGCCAGATCCATCTCCGCCAGATCCATCTCCGCAGGGTCCGCGTCCGCAGGCGCCACCTCCGTTGCGGCCGTGGGCTTTCCCGCCGGCTTCCCGGCCTTCCGGGTCGCACCCGGCGCGGTTGCCGCCGCCGGAGCGGCCATGGGCCGCCGGGCCAGGACTTCGGCCAGGAAGCGCCCGGTGTGGGAGCGCGGGTGTTCAGCCACGGTCTCGGGCGTGCCCGTCACCACGATCTCGCCGCCGCCGTCGCCCCCTTCCGGGCCGAGGTCCAGGATCCAGTCGGCGGTCTTGATGACTTCGAGATTGTGTTCGATCACCACCACCGTGTTGCCCTGCTCCACCAGCTCGTGGAGCACCTCCAGCAGCTTCTTCACATCGTGGAAGTGCAGGCCGGTGGTGGGTTCGTCGAGAATGTAGAGGGTGCGCCCGGTGGCGCGCTTGGACAGTTCCTTGGAGAGCTTGACGCGCTGCGCCTCGCCGCCGGAGAGGGTGGTGGCCTGCTGGCCCACCTTGATGTAGTCGAGGCCCACCCGGTGCAGCGTCTCCAGCTTCTCGCGCACGGAGGGCACCGCCTTGAAGAATTGCGCGCCCTCTTCCACCGTCATGTCCAGCACGTCGGCGATGGACTTGTTCTTGAAGGTGACCTCCAGCGTCTCGCGATTGTAGCGCTTGCCCTTGCAGACATCGCAGGTGACATAAACGTCCGGCAGGAAGTGCATCTCGATCTTGATGACGCCGTCGCCCTGGCAGGCCTCGCAGCGCCCGCCCTTCACATTGAAGGAGAAGCGCCCCGCCCCGTAGCCGCGCGCCTTGGCCTCCGGCAGGCCGGCGAACCACTCGCGGATCGGCGTGAAGGCGCCCGTATAGGTGGCAGGGTTGGACCGCGGGGTGCGGCCGATGGGCGACTGGTCGATGTCGATCACCTTGTCCAGGTGCTCCAGCCCCTCCAGCCTGTCGAACGGCGCCGGCGCCTCGCTGGCGCCGTTGAGGCGCCGGGCCACCGCCTTGTAGAGCGTGTCCAGCAGCAAGGTGGACTTTCCGCCGCCCGAGACGCCGGTGATGCAGGTGAACAGGCCGAGGGGAATTTCGGCCGTGACATTCTTCAGATTGTTGCCCCGCGCACCCGAGAGCTTCAGCATGCGCTTGGGATTGGGCTTGCGCCGGGCCGGAACGCCCACCGAAAGGGCGCCGGTGAGATAGCGGCCGGTGAGCGAGGCGGGGTTGGCGAGGATCTCGGCGGGCGTGCCCTGCGCCACGATGCGCCCGCCATGGATGCCGGCGCCGGGGCCCACGTCCACCACATAATCGGCGGCGAGGATGGCATCCTCGTCATGCTCCACCACGATGACGGTGTTGCCGAGGTCGCGCAGGTGCTTCAGCGTCTCCAGCAGGCGCTCGTTGTCGCGCTGGTGCAGGCCGATGGAGGGCTCGTCCAGCACATAGAGCACGCCGGTGAGGCCGGACCCGATCTGGGAGGCGAGGCGGATGCGCTGGCTCTCGCCGCCGGACAGGGAGCCGGAGGCCCGCGCGAGGGTGAGATATTCCAGCCCCACGTCCAGCAGGAACTTCAGCCGGTCGCGGATCTCCTTCAGGATGCGGCCGGCGATCTCGTTCTGCTTGGCCGAGAGCTGCGCCGGCAGCGCCTCGAACCAGCCGGCGGCGGCGCGAACCGAAAGCTCGCCCACCTGGCCGACATGCCGGTCCGCCACCCGCACCGCGAGGGCCTCCGGCTTCAGCCGGAAGCCGGAGCAGGTCTTGCAGGGCACGGTGGAGAAATATTTGGAGATTTCCTCGCGCGCCCAGTCGCTGTCGGTCTCCCGCCAGCGCCGGTCGAGGTTGCGCACCACCCCTTCGAAGGTCTTCTGGGTCTCGTAGGCGCGCAGCCCGTCGTCATAGGCGAAGGTGATCTTCTCGTCGCCCGAGCCGTAGAGCAGCACCTGCCGCGCCTGTTCCGGCAGGTCGGCGAAAGGCACGTTCAGCTTGAAATGATAATGGCGGGCCAGCGCATCCAGGGTCTGCCCGTAATAAGGCGAGGTGGACTTGGCCCAGGGGGCGATGGCGCCCTGCTTCAGGGAGCGCGCCTTGTCCGGCACCACGAGGTCGGGGTCGATGGTCTGCTCCACGCCGAGGCCGTCGCAGGCTGGGCAGGCGCCGAAGGGGTTGTTGAACGAGAACAGCCGCGGCTCGATCTCGGGAATGGTGAAGCCGGACACCGGGCAGGCGAACTTTTCCGAGAACAGGATGCGGCGCGGCGCCCCCGCCTCGTCCGTCTCGTCGGCAAATTCGGCCACCGCGATGCCGTCGGCCAGAGCGAGGGCGGTCTCGAAGCTGTCGGCGAGGCGCTGGGCGAGATCGGCGCGCACGACGATGCGGTCCACCACCACGTCGATGTCGTGCTTGAACTTCTTGTCCAGGGCCGGCGCCTCGGCGATTTCATGGAAGGCGCCGTTGATCTTGACCCGCTGGAAGCCCTTCTTCATCCATTCCGCCAGCTCCTTGCGGTACTCGCCCTTGCGTCCGCGCACCACCGGGGCGAGCAGGAACAGGCGGGTGCCCTCCGGCAGCGCCAGGGTGCGGTCCACCATCTGCGAGACGGTCTGGCTTTCGATGGGCAGGCCGGTGGCGGGGGAATAGGGAATGCCGGTGCGCGCCCACAACAGGCGCATGTAGTCATAGATTTCGGTGACCGTGCCCACCGTGGAGCGCGGGTTGCGCGAGGTGGTCTTCTGCTCGATGGAGATGGCCGGCGAGAGACCGTCGATCTGGTCCACGTCCGGTTTCTGCATCATCTCCAGGAACTGGCGGGCATAAGCGGAAAGGCTCTCCACATAGCGGCGCTGGCCCTCGGCATAGATGGTGTCGAAGGCAAGGGAGCTCTTGCCGGAGCCCGACAGGCCGGTGAACACCACCAGAGCGTCGCGCGGGATCTCCAGATCCACATTCTTGAGATTGTGCTCGCGCGCGCCGCGCACCGAGAGGGTGCGGGCATCGCGGCGGGCAGCATTGGCGGCGTCGAGCGTGGCACGCCGGGAGGAAGCACGATCAGACATGAACATCCTGGGGCGCACGCAAGCCTTGCGGCCGGCGCCGAACGATCAGGGCAAGGGGAAGGCCGCCTTCAGCATGGCAAGCGTGCCGGCGGCGGTGGCGAACATGGTGGAGAACATGGCAGCGCGTGCGGTCCGGTGGAATGGGCCCGCGCCCGGCGCCTCCTCGCGGGCGGCACCCCGGCCGTCCTGGCCGAGGACGAACTCTTTCCTGCCGCCTCCCGCGGCGGCGATATCCCATCGAAGCGCTGCAAATTCACTCATGGTCATGGCCCAAATGTAGTCCACCGGGTGCAATGCGGTAGAGAACATATCAAGAACAATCGTTGTGCGCGAGTCAAAAATCCAGTGTCGGCTGTCACGGTCCATCTTGCATCCTGCGGGCGGCGTGTATAGAACATTTGCGGAACAAATGTGCCGGGGGCGTGCACAGGCCAGCCTTTGCGGTGGACAACGCCGTTTGCGGCTCGCATGCGTCGCCGGCCCGGCTAGGGTGCTGCGCCCGATCGGTGAAGAGTGGAGAGCGAGGATGGCCGGCAGCGTCAACAAGGTGATCCTGATCGGCAATCTCGGCCGGGATCCCGAGGTGAAGTCGTTCCAGAACGGCGGCAGGGTGTGCAATTTGTCCATCGCCACGTCGGAGAACTGGCGGGACAAGGCCTCCGGTGAGCGGCGCGAGCGCACGGAATGGCATCGCGTGGTCATCTTCAATGAAAATCTCGTGGGCGTGGCCGAGCGCTTCCTGAAGAAGGGCTCCAAAGTCTATATCGAGGGCCAGCTTGAGACCCGCAAATACGAGAAGGACGGGCGCGAGACCTACACCACGGAAGTGGTGCTGCGGCCCTATCGCGGCGAGCTGACCCTTCTGGACGGGCGCGGCGAGGGCGGCGCCGGCGCTGGCGCCGACGACTTCGGCGGCGGCTCGGACTTCGGCTCGGCAAGCCCCATGGGCGGAAATGTGGGCTATGGCGGCGGCTCGGGCGGCGGCAGCTTCGGCGGGGGCGGTTATGGCGGCCAGTCGGGCGGCGGGCGCCGGGCGGGCGCGCCGGCGGGCGGCGGCAGCAGCCGGCCTGCGTCCACGGACATGGACGACGAGATTCCGTTCTGAGGCATCCGGCGGATCGGCGGGGTCCGGCTCCGCAGGTCCTTCCGCGATCAGCGCGACGCGGGGGCTGTCCGCATGATGGTCCGGGCCTCGTTTCATTCCGAGAGGATGGCTGCCGGACGTTTCCCGGCGGGTCGGCGCGTGCCGTGCTTTTCGGGCGGCGCGGGGCATTCTGACGCAAAAGGGTCAAAATGTGCGCCGGGTGCCCGCGGGGTCATGTTTAAGACATTGAAAATAAAGAAGAAAAAATAGATCGTCGGCGGTGGTTTCGCTGGCGTCGCAACGGTGAATCGGCTAGAAGGGGACACCGCGTTTCATCATCGAGAGTGTTGACTTTTGGCCGAACCCGAGACGCCGAGGCCCGGCGGCGAGCCGCCCTCCGACATCAGGCCCGTTTCCATCACGGAGGAGCTGTCCCGCTCCTACCTCGACTATGCCATGAGCGTCATCGTCGCCCGGGCCCTGCCCGACGTGCGCGACGGCCTGAAGCCGGTGCATCGGCGCATCCTGTTCTCCATGCACGAGAACGGCTACGAGTGGAACAAGCAGTATCGCAAGTCCGCCCGCGTGGTGGGCGACGTCATCGGTAAATACCATCCCCATGGCGACCAGTCGGTCTATGACGCGCTGGTGCGCATGGCGCAGACCTTCGCCA
The DNA here is from genome assembly GCF_047444035.1 of Xanthobacter sp. AM11. NCBI lineage: Bacteria > Pseudomonadati > Pseudomonadota > Alphaproteobacteria > Hyphomicrobiales > Xanthobacteraceae > Xanthobacter > Xanthobacter sp. AM11. The sequence continues at coordinate 3,062,460 of NZ_JBLAOA010000001.1, forward strand.
TGCGCCTGCCGCTGGTGGACGGCCAGGGCAATTTCGGTTCGGTGGACGGCGATGCCCCGGCGGCCATGCGCTACACCGAGGTGCGGCTGGAGAAGGTGACCGGCAGCCTGCTCGACGACCTCGACAAGGACACCGTCGATTTCCAGGACAATTACGACAATTCCGAGAGCGAGCCCACCGTCCTCCCGGCCAAGTTCCCCAACCTGCTGGTCAACGGGGCCGGCGGCATCGCCGTGGGCATGGCCACCAACATCCCGCCGCACAATCTCGGCGAGATCATCGACACCACCGTGGCCCTGCTGGACGACCCGACGCTGGAGCCCGAGGCGCTGCTGGATCTGCTGCCCGGCCCGGACTTCCCCACCGGCGCCCTGATCCTCGGCCGCACCGGCATCCGCCAGGCCTATCTCACCGGCCGCGGCTCGGTGCTGATGCGGGCGAAGGTGGCCATCGAGCAGATCCGCAAGGACCGCGAGGCCCTCATCGTCACCGAGATTCCCTACCAGGTGAACAAGGCGACGATGATCGAGAAGATTGCCGAGCTGGTGCGCGACAAGCGCGTCGAGGGCATCTCCGAGATCCGCGACGAGAGCGACCGCGACGGCATGCGCGTGGTCATCGAGATCAAGCGCGACGCGCAAGCCGACGTGGTGCTGAACAACCTTTATCGCCTCACCCTGCTGCAGACCTCCTTCGGCGTGAACATGGTGGCCCTGTCCGGCGGCAAGCCGGGGGTGCTGACCCTGCACGACGTGCTGACCGCCTTCATCGCCTTCCGCGAGGACGTCATCAGCCGCCGCACCAAGTTCCTGCTGCGCAAGGCCCGCGACCGGGCCCATGTGCTGGTGGGCCTCGCCATCGCGGTGGCCAATATCGACGAGGTGATCCGCCTCATCCGCACGGCGCCGGACCCGGCGAGCGCGCGCGAGGCGCTGATGGGGCGCGACTGGCCGGCCAAGGACATGGCCCCGCTCATCGCTTTGATCGCCGACCCGCGCCACAAGCTCAACGACGACGGCACCTACCGCCTCTCCGAGGTGCAGGCCCGCGCCATCCTCGATCTGCGCCTGCAGCGCCTGACCGCCCTCGGCCGGGACGAGGTGGCCGACGAGCTGGACAAGCTCGCCGCCGAGATCGCCGATTATCTCGACATCCTGGCCAGCCGGCCGCGCATGCGCGCCATCATCCGCGACGAACTCAACGCCATCAAGGCCGAGTTCGGCACGCCGCGCCGCACCGAGATCGTCGAGGGCTTCGGCGACCTGGAGGATGAAGACCTCATCCAGCGCGAGGAGATGGTGGTCACCGTCTCCCACGCCGGCTACATCAAGCGCGTGCCGCTCTCCACCTACCGGGCGCAGCGCCGCGGCGGCAAGGGCCGCTCGGCCATGCAGACGCGGGACGAGGATTTCGTCACCCGCCTGTTCGTGGCCTCCACCCATGCGCCGGTGCTGTTCTTCTCCTCCAAGGGGCAGGTCTACAAGCTCAAGGTGTGGCGCCTGCCCCTGGCGGCGCCCCAGGCCCGCGGCAAGGCACTCATCAACATCCTGCCGCTGGAGCAGGACGAGCGCATCACCTCGGTGGTGCTGCTGCCGGAGGATGGCGAGCAGAACGACCGGCTGCAGATCATGTTCGCCACCACCGGCGGCACCGTGCGGCGCAATGCGCTCACCGATTTCCAGCAGGTGAATCGCAACGGCAAGATCGCCATGAAGCTGGCGCCCGGCGAATCCATCGCCGACGTGGGCCTGTGCACCGAGGATGACGACGTGCTGCTCACCACCGCAGCCGGCGCCTGCATCCGCTTCCCGGTCACCGACGTGCGCGTGTTCAAGGGCCGCGACAGCGTGGGCGTGCGCGGCATCCGGCTGGAAGAGGACGACAAGATCATCTCCATGGCCATCATCCGCCATGTGGAGGCGGAGGCCGACCAGCGGCTCCTCTATATCAAGATGCGCCGCGCCCTGCGGGGCGAGGCGGGCGAAAGCGCCGAGGTGGAGCAGGAGGAGGGCGCGAGCGGCTCCGGCCAGCTCAGCCAGGAGCGCTATGCGCAGATGAGCGCGCTGGAGCAGTTCATCCTCACCGTGTCCGAGAATGGCTACGGCAAGCGCACCTCGTCCTATGAATACCGCGTCACCGGCCGCGGCGGAAAGGGCATCGTCGCCATGGCCGTGAACGAGCGCAACGGCCGCCTCGTCGCCTCCTTCCCGGTGGAGGACGCGGACCAGATCATGCTGGTGACCGACGGCGGCCAGCTCATCCGCTGCCCGGTGGACGGCATCCGCATTGTCGGCCGCGCCAGCCAGGGCGTCATCGTGTTCGACACGGCGGAGGGCGAGCGGGTGGTCTCGGTGGAGCACATCAGCGACGATGCCGGCGCCGAGGGCGAGGATGCGGCCGGCGAGGCGCCGGAGGCGTAGCACCAAAGCCCCTGAGCCTGGCTCATGGCCCGTGGTCAAGCCCGCGCGGCGCCGGAGCGCGCCCTCTCGGCGCCGGAGCGCGCCCTCTCGGCGCCGGTCAGGGGCCAGGGGCGCTGGTATAGGGCTCCGGACTTCGGGTGCCGGACTTTCGGGTGCCGGACTTCGGGCCGTGCGCGGGATCGCAGCCGGCGCGGCTCGCCCGGTTGCGTGAACCGCGACCACACAACGCCGGTGGCCGCTGGGCCGGCCGGAGCCGCAGGCAGGGGAAGTGACGGATGATCTCGGCGGAAAGCCTCGCGCTGTTCGTGCTCGCCTGCCTCGCCCTTGCCGCCACGCCGGGGCCGAACGTGGCGCTCATCGTCGGCACCAGCCTGAAGCACGGGCGCAGGGCCGGCATCCTCACCGCCACGGGCGTGAATGTGGGCCTCATCGCCCAGCTGGCCCTCGTGGCCGCGGGGCTCGCCTATGTGGTGGAAGCCTTCTCCCGTCATTTCGATCTCGTGCGCTATGCGGGCGCCGCCTATCTCCTGTGGCTCGCGGTGCTGCAATGGCGCAGTGCCGGGGTGGGGGCGCAAGCGTCGGCCCCCTCGGCGCGGGCGGCGTTCGGGCGCGGGCTGGCGGTGGCCTTCGCCAATCCCAAGACGCTTTTGTTCCACGCGGCCTTCCTGCCCCAGTTCGTCACCGACACCGCCAATCCGGTGCCTCAGATCGCGCTGCTCGCCGCCATCTTCGCCGGCATCGCACTGGTGGGCGACGTGCTGTGGGCGGTGGTGGCGGACCATGCCCGGTCGGCCCTCAAGGGCCGCTTCACCCGGATCGCGGATCGCGTTTCGGCCGGCATCCTCGTGGGCGGCGCGGCCATCCTGCTGGCGGCGGGCCGCCGATAGGCGCGGCGCTTGCGCGCCCATTGCGCATTGCCCCGGCCCAGCGTCGGACTATAAGGCGCCATGCCCGCCGCCGCCCCCACCGATTCCGCCCCGCTCCAGGTCCTGCGCACCGTCTTCGGCTACGAGACCTTCCGCGGCCGGCAGCAGGAGATCGTGGAGCATGTGGCGGCCGGGGGCGATGCCCTGGTGCTGATGCCCACGGGCGGCGGCAAGTCCCTGTGCTATCAGGTGCCGGCTTTGGTGCGGCCGGGCACGGCCATTGTCGTCTCGCCGCTCATCGCGCTGATGCATGACCAGGTGCAGGCCCTGCGCCAGCTGGGGGTGAAGGCGGCCATGCTCAATTCCTCCCTGCCGCCGGGCGAGGCGCGGCAGGTGGAGCGGGCGCTGGCCATGGGCGAGCTGGACCTGCTCTATGTGGCGCCGGAGCGCCTGCTCACCGACAGCTTCCTCACCCTGCTGGATGGCGCGCGCCTGTCCCTGTTCGCCATCGACGAGGCCCATTGCGTGTCCCAGTGGGGGCACGATTTCCGGCCCGAATACCGCCAGCTGTTCGTGCTGCACGAGCGTTTCCCGGGCGTTCCGCGCATGGCGCTGACCGCCACCGCGGACGGCCCCACCCGCCGGGAGATCGTGGAGCGCCTGGCGCTGGAGGAGGGGCGGGTGTTCCTCTCCTCCTTCGACCGGCCCAACATCCGCTACCGCATCGCGCCCAAGTCCAACCCCCGCACCCAGCTGAAGGCGTTCCTGGATGCGCACGAGGGCGAGGCGGGCATCATCTATTGCATGAGCCGGGCGAAGGTGGAGGCCACGGCGCAGATGCTGGCCACCGAGGGCCGCCTGGCGCTGCCCTATCATGCGGGCCTCGACGCCGACACCCGCGCCCGCCACCAGGACCGCTTCCTGAAGGAGGAGGGCATCGTGATGGTGGCCACCATCGCCTTCGGCATGGGCATCGACAAGCCGGACGTGCGCTTCGTGGTCCATCTCGACCTGCCCAAGAGCATCGAGGCCTATTACCAGGAAACCGGCCGCGCCGGCCGCGACGGGCTCGCCTCCGAAACGCTGCTGCTCTACGGCGTGGAGGACGTGGCCAAGCTGATCCAGTTCGTGGACGCCTCCGATGCGCCGGATGCGCGGAAAAGGGTGGAGCGGGGCAAGCTCGATGCCCTGCTCGGCCTGTGCGAGAGTGCATCCTGCCGGCGGCAGGTGCTGCTGAAGTATTTCGAGGAGGATCTTCCCGAGCCCTGCGGCAATTGCGACACCTGCCTGGACCCGCCGCGCACCTTCGACGGCACCGAGCCGGCACGCAAGCTGCTGTCCTGCGTCTATCGCACCGGAGAGCGCTTCGGCGCCGGCCATGTCATCGACGTGCTGCGCGGCGAGGCCACCGACAAGGTGCAGAAGTTCGGCCACGAGAAGCTGTCCACCTTCGGCATCGGCAAGGATTTCTCGCGCGATGAATGGCGCGCCATGGTCCGCCAGTTGGTGGCCATGGGTCATCTGAGCGTGGATGTGGAGGGCCACGGCGGCCTCGGCCTCACCCAGAAATGCCGGCCGGTGCTGCGCGGCGAGGAAAGGGTGGAACTGAAGGCGGAGGCGCGGGCGCGGCCGGCGCGCACCGGCGGCGGGGGCCGCGGGCCGCGTCCCGCCCTGCAGGACCCGGCCGACGAGGCACGCTTCCAGCGGCTGAAGGCGCTGCGCCTGGAGATTGCCCGCGCCCAGGGCGTGCCGCCCTACGTCATCTTCCACGACACCACGCTGATGGCCATCGCCGAGCTGAAGCCCGATTCCATGAAGGCGCTGGGCATGATCTCCGGCATCGGCGAGGCTAAGCTGGACCGCTACGGCCGCCAGTTCCTGGACGCGGTGCGGGAGGGGTAGCCCGGTTGCCGGCGAGCGCCCGGGCCGCGGAGAGACATCCCGCGTCGTTCCATGTCGCATTTGCGGGGGTGCGACGGCTGCGTCTCCACCCGCCTCTTTCCCCGGCAAACCCTTCCACCGCGGCATACCCCTTGCTATAGCGGCGGTCAGCTTTTGGGAGCGCATCATGTCCGTCGATCAGGCGACCGTCCGCCGGGTGGCCCATCTTGCGCGCATCTCGGTGCGCGAAGACGAGCTCGGCCACCTTCAGAATGAACTCAACGCCATCCTGGAATTCGTGGAGCAACTGGCGGACCTCGACGTCTCCGGGGTCGAGCCCCTCACCGGCGTGGTGCCGGTGGAGCTGCCCATGCGCGAGGATGTGGTGACCGACGGGCATTGCCCGGAAAAGGTGCTCGCCAACGCCCCCGACCACGAGGGCGGCTTCTTCACTGTGCCGAAGGTGGTGGAATGACCAAGCTCACCCAGCTCACCCTCACCCAGGCGCGCGAAGGCCTGGCGCAGGGCGAATTCACCTCGGTGGAACTGACCGAGGCCTATCTGAAGGCCATGGAGGCGGCGCGGCCCCTCAATGCCTATGTGCTGGAGACGCCGGAGATCGCCCTGGAGATGGCGAAGGAGAGCGACCGGCGCATCGCCTCCGGCGACACCGGCCCGCTGGAGGGGATTCCCCTCGGCATCAAGGACATGTTCTGCACCCAGGGCGTGCGCACCACCGCCTGCTCGAAGATCCTCGACGACTTCGTGCCGCAGTACGAATCCACCGTCACCGCCAATCTGTGGCGCGACGGCGCGGTGATGCTGGGTAAGCTCAACAATGACGAGTTCGCCATGGGCTCGTCCAACGAGACCTCGGCCTTCGGCCCGGTGCTGTCGCCCTGGCGGCGGAACAGCGACGACACCTATCTGGTGCCGGGCGGCTCCTCCGGCGGCTCGGCGTCGGCGGTGGCGGCCTTCCTGTGCGCCGGCGCCACCGGCACCGACACCGGCGGCTCCATTCGCCAGCCTGCGGCCTTCACCGGCACGGTGGGCATCAAGCCCACCTACGGGCGCTGCTCACGCTGGGGCATCGTTGCCTTCGCCTCCTCCCTCGACCAGGCCGGTCCGTTCGCCCGCACCGTGAACGACGCGGCCCTGCTGCTGCGTTCCATGGCGGGCTACGACGCCAAGGATTCCACCTGCGTCAACCGCCCGGTGCCGGACTATGAGGAGGCGGTGGGCGCCTCCATCAAGGGCATGAAGATCGGCATTCCGCGCGAATACCGCATGGAGGGCATGTCCGACGAGATCGACGCCCTGTGGCGCGAAGGCGCCCGATGGCTGGAGGATGCGGGCGCGCAGATCGTGGACATCTCGCTGCCCCACACCCGCTATGCGCTGCCGGCCTATTATATCGTGGCGCCGGCGGAAGCCTCCTCCAACCTCGCGCGCTACGACGGCGTGCGCTACGGCGCCCGCGTGCCGGGCCGCGACGTGGTGGAGATGTATGAGAACACCCGCGCCGCCGGCTTCGGCCCGGAGGTGCGCCGGCGCATCATGATCGGCACCTATGTGCTCTCCGCCGGCTATTACGACGCTTACTACCTGCGGGCGCAGAAGGTGCGCAGCCTGATCAAGCGCGATTTCGACACCGTGTTCGCGGAAGGGGTGGATGCGGTGCTCACCCCGGCCACGCCCTCGCCCGCCTTCGGCATCGGCGAGAAGATCAAGGCCGATCCGGTGGAGATGTATCTCAACGACGTGTTCACCGTGACGGTGAACATGGCCGGCCTGCCGGGCATCGCCGTTCCCGCCGGCCTCTCGGCCGACGGGCTGCCCCTCGGCCTCCAGCTCATCGGCCGCCCGTTCGCGGAGGAGACCCTGTTCTCCCTCGCCGAGGTGATCGAGGAAGCGGCCGGCCGCTTCCCCGTGGAAGACCTGTGGTGGAAGGGCTGATCTGACCTTGCGGTGCGGGGGCGCCGGCCCGGGCGCGCCTTGTATTTGTATTGCAATATGCAAATGATCAGCCGGCCGGCCGGGGAGGGGGACCCCGGCCCGTCTACCGATCGGGGGAACAGATGCAGTTCTGGGGGAAAGCGTGCCTTGCCATCATCGCGATGGCGGGCGCTTTGGCATGCGTGGCGCCGGCAGCGCAGGCGCAGGACCGGTGCACGGCCTACGCCAATGAGATGGTGGGCCTCGACCAGCGGGCGCGGCAGATGCGCTGCCCCGGCTGGAGCAGCCATTCCAACTGGCAGAACCACTACAATTGGTGCACCACCAAGACGCCGGCGCAGACCAATGGGGCGGTGGATACGTGGAGCGCCAAGTTCGACGGCTGCGCCTTCTCCTATGGCGGGCAGGGCGGCGGCTACAAACCCCCGCCGCCGGCCAATGCGCCCAAGCAGGACGCCAGCCGCACGCCGATCTGCAAGTCGTTCGCCAAATACCTCGTGACCTGGCGCAACAAGGCCATCGCCACGGGCTGCACCCTGGGTGCCGTCAAGGAGGGCAGCTGGAGCGAGGGCGAGGCCTATACCTTCTGCATGGGCACCTCGGACGCCGAGTTCCGCACCCGCAGCCCGCAGGCGCTGGGGGCCAAGGGCGTGTTCGAGAAGGCCTGCACCCAGGAGCTGCGGCGCCCCATCAAGCTCTGAGGCCGCGCCGGCCATTTCGATCCTGCGGCCCGCCCCGGTGGCGGGCCGTTGCGCATCCGCGGGGCGCGCCGAAGGCCGCCGGCGCGGCACCCTGCCGGTTGCCAGAGGCGGCCGCTCGGGGTTACGTGAAACCAGCAAGGATGCGGCCACGCCGCACCACAGCACACCACGCGGCCGTGCGCCGCCGACAGGACCTTAAGGACGACCATGACCCTTCACACCCGGCCGGTCGAGGCCAAGAAGCTCATTCCCGGCGCCACCGGCGACTGGGAGGTGGTGATCGGCATGGAAGTGCACGCCCAGGTCGCTTCCAATGCCAAGCTCTTTTCCGGCGCCTCCACCGCCTTCGGCGGCCCGCCCAACGACCATGTGTCGCTGGTGGATGCGGCCATGCCCGGCATGCTGCCGGTCATCAACAAGGAGTGCGTGGCCCAGGCGGTGCGCACCGGGCTCGGCCTGAAGGCGCAGATCAACCTGACATCGGTGTTCGACCGGAAGAATTATTTCTACCCGGACCTGCCCCAGGGCTACCAGATCAGCCAGTACAAGCAGCCGGTGGTGGGCGAGGGCGAGGTGATCGTCGATCTGCCCGACGGCGAGAGCATCACCGTGGGCATCGAGCGCCTGCACCTGGAGCAGGACGCGGGCAAGTCCATTCATGATCTGTCGCCCACCCTCTCGTTCGTGGACCTCAACCGCTCCGGCGTGGCGCTGATGGAGATCGTGTCGCGCCCCGACCTGCGCTCGGCGGAGGAGGCGCGGGCCTATGTGACCAAGCTGCGCACCATCCTGCGCTATCTGGGCACCTGCGACGGCGACATGGAGAAGGGCAACCTGCGCGCCGACGTGAACGTTTCCGTGCGCCGGCCGGGCGACGCGCTGGGCACCCGCTGCGAGATCAAGAACGTCAATTCCATCCGCTTCATCGGCCAGGCCATCGAGGTGGAGGCGCGCCGGCAGATCGAGATCCTGGAGGACGGCGGCACCATCTCCCAGGAAACGCGCCTGTTCGATCCGGGCAAGGGCGAGACGCGTTCCATGCGCTCCAAGGAGGAGGCGCACGACTATCGCTACTTCCCCGATCCGGACCTGCTGCCGCTGGAGCTGAAGGCGGAATGGGTGGAGGATCTGGCCTCCCACCTGCCCGAGCTGCCCGACGAGAAGAAGGCCCGCTTCATCGCCGACTACGGCCTTTCGCCCTACGACGCCGGCGTGCTGGTGGCCGAGCGGGAGACCGCCGATTATTTCGAGCAGGTGGTGGAAGGCGGCGGCGCCAGGCGCGACGGCAAGGCGGCGGCGAACTTCGTCATCAACGAGCTGTTCGGCCGCCTGAACAAGGAGGGCAAGGACGTCACCTCCTCGCCGGTGACGCCGCACCAGATCGGTGCCATCCTCGACCTGATCGCCGAGGGGACCATCTCGTCCAAGATCGCCAAGGACCTGTTCGAGATCATCTTCACCGAGGGCGGCGACCCGCGCGTGGTGGTGGAAGCCCGCGGCATGAAGCAGGTGACAGACACCGGCGCCATCGAGAAGGTGGTGGACGAGATCATCGCCGCCAACCCGGACAAGGTGGCCCAGGTGCAGGCCAAGCCCACCATGCTCGGCTGGTTCGTCGGCCAGGCCATGAAGGCCTCGGGCGGCAAGGCCAATCCGCAGGCGCTGAACGATATTCTCAAGGCGAAGCTGGGGATTTGAGGGGGGCGTTGCGGCGGGTAGGGACGGGGGCGCGGGTTCAGATGCCCGGGACCCCCATCCATTGCTTGATGCCGTTTTCGAGCCACATATACATGGGCTGAGCGGTTTCCGTGATCTTTCGGTTGACGGCATCCGTCAGCTTGCAGTCTTGATTCATGCTGTAGGCATCCAGAACGACCTGCCCGACCTCCACAAGAAGAATGGGCGTCGCAGCGCCGCCTGTTGGAGCTTCTGCGAGGAGAGCCCCGGTTGTCTTCACGATGCTCACTGCCAGCACGGCCACTGAGATCCCGCAGGTGAGGTTGTCCTGTGCGTTGCCCATCCGAGCAATGGCAATGCCCTTCTGTGCCAAGAATACTGCAAGTTCTCGTCCCGATAAGACTTTACCGCCATTGATCAATTCGTAAGCGATTGTATAATGATCGCCAATTCCTTGTGCAATGTGATCTGGAAGGCCAATTTTTACCAGGCCACCGCGGAGGGCGTGGCTGGTTCCTGCCTTGACCATGTTGTGGAAGAAGTCGCGTTTTTTGGATCCTTTCAGGATATCCTCTGCTGATTGCTTCATGAGGACTTCGGCGAAGCCCTGGGTCGAGTAATCGTGGTCGGGTTTTTTTGTCCCGGTGGAGGAAGGCATGCTTGCGCTCATTCTTCAGCACGAGAATTGAGCGTCGACAGCGCCGAAATGACAAGTTCAAATATGACTGTAGGCTATCAATTCGTTTGATGCGTATTTCCGGCGCCCTATTGCGGGGCGCCCTGGCGGTCCCGTTCAGATGTCGGCAACAGCGTCGCCCCCACTACCGTCTTCCCGAACACCGCCTCGAACGCCACCCGCATCACCGCGTCCACCTCGTGCATGGCCACCGGCAGACCGAGGTCGGCAAGGCTGGTGACGCCGTGCTCGCGCACGCCGCAGGGCACGATTCCGCCGAAATGGGAAAGGTCCGGCTCCACGTTCAGCGAGATGCCGTGGAAGGTCACCCAGCGCCGCACGCGGATGCCGATGGCGGCGATCTTGTCTTCCCCGCTTCCTTGGCCGCCGCCCTTCCGGCGCACCCACACGCCCACCCGGTCCTCCCGCCGCTCGCCGGTGACGTTGAAGGCGGAGAGGGTGCCGATGATCCAGGCCTCCAGCGCGCTCACATAGCGCCGCACGTCGGGCGCGCGGCGCTTGAGGTCGAGCATCACATACGCCACCCTTTGGCCGGGGCCGTGATAGGTGAACTGGCCGCCCCGGCCGGTCTCGTAGACCGGGAATCGCGCGTCCACGAGATCTTCCGGGCGGGCGCTGGTGCCGGCGGTGTAGAGGGGCGGATGCTCCAGCAGCCACACGCATTCGGGCGCCGTGCCCTCGGCGATGGCGGCGGCGCGCGCCTCCATGGCGGCGAGGGCCTCGGGATAGGCGATGAGGGGGTCGCTCACCACCCATTCCACCGGCGGCGCATCTGCGGCGAGGGGCAGGAAGGTGGCGTCGAGGCTCGCGCGCGTGGCGCCGGCGGCGATGCGGTCTGTCATGGTCCCTGCATAATCCTTTGGCCGTGCGGGTCCAGCCCCCTCCGCCGGTGCGTCATCCACAGGCCGCCGGCGTGTGGCGCCCGTGTTGCCGAGAGCACTTGTAGCCGCACATTCGATCTGTTAGACGATGGCCCCCGGTCGAGAGCGGTCCTTCAATGGACCCCCGGCCGGTGCCATCCCTGACTGCGGTCGTGGCGGAATTGGTAGACGCGCTAGCTTGAGGTGCTAGTGGGGAGACCCGTGGAGGTTCGAGTCCTCTCGTCCGCACCAGTGGATTGGCAAAAGTTCCGGGCGCCTTCGGGCGCGGGCACGCAAGAGGGTGGCTTCGGCCGCCCTTTTTCGTTTCCGGCGCCGGTTCGCGTCAGGATGGCTTGCCGGCGGCTGCCTGTGCCTTCGGCACCACATGCACCACCGTGTAGCCGCGCTCCGCGAGGGCGCGCAGGAAGGCGGGAATCATCGCCGCGGTGTAGCTCTTGGTATCGTGGAACAGAATGATGCCGCCGCCGGCCGCATCCAGCCGCTTCATCACCAGATCCAGTTCGGCCTGCGGCGTCATCACGTTCCAGTCGCTGGCCCACAGATCGGCGCCGAACACGGCGATTCCCCGCGCGTCGAGATAGTCCAGCAGCTTCGGCGTGGAGGCGAAGCCGGGAAAGCGGAAGAAGGGCACCCGCGGCGCCGCCCCGCCGGTGCCGTAGGCGGCGGCCTCGTCGGCGGCGATGCCGCGCTCGATCTCCGCCACCGCCGCCTCGAACGGCAGCTTGGCCAGCGTCACCGCCGGATGGGTCATGGAATGGTGGGCAAGGGTGTGGCCTTCCGCCAGCGTGCGGCGCACCAACTGCGGCCGGGCCTTCGCATTCTCGCCGATGAGGAAGAAGGTCGCCCGCACGCATTCGGCCTTCAGCGCGTCGAGAATGGCGGCGGTGGTGCCGGGCCACGGGCCGTCGTCGAAGGTCAGCACCACCTCCCGCGGCGCCAGGGGCAGGGTTTGCGCGAACGATCGGGTGCCGACCCGCAGGCCCTTGGGGTCGATCTCCAGCACCCGCGCCGTTCCCAGCGCGTCGGTGCGGCCGGGGCAGGGGCCCTGCGCCAGCGCGGGGGCCGCGAAGGGCAGGAGGAGGCACAGTGTTGCGACCAGCCGCCGCATGAGGGGTGTCATGTCACCATTCCCCGCTTCGCGTTCGAAGGCCCGGCCATGCCGCGGGCCAGTTCTGCCTAAGCCCTGCCGGTGGCGAAGGAAAGGCCGGCGTGCCGGCGCCCGGTCGCACGGCATTGCAAGAAGTCGCCATGCAGGCTTCACAAACCGTCCGCAGCACTCTAGAGCCGGAGCCGGTGCCGACCCAGGCCGATCGGGTCCTGCCGAAATCCCAGATCCGTGCCCGATCCCCAGGGGAAGGGCGCCCCGACCCCCGCCCACCACCGAACGGGAGGAGCCCATGCGCGAGGACACCGATCCCGCCCGCGACGACGGCGCGAGCGATGTGCACGCGGTGAGCGATGCCGAGGGCAACCTGCGCGAGGATTTCCGCGCCACGGTGGAAGACGCCATTTCCGCCCGCGACGTGGACCGCCTGAAGACCCTCACCGGCGAGCTGCACGAAGCCGACATGGGCGACCTGCTGGAGGCGCTGGACGCGGACGAGCGCCGGCGCCTCATCGAGCTGCTCGGCCCCGCCTTCGATTTCACGGCGCTGACCGAGCTCGACGAGACGGTGCGCCTGCAGATTCTTCATGCGCTGTCGCCGGCCACGGTGGCGCGGGGTATGCGCGACCTTGATTCGGACGATGCGGTCTACATCCTCGAAGATCTCGACGAGGACGAGATGGCCGCGGTGCTGGAGCACATGCCGGCGCCGGAACGCGTCGCCCTCCAGCGCTCCCTGGACTACCCGGAGGAGAGCGCCGGCCGGCGCATGCAGACCGAATTCATCGCCGTGCCCCCCTTCTGGACCGTGGGGCGCACCATCGACTACATGCGCGAGACGGTGGACCTGCCCGACACCTTCTATGAAGTGTTCGTGGTGGACCCGGCCTATCGGCTCATCGGCTCGGTGTCCCTCGACCGGCTGCTGCGCACCCGCCGCCCGGTGCTGGTCACGGGGGTGAAGAGCGAGCAGCCCAAGGTGGTGAAGGCCTCCGACGACCAGGAGGATGTGGCGCGCATGTTCGAGCGCTACAATCTGGTGTCCGCCCCGGTGGTGGACGACGCCGGCCGGCTGGTGGGCGTGATGACCATCGACGACGTGGTGGACGTCATCCAGGAAGAGGCGGACGAGGACCTGCGCGCCCTCGCCGGCGTGGGCAGCGACGAGGAATTGTCCGATACCGTGGCCTATACCGCCCGCAGCCGGCTGCCCTGGCTCATGGTCAATCTGGGCACGGCGTTCGTCTCGGCCTCCATCATAGGCCTGTTCGAGGGCACCATCGAGAAGATGGTGGCCCTTGCCGTGCTGATGCCCATCGTCGCCTCCATGGGCGGCAATGCGGGCACCCAGACCATGACGGTGGTGGTGCGCGCGCTGGCCACCAAGGACCTGTCGAGCCACAATGCCCGTCGCATCATCTCTCGCGAGGTGCTGGTGGGGCTGCTCAACGGCGTCACCCTCGCCACCCTGCTGGGCATCATCGCCGCCCTGTGGTTCGGCAATGCCCACCTGGGCAGCGTCATTTCCGCAGCCCTGATCATGAACATGATGGCGGCCGGGCTGTTCGGCACGCTCATTCCCCTTGCCATCTCAAGGCTGAAGCTCGACCCGGCGGTGGCCTCGGGGGTGTTCGTGACCATGGTCACGGACTCCGTCGGCTTCTTCGCCTTTCTCGGGCTCGCCACCTGGTGGTTTGCCGCGGGCTAGGGCTAAGCCCTTGCCTGCAAGGGGTTGTTCCTGCGATCCCCTTGCGTAGCCGGCGGATTTGCACGACAAATGATCGCCCCGTGACACTCCGCGGATGGTGACGTGCCCAGGGAACGGACGATCGGAACCGGCGTCCGATCTTCTGCGACCCGGGACAGGCCCGCGGGGCAAGGCGCGCGGCGGACGGAGGGCAGGCAGATTCCGTTTCGGTTGAACGCTCGCGAAGGCTGGACCCTGCCGGCCGCGCTCGCCGCCGCCGTGCTGGTGGCCGGGCTCGGGGCAGCCGTTTTTGTTGCCAGCCTGCGCAAGGATGATGAAAGCGGGACGCGCGAGCGCGCGGCGTTGCTGGCCTCCCTGGAGGCGCATGGCAGCGTGATGGCGCGTGCCCTCGCCACGGCGGAGGAGGAGGGCGCGACCCTCGACGCCATCGCCGGCGGGGACCTGCCGAAGCTGCACCGGCGTTTCGGGGAGCGGCTCAATACCGGCTTCGGCTTCGAGTTCGTCTACATCACCGATGCCGACGGAAATATCATCTACTCCTCCGAGCAGGGCGAGCTCGGCGCGACGAAGGCCTTCTCCTGGATTCGTCCGGCCATCCAGCGCGCCTTGGCGGAGGGGCAGCAGGCGGCGCGCGGCATCGTCGCCGGGCCGGGCGCGGCCGGGCTCCTGGTCGCCCGGCCGTTCGGGGTGAAGGCCGACCTGCCCCGGTATCACCAGCCCCTGCTGGCGGTGACGGTGGATGTCATCGACCCGGAATTTCTGAAAACGCTCTCGAAGCCCGCCAACCTTGACGACGTGCAGATCGTCCGGGTCCAGGACGAGGCGCCGGAGGGGCGCAGTCTTCGCGTTCCCAATCTCTATGACGGGTCGCAGGTGGAACTGGCGTGGCGCGGCCATGAGCCGGGCCGCAGCCTGCTGCGGGAACTGATGCCGACGGCGGCCGCCTTCAGCCTGCTTTTGTCCGGGATCTTCCTGGTGCTGATGGTGCGGGCGCAGCGCACCGCGGCGGCTCTTGCCGCCAGCGAGACACAGGTTCGGGCGCTGGCGCTCCAGGACCACCTGACGGGCCTTGCCAACCGCGGGCATTTCCTCGCCGAGCTGGAAGCGGCGCTGGCGTCGCGCCGGCCGGAGGAGACCGTGGCGCTGCTGTTTGTCGATCTCGACAACTTCAAGGAGGTGAACGACTGGGCCGGGCACGGCGCCGGCGATGTGCTGCTGTGCGCGGTGGCCGACGTGCTGCGGGCCGCGGTGGGGGATAGCGGCCTTGCCGGTCGCTTCGGCGGCGACGAGTTCGTCGTCTTCGCCCGGTGCACGGCGCCCGGGGACCGGGACGCGCTGGCCGCGCGCATCTTCGCCGCCCTGGAGGTGCCCGTCTCGCTGGGGAGCGAAGTGGTGCGGGTCAGCGCATCGGTGGGTGCTGCGCAGGCGCCGGAAGATGCCAACGAGGCCGCCGAGCTGATGCGCCGCGCCGACATCGCCCTTTACCGCGCCAAAGCGGAAGGGCAGGGCACCTATCGCGTCTTCGTGCCGCAGTTCGAGCACGCGGCCGCCGAGACCAAGCGGATGGCCTCGGAGCTTGAGGGCGCGCTGGAGCGCGGCGAGCTCACGCTTCAGTTCCAGCCGCAGGTGGAGCTGGAGAGCGAGCGGATCGTCGGCTTCGAAGCGCTGGTGCGCTGGGACCACCCCACCCGCGGGCGCCTTCCGCCCGCCGCGTTCGTGCCGGTGGCGGAGGAGAGCCACCTGATCTGCGCGCTGGACCTTTTTGTCCTGCGCCGCGCGGTGGTGGATGCGCGCGCGCTGGGCGACCGCTGGATTGCGGTGAACATGTCGCCGGTCACCCTGCGCTCCTTCGGCATCATTCCCAAGATCCTGGATGTCCTGGAGCAGGCCCGGTTCGATCCGGCGCGGCTGGAGATCGAGATCACGGAAAGCATGGTGCTGCATCCCTCCCCGGAGGTGCAGAGCAACCTGAAGGCGTTGCGCGCTGCCGGGATCCGGCTGGCGCTGGACGATTTCGGCACCGGCTATGCCTCGGTGGTGCATGTGCGGCGCTTTCCCTTCACCAAGATCAAGATCGACCGGGCGTTCATCACGCGCCTCGGCGAGGATGCCGACGCCGATGCCATCGTTGAATACAAGGTGCGCCTTGGCCGCTCCCTCGGCCTTTCCATGACCGCCGAAGGGGTGGAGACGCCGGAGCAACTGCGCTTCCTGCGGCAGGTGGGAATGCAGCAGGCGCAAGGCTATCTGTTCGCGCCGCCCTTGCCGCTGACCGCCGCGGTGGCCATGCTGGTGCGGGAGAAGGAGCAGGCCGGGGGCCGCACGACCTCGCCCCCCGCCGCCTGAGGGCGCGCCAACCGGCGCCTTAATTTTCTTTTCAAGAAAGTTTTTATCTTTATAAGGGTATTCAGCGGGCTGTGGCGTCGCACCGGGTCCCTTTGGCCTTGCCTTCCGCGGGTTCGGTGCGGAGAACGGCGGGCAATCGTGGGGACGGCGCTTCGGGGTCGCATGCCCATGTCCTGGAGCCGGCGGAGCCGGGGCCTTGCCCCCCGGGCGCCGTCAAGCCTGGCTCCGCACTGTGTGGGGATGCTTCGTGATCGAGACCAAGCTCATCGACGGAAAGGCGTTCGCGGCCGACCTCAGGGCCCGCATTGCCGGGGAAGTCGCGCACCTTGGCGCCAGCGCCGGCTTGAAGCCCGGCCTTGCCGTCGTTCTCGTGGGGGAGGACCCGGCGAGCCAGGTCTATGTGCGCAACAAGGCGGCGCAGACCCTGGAGGCCGGCATGGCCTCGTTCGAGCACAAGCTGCCCGTGGACACGGCGGAGGCGGACCTGCTCGCGCTGATCTCGCGCCTCAATGCGGACCCGCAGGTCCACGGCATCCTGGTGCAGCTTCCCCTGCCGGCGCAGATCGACGCCATGAAGGTGCTCTCCACCATCGACCCGGCGAAGGACGTGGACGGCTTCCATGTGGTCAATGCCGGCCGCCTCGCCGTGGGGCTCGATGCCCTTGTGCCCTGCACGCCGCTGGGCTGCGTGATGCTGCTGAAGCACCACCTGGGCAACCTCTCCGGCCTGCGGGCAGTGGTGGTGGGGCGTTCCAACATCGTCGGCAAGCCCGCGGCGCAGCTCCTGCTGAAGGAGGATTGCACCGTCACCATCGCCCATTCGCGCACCCGCGACCTGCCGGCCGAGTGCCGCATGGCGGACATCCTCATCGCCGCCGTGGGGCGGCCGGAAATGGTGCGCGGCGACTGGATCAAGCCCGGCGCCACGGTCATCGACGTAGGCATCAACCGCATCCCGCGTGAGGATGGCAAGACGCGGCTGGTGGGCGACGTGGCCTTTGCCGAGGCGCAGGGCATTGCCGGCCTCATCACGCCGGTGCCCGGCGGCGTCGGCCCCATGACCATCGCCTGCCTGCTGGCCAACACGCTCACCGCAGCCAAGCGCCAGGCCGGCCTCGGCTGAGCCCGCCGCGCGGCGGGCGCCGGTGGCTTCGCCCTGCGCCCCCGTGCGCACGGGCGCATAATGCATGAGACATCGGCTCCTGCCCCGAGGAGGCACCCATGACCATCGATCGCAAGCAGACCTTCACCACCGCGGAGATCGAGGCCCGGCTGAAGGCGGAACTGCCCCACTGGCGCCTTGAGGACGGCTGGATCCGCCGCACCTACAAGACCAACAGCTGGAAGGGCACGCTCATGGTGATCAACACCGTGGGCCATCTGGCGGAAGCCGCGTGGCACCATCCCGACCTCACCGCCTCCTATGCCTGGGTGGAGGTGCGCCTGCAGTCCCACGATGCCAAGGGCATCACCGTGCGCGACTTCGCCTTGGCGAAGAAGATCGAGGAGGTGGTCCAGTGGCAGCCCGGCCTTGAGGCGGATGGCCCGCTGGAAGGCACGCCGCAGCACGATTTGCGGTTCGCCTATGTGAAGTATGATTGAGGCGGACGAACCGGGGGGGCACATGAAGGGCAGCTACGACGACATCATGTCCCGGATCACCGATCCGATCCTCTGGTACGACGAACACGGCGTGCCGCGCTACGCGCCGTTCGCGCCCGACCTGAAGTCGGACATCTATGCCGACGAGGCGGCGCTGGTGGAGGTGGTGTGCCAGGCGTGCCGGCGCGCCTTCCTCGTCTGCTGCTCCCGCGCCGAAGCCCAGGACCGCAGGCCCATTCCGGTGGCCGAGGCCATCCGCGCCAATGATGACGCGCTTTATGGCGACCCGCCGTGCCACACCACGGAAATCGAGGCCCGGACCGGGATGGGGGGATGCCGGGCGGGAGAAACCATGACCGCCATCGGCGTGCGGGTGGTGGAATATTGGGGCCGCAATCTGGCCAAGCCGGGCAGCGGATGGGCGCGGGACCCGGCGCTTGAGGTCACCTTCACCCATGAGGACGATTTCGTGCGCCGGCAGATTGCCGAGAAGTGGTAAACTTCGTTCCCTGAACGCGAGCGCGGGACCGGCCCAGGACGTCACAGGGCCGTTCAGCGCTCCAGCGGGCCGGGAGTGCGCGGGTGCCGAACGATCTTTCCCATGGCTTGCCGGTTGATGGCCTGGCGGAACCGGCAGAAGGCGCGCCGCCCGTTGTGCTGCCGCTGGACTTTTCCGGCGCGCAGCTGGTGGCCGCCGACGCGGAACCCCCATTGGCGCAGGACCGGCCCATCTCCGGCGCGGGAGATGAAGCCGCTGCGATCACCGGGCTCCTCGTGGCCCATTCCTTCGGCGACGCCGGGGTTCTCCTGCCAACCATGGCGAGCGTCCGCCGGGCGATGCTGGACACCATCCGCGCCCATCACCGCATCGCCGGCCGGCCGAAGCGCCGCCATCTCCTCGTCTGCGCCCCGCCCGGAACCGTCCTGCCGCCGGAATTGGCCGGCGACGCCGAAGTGTCGCTGGTGGCGGACGACATGGGCGCCGTCCGCGCCGAGATCGGGCCGAGGACGGCGGGCCTTCTCGTCTCGCCCGTGCGCCTTGCCGCCGGGCTGGAGATGCTGTCCGGCTCCCTGCTTGCCGATCTGCGGGAGAGCGCGGACGAATACGGCCTCATCCTCGCCTTCGACGAGACCGATGGAGGGCTGGGGCGCACCGGCATGGCCTTCGCCCACGAATGGACCGGCGTGACGCCGGACCTGATGCTGCTGGGGGAGGGGGCCGGCCTGCCCCTGGCCGCCCTGGTGATGACGCAGAAGGTGGCGCGCGGCCTGCCCGCATCCCTTCCGCGGCCGGAAGCCGCCGCCGTGGCGCAGGCGGCCCATGTGGTGCAAATGGCGCTGGCGGCGGGCTTCGAGGCCCGCATCCAGGCGCTCGGCTGGATGCTGGAAGACCGCCTCGCCACGCTGCGCTGGCGCCGGCCGGATCTGTTCACCGGCCTTGCGGGCACCGGCCTGATGCAGGGGCTGGTCTGCCCCGGGGCGGCGGAGGAACTGGCGGCGCGGCTGGCGCAGGCCGGGCTCTTTGTGCGCGCCATCGGTTGCGTTCTGGCGTTCCTGCCGCCCCTCACGGTGACGGAAGGCGAGATCGCCGCGGCGGCGGAGCACTTGGAGCATGCCGTGGCGCAGATGGAGCCGGTGCCGGCCTGAGCCTCAGGCCGCCGCCTGCCCGCGCAGTGCCCCGCGCACCGCCGCAAGGCGTGCGGGGTCCAGCGCCGCCACGCGCCCGCCGGCGCAGAGCGCGCCGCGGAAGCCGAGATAATGGGGACCGAGGGCGGAAAGCGGGGCGATGTCCTCAAGGGCAAGCGAGCCCGCAAGCCCGGTGAGCAGCCCGCAGGCGCGCGCCGCCGCGACGAAGCCGCCGAGGCTTTCGAGCCCCATATGGCGCATGAGGCCGCCGGCTGCCTTGTCGGCGGTGTCCAGCATCACCCCATGAAAGCCCGCCTCGGCGAAGCGCGGCACGAGGGCAAGGTCGGGCGCCTGGTCGGCGAACAGCACGGCAATGAGCCGCGTGTCCCGGGCCAGCGGCCGCAGCGCCGCAAGGCAGGGGGCCAGCGCCGCCTGCGCCTCCCGCGGCGGCAGGGCGAAGCCGATCTTCACCAGCGGCACGCCGGTGGCGGCGGTGCGCATCGCCGCTGCCATGAGGGTGCCGGGGGTGAGGGGGTGGTCCCCCACCGTGGCGCTGAGATCGGGGCGGATGCCGCTGCGGCCCGGAGGCCGCGCGCCGTCCGGGCGGGGGCCGGTGCTCCCATCGGCTGAGGTTGCTGCGCTCCCGGCCGCCCGCCAGCGGCTGACCGCGGCCACGAGCGCCTTCGGCTCCCAGGCCCCCAGCGCGCCGCGGGCGGGGTCCTTCAGGTCCACGATGTCCACGCCGGCGGCGAGCGCCGCGTCCATCTCGGCAAGATTTGCCACCGAGGCGAGCAGCCCCGGCGCGGTACGGATGGCGGGAGCCCATGCCGCCCCCCGGGGCATGCCGGCCGGCATCACGAGGCCGCCCGCGCCCGGTGGTCGGCGACGGTCTCGCACAGCCAGTCCCAGGCCTCCCGCTCCGCCGCGCCGGCGGTCTTCTCGATGGCGACGGACAGATAGTTCATCTCCCGGTCCACCCGCTCCGGGTCCATCAGGTGCAGGCGCGACACCAGGATGGCACCTTCCAGCACCGCCGCCACCGCCCGGTTGAGGCCGAGGAAGGGGGCGTGGGTCTCCCGGTGCACGGTGCGGCAGAAGAAGCGGGGGCGGGTGGGGTCGTCCTCCATGCGCTCCACCTCCACCTCGTCATGGGCGAGGCAGGCGGCAAGGCGCACGGCGGTGGCAAGCCGGGTGGCGGGGGCGGTGGGCCAGGATCGGTGGCGGCCGGTGATGCAGCCGGCGAAGATGCGGGCGTCGTCGGTGAAGTTCACCACCGCGACCCGGCTCGCCGCCAGATTGTCCAGCGTGCGCGAGGGGCGGAAGGGCTGCAGCAGGTAGCCGCCATCCACGACGCTGGCGCCCATGGGCGCCAGATGGGCCTCGCCGGCCGCCGATTGTGTGGTGACGATGGTTTCCCGGATCACGCGCCTTCGCCTTTCTTGTCCCGGGAAAGGGTCGATCCCGGTTCCTTGAAAGTCAACCGATGGGCCTCGTCGGCGCTGCCGCCGGTCTCTCCCGCCACGCCCCATTTCAGGGGCTCGTCCTGTGCATAGCGCTTGCCGAGGCGGTATGCGATTTCCGCCCGGCCGGTCTCGACGCCCAGATAGAAGGCGTGGGCGCCGTCGCTGTCCACCTTCAGGTGGGGAAACAGGGCGAACGGCTCCTGCGCCACATGGTGGCCGTCGCGATTGTAGGCGTGGATGCCGTTCTGCGTCACTTCGATGCGGAAGGCGCGATCGCTCACCGAGCCGGCGAGGCGCTCCACCTCCTCGGGCGTGGTGGTGAAGGGCCGCCGGTCCCGCAGCGCCATCAGTCCGCCGCCGAAGCCCTGCGGCAGCGCGCCCGCCTCCCGCGCGGCGAAGAATTCCCGCCGCGCGCGGTCGAACTCGCGCACGGCGGTGCGGCAATGGGGGCTCACCTGTACCGCCAGCACCGCATTCAGCCGCAGCTCGGAGATGATGCCCATGAGCAGGGCGTTCATGCCCGTGGTGTCGGCATCGGTCAGCTCGGTGACGTTGCCGATGCCCATGAGGATGGCGATGTCCGGCTTCAGCCGCCGCAGCTCCGCATAGCGCAGCAGGGAGGCGGTGAAGCCGAGATGGATGGGGTCGAGGATGGGGTCGGCCAGGAAGGGGCGGCCCGCGGCCTCGCACCTCTCCACCGCGCGCACGAGGGAGGGCAGGTCCCCGGCCCGGGCGGGCACCAGCACCGGCACGGCCGGGCCTTCGTCGGCGATGGAAAGGTTGGTTTCGTTGAGGCTGAGCAGGTAGTCCGCCCCGGCGCGGGTGGCGCGGGAGAGCTCCTGCGGGTCGAAACTGTCCACGCTCACCTTGAGCCCCTCGCCTTTCAGGGCGGCGATGGCCGCCTCCAGGTGGGGGAAGGGGGAATCGGGCAGGGCGCCGAGGTCGATCACGTCCGCCCCCTCGGCCCTCAGGGCGCGGGCGCGGGTGAGCAGTTCCGCCAGGGAGAGGCGGGTGGCGTCCACGATCTCGGCGAACAGCAGCACGTCGTGGCGGTCGAGGGCGAGGGTGCCGCGGCCCTTGCCGAAATAGTCGGGCAGGTCGGCGGCCTCCTCCGGCCCGCGGGCGAAGGGCCGGCCGAAATAGGCCTCCAGCCGCACCAGGTCGCCGCGGAAGCGGCCGGGCATCAGCACCCGGTCGGTGCCGGCGGGCAGCTTCAGGCGGCGTTCCACGATCTCCGCCGTCATGAGGGCGGCGACCTTCACGCCCACATTCACCACCACGGGATCGAGCCGGTCGTCGGCGATCTCCTGCGCGATGCGGCGGATGCGGGGCTCGGCCAGGGAGCCGGTGACGAGGGCGATGCGCTCCGCCATGGGCTCAGGTCGCCGGCAGGGGGTGGGGGCGGGTGGCGGCGCCGGCGGCGAGCTCCGCCCGGCGGCGGGCGATGGCGCGGCGCAGTTCCTCCAGCGTCTCGGCCACCACGGTGGCCTCGAAGGTCTTCAGGCGGGCGGTGTTCTCCAGGTCGATGCGGCGCGGATACACCGGAACCGGACCCTCCGGCGCCTCGGTGATCATTTCCGGCATGCTGTCGCAGGCGAAGACGATGGCCGGCACCCGGCACTTGCCGGCCTGGGCGAAGCAATTGGTGACGAGGGTGTCGGAAATGCCGAGCACCGCCTTCGCCACCGTGTTGGACGAGGCCGGCGACACCACGAGGGTGTGGTATTCGCCATGATAGAAGCGGCCGATGGAGGCGGACGAGGCGCTGTTGTCGCGGAACACCTGCGTTTCCGCGGGCAGGGGCTCCTTGTCCTGCTTGTACATACGCAGCACTTCCTCCGCCGCGGCGGAGATGAACAGGTCCACGTCCCGCAGCGCGCGGATGATCTCGATGCTCTCGGTGAAATAATGGCCGGAGCCGGTGAGGGCCCAGGCCCAGCGGGGCGCTTTTGCGGTCATGGTCGGGCGGGTGCCTTCCTCTTGAGCGCGCGCCGATCAGCCTGGATCGCAAGCTGATGGGATCACGCGCCGTCTGTCATCAAGCCGGAGGGCGATTCACCGATCAAATGGCTTCAATCTGATCGAATCACGCTCCGGGCGGGCGGTTCCTCGGATGCCGGCCGCTTCTGCTCCAGGACCTTTTCAAGCCCCTGCGTGTCGTGCGCGGCGACGAGCACAATATCGCCTGTGAAGCGCTGCGCCATGCTCGCAAAAGCCGCATCCACCAGGCCCGCCCGGCACCAGGTGGCGAGGTCGGCGGTGCGGTGGGCGGTGGGGGCGGGCAGGGCGAGGCCGGGCGCCTTCACCAGAACCAGGCGGGCGGCGTTCATCTCGGCGGCGAGCCATGCGGAAAGGCTGTCGGAGGTCACGTTCCAGCTTTCCGGGATGCCGGGATGGCCGAGGGTCATGGCGGCGGGCAGCCAGAGGGCGGCGCCCGTTGCGGCAGCGGCGGCCAGGGCCGGCGGGGTGGCAGCCGGCACCAGAGCGGGCGCGAGGGCCGCGAAGGCATGCGCCATCTGCTCCATGGCGAGGATCGCCATCCGGTGGGCCGCCGAATCCGGCAGATGCCACTGCGGCTGAACATCGCGGACGGTATCCGCCAGGGCACCGCCGCCCGGCACCACCACGATCCCACGGGCCTGCGCCAGCCGCCCAAGCAGCTCCCGCGGCGGGGCATCGCGGGTGAGACTGCCACCGATCTTCACAATGGTCGTCATCTCGCCGCCCTCGGCCGGGCCGTGGCCCATGGTCCTATCTCTTCCTCTCTTGGAGTCATGCTAAGGAAGCTCATGCGGCCTCCAATGGGGGATTTTGTGCATCGCAGCAAGGTCTTGCCGGCAGATGGGTCGTCTCATATATTCGCATGTGTGAATAAAAAGCCGGCTGACTCTGCCCTGCTTGTCTAGAGAGGAATGCGACATGCGTCTGATTCTGGCATCTGTACTTGTTCTTGCCGCCACGGGCTCCGCCCTTGCCGACCCGGATGTTGCCAAGGGGGAAACCTCCTTCAAGAAGTGCATGGCCTGCCATGCCATCGGCCCGAACGCCAAACCCAAGGTCGGCCCGCCGCTGAATGGCATTGTGGGCGCCAAGTGGGCGCATTTCGAGGGCTATGCTTACTCAAATGACATCAAGGACGGCGCCGCCGCCGGCAAGGTCTGGGACGACGCCACCCTTTCCGCCTACCTCACCAATCCCAAGGACCTCGCCCCCAAGGGCAAGATGGCGTTCGCCGGCATCAAGAGCGAGGATGAGCGCAAGGATCTCATCGCCTTCCTCGCCCAGTTCAACGCCGACGGCAGCAAGAAGTGACCTTCCGCCCGCGCCCGTGAGTCTCGGCGCCGCGGCCCCCGTCCAAGGGGCTGGAAGGCGCATCACCCATTTGGGGGATGTGGTTCACCGGCGCCTCTGGGACAACATATCCGCCGGTCAGGGCGCAGGACCTCCTTGGGGGGAACAGGCGGTGTCGCGATAGACACCGCCTGTTTTGTTTGCGGCCCCCGCTTGCCGCAACCCGTTCGCGCGATCGACCGCCGCCACCAACAGCCGCCACCGACCCTTGCCAGATCGCCGGCCCCGTGCTGACCCTCCCCGGGAGCACGAGGACGACCCATGCCCGATCACGATTTCCGCGCCCAGCGCCTTCATGTGGCCGACGATCTCTCCGCCGGCGGGAGCCTCGCGCTCGCGCCGGAGCAGGCCCATTACGTGGCCAACGTCATCCGCCTGCCGGTGGGCGGCACGGTGCTGGTCTTCAACGGGCGCGACGGCGAGTGGCTGGCGGCCCGCGCCGCCGGGGGCAAGCGCGAGGTGCGGCTCGACATTGTGCGCCAGACGCGGCCGCAGCCGCAGTCCCCAACCCTCGAATTTGCCTTCGCGCCGCTCAAGCATGCCCGGCTCGACTACATGGTCCAGAAGGCCGTGGAGATGGGGGCGGGCATCCTCAGCCCCGTGATCACCCGCTTCACCCAGGTGACGCGGGTCAATCTCGACCGGATGGGCGCCAATGCGGTGGAAGCGGCCGAGCAATGCGGCATCCTTTCCATTCCGCAGGTCGCCGCGCCGCAGCCCCTGGCGGGATGGCTGGCGGCGCTGCCGCCGGAGCGGGTGCTGGTCTTCTGCGACGAGGCGGCGCCGGAGGCCGATCCCATCAAGGCGCTGCGCGCGGCGCCGCCCGGGCCCGCCAGCGTCCTGATCGGCCCGGAAGGCGGGTTCAGCCCGGACGAACGTGCCCTCATCGCGCCACGGGCGATCACCTTGTCCCTCGGGCCGCGGATCTTGCGGGCCGATACGGCGGCGGTGGCGGCCCTTGCGCTGGTGGAGGCGGCCCGCGGCGGCAATGCAGGGGGGCAATAACGCTCGCGAACGCCGATGGTTCCCTTTTGTTCAGGCCGATTTCTTTGAATGATTCCGAGAGTGATTCAAGAATACAGCCATTTTCCTTGATGCAACGCGGTAAGGTATTGAAATCGTGCGAGGGTAGAAATACGGTCTTCTCCGGCCGCATTTTCGACCGATTTCGGGTCAGTCTCTCCGGAACTTCGAAGCGGGCAAAGCGTTATTGGCTCGCATTTTTTGGAGTATTGGCTGGAGGCCCGCATGTCGCACGATTACCGTTTCGGCATTGAGGAAGAATTCTTCGTCGTGAACGCCGAATCGAAAGCAGTGCAGCGGCGCATGCCGACTGGCTTCTTCGACGCGCTGAAGGACCGGCTGGGCGAGCAGGTGTCCGTGGAAATGCTCCAGTCCCAGCTCGAAGTCGCCACCCGGCCCTCCACCATCTCAGGCAGCGCCCTGGACCAGCTGCGCGCGCTGCGCCGCACGGTGGCGGACGTGGCGGCCGACCACGGGCTCGGCGTCATCGCCTCCGGCACCCATCCCACCGCCATCTGGGACGGCGCCCGCCCCACCCGGGCCCGTCGCTATGACGGGGTGATGAACGACCTGCAGATGCTGGGCGAGCGCAACATGGTGTGCGGCCTGCACGTGCATGTGGAGCTGCCCGACCCCGACCAAAGGGTGGACGTGATGCGGCGCATCGTGCCCTACATCCCCCATTTCGTCGCCCTCGCCACCTCCTCGCCCTTCTGGGGGGCCAAGCAGACGGGGCTGATGGGCTACAGGCTCGCCGCCTACGACGAGCTGCCGCGCACCGGCCTGCCGGAAATGTTCGAGAGCAATGCGGCCTACGAGCGCTATGTGGACGCGCTGGTCTCCGCCCGGGCGATCACCGATTCCAGCTATGTGTGGTGGGCGGTGCGCCCCTCCCGCAAGCTGCCGACCCTGGAGCTGCGCGCGCCCGACAGCTGCACCCGAATCGAGGACACGGTGGCGATCGCCGCGCTCTACCGGGCGCTGGTGCGCTTCCTGGTGCGCAATCCCCACCACAACCGCCACGCGGATACGGTGGACCGGGCCATTGCCGACGAGAACAAGTGGCGGGCGCAGCGCTACGGCGTCCACGGCTCGTTCGTGGACCTGGCCGAACGCCGCGCGCTCTCGGTGCGCGATGCGGTGGACGGCCTCGTCAATCTGGTGGCGCAGGACGCGGAGGCGCTGGGGTGCCTGGATGCGCTGCTGCACGTGCGCACCATCGCCGAGGCGGGAACCAGCGCCGACGTGCAGCTCGCCGTCTTCGGGGAGGCCCAGCACCGCACCGGCAACCGCACCGAAGCGCTGGACGCGGTGAAGACCTGGCTGGCCACCACGACGATGCAGTGAAAGGGCAGGGGCCGGCACCGCGCGCGCCGGCCCCGCACATTTCACATCTGGAACGGCACCACGGTCTGCTGCTGCTCGCCGAGGCCGGTGATGCCGAGGCGCATCACGTCGCCGGCCTTGAGGAAGCGCGGCGGCTTGAAGCCGAGGCCGACGCCGGGGGGCGTGCCGGTGGTGATCACGTCGCCGGGCTCCAGCACCATGAACTGGCTGATGTAGTGCACCAGGAACGGGATGCGGAAGATCATGGTCTTGGTCGAGCCGTTCTGCACCTTCTCGCCATTCACCTCCAGCCACATGGCGAGGTCGGAGGTGTCGGCGATCTCGTCGGTGGTGACGAGCCAGGGGCCGAGCGGACCGAAGGTCTCGCAGCCCTTGCCCTTCATCCACTGGCCCGACCGTTCAACCTGAAAATGGCGTTCGGACACGTCGTTGCAGATGCAATAGCCGGCGACGTGGGCGAGGGCGTCCTTCTCCTCCACATAGCGGGCGCGGGTGCCGATGACGAAGGCCAGCTCCACTTCCCAGTCGAGCTTGAGCGATCCCTTAGGGGTCATCACGTCGTCATGGGGGCCCACCACGCAGTTGGGCGCCTTGTTGAACAGCACCGGCTCTTCGGGAATGGGATTGTTGGTTTCCGCAGCATGGTCCGCGAAATTGAGGCCCACCGCCACGAAATTGCCCGGCCGCGCCACGCAGGAGCCGAGCCGGGCGCCCTCGGGGGCCAGCGGCAGGGTTGCGGGGTCGGCCGCCGCGATCGCGGCCAGGCTCGCGGGCGAAAGCGCGTCGCCGGCCAGATCGGCGATGACGCCCGAGAGGTCGCGCACCTTGCCGCTTGAATCGATTAGACCCGGCTTTTCCTGCCCTTTGTCCCCGAAGCGAACCAGCTTCATAGGTCGTACTCCCTGATGGTATCTTTGGAGGGTTGCGGAACGGTGCGGCGCGCGGTCGCTCCGGTCGCGCGCACGCTGGCGCGGCGCGGGCCAATGGTCAATGGTGGCGGCGGAAGAAAATGTGGCGATGACCGAGCAGATATTCCCGCTGTTGCTGTTTTCCATGGCTGCCAGCGTCACGCCGGGGCCCAACAATCTCATTGCCGCCGCCTCCGGCGCAAGGTTCGGCTTTTGGCGGACCCTGCCGCAGATGCTGGGGGTTGGGGTGGGCTTCCCGCTGCTGGTGATCGCCATCGGGCTCGGCCTCGGGCAGGTGTTCGCGGCCGTGCCGGGGCTGCATCTGGCGCTGAAGGTGGCGGGGGCCGCCTATCTCCTGTTCCTCGCCTATGGCCTGATGCGCGCCGCCGGTCCCGATGCGGAGACCGCCCGCACCGGCGAATCGGCGCCCACCTTCCTCCAGTCGGCGGCGTTCCAGTGGGTCAATCCGAAGGCGTGGACCGTGGCGCTCGGCGTCATTCCCGCCTTTGTGCGGCCGGATGGGGAGATTCTGCCGCAGGTGCTTCTGGTCGCCGGCGTGTTCATGATCACAGCCGTGCCATCTCTGGCGGTCTGGGCGCTGTTCGGCGCGGCATTGTCTCGCATGCTTTCACAGGAAAAGCTGCGGCAGCGGGTCAATGGTCTATTAGCCGCCTTAGTAGCCCTGAGCGTAATACTGCTCTTTATCTAGGCGTGATCAGTTTGGGTGCAATTGCGCTTCCGTTTTTCGCGCTGGCGTCATAAAAGGGAAACAGGACTCCGGCTAAGTCGCGGACACGCTCCGAAGGAGCATCAGGCAATGAACGACCAGGAACGGTCACGGACCGCCAAGGCTGAAGTAAAGTCGATGGCAAGTCCGCGGGCGGGTTCAGCCGCCCAAAGCGTGGAGGTGATGGCGTGAGCGACAGTCCCGAAGCGCGCCGCTACCGCGCCCTTTTCATCTCCGACGTCCACCTGGGCACCAAGGGTTGCCAGGCGGAACTTCTGCTGGACTTCCTGAAGTACCACGATGCCGACACCATCTATCTTGTGGGCGACATCGTGGACGGCTGGCGGCTGAAGCAGTCCTGGTACTGGCCGCAGAAGCACAACGACGTGGTGCAGAAGCTGCTGCGCAAGGGCCGCAAGGGCACGCGGATGCTCTATCTGCCCGGCAACCACGACGAGTTCCTGCGCGATTATTACGGCACCCATTTCGGTGGCATCGAGGTGGTGGAAACCGCCATCCACGAGGCGGCCGACGGCAAGCGCTACCTGGTCATCCATGGCGACGTGTTCGACCTGGTGGTGCGCCACGCCAAGTGGCTCGCCTTCCTCGGCGACTGGGCCTATTCCGCCGCCCTCACCATCAACACCTACCTCAACAAGGCGCGCCGCCGCCTCGGGCTCACCTATTGGTCGCTCAGCCAGTGGGCCAAGCTCAAGGTGAAGAATGCG
The DNA here is from genome assembly GCF_047444035.1 of Xanthobacter sp. AM11. Taxonomy (NCBI): domain Bacteria; kingdom Pseudomonadati; phylum Pseudomonadota; class Alphaproteobacteria; order Hyphomicrobiales; family Xanthobacteraceae; genus Xanthobacter; species Xanthobacter sp. AM11. The sequence goes on from NZ_JBLAOA010000001.1 coordinate 3,091,473, forward strand.
GTGAACTATATCGGCAAGTTCGAGGAAGCGGTGGCCGACGAGGCCAAGCGCCACGATGTGGACGGCGTGATCTGCGGTCATATTCACCACGCGGTCATTCACGATCAGTTCGGTGTGCGCTATGTGAATTGCGGCGACTGGGTGGAGAGCTGCACCGCCATCGCCGAGCACGAGGACGGCCGACTCGAGATCATCAGCTGGACACGGCATCTCGAGGAGGTCCCCGCCGGTGAGCGGGAAATGGTCGAGGGGGCGCGCGCGGCGGCCTGATGCGGGTTCTTGTCGCCACCGATGCGTGGCATCCACAGATCAACGGCGTGGTGCGCTCGCTGGAGCACACTGCGAGCGAGGCCGCAAACCTCGGCGCGGAACTGGAATTCCTGACGCCGCAGGGCTTCCGCACCATTCCCATGCCCACCTATAACGAGATCCGCCTCGCCCTCGCGACGCCGCGCATGATCATGCGGCGAATCGAGGCCTTGGAGCCGGATTTCGTGCATATTGCCACCGAGGGGCCCATCGGCATCCTGGTGCGGCGGGCCTGCATCGCCTCGCGGCGGACCTTCACCACGTCCTACCACACCAAATTCCCGGAATATCTCGCCGCCCGCGCCCCGGTGCCGGAGCGCCTCACCTATGCGTGGCTGCGCTCCTTCCACAACGCCGGCGGCGGCGTCATGGTCTCCACTGCGACCCTGGAGCGCGACCTTGACGCCCGCGGCTTCAAGCGGCTGATGCGCTGGTCGCGCGGGGTGGATGCGGAGCTGTTCCGTCCCCGGCCGGAGGCGACGCTGAACCTGCCGCGCCCGGTCTACCTGTTCGTCGGCCGCGTGGCGGTGGAAAAGAATATCGAGGCCTTCCTTGCCCTCGATCTGCCGGGCTCCAAGGTGGTGGTGGGCAACGGCCCGGCCCTGGCGAGCCTGAAGGAGCGCTTCCCGGCGGTGCATTTCCTCGGCTCCAAGGAGGGGGAGGATCTGGCGCAGGTCTATTCCGCCTGCGACGTCTTCTGCTTCCCCAGCCGCACCGACACCTTCGGCATCGTGCTGCTGGAGGCGCTGGCGAGCGGCCTGCCGGTGGCGGCCTATCCGGTGACCGGACCCACCGACGTGCTGGCCGACGCCACCGAGCCGGTGGGCGTGCTGGACGAAGACCTGCGCATGGCCTGCCTCAAGGCGCTGGAACTCTCCCCGGCAGCCGCCCGTCGCTTCGCCCTGCGCTATACGTGGCGAGAAAGTGCCCGGCAGTTTCTCGACAACGTATTGATTGCGCATGATATTGGACCTATAGCACGGCGGTACCGCCTGCGCCGCAGGCGCAGGGTGGCCGCTGCTCCATGAACCCCCGTATCGACGCACTTCCCACTTCTGCCGACGTGGCTGCCGCAGCCCGGCGGCTGACGGGCGTGATCGTGCGCACGCCGCTCCTCTACTGCGCCGCCCTCAGCGAGTTGACCGGGGCGAAGGTGTTCGTGAAACCGGAAACCCTGCAGCGCACCGGCTCCTTCAAGTTCCGCGGCGCCTACAACCGGCTGGTGCAGATTCCCCTGGCGGACCGCCCGGCCGGCGTGGTCGCCTCCTCCTCCGGCAATCACGCCCAGGGCGTCGCCGCCGCCGCCCGCCTGCTCGGCATCCCCGCCATCATCGCCATGCCCGATGACGCCCCGGCGCTGAAGCGCGAGCGCACGGAAGCCTTCGGCGCCGCGGTGGTGGGCTTCGACCGGCGCACCCAGCACGGGGAGGACATCGCCGGAGCCCTTGCGGCCGAGCGCGGGGCCACGCTGGTGCCGCCCTATGACGACACCGAGGTGATCGCCGGGCAGGGCACGGTGGGGCTTGAGATTCTCGACGACCTTTCCGAGCTGGGCCTCGTGCCGCAGGTGGTGGCCGCGGCCGCGGGGGGCGGCGGGCTGGTGGCCGGCATCGCCCTGGCCGCGCAGTCGCGGGCGCCGGGCCTGCGGGTGGTGGCCTGCGAGCCCGAAGGGTTCGACGATCATGCCCGTTCCTTCCGGTCCGGCGTGCGCGAGCGCAATGTCTCGCTGGTGGGTTCCTTCTGCGATGCGTTGCTGGCGCCCCATCCCGGTGCCATGACCTTCGAGATCACGCGCACCCTGGTGGGCGAGGCGGCCGTCGCCGACGATGCGGAAGTGTCCAGGGCGGTCACCTTCGCCTTCCGCGAGCTGAAGCTCGTGGTGGAGCCCGGCGGCGCCGTGCCGCTGGCCTGCCTGCTGGAGGGACGCATTCCCATCGCCCCCGGCTCGGTGGTGGTGGTGGTTCTTTCCGGCGGCAACGTGGATACTGAAACCTTCATCCGCTGCCTCACCGCCTGAGGGCGCGCAGCGGGAAGGGGCGGCGGTCCATGGCACAGGACGAGGGGGCGAGGGGGCCGGGGCCTGCGGGCGGGCCCTGCGTCCAGCGGCGCCTGGCGGCGGCCTATGCCACCTATTTCATCGCCCTCGGCATCCAGATTCCCTATCTGCCCCTGTGGTTCCAGCAGCGCGGGCTCGGCCCCGAAGCCATCGGCATCGCCCTGGCGGTGCCCATGCTCGCCCGGCTGGTGGCCACCCCGCTGCTGGGGCTTCTCTCCGATCGGCTGGGCCGGCCGCGGGCGCTGCTGGTGGCCCTGGCCCTGGCCACCGTGCTCGGCATGGGGGCGCTGGCGGCGAGCCGCGAGGCCTTCGCCATCTTCGTGGTGCTGGGGCTCATGTCCCTGTGCTGGTTCCCGGGCCTCGCCCTCCTGGATTCCTACGCCTCGCGCCTGGCCAAGGCGAAGCGGGCCGATTATGGCCGCGCGCGGCAATGGGGCTCGGCTTCCTTTCTGGTGGCCAATGTGGCGGGGGGCGCCTTCATCGGCGGGTTGGGGGCGGGGTCCGTGGTCCTTCTGATGCTGGCGGGCCATCTCACCCATGTGCTGGCCACCGCCGCGCTGCCGGAGCTGCCCCCGGCGGAGCGCCGGGCCATGCCCCTGAACGGCCGGCGCGCGCGGCTCGGCCTGCTGGCCGGCATCGTCGCCGGGGCCGTGGTGCAGGCGAGCCACGCGCCGCTTTATGCCTTTGCCTCGGTGCATTGGGCGCAGGAGGGGGTGTCGCTCACCACCATCGGCCTTCTGTGGGCGGCCGGGGTGGCGGCGGAAATGGTGCTGTTCCGGTTCGGCACCGGGCTGGTGGCGCGGTTCGGCCCCCATCGGCTGATCGCCGCCGGGGGGATGGCGGCCCTGGTGCGCTTCGCTGCAATGGCGGGCGACCCGCCGCTGGAGCTGCTCTTTCCGCTCCAGCTGCTGCACGCCTTCACCTTCGGCGCCACCTATCTCGGCACGGTGGAGCTGATCGCCCGCAGTGTGAGCGAGCACCGGGCGGGGGCGGGGCAGACGGCGGCGGCGTGGACCACCAGCCTTTTCATGGCCACCGCCAATGTGGCGTCCGGGCCGCTCTGGCAGCAGTTCGGCCCCATGACCTTCCTGGCTGCCGGCGTCGTCGGCCTTGCCGGCACCGGCGTCGCCCTGCTGGCGGGCTGGCTTCAGCCCCACAGGTCCGGCGCGGGCGGGTAGACGATGGCCCCGTCATAGCGCAGGGCCGGGGTGCGGTCGCGGGCGAGCAGCAGCGGCCCGTCGAGGTCCACCACCTGCGCGCGCTGCGCCACCAGCAGCGCCGGCGCCATGGCGAGGGAGGAGGCCAGCATGCAGCCCACCATGATGGAAAAGCCGGCGCGCTGCGCCGCGCCGGCCAGGGCCAGCGCCTCGGTCAGGCCGCCGGCCTTGTCGAGCTTGATGTTCACCGCATCGTAGCGGTCGCGCAGGGCGGCGAGGCCGGCGCGGTCGTGCACGCTCTCGTCGGCGCAAACGGGCACCAGCCGCTGGATACGGGCGAGGGCCCCGTCCTGCCCGGCGGGCAGCGGCTGCTCGACGAGTTCCACCCCGGCGGCGGCGCAGGCCGAAAGGAGAGCCGGAAGCTGGTCCGCGTCCCAGCCTTCGTTGGCATCGACGATGAGGCGCGCGGCAGGGGCGGCGGCGCGGATGGCGGCGAGCCGCTGCACATCGCCCGGGGCGCCGAGCTTGAGCTTCAGCAGCGGCCGGCCCTGCGCTTCCGCCGCGCGGCGGGCCATGGCGTCCGGCGTGTCGAGGCTGAGGGTGAAGGCGGTGGTGAGCGGCCGCAGCGGCGCCACCCCGGCCTGCACGGCGGCGGGGACGCCGCTGCGTTTCGCCTCCAGGTCCCAGAAGGCGCAGTCGAGGGCGTTGCGGGCCGCACCCGCCGGCAGGCGCTCCTGCAATTGTGCGCGTGTGAGTCCGGCGGCAATCTCGGGCGCCAGCGCGGCGATGGCGGCGGCGACCCCCTCCACGGTTTCCCCGTAGCGGGCATAGGGCACGCATTCCCCGCGCCCGGTCACCCCGCCGGCGGTGATCCGGGCCTCCACCACCACCGCCTCCGTCTTGGAGCCGCGGGCGATGGTGAAGGTGCCGGCGATGGGAAACCGCTCGATGCTCAAGGTCAGCTCAGCCATGGGGTTAAGATTAATACCCGATTCCGCCAGCCCGTCGCGCCGGGCGGATGCGGAAGGTCGCCAGGTGTGTCCTGTGCGACCTCGACGTGGGGAAACTCTCTCTGTATGGCTAAGGACTGTTCTCTGGCGCTGCGGGATGCCCCGGCGGCCAGGAAGGCGGGGGCGTTCGCCGCCGGACCAGCGATGCTAAGGTCGGCGACGAAGAGGCGGCGGCAGATGTCGCGGCCGGTAGACACATGACGGGCGGGGTCCGGCTGCACCGGTTCCTGCCGAGGGAGATGCAAGCGTTGCCCCACGCGTCGCTGATTTCCGTGCATAGCCAGGACGACCGGCTGATCGTGGCCGGGCGCGGCGCATGGACCGCGGAATATGCCGACGACCTCGAATATGCCGTGGACGACACGGTGAGCAAATACCGCACCCCGAAGGGGGTGGAGATCGACCTTGCCGGGGTCGAGCGCATGGACACCTTCGGTGCCGTGCTGTTCGAGCGCCTGCGCCGCGCCTGGCTCGGCGCCGGGGTGGAGCCGCAGGTCCGCGGGCTGGCGCCGCGCTATGCGGTGCTGCTGGAGGAAATGTCGCGCACCGGCCACGAGCCGCCGCCCCCCAGCCGCCGGCACGAGGCCATCCTTGAGCGGTTCGGCCATGAAGTGGTCAATGTGGGCAAGGACGCCCTCGCATTGCTCAACTTCATCGGCGCCACCATGGCCGCCGTGGGGCGGGTGGCGCTGCGCCCGCGCACCTTCCGCTTCACCGCCATGGTGAACCAGCTGGACCGGGTGGGCTTCCGCGCCGTGCCCATCATCCTGCTCATCACCTTCCTCATCGGCTGCATCCTGGCCCAGCAGGGCATCTTCAATTTCCGCAGGTTCGGCGCCGACATCTATGTGGTGGACATGGTGGGCGTGCTGGTGCTGCGCGAACTGGGCGTGCTCATCGTCGCCATCATGATCGCCGGGCGGTCCGGCAGCGCCTACACCGCCGAGCTGGGGTCCATGCGCATGCGCGAGGAGATGGACGCGCTGCGGGTGATGGGGTTCGACCCGGTGGAGATCCTCGTGGTGCCGCGGGTCTTCGCGCTCATCATCGCCTTGCCGCTGCTCACCTTTATCGGCTCCATGTCGGCGCTGCTCGGGGCCGGGCTGGTGTCGTGGGGGTATGGCGGCATCACCCCCGACGTGTTCCTGCGCCGGCTGAAGGACGCCATCGACCTCGACCAGTTCAACGTGGGCATGCTGAAGGCGCCCTTCATGGCCGCCACCATCGGCATCGTCGCCTGCCTGGAAGGCATGCGGGTGGGCGGCAGCGCGGAATCCCTGGGCGCCCACACCACCGCCTCGGTGGTGAAGGCCATCTTCCTCGTCATCGTGATGGACGGGCTGTTCGCCATGTTCTTCGCCGCCATCGACATGTGAGGCGGCATGGACGCGCGCACCGCCCCGCTCACCGATACCCACGCGCGGGAAGCCATCATCCGCGTGCGCGACATCGTGGTCGGCTTCGGCGACCGCGTGGTGCTCAACCACCTGGACCTCGATGTCTACCGCGGCGAGATCCTCGGCTTCGTCGGCACCTCGGGCGGCGGCAAGTCGGTGCTCACCCGCACCATTCTCGGCCTGGTGCCCAAGCGGTCCGGCACCGTCGAGGTGTTCGGCCAGAATCTCGACGACCTGTCCGAGCGCGAGCGCTCCGCCCTGGAGCGGCGCTGGGGTGTGCTGTTCCAGCAGGGGGCCCTGTTCTCCTCGCTCACGGTGAAGCAGAACATCCAGTTCCCGCTGCGCGAGAACCTGCGCCTGTCCCAGCGCCTGCTGGACGAGATCGCCTTCACCAAGATCGAGATGGTGGGCCTCAAGTGCGATGTGGCGGAGAAGCTGCCCTCGGAGCTTTCCGGCGGCATGATCAAGCGCGCCGCACTGGCCCGCTCGCTCGCCCTCGACCCCGAGATCCTGTTCCTGGACGAGCCCACATCGGGCCTCGACCCCATCGGCGCGGGGGATTTCGACGAGCTCATCCGCACGTTGCAACAGACTTTGGGGCTTACGGTTTTCATGGTAACCCACGATCTCGACAGTCTGCACACGGTCTGCGACCGCATCGCCGCCCTGGCCGACGGGAAGGTGATCGCGCAGGGCACGATCGAAACCATGATGGAGGCTCAGCACCCGTGGTTGCGGGCCTATTTCCATGGCGCGCGGGCGCGGGCGGTTCAGTCTGCACACCCGCCGGGCGTGCCGGGACGGTAGAGAGGAGCGAGGCGGCCAAGAAGGACGTGGCCGCCGGGCAAATGGGCCGGAGCGCGGGGCAGGATCGGAACGGAGCCGGGACCAGGGCATGGAGACACGGGCCAACTACACCATCATCGGAGCCTTCACGCTCGCGGTCCTCGCCGCGGCGTTCGGCTTCGTGTACTGGTTCGCCGGGCCGCAGGATTCCACCGGCCGCAAGACCTACGAGATCATCTTCGACGGTTCGGTGGCCGGCCTGCGCCAGGGCAACAGCGTGCTGTTCAACGGCATTCCCGTGGGCCAGGTGACCAAGCTCGACCTCGTGCCGGACCAGCCGGGACAGGTGCTGGTGCGCATCGGCGTGGACAACAAGGTGCCGGTGCTTTCCGATGCGAAGGCCGGGCTGGAATCGCAGGGCCTCACCGGCATCGTGGCGGTGTCCCTCCGCGGCGGCAGCCCGGGCGCCGGGCCGATCCCTCCCGGCCCCAACGGCTTTCCCCGCATCGTCGCCGACGGCGGTGCCGGCATGGCGGGCCTCATCAACACCGCCCAGGGCGCCCTGCAGCGCATCGACAAGGTGATCCAGGCCATCAATCCCGACCACATCCGGGACATCATCAGCAATATCGAGGTCTTCTCCAAGGCGGTGGCGGAGAAGTCCGGCGACGTGCAGTCCCTGATCGAGCAGGCGAACGTCCTGGTGAAGCAGCTCAACGGGGTGGCGGAGCGGGTGGACAAGGTGGTGGTGAACCTGCAGCACGCCTCCGAGGACAAGGACGGGCTTTTGATGCAGGCCACCGACGCGGCCTCCTCGGTGCGGCGCCTCGCCGACAATCTCGACCAGCGCACGGCGCTGCTGACCGCAGAGATCAGCCGCTTCACCGGGCCGGGCCTGCGCCAGTATGAGGCGCTGGCCACCGACGGCCGCAGGACGCTGTCGGAGATCGACCGGGTGCTGAAGAACCTTGAGCGCAACCCGCAGCAATTCATCCTTGGCGGCGGCACTTCCATTCCCAAATATGGGCGATGAGCGGATCATGATCGACGTTCGCAGGAGCTTTTCAGCCATCCTGGCCGGCGCCGTCTCTCGACGCGCCCGGATGATGCTTGCGGCCGTGTTCGCTGCTGCCCTGGCCGGGTGCGGCTCCACCCCCGTGCCCACCTACAGCCTGTCCGCGCCGGGCGCCTTCTCCGCCGGCGGTGGCGGCGGCTCGGGGCAGTTGATCGTGGTGGCGCCCTCGGCGCTCGCGGTGTTGAACACGGACAAGGTGGTGGTGGAGCCCGGCCCCGGGCAGGTGGCTTATCTGGCCGACGCGCAATGGAGCGACAACCTGCCGGCCCTGCTGCAGGCCCGCACCATCCAGGCGTTCGAGAACGGCAGCAAGCTGCGCCGCGTCGCCCGGCCGGGCGACGGCGTGACGGCGGACTACCAGCTCGTCATCGACATCCGCACCTTCGCCCTGCGCATCACCGATGAGGGGCCGGTGGCCGTGGTGGAACTGTCCGCCAAGCTCATCGGCAGCCAGAGCGGGCGCATTCTCGCCGCCCATGTGTTCAAGGCTGGCGTGCCGGCCGCCTCCACCGCCGGGCAGGCCGCCACCGCAGCGCTGGACACGGCGGCCGACCAGGTGCTGGTGGCCATGGTGCGGTGGGCCTCAAGCCGGTTCTGAGGGCGATCGTCATCGAACGCGCCGGGTCCGCGCCAGCCTTGGCAGCCGCCGGAAGCCGGGCGCGACTGAGAGCTATCGGCGGTCGTCCAAACACCCGCCATCCGTTTCCTGGGGCGGCCTGCGCCGGCCAGGCCCAAAGGCCCGGCGATGGCGGGGCGTGTCGGACGCCATGAAATGCCGGGGACACCGCGCCGCGCCAGGCACCCGCGGCATGCGGGGTGTCCGGCGCGGCGGCGTGGCCTTCAGGCCTCAGATGCCCACCTTGTGCAACTGCGCATAAACCTCGTCGGCCCAGGTGCGAAGGTCCATCAGCCCGGCATAGGCGGCCCAGATCTCGATCCCGAACTTTTCCGCCAGCTCGGTCTCGGTGGCGGAGAGGGCATCTTCCACCGGGGTGAAGGTGCGCTCCAGGTGCGGCCAAAGCTCGGAATAGCAGCGCGGAATCTTGATGAAATGGAGGTTGCGCCCGGCACCGGCCCGCTCGATGCGCGACAGGTCGTGGCCCTCGAACGAGCCGCCCACCTCATTTTCGACGATGATCACGTTGGCCACCGGCAGGGCGTTGCCCACCACCACGTCCTCGATGAGGGTGGCGACATTCTCGATGGAATGGGTCTCGGGCTTGGTGATGACCAGCAGGTCGATTTCCGGCGAATTGCGCTGCTGCATGATGTGGGTCACGCGGCGATGGTGGGCCCATTGCACCAGCTGGGGCACCACATTGGCGCCGAGATCGAGCACTGCGCCGCCGGTGAGCAGAAGGCCGCCGAAACGGTCCCAGTAGCGCAGCGGCGCGTTGGCGTCGTTCTCGGTCTTGCCGGAGCCGAGGGCGGAGCCGATGCCCAGCTCCAGCACCTTGGTGGGGAAGAACTTGCCGATCTTGGAATGGCCGGTGCCGTCGGTGAAATCGGCCGCGACGAGCTTGTAGGCGAGCTCGCGCTTTCTCAGGGCCGCATAAACCATCTGGGCAAGGGTGGTCTTGCCCTGTCCACCGGCATAGGCAGCGCAGATAATAGTCTTCATGGAAAGAATGCTCCGCAGGCGTGAGGCGTCAGTTGCGGCCCGCCGGTCCGCTCAGGATCGCCGGCCCCTTTATGATACCGTCTGGGGGCGGGGACGGAAGATCCTGGCGTGCCGCACCGGCCGCTTCACTCGAAGCGGCCGGAGGCGTGGGCGAGCATCGTGTAGACCTTGCCTGTGTCGGACGTGAGATAGGTCCGGGTCAGGGCGCCGTCGCGGTCGTCCGCGGCAACCTGCTCCAGCAGGCGGTCGAATTCCGCAATGTAGCGGTCCACCGTGTCGCGGAAGCCGGCGTCGGCGCGGTAGCGCCGGCGCAGGGTGTCGAAGGTCTGCTGCCCCTGCTGGGTGTAGAGGCGGCGGGAGAAGACATTGCTCTCGCCGGCATTGTAGCGGTCCCACATCTCCACCGCCGCCTGATGGTCCATCATGCGGGCGATGTCGGTGGAGAGGGCGTCGAGGGATTCCACACCGCCGGGAGCGCGGGGGCTGCGCCGGCCGGCGTCGCCGAGGTCGTCGGAGGCGCGGGCGAGCAGCTCGGAGAGCCAGCCGTCGCGTTCCTCGCCGGCCTCGCGGGCGGCGGGGCGGGGCGCCGGGCGCTCGGCCTCGGCGCGGCGGGTGGGCGCCGGCGGGGCGGCGGGCCGGCGTGCCTCGGCGGGGGCATCCGCACGGCTGCGCCCGAGCGGGGCCGCCTCGCGGGTGGTGGAGGTCTCGCGGGCCACCGAGCTGCGGGCGATGTCCTGCACCGCCGTGCGGGCCGAAGCCTCGGCCACGTCCAGGGCCTGGCCCTGGCGGGCGACTATCTCGTTCAGCTCGGCAAGGGCCTTGATCTGCTCGGCGACGGCGCGGCGCATGGTGGCGGCGCTGGCCTCGGTCTCGGCCGGCAGTTCCAGGATGCCGCGCTTCATCTCCTCGCGGGCGAGGGCGATGGCGTGCTGCACGTCCTCGGCGACGCGCTTCAGGTCCCCGGCCACCTGGGTGAAGCGGTTGCCGGTTTCGCCGAACAGGCGCTGCACGTCGTCCAGGGCGGCGGCGTAGGTCTCGCGCAGGGCGGCCGCCGTGCGCTCGCGTTCCGCATCGGCGGCGACGCGCACCAGTTCCATCTGGGTCTCGATGGTCTTGGTGGAGCCCGACGTGGCCTCGGAGACGACGCCGGCGATCTGGCGGGCGCGGTTCTGGGCGGTCTTGAAGGTCTCGTCCAGCATGGAGTGGAAGCTGGCGAGGCGGGTGTCCATGTCGGCCACGCGCTGGCCGATGGTGGCGGTGAGATCCTCGATGGCCGCGCGCCGGGCGGTGAGGGTCTCGTCCACCCGGTTGTGGGCGCTGCCCAGGGCGCGGGTGGCCTCGTCCATCAGGCGGCTGTTCTGCTCCAGGCGGTTGGACAGCTCGGACATCTGCGCCAGGGCGCCGTTGGAAACCTCCCGCAGGCCCTTGATCTGGCTTTCGAACCGCTGGGCGGTGAGATCGGCGCTGTGGCTGATGCCGTCCACGGTGGTGCTGAAGCCCTCCACCCGCTGGGCGAAGCTGCCGGAGAAGTCCTCCAGATTGCCCACCGCCTTGGTCATGGCGCCCTGGAAGGTGGAGTTGGCTTCGGCGAGACGCTCGATGATGGCGCCCACGTCGCTCTTGAGCGAGGTGTTGGTGGCGGTGATCTCGGCCACGGCGCGCTGGCTGGTGCGCTCCAGGGCGGCGAGGAAGGTGCCGTTCTTGTCGTCGATGAGGTGGGCGATCTCGGTGAGGCGGGTGCCGAGGGCGTCCGCCACCTTCTCCGAATGCTCGGTGAGGGTGCGGCCCACATTCTGCGAGAGCAGGGAGAGCGAGCGCTCCACCTCCACCGCTTCCGAGCGCAGGGCGCCGGAGACGTTCTCGATGCGGCCCACGAGGGCGTCGGCGATGGCCGAGCCGCGCACTTCCAGGGAGGTGGCGACACCATCGAGGCGGCCGAGCACCAGTTCTTCGATGCGATGGACGCGGCCGTCCAGCACGGAGGCGATCTCCTGCGCCCGGCTGCCGATGTTGCGGTGGACCGCCTCGGCCCGCTCGGTGAGCACGTCGCCGAGCGCCTTGCTGCGGGTGGCGAAGAAGGATTCCAGGGTCTCCATCGACTTGTCGAGGGAGTCGGTGGCGTTCCGGGTGCCGTCGGAGATGGTGCGGGCGAGGGTCACCGTGCGGGTGGCCAGCGTTTCGGTCAGGCTCTGGGCGCGCTGGTCCAGCGTCTGCTCGATGCGGGCGATGCGCTGGTCCATGACGCTGGTCACGGTGTTGGTGGTGGAGGTGAGGCGCTCGTCCAGGGTGGCGGTGGCCGCCCGCAGGTTCTCGTTCACCGAGGCGACGCGGTGGCTGATCTGGTCCACCAGCTCGGGGGCATGGACCTTCACGGTGGTGTCGAAGGCCTTCACGCCGTCCTGCATGACGCGGGCGAGGGCGGTGCCGTCGTGCTGCATGCGGTCGGCCAGCTCGGTGCCGCGCACGGTGATGGTTTCCTCCATCGCCTTCAGGCGGGCGGTGAGCATCTCCTTGATGGCGTCGCCCTTGGTGCCGATGGTGGCCACCAGCATGTCGGCCGTTTCGCGGAAGGCATCGGTGACCTTCGAGCCGCGCGCGCCGATGGCCTTGGTGACCTCGTTGGCCACCATGGACAGGCGCTCGGTCATGTCGGAGCCGGCATTGTTGAGGGAGGAGGCGATCTCGTCGCCCTTGTCCACCAGCGCCGCCACCACGTGGTTGGAGGAGCGGTCGAGGGACTGGGCGATGCGGTCGCCGGTGTCGGCGAGACGGTGCTGCAGATCGTCGCCGCGCACGGCCACCGCCTCGTAGATGCGGTTGCCGGTGGCTTCGATGCGGTCGGCAAGGTCGGTGCCGCGCACCGCCAGCGTCTCGGCCACGCGCTCGCCGGTTTCCTCCAGCTTCTTCACGAGCTCGCCGCCGCGGGACGAGAAGTCGAGCACGGCCGCTTCGCTGGTGGCGCGGAAGGCGGCGTTCACCTCGGCCACCCGCACGTCGATGCTGTCGGCGAGGCGCCCGCTGTTGTCGGCCAGCGTGTCGCCGATGCCGGACTTCAGGCGGTCGATGTTGGCGGTGATGTCGTCGCCCCAGCGGTCGATGAGCTGGGCCACGTCGGAGGTGGTGGAGAGCAGGTTGGAGGCGAGGTCGTCGGTGCGCGACTTCAGGGTGTGCACCAGCACGTCACCGGACTCCGCGAGATCCTGGCGGATGTCCGAACCGGTGAGCTGCAGCCGGTCGATCAACTCGCCGCCCTTGGTGGTGAGGCTGTCGATCATGCTGTCGCCCACCCGGGCGAGGGCGGCGGTGATGTGCTCGCCCTTCTGGCCGAGGATCTCGGTGACCTGCTCGCTGGCCTCCATCATGGTGCCCTGGAGCCGGTCGGCGACGTCCTTGACCTCGTTGGAAAGCATGGCCTCGGCGCCCAGCAGGCCCTCGCGCAGGCGCTCGGTCTCGATCTGGATGTTGTGGCGCTCGGTCTGCAGCTCCTCGATGAGGGTGCGGATGCGCACCTCGTTTTCCTCATAGGCGCGTTCCAGAACCGAGACCTCGGCGCGCACCATGGCTTCCAGCTCGCCGGCGCGGGAGATGGCGCGGTCGATGCCGTCGCCCATGGCCGCCACCTCGCGGCGCACCGCCTGGCCCACGGTGACCACGGTCTCGGTGGCGATGGATTCCGGCTGGGCGAGGCGCAGCGCCACCTCGGTCATGGACCGGGCGATGCCCTGGAGTTCCTGGGAGCGGCGCATCACGCTCGCCATGCCGAAGAAGGCCAAAGGCGGCAGCAGGATGCCGGCGAAGATGCCCAGCAGGGCCGGCGATTCAACCAGCGATTCCAGGCCGTTGGAGCTGGCCAGCAGGCCCCGGTGGACGGTGTAGGCGAAGATGATCCCGACGATGATCCACAGCAGCGAACCGCCCGCGGCCCAGTAATAGGCGGTGGGGGCGGGGCGGCGCTGCAACTGGCCGAGGAGCTGGCCGATGGTCTGGCGATCGTCGTTGGCGGCGCGGCGCTCGGGGTCGAGGCCACGGCGGGGCGGGCCCTCGCGCCGGCCCTCGGGGCGCCCTTCCGGCCGGGCGTCGGCCTCGGGGGGGCGCGGCCGGCGGTTGATGGGGCGTTGCTCCCGCGGCGGAACGGCGGGCAGGGGGCGATCAATGGGGGAGGCGCGATCCGGCGGGATGGCCGGTTCCGCCCCCTTCGCCGCCGCGCCTGGCGCCACGGTGTCGAGTTCCAGCGTCAGAGCCTCCTGGATGGCCGACAGAGCCGCCTCGGTCGGGTCCTGGATCTTCTTCGGAGTCTTCATCTCGCTGTCGCCTCTGCCTTCGACGGCGGCCCGGGCGGTTTGTTCCGCCCACGCGACGCCGAGTCCAGTACCCACACCCTCCCGCAGCCCCGATGGCCCCACGGAATTGGTTTACGCTTCCTTATCCTAGACTTGCCGCGCTGCGGATTGAACCGCCCGTGCCACGAATATGAAGATATCGTTAACGGCCGTGGCGCCCCGGCATCGGTGCTGGCGCGAGGCGGCGCTTGCGGTTATAGCCCTTGCCGGGCCTCGGTGCCGAAGCCATTTCCCCCCCACCCTCCGTCGCCACGGCACGTGAACGGTCAGTCAGCGGCATTCTACATGGTTGCTATCACCTTCATCGAATTCGACGGCACGTCCCACGCGGTGGAAGGCCCGGAAGGCGCCACCGCCATGGAGACGGCGATCCGCAACGGCGTGCCCGGCATCGTCGCCGAATGCGGCGGGGCGTGCGCCTGCGCCACCTGCCATGTCTATGTGGACGAGGCCTGGACCGAAAAGGTCGGCGCGCCCTCCGAGATGGAGGAGGGCATGCTGGACTTCGCCACGGACGTGCGGCCCAATTCCCGCCTCTCCTGCCAGATCAAGCTCACCGCCGAACTCGACGGGCTGGTGCTGCGCACGCCGGAAACCCAGGGCTGAGGCCTCGGCGGCCGTCGGGGCGGCCGGCGATCATCCTTCCTTTACGGTGCGGGCGTCACAATCTCGCCTGCGCTGTCGAGGATAAGCCATGGCGTCCGTCGCTGCTGCCATCGAGAGATCTGTCGTGTCGCCCCGTCCAGCCCTGCCCGGCGCCGCGGCGCCCATCATTCTCGTGTTCGATTCTGGCGTAGGTGGCCTCTCCGTGTTCCGCGAGGTGGCCCGCGCCCGGCCGGACGCACGCTTCGTCTATGCCGCCGACGATGCCGCCTTCCCTTATGGCGCCTTGTCCGACGAGATGCTGGTGGCGCGGGTTTCCCAGGTGATGGACCGGCTGATCGGCGAGGTTGCGCCGGATCTGGTGGTCATCGCCTGCAACACCGCCTCCACCCTCGCGCTGCCGTCGCTGCGGGCGCGCCACACCGTTCCGTTCGTGGGCACGGTGCCGGCGGTGAAGCCGGCGTGCGCCGCCTCGGCGACCCGGCGCGTGAGCGTGCTGGCGACCCCGGGCACCGTGCGCCGCGACTATACCGCCGCCCTGATCCGCGAATTCGCCGTGGGCTGCGACGTGGCGCTGGTGCCCAGCGACGCCCTCGCCGGCCTCGCCGAAGCCGCCATGGCGGGGGACGAGGTGGACGATGCGGACATCACCGCGGAGATTGCCCCCTGCTTCGTCTCTGCCGGCGGCCGGCGGACCGATACCGTGGTGCTGGCCTGCACCCATTATCCCCTCATCCTCGACCGGCTGGAGCGGCTGGCCCCGTGGCCGGTGCGGTGGATCGACCCGGCCCCGGCCATCGCCCGGCGGGTCACGCAGCTCATCGGTGCGCCGGGCGCGGTGATGGATGCCGGCCCGGTGCGCATCGTCTCCACCCTGCGGCCTCTGGAGGCCGAGCGGATCTCCGCCATCATCGGCCGCGCCGTCGCCGCGCCGCAGGTCCTTGCAACCGCCGGCCTCTTCGCCGCTGCCTGCTGATCGCGCCCCGGAGGCCCCATGACGCCACGCATCGACCGTCGCGCCTTCACCCTGGGCCTTGTGGGCGCAGGCCTTGCCGGCATCGCGCCGGCCTTCGCCCAAAAGGCGGCCCAGCCGTTTCCCCGCTGGGTGGAGACGTTCCGCGCCCGCGCCCGTGCCCGCGGCGTCTCGGATGCCACCTATAACAGTGTGTTCGCCGGGCTGAAGCCGGATACCGGCGTCTATGCGCAGGACCGCGCCCAGCCGGAATTCACCGAGCTGACCTGGCAGTATCTCAACCGCCGCGTCTCCGACTGGCGCATCGCCACCGGCAAGGAACGCGCGCGCCAATATGCCGGCCTCCTCGACCGCATCGAAAAGGCGTTCGGCGTCGATCGCCGGGTGATGCTGGGCTATTGGGGCATGGAGAGCGCCTTCGGCGATGTCCTCTCCAACCCCAAGCACATGAAGCCCATCTTCCCCTCCCTCGCGGCGCTGGCCTGGGGCGATGCGCGGCGGCGCAAATACTGGGAAGCGGAATTGCTCAACGCTTTGGTCATCGTCGAGCGCGGCTGGGGCACGCCGCAGGAGATGACCGGCTCGTGGGCCGGGGCCATGGGGCACACCCAGTGGATGCCCGAGGTGTGGCTCAACATGGGCGTGGACTTCGACGGCGACGGGCGCATCTCGCCCTTCGGCAAGCCGGACGATGCCCTGGCCGGAACCGCCAACTACCTGGTGAAGCGTGGCAAATATCGCCGAGGCGAGCCGTGGGGCTTCGAGGTGAAGCTGCCCGCCGGCTTCAACGCCGCCTTGGCGGACAACAAGACGCGCCGGCCCCTCGGCCAGTGGGGCGAGCTTGGCCTCGTCACCGTCGAGGGCCAGTCCCTCGCCGGCTATGACGAGCCCGCGCGGCTGTGGCTGCCGGGTGGGGAGGGCGGGCCGGCCCTGCTCCTGCTGCACAATTTCTACGCGGTGCGGTCCTACAATCCGTCGTCCAACTATGCGCTCGCCGTGGTGCATCTGGGCGACCGCATCATGGGGGAGGGGGCGTTCGTGACGCCCTGGCCCGGCGGCGAGCGGGCGCTGACCCTCGCCGAGGTGCAGGAGGTGCAGCAGCGGCTGACCGCCGCCGGATTCAACACCGGGGGCACCGACGGCCGGGTGGGCACCGACACCATGCGCGCGGTGCGGGCGTTCCAGCAGAAGGCGGGCATCACCCCGGCCGACGGCTACGCCTCCCTCGTGGTGCTCACCGCCCTGCGCCAGGGGCGGTGAGGGAGGGGCTTCCCGCGGCTGCCGGGTTCGGCCCCGAAATGCTCCGGCTCAGCCCCAGGTGCCGCGGAAGTTGCGGTACAATTGCGCTGCGGCGGCGCGGAACACGGGCATCTTCTCCCGGGTGGCGGCTTCCAGCACCACCTGGCCGCCGGAGCCGGTGATGGCCTCCAGCGCGCAGCGATATTCGATGATCGCGCCCCATTCGGGCACGGTCTCGTCGGTCAGCTCCACATGATACTGGATGCCGAACGCCCGCGGGCCCACCTGCAGGGCCTGGATGGGGCAATGGTCGTTCTCGGCCAGGATCTGCCCGCCCTCGGGCAGGGCCAGCACCGCCGCTCCGTGCCATTGAAGAGTGGGAAAGCTCGGCGCCAGGCCCTGGAACAGGGGCGAGGCAAGCCCTGCTTGCGTGAGGCGCACGTCGGTGACGCCCACTTCCGGCCCCGGCATCAGGCCCACCTTGCCGCCGAGGGCATCGGCGAGCAACTGGTGGCCGAGGCAGACGCCCAGATAGGGGCGTCCCGACGCAACCCATGCGCGGATGGCGGCCTTCTCGGCGACGAGCCAGGGGTATTCCTCCTCCTGCCACACATCCATGGGGCCGCCGAACACCATGAGGGCGTCGTAGCCCTCCAGGGCGGGGATCTTCTCCCCCTCGTCCAGCTCGACGGCATCCCAGGCCACGCCGTCCGCCTGCATGAGGTCACGGAAGCTGCCGGGATGCTCGGCGGCGACGTGCTGGAAGACAAGGACTCTCACGGGCGGACCTCCGGTGGCGTGATGGCGGCAGGCTAGAGGTTCGCGGAGCGCGGACAAGGAGAAATGAGCGCCTGCGGCGATGCTGCACCGGGCCCGCAGCAGGCCCCCAGCCCCAGCCGGCAGGCATGCCCCCAGCCGGCACCAGCCCCCAGCCGGCACCAGCCCCCAGGCGGCACCAGCCCCCAGGTGGCGCGGCGCCGCCGGCGCGTCTATAGAGGCCCCGCCGACATACGGAGCGCCCCATCGCCGTGACTGCCCCCCATCTCCATCAGGACGCGCGCAGCGACGAGACTTCCGCCTTCGCCCCGGTGCCGTTCTGGGCCCGGCCTGCGGGCGTGACGCTCATCGTCGGCGGCTGGATGCTGATCCATGCTCTGATCGCGATCTTCTTCGAGATCGCCATCAATGCGGACGACGCCATCGAGAGCTACATGGTCCAGTCGCTGGAGCTCTCCTACGTCCCGCGCAACCCGCCGTTCTTCGACTGGCTCCTGTGGGGACTGCAGCGGGTGGTGGGCACCGGGGCGCTGTCCTTCGCCGTGCTGCGCTACGCTCTGCTGTTCGCCTGCGCCATGCTGGTGTGGCGGGTGGCGCGCCGGGTCATCGGCGATCCGCGGCTGCAGGCGCTGGCCACCTTCTCGCTCTCGGCCATCTGGGTGATCGGCTATCACAGCCATCGCATCCTCACCCATTCCAACGTGATGATCGTGGCCATCGCCGGCGCCTTCCTCACCCTCACGGCGCTGACCCAGCGCAGGAGCGCGGGGCTTTATGCCAGCCTCGGCGCCTGGATCGCAGTGGGGCTCCTGGGCAAGTTCGGCTTCGCCGCCTTCCTGGGCGTGCTTCTGGTCGCCTGCCTGATCGAGCCGGCCTATCGCCGCGTGCTGTTCGACCGGCGCATCGGCCTCACCCTCGCCGCCGCTGCGGTTCCGCTCGTCATCTACGGCTGGGCGCTCTACCGGCTCGACCAGGACGTGGCGGCGGCCACCGCCCAGACCATCGGCGCCACGGGCGCCGGCTGGGACGATGTGCTCGCCTCCGTGGTGAGCGCGCTCGGCGGCTATGTGCTCCCGCTGGTCTTTCTCATCGCGGTGGTGTTCCTGCCCTCCAACCGCGGCGAGGGGCCCGCGCCGGACGATGGCGCGCGGGGTCCCGCGCGGCGGGTGCTGCGCACCATCATCGTCGCGGGCATCGTCGTCACCCTGGCCGGGACCATCGCCGTGGGCACCACCAGCCTGCGGGACCGCTACTTCCACGTGTTCCTGCTGCTGCTGCCGGTCTATCTGTTCGCGGAGCTGGAGCGGCTCGGCGGCTGGCGCAAGCGGGTGGGCCTCTATCTGGGCCTGCTGGCGGCGGCGAGCCTGGGGGTCATGGTGGCGCGCATGGCCGTGCCGCTGTGGCCGGACCCGCGCCTGTGCGGGCGCTGCATGGCGGCCGAGCCGCTCTACAAGCTGCGCGCCGCCATCGCCGGCCGGCTCGGGCCGGCACCGACGCTGGTGGCCGACGACCGCACCTCCGCCGGGCGGCTGCGCGCCGCCATTCCCGGGGCCCGGGTGGTGATCGTGCGCGAGCTGCAATATCGCCCGCCGGCGCGGGAGGCCACCGGCTGCGCCCGGGTCACCGGCATCGTCAACGGCCTGCCCCGGCTGCTGCTGCCGCCGGCCGGGCAGAACACCCTCGAAATGTCGGTGAAATGGTGGTCGCCCATGATGAATCCCCATCGCTGGAGCGACTGGCAGATGACCATTCTGCCGCCGGACGATCCCTTGTGCCGCTGATGCGGCGGGCCGATGCGGCCGGAGGCGGCGGGCGCGGCGCCACACACAGGTGAGGGGGCGGCGGCTCGCCCCCTTTGGACAGCTCCGGCCCTCGCGGTTACCGCATCACGGCTCCATCTTCATGGCGCCATCCTTATGGCTCTTGCCCTGGCATGGGCCTGTGTCTACCTCTACCGCTCGGCCGCGGGATCGGCCGCAGGGAGCGCACCATGGCTGTCGTCCAGGCTTCGCCGATCGAGCTGTACTATTGGCCGACCCCCAACGGATGGAAAGTTGCCATCATGCTGGAGGAATGCGGCCTGCCCTACGAGGTCAAGCTCGTGAACATCGGCAAGGGCGACCAGTTCAAGCCGGAATTCCTGGCCCATTCCCCCAACAACAAGATCCCCGCCATCATCGACCCCGAGGGGCCGGGCGGGGCGCCCATCTCGGTGTTCGAATCGGGCGCCATCCTGCAGTATCTCGGCCGCAAGACCGGCCAGTTCTACCCCGCCGACGAGCGTGGCCGGGTGGAGGTGGACCAGTGGCTGTTCTGGCAGATGGGCGGGCTCGGCCCCATGGCCGGGCAGGCGCACCACTTCCGCATCTATGCGCCGGAGAAGATCCCCTACGCCATCGAGCGCTACACCAACGAGGTGCACCGCCTCTACGGGGTGATGAACAGCCGCCTGAAGGACCGCGACTATCTCGCCGGGGACTATTCCATCGCCGACATGGCGTGCATCGGCTGGGCCAAGCTCTGGGAGCGGCAGGGGCAGAATATCACGGAGTTTCCGCATCTTAAGGGTTGGATCGAACGGGTTCTGGCGCGTCCGGCGGTGCAGCGCGGCCTGGCGGTGAACGCCGAGGAGCGGGCCAGGGCCGACCTGTCCAGGGACAAGGACGCGCAGGCCGTGCTGTTCGGGCAGCGGGCCCGCAGCTGAGGCTGCACGGGCTGCAGCCGCCCGGCACGAATGGCGCGGCGGGGCAGGGCGCGGGTCCATGACTGCGCCGTCTCGGGGATGCCGTCGGTGCTGCGCCGGCGAAATTGAGGGACGGACACGACTGCCGTCCAGATTGCACTGCAATGTGACGTAAACGTGCTCTATGAAGGGCTGCCCCGTTTGAGGCGAGGAGCGCCGATGTCCAAAGATGTGCGCGCCGAATTCGGCCGCGCCACCGCGCTGCACCGAGAAGGCCGGTTCGAGGAAGCCATCGGCATCTACCGGCGCCTGTTGCGGGCGCAGCCGGCGGTCTTCGATGTGCAGCGGCTGCTGGTGATGGCGCTGTTGCAGGCCGGCAAGCCCCGGGAGGCGTTCATCGCCGCCCGCAAGGCGCGGGAGGACCACCCCTCCAATGCCCATGCCCACCTCCTGCTCGGCGCCGCGCTGGAGGGCGACGGCAAGTGGGAGCGCGCGCTGTCGGCCTTCGAGGCCGCGGCGGTGCTGGACCCGGCCCTGAAGGAGGCGCACTACCTCGCCGGCAACATGCTGGTGCGGCTCGGCCGTCTCGCCGAATCCGTGGCCCGCTTCGACCGGGTTCTCGCGCTTGATCCGCGGGGGGTGGAAGCCCTTGCCAACCGCTCGGTTGCCCTGTCCCGCCTGGGAAGGGCGCAGGATGCGCTGCGCGATTGCGAGCGGCTGGTGGAGTTGCAGCCGTGGGAGCCGCGCCACCTTCTTTCCAAGGGCGGCGCCCTGCTGGAGCTGGGCCGCTTCAAGGATGCCGCCGCCACGGCCGTAGCCGCGCTGCGCCTCGCGCCGAATCTGGGCGATGCCCATTTCCTGAAGGGCCAGGCCCTTGCCGGCCAGGCGGATGTGGCCGGGGCGCGGGACGCATTCGCGGCGGCGGTCACCCATGCGCCGGGCCATGCCGCATTCCAGGCGGCGCTGGCCCGCACCGAGCGGCAGATGGGCAACCATGCGGCCGCCCGCGCTTTGTGCGAGGTGGTGCTGGCCGGCAATCCCGGCGCGATCCCGGTGTGGCAGGAACTGGCCGAGGTGCGGCGCGAGCAGCGCGACTGGGACGGCGCCCTTGCCGCCGTGGACAGGGCGCTGGAGGCGGAGGGCGCGTCGCCGCCGGCCCTCACCACCAAGGCACGCCTGCTTGCCGATGCGGGCCAGGCGGCGGAAGCCCGCGCGCTGGTGGATGCGGCGCTGCAGGCGGATTCTGCCTTCCCCATGGCGCTTTATCTGCGCGCCTGCGACGACCTCGCCGAAGGGCGCTGGGCGGAGGGCTGGGCCGGCTATGAGAGCCGATCCTCCTTCCTGCCGCCGCCCTATCGCCCACTGCCGTTCACCCGCTGGGACGGACGTGAGGTGCCGGACGAACTGATCGTGCTTGGCGAGCAGGGGATCGGCGACCTCATCCAGTTCGGCCGGCTGCTGCGGCTCCTCGCCGACCGGGGCATTGCGGCGCGATTCGTGACCAAGGAACGCCATGTGCCGCTGCTGGCGCGGATTGATGCCCGCATTTCGGTGACGACCGACCTCTCCGGCGTCGATGTCTCCCGGCCGGGGCTGCGCTGGGTTCCCCTGGCGAGCCTGCCGGGCCTGATCGCGCCCGATCCCGCCGATTGGCCCCGCGCGCCCTACCTCACGGCCGATCCCGCGCGAATCGGCCGCTGGCAGCAGCTGGCAGGCGAAGGCTTCGCCATCGGCATCTGCTGGCAGGGCGACCCTTCGCCCACGGTGGACATCGGCCGCTCGGCGCCGCTGGAGGCTTTCGCCCCGCTTGCCGCGCTGCCCGGCGTGCGGCTGGTGAGCCTGCAGCGCGGGGTGGGGACGGAGCAGCTCGACACCTGCACCTTCGCCGAGCGAATCGTCCGTCTCGGGCCGGACTGGGATGCGGATGGAACGTTTCTGGATACCGCCGCGCTGCTGCATCACCTCGACCTGGTGGTGACCACCGACACCTCCCTGGCCCATCTGGCGGGCGCGCGCGGCGTGCGCACCCTGGTGGGGCTGCGCGCCGTCCCGGACTGGCGCTGGCGGCGGGCGGGCGAGACGACGCCGCTCTACGGCACGGTGCAACTGGTGCGGCAATCGCGGGCGGGGGACTGGTCGGACGTGTTCGCCCGCATGGCCCGCATGGTGTGCGACATGAAGGGCGAGGCGGCGTGATGGGGGCGGGGGACCGTCTCATCCTGGCCCCGGTTTCCGCCGGCGAGCTGATCGACAAGATCACCATTCTGGAGATCAAGGCCGCGCACATTGCCGATGCGCAGGCGCGGGCCAACGTGCTGCGCGAGCTTTCCCTGCTGGTGAGCCTGCGCGACGAGCATGGAATCGGCCCGCAGGTGGCGCAGCTCACCGCGGCCCTGGCCGAGGTGAACCGGCGCCTGTGGCAGGTGGAGGACGATCTGCGGGCCTGCGAGGCGGAAGGCAGATTCGATTCTGCCTTCGTGGAGCTGGCGCGGTCCGTCTACCTGCAGAATGACCGGCGCGCGGCGCTGAAACGGCAGGTGAACCTGCTGGTGGGCTCGGCGATCGTCGAGGAGAAGTCACATTTCCCGGCAAAGGACTGAGCGCGCGCCTTGCAAAGGCCGCCGGTGTTCGGCATAGGAAGGGCAGCGGGAGACGTGGCCGAGAGGCTGAAGGCACTCGTTTGCTAAATGAGCAGACCCCCAAAAGGGTCTCGAGGGTTCGAATCCCTCCGTCTCCGCCACCCCATTCACGAAAAATCAAATGAAGGCAGCCCCTTGCCTGGCCCTGCCAGGGCCTGCCTGCGGCGGGCAGTCCGGTATTTTGGTAGGTCAAAACCGGGAGTGCCATTCCTGCAACACTCACCGGAAAACCACCCTTTTGGAGGCGTGATCTGTACCGTTTCGATTGATCACAGGTCGGCCTTTTGTATGTTGGCTTTGCGACGAAGGGGGGCAGTCCCCGGTCGCCCATCACACGTTCGGTGGTGTTCGAAGAAGCGATTTGGACGTGTGAATGGGAATCGGGGCAAGAACCCTCTCGGGGTGCAGCCGCACCGGCGAAGCGGAACTCGCTCCCTCGGAACCAAACTTGGAGGTCACGATGAAGATGGTGAAGAGCCTTCTCCTCGGCAGCGCGGCGGGTCTCGTCGCGGTCGTGGGGGCCCAGGCGGCCGACCTGCCCGTGAAGGCGAAGCCGGTCGAGTACGTGAAGATCTGCTCCGCCTACGGCGCGGGCTACTTCTACATTCCGGGCACCGACACCTGCCTGAAGATCGGCGGCTATGCCCGCTTCGATACCTATGTGAACGCGGTCGGCACCTTCAACCCGGCGATTGCTTCCACCACCGGCGCCGCCTTCAATGGCCCGGGCGTGGGTGTGTGGGCTTATCCGTTCAACGATGCGGATGATTCGGACTACCTGACCCGCGTTCGCGGCGTGTTCGACATGGACGCCCGCACCCAGACCGATTACGGCACCCTGCGTTCCTACGTCCGCTTCGGCATGGAGTGGAATTCGCAGTCCGGCGCCGGTTCGGGCTCGGGCAGCGGCTTCTATTTCGAGCGTGCCTTCATCCAGTTCTCCGGCTTCACGTTCGGCTACACCCAGTCGTTCTTTGACACCGGCCTGAACTATATGATGACGACCCCGTATGCGGGTTCGAACACCTGGACCACCCTGGCCGCCTACACCGCCCAGTTCGGCAACGGCTTCTCCGCGACCCTGTCGCTGGAAGACGCCGCCAACCGCACCACCGGCGTGCAGATGACCGGTTCGACCGCCCAGCCGGTGTTCAACATCGCGACCGGCGCCACCGGCCTCACCTACACCAACTATCAGGGCGGCCAGCAGGCTCCCGATATCGTCGCCAACCTGCGCATTGACCAGGCCTGGGGCTCTGCCCAGCTCTCTGGCGCCCTGCACCAGGTTGTCGCCACCGAGCCGCTCTATGCCGGCTTCTTCCCCGGCGCTGCCTCCACGGACAGCTGGGGCTGGGCCATCGGCGGCACCGTGGAGTTCAAGCTCCCGATGCTCGCCAAGGGCGACAGCCTGTTCATCCAGGCTGGCTATGAAGAGGGCGCGGCCAACTACCTCGGCCTCTCCGGCACTGCCCAGGGCAAGGCCACCGGCGTCGGCGCCATCGACATCACCCAGGTTGGCGGCTCGCTGTTCGGCAACGGCGCCTTCTACACGGTGGCCGATGCTGTCGCGATCAACACCTTCGGTGACTACAGCCTGACCTCCGGCTGGTCTCTGCAGGGTCAGTTCCGTCACTACTGGACCCCGGGCCTGCGCTCGGCCCTGTATGCCGGCTACCTCGCCTACGAGACCCCCGACAACATCGTCGCCGCCTTCAACTTCAACATGTGGCAGGTTGGTGTGAACACCATCTGGTCGCCTGTGAAGAACCTCGATATCGGCGCCGAAGTTCTCTACACCAAGGTCGATGGCTCCGTGCCGCTCGGCAACTACAACTCCATCAGCTCCACCGGCGGCAACAACCTTGCCCTCGTCGGCGGCTCCACCGACATCTGGTCGGGCGGCGTGCGCGTGCAGCGCAACTTCTGATCGCGGCATCAGCCTCGGTTCGGGAAGCTCCGGCGGGAAACCGCCGGAGCTTTTCTTTGTCTGCGTAGTATTCATATGCCGCATTTTTTCATGTGAATTTAGAATGATCCTATAATAGCGGTACCCCATTCCATTTCTTGTTGATTCTTGGCACTATGCCGCTGCTTCGGAGCGGAATGCTCCGTTGTGTTTAGCCCGGAAGATGTCATTCGGCTGTCCGATGTCCCGAATACAAATGAGATGGCAGGCGGATACCAACTTGCCGGCTATTTTATCTTCCGTTGCGTAATGCGGGCGTTGCCTGGACTGTCTGTCGCACCCGCGCGGTAAAAATGCTGTCGCCAGGGTCTTGTGCCGACGGCGTTCGAATGAGACAAACGATACAATGTATCGCTTGGGGTTCTTATGATGCTTTCGACCGCTTTCCTGCAGCGCCGGCGCTTGGCCGGACCCGTTGCGGCAGCTGCGGCGTTCGCGCTGACCGGTCTTGTGTCGGGCGCCGATGGTGCGCGCGCGGCAGACATGCTGCCCACCAAGGCCCAGGCCACCTATATGCGCGCCTGCCCGGCCCAGGGCGAGGGCTTCTATTATATCCCCGGCACGGACACCTGCCTGCGTGTGGGCGGGTATTTGTGGGCGGAAGGTTATTACAACAGCTATACCGACTACCCGCCCGAGAATGACGACACCTATTCCATCGCCACCGCCGGCGTCATCCTGGATGCGCGGACGGAGACGGAATACGGCACCCTGCGGTCCTATATCGAGAGCCGGTTCAAGTGGCGCACTTCCGACCCCTGGTCGGACCGCCCGAACGGTACCGAAATCGAATTGTGGAACGCCTACGTCCAGTTTGCCGGCTTCACCTTCGGTCACGCCCAGTCGTTCTTCGACTTCTACGCCAATGCCAATGTACTCGGTACTGATCCCGGCACCATTGGCGATGACGTGCGCCTCAACCTGTTCGCCTACACCTATGAATTCGGGAAGGGCTTCAGCGCCAGCTTCTCGTTCGAAGACGCGGCCGATCGCGCCTCCGGCATCCAGCCCGGCGACCCGTCCATTCCGGACGTCTATGAAGACTACCAGACCGGCAACCGCTTCCCGGACATGGTGGCGAACCTGAAGTATGAGGGCGAGTGGGGTTCCGCGCAGATTTCCGGCGCGCTCCATCTGGTGAATGCCTCTTCGCTGCTGGCGCCGACCACGGTGACGCAGGATACCTGGGGCTATGCGCTTCAGGCCGGCATCATGTTCAACCTGCCGGCCCTGGGTGAGGACGATACGCTCTACCTGCAGACGGCTTATGCGGACGGCGCCACCTCTTATCTCGGCCTGCAGGACCCCTCGGGCTCCTATGCCGCCCCGGACGCCTTTCTCGGCGTCTTTGGCCTGAGCAAGGTTTCGGGCTGGAACTTCACCGCATCGCTCCTTCACAATTGGAACGAGAAGTGGAGCACCGCTCTGTTCGGCGGCTATGCGGCCTACGACTTCAACAATATCGCCGCGCAGGCCTTCTACGGCGCCTCGGGCGGGGTGAACTACAATGTGGGCGGCTATCTCGCCTTCGCCCCCGTGAAGCAATTCACCGTTGCCCTCCAGTACGACTACACCTTCAACGAGGCGTCGGACTGGGTGCCCACCGCCTTCTCCCCGGCGCTTGCCTCGGTCAGCGCGAACCGCGTGCTGCTGTTCGTCTCGCGCGACTTCTGAGCGGGAACTGCGCCCGTGCGGTGCAGCCTCGCCTGCCGGAGAGGATAGGGAGCGGGCCTTGCCCGCTCCTTTTGTTTGTGCGGGGCTGCTGGAAACGACCCCGGCAAAGGACATGAAGGACCGGCACCGGTCCTGCTTCGCCCGCCCGCCAGCCGCACGGCGCTTGCGTCCCTTCCGGTTTCGGCCGGTGCCGCCGGATGCCCACCCGCCGTCCGAATCCCATCCGCATTATTCAGGGTCCCCCGCGGCCCCATATTTGGCGGCGGACGCTCCGCGCAAGCGGTTGGCCCATGTGCCGGCGTGCGGCTGCGGGTGCCGGAACCCGGCCCCTTTCCCGCCGGGACGTGTTGCCGGGCCATGGGCCGGCCCCTGCGAAACGCTTTGCCGCTCCTGGCGCGTGCTGAGACTTTCGGATCGTCGCATAAATGTGCTGAAGTCGCCGATGCGTGGCGCCGCGTCGGCGGATGAAGCGGTGCCGGCCGCCGTGCATGCGCGCAGGCGCAGGCAGGCGCCGCGCCGGCAGGCGGAGCGCGGGCGGGAACGGGAGAGTTTTGCGCATGGTGGTCGGGGACCCGGGAGTTGATCGCCGAGATCCCGGCGATGCGGCGCCGCGCGGCGATTCTGCGGGAGGAGAAGGACGCCGGCTCCGGCGCTGGTGGCCGCTCGCCGTCGGGTTCGTCGCCTGGTGCGCGCTGGCGGCGGCAACCCTCGCCACGGCGCGCGGCCCCATTGAGCAGGCACTGTCCGCCGCCGCGGCGGAAACCCTCGCGCGCACGGGAGAATCCTGGGCCGCCGCCCGTTTCTCGGGCCGCGATGCCACCCTTGAGGGCGAGGCGCTGGCGGAAGAGGCGCGGATCAAGGTACGTGCTTCGCTGGAGGGCTTGTTCGGGGTTCGCGTGGTGCACGACGGCACCACCCTCCTGCCGGAGCGGCGGCCGTTCACCTTCAGCGCGGTGAAGGATGGTCGGGTCATCGCCCTTGCCGGCTATGTGCCCTCCGCCGACTCGCTGGCCCGGATCGTCGCGGCCGCCCGCGCCGGGGGAGACCAGGTCACCGGGCAGGATCGGCTGGTGCGGGCGCGTGGCGCGCCGCCGGGGGATTTTGCAGCGCTTGCCGCCTTCGCGCTCGGGCAATTGAAGAAGCTGCCGTCCGGCCGCATCACCATTTCCGATGGCGCCTTGGCCATGGAAGGCCGCGCCCGCGACCTTGAGAGCTATGATGCGCTGGCGCAGACCATGCTTGGGCCGCTGCCCGACGGCATGACGCTGGCGCGCTTCGCGGTGCGTCCGCCGGTGGCGGCGCCCTTCGCCTGGTCCGCGGTGCGCAATGGCAATCTGCTGCGCCTCTCCGGCTTCGTGCCTTCGGCGGCGGCGCGCGAGGAGGTGGCTGCAGCCCTCTCCTCCGCCATGCGGGGAATCGGCATCACCGACGACACCCGGCTGGCGGACGGAGCACCCGCCACCGACCCGTGGCTCAAGGCGGTGCGTTATGCCGCGCTGGTCCTCGCCCAGCTGCCCGAAGGGCGGGTGGTCCTCTCCGACAGCACGGTGGCGGTGGAAGGGGTGGCCCCCAGCTTCACCGCCTTCGATCGCCTCATGGCCGCCCGGCGCGCGTCGCCGGAGGGCTTCCAGGTCACGCGCTTTGCCGTGGAGCCGCCCCGCGCGGTGCCCTTCACCTGGCGGTTGGAGCGCACGGCGGATGCGGTGCGCCTTGGCGGATTCGCCCCCTCCGAGGATGCGCGCCGCCTTTTGTCCGACGCCGCGCGCTCCACCTTCCCCGGGGTGCAGGTGGTGGATGAGATGCAGCTGGCATCCGGCGGGCCGGCACCGGAACTGTGGGTCAGCGCGGCGGGCTTTGCGGTGGCCCAGCTTGCCAAGCTGCGCACGGGGGGCGCGGACGTTTCCGGCACACAGGTGACCCTCTCGGGCGAGGCGCTGGATTCGGCCGCCTATCGCCTGCTCATGCAAGCGGCGAAAGCGCCGCCGCAAGGGGTATCGGCCATTGCCGACAATGTGCGCCCGCCCACCATCTCGCCTTATGTCTTCTCGGTGCGCCGGGAGGGGGGCGAAGCTCAGCGTCTCCGGCTTCTATCCCGACGCAGCGGCCCACGAGGCCCTCACCGCTGCCCTGGAACGCGACTTCCTGAAGGAGAAGGTGAACGACCTTTCCGCGGTGGGGGGCGGCGCGCCGGCCGGTTTCCTGCCGGCGGTACTGGCGGGGCTGGAGCAATTGTCCCGCATGGCTGGCGGCGAGCTCAGCCTCGCCGACACCCAGCTGCGCCTCTCCGGCACCGTGCTGGTGCCAGGCGCCGCGGCGGAGATGGCGGCCGAGCTGAAGGCCGGCGTGAAGCCGCCCCTCGCCGTGGAAATGGCGCTGGAGCTGGCGCCGCCCCAGCCGCCGGTGCCAACGCCGGCCTGTGCGAAGCTGGTGGGGGATTTCCTCGCCCGCGGCACCATCCGCTTTGCGAGCGGGAGCGCGGACATCGACAGGCGCAGCCGGGGCCTGCTGGATCGCCTCGCGGTCACGCTGATGCGGTGCCCGGATGGTGTGGTGCATATTTCCGGCCACACCGACGGCACCGGCGATGCGGAGGCCAACCGGCGGCTTTCCGAGGCGCGGGCGAATGCCGTTCTGGCCTATCTCGCCGCCGCAGGCATCGCCACCGACCGGCTGTCGGCGGTGGGCTACGGGTCGGGGCAGCCGCTGGCCCCCAATGATACGGAAGCCGGCAAGGCGCTGAACCGGCGCATCGAGTTCGAGGTGAAGGAGCGCGCGCCGTGATCTATCTCGCCCTTGCCTTGTGGCCTTACCTTCTTGGCGCGTTCGGCATCGGGCTGGCCACCGGCTTCGTGCTCGGCCGCCGTGAAACGGGGAGGCAGGGATGACCGCGTTCAATGTGGAAACGCTGCTGCTGCTGGCGCTGGCCTTCCTTCTCGGCCTGGGCCTCGGTCTGTTGCTGGCCCGCCGGCCGCGCCGGGGCGCGGCGGGGGTGGTTTCGGCCGCCCAGGACGGGGCCGGCAGGGGCGGGGAGAGCCAGCCGCCTGCAGTCGCTGCGGCGCCGGCCGCCCCGTCCGGGTCGGCGGCGGCTTCCGGCGAAGCGGCAGCGGTGCCGCCGTCCGCCGTGCGTCCTTGCGCGCCCACCGAGCCTGCCGAGCCGGCACCTGCGCCGCCGGCACCGCCGCTGCCCGCGGCGCCAGCGGCCGAGCCGGCCGAGCCCCATGGTTCGCCGGCCGCACCCCCTCCGGCTGCGGTGCCGGCGGAGCCGGACCTGTTCTCGCGCTTCATGGGCACTGCCGGCACCATGGGCGATGCGCCGCGCGCCGGCAGGGCGCAACCGCCCGCCGCGCCGAGCGCTGCCACGCAGAGCGAGCGTCATCCGGGCCAGCGGCCGCCCACCCTGGCGGAACCGGACGGCGGAACGGCGGACGACCTGAAGCTGCTCAAGGGCATCGGCCCGCAGAACGAGCGGCGGCTTCATGCCCTCGGCATCTTCCACTTCCGCCAGATTGCCGGCTGGACGGCGGACGAAGCCTTGTGGGTGGGCAGCTATCTGGCCTTTCCCGGCCGCATCGAGCGGGAGGACTGGATCGGCCAGGCGAAAGCCCTCGCCGAGGGCCGCCCGGAGCAGGAGCCCGAAGGGCGGAAGCGGAGATAGGGGGCCGAGGGGCAGAAGGAAAACGGCCGTCCGAGGGGCGCGACGGCGCCGGTGGCGGGCCAGCGAAACATGTCCCGGCCATGGCGATCCATCGGCTGGTCATGGCTGCGCGACGCCCCGGGGGGGCTGGCCACGGCGCTGTTCAGCAGAGGGAGGGCGCTTCACGACGCACGGGCAGGCGCAGCACTCATCCCTGTCCGTTGATGGCGCTCCACCAGCGGGGAAGGCGGGAAAAGGCGGGCGCCGTCACCGCCCGCCGCGCAGGTCCGCTTCCATCTGGAGCTTGGTTGGGATGTTGAAGCGCACCTTGTAGACTTGGTAATTCTCCATCACCCGCTGCACATAGTTGCGGGTTTCCGAGAAGGGAATGGATTCCACCCAGTCCACGACGTCCACATCCGGGTCGCGCGGGTCGCCATAGCGCTGGATCCATTTGGCCACGCTGCCCCGCCCAGCATTGTAGGCGGCGAAGACCAGAACATAATTTCCGCTGTAGTTCTGCACCAGCTCGCCCAGCTCGGCGGCGCCGAACTGCACATTGTAGGACTGGTCGCTCATCAGGCGGGATTCATTGTAGGGCGCGCCGGTTTCCTTCGCCACCTGCCGCCCCGCCGCCGGGGTCACCTGCATCAGGCCCATGGCCTTGGCGCTGGAGAGGGTGCGGGGGTTGAACTGGCTCTCCTGCCGGGCCACGGCATAGATGGCGGCCTTGTCCACGGGGAAGCCGATGGGGGTGTAGGCCGGAAGGCCGAAGGTGGGAAAGGCTTCCGCCTCCAGCGGGTGCCCCTCGGCGAGGCCTTCCTTGCCCACCACCAGCGCGCCGCGCGCGTCGCCGTTCGATTCGGCGACATTGGCGAGCATGGCGAGCTGGGCGGAATCCTCCATGCGCCAAGCCAGATCGTAATAGATGGTGAGGGGAATGTCGCGCTCGCCGATGGCGTAGAGCATGCGGATCGCCTTCACCGGCTCCAGCCGCGCGAAGGTGTTGCGGCTCTCGAACGACGGGGAGGGCGTGCCGCGCAGCGTCACCGGCGCCATGCCCAGCTTGGTGCGGGCGAGCTGGCCGTAATAGGTGGCGGAAAACTGCGCCGCCGCCTCGTAGCCCGCATGGGCCCGGCCGCGGTCGCCCATGGCCTCGGCCGCGCGGGCCTGCCAATAATAGGCACGCGAGAGGGTGATGGGGTGTTTCTGCTCGTCGTCGATCTTGGCGAAATGCTGGGCGGCGGTGCGCGGGTCCTTGAGGTGGCGCAGGGCGATCCAGCCGGCGGTGAACTGCTGCTCGGCGCGGTAATTGTCGGCCTTGGGGGTGACGCCGGTGGCCGCCACCCGATAGGCGGTCTGCGCATCGCCGGCATCCAGCAACTCGCGGGAGACGAGGCGGCGCTCGATCCACCATTCATCCGGGTCGGCCCGGGCGGCGTCGGCGCCGGCCCCGGCGAGGAGGGCGCGGGCGGCCTCCTGCGGCTTGTCGGCCCGGCGCGCCAGCTGGGATTTCGCGAACAGGTAGGCCGGATCATTGGCCAGCGTGAACGGCACCTGGGCCAACAGCTTCTCGCCGTTCGCCTCCTTGCGGGCGATGGCCATGCGCGCCTTGGTGAGGGCCACCACATCCGAGCCGGCGCGGGCGGCGGCGCGCAGCGCGCGGTCGGGATCGGGCTTGTAGCTGAATCGGTCGGCGCGCAGCTTGTGATCGGTGCGGCTGAGGAAGCCGGAGAATTCATCGAGAATCTTGTTCTCGAACAGCTCGTTCAGCTCGTCCTCGCGCCACGCCTCGCGCACCCAGTCGGCGGCATCGGAACGGTTGCCAGTGGAAACGAGATAGCGGGCCAGCGCCACCTTGCCCTCGCCGGAAAGGGGCGGCTGCTCGGCAAAGAAGGCACGGGCCTTGGCCGGGTCGCGATTCTCCTGGAACAGCACCCGCTCGGCGCGGCGGCGCAAGGTGGACTGGGTGGGCCAGCCGGGCTTTTCGCGCAGGAATTCCGCAATGGTGTCGAAGCCGAGGTCATTGGGGGCGTGGCGGATGACCAGCCAGGTGACGAGACTGCGCGCCACCGGATCGTCAAGCTGCTGGGCGGCACCCATGGCCTCGCTCGCACGGCCGTTGCGGGCCGCGGCGACGGCCACCTTGAGGGTGGCGAGAGATCCCCCGGCAATATGCCCCGAAGCGCCCACGGTGGGCGCAGCCTGGGGCGGCGGGGGAGGGGTGATGCGGGCCGTCGTGGCCTTGCCCGCCGCGGGCTTCGCGGCGGTGGCGGGCTTTGCCGGCGTTGCCCCGGGCTTGCCGGAGGCGGCCTTGCTCTTGTCTGTGCTGCTCTTGTCTGTGCTGCTCTTGGCCGGGGCCTTGGCGTCCTTGGCTGCGGGCTTGGCGTCCTTGCTGGCCTTCGCATCCTTGGCCGCGGGCTTGGCCGGGGGCATGGGGGGCGAATCCGGTGCCGCAGCGGCAGCCCCGCTCCAGGCGAGGGCAACCGCGAGCGCTCCCACGGAAATCAGGCTCGAAACACGCGTCATGAAGCTCCCTCGCGGCGCGGCCGTTTTCGACAGGGTCGTTCGTGCGCCGCATGTTCCGCCAGCCATGTTGACGAAAGCCTAACCAGAATTGCGCGCAAAGGGGGCAAAAGCGGGGCTGGGCCCGCCATGCGAGCCCCCTTTCAAGCGGGCCGGCAAAAGGCTAAGGGTTCAGACCCACGCCCGTCGCTCGCCCGAGCGGCCCGGGCGCCTTGACGGTGGCAATCACGCAATCGTCATCGGCTCATCGATCAGCCAGGAACCAAGGCGTTCGCCATGTCGCCCATCCCGTCCCCGTCCCGCTTCCGCGGCTCGTTCACCGCCCTCGTCACCCCGTTCCGCGACGGCGCGCTCGACGAAAAGGCGTTCCGCGCCTTCGTGGACTGGCAGATCGCCGAGGGTACCCACGGCCTCGTTCCCGTCGGCACCACCGGCGAGAGCCCCACCCTCACCCACGAGGAGCACAACCGCGTGGTGGAATGGACCGTGGACCAGGCGGCGGGCCGGGTGCCTGTCATCGCCGGGGCCGGCTCCAACAACACGGCGGAGGCGGTGGCGCTGGCCGAGCACGCCCAGAAGGCGGGCGCAAGCGCGCTGCTGGTGGTGACGCCCTATTACAACAAGCCCACGCAGGAAGGCCTCTACCGCCACTTCAAGGCCGTCTCCGACGCCGTGGACCTGCCCATCTTCATCTACAACATCCCGAGCCGCTCGGTGATCGACATGTCGGTGGAGACCATGGCGCGGCTGTTCGAGCTGAAGAACATCGCCGGCGTGAAGGATGCCACCGCAAACCTTGCCCGCGTCTCGCTTCAGCGGCAGGTGCTGGGCACCGATTTCATCCAGCTTTCCGGCGAGGATGCCACCGCTTTGGGCTTCATGGCCCATGGCGGGCACGGCTGCATCTCGGTGGCCTCCAACGTCGCCCCGCGCCTGTGCGCCGACTTCCAGAACGCCTGCCTGGCCGGGGATTTCAAGGCGGCGCTGGCGATCCAGGACAAGCTGATGCCGCTGCACACGGCGCTGTTCGTTGAGACCAATCCGGCCCCCACCAAGTATGCCCTCTCGCTTCTGGGCAAGATGAGCGAGGAGGCGCGCCTGCCCATGGTGCCGGTGTCCGAGACCACCCGGGCCGTGGTGCGCAGCGCCATGGTGCATGCCGGCCTGATCAACTGAGGCACGTTGCCGGACCTCAATTTGCGGGATGCGCGGGGCTCTCGATCCGGCCCCGCCGGTCTGCCCAGCCTTGCGCTCCAGCCCCATCCCGCTTGCCTGAGCGGTGCGCCGAGACCACATTCTCCCCATGAGCAGCAAGAAGAACGAAGCCCCGCGCAAGATCGCCGCCGACAACCGGCGGGCGCGGTTCGACTATGAGATCGGCGAGGTTTTCGAAGCCGGAATTGCGCTTACCGGCACCGAGGTGAAGAGCCTGCGCACCGGCAAGGCCACCATCGGCGAAAGCTATGCCGCCCAGAAGTCCGGGGAGATGTGGCTCTACAACGCCTATATTCCCGAATACCTGGAGGCCAACCGCTTCAACCACGAGACCCGGCGCCCGCGCAAGCTGTTGCTGCACAAGCGGCAGATCGACAAGCTCGGCCATGCGGTGGAGCGGGAGGGGATGACCGTGGTGCCGCTGAAGATCTATTTCAATGATCGCGGCCGTGCCAAGGTGGAGATCGCCATCGCCCGGGGCCGCAAGACCCATGACAAGCGCGAAGCGCTGAAGGAGAAATCCTGGGAGCGTGACAAGGCGCGGCTGCTGCGCGACCGCGGCTGAGGCCCGGCACCGCAGGGCAGGGGAGGACGGACATGATCGGCTTCGACCACTGCGTCGTCCATGTCAGCGACTTCGCGAAGTCCAACGCCTTCTACGCCTGCGTGCTCAAGGCCGAGGTGGTGCCCGTGGGCGCCGGCTTCGCCTATCGCTTCGGCGACCACCAGCTCAACCTGCACGGCCCCGGCCTCGATCCGCGGCCGGTGGCCCGCCTGCCGGTTAAGCCGGGCAACAGCGACCTGTGCTTCCGCTGGGACGGGCCGATCGCGCAGGCGGTGGCCCACCTCGCCGCTCATGGCATCGTGCCCGAGCTTGGGCCGGTGCCGCGCTTCGGCGCACGGGGGCAGGGGACCAGCGTCTATTTCCGCGACCCGGACGGGTCGCTGCTGGAGTTCATTTCCTACGAGGACGCGCCATGACCACCTATGAGTCCCTGCCGGAGGAACTGCCGGTACCCGAGGACGACGGTGCGGCCGTGCACCTGCCGGGCCTTGAGCTTCCCATCATCCACCTGCCGGCCACGGACGGGCGGATCGTGGACCTTTCCGCTTTGTCCGGGCGGGCGGTGGTCTATGCCTATCCGCGCACCGGCGTTCCCGGGGAGCCCCTGCCGACGGGCTGGGACGACATTCCCGGCGCCCGGGGCTGCACGCCGCAGGCCTGCGCCTTCCGCGACCATTTCGAAGAGCTGAAGGCGGTGGGGGTGGAGCATGTGTTCGGCCTGTCGCTGCAGGACAGCGCCTTCCAGGCCGAGGTGGCCGAGCGGCTGCACCTGCCCTTCGCCCTCCTGTCCGACCACCAGCACGAGCTGACCCGCGCCATCCGCCTGCCCACCTTCACGGTGGACGGCCAGCTGCTGCTGAAGCGCATCACCCTCATCATCGACGAGGGCGCCATCTCCCATGTGTTCTACCCGGTGTTCCCGCCGCACGAGAGCGCGGCGCAGGTGGTGGCGCACCTTCAGGCGGCCGGGCCCACATAGGCCCGCACCGCGGCGAACACCGCCTGGAACATATCCGGCGTCAGCACCCGGGTATTGGTGTTGTAGCGCGAGCAATGGTAGCTCGCGAACAGGCGCACGCCGCCCACCTGGTCCTGCGCCCCATGGCCGAAGCGCAGGCGGGAGGCCTTTTCGCCCAAGGCGGCCAAAGTGGAATCGTGGGCGATCTTGCCCAGGGTGACGATGGCCGAAAGGCGCGGCATCTCGGCAATGGCGGCAGAAAGATACCGCCTGCAGGTGCGGATCTCCTCCGGCGTCGGCTTGTTCTGGGGTGGCACGCAGCGCACGGCATTGACGATGCGCGCGCCGGTCAGCGCCAGCCCGTCATCGGGCCGGGCGGCATAGGTGCCGCGGGCGAAGCCGAACGACAGCAGGGTGGCATAAAGCAGGTCCCCGGCATAATCGCCGGTGAAGGGCCGTCCGGTGCGGTTGGCGCCGCGCAGGCCCGGGGCGAGGCCGACGATGAGCAGGGGCGCGTCCACCGGGCCGAAGGCCGGCACCGGGGCATTGTGCCAGGAGGGCTCCGCCGCGCGCCACGCGTCGCGGAAGGCGGCGAGGCGCGGGCATAGCACACAGTCCCGTCCCGGCTCTGCCGCCGCGGCGGCGGGGCTTGCCGGCCCCGGCTTCTTCGTCGCCATGGCTCAGGCGTCGCCGTCACCCGAGGCGGCCACGTTGCGCCGTTCCAGGAAGCGCGGCGTCTCCTGCATCCGCCCCTGCCGTTCGGCCGGGTCGCGGCCGATCTTGGGTTGCAGCTCCACGAGGTCGATGAAGACGTCCGCCTGGCGGCGCAGGTCGTCGGCGATCAGGGGCGGCTGGGTGGAGATGGTGGAGACCACGGACACCCGGATGCCGCGGCGCTGCAACGCTTCCACCAGGGAGCGGAAGTCGCCGTCGCCGGAGAACAGGACGATATGGTCCACATGGCCGCACAGCTCCATGGCGTCCACGGCAATCTCGATGTCCATGTTGCCGCGCACGCGGCGGCGGCCCTGGGCATCGGTGAATTCGCGGGCCAGCTTGGTGACCACGGCATAGCCGTTATAGTCCAGCCAATCGAGCAGCGGCCGGATCGAGGAGTATTCCTGGTCCTCGATGAGAGTCGTGTAATAGAAGGCGCGCAGGAGATACCCGCGGCTCTGGAATTCCTTCAGCAACCGCTTGTAGTCGATATCGAAGCCGAGCGCTTTGGTCGCGGAATACAGATTGGCGCCATCTATGAGAAGAGCGATCTTTTCCTGGCCCTGCATACAAAAGGTCCGCCGATGGAAAGGGTTGGGCGTAACGGAGGAACGGCTGTAATTTACGTCGTCCTGCCGCCTTTCTCCGACGAAGGCCAGCCCAAAGCAAGCGAAAAAGGCAGGCGAGGCTTGCCCATCCTGGGGAATTGCTGTATCGACGCGTCCTTCCCGGGTCAGGAGCATGCGCCGTTCCGCCTGCCAGACAGGCGGGCGGGCAGATGGGCCTGTCCCGAGAGGCGAGCCGGAAATGCCCGCGGCGACGAAACCGCATCTGTTTTGTCGCAGGCCTCCGGCTTGATGGTCCAGCGCCGCATGCGCAGGCGCTTGCATGCGCACGAGGGAGTGACGAGCCCATGGCCCGTGTCACGGTTGAAGATTGCATCGACAAGGTGGACAACCGGTTCGAGCTGGTGCTGCTCGCCGCCCATCGCGCGCGGATGATCTCGTCCGGCCAGCAGATCACGGTGGATCGCGACAACGACAAGAACCCCGTCGTCGCCCTGCGCGAGATTGCCGACGAGACGGTGAGCCCCGAGGATCTCAAGGAAGACCTCATCCACTCGCTCCAGAAATATACCGAGGTTGACGAGCCGGAGCCGGAAGCGGTGCCGATGATCGCTTCGGGCGACAGCTCGGGCGGCGAGGATTCCGATGTCATGCTCGACCGCATGACCGAGGAAGAGCTGCTCGCCGGCCTCCAGGGCCTCGTGCCGCCGGAGCATACGGACGACGACGAGGGCTGACGCCCCCGCGGCGGCCTGGCGCCTGTCCCGATTCGCGGGGCCGGCCTGATCGGCCGCTCACATCCGGTGGTGCTGACGTGATGGGCCTGATCCGGTCGAGCCGACCGGGTCGGGCCTTTTTGCGTTTGCCGGGTCCCATCGGGATCGGCGGCGGATGGGCGCCTCGGCAGCAGCGGCCCGCACGCCCATGATGGCGCGTGTCCCGGCTTGAGCCCGGGCGGAGCGACCTGCGGAGCGACCTGGCGCGGTGGGGAACCCTCTGCCGCTTGCGGGGGAGGGCAGGGCGGGGGAAGCGGTGCTTCCTCCCTGCCGTCCCATTTGATCGGTGAATCGCCCTCTCACTTAAGGATAGAGAACGCGTTGTCCGATCAGCTTGCGATGCAAGCTGATCGGCGCGTGCTCTAATGCAGCACGGCCCCGGAATGGGCGGCCGGGGCGGTGGCGATGGGCCCCTGCAGGGCGAGCTTCAGGAAGCGCTCGCCCGTCACCGGCCGGCTGAACAGGTGCCCCTGGCCATAGTCGCAGCCGCGCGCGCTCAGGAAGTCGCATTGCTCGGGCGTCTCGATGCCTTCCGCCACCACCTCCAGCCCCAGCGCCCGGGCGATGGAGATGATGGCGATGGCGATCTCCGCGTCGGCGGCGCGGGGCAGGTCGCGCACGAAGCTGCGGTCGATCTTCAGCTTGCTGATGGGGAAGCGCTTCAGATAGGCGAGGGAGGAATAGCCGGTGCCGAAATCGTCGAGGGCGATGCGCACGCCCTCATCCTTCATCTCCCGCAGCTTGCGCTCGGCCGAGGCGCGCACCTCGAACAGCACATTCTCGGTGATCTCCATCTCCAGCCGCTCGGCCGGCAGGCCGGTGCGCTTCAGCACGGCCCGCACCGTGTCGCACAGGGTTTCGCGCTGGAACTGGCGCGGCGAGAGGTTCACGGCGATGAAATCCAGGTTGGCGCCGCGGGCGAGCCAGTCGGCCATCTGCCGGCAGGCCTCTTCCAGCACCCATTCGCCCAGGGGGTCGATGAGCCCGGTCTCCTCCGCCAGCGGGATGAAGCGGTTGGGGGTGACGAGCCCGTGCACCGGGCTGTGCCAGCGCACCAGGGCTTCGGCGCCGCGGATGCGTCCGGTGGCCAGATCCACCACCGGCTGGAAATTGAGCTTGAACTCGTCGCGCACCAGGCCGCGGCGCAGCTCGGCCTCCATCTCCATGCGCACGCGGGCGCTGCGCGTCAAAGCGTGGGTGTAGAAGGCATAGCCGCCACGCCCGTGGGACTTGGCCTCCGCCAAAGCGGAATCGGCGTGCTGCAGCAGCTTGTGGGCGCTGTCGGCATCCTCCGGGTAAAGGCTGATGCCGGCGCTGGCGCCCAGATAGACCTCGCGGCCGTCGGCGAGGACGAAGGGAGTGGAGAATTCATGGATGATGCGCGTGGCCGTGCTGGCGGCATCGTCCGGCCCCCGCACCTCCTCCAGGATGACCACGAACTCGTCGGCGCCGTAGCGCCCCAGGGTGGAATCGGCGTCGAGGGCGGCCTTGATGCGGGCGGCGGCCATCTGCAGCACCTGGTCGCCGGCGAGGTGGCCGAGGCTGTCGTTGACCGTCTTGAAGCGGTCCAGATCCACGAACATCACCGCGCACGCCTTGTCCGGCCGGCTCACCGCAAGGTCGAGCAGGGAGGCCAAAAGGGTGCGGTTCGGCAGGTCGGTCAGGGGATCGTAATGGGCGATGCGGTCGAGCTGGAATTCGGAATGCTTGATCTGGGTGATGTCCTGGAAGGCGCCCACATAGCTCTGCGGCGCTCCCGAGGCGTCCATCACGGTGCTGATGGTGAGCTGCTGGAGGAAGACCTCCCCGTTCTTGCGCCGGTTCCAGATCTCGCCCTGCCATTGCCCGGCGTCCACCAGCGCGCGCCACATGCTGCGGTAGAACTCGCGGTCGTGCCGGCCGGAATGCATGATGCGCATGGTCTGGCCGAGAATCTCCCGCGGCTCGTAGCCGGTGATGCGGGTGAAGGCGGGGTTGACCGCCGAAACCACCCCGGCAAGGTCGGTCACCACCAGGCCTTCGTGGGAGGAGGAGAACACCGCCGCCGCCAGCCGCAGGTGCCGTTCGGTCTGCTTGCGGGCGGTGATGTCGGCGATCATGCCCACCACCCGCGTCACCGCCCCGTGGGGATCGCGGGCGGCAAGGCCGTGGGACTGGAAATCGTGGTAGCTGCCGTCGGGCAGGCGCAGCCGCACCTCGCAGGAGAAGCCCTGCGCGCCGCCATGGGCAAGGCTGCACCAGCTGCGGGCCACCTTGCGGCGGTCCTGGCGGTGCAGCAGCCCGTTCCAGATGTGGCGGATGTCGGCGGGCGCGTCGGCGGAAAGGCCCAGCAGCGCGCGGGTGCGCGGCGACAGGTAAAGGCTGCCGGTGCGCACGTCGAGGTCCCACACCCCCTGGTCGGAGCCCTTCACCGCAAGG
This sequence comes from Xanthobacter sp. AM11, assembly GCF_047444035.1. Lineage (NCBI taxonomy): Bacteria > Pseudomonadati > Pseudomonadota > Alphaproteobacteria > Hyphomicrobiales > Xanthobacteraceae > Xanthobacter > Xanthobacter sp. AM11. Next base: position 3,131,153 of record NZ_JBLAOA010000001.1, read on the forward strand.
TCGAAGCGCTCCTCGCTTTCCCGCAGCGCGCCTTCCGTGGCGTGCCGGGTGGAGACATTCTGCGCCACCACCAGGATCTGCTCCGGCGCGCCGTCGGCGTCGCGCACGAGGGAAAAGGTGCAGGCGAGCCATAGGGCCGGGGCATCCTTGGGCGCGAAGTGCTCCTCGGTCTGGATGTCCGTCGCCGCGCCCGCCAGCAGGGCCGCGGCGAGGTCGGCGCTGCTCAGGGTGGCGGCGGGGTCCCGCAGCTCCCAGAAGCTGCGGCCCACGATGGTATCGGGGGCAAGGCCCAGGAAGTGGCAGAAGGTGGCGTTGGCCCGGGTGATGGTGCCGTCGGGGGCAAGGTGCATCATGCCGGTGGCGGCCTGGTCGAAGGCGGCACGGAAGCGCGCCTCGGCGGCATTGACCGCCCGCGTCGCCTCCAGCTCCCGCGCCGCATCGCGCAGGCGGGACTTCTGCCAGAGGCCGCGGCCCACGGCGAGGGCCAGAAGCAGCAGCGCCAGCGCCAGCGCCGAGGAGAGGAAGGCCGAGGTGCGCGCGCCGGCGAGAATTTCGTCCCGGTGGATCTTCACCACCAGCGCCGCCTGGCTGCCGGGAATGGGGCTGCGCACCGCCAGCACCGCGTGGCCCATATGGTCGGTGCCGATGCCCGAGGCGGCGGGCCGGTGGGGGCCGGCGGCGAAGTCGTAGGGGTCGGTGGTGAAGTTGCGCACCCCCGTTTCCGACGGGGTGCCGTTCAGCGCGGCGATGACATTGGTGCCGCCCCGCTCGTCCGGCCGCACCACGAGGGCTTGCGCGGTGGGGGTGGAATTGAACACGGCGGCCAGCAGGGGATGGGTCTGCGGCTGGGTGGCCGATTGCACGAACAGCACACAGCAGGCCTCGGTGCCGCGCACCGGGATGTTCACCAGAAAGCCGAAGGTGGAGGAGTGAGCGCCGCTGGCCAGCGGCGGCACGGCGGTGGTCTGGCCGGTTGCGGCCACCCGCGCGACCATGCCGGCAAGGTCGGGCCGCCGCGGCTCGCCGCCGGTTCCCAGCAGGAAGCGCCCGCCCGCGGTCCACAGGTCGAGTCCCTCGAAGCCGAAGGCCCGCACGCTCTCGGCCAGGAGGATGCGCAGCCGGTCCCGCCCGGCATCTCCGCCGGTGGCGTGCCAGCCGGCGATATCGTCGGCGATGAGCCGGCTCGATCCCAAGGCGAGCGCCGCCGCTTCGAGCCGGGCGCGCTCCTGGGCCAGGCTCTTCACCTGCACCTCGGCAAAGCCGGTAAGAAGGGTGCGGGTGCTGGAAACCAGGCTTTCGACGCTGGCCTGGTACACCAGAACCGTCACCACGAGCAGGGTCGCGGCGAGGGTGAGCAGCGCGCCCACCGCGGCGCGCACCGGCGCCCGGCCGCCCCGCCGTGGCAGGGCGGAACGCGCCGCCGGGCGCGCGCCGGCCCGGCGCGCCATGATCCGCATGGCCAGATAAACGATGGCGCCGATGGCGGAGGCGGCCACCAGGGCCAGCACCGTGGCGGTGAGCGTCGGCGCGCCGCTGAACGGCGGCGGTGTCGCCGGCGCGGCCGCCGCATCCCAGGCGACGGATGCTCCCACCCCGACCGCTCCGCTCTGCGCCAGGAGGCGGCGGAGCCGGCTATGGGACGCTGTGTTCATCGGCCCCCATCCTCCGCCCGGAACGGCATTGCCCTTGCGTCGCCCATGGCCATGCCACATTCATTATCTGCGCCACGGTCGAAAAACGGAAGCAGGGAAAAACACTTAGACGCAATTCGCGTATCCGGTCACACCTGCAGCCTAAGGTCTTGCCCGCCGGCCCGTCTTCACCCAAATATGGGAGATGGCCCCGCCGTCCTTGAAACGGCGGGGCCGGGAGAATTGCCATGACCGTTGTTTCCGAGCCGAAGCCCGCCAAGCGGGCCCTGCCCCCTGTCATCCGCATCACCGATGCCGCGGCCGCCCGCCTGCGCGAGATTCTGGCCGATGGGACCGAGCCGGGAGCCGCCGTGCGCGTGGGCGTCGAGACCGGCGGTTGCGCGGGCATGTCCTACAAGCTGGACACCACCACCAATGTAGGCCCGCTCGATGCCGTGGTGGAGGACAAGGGCGTGAAGGTGGTGGTGGATTCCAAGGCGGTGCTGTTCCTTCTGGGCACGGAGATGGATTTCGTCACCGACAAGGTTTCCGCCCAGTTCGTGTTCAACAACCCGAACCAGACCTCGGCCTGCGGCTGCGGCGAATCGGTGGCCATCACACCGGCTTCCGAGGCCGGCGCCAAGATCTGAGGGCGGGCCCCGTCCCGGCCTCGCCTGCATGGCGGGGACAGTCGCGGTCCTGACGGGAAATCGCCTTCACCGGATCGACCGGATGGCGTCACCGACTGGAGGAGGGCGGCTGCGCGCAGCCAACCGGGCCGGTTTTCAAACAGATTTCGGCCGGCGGGCCGGTTCAGGCGGTGTTCATCGAGGCTGCGGCAAGAGGGTGACGGCGCAAGCGCGGAAATCTCCTGGCGCGCCACAGATGTCACACAGCCAAAAGGTGGAATCTTGACCCCATCACTTCTCGCCACACTGCTGGCGAGCCGCATTTTCGGTGTCTTCGCCCGCATCGTTCTCACCTTCGTCTTCTGGTCGGCCGGCCTGGGTATGGCCGCGGACTACGCGGCCGCCCTCGCCGAAATGTCCCATTTCGGCCTGGAGCCGGCGGCCCTGTTCGCCCCGGCGGTCATCGCGCTGCTGCTGGCGGGCTCCGCCTTCGTCATCCTCAACCGCTGGGCGTGGCTCGGCTTCGGAATTCTGGCGGCGTTCACGGCGCTGACCATTCCCATCGCCCATCCGTTCTGGGCCATGGAAGGCGCCATGCGGATCGCCGAATTCCATGTGGTGATGGAACACATCAGCCTCATCGGCGGCCTCATGGTGGGCGCCGTCCTGTGCCACAGGCTTGAGCAGGAGCGCTGAGGACAAGGCAGGCCGCCGCGTTGCCGGCGGCCTCCGACTTGCCTAATGTCGCGCTCCCCGGAGCCGGCCACCCGCCGCCGGGCCAAACCCGCGGACGTGGCGAAACCGGTAGACGCACGAGACTTAAAATCTTGCGCCGCAAGGCGTGCGGGTTCGAGTCCCGCCGTCCGCACCAATTCTGAAATGTCCTGTTTTTCAATAGGCTGAACGGGCAGGATAGGGGCACGGGAACGGATTCGCCGCGTGGTGCTCGCCTTGGCGCCGTGCCTGCGCCTCCGGCCGCACCATTTCCCAAGGGGCGCCGGCAGTTGTGCGGTGGTGCTCCGGTTCGCATTCGGGCACACAGATGATGCATGCTTCGCAAACCCGGTCCGGTGGCCAGATCCTGGTGGACGCCCTGAAGGTCCATGGCGTCGAGATGGTGTTCTGCCTGCCGGGGGAGAGCTTCCTTCCCGTCATCGACGCGCTGGCGGGCGCCACGGCCATCCGTACCATCGTCACCCGCCACGAGGCGGCGGCGGCCAACATGGCGGAGGCCTATGGCAAGCTCACCGGGCGCCCCAGCGTGTGTTTCGTCACCCGCGGTCCCGGTGCCAGCCATGCGGCCATCGGCGTGCATACGGCGGCGCAGGATTCCACCCCGCTCATCCTGTTCATCGGCCAGGTGAATTCGGCCATGCGCGGCCGCGAAGCGTGGCAGGAGGTGGATTACGAGCGCATGTTCGGCGGCATGGCCAAGTGGGTGGTGGAGGTGGACCGGCCCGAGCGCCTGCCCGAGCTGGTGTCCCGCGCCTTCCATGTGGCCATTTCCGGTCGGCCCGGCCCGGTGGTGGTGGCGCTGCCGGAGGACGTGCTGGAAGCCGTGGCGCAGGTGGACGACGGGCAGGCCTACCGCCGCATCGCCGCCTGTCCCGGCGGTGACGACCTCGCCCGGCTCGCAGCCATGCTGGAGGCCAGCGAACGGCCCGTGGTGCTTGTCGGCGGCGGGGGATGGGATGCGCGCGCCTGCCGGGATTTCCAGCATTTCGTCGAGGCGTTCGACCTGCCGGTGGCGGCGGCGTTCCGGCGCCAGGACATCCTGGACAATCACCACCCCAATTATATCGGCCATGCGGGCCTCGGCCCCAGCCCGAAGCTGACGCAACGCATCCGCGCCGCCGATCTCATCCTGGCCGTCGGTCCCCGCCTCGGGGAAACCACCACCTCCGGCTACACGCTGTTCGAGGTGCCGCGGCCGTCCCAGCGCTTCGTGCATGTGCATGCGGATGCGCTGGAGCTGGGCCGGATCTATCAGGCCGACCTCATGATCAATGCCGGCATGGGCGAATTCTGCGCCGCCGCGGCCGCCCTGCGGCCCCGCGGACCGGCCGGCTGGCGCGCGCCGGCGCCCTGGAGCGGGCAGGTGCGGGCGGCGCGGGCGGATTATCTCGCCGATCAGGTGCCCGGCCCCATGCCCGGCCGCCTCGATCTCGGCGCGGTGATGACGCACCTGCGCGAGAGCCTGCCGAAGGACGCCATCCTCACCAACGGTGCCGGCAATTATGCCATCTGGGTGCACAAGTTTCACCGCTACGGCGGCTTTCGCACCCAGCTGGCGCCCACCTCCGGCGCCATGGGCTATGGCCTGCCGGCCGCCATCGCCGCCAAGCTGCTGCACCCGGGGCGGGAGGTGATCTGCTTTGCCGGCGACGGCTGCTTTCTCATGAGCGGGCAGGAACTGGCCACCGCCGCCCAGCATGGGGCCGGCGTGGTGGTGGTGCTGGTGAACAACGGCATGTATGGCTCGATCCGCATGCACCAGGAGCGGGAATATCCCGGCCGGGTGTTCGCCACCACGCTGCAGAACCCGGATTTCCCCGCGCTGGCCCGCGCCTATGGCGGCCTTGGCGAGCGGGTGGAGGAGACGGCCGGCTTCCCTGATGCCTTCGCCCGGGCGAGGGCCTTCGCCGCCGAAACCGGCAAGCCGGCGCTGCTGGAACTGGTGATCGACCCCGAGGCCATCACTCCCACCGCCACGCTGGCGGGCCTGCGGGAAGCGGCGCTCCAGGCCGGGCGCGGCTGACCCTTTTAAATGGATCACGCGCCGGCGTGCTGGGGAGGCATGACGGCGCGCGATCGGAAGGCGTGGAATATAAATCTATCGTCGGCCCGCGGGGAGCCGCTTCAGCGAACCACGAGGAGCAGCATCGGCGTCGTGGCCGGATCAGGCCGCGCGGGCGAAGGGCGCCGGCTCGCTCGGCTGTTCCATCTGCGTGGCGCTGAGCAGGCGGCTCTGCACCATCTCGGCGATTTCGAGCATCTCATTGTTCCAGGCCAGCGCCGCCTGCTGCAGGAAGGCCGCCTCGCGGGTCATCAGCGCCGAGGGGTTCTGCTCGTGCGACAGCTCGGTGAAAAGCTGCACCTGCTCCTGCATCTGGCGACCGACGAACTGCTGGAGATGGGAGGTCACCGCCACCGGGCAATCCACGAAACAGTTCTTCCACATGGCGAAAGGCCAAGCGACCGGCGGGGTGCCGGCGGTGAGGGCACGCGCAAGGCCCTGGAACATGACGGAATCGTTCATGAGCATCACTCCCTGGATCGGTGGCCCCCATCCGTTGCCGGAGGATCGTATCATGGACCGGATTGCAGCATCACCCGCCTGCGGCGTGCCCGCCTTGCGAAAGGTCAAATGCCTTGCAATTGCGTTGGGCCAAGATCACATGGCGTCCCGGCGCCTATGGCGGCGGGACGCGCTTTGCCCGCGCGGTTTCCATGTCTCGCAGGCCGGCAGGTTCCGGCAGCTGGGCAGGAGGCGCGGGATGTTCCAGGGTCAACGAATCGTGAGATGGATTGTGCCATCACGAGGATGAAGCCCGCCTGCCCGGGGAGAGAGACGAATGTCCCAGTTGCCGCACGGCTTTCGCAAGGTCCGCATGGAGCTCGCCCGCGAGAAGGGCCACCCCGAGGGGGCGCGCAATTTCGGCTACAGTTTCGTGGCGCCGCTGGACGAGGCCGGCCGCATCGACCCCACCTTGTGGGCCAAGCACCGCGACGTGTGCCGGGTGGTGAAGTTCCGCCCCGACGAGGCCGACGAGGTGGGCCATCTGGTGCGCCGCCCCGGCGGCAGCTGGGCGTTCCGCTATGACATCGCCGGCACCGACGACGACGAGGCGGGCTACCGCTTCGGCGACGAGCGCTTCGAGGTGGGCGAATATGTCTCCGTGCATGAGGACGACGAGATGCACACCTTCCGCGTGGTCTCGGTGGAGGCCGCCTGAGGCCGCTTCCCGTGTCCCGGGCGCCGGGCGCGCTCAGCCGGCCGGCAGGCGTGGCGGCGGACGGCCGGCCTCCAGCAGGAGGTCGCTCTCGTCCTTCAGTTCCACGCCCGTCACCTGCCGCTGCAGCGCCGCGCGTACGTGCCAGGCGAGCTTGAACGCCGCCAGGTCATGGGCCAGCCCCTCCGGCCGCACGTTGGAGATGCAGTTGCGCTCCGCATCGCTGCGGCCGGGCCTCGGATCATAGGTGAGATAGAGGCCGAGGCTGTCCGGGGAGGACAGCCCCGGCCGCTCGCCCACCAGCAGTACGCAGGCCCGCGCCCGCAGCAGCCCTGCCGCCTCGTCCCCCAGCGCCACCCGCGCCTGCGATGCGATCACCACCGGTGAGAGGCTCCAGCCCTCGCTTGCGATCCACGGCTTGAAGGCGGCAAGGAACGGCCGCGTCTGAGCATGGATGGCGGCGGAGGAAAGCCCGTCCGCCACCACCAGCGCAATGTCCACCGGATCACCGGCCGCGGCGGCGAGGCGGGCGTGGCTCTCGGCGTCGAGGCGGCGGCCGAGGTCGGGCCGGCGCAGATAGGCGTCGCGTGCCGGCGCGGCGCTGGCCACGCGCAGGGTGGAAAAGCCCAGCTCCCGCACATCCGCTTCCACCCGGTCGGCGTCGAAGGGGGTGTGCACGGCGTCGCGCGCCTGCGCATGGGCGAGGGCGAAGCGCAGCACCTCCTGCGTGGGCAGGCTGGCGCCGGTGCGGCCCAGGGCGATGCGGGCGGGGGTGTGGCGGGAGAAGCCGAACCAGGGGTCGCGGGCGATCATGCCGCGCGCTCCGCGACGAAGCCCAGGAGGGGATGGCCGGCATCGGCCGGCAGCAGCCGCCCGTCGGCGCCGGTCACCGCCATGCGCTCCAGCCACGCCTCGAATTCCGGCGCGCGCCGCAGGCCCAGCACCTCGCGGATGTAGAGGGCATCGTGGAAGGAGGTGGACTGATAGTTCAGCATCACGTCGTCGGCGCCGGGAATGCCCATCACATAGGTGACCCCCGCTGCGCCAAGAAGAGTGAGCAGCGTGTCCATGTCGTCCTGGTCGGCTTCCGCGTGGTTGGTGTAGCAGACATCCACCCCCAGCGGCACGCCCAGCAGCTTGCCGCAGAAATGATCCTCCAGCCCGGCGCGGATGATCTGCTTTCCGTCATAGAGATATTCGGGGCCGATGAAGCCCACCACGGTGTTCACCAGCAGCGGATCGAACGCCCGCGCCACCCCATAGGCCCGCGCCTCCAGCGTCTGCTGGTCCACTCCGTGATGCGCCCCGGCGGAGAGGGCAGAGCCCTGTCCGGTCTCGAAATACATGGCGTTCTGGCCGATGGTGCCGCGCTTCAGCGTGCGGGCGGCATCGGCGCCTTCCGCCAGCACCTTGAGGTCGATGCCGAAGGAGCGGTTGGCGCCTTCGGAGCCGGCGATGGACTGGAACACCAGGTCCACCGGCGCGCCGCGCTCCATCAGGGCGATGGAGGTGGTCACATGGGTCAGCACGCAGCTTTGGGTGGGAATGTCGTAGCGGGTGATGATGTCGTCCATCAGCCGCAGCAGCCGGTCGATCACCGGCAGGCTGTCGGAGGCGGGATTGATGCCGATCACCGCATCGCCGCAGCCATAGAGCAGCCCGTCGAGGATGACCGCGCACACGCCCGCGGCGTCGTCGGTGGGGTGGTTGGGCTGCAGCCGCACCGCCATGGTGCCGGGCAGGCCGATGGTGTTGCGGAAGCGGGTGACCACCCGGCATTTCTTCGCCGCCAGGATGAGGTCCTGGTTGCGCATGAGCTTGGAGACGGCGGCCGCCATCTCCGGCGTGAGGCCCGGCGCCAGGCGCGCCAGCACGTCGGACGTTGCCTGATCGCAGAGCAGGAAGTCGCGCAGATCGCCCACCGTCATGGCAGAGACCGGGGCGAAGGCGGCGGCGTCGTGGCTGTCGAGGATGAGCCGGGTCACCTCGTCCGTCTCATAGGGAATGAGCGCCTCGGAGAGGAACGCCTTCAGCGGCACCTCGGCCAGGCACATCTTCGCCGCCACATTCTCTTCCGCCGTGGCCGCGGCGATGCCGGCGAGCATGTCGCCCGAGCGCGGCGGCGTCGCCTTCGCCATCAGCTCCTTCAGATCGGCGAAGACGAAGGATTTCGTGCCGATTCGATGGACATGGGCCATGGGCGCTCCGCAGGCTCGGGACAGGAACGAGGTGTCCCTCTCATGCAACAAATATGCCCTACAGGAAAGGTGTCCCCTATTTGGGAACGCCGTTGATGATGAAGAGGGCGTTCAGGAACTGGTCCGGCGGGAACTTGCCGAAACTGCGGGCGTAGATGTCGCGGATGCGCTCGGTGCGGTAGAGGTCGGCCAGCGTGGTATCCACCAGCAGGCGGAAGCTCTGGTCGCCGCGGGGCAGGGCGAGGGCGTAGGTTTCGAAGGTGAAATACTGGTCCGAGAGGCTCAGCTTGGTGCCGTAGGGGCTGTTGATGATGAGATAGTTGAGGATGCCGCGGTCGCCGAAATAGGCGTCCAGCTTGCCGTCCGCCAGCTGGCGCAGGCCGTCCGGGTGGTCCGCCACGGCCACGATGTCGGCTGTGATGCGCATCTGGCCCAGGGTGGAGCGCAGCGTCTCCTCGGTGGTGGTGCCCTTCAGCACGCCCACCTTCTTGCCCTTCAGGTCTTCCAGCCCCTTCACCGGCGTGCCGCGGGTGACCACGCCGGCGCCGTCGAGGAAGGTGGGCAGGGAGAAGTCCACCAGGCCGCGGCGCGACATGGTCATGGAGGTGGGCTCGCACAGGATGTCGATGCGCCCGTCCCGCACCGCCTCGAAGCGGTCGGAGGCGGTCACCTTCACATATTCGATGGGCAGCGTCTGGAGCTTCAGGGCGCGCTTCACCCCGTCCGCCACCTCGCGGCACAGGTCCACGATATAGCCGGAAGGCTGCCCGTTGGCGGCGGCGTAGGAATAAGGCGGGGCGAAGTGGCGGTAGCCGATGCGGAAGGGCTCGCCGCGCGTCACGCGGTCGAGGGTCTGCGCCTCAGCGGGGCTGGCGCCTGCGGGAAGGAGGGTGAGCAGGGCCAGCGCGGCCGCGATTGCCCGGATGATGTGCCTGTGAACCCAGGACGCGGCTTCGGACGTCTCTTCGGACATGGTTTCCCCCTGCCGCCTTTGTGCCGGCGCGCGCCGGTGATCTTGCCACCAGGGCGGGAGAATGGCCAAGGCCTGACGCCTGCGGCCGAACCGCAGCGGGGTGCGCCCCCGCGCCGCCGCCGCGCGACTTTGCCGCGCCGCTTCCGTGCCGGGGCCGTTTATTATATTCATGTGGATATAGGATAGGCCGCCAGCCCATTGCGCCGGCGCGCGCTTTCGGGGGATTGCAGATGAACGGATTGCTTGACCGGCGCCAGCTGCTCGGTGTGCTGGCCTGCGGCGCGGCCGGGGCGCTCGCCGCGCCTGCGGGGCCGCTGTTTGCGGCGCCCGCCCGGGGCCTGGAGATTCTGGGCGCGCCCAATGCCTCCACCATCGTGCTGGTGCGCCTGCTACAGTCCGGCGGGCTGGATGCGGCGGCGCCGGGCGCGACCTTCCGCCTCTGGCGCGACACGGACGAATTGCGCGCCGCCATCGTCTCCGGCCGCTCCGGCCTGTTCTCCACCCCCACCCATGTGCCGGCCAATCTTGCAAACCGCGGCCTGCCGCTGAAGCTTTTGGCCATCCTCTCCATGGGCCACTTGTTCGTCGTCTCGTCCGACGAGAGCATCCGCAGCTTCACCGATCTTGCCGGCAAGAGCCTTGTGGGCTTCTTCCGCAACGACATGCCCGATCTCGTCTTCCGCTCCATCGCCCGCGGCCATGGCATGGACCCGGACAAGGACATGACCATCACCTATGTGCGCACCCCCATGGAGGCGGCGCAGATGCTGGCCGCCGGGCGCGCCACCACCGCCGTCCTCTCCGAGCCGCCGGCCACCGCCGCCATCATGATGGCCCGGAAGGAGGGGCGCATTCTCAACCGCGCCATCAGCCTGCAGGAGGAATGGAAAAAGCAGCACAACGGCCTTGGCCTGCCCATGGCCGGCATCGCCATTCACGAGCGGCTCATCGAGGAGTGCCCGGAGCTGCTTGCCGCCTTGCGCAGTGGCCTTAAGCCGGCGAAGGACTGGGTGATGTCGGACCGGGAGGCCGCCGCCCAGCTCGCCGAGCAGCGCATGGACATCAAGGCACCCATGTTCGCCGCCTCCCTCGCTCATTTCAATGTGGTAGCGGAGGGCGCGGCGCAGCTGAAGCCGGGCCTCGTGGCCTTCTACGAGGCGCTGCTGGCCCTCAGCCCGGACACCCTGGCCGGCCGCCTTCCGCCCGACAGCTTCTATCTCGATCTGTGAGGCGCCGGTGAGGGCTGAACGCAGGGGGAGTGCGCGCCTGCTGCCGTGGACGGCGGCCGGGCTCGCGCTCCTCGCCGCCGCCTGGCAATGGGGCGCCGTGGCCTTCGGCCCGTTCGTGCTGCCGACCCTCGCCGAGACCGCACGGGCGGTGGTCCGGCTGGTGGCGAGCGGGGTGGCGGCGCCGGCACTTCTGGAGACGGCGGCGCACGCTTTGGGCGGCTGCCTGGCCGGGGCCGGGGTGGGCCTTCTGGTGGGCATGGCCGGCGGGCTGCTGCTGCCGGTGGGGGCCATGTCGCGGCCGGTGTTCACCGCCTTGCTGGGCACCCCGCCCATCGCCTGGGTGGTGCTGGCGCTGCTGTGGTTCGGCCCCGGCGGCATGGCGGCGGCCTTCACCGTGGCCGTGACCGCAGCGCCCATCGTCTTCCTCGCCGCCTTGCAGGGCGTACGCAGCCGCGACCCGGCGCTCACCGAGATGGCGCGGCTCTACCGGGTGCCGCCGCTGATGCGGCTCACCGACCTGCTGCTGCCGTCGCTGGCGGATTTCCTGGTGCCCGCCTTCGCCACGGCGCTGGCCTTTTCCTTCAAGGTGGCGGTGATGGCCGAGGTGCTCAGCGGGGCGGACGGGGTGGGCGGCGGCATCGCCACCGCGCGCGCCCATTTCGACCTGCCGCAGACCATGGCCTGGATCGTTATGGCGGTGGCCGTGCTGCTCCTGGCGGATGCCCTGCTGCTGGTCCCGCTGCGCAACTGGCGCGCCGTGCGCGGCGCCGGCGCGGGCGTGCCGGCCGGGGAGGGGTGAGGATGCTGGCGCTGGAGGGACTTCACCTCGGCTTTGCCGGGGCACCGGTGCTGGCGGACATCCACCTTCAAGTGCGTGCCGGCGAGATCGTGGTCCTGCTCGGCCCCTCGGGCTGCGGCAAGACCAGCCTGCTGCGGGTGGCGGCGGGGCTGGAGACGCCGCAGGCCGGGCGGGTGGCCAACGGCTTTTCCCGCACCGCCATGGTGTTCCAGGAACCGCGCCTCCTGCCCTGGGCGGATGCCTGCGAGAATGCCGCCTTCGGCCTGAAGGCGCGGGGCCTGGAGCGGGCGCCGCGGCGGACGGCGGCGGGGGCGATCCTCGCCCGTTTCGGCTTTTCCCCCGCCGACCTTGCCCGGATGCCGGCGGAACTCTCCGGCGGCATGCAGCAGCGCGTCGCCATCGCTCGCGCCTTCGCGCTGGAACCCGAGCTGGTGCTGATGGACGAGCCCTTCTCCGCGCTCGACGTGGGCCTGCGGGCGGACCTCCAGGGCCTGCTGCGTGCCGAGGTGGAGGGCATGGGGGCGGCGGTGCTGTTCGTGACCCACGACATCATCGAGGCGGTGCGCCTCGCCGATCGCATCGTGGTGTTCTCGCCCCGGCCCGCCCAGGTGGTGGCGAACCTGCCGCACGTGCCCCTGCGGCGGGAGGCGGCGCCGGGCGCCGTGTTCGAAGCCGCCGCCGCCCTGTTGCGCCGGCCGGAGGTGGCCGGCGCCCTCGCTCCGGCGGGGGCGGGCCAGCCCTTGCGCGCGCCGCTGCCCGAGCCCCTGCCGGTGGGCCCCTGAGCGCGGCAGGCGCCCTGGTGGACGGCGCTGGGCTCCACTTCGCCGGCTATGTTGTTGAAGAGAGACGGACCCCGACCAAAGATGCTAGCAGGTCCTATCCGCCGGGGGGCGGACTGGAGCGGTGGCCGTCGGGGGAAGCGATGCGGGGGATGTGGGACACCTGGCAGTTCTGGGCGCTGGCCGCGGCGCTGTTTGCCGGCCTCACCGCCGTGCTCGGCAAGGCGGGGATCGAGGACATCAACGCCGACCTCGGCAACCTCATCCGCAACTTCATCATATTCCTGGTGGTGCTGGTGATGGTGGCGGCGCAGGATTCCTGGGAGCCGGTGAACGACGTGCCCATGAAGTCGTGGGTGCTCATGACCCTCTCCGCCCTGGCGACGGCCGCGTCCTCCATCTGCCTGTTCCGCGCGCTCAAGCTCGGCGATGCCGGGCAGGTGGTGCCGGTGGACAAGCTGAGCGTGGTGATCGCGGCCTTCCTGGGCGTGGCCTTCCTGGGCGAGAAGCTGAACGTCTACGACTGGACCGGCATCGCCCTGATCACGGCGGGCACGATCTTCGTCTCCCTCACCTGATGCGCGGCCGGGGGGCGTTGCGCACCGGGGCATCGGCGGGGGTGGCGCGCTGCACCCGCTCGGCGAAGCGGGCGATGGCATCCTCCTCCAGCGTGCGCTGGATGGCCTTGGCCGCCACCACCCCATCGGCCATGGAGGTGACGCAGCACGGGTGCATGCGCTGGGCGATTTCGCCGATGGCATAGAGGTTGGGCACCGAGGTTTCGCAATCGGCGCTGGTTTCCACGAAGCCGCGGGCGCTGCGGGCCAGGGCGAGGTGGCGGGCATAGGGCAGGTAGGGCTCCCAGCCGTACAGCACCACCACGCGGTCGAAGCTGCGGCCGGCCACCTCGGGAATTTCCGGCGCGGTGGGGTAGGGGCCGATGCGCACGTCGGCCGGCGGCACCTTCTCCAGGAACTCGCGGCGGGCGCGGATGGTGCGGGCGAAGATGGTGATGCGCGCCGCCCCGCGCTTGCGCACGAAGATGTAGTTTTCGAAGGCATTGTCGCCGCCGCCGAGGATGGCCACCGACTGGCCCTCGAAATCGGCATTGAACATGGTCCGTCCGGGGCCGATGAGCACCTGCTCGGAAGCGGCGAAGCCGCCCTTCACCGGCCGCACGCCCGAGGCGAGCACGGCGGTGCGCGCGGTGATGGTTTCCCCGCCCGCGGTGGTGGCGCGGAAGCCGCCCTCCACCACCTCCAGTTCGGTGACCGCCTCGCCGAGGCGGCAGACGATGTCATGCTCCAGCACGTGGCGATGGATGTCGGCCGCCACCTCGAAGCCGGTGCGCTCCAGCACCGAGGCGATCCATTTGTTGGGGTAGGGATTGTCGTTCTGCAGGCCGCCCAGAGCGAGCCGCCGCTCCACGATGCAGGGCCGGAAGCCAAGCATCTTCAGCCACAGGGCGCACGAGGCTCCGGCCGGTCCGCCGCCGATGATCACCGCGTCGAACATGTGCCGCCGATTTGCTGGTTCATCGCCTCTCAGCCGTCCGCCAAGCCTTCACAGTGCCGCCTCGGGGCCGGCTTGTCCAGAATCGGCCGGCCCACCGGCGGCTCCCGGTCGGCGACGAGGGAGGACCGGGCAGGCGACGGGGTGAAGGTGGCCGCGCAGCAAGGCGCCGCACCTGTTCGATGTCGCGGCGGGACGTTCAGCAGACGTAGCGGCGGTCATGGATGCCGCCGAGGCTCCCGCGCGGGCGTGGACGGAGCCGACGATGCTGCGGTCTGGCGGGCTGCGGGCTTTTTGGGGGGCAGCTTCATGGCCGCAGTTTGCGGTGGTACAGGTGGGTGGGCTCGAACCACCGACCTCCGGTTCCACAGACCGGCGCTCTAACCAACTGAGCTACACCTGCACGCGCCCGGCACACGTCCCTGGAAGGGGGCGCCAAGAAGAGCGCGGAACCTACGCGCGACGATCGGCAATTTCAAGAGGCGGAAAGCGCGCCTTCCCAAGCAATCTTCATCCATCCTCCCGCCGCCCGCCGATGCGGCAGCCCATCGCCCGTGCAGCCGGCGCCGGGGCCCCATCGCGGAGGCCGCCCCGGCAGGCTCATGGATGGCGGCGCTCAGTTGAGCCCAGCGGCAGTGTCCTGCCCGGTGGTCAGGGTCTCCACCTTCGACATGATGGAAACCCAGGCCCTGTGCTCTTCGACCTTTCCGCCGATCTCGAAGCTCTCCGCCATCCTGGCGGCGAATGCCACCCCTTCCTCGCCATACTGCTCGGCGATGATGAAGGCGGTCCGCCAGACATCTGCTTCCGATACCATGGTCGGCTCCGTTCGCTTTTGGCCGCTTCGGCGCGCGCCGATCCCCCTGCATCGCAAGGAGACCAGGGCGCGCATGGTCGTCGTCAGGGTGAAGCGTTCCACGCTTCTGGAATTGTCACAAATCCAACACCAGCAGGTCACCTTTGGCACGCGAGACGCACGCCAGGAAATAACCCTGCGCCTTCTCCTCGGCCTTCAGGCGCTTGTCGCGATGGTCCACCTCGCCTTCCAGCACCTTCACCTTGCAGGTGCCGCAGGCGCCCTGCTCGCAGGAGGTGGGCACCTTCACGCCCGCTTCCTCCAGTGCCGCGGTGACGGAGCGGTCGCCGGGGATCTTCACCACCTTGCCCGAAGACGCGATCTTCACGTCGAACACCTTGTCGAGCAGCGGCGGCGCGGCCTTTGCGGTGAAGCGCTCCACATGGATGCGGTTGACCCCGAAGCCCCGCTGCTGGGCATTGGCGATGATGGGGTCGAGCCACCAGTCCACGCCGCACAGGAACAGGTGCGTGTCGTCCGGTCGGTCCGCCAGCAGGGGCAGGGGGTTGAGGCGAGGTTCCGTGGCCTCGAAATAGAAGGTGGTGTTCTCGGCATAGGCCGAGGCCTCGATGGTGGCCTGGAACGAACCGGGAGAGCCGCCAGCAAAAAGATAGTGGAATTCGAAGGGGATGCCCTTTGCCTTGAGGTGGTCGGCGATGCTCAGCACGGGCGTCGCGCCGATGCCGCGGGCAAACAGCAGGGCACGCTTCACGTCGCGGGGGACGGCAAAGCGGTTGCGGGGCGTTCCCACCTGCAGGCGGTCGCCCTCGTTCACCGACTGGAACAGCGCCTTGGAGCCGCCGCGGCTGTTGGCATCCTTCCAGACGCCGATGACATAGCGGTGGCGTTCGCTGGCGCTGTTGCACAGGGAATATTGCCGCACCAATCCACCGGGAATGGCGACGTCCACGTGCGACCCGGGGGTGAAGGCCGGCAGTTCCTCCCCCTCGGCGGGCACGAGTTCGAAGGAAACCATGTTCTCGGCCTCGACCGTCTTGCGGGCCACGACCACCGGGTGCAGGGCATCGTCCGACATCGCATCCTCTCCATCGGTACGTAACGCTTCCGAAAGAGGGTCAAGCAAGCGCGGGGCCAACTCGGTCGGTGTCGGCGGGTCGGGGTGAGCCGCATCGGGGCAGGTAACGCCCCCGGGCGCCGGCAGGCGACCCGGTACCACGGCCTGTGCACAGGGGCAGAGCCGGGCTGCGGAGGGCTCAGGCTGGCTTCGGACCGGTGGGGATGCCCGCTCTGTGCCGGTGCCCGGCCCGGGCTTCAGGCATGGCCAAGCGGGGCGGAGCGCTTCGGCTCCACCCCGCCGGATGTCCGGTGCGCGTCAGTGCGTGAAACGGATCATGCGCGCTTATAGACATCCTCCAGGCGCACGATGTCGTCCTCGCCCAGGTAGGAGCCCGTCTGCACCTCGATGAGCTCCAGCGGAATGCGGCCGGGATTGGCGAGGCGGTGCACGTTGCCGATGGGGATGTAGGTGGATTCGTTCTCGTGCACCGTGAACTTGTGGTCGGCCAGGGTGACCTCGGCTGTGCCGCGCACCACGATCCAGTGCTCGGCGCGGTGGTGGTGCTTCTGCAGCGAGAGCACGCCGCCCGGAGCCACCACGATCTTCTTCACCTGGAAGCGGTCGCCCAGGCACACTGTCTGGTAGGTGCCCCAGGGGCGGTGCACGGCGCGGTGCACGTCCGCTTCGTTGCGGTTGGACTGCTTGAGGGCGGTGACGAGCTGCTTCACGTCCTGGCTGCGGTCGGAAGGCATCACCAGCACGGCGTCGTCGGTGGCCACCACGGAGATGTTGTCGAGGCCGATGGCGGCCACCAGCGGCCCGTCCGAGCGCACATAGCTGCCGGTGCTGTCGAGCAGCATCACCGAGCCCTGCACCACATTGCCGTCGGCGTCGGTGGTGCCCACCTCGTGCACAGCATCCCACGAGCCCACGTCGGACCAGGTGAAGGTGCCGCGCACCACGGCGGCGGACGACGTGCGCTCCAGCACCGCGAAGTCGATGGACTTGGCCGGCGCCGCCTCGAACGTCTTGGGATCGAGGCGGATGAAGCCGAGGTCCTCCACCGCCAGTTCCAGCGAGGCCACCGCATGGGCGGCGAGGTCGGGCTCGTAGGCGCTGGCCTCGGAGATCAAAAGGCCGGCGGGGAAGACGAAATTGCCCGAATTCCACAGATAGCCGGCGTCCACATAGGTCTGCGCGGTGGCGGCGTCGGGCTTTTCCACGAAGGAGGCCACCTTGTAGGCGCCCGCCACCGTCAGCGCGTCGCCGAGCTTGATGTAGCCATAGCTGGTGCGTGGAGAATCGGGGGTGATGCCGAAGGTGACGATGTGGCCCAGCGCGGCCGCCTCGGCGGCGGTGGCGACGCAGGCGCGGAACTTGTCGGTCTCCAGCATCACATGGTCGGAAGCCAAAGCGAGGACCAGCGTCTCCGGGCCGTAGCGGCGGGCCACGTAGGCCGCTGCCGCGACGAGGGCGGGCGCGCTGTCACGCCGCGCAGGCTCCAGGATGATGGTGGGGGTGACGCCGATCTCCGCCGCCTGCCGCTGCACGTAGAAGCGATAGTCGCCGTTGGTGACCACCACGGGATCGTGGAATTCGGCACCGGGCGGGGTGCGCAGCAGGGTTTCCTGGAACAGCGTCTTGTCGGAGGTGAGCGCGATGAACTGCTTCGGCAGGGCGCTGCGCGAGAGCGGCCACAGGCGGGTTCCCGTTCCGCCGGCGAGCACCACAGGGACGATCTTCATCTCGATCCTCGCAGAACCGTTTTGGCCGCCATCGGCCCGTTGCGGCGCTAGCATTGACACACTGCACACAAGGCGTCCAGCAGCTCGATCTAAAGGTGTTATGCAGCAATCTTCCAACCCTCGCAGCGCGGCGAGTTTCATCATTCTTTCAATCGTTGCAGGCCTGTTGCCTATCTTTCTGCATTGCAGCAGAACCGATCATGTCCTATAGAACGAATGGGTAATCTTCGCGTCGTTCAATCGGGTTGCGGAGTTTCATATGTCGTGGCTGGGACTGGCAGGGGGCGGACGACATCCGCGCACGCAGGACGCGTTTGGTCTTGTCGTCGTGCCAGGCGGCATTCCTCACCGCGATGCTGCTGCGTTCGCTCGCGGCGCTTTTTTGGATCTTGATTTCTCCGCCGCTGGCTTCGGGGCCTGCGTCACGGGCTCCGCGCCTCGCCAACCCGTGCGTTTCGCGTGAGCGCGTGCCACCAGCAGGCGGCGGCTGGCTGCACGGCGGGCTTGCGCGCTGATGCGGGCATGGCCCGTGATGTCCGCGGCGGGACGGGTGTCCGGTGTGCCGGCTCACCCGTTTTCTTTCGGGCGCCTTGCGCACGGCGTCGTTCCATGTTCATCGGCGGCAACGCATCATCCCGGCATGCCCGGAGGGGTGGTTCGTGCCCCATTCTCCTTCATTCTGCATGACAAGCGGCGAGGTACACATGACGTCCCAGGTCCCGTCCAACGGCAAGGTCGCTCTAATCACCGGCGTCACGGGCCAGGATGGCGCCTATCTCTCGGACCTGCTGCTCGAGAAGGGCTATACCGTCCACGGCATCAAGCGCCGTTCGTCGTCCTTCAATACGGCGCGCATCGAGCACATCTACCAGGACCCGCACGATCCCGATCCGCGCTTTATTCTTCACTATGGTGACATGACGGATTCGACGAACCTGATCCGTGTCGTGCAGCAGTGTCAGCCGGACGAGATCTACAATCTTGCGGCGCAGAGCCATGTGCAGGTGTCGTTCGAGACGCCGGAATACACGGCCAATGCGGACGCCATCGGTGCGCTGCGCCTTCTGGAGGCCATCCGCATCCTTGGCCTCGAGAAGAAGACCCGCTTCTACCAAGCCTCCACCTCCGAGCTTTACGGCCTGGTGCAGGAGGTGCCCCAGTCGGAGACGACGCCCTTCTATCCGCGTTCGCCGTATGCTGCGGCCAAGCTCTATGCCTACTGGATCGTGGTGAACTACCGCGAGGCTTATGGCATGCACGCCTCCAACGGCATTCTCTTCAACCACGAGAGCCCGCTGCGCGGCGAGACCTTCGTGACCCGCAAGATCACGCGGGCGGCGGCCGCCATCAAGCTCGGCCGCCAGGCCAAGCTCTATCTCGGCAACCTCGATGCCAAGCGGGACTGGGGCCATGCGCGCGAATATGTTCGTGGCATGTGGCTAATGCTGCAGCAGGACGTGTCGGACGACTATGTGCTCGCCACTGGCGAGACCACCCCCGTGCGCACCTTCGTGGAATGGGCGTTCGAGGACGTGGGGATCGCGCTCGAATGGCATGGCGAGGGCATTTCGGAGAAGGGTGTCTGCAATGCCACCGGCAAGACGCTGGTGGAGGTGGACCCCCGCTATTTCCGTCCGACCGAGGTGGACCTGCTCATCGGCAATCCGGCAAAGGCTCATTCCAAGCTGGGCTGGACCCACGAGACGCCGGTGCGTGAGCTGGCACGCGAGATGGTGCAGGAGGACCTGCGTGTGATGGAGACGGCGACCATCATGAAGGAGGCCTGAGATGGGCGCCTATTCCCTCTCGGGCAAGCGAGTGTGGGTAGCGGGCCATCGCGGGATGGTCGGCTCCGCCATCGCGCGCCGTCTGGAACGGGAAGGGAGCGAGGTCGTCGTCGCTTCCCGCGCCGAGCTGGACCTGAAGAATCAGGCCCAGGTCGCCGCCTGGGTGGAAAAGACGAAGCCGCAGGCGGTATTCCTTGCCGCGGCAAAGGTGGGCGGTATCCTCGCCAATGACAGCTATCCGGCGGACTTCCTCTACGACAATCTAATGATTGAGGCCAACGTCATCGAGGCCTCCTTCCGGACGGGCGTGGAGAAGCTGCTGTTTCTCGGCTCCTCCTGCATCTACCCCAAGTTTGCCGAGCAGCCGATCGTGGAGGACTCGCTTCTAACCGGTGCGTTGGAACCCACCAATGAATGGTATGCGGTGGCCAAGATTGCGGGAATCAAGCTTGCGCAGGCCTATCGCAAGCAGCATGGCTGCGACTTCATCGCTGCCATGCCGACCAATCTTTATGGGCCGGGCGACAATTTCAACCTCAGTTCAAGCCATGTGATGCCGGCGCTGATCCGCAAGGCCCATGAGGCGAAGCTGCGGGGCGACAAGGAAATCGTCATGTGGGGCACCGGGACCCCGCGGCGCGAATTCTTGCATGTGGACGATTGCGCCGACGCGTGCGTCCACCTGATGAAGGCCTATTCCAACTTCGGGCATGTGAACGTGGGCTCGGGTGAGGACATTACCATCATGGAGCTGACGCAGCTCGTGTGCGAGGTGGTGGGTTTCGAAGGCGCATTGGTGCACGACCTCACCAAGCCGGATGGAACGCCGCGCAAGCTCATGAGCGCCGACAAGATCCGCGGGCTTGGCTGGAAGCCGTCGATCGGGCTTCGCGACGGACTGGCGGCGACCTATGAGTGGTTCAAAGCGCATGCAGCCTGATCGCCACAGAATGAAGATTCTGCTTCTCGGGCTGAATTATACCCCGGAAGTGGTGGGTATTGCTGTCTATAGCTCAGAATTGGCGGAAGCTCTGGTTCGCCGCGGCCATGACGTGCAGGTGGTGGCGGGCAAGCCCTATTACCCGTCCTGGAGCGTTGCCGAGGGGTTTCGCGGCGGCTGGATGCGGCGGGGACTGGAGAATGGCGTCGATTTGACGCGCGTTGCCCATTATGTGCCGGCCACCCCTTCGGGCGCACGTCGAATCCTCCATCATGCCTCATTTGCGCTGTCGAGCCTGATCCCCACGCTTTCGCGCGCCCTTCGCCATCGTCCCGATGTGGTGCTCACCGTTGCTCCTTCGCTCATCGCCGCTCCGGTGGCGCGGCTCGCCGCGCTGCTGTGCGGGGCGAAGACGTGGCTGCACATCCAGGATTTCGAGGTGGAGGCGGCCATGGCCACCGGCCTGGTCGGAGGAGAAGGCTTCGCCGCGCGGGCGGCGCGTGGGTTCGAGCATGGCACCATCGGCCTGTTCGACCGCGTCAGCTCCATTTCCCCCGCCATGTGCAGGAAACTGGCGGAGAAGGGCGTGCCGCTGGAGCGCATCGTAGAATTCCGGAACTGGGCGGACATCGGCAGCATCCGTCCGCTGACCGGTCCCTCCTCCTACCGGGCGGAGTGGAACGTCACCACCCCCCACGTGGCGCTTTATTCCGGCAACATCGCCAACAAGCAGGGCATCGACATCGTTGTCGCCGCGGCGCGCCGGCTGCGGCACCGGAGCGACCTGACCTTTATCGTCTGCGGCGAGGGCCCGAACCGGGCTAACCTTATGAGCCAGGCGTCGGACCTCACCAACATCCAGTTTCATGATCTGCAGCCCAAGGAGCGGCTCGGTGATCTGCTGGGGCTGGCGAGCGTGCATCTGCTGCCGCAGCTCGGCTCCGCGGCCGATCTGGTACTCCCATCCAAGCTCACCAACATGCTGGCTTCGGGGCGCGCGGTGGTGGCGACGGCGCATCCCGGCACGGGGCTGGCCGACGAGGTGGAAGGATGCGGCCGCGTGGTCGCGCCCGAGGATGAGACCGCCTTTGCCGACGCCATCGAGGGCCTGCTCGACGATGATGGGGCGCGCACAGCCTACGCCCAAGTCGCTCGGCTTCGCGCGGAACAGCGCTGGGAGCGCGAGGCGATCATCGGAGGATTGGAAAACCAGCTCGCGCTTCTGGTGTCAGCGGGGATCAAAACGTGATCCTGCAGTCAAAACTGGTCAATCTTGCTCTGCTCATCCTTGGATTCGGCCTCGGGCAGGGCAGCCTTTTTGCTGCAAATACTTTCCTATTCTGGAATGGAAACTATGACCTCGTGGCAAATTTCGGAGCTGCGAATGCTCTTGTCACGTTCGCATACTTCATCGGCGACTGGGGTGGTCTCGTTTACCTTGCCAAGGAAACGGTCGTGCGCGTGCAAGGCCGCCGTCCCGTCGAGGCCAGCTATCTTGCGTTGAGCCTCATACGGCTGCTGGTGGCGACGCTGTTCTTCGCCGGTTTCATCATTTATCAGGTGAGCCAGCCACCGAGCTTCTTTGCCGAGTACAGCCGGTTCGCCAGCCTCGGATTGTTCGCCTATGCCTTCAATGTGAATGGCCTCCTTGACGGTACGTCGCGTGCGGGCATATCGGGCCTAACCCAGGCATTGCCTGTGGTTCTGGCGGCAATCGTGCTGCCGTTCTGTGTCGCGGTCGATCCCATTGTCGCGGGCCGGATTCTCGGGTCTGTCTATGCGGTCGGCATGTTCATGGCCATTGCGATCCAGCTTGCGGCCGTGGCGCCCAATAGGGAGCGCGCCCTTCAGGGCTTTTCCCTGTCGACCATCTGGGCGGTTGGTCGCGAATCCCTTTCCTATATGTTGGCTCCCCTGCCGGGACATGCGCTGTTTCGTGTCCAGGTGATGTTGGCAACGACATTCTTGTCCCCTCTGCTTACCGCCTTGTTCCTTTATGTCCGGCAGTTTGTGGGGATTGGGTATCAATGGCTTGGGTTTTTCCTGCGCGTCGATTTGAAGGATTTCTCGGCTTATCTCGTGCAGAAAAAGCCGACCTTCATCGCAGTTCTCCGTGAGTCCATGGTAATTCGTCACGGGGCGGCTGGAACATTGGGCCTTTGCGGGCTTGCGTTGGTTCTGCTTCCCTGGCGGCCGGATCTCGCTTGGGGGTTGTTGATCTACTCTCCGTGCATTCTGGCGAGCTCAATAGCGACGACGTTGCAGAGGGTGTTTCTCCTCCAAAGCCGCGGCACCGAGAATGTGATCATCCTCACCTCTGTCGCGGTCATGTCGTGTCTGGTGATGTTTCCGTTCGTGGACACGCTGGCGATCTGGCCGCTTGTGGGCATCGAATTGCTGAGCCAGGTCCTCCAGAGCGGCATCTTCGCGGGGCGGTGGCGGCTCGGCATTCCTGAGAGCGGGGGGGGCGACAAATGACCGGCGCCGGCCATAGGTCAGCCACGTCAAAGCTGCGCGACATGTTGAAGTCCCATTCCTGGGGCATGGTAGGGACGGCAGGGTTTGTATCAGCGCGCATCGGGCCGGATCCGAGGTGCGCTGGGGACGTACCTGCCATTTGCTGCGGTGTCGGTGAAGGCAGCGGCTAAAGTGACACTATACCATGAACTGAACTTGTAGACTTGCTGCAGATTAATTCGCAATACTGGCTGGATGGAGGGGTTGATTGGGGGGGCGCAGTCGGCATGTCGGGCGGGTGCCGTTGATGCGCAGGGGGCTGAACTGGTAAGTGTTGGTCTGAGGGCATGCGCTGAGTTTCAGCTATGCATCCTTGCGAAGAGTGGAGCCTGCTTCCTGCGCACATCCGGGCGGTGCTTTTAAGCTCGGTATTTGCTGTAGTACGAGGATTGAATATGGCTAAAGTGCTGTTGATGATTGCATATTTTATTCTGAATGTCGCGTTTGCGCGCGACGTCGCAATCGTCTTATTCACCCTCCCCATATTTGCAATGATTTTGTTCTTTTCAACGAGAGAAACGGCGCGGTACCTTCAGCCGAGCGACGTGATCTGGCTATGCTTCTACCTGTTTTTCGTCATCGTACCTATTCAGTCGTTTGATTCGGGATATTTTGACTTTGGGCGTCCGACGACAGGAATTTACTTTTCTTATTGGGAGGTCGCGTCAGCGTTCGCGATCGTAGGCATTTTCATTCTTGTTTTCGGGACGTTGTATTCCGAGCGTGTCTCGCCGGACGCCGGCGGTTCGAAACCCCATGTCGAGGTGAGTTCAATCGCCTTCATTGTATTCATTCTGTTGGCTATGGTCTCTTTTGTTGGATTTATCGGCGCCTCGGGGGGGCTCGGGAGTGTGCTGGCACCCCGGAACGAGAAGACAGGAGAGGTGGTTGTCGGCGTGACGACCGTGACGCTGGCATGCCAGGTGGTGTTCACGCAGATTGCGTTCGCGGCGTGGCTTCAGACCCGGCGCTTCGGCCTGGTCGGCCTGTCTTTGGTTATTCTGCTGTTCTTGATAATGGCAGTGAGTCAGAATCCTTTCAATACGGCGCGTTTTTTCCTTATCTCCACCTGGGTTCCGATCGTTCTTATCGCCCTCCGTGGTCGCGTTGTGGCGACAACCTATTATATCGTTTCTTTTTTCGCCATCATCATTATCATGCCAATTCTCAGCTTGACGACAAGAGTTGGTAATGTTGATCTTAGCGAAACAAGTATTTTTGATCTTGTGTCGAATGCAATACAATTACAATTCATGGACGTATTTGATACCCTTTGTGCGTTGGTTTCGATTTTGGAGGATGTGGATTACAATTATGGCCATAAGACCCTATCGTTGATTTTCTTTTTTATTCCGCGCGCGGTATGGGCTGCAAAAGCAACGCTGACCGGATTGGATGTTGGAGAATATCTGTATTTCGCAAAAGTCGCCGGGACAGCAAACCTTTCTATGTTCGTCGCCGGTGATTTTTATGCAGATTTAGGCTTTATCGGCGTTGCAATAGGTGCAGCCAGCGTGGCGCTGTTTGTTCGCTGGTTCTTTATCAAAAGGGCGTACCTCATTGCCGGGCAGTCGATCAAAGCATATATATTTATTGCTTTCTTGCCGATCCTAATTCGAGGCCCCCTAGGGGCGACGGTGGGCCTCATTTTTGTGGAATTGTTGGTTCTTAGTTGTGTCACCTGGGTGCTTGATCGTGCGGGGCGTGCCACCAAGGGCTTCGGAGGAGGTGGGATGATGCGTCAGAGATTGGTCGGCCATCCGGTGCGGCGCACTGCGATGATGCTTCCGCTTGTCGTTGCATTTCTCGGGGCTTCTGTGAAAGGCGCGTTCGCCGATGCGCCGGTGGTCTTCTGGGCGAGCGACCCCGTGACGGCGGGAGAAATCGCCTTTGTTGCCGGGGCCGATTTCGGCGAGGCTAAGGCGATCGAAGTTCGCCGCCTCAGTGACGCGCCCAACGAAGAAAGCCAGGGGCCGAGCATTTCCATCGCGCCGCTCGAGGTGTCCGATGCCTCGCTCAAGGTCCGCATCCCGCCGGAGCTTGGGGCCGGTGTGTATGAGGTGCGACTGGCGTCGGCGGACGGCTCCGTGAAGTTCCTCCTCAACGCACCGACCATCTACTGGGTGCATGGGGATCAGGGGCAGACGGCAAGCCCCGGCGGCTGGCTGCGCATTATGGGGCGCAACATCGTTCGATCGGGACAGGCGTATCTTTCCCTGGTTGACCCCACGCGCCACACGGAGGTCGCGCGGCTGAAGCCGGTGGATGGCGGCCTGTGGGATGCGCAATTCACGCTTCCGGCAGATCTCGCGGACAGGGAATATGAGGTGCAGCTTTGGAACGGGCAGGGCGACGCCGCTGCCGTTCGTTCGGCGCGAATTGTGGTGCGGCAACCGGACGCGATGCCTGCGACAACGATAAGCCTCAGGGATTTCGGGGCTGTTGGAGACGGACTCGCGGACGATATGCCGGCGGTTGAGCGCGCCCTGGCGCAACTGCGCGCGCAGGGAGGGGGCACGCTTTTCGTGCCAAGGGGCGTCTTTCACCTTTCCGGCGAGATCAAGATGCCGCGCAAGTCGCGGCTGCGTGGCGAAGACCGTGAGCTTTCTGTTCTGATGCTGAAGAACCAACCTTCTCCGCCGGAGGCGTTCATCTCTGGCGAAAGTGACTTTTCCATCGAGAACCTCACGATTCTCGCGGCTAATCACTGGCACATCATCTCTGGAGGCCTTTCAGGCGATATTTCCAGCGCGAAGAACATAAAAGTTGATAGCGTTACAATTCGCGCATCTTTTTATCGGGAGCATCTGAAGCCGGATCGCATTCTGGAAAGGTATCTTAAGTCCATTTCAGTGCCAGGAAATGGACCAGATGCAATCCGGATGCGTGGAGATGGCATATCTATCGAAAATTCGGATATTTATAGTTCAGTTAGGTCTATATTTATACCTGATTCAAAGTTTATTATTATAAGGAATAATAAAATAAATAATGGACGTCGCGGCTGGTATTCGATTTCTCGGTCGTCTGAAATAATATTTGAAGGCAATGCGATCAATGGCGCTGATTTGCAGGCGTCCGGCGGCGGCATAAATACGCTTTACGGCGAAAAGCGGCAGATTTCGAGGAATGTAATTTTCAAAGGCAATGACGTCTCTAATTTTAACGGCATGGACGGCGAGGCTATGACGGCGGATGGACCGGGCGGCTGTTATTGGGGCGCCGTGAGGTTCAGGAAGGGCCAGAATGTGGCCGATCTGCTTCCCGCAGAGGGCACGGGTGCCAAGGAAAATTGCGATGCTGGCGCTCTGATGGTTGTAGACGGGCGAGGTAAGGGGGCATTTGCCCTGGTCCAATCGGTTGAGGCGCGGTCTGTTCATCTTGACCGCGTCATGACTGTCGATTCAGGTGAGGATACCATTGCGGTCATCGTTCCGGTGCATATGCGCTATCTTGGCATCGGCAATAGGGGCATCGATACGGGAACTTTTCTTCAGTCGTTTGGTGGCGCCCTGGAACAAGTTTTTGCCGATAACAAATCTGTCCGTTCTGGAGGTTACAGCATTTGGGCTGGAGAGTATGGCGGGTATCCGCAGGCCAGTTTTTATTCGCAGATGATTCGTAATCAGACAAGGGCAGGATATTATTCGGGGCTATATATTTACAAGGGGGCGACCTCGCTGGTTCGCGTTTACAACGATGCTCCACTAAAATACCTGTTCCCGTTGGTTCGGGGGATCGTGATCAGGGGAAATCAGCTCGAAGGAAATGCGAACATATATGTGGGATCGCGTATAGGGCGCGCTGTTCCTTCGTCGATAGTAGATGTGATCGTTGAGGGTAATCGGATTGCGAAGAATGACGTGGGGATCGAAATCGGGCGCGGGGCATCGGGGGTGCTTATCGATGGTAACCATTTCGATGACGTGCGCCAGCCGATTCTCGACCTGTCGCTCAGGCGTGTGCCCGGTCGATCCGGCGCGCAATAGGGGTGGCACCCAACTATGACGGAGGGCGAACGGTTCGATGGTGCGCACATCATCGTCATCAAAAGGTGTCAGGTCGCTGTTATCGGGAGCGAGGTGGAAGGTCAATGAGGAAACTAGGGATGCCCGATAGCCGCCGAGCGAAGGTCGGGCAGCTCGTACCTATGGTGGCATGGTTTGGTCGCGAACCGGTGGCAGCGCGGCAGGGCGTCTGCAGTCTGGCCGCAAATGGGCGCTGGATGATCGATGGGCCGGCACGTGCTGCCGCGGAGGTCGGGCTGAAGTGCCGGACCGGCCGCGCTTGGCCGGGGGATGGGGCGCAGTGGGGAGCTTCTTCCCGCCATAGCCCTTCGCCAAGGGTTGGGCACGACGGCCTCGCCGGCGATCTTGCCCTGCCTCTCCACATGCCGGGCCTGCTGCACCTTCAGGCTCTCACGGTTCACCCGAGGCGCGCGAACGCGCAGCGCCCCGATGGTGTGCATGAGCGCCTGGCCCCGCCCTCCTGGCGCGGCTTTGGGTCTGCTCCGGCATCGGTCGACCTGCGTCGTTTCCTGCGCTCGACAGGGGTGATTAAGGGGCGTCGGGTCGATACAGGCCGCGGACGGCAGGCGTTGGCGTCCAGCACCGCTGCCACCACCATCCACAATTCTGTCCGGTCGCTGACCATTTTCCAAATCCCAGGTCGGTCCATGGGGGCGCGTAGCGATCGGACCGGAAAAGGCATCTCCCTGTCGGTCGGTCAGGTCGGCGCGACGGCGGGTAGTCTGGAGAATTGCCGCGCCAGGCTGTACCGCGGCGGCGCCGATCAAGCGCGCGGCGCGACCGGTGCTTTTGTCTTTCGGGGCGGGATCAAGGAGCCGGCACAATCGCTGCGGGAAGCCGGGGCTGGCGGGGCACGGCCGAGGCTGACTGAGGAAATCACCGGTTCGGATGAATTGGAGACGGGTGCCGCCGGGCACATGTGTCCCGCGGGCCCGATCCTTGAGCGCCGAGGGTTGGCGGGGTTCGCCCTGAGGTGGATGCGCGCACGCCGCTTGGCGGGACACGCCACCTTGCTCGCGGCCGCCCGTGACCTTGCGAACAACAGACATCTACGTGGCGTCGCTGGCCGGAAAGCCCGCAGGGTCGCTGCATTCCCAGATTTTCGGAGCCTGCGATGAAGTCCCTGCGCATCGGCCTTCTGACGTACCATTTCAGCGATAATTTCGGCGCCGTGCTGCAGGCGTACGGCTTGCGGGCTTGGCTTATGGAGCAGGGACACCGGGTTGAGTTCATTCCCTACCACCCCAAGTACGTGGAGGAGGGAGGCGACTTCATCCGGCCTTGGGATCCGCGGATGGGGAAAGTGAATGCCAAGATCGCCTACCTGAAGCTATCCACCCTGCAGCGCCGGATCTTTGGCAACCGCCAGCAAGCCGCTGCTTTCGACGCATTCCGCCGCGACGCGCTCGGCATCACCGGCACGACGCTGGTGACGAAGGCCGAGGTGGAGGCCTATCTGCAGCGGCAGTCAGAGCCCTTCGACCTCATCAGTGTCGGCAGCGACCAGATCTGGAACCCCTCCGATCAGTATGGCCTCGATCCTGTTTACTTTGGGGCTATGGAGGTGGGCCACAAGACGAGGCGCATCTCCTACGCGCCTAGCTTCGGGCGTGATTCGCTCGATGAGCGCTTCATTCCGATGGCGCAGCAGTTCCTCCGGCATCTCGATGATATTTCGGTGCGCGAGGCCAGCGGGGCTGAATTGGTGGAGAAGCTGACGGGGCGCGCGGTGACCTGTGTGCCTGATCCGACTTTTCTGCTGCGCCATTTCTCCAAGATCGTGGCCGAAGCGGAGCTGGTGGAACCCGACCAGGTTTTCTGCTACGCGCTGCGTAATAGCGTCGGGATCCGTGAGGTCACCGAGATGATCGGGAAGGAACTGGCAACCGGCATCATCTCTCCCTACAATGCGCACCGTCGGTGGAAGGAAATCGGAAGAACCATTCATCCATCGCCCAAGGGGTGGCTCTCCACTATTCAGAAATCGCGGTTTGTCGTCACCAATTCGTTCCACGGAACGGCCTTTGCAATTCTGCTTCAGCGGCCATTCATCGTGGTTGGACTTCCGGGAACGAAAAGCAGTCTCAATGCGCGCGCGCGTCACTTGCTCGCAAGTGTTGGGCTTAGCAATAGATTTGTGGCTGATGGCAACCTGAATGCGGCTCGAGACATGCTTGGGCAGGAGATCGACTGGCTGGCGGTCGACCAGCGTGTTGCGGAGATCCAGTCTGTCGGAGTTGGGTTTCTCACGCGGCAGATCGAGCTCGCGGGAGGCTGACCTCTGCGACACAGGTTTTTTTGTTGTGCCTCGCACCATAATATCGACCGGAGACTACGATGACGAGTATGGCCATTGATGCGACGGAACAGCCGGCGGCTCCTTCTGTCATGATAGATCTCCTGCGTCGAGAGGGCATTCCCTTCGAAGAGGGGGTGGACCTGACCGTCTTCACCTATATGAAGACTGGCGGCGTCGCACATCTGGTTATATATCCGAACACCACAGAGCATCTGCGGCTTGCCATCAACGCGCTGCGCGCACAGAAACTGCGGTTCAAGGTTGTCGGAAATACATCGAATTTACTGTTCCTTGATAATACAGACTATTCGATTTTGGTTTGCACCGTTCGGCTTACGAATCTGCTCTATTCGAAGGAAAAGGGGCTGTTGATTGCCGATTGCGGCGTGACAATCCCGGATCTGGCGCGCAGAGCGCTGCTGGAATGCGTTGACGGCTTCGAGGGTTTCGAAGGCATCCCCGGGACGCTTGGCGGCGGGATTTTCATGAACGCCGGGGCGTACGGATATGAACTGAAGGATCTCCTTGTTAAGGCCGATATCATCGACCGCGATGGTCAGATGCGGACGGTGGATGCCAAGGAACTCGGTCTGGCGCATCGCACCTCGATCATGCGGTCCGCTCCGAATGACTGGATCGTCGCGACCCTTTATTTTCGCGCGACGAAGGGGGACCCTGCCGTCATCTATAGCAAGATGGAACTATTCCACGCAAAGAGACATAAGTATACAGAATATATGTATCCTAATCTCGGAAGCATTTTTTCTGGGTCGCCCTACCGTGCCATGAGCCGGAAGGATGTTGTCTTCCGCATCTACGCTGCATTGTACTATTTCTTCGGGTACAAGCTGAAGATCTTTCGGCGCGAATCTCCAATCAACCGCAAGTGGCTCAACGATATTGCGGTGGCGCGCTTCAATATACGATATGACTTGCAGCCCTTTTCCGATAAGACAATCAATTGTCTGGTGAATAGAGGTCAGGGAACGGATGAGATGGTTCGGTTCATCCGGGAGCTGGATCAACTTTCCGACGGCCGCATTCCCCTCGAAAATGAGATTGTCGATGGCTTTTGAACCGTCCCTGTCGCCGCCTCCCGTGGCAAAGGAGCGGCTTTATGTCGACACGATTCCGCGGGGAGAGCGCCTGCGCCGGCTGCTATGGGAATTCGTCTATCTCCTGTTCTTTCGGCCGACGCCGCGTTTCGCCCTGGAGGCCTGGCGCATCTTTCTGCTCCGCGCATTCGGCGCGCAGATCGGAAAGGGGTGTCGCGTCGCGCCATCGTGCAAGATCTGGGCACCTTGGCATTTGACGCTCGGGGACTATGTCTGTCTCGCTGCCGATGTCGATTGCTACACCATGGCGCGCATCGCAGTGGGGGACTACTGCACGATCAGTCAGCGGTCATTTCTCTGCACGGGGTCGCACGACATATCCGAACTTGCGCGGCCGCTGATCACCGCCCCGATTTCAATTGGTCCCCACAGCTGGGTTTGCGCCGAGGCGTTTGTCGCCCCGGGGATTGCCGTCGGTGAGGGGGCCGTCGTCGCCGCTCGGGCGGTCGTCACCAGAGACGTTCCGCCTTGGACGGTTGTGGCCGGAAACCCGGCACGTTCCATTAAGGCTCGATCGCTTCGCTCTGCGGCCCGATCATGACTAACTTTTTGGAAGGCCCGCATGTCGACACCAACGGCTCTCACGATCGTTATTCTTACCCGCAATGAAGAGATGCATATCGCGCGCTGTATGGCCGCGGTTGCGTCGCTTGGGGCACGCATTGTCATTGTTGATTCCGGTTCCACAGACCGAACCGTCGCTATAGCTCAAGAGCTCGGCGCCGACGTCTTGCATAATCGCTTTGTCAATTATGCGACCCAGTTTCAATGGGCGCTCGACAATGCTGCGATCACGTCGGACTGGATCATGCGCCTCGACGCAGATGAGGTCATCGAGCCTGATCTGGTCGCGCAGATACAAACCGAACTGCCAAAGCTTGCGAGTGATGTCGCCGGGGTGAACCTTAACCGTAAGCACATCTTCCTGGGTCGCTGGGTTCGGCACGGCGGTCGCTTCCCGCTCGTGCTGCTGCGCATTTGGCGGCGGGGACAAGGTCGCATCGAAAACCGTTGGATGGATGAGCATATGATCGTCTGGGGTGGCCGGACGGTGTCGTTCGATGGCGGCTTCGCCGATTTCAACTTGAACGATCTCACATTCTTCACGGACAAGCACAACAAGTACGCAACCCGTGAGGCTATTGACGTCCTCAATCAGAAGTACGGCTTTTTCGCGCGAGACGAATCCTTGTCCACGGAATCGGCCTCCTTCCAAGCCTCGGCGAAGCGTTTCGTCAAAGAGCGTGTCTATAACAAGGCGCCGTTCTGGGTCGGACCGTTCGGGTATTTCCTGTTCAGATACTTCATTCAACTCGGCTTCCTTGATGGAAGTGAAGGGCTCATCTACCACTTCCTGCAGGGATTTTGGTACCGCTTTTTGGTCGGCGCCAAGGTGCTGGAGTTGGAGCGGGAAATCGCCGGCCTTGCGAGCATGGACGCAAAACTCGCGCGATTGCGCCAAGTGACAGGGCTCGCTCTTTGATCGGTAACGGACGTGGCTGATCCCCTGCCACGGCGATCGCCGCGGCGGGGCTGGATTGGTCCATTGGGGATAGCAGTCGCATGTCAGTCTTGGTCGCTGGCGGTGCCGGATACATTGGAAGCCATACGGTCCTCGCCCTCACAGACCGTGGCGAGGACGTTGTTGTTCTCGATGATTTGTCCACCGGCTTTACTTGGGCGGTCCCGGAGCGCGCGCGCCTGGTGGTGGGCGATGTGGGCGACCAGGAACTGGTCAACGGGCTCGTCACCGAGGCGGGCATTACCGAGATCATCCATTTCGCTGCCCGGATCGTCGTGCCGGAATCGGTCGCCGATCCGCTTGGCTATTATCTCGGCAATACGGTGAAGACCCGTGCGTTGCTTGAGGCAGCGCTGAAAGCAGGTGTTAAGCGGGTGATCTTCTCGTCCACCGCGGCGGTCTATGGTGAGCCGCGGGTGGACGTGATCGCGGAGAGCCAGCCGACTGCCCCGATCAATCCTTACGGCCGCTCAAAGCTGATGAGTGAGTGGATGCTGGCGGACGCCGCGCGTGCCCACGGGCTCGCTTTTACGGTATTGCGCTATTTCAACGTGGCCGGCGCCGATCCCGAGGGGCGCTCCGGCCAATCGTCCCGCCAGGCGACCCATCTCATCAAGGTTGCCTGCCAAGCGGCAGCGGGCGAGCGGCCGGGGATCGAAGTGTTCGGTACGGATTACCCCACGCCCGACGGCACGTGTGTCCGCGACTATATCCACGTTTCAGACCTAGCGAGCGCCCATGTGGCAGCGCTGCAGCGCCTGCGCACCGGTGGTGAAAACCTGACGCTGAACTGCGGCTACGGACGCGGATATTCGGTGAAGGACGTGCTGGACGTGGTGAAGCAGGTTTCCGGCGTTGATTTTCCGGTGACGCTTTCGCCGCGTCGCGCGGGCGATCCGGCATGCCTTGTAGCCAGGGCGAGCGAAATCCGCGCTCAGCTCGGCTGGGAGCCGCAGCTGGACGACCTCGCCACCATTGTCCGCCACGCGCTTGCATGGGAGAAGGCCCTGGCGCACCGGCGGGCTGCTGAGCGGTCGGGGGCCATGCCATAAGTGAGTATCGTGAAGTCTTGTGTTCCGCACCCGGCAGGTGCGATGATGATGAAGGGAGACCATCTGTCGCACGAGGTCGAGCTGGAGCGTATTGATGCGCTCTTGCGCGCCGCAGTATCGTCGGTTGCAGCTTGCGCGAACTGGTGGCGCTTCGGTGTGGTGCGCCCCTTTGGTGGCGCCGTGGGGGATGATGGGCGGGCCAAGCGTGCCGATTGCGCCGTTGAGGAAGTAAAGCTAGCCTATGAAGCTAAGATTTATCCTTGGTGCGGTGCTGGCAATCCTTGGCCTCGCGTCGGCTTTGACGCTTCTGGATTCGATCCTTTGGGTTGCAGATGAACTAAACTTCTTTCGGCCCGCGTTTTTTTCCGCCAGCGTTGCCGTGTTTTTGGGGGCGCTGGCGACGCGCAGCCGGCGCCTTATCTCCTTCACTTTGGTTCTGGTCGCCTTCAATGCGCTGCCGCTCGTCCTGCGCACTATCCCCGTGTCATCACCTGCCGCGGAAGGGACGCAGAGCGTCAGGGTGATGTCGGCCAATGTTCTGGTCACGAACACCGACTACGCCGCGTTTCGCCGCCTTGTCTCCCTGATCCGGCCGGATGTGCTCCTGACTCAGGAGGCCACGGGCGACTGGCCCCATGCCCTGAAAGAGATCGCTTTTCTCCCCTACTGGGCCACGGAGCCGGGCTCCAGGGCCGGGCTTCTTATCGGCGGAATTCAAATTGTAAGCCGCTTCCCGCTGGAAGTGACGCGCTTCTACCCGCTCGCCGGTGGAAATTCCAACCCGGTTTCGCGGGAGGTGGCCGCGCGGGTGACGGTTCGGCGACCTGGGAGCAAGCCTTTCGTCATCTTCGCCATCCACCCGCCAAGCCCGCGCAGTTTCCTCGAATGGCAGCGCCGGGAACTCTATCTCGATGAGATTGTAAGGCGTGTCGGACTCGAGGCGGTGGGAACGAGCGTCCTGGTGGTCGGCGACTGGAATACGCCACCCTGGTCGCCGCTATTGCGCAGATTTGCGCGCGAAACCGGCCTCGTCGCGACGGAGGCGCTGCCGTGGCCGTCCGCCACCCGCATTCTTGCTTCTGTTGCGGGCGTGAGCCTGCTCGGCAGTCCGATAGACCGGATCATGGCTTCGAAGGAGGTGGGCCTCTCAGCCCTCCATCTGGGAGCCGCCTTTGGCTCCGACCACCGCCCCGTCTATGCCGACCTTACGATCCCCTGAACGGCCGTCACGCTGTCCGTCTTCAGCGGCGCTCTCGTGGCCGCCTTGAATGCTGCGCCGCCTTCGTTGCACTCGGTGTTCAGGCGACAGGGCGCGGCCCAGTCCCACGCCGACGATGGCAAGGCAGACGATCAGATAGCCGGGGATCTGCAATGAGAAATCGATGCTGGAGTGAAGCACGCCGAGAAGGCCAACCAGCAGACCCGCAAGGATGAACGGGTCGCTCGGCCGGCGGATCGCGCCCCTGAGCAGGATCGTCGCCACGACCACAGAGAAGGCGATGACGGTGAGTGCCAGAGGAATTCCCCCCTCGAAAGCCAGTTCGAGGGGGGTGCTATGGCCGATATTGAAGTGCCCCGCACCCGGGATACTCTCATCGCGCAGAGGCGAAAAGCTCAGGGAGAAACTGCCCAGGCCGTATCCGAGCCAGGGCCGCTCGAGGGTGGCAGCGGCCATGATGGCATAGGCCTCAGTGCGCCCGGACTTGAACCCGGTCACCGTTTGGCGTTCAAGCCAAGCGTCGCCGGAGAGGCTGAAGATGATTGAAACGAACACCAAGATTGCAATTCCCGAACCGATCATCTGATTGCGCCGTCGGGGCATTCTGAGAAGGATCGTTCCAGCCGCGAGGGCAAATGTCAGCGCAACACCCGCGCGGGACAGGGTGAGCGGCAGAAGCATGAGCAACAGTAGAGCCGCTACTGCAATCGCGTACCGCCCCTTGGACTCCCCAAGCTGCTCCCCGATCGACCGAAAGCCTGCGGTCCGGCGGTCTAATTTGACCGAGGTGACGAGAAGTGCGAAGGCTGCGAGAAACGCCGAACCCAGATAAGTGGCGCTCGTATTCTTGCTGATAAAGAACACAGTGAGCGCGCCACCTTGGGGGTTTGATCTGAAGTCTTCGATGCCGAGCAGGTAGGCGATAAAGGCGATGATCACCAAGAGCGTTGCGGAATATATGAATGATCGAACCAAGCGTTCGGAGGCCCGGGCATTTTTTCCGACCGCCATCCCCGCCACCACTAACAGGCTAGCGAGCAGGGGGCGGCCGAGAAAGCGCAAGGGGGAGCCATCCACCGAGCCGCTGCGGGCGGGGATCTCGATCTGCAGCAATTCCGCGGCCTGCGACCAGGTGGCGAGTGGAGCGGGCCCGGGTGAAATGGACTGCAGCACCGCAACCGCGCCATATGCCGCCAGCATGATGGCGAGGCCCAGAAACAGCAGGACATCAGCCCGCCGCATGGCGCTGTAAGAGGCAAGAACAACGCAGATGATGCCTGCGGCAGTCCACACCTGCACCCAGATCTGGCCGGCAGAGCCATCGGGTACGGGCGCGAGAATGACCATGGCGATAAATAGGAAAAGACTCAGTCGCGAAGTGAGCCCCTGCTTCGCCTCTCCGCGCATCGGCGACCCCGAAGGGGTGCCGCGCGGAGCAACGGCCCGTTCGCCCTCATTTTCAATGGTATCTTGCATCGACACAGCCTGCCCGCAAAAAGTGCCTTCCGAAAGTGCTGCCGCCACTCCGCCCGCGGGCGCGTGGTGACGGGCCCCAGGGTGAGATCCGTCTTAACTCGATCATATCATGTGTCCCGGAATGGATTACGGCCCCGCCCGACACATTGAAGAGATGCGCTTCCTCTTCCTCCTGATCCGCGGGGAGGTCTGTCGCTCCAGCCGCCCATCATCCCAAAGTAATTCGACAAAAGTGGAAAAACGCTGCGTCCAGAGTTATGAAAAGTCCTTGGCCTGGAGCGGGTTTGTTGGTCGACGAAATAAATATCCACTTTCTGTATTTAGTCCCAAGGCCTGCGGCCCCGCGGAGGCACACGTGGAAGATTTATGTCGCCGCCTTCGTTGCGGATGTGCTCCGCAATGGATTTTTGATCTCGGTCCGGCTTTGTTGCGATGATATCGCGCAGGAAGGCGCGTTGTTCGTCATTCCCGGCAATGTAATAATTTGCCACAGTTGACGGAAAGCCGGCGTCAATGAGCCAGTTCAGCTGGCGCAACAGCTGCATCCGCGCCGGCTGATCAATGTTGGGATAAAGCGACAGGAGCAGATCCACGCGCTGCTGGAATGCCCAAGATGCCAGCGGGCCCGTCTGAAACGACATATTCATTAGGGCGTTAAATCTTGTTGTATTGTCGTTTCGTAGGAATTCTACAACCGCAAGGACGGCCCAGCTCACGCTGGAGTTTGGGTTGCATGTCACGCCCTTCCGGGCAAACATCTCGGCGCTCGAGAGCAGGCGATCCGCCTCGTCCGCATTGTTCGCATCGAAGGCGAAGCGTAGCCGACCCAACTCGATGATTGCGAGGTCCTGAAAGGCCCTGGGGTTGCACGTCGCGCCCTCAAGCTGGCGAGACGCCTGTTGGCCGACGTTTTCCAAGGTGGAAGCGTCGAATGTTTCGCCATCCATGAGGCTCGTGGCAACCTGTTCCAGGTCGATAAGGGCAATTGCCGTCGAAATGGGCTCCGTGGTGGTGAGCCAAATGCCGGCAGCTACGGCCACGAGCGAAGCCAGAAGTCGTGCGATAATTGGCGAACGACGCCCTTCCTTCCTCTTCAGGGAGGTGTGGGGAGGCTCTTTATGCATCGGGGCTCCCTGTGGCCAACCCTGCTCAGTCTTGGCCATAAGTAGCATAATACCGATGGTAGTAATATTGCTTTCCGTACCCTTCAAGATGTCGCATGGATCGGACGTCGACCTTGTTAAGAACGCAGCCCAGGAGCTTAGTGTAGACGTTCGGGGCGCCCTGCAGAGTATTTACAATGATATCCCTGTTTGTCGCATTCCAGCCGATGATATAAACGTATCCGTCGATAAGGTGGGTTGAGGCGAAAACGTCAACCACGGGTGCCAGGGGTGGAAGGTCGACAATCAGGTAGTCTGTGGACGCTTTAAGCTTTGCGAACAGCTCCGACATCTTTTCGGAGGCGAGGATCTCGCTGGTGTGGGCAATCTCGCTCGGCACCACCGCGGGAATCACGGTGAGCTTGGTCAGTGGATCGATAATCGCCACCTCCTCGAAGGTGGCGTGGCCCAGAACAAGTTCGATGATTCCGACCTTGGCTTCAGGGGCCAGTCGCCGCGATAGCGACGGGTTGCGCAAGTCGCAATCGATCAACACGCAGCGCTGGCCGGAGTGGGCGATCAACTGGGCGAGGTTGGCCGAAACGGTCGATTTTCCCTCCTTGGGGAGGGTCGAAATGACGCCGATCACCTTGGCGCCATTTCGGAGAATGGAGACGTCGGCGGTGACCTTCACCGAGCGCAGGGTCTCGGCAAATCGTGAGAATGGGTCGGATACGGCCTGGCGCATGATGCCGGAGTTGCTGACGAGCGCGCTTTGCCCCGGCGTTGCAATGTTGGCTCCACCCACCGGTATCATTGGAAGCACGCCTAGGCAATCCGAACCGAGATAGCGCTCGATATCATCGGGCACCCGGAACGTGCGGTTCATGTTTTCACGCAGGTAGGCGAGGCACATGCCGAGAAACAGGCCGATGAACAGGCTGCCGCCGATTAACAAGGACTTCTTCGGGTGGGAGGCCCGCAGCGGCTGGGTTGCATCTGTAATGACACGCGCTTCGGTGATGGGAAAGGACTGCTGCTGCGTTGCCTGCATGAACCGCTGCAGGAAATTGT
Source organism: Xanthobacter sp. AM11 (assembly GCF_047444035.1). Taxonomy (NCBI): domain Bacteria; kingdom Pseudomonadati; phylum Pseudomonadota; class Alphaproteobacteria; order Hyphomicrobiales; family Xanthobacteraceae; genus Xanthobacter; species Xanthobacter sp. AM11. The sequence continues at coordinate 3,168,607 of NZ_JBLAOA010000001.1, forward strand.
CGTAAAGGGCACGGTAGGATTGCGAGGTGCTTTCAAGTTCACGCAAATCCACCTGCGCGCGGCTGGTCGTCTTGGCCTGGGTGATGAGGTTGTCAAAGCTGCTGGACATGCTTTCCATACGCGCCTTGGCGATCTCAAGGTCGGACTTGTAGGTTTCCGCGATTCGCGACAATTCGTTGAACAGGGCGCGTTGCAGCCCCTTGATCTCGGAACGCAGGTTAACAACCGCAATATGATCGGCACCGTACCGCTTGGACCATTCAGCTTCGCGCTTAACGGCATCGAGATACTGCGTGCGCAAACGGCTGATCACTTCGTTGTTGAGCACGTCGGACACCACCTCATCGCTGGTGCCGGCCAGAATTCCTTCCTTGATGATGCTCGCGACGCGGTCGTAGCGTGCTTGCGCCTCTGCAACCGTCGCGCGGGAATTGGCCAACTGCGTGTTGAGCTCCACCAGTTGCTGTTCAGAGACCAGGCCCCGCGCTGTGTCGATGATGTCATTCTTGGCCTTGAACTCCTGGACCGCACGGTCAGCCGCAAGCGCCTGGTCGCGCAACTCGTTGATGCGGTCCTGAAGCCAAACGCTGGCGCGTCGGGTCGCCTGATACTTGGCCTCCAGCTGATCGACGATATAGGATTCCGCAACCTGATTTGCGGTCTCCGCCGCAAGCTTCGCGTTTGGCGAACGATAGTCGATGCGGATCACAAAGGAGCGGCCGACTCGTTTCACGCTCAGGGCGTCTTCGAATGCGCCCACCAGGCTCCGCTCCAGCTCGAAGTCGCTGGGCTCAGCCGGGCGAAACAGGAACGGGAATATGAAGCCCAGCACCCGCGACACGATCCCGGACTCCTCCTTCTCCGTCTTTGCTTGTTCTACGAGCTTTAACTCCTTGATCACGTTCAAGGCGATGCGCTCGGACTGCAAGATTTGAACCTGGCTGTCCACCATGCCGTCGCTGAGCATCCCGCTCGGGTCCGCCCCCAGCTCGATACCGCGGTTCTGCTGGGTGTCGATCAGAAGTTCCGCCATGGCGGTATATTGCGGGGTGGTAAGAAAACTGTAGAGTGCGGCTAGGCCGACGCAAAGGCCTACCACTCCTGCGATGATCCACTTTTGCCGGCGCACTGTCTGAAGCAATGCCTGCAAGCTCAGGTCAGCGTCTACCGGCAACTTGAAGGCGTTGTCGACGATCGGCTTATCAACTTGCAGCATGCGGAATTTCCCGTTTCCCTTGTCGTCCGTAAAACGCCCGGAGGCCTTGCGCTCCCGAGTTCTCACCCTTCAATACAAAGCATGGTTTCATCGCCAATCCCACAACCGCAGCCAGGATGCCTTTGAATACGAGCTGCCTACTTCACTGCGTGACCGCATCCATGCAAGCGATCGATTTCGAGCTTGAAACCGTGGGCAATCAGACGAAAATTGGCGCTACCGCACGTATTCCCTGGAACCGGATAGTGCCATCGATGTGCAGTCAAAAAGTCATTGTCGACGCTTTCGGGAGTTTAGCAGGGACCCTTTCGCGCTGCAACAAGAATGGGTGGAGCGGGCTCCCGCGATGACGGAGGCGCGCAAGGCAACCAACACCGGTCCGTCCGGGCGGTTGTTGCGGGCGGACGCTGGATCCTCGATGGCGGGTTCGGTCCCGTCGGGCGCTGGGCGTGGCCGGGCAGCATCGGGGGCGCCGCTGCCGACGAGCGTGCCGGGTCGCAGGCGGGCTCGTGGGGGGCGCCCCTAGGGTCACGGCATGCGGCGTTCTGCTGCATTTGATCATTTGTCGTCGAATGTCATTCAACGGTATTGACTCCCGGTGCACACAGGCTGCGTCTTTTGCATGGCTAGGCCTCTCGCGCGCGAACGGCTCATATGGTCCCGCGTCCAAATGAGCGGTAAAGCGTCCTTTAACTTATCAAATAGAGGTGGATTTACTGCCCATGCCGATCCGTCTCGGCGGTTCGGCATTGCCAGATGCCGCTTCAGACCCTTGCATCCTGTGGCGTCCGTTTTGCGCCATTCCATGCGCATGTCCTGCGCTTGCCGTATGTCGCGCGCGATTTCGCCGAACAATGAAGGAATGTTTTTAGTCTATGCTGAAGCGCCTCAGGATTATAGCCTCGGTGGATCCGCGCCATGGCGGCCCCATTGAAGGCATACGCCAGCATGTTCCCTTTCATGCGCAGACCGGGATCGAGGAGCACGTCGTTTCCCTCGATCCGTCCGATGCGCCATGGGTCAAGGAGTTTCCTCTGAAGGTGTTCGCGTGCGGCGAGCCCATGGGAACCCTGCGGGCCTGGGAGGCGCGGATGCTCTGGCGGCGTTACGGCTACCGTCCGGCCTTCCTGCCGTGGCTGAGGGCACATGTGAAGGACTACGATGTGGTCGTCGTGGATGGCTTGTGGCGCTACACCAACCTGGGTGCGCGGAAGGTGCTCGCGCAGTCGGGGGTCCCTTATCTGGTGCTCCCCCACGGAATGCTCGATCCCTGGTTCAAGCAAACCTATCCGATAAAGGGTGCCCTGAAGCAGGTATCTTGGTGGTTCAGCGAAGGGCCTTTGCTGAATAACGCCAACAACGTCCTCTTCACCTGCGAGGAGGAGAAGATACGCGCTCGCGAGTCCTTCGGGCCTTACAGGGTGAAGGAGCGGGTCGTCGCCTTCGGCACTTCGGACCCGGTGATGGACCTTGAGGCCCAGACGCAGGCCTTCCGCGAGAGCATACCCGAGCTCACCAAGCCCTATCTGCTGTTTCTGAGCCGTCTCCACCCCAAGAAGGGCTGCGACCTGCTGCTGGAGGCGTTCGCTGAGGTGTTCGGCGCGCGTGACGACATGGATCTGGTGATGGCTGGCCCGGCTGTGCCCGGATTCGGCAAAGGCCTGAAGGCACAGGCGCTGGCGCTGGGACTCGAAAAGCGCGTCCATTGGCCGGGCATGCTGCAGGGCGCCGCAAAATGGGGAGCGTTCCGCAATGCGGAGGCCTTCGTACTGCCGTCGCACCAGGAGAATTTTGGCATCGTCGTGGCCGAAGCGATGGCATGCAGCCGACCGGTCCTGATCAGCGATAAGGTCAATATCTGGCGCGAAGTCACGGCCGGCGGCGGTGGATTTGCCGATACCGATGATGTTGCTGGCACGGTGCGTTCATTGCGCCGCTTCCTCGCCCTGTCGTCATCGGAGCGGGAGGAAATGGGGCGGCGCGCCCGGCAGAGCTTCTTCGATTTTTTCGAGGTGACACGATCGGTCGAGGCCATCAATGATGCGTGCCGAGAGGCAATCGCTGCCGGCCGGCAGCGGACCTGACGTTGCCTGGCCGCCCCGGCGTCCGGTGAGTACCCGTCCGGCGTAGGCCGCCTTGCGCGGGGCGATGCAAATCGTTGATCACTGTGAGTATGGACAGCGATACTGACAGTGTCTTACATCGCCTCGACGTAGTGGATACGGGGCGTCGTCGCCGCTGGAGCGAGGGTGAGAAGGAGCGGATCGTGCTGGAGAGCATGGCTGGTCCGCGGCAGATTTCAGCGACGGCGCGGCGGCATGGGATCGCGCGCTCGCAATTGCTGGGCTGGCGGCGGGCTCTGCTTGTGGAGCCAAGCGCTGCGCCTCCAGGCTTCATTCCGATGCTCGTGACGCCCGCGGCTGACCGGCGCGAAGACCCGCGGATGATGGGCGCTGGCACGCCACCGGCCTTGGCGGTCGCCGCGCCGACGCCTGGGCGGATCGAGATCGTCCTGCGGTCGGGTCGGAGGATGATCGTCGAGGGCGCCGCCGATATGGACGCCGTCCTGCAGCTTGCGCGGGGCCTTGAGGCTCTCCGATGATCCCGGTTCCAGTCGGCGTGAAGGTCTGGCTGGCGACCGGTCACACCGATATGAGGAAGGGCTTCGCCTCGCTAGCGCTGGTGGCGCAGGAGGTCTTGAAGCGCGATCCGCTCGGTGGCCACATCTTCTGCTTCCGCGGGCGTCGCGGTGATCTTTTGAAGGTAATCTGGCACGATGGGCAGGCGGCGAGCCTCTATGTGCGCCGACTGGAGAAGGGGCGCTTTTTGTGGCCGTCGCCGGCGGATGGCGTCGTCGCGATCACGCCAGCGCAGATGGGCTATCTCCTGTCCGGCATCGACTGGCGCAACCCTGTCGAGACATGGCGTCCGACCTCGGTTGGGTAGCGCTTTCTGCTTGCGTTCGCAGGAGGATGTGGTTCCATCCTGGGTGTGAGCGCCGCCCTTTCATCCCCGTTCTCGCCTCCGCTGCCAGCCGATCTGGCGGCGGCGCATGCGATGATCCTGGCGGAGCGCCAGGCCCGCATCGAGGCGGAAGCGGCGGCGGCGCTTGCCAGGGATGCGGCCGCCCGCCTTGACGCCGAGGCGCTGCAACTCAAGGCCGCCGCATCGTCCACCGAGGCGATGATCGCCCACCTCAAGCTGCAGATCGAGAGGCTGCGCCGCGAGCTTTACGGCCAACGCTCGGAGCGCACGGCGCGGCTCATCGATCAGATGGAGCTTCAGCTCGAAGAGCTGGAGGCAAAGGCCACGGAGGACGAGATCGCCGCGGAGGCGGCATCACGCCAGGCGGCGGCGCCCATACCGGCGCAGCGTCGCTATCCCGTGCGCAAGCCCTTCCCCGAGCACCTGCCGCGCGAGCGGGTGGTCGTGCCCGCGCCAACGTCCTGCCCATGCTGCGGCTCGATGAAGCTGTCGAAGCTCGGCGAGGACGTGACCGAGACGCTGGAGGTGATCCCACGCTCGTGGAAGGTGATCCAGACGGTGCGGGAGAAGTTCACCTGTCGGGCATGCGAGGCCATCACGCAGCCGCCCGCACCCTTCCACGTCACGCCGCGCGGTTTCGTCGGCCCGAACCTGCTCGCCACCATCCTGTTCGAGAAGTTCGGGCAGCACCAGCCGTTGAACCGACAGAGCGAGCGCTACGCCCGGGAAGGCATCGACCTCGCCGTCTCGACTCTGGCCGACCAAGTCGGCGCGGCCACGGTGGCGCTGAAGCCGCTGCATGAGCTGATCGCCCGGCACGTCATGGCGGCGCAGCGCCTGCACGCCGACGACACCACGGTGCCGATCCTGGCCAAGGGCAAGACCGACACGGGCCGGATCTGGACCTATGTGCGCGACGATAGGCCCTTCGGCGGCGCCGATCCGCCAGCAGCGCTTTACTACGCTTCGCGTGACCGCAAACACGGGCATCCCGACGATCACCTCAAGGGCTGGCGGGGCATCCTCCAGGCCGATGCTTATGGTGGCTACAACGGTCTCTATGATCCGGCGCGCAAGGCGGGAACGGTCATCTCGGCGCTGTGTTGGGCCCACGCACGCCGCGGCTTCTTTGAGCTCGCCGACATCGCGGCCTCGGCACGGCGCGGGCCATCCGTCGCGCCTGTCTCGCCGATTGCCCTGGAAGCGGTGACACGTATCGACGCGCTGTTCGCAATCGAGCGTGCAATAAACGGCTTGAGCGCCGAGGACCGCCGGCGCGTTCGGCAGGAGCAGTCCAGGCCGCTCGTCGACGACCTGCACGCGTGGCTGCAGGAGAAGCGCGCTGTGCTGTCGCGTTCATCGTCGGTCTCCAAGCCGATCGACTATATGCTCAAGCGCTGGAGCCGCTTCGCCGGCTTCCTTGATGACGGTCGCATCTGCCTGACGAACAATGCTGCGGAGCGCAGCCTGCGCGGCTTTGCACTCGGCCGGAAAGCCTGGCTCTTCGCCGGCTCCGACCAAGGCGCCGATCGTGCCGCCATCATGGCGACCCTGATCACCACGGCGAAGCTCAACACCGTCGATCCGCAGGCCTGGCTTGCCGATGTGCTGGCCCGCATCGCCGGGACGCCGCAGAGCCGGCTCGCCAAACTCCTGCCATGGAACTGGCAAGACCGCTGAGCCGCCAACACCGAAGCTGCCTGACGGCATAGCCGCGGCCCTGCGGCGCTTGCCGGATGCTTACTCCGGTGACGACGGTGGCGCCCTTGCCGTGCGCTCGGGCCGAACGGTGTTATTGCGCCCTCGGCCCGACCGTGTTCGCCGCCCACTCGCGTTCAACCCGGGTGAAAAGGCGCATAGTCCGCTCCAAAGTGCGCCCGGCTTCACCCAGTCGAAGACACGGTTTCGGATGGCGCCGGCGCAATTTTCGTTGGAGCGGCTTGCGCCTCGCTCGACAAGGTCCTCTCACGCCAGATGTGAGGATGCGATATTCGATCAGTTTGGAACGTAGGCCGATCGCCGCGTGCTCCAAGGCCGCCAGAGGCGACGAATCAACTCCGGGCTCGCTCATGAAGCAGACGGGAAGGGCCGGTTCAGGTGCCGCCCGAAAACAGCGGGCGGCACTCCGCGCCTTTGACCGGTGCCATCAGCCGGTGACAATCTCCTTGCCGCTCGCGCCCCATTCGGTCCACGAGCCGTCATAGAGCGCCAGCGGCGTCTTGCCGATCATCTCCAGCGCCACCCACAGGATGGCGGCGGACACGCCCGAGCCGCAGGACGTGATGACGGGGCGGGACAAATCGAGGCCGCTTGCGGCCACCACCTTGCGGATCTCCTCCACCGGCAGCAGGCGTCCGTCGGCCACGAGGTGGCCGTGGGGCAGGTTGAAGGCGCCGGGCATGTGGCCGGAGGGAAGCCCCGGCCGCGGTTCCGGCATCTCGCCGCGGAAGCGCGCTTCCTGCCGGGCGTCCAGCACCTGCGCGCTGCCGCTTGCCAGGGCACGGTCCACCCGCTCCAGGTCCGCCACCAAAGAATGGTCGAAGCGGGGGTTGAACACGGCGGGGCGCCGCTGCACCGGCCCGTCTTCCACCGGGCGCTCCTCGGCGAGCCATTTGGGCAGGCCGCCGTCCAGCAGCTTCACGTCGGTGGCGCCAAATGCCCGGAAGGTCCACCACACCCGTGGCGCCGAGAACAGGCCGACCGAATCATAGACCACGATGCGCAGCCCGTCGCCGATGCCCATGGCGCCCATGGCCACCGCGAAGCTGTGGGCATCGGGCAGCATGTGGGGCAGGGGGGAGGCGCGGTCGGCGATGGCGTCGATGTCGAAATGCACCGCGCCGGGAACGTGCTGCTCCAGATATTCCGTTGCCCCGCTGCGCCCGGTGCCGGGCATGTGCCAGGAGGCGTCCACCACCACCAGGTCCGGCGCGCCGAGGTTGGCGGCGAGCCATTCGGTGGAGACGAAGGGGCTGTCCGGGGTGGCGGTCGTCTCGGGCATGGGGCCTCTCGTGGCGGGGAATGTATTTGTGGTCCGTGCGGCTGGCGCAGAACCCGGTGTCAGACCAGCACGTTCGGCACGTCCGCGCTGCGCTCCAGCCATTGCGGCACGGGCAGGTTCTTGGAGCGCAGGAAGTCGGGATTGAACAGCTTGGACTGATAGCGGGTGCCGTAGTCGCACAGGATGGTGACGATGGTGTGCCCCGGCCCCATTTCCCTGGCAAGCCGCACCGCGCCGGCCACGTTGACGCCCGACGATCCGCCCAGGCACAGGCCCTCGTGCTGCAGCAGGTCGAACACCACGGGGACCGATTCCTCATCCGGGATCTGGAAGGCGAGGTCGATGGGCGCATCCTCCAGATTGGCGGTGATGCGGCCCTGGCCGATGCCCTCGGTGATGGAGGAGCCTTCCGCCTTCAGCACGCCGGAGGTGTAATAGGAATAGAGCGCCGCCCCGGGCGGGTCGGCGAGGCCGATCTTGATGGCCTTGTTGCGCGCCTTCAGCGCCATGGCGATGCCGGCCAGCGTGCCGCCGGTGCCCACGGCGCAGATGAAGCCATCCACCTTGCCGCCGGTCTGTTCCCAGATCTCCGGGCCGGTGGTGTCCATGTGGGCCTGGCGGTTCGCCACATTGTCGAACTGGTTGGCCCAGACCGCCCCGTTGGGCTCGGTCTTCGCCAGCGCCTCGGCCAGTCGGCCGGAAACCTTCACGTAATTGTTGGGGTTGGAATAGGCCACCGCCGGCACCTCCACCAGCGTGGCGCCGGCGAGCTTCAGCATGTCCTTCTTTTCCTGGGATTGGGTCTCGGGAATGACGATGACCGTGCGGAAGCCGAGGGGGGCGGCCACCAGGGCGAGGCCGATGCCGGTGTTGCCCGCCGTTCCTTCCACGATGACGCCGCCGGGCTTCAGCGCCCCGCGGGCCACTGCATCCTTGATGATTCCGAGGGCTGCGCGGTCCTTCACCGACTGGCCGGGATTGAGGAACTCGGCCTTGCCGAGAATCTCGCAGCCGGTTTCCTCGGAGGCGCGCTTGAGACGGATAAGGGGGGTGTTGCCGATGGATTCGACAAGGCCGTTGCGGATCATGGCGGAAGCAAGCCTTCAATGAATGTCACAAACCGATATGCCTTTATTGCCCCAGCGGGCGCCACTTCTCAACGGGAGGGCACCTGCGCGGCGGCGCGCGGAAGGCCGTCTCCCCTTCAGGACGTGCGCAGAAGCGCGCTGAAGGCGGAGACGATATGGTAGAGGGAGGAGGCGGGCGCGGGCTCCTCCACGAAGGTGTCGTCGGCGAGCAGCCGGTCGCGCCACAGGCCGGGCACCGGCGTGTCCAGGTAGCGCGCGGTCGCCGCCAGGCTCTCGGCCAGATCGCGCGCCCATGGCCCCCCTTCGGCGCCGCCGAAGACGAGCGCGGTGCGCAGGCGCTCGGTCTGCGCCCACAGGCGCGCGGTGGGGTCGGTGACGGCGCCCTGCGGGTCCAGCGCGAACACCGCCACCTGCCGGGCATGGTCGATGCCGCAGGTGCTGCCGAACACCATCAGCCGTTCGGCCGCCTGCCGTGTGTCGCGCCCGAGCAGAAGCTCGGCCTGGCGCATGAGGTAGGCCCATTCGAACTGGTGGCCGGGCTCGCGCGTGCCGCCGTCCGGGCCGGGCGCGAAGGCCCAGTCGCCGTCATAATATTCACCCACGGCGCCGGTGCGCGGGTCGATCAGGCGCTGCAGCGCGAGGCTCACGATGTCGTTCGCCACCGCCGCGAACGGGTCGCCGGCGCCCAGGCTCACCCAAGCAAGGGTGGCTTCCAGAAGGTGCATGTGGGGGTTGGAGCGCAGCGGCAGTACCCGCGGCGATGCCTCCTCGAAGCCGCCCAGGGGGTGGGCGAGGGTTGCCCGCATCTGCGTGAGGAGGTCCGTCGCGATGGAACGCAGCGGGTCCGGCCTGCCCTGAATGTCGAATGCGTGGGCGAGGGCCAGCAGCACGAACGCCTGTTCGTAGATGTCCACCGTGTCGTCCAGGGGGGTCCCGTCGGCGGCCGCCAGCCGGCGGAACAGGCCGTCGGGCCGGCGGTAGGCGCGCAGCAGGAAGTCCAGCCCATGGGCGACGGCCGCCTGCCAGGGCCCCTGCCAGCCCAGCCGCCCCGCCTCGGCGAAGGCATAGATCTGGCGGGTCTGCACCCGCACCCGGCGCGCCGCCGCGACGGGCCGGCCATCCATGCCGATCTTCTCGTGGAAGCCGCCGTTGGGGTCGGCGCCGGTCGCCCACCACAAGGGAAAAGCGCTGTCGAAGAGCCAGGACCGCGCCCATTGCGGCGTCACATCACGCGGCAGCATTCCCCCGAGCCCTCCTGATCCCCCGGCATAATCGCAGATAAGCAGGCACGATTCCGCTCTTTTTTCCATTGGGCGCGAACCGGGCCGGCGGATCGGGACGGTGCCATCATGCGGACCTGACACGCCGCCCCGGTTCGGCTAAACCCCCTCCAGCGCGTCCGCATTCGCATCCAAGGGACACACACGTGAACATCGTGATGATCGGTTCAGGGTACGTGGGCCTCGTTTCCGGCGTCTGCTTCGCCGATTTCGGGCACCAGGTGACCTGCGTCGACAAGGACGAATCGAAGATCGTCGCCCTCAAGGCCGGGCGCATCCCCATCTATGAGCCGGGCCTGCAGGAGCTCGTCGCCAAGAATGTGCGCGACGGCCGCCTGTCCTTCACCACCGACCTTGCCGGGCCGGTGGGCGAGGCGGACGCGGTGTTCATCGCCGTCGGCACGCCCTCGCGCCGCGGGGACGGACACGCGGATCTGTCCTACGTCTACGCCGCCGCGCGGGAGATCGCCCGCGCCGTGAAGGGCTTCACCGTGGTGGTGGACAAGTCCACCGTGCCGGTGGGCACCGGCGACGAGGTGGAGCGCATCATCCGCGAGGAAAGCCCCAAGGCCGATGTGTGCGTGTGCTCGAACCCCGAGTTCCTGCGCGAGGGTGCCGCCATCTCCGATTTCAAGCGGCCGGACCGCATCGTGGTGGGCACCACCGACGAGCGCGCCCGCGCGGTGATGAACGAGATCTACCGCCCGCTCTTCCTCAACACCTCGCCCATGATCTTCACCGACCGGCGCACGGCGGAGCTGATCAAATATGCCGCCAACGCCTTCCTCGCCATGAAGATCACCTTCATCAACGAGGTCGCCGACCTGTGCGAGAAGCTGGGGGCGGACGTGCAGCAGGTGGCCCGCGGCATCGGCGCCGACAACCGCATCGGCGCCAAGTTCCTGCATGCGGGGCCGGGCTATGGCGGCTCCTGCTTCCCCAAGGATACGCTGGCGCTGGTGAAGACCGCCCAGGACCATGACAGCCCCATGCGCCTCATCGAGACGACGGTGGCCGTCAACGACCAGCGCAAGCGCGCCATGGCCCGCAAGATCGTGCGGGCGGCGGGGGGCGACATCCACGGCAAGACCGTCGCGGTGCTGGGCCTCACCTTCAAGCCCAACACCGACGACATGCGCGAGGCGCCCTCCCTGTCCATCATCCAGGGCCTGGTGGATGCCGGCGCCCGGGTGCGCGCCTACGATCCCGAGGGCACCGAGCAGGCCCGCCCGCTGCTGGAAGGCGTCACCTTCTGTCGCAATCCCTATGAGGCGGCGGAGGGGGCCTGCGCGGTGGCCATCGTCACCGAATGGGACCAGTTCCGCGCCCTCGACCTCGCCCGGCTCAGGGAGGCCATGGCGGAAGCGGTGCTGGTGGACCTGCGCAACATCTACGAGCCGGAGGAGGTGACCCGCCACGGCTTTACCTACACCAGCATCGGCCGCGGCTCCGGCATGGCCGGGGTGTGACGGCCATGCGCTTCCTCGTCACCGGGTCGGCCGGCTTCATCGGCTTCCACATCTGCCGGCGCCTGCTGGCGGAAGGTCATGTGGTGGTCGGCTACGATGCCCTGACGGAATATTACGACCCGCGGCTGAAGCAGGCGCGCCACGCTCTTCTGGCCCGTGGCAGCAATGCGTTCACGCCGGTGATCGCGCGCCTGGAGGACATGGCGGCGCTGGATGCGGCGGCCGACCTCGCCCGGCCGGATGTCATCATCCATCTCGCCGCCCAGGCGGGGGTGCGCTATTCCATCGAAAATCCGCGCGCCTATCTCGACGCCAATCTGGTGGGCGCCTTCAACCTGCTGGAAGCGGCCAAACGGGTGAGCCCGCAGCACCTGCTGCTGGCTTCCACCAGTTCGGTCTATGGCGGCAACGAGGTGATGCCCTTCGCCGAGACCGACCGGGCGGACTTCCCCATCACCCTCTATGCCGCCACCAAGAAGGCCATGGAGGCCATGGCGCATTCCTATGCGCATCTGTGGGACCTGCCCACCACCTGCTTCCGCTTCTTCACCGTCTACGGGCCGTGGGGCCGGCCGGACATGGCGCTGTTCAAGTTCGTTCGCGCCATGCGGCAGGGCCAGCCCATCGAGATCTATGGCGAAGGCGCCATGAAGCGCGATTTCACTTACATCGACGATCTGGTGGAAGGGGTGATGCGCCTCATCCCCTGCGTGCCGGTGAAGGGGCAGCGGGTGGTGGCGGACGGGGTGAGCGATTCCCTCTCCCCGGTCGCCCCGCACCGGGTGGTGAACATTGCCGGCGGCACCTGCGTGGGCCTCATGGAATTCGTGGAGGCCATCGAGGCCGCCATGGGCCGGCCGGCGCAAAAGGTGCTGCTTCCCATGCAGCCTGGCGATGTGCGCGAAACCCTTGCCGACTACCACCTGCTGGAAGCCCTCACCGGCTTTCGGCCGGCGACGCCGGTGGGCGAGGGGGTGGCGGCCTTCGTGGAGTGGGCGACGGCCTATTTCGATGAATATGGCGAGGCTTAGGCCCGCCTGATCCCCGGCGCCGTGCCCCCTTGCGCCTTGCGTCGCGCCGGCCCCTCCTCGGGCGCCATCTACTGGCGCAGATGGGAGAAGGCGCGCAGGGCCCGCTCCCGCGCCGCCCCATGGTCCACCACCGGGCGCGGATAGCTGGTGCCGAGCTTCACCCCGGCGGCGGCGAGGGTGGTGGCGTCGGCCGTCCACGGCTTGTGGATGAGGCCCGCCGGCAGCCGCGCCAGCTCGGGCACGAAAGCGCGCACATAGGCGCCGTCGGGATCGAACTTCTCGCCCTGGATCACCGGGTTGAAGATGCGGAAATAGGGCGCCGCATCCAGCCCCGAGCCGGCCACCCACTGCCAGGAGGCGGGATTGCTGGCGGCGTCGGCATCCACCAGCGTGTCCCAGAACCAGGCCTCGCCCTCGCGCCAGTCGATGAGCAGGTGCTTGGCCAGGAAGGAGGCCACCGCCATGCGCACGCGGTTGTGCATCCACCCCGTCTGCCACAGCTGGCGCATGCCGGCGTCGATGAGGGGATAGCCGGTGTGTCCCTGCCGCCAGGCCTTCAACTCGCCCGGGCATTCGCGCCAGGGGAAGGCATCGAACCCCGGCTGGATGTTGCGGCGGGCTATGTCGGGCTCCTCGGCGAGGAGGTGGTGGGAGAATTCGCGCCAATAGAGTTCGGCCTCGAATTTCTGCGCGTCCGCGGCCGGCACGGCCTCGGCCTCCCGGGCATGGCGGATGGCCGCCAGAACCTGCCGTGGCGAGACCTCGCCGAAGCGCAGGTGGGGCGAGAGGCGCGAGACATGGGGCTGCGCCGGCCGGTCGCGCCCTTCGGCATAGCCCGTGAGCCCCTCGCCGATGAAGGCCGCGAGGCGCGCCGCCGCCGCGGCCTCCCCCGCCCGCCATGCGGTGCGCAGGCCGCCGGCCCAGTCGGGCTGCACCGGCTCCAGGCCGAGCTCCTCCAGCGGCTCGCCATCCGGGGCGCGGCCGACGCCCCGCAGCCGGGCGGGTGCGGGCAGGGGCGGCTCCAGCGGCAGCTTCAGCGCCGCCCGATGGAAGGATGAAAAGGTGCGCGGCATCCGGCCCGCACCGCCCAGAACCGAGCCGGGCGGGTGGAGGAGATGGGCGCAGAAGCGCAGCACCTGCCTGTCCTCGGCGGCCAGCCGGGCGGCCACGGCGCGGTCCAGCTTCGCCTCGGGCCCGCCCGGGCGGTCGTTGAAGGCCACGCACGCCGCCCCCAGCTGCGCCGCCATGTCGGGCACCACCCGGGTGGCCGGACCGCGCCGGACCACCAGGGGGATGGCGTGGCGGGCCAGCGCCCCGTGAAGCGCGCGGAGCGACTGGGCGAGCCACCATTTCGCCGCCCCGCCGAGGAGGCGCAGGCCGGGGCTCTCCTCGTCCAGCACATAGAGCGCGCAGATGGGATGCCCGCCGCGCGTGCAGGCGTCGAGGGCCGGATTGTCGGCCAGGCGCAGGTCGTCGCGGAACCACAGGAGGGCAGGGGAAGGTGTCATGCCCAGCTCCTACGCTGGCGAAGACAGCGAGGTTCACTCCCTTTCTCCCGGCATGGCAAGCCGGCCCTGTGGATGACGGGGGAAGCCGCACACCGCCGGCACGGCTGCCGTCGGCCTGTCACACCAGCGCGAAACGGGCGTGGGGCAAGGCGCGTTAAAGCTTTTATAAGCTCTGTGTGGGCACCATATGTAGTGGGTAGCCGGATCGCTATACCCTAGATCGAGACGAAACAGGGTTTGACCCAGGGGCCAGACTCGCTCTAGCGTCAGGACATCAGCGGCGGGCACCCCCAGGCGTAGGGTCGGCGGGTGTGCGTCCGGTTCCCAGACGTTGCGTTTCCGATCTCAAGGGGCGGCGCCCTGCGCTGCGCCCGCTGTGTCGTCGCGACTGCCACATTCATTTGTTAGACTGATCGGCCCATCGGGGCCGAGCCGAAGGAGCACCGGTCATGCGCGTTGAACGCCGCTACACGCAAGAGGGCCGTTCCCCTTACGCGGACATTCCGTTCCGTGAGACCGTGAGCGAGATCCGCAACCCCGATGGCTCGGTGGTGTTCCGCCAGGAAGGCATCGAGGTTCCCGCGCAATTCTCGCAGGTGGCCAGCGACATCCTCGCGCAGAAGTATTTCCGCAAGGCCGGCGTGCCGGCGCGCCTGAAGAAGGTGGAGGAGAATTCCGTCCCCTCCTTCCTCTGGCGTTGCGTGCCCGACGAGGCGGCTCTTGCGGCCCTGCCCGAGAAGGAGCGCGTCGTCGGCGAAACCTCGGCCCGCCAAGTGTTCGACCGGCTCGCCGGCACCTGGACCTATTGGGGCTGGAAGGGCGGCTATTTCGACAGCGAGGCCGACGCCCAGGCCTTCTTCGACGAGCACCGCTACATGCTCGCCATGCAGATGGCCGCGCCCAATTCCCCCCAGTGGTTCAACACCGGCCTTCACTGGGCCTATGGCATCGACGGTCCGGGGCAGGGCCACTTCTATGTGGACCACCAGACCGGCGCGCTGATGGCCTCCACCTCGGCCTATGAGCATCCCCAGCCCCACGCCTGCTTCATCCAGTCGGTCAGCGACGACCTGGTGAGCGACGGCGGCATCATGGACCTGTGGGTGCGCGAGGCGCGGCTGTTCAAGTACGGCTCCGGCACCGGCTCCAACTTCTCCTCCCTGCGTGGCGAGGGCGAGAAGCTCTCCGGCGGCGGGCGCTCCAGCGGCCTCATGAGCTTCCTGAAGATCGGCGACCGGGCTGCGGGCGCCATCAAGTCCGGCGGCACCACGCGCCGCGCCGCCAAGATGGTGGTGGTGGATGCCGACCACCCGGATATCGAGGCCTATGTGGACTGGAAGGTGATCGAGGAGCAGAAGGTTGCCGCCCTCGTCACCGGCTCGCGCCTCAACGCCCGCCACCTCAAGGCCGTGCTCAAGGCCTGCGTGAACTGCGAGGGCGAGGGGGACAGCTGCTTCGAGCCGGAGAAGAACCCGGCGCTGAAGCGCGAGATCAAGGCCGCCCGCAAGGCCGGCGTGGCCGATGCCGCCATCCGCCGGGTCATCCAATATGCCCGCCAGGGCTACAAGGACATCGACGTCGCCATCTACGACACCGACTGGGACGGCGAGGCCTACATCACGGTGGCCGGGCAGAATTCCAACAATTCCGTTCGCGTCACCGACGACTTCCTGCGGGCGGTGGAGGCGGATGCCGACTGGCAGCTCATCCGCCGCACCGACGGCAAGGTGGCCAAGACCATCAAGGCCCGGGAATTGTGGGAGAAGATCGGTGCCGCCGCGTGGCATTGCGCCGACCCCGGCATCCAGTTCCACACCACGGTGAACGACTGGCACACCTGCCCGGCCGCCGGCGAGATCCGCGCCTCCAACCCGTGCTCGGAATACATGTTCCTCGACGACACGGCCTGCAACCTCGCCTCGCTGAACCTCCTGCAGTTCCGCGACGCCGAGAAAAGGTTCGACGTGGAGAGCTATGAGCATGCGGTAAGGTTGTGGACCGTGGTGCTGGAAATCTCCGTGCTCATGGCCCAGTTCCCGTCCCGCCGCATTGCCGAATTGTCCTATGAATACAGGACATTGGGCCTCGGCTATGCGAACATCGGCGGCCTGCTCATGTCGGCCGGCATCCCCTATGACTCGCCCCAGGGCCGGGCCATCTGCGGCGCGCTTTCGGCCATCATGACCGGCGTGTGCTACGCCACCTCGGCGGAGATGGCCAAGGAGCTGGGGCCGTTCCCGGCCTATGGCGCCAACGCCCAGTCCATGCTGCGGGTGATCCGCAACCACCGCCGCGCCGCCCACGGCTTTGCCGACGGCTTCGAGGGCCTGTCCGTGGCCCCGGTGCCCCTCGACCACGTGTCCTGCCCCGACACCCGCCTGGTGGCCCGCGCCACCGCGGCCTGGGACCGGGCCCTGGCCCTTGGCGAGGTGCATGGGTACCGCAACGCGCAGGTTTCGGTCATCGCCCCCACCGGCACCATCGGCCTGGTGATGGATTGCGACACCACGGGAATCGAGCCCGACTTCGCCCTCGTGAAGTTCAAGAAGCTGGCCGGCGGCGGCTATTTCAAGATCATCAACCGGGCGGTGCCGGAGGCGCTGCGGGCTTTGGGCTACAAGGAGGCGGAGATCGCCGAGATGGAGGCCTATGCGGTGGGCCACGGCTCGCTGGCCCAGGCCCCGGCCATCAACCATTCCACCTTGCGCGCCAAGGGCTTCGACGATGCGGCCATCGCCAAGGCCGAGGCCGCGGTGAAGACCGCCTTCGACATCAAGTTCGCCTTCAACCGCTGGACCTTCGGCGAGGAATTCCTGGCCCAGGCCCTCGGGGTGCCCGCGGCCCAGCTGGCCGACCCGAAGTTCGACCTCCTGACCTTCCTCGGCTTCAACAGGTCCGACATCGAGGCGGCCAATGTGCACGTGTGCGGCGCCATGACCCTGGAGGGCGCCCCCCACCTGAAGGCGCAGCACCTGCCCGTGTTCGACTGCGCCTCCCCGTGCGGCCGGCTGGGCAAGCGCTACCTTTCGGTGGAGAGCCACATCCACATGATGGCGGCGGCGCAGCCCTTCATCTCGGGCGCCATCTCCAAGACCATCAACATGCCCAATGACGCGAGCGTGGAGGATTGCAAGGCGGCCTACCTGCTCTCCTGGCGCCTCGCGCTGAAGGCCAACGCTCTCTATCGCGACGGCTCCAAGCTCTCCCAGCCCCTCAACGCCCAGCTGGTGGCGGACGAGGAGGAGGAGGACGATGCGGTGGAGGCCCTCATCGCCCAGCCCAATGCGGCGCGCACCGCCACCGTCACCGAGAAGATCGTGGAGCGGGTGGTGGAGCGCATCGTCGAGCATCGGGTCCGCGAGCGCGAGAAGATGCCCGACCGCCGCAAGGGCTACACCCAGAAGGCGGTGGTGGGCGGCCACAAGGTGTATCTGCGCACCGGCGAATATGATGACGGCCGCCTCGGCGAGATCTTCATCGACATGCACAAGGAGGGCGCGGCGCTCCGCTCGCTGCTGAACAATTTCGCCATCGCCATCTCGCTCGGCCTGCAATATGGCGTGCCGCTGGAAGAATATGTGGACGCCTTCACCTTCACCCGCTTCGAGCCGGCGGGCCCGGTGCAGGGCAACGACACCATCAAATATGCCACCTCCATGCTGGACTATGTGTTCCGCGAGCTGGCGGTGTCCTATCTGGGCCGTAGCGACCTCGGCCATGTGGACCCCCACGAGACCGGCTTCGACGCCCTCGGCAAGGGGGTGGACGAGGGCAAGGCGCCCAACCCGGCCAACCGCATCGTCTCCAAGGGGCTGGTGCGCGGCAAGACGGTGAACCTGCTGGTGCCGCAGCCAGCCACCACCGATCCCCGGGCGGGCAGCGACCGGGCCGGGGGCGACAATGTGACCGTGTTGCGCGCCGCCACCTTCGGCGCCACCGCCCTCAAGCCGGAGGTGGCCCTCCTCGCCGAGCCCACCCCGGAGGTGGAGGAGCTGGAGGCGGCGGTGGAAAGCCTGATGGAGAAGACCCTTCCCTGGTCCGCCTCCGCCCGCAAGGCCGACGCCCGCGCCGAGGCCCGCGCCCGCGGCTATGAGGGCGAGGCCTGCCCCGAGTGCATGAACTTCACCATGGTGCGCAACGGCACCTGCCTGAAGTGCGAGACGTGCGGCGGGACCACGGGCTGCAGCTGAGGGATTTCAGCATGTGTTCGGAGCGCCCTGTGGCGCTCCGAACCGGTTACTTGAACATATGGTGAATTAAACCGCGCGCAAATTCCGCAGCGATCCGGCAAGGCGTCACCGCTCCTCCGTATTCGGAGCCCCCATGCTCACCCTCTATTCCTACCCCGAGCTGTTCGGCGTGGCCGACAACAATGGCTATGGCCTGAAGGTCTTCGCCTGGCTGCGGCTGGCGGGGGTGCCGTTCGTGCATGAGCATCTGTTCGATGCCTCGCAGGCGCCGCGGGCCCAATTGCCCTATGTCACCGACGATGGCGTGGCCATCGGCGACAGCGAGGCCATCCTGGCCCATGTGCGGCGGGCCTATGGGGTGACCCTCGACGACGGGCTCACCGAGGCCCAGCGCGACACCGCGCTCATGGTGCTGCGGCTGCTGGACGATCTTTATTGGGTCATGTCCTATTCGCGCTGGAAGGACGAGGCGTTCTGGCCGCAGTTCGCCGCGGCGCTGAAGAGCCAGCATCCCCGGCTCACCGATGCGGACCTGCAGGCGGCCCAGGCCTTCAATGCCCAGCGCTACCATTACCAGGGCATCGGCCGGTTCGCGCCGGCCCAGGCCTATGAGCGGGGCCTTGCGGATCTTGCCGTGCTGGCGCGCCTGGTGCCGCAGGAGGGCTTTGTCTTCGGCCCCACGCCCACCGCCACCGATGCGGCCATCTACGGCTTCCTAGCCAATATCCACTTCTATCCCATCGAGACGCCGCTGAAGGCGTTCGTGAGCGGGCAGGGCAACCTTGTGCGCCATTTGTGCGACATCCACGCCCGCATCCAAAGCGGGCCGGCGGCCGGGTAGAAGGCGGGGCAGACACGCAGGGCAGACACGCAGGGCAGACGGAGGCGGGGCAGCCCTCCGTCGCTGGTCCTGCGCCGGTCAGGCGTTCTTGATGGCGAGGCCGTCCTCGTAGGACAGCTCCTTGTAGTTGGACAGCTCGGCATATTTCAGGCCCACGTCGGCCAGGGCATCGAGCTTGGCGGCGGTGTCGTATTTCTTCAGCTTCACCTTGTCCACGTAGAAGGTGTCGAGCAGCTCGTTGTAGACCGACGTGTCGTCGATGAAGATGGCGAAGATCTTCACGTCGCCGAAGCGGATGAGGAAGCGGTTGCCCTGCGGCAAATCGGCAATATAGATGAAGTAATTGCCGTCGGCATCCAGCGCCGGGCCGAAGGTCTCCACCAGCTTGGGCAGGCTCTCGTAGCTGGCGATGGAGCCGGCCAGGAAGCCGATGGCGGGCTTGCCGCTCTCGGAAACGGAAAACACCTCCTTCAGCACCGTCTCCGGGTCGTCATAGGAGATTTCGCCGCGGAAGCCGTAGCGGCCGGCCACATGGGTGTCGGCGTTCAGGGAAGGCTTCAGCAGCCGGCCCTCGGCATTGAGCTGGGCGAAAGGCGTGTCGGCAACAGCGGTCATGAAATGTGTTCCTTGGGTGGAGGTCGTGGTGGGCAGTCACCGCGGCGCGCCCGGCACGCGGTGCCGGGTCCTCGCGACGGCTTGGTATGCCGTGCCCTGCGGGGCACGACCTCTGGTCCGCGGGGGCCGCGGAGCGCTGCCGCTCCGGGGGGTGGAAGGGGGAACCCTCCGCCCGCGTCAATCGCCCGTGATCATGACCTCGGGGACCTCGTTGGGGTCCTCAATGTCCAGACCGTCTTCTTCCGCAAGCTGAACGTCGATGAGGCACACGTCGCCGTCATCCACCACCAGCGGGATCGGCGTCAGCGCCTGGCCCTGGCAGGGGCCGATGAAGCAGTGCCCGGTGTCCAGGTCGAAGCGGGACTGGTGATGCCCGCAATTGAGGAAATTGCCCTCCCGGTCCATGAACTCGCCGGGCACCATGTCCAGCCGCCGGCCCTGGTGCGGGCAGGCGTTCTCGAAGCCGAAATAGCTGTTGCCCTTGCGGGTGATGAGAATGGGCCAGCGGGTGCGCGCGCCGGCCTCGTCCAGGCGGGCCAGCACGAAGCCCCGCGCATCGCCGTCGTCGATCTCATAGGTGGCGCATATGGCGAAAAGCTCACTCATGGATTCCGCCTTCCCGGGCACTCCTGCCGTGCAGGCACGCAAACAGCCTCCGCTTGCGCGGGAAGCGCACATGTGCCTGAGAGAAGCAAGAAGCGCGCCAATGGAAATTGTCGGCTTTCGCGGCCGGCGTGCGCCGGTTGCCGCAGCCCGGCGCACGCCGGCCCCGGGCCTTGGCGGCCATGGGACGGCGCCG
This sequence comes from Xanthobacter sp. AM11, assembly GCF_047444035.1. NCBI lineage: Bacteria > Pseudomonadati > Pseudomonadota > Alphaproteobacteria > Hyphomicrobiales > Xanthobacteraceae > Xanthobacter > Xanthobacter sp. AM11. The sequence goes on from NZ_JBLAOA010000001.1 coordinate 3,188,630, forward strand.
GGCCTGCACGCGCCTGCGCCCCCGGCTGCTGCCGGCGGGCGGTGTTGTGATCCCGACAGCGGGGCGCCGGTCGTGTTCCGTTCAAAAGGCCGGGGTGGGCGCGAAGAGGCACAAGGTGCGTGCCTCCCGCCGGCCGCCTACGGAACAGCGGTGGAACTTGCCGTCCGGGCTCTCCGGCACGGCGGTGCGCGGGTAATATTCCCCCGTCGCCTTTATGAAATAGCCCTCGCCGGCAAATTCCACGTCCTCGCCGGTGATTTCGTAGCAATCCTGGCCCGAGCAGCAATAGGCCGGGTACCATTCATGGGCGAAGGCGGGCCGCAGCAGGGGCCGGGATGCGAAAAGCCCGGCGGCAAGGCCGGCGGAAAGGGCGAGGCGCAGCGCGCCGGCGGACAGGCGGAGGGAGGGCCCGTGGATGGGATGCGTCATGCGCAACGGCTCCGGTATGCCCGAGGCCGGGGTCGGCCGGCCCGGGACAGTGCGGGCCGTTCAGGATGACGCAAGCCGGTGCCGGCTCAAAGAAAATTTCGCCGGCACGGCAACAGGGCAATCCGGGCGCGGCGTTGCCGTCAGTCCACGTCCTCCACGCTGTCCGGCCCGCCGCCATAGGCCCGCTGGGCCAAAGCCGCCTGCATGAAGGGGTCGAGGTCGCCGTCCAGCACCTCCTGCGGCGTGCCGGAGGTGACGCCGGTGCGCAAATCCTTCACCAGCTGGTAGGGCTGCAGCACATAGGAGCGGATCTGGTGGCCCCAGCCGATGTCGGTCTTGGCCGCCTGCTCCGCCATGGCCTCGGCCTCGCGCTTCTTCAGCTCCAGGTCGTAGAGCTTGGCGCGCAGCATGTTCCAGGCGGTGGCGCGGTTCTTGTGCTGGGAGCGGTCGCCCTCGCTCACCACGGCGATACCGGTGGGAATGTGGGTGAGGCGCACCGCAGATTCTGTCTTGTTCACGTGCTGGCCGCCGGCGCCGCCCGAGCGCATGGTGTCCACCCGCACGTCGGCTTCCTTGATGTCCACCACGATGCGGTCGTCCACCACCGGATAGACATCCACCGAGGCGAACGAGGTCTGGCGCCGCGCGTTGGAATCGAACGGCGAGATGCGCACCAGGCGGTGCACGCCGGCTTCGGTCTTCAGCCAGCCATAGGCATTGTGCCCCTTCACCTGGATGGTGGCGGACTTCAGGCCGGCCTGCTCGCCCTGGCTCTCGTCCATCAGCTCCACCTTGAAGCCGTGGCGCTCGCACCAGCGGCGGTACATGCGCAGCAGCATTTCCGCCCAGTCCTGGCTGTCGGTGCCGCCGGCCCCGGCATGGACTTCCAGATAGGTGTCGTTGGAATCCGCCTCGCCGGAGAGCAGCGCCTCCAGCTCGCGCCGGGCCAGCTCCGCCTTCAGGCCGTCGAGGGCGCCCGCGGCCTCGGTGATGACGCCTTCGTCGTCCTCCGCCTCGCCCAGCTCGATCAGCTCCACATTGTCGGCAAGGTCGCGCTCCACCCGGTCGATGGCGCCCAGGCCGTCCTCAAGGCTGGTGCGCTCCTGCATCAGCTTCTGGGCGCGCTCGGGGTCGTCCCACAGCTTGGGGTCTTCCACGATGGCGTTGAGCTCGGCCAGGCGTCGGCGAGAACGCTCCACGTCCAGGTGGGACCTTAGAAGGTCCAGGGAGGCCTTGATCTCGTCAACCTTTGCGGCGAGTTCCGCGCGCATGCTCATCAATCTCCGGCAGAGGGCCGCGGAAAATAGCGGCGGTGCGCCCGGGTGTAAACGGAAAGCCGGCGGCGCGCAGCGGGGGCAGCGCGCATTCCCGCGCTTTGTGGCTCCGCACTCCGGTCGTCACGTGCAAGATATTGCCGGAATGTGGATCTAGGGCACGCGCCGATTAGCTTGCATCGCAAGCGGATCGGATAACGCGTTCTCTATCCTTAAGTTGGACGGCGATCGTTGACAAACCGGCCGGCCGGCGCGGAAACAGGCGAGCGGGGGTTCGGGGCACGGCGCCCCGCCGCCCGGGTTCACAGCGGCCTTCGGGCCTGAGGGCGTTTGATGTCCATCACCGATCTGTTTGCGCGCGTACGTGTCCTGTGCCTCGGCGACGTGATGCTCGACCGGTTCGTCAGCGGCGCGGCCCGGCGCATCTCGCCGGAAAGCCCGGTGCCGGTGCTCTCGGTGACGGGAATCACCAGCGTGGCGGGCGGATCGGCCAATGTGGCGCGCAACATCGCCTCCCTGGGCGGACGCTGCACCCTCATCGGCGTCACCGGGGCGGACGCCACCGGGGCGGAGCTGGCGCGCATTCTCGCCGAGACCCCCGGCATCGTGCCCGCCTTCCTCGTCGCCCCCCACCGCCCCACCACCGAGAAGGTGCGCTTCGTGGCCCAGGGCCAGCACATGCTGCGCTCCGACAGCGAGGATTCCTCGCCGGTGTCGCCGCAGATGGAGGAGGAGATCCTCGCCCGCCTCGCCGCCGCCCTGCCGGAGCACGACGTGGTGGTGCTCTCCGATTATGCCAAGGGCGTGCTGACGCCCCATGTGGTGCGCCGCGCCATCGCCCTGGCCGGCCAGAAGGGCGCGCCGGTGATCGTGGACCCCAAGAGCGCCGACCTCGCCCGCTATGACGGCGCCACCCTGGTCACCCCCAATTTGCAGGAAGTGTGGTCCGCCACCGGCATCCGCGGCGATGACGACGCCTCCGCCGAGGCCGCCGGGCGCAAGGTGCTGGAGGACACCACCATCGGCGCGGTGCTGGTGACGCGCTCCGAGAAGGGGATGACGCTGGTTCAGCGCACCGGCGCGCCCCTGCACATCGCCACCGTCGCCCGCGAGGTGGCCGACGTGGTGGGCGCCGGCGACACCGTGATCGCCACTCTGGCGCTGGTGGTGGGGGCGGGCGGCGCCCTGGATGAGGCGGCCTATGTGGCCAACGCCGCTGCCGGCGTGGTGGTGGGCAAGCGCGGCACCGCCACCGTCTCCCGCGCCGAGCTGCTGCAGGAGCTGGACCGGCAGAGCCGGGCCGACACCACCTCCTCCGGCGTCAAGGTGGTCTCGCGCGCCGCCGCGCAGGCGCAGGTGGAGGCATGGCAGCGCCACGGGCTGGAGGTGGGCTTCACCAACGGCTGCTTCGACGTGCTCCATGTGGGCCATGTGGGCATCCTGGAATTTGCCCGCGCCCATTGCGACCGGCTGGTGGTGGCGGTGAATTCGGACGCCTCGGTGAAGCGGCTGAAGGGCCCCTCCCGCCCGGTCAATGGCGAGGCGGACCGGGCGCGGGTGCTGGCGGCGCTGGCCGCCGCCGACCTGGTGGTGGTGTTCGACGAGGACACCCCCGGCGCGCTGATCGAGGAGCTGCGCCCCGACGTGCTGGTGAAGGGCGCGGACTACGAGATCGCGCAGATCGTCGGTGCCGCGAGCGTGCTGGCCCGCGGCGGGCGGGTGCTGCGGTTCGATCTGGTGCCCGGGCGCAGCACCACCGCCACCATCCGGCGCATGGCGGGCGAAGGCGGCGCCTGAAGCGGTCGCGCCTGACACGTCAGCACCTGACATAGCAGCATCTGGCACCGCCCGGCCTGAAACGCCGCGGGGCGGCGCCCGCAGGCACCGCCCCGTCCGATCCGCCTCCAGGGGCCCGCGTCAGCCCGGCATGGCCGTGCCGATGGGCTGGTCGATGAGGCTGGCGGTGCGCTCGCGCCGGTTCACCACCCGGAAGTAGAGCAGCTTCACCACGTCCATGATGAGCGTCCACACCAGGCAGTAGGCCCACACCACGCCGATGAGCAGCCACGGCAGCGCCGGCATGAACCAGCCGAAGGCGCACATGAAGATGGCGAACACCTGGGTGCCCAGCACCGCCGCCAGCACCGGCAGGCTCGGATAGGGCGGCTTGAACAAGGTGCCCTCCACCCGCGAGACGAAGAACAGCAGGTGCCCGCCCGCCGCCAGCTGCAGGAACAGCATGGTCTGCACATGGGGCAGGTCCATGGGCAGGATGGCGGTCAGTTCCGGGCTCTTCATCCAGAACATGCCCAGCATGACGATGCCGAAGCTCTGCAGCAGCGCCACGATGCCCATGATGGTGGAGAAGGAGATGATGCGGTGCATGTTCCACCGCACCGGCCGGTCCTGCACCTTCACGTTGTCGTAGGCGATGGTCATGATGGGGATGTCGTCCAGCAACGCCTGGAACACGATCATGATCGCGGTGAGCGGCATGAAGTCGTAGACGAGATAGACCAGCACCACCACCAGCATGATGTTGAGCGTCATGGCGATGCGGTAATAGATGTAGCTGGTGATGCGCTCGAAGATCGCCCGCGCCTCCATGATGGCATGGATGATGGTGGACAGGCCCGGCGCGGTGAGGATGAGGGCCGCCGCGCTGCGCGCCGCATCGGTGGCGCCGCTCACCGCCACGCCGCAGTCCGCCTGCTTGAGGGCGGGGGCGTCGTTCACCCCGTCGCCGGTCATGGCCACGATGTGGCCGCGCTCCTGCAGCGCCTTGACGATCTGGAACTTGTGCTCGGGGAACACCCGGCCGAAGCCGTCGGCCACCTCCACCGCCCGGGCGGCGTCGATGGCGATGTGCTCGGGGCTCGAATCCTTGCCGAACACGTCGCCGGCCACCAGCAGCTTGTCGCCGAGGCCCAGCTGGCGCGAGATTTCCGCGCCGATGGCCACGTCGTCGCCGGTCACCATCTTCACCGACACGCCCAGTTCCTTGGCGCGGGCGATGGTTGCCGCCGCATCGGGGCGGGGCGGGTCGAGCATGGGCAGGAGGCCCAAAAGGGTCCAGGTCTGCCCGTCCTGGGAGCGGGCGACGCCCAGCGCCCGGGTGCCGCTGCGCGCCAGGCGCTCCACCGTGTCGAAATAGCCTTTCGCGGCCTCGCCCTCCGCCATCCCGCACAAGGCAGCGATGGCCTGGGGCGCGCCCTTGGCATAATGCACCGTCTTGCCGTCGGGGCCGGTGAGGGCGGCGATGGTGCGCTTGCTCACGGGATCGAACGGAGTGAAGTCCACGGGCTTGTAGGCGTCGAGCCGGGCGGTGTCGCCCACCGCGGCCAGCACCGCCTTGTCGATGGCGTCGTCGCTCTGGCGCTGCGAGGCGAGGGCGGCGGCGAGGATCAGATCGTCGGGCGCGGCGTCGCCGAAGGGCAGGGGCGGCTGCAGGGTCAGCTTGTTGAGGGTGAGGGTGCCGGTCTTGTCCGAGCACAGCACGTCCACCCCCGCCAGTTCCTCGATGGCCGAGAGGCGCGAGACGATGGCCTGGTGCTTGGAGAGGGCGAGCGCGCCCAGCGCCATGGTCACCGACATCACCGCCGGCGTGGCCACCGGCACCGAGGCCACCAGCAGCACCAGCACCAGCTGGATGATGGAGCCGGCATGCTGCCATTCCCAATGGCCGTCGGCGAGGATGTCCCGGTGCACCTGCGCCACCACCAGCACCAGCGCCAGCGCGGCGGACAGGATGATGAGGAAGTCGCCCATCTGCAGCACCGCCTTTTCGGCGTGCGACTTGGCGCCGGCGGAGGCGACGAGCTTGGCGGTGCGGCCGAAGAAGGTTGAATTGCCGGTGGCGGTCACCAGCCCGGTCATGGAGCCCTGGCGCACGATGGAGCCGGAAAAGGCGCTGTCGCCCACCGCCTTCGACACCGGCAGGGATTCGCCGGTGAGGGCGGCCTGATCCACCGAGAGATATTTGCCGTCCACCAGCAGCAGGTCCGCCGGCACGGTCTCGCCGCCGGCCAGGCTCACCACGTCGCCGGGCACCAGCGCCACCGTGTCCACGGTGATCCAGGCGCCGTCGCGCAGCACCCGGGCCTTCAGCGCCAAGCCCTTCTTGAGGGCGGCGAGGGCGCTGGCGGCCTTGCTGTCCTGCCAGAAGCCCACCAAGGCGTTGTAGAGCAGAAGGCCCATCACCACGCTGAAATCGGCCCAGTCGAGGCGGACCAGGGAGAGGAGGGCGGCGGCCTCGATCATCCAGGGAATCGGCCCCCAGAAATAGCCGAGGAGCTTTTCCCAGCGGCTTTCTTCCCGCGCGGCGATGGCGTTGGGACCGAACTTCTCCTGCCGGGCCGTGACCTCGCCCGCCGCGAGCCCGGCCGGCGTGCTGCCCAGCTCGGCGAACCGGGCGGCGATGGCGGCGGCATCGAGCCGCTCGGCGCCGGACGAGGACGCGCCGCCGGCGGGCTTCGCCGCAGGTGCGGCCCCGCTTCCGCCGGCCGGTGACATGGTGGCGACAGCCTCGGTCATATCCGCACCCCTTGTTGCACGCCGCGCGCCCTGACGCATCGCAGCATTCATGCTGAACCCGTTGGACACCCGTGACATTGACCTCCGGCAAGGGCGCGCCGCGCCCCGCCGGATCGCGGCTTCAGGCCGGCCGCACGAGGCCCAGGGTGTGCTGGGCGATCATCAGTTCCTCATTGGTGGGGATGACGAAGACCCCCACCTTGCTGTCCGGCGTGGAGATGCGCGGGCCGTTGGCGCTGTTGGCCGCGGTGTCCAGCGCCAGGCCCAGGAAGCCGAGCGCGGCACAGGTGGCGGCGCGCACCGGCGCCGAATTTTCGCCGATGCCGGCGGTGAACACCAGCGCGTCGAGCCCGCCCAGCACGGCCACATAGGCGCCGATAAATTTGGTGAGGGCATAGACGAAATAGCGCACCGCCAGCACCGCGTCGGCATCGGCGCTGTCCTGGAGCCGGCGCATGTCTCCCGAGGCGCCGGACAGGCCCAGCAGGCCGGCATTGCCGTAGAGCTGCTTTTCCAGCGCGTCCGGGGAAAAGCCGCTGCGCTGCAGATAGAAGATCACGTCCGCCGGCACGTCGCCGGAGCGGGTGGCCATGGGCAGGCCGGTGAGGCCGGCAAACGCCATGGAGGTCTCCACGCTGCGCCCGTCCAGCATGGCGCACACCGAGGCGCCGCCGCCCAGATGGGCGGCGATGACGCGCCGGGCGCCGGGGGCATATTGGGGCACCTGCCGGCTGATGTAATCGTAGGAAATGCCGTGATAGCCCCAGTGGCGCACGCCGGTGTCGCGCAGCGCCTTGGGCAAAGCGTAGATCTGCGCCACCTCGGGCATGGTGCGGTGGAACGAGGTGTCGAAGCTCGCCACCTGCGGCAGGCCCGGGAAGGCCTGCGCCAGCGCCCGCGCGCCGCGCACATTGAACGCCTGGTGCGAGGGCTCCATGGCGCAGAGCCCTTCCAGATAGTCGAGCACCTCGGGGGTGATCAGCACCGGGGCATCGAAGCGGGTGCCGCCCAGCACCACCCGGTGCCCGGCGGCCACCACCTTGATGTTGGCCTCGTGTTGCTCCAGCCAGCCGACGATGAATTCCAGCGCGGTGCGGTGGTCGATGGTGTGGCCCTCGCCCCATTCGTGGGCGTCGACGGGCTTGCCGTCGGGGGTCTTGGCGACGAAGTGGGGATCGCCCGCCATGCTGTCCACCATGCCGCGGCAGAGCAGGGGCGGCTCGGTGCCGCCGGTGGTGGCATAGGCGCCGAACTTGAGGCTGGTGGACCCGGCGTTCACCACCAGAACGGCATCGGTCATGGGGGCTCTCCTGTGGCGCCGGATCAGTCGGCGGTGGCGGGAAGGATGGCGCCGGGCTCGCGCTTCAGCGCATCGGCATAGAGCGCGGCGGCGGCGGCGGAAAAGCGCCGGGCGGCGGCGGTGTCGGCCCGGCTCGTCAGCATCACCGGCACCCTGGCGCCCACCACCAGGCCGGCGCTCTGGGCGTCCGACATGAAGGACAGGTTCTTGTAGACCATGTTGCCGGCCTCGATGTTGGGCACCAGCAGCACGTCGGCGGCGCCCGCCACCGGCGAGACGATGTGCTTCACCTGCGCCGCCTGCGCGTCCACCGCGGCGTCGAGGTCGAGGGGGCCGTCCACGATGCCGCCGACGATCTGCCCGCGGTCGGCCATCTTGGCGAGGATGGCGCCGTCGAGGGTGGCGGGCATCTTGGTGCGCACCATCTCCACCGCCGCCAGCACCGCCACCTTGGGGGTCTCCACCCCCATCGCCCGGGCAAAGCCGATGGCGTTCTGGCAGATGTCGCGCTTCTGGTCGGTGTCGGGGGCGATGTTGAGGGCCACGTCGGTCACCACCACCCGCCGGGCGTAGGTGGGCACGGCCATGAGGGCGCAGTGGCTCAGCAGGCGGCCGGTGCGCAGCCCCGCCTCCTTCTGCACCACCGCATGCAGCAGCACGTCCGTGTGCAGGCTGCCCTTCATGAGGGCCGCCACCTCGCCCTTGCCGGCGGCCAAAGCGGCGGCGGCGGCGGACTCCTCCTCGCCGCCGGTGGAGACGATGCGGCAGGCGGAGAGATCGAGCCCGCCCGCCTCGGCGATGCGGCGGATGTCCGCCTCCGGCCCGAACAGCACCGGCAGGATGAGCCCCGCCGCCGCCGCGTCGAGGGCGCCTTCCAGGGCGTCGCGGCTCAGCGGATGCACCACGCCGGTGGGCATGGGCGCGAGCCCCTGGCAGCGGGCGACGAGGTCTTCGAGGCGATGCTCGGGCACGTCGAGGCTCAGCGGCCGGGCGGGCGCTATCACCTCCAGCACCGCGGTGGCGCGGGCGGTGCCGTCGGGGCCGGAAAGATGGCCGTCCAGGGTCACGCTCTGGTCGGCGGCGTTGGTGGCGCGCACCGTCAGGGTGACGGCCAGCGGCATGTCCGCCACCAGCGGCGCGGCGACGCTGACGGCGACGCTGCGCACGCTTGAGCCCGGCCCCGGCAGCGCGCTGCCGGCCAGGGCCGCGAACAGGGCAGAGGCGATGGCCGCCGTCGCCCCGCCGTCACCGGCGCCCGCGCCCATGCCGGCATCGCCGAAGGCGACGCCCCAGGCGCGCAGGTCGCCGGCGCTCAGGGTGCGTTGGGTGGTGGCGGTGTCGGCGGGATGGATCTGCGCGAAGGTGCGGTTTGCGATGGTGGGCATGGCGGCGTCCTTCGGGTTCGGCCGGCGTCCCGCCGCGGGCGCGCGGCAGGGCGTGCAGCGTGGGGCGGCGTCGGGCAGGGGGCGGATGACTGCGCGGGTGTGGGCGCCCGGGCCGGCAGCGGCCGGCCGGGGCGGACCTGCGGCGGCGCCAGGGTTCAGGCGGAGGCGGGGCTGGCCTGCCACCCGGCTTCCGGCGCCGCCGTATTGTCGGCGGCGAGGGTCAGCACCGGCGGCTTGGGCGCCGCCACCTCCAGCGCCGCGGCAAGGGCCTCCATGCGCTGGCGCTCCGCCGGGGGCAGGGAGCCGGCGGCACCGGCCACGGCGGCCACCGCATCCAGCAATTCCCGGCGGGTGCCGTCCTCCGGCACCATGCGGGGCAGGGCGGCGATCGCCCCCTCGCGCTCCAGCAGCAGCACGTAGAACTGCTCGCGCACCAGGGCCTTGAAGGCGTCGATGGGAAGCTGCATCAGCCGCTGGCGCACCTCGTTCAGGGCGTGCGCGCTGCGCTCATCCAGCGCCCGCTCGGCGGCCACCACGAACAGCACGGAGCGCACCAGCGCCGCATTGAAGCCGCCCTCGGCCACGCGGCCGTGGAATTCGGCGATCTTCTTTTCCCGGAAGGCGCGCTTCTGCGGGCTCACCGCCGGCAGCTCGCGCACCGGCTGGTCGAGGTTGAGGCCCAGCGCGCCCTGCAGCACGGGCGAGCCGTAGATGGCGAAGAAGCTCTGCTCCACCATGCGGTCGCGCAGGTCGCGGAAGGCGTCGAGCCCGGCGATGATCTGGTCGGAGACGGCCTTCTGCGCGGCGAGGAAGGGGTTGTCGGCGGCAGCCGGCCGGCGTGCCTTCGCCACCTCCGCGGCCGCCTTGGCCACGCCTTTCATGAACGGGTTGGTGTCGGCGAACAGGGTGTAGCTCAGCCGCAAGGGATTGGCGGTGAACATCAGCTCCGCCAGCTGCGGCGTCGCCACCGCCCGCACCCAGGGCTGCAGGAAGGTGCGGTAGAGGGAATGGTTGATCTCCGACATCCGGCGCACGGCGGCGAAGGCGCGGTCGTCCTCCACGCTGTTGCGGCCGAGGGCGCGCAGATCGTCCAGGGAGCGCATCTCGAACCGGCTGTGCCAGGCCGGGCCGCCGGCCTTCACCTGCGCCTCGGGCGCCGGGCTGATGACCAGCTCGTAGAGGCCCGGCGGCAGGCAGTCGATGAGGTCCATGAGGCGAACCATCTCCTCGTCCTCCTTCGCCCCCACCTTGGCGGAGACGAAGATGGCGAGGTGGCCCACCTTCTGGTTCATGCAATAGACGATGGTGCGCCCCTCGGCGCGGATGTCGTCCACGTCCTTGTAGAGGTCGAGCACCCAGCCCAGCGTCTGCGGCGGCGGCGAGATGTTGTCGCCCTTGGAGGTGAAGACGATGAGCGGGGAGGTGATGTCGCGCAGGTCGAACACCGTGCCGTTGGAGGCGCGGATCTGGTTGCGGGTGAGCTTGTCGCCGATGAACATCTCGTCCACCAGGAACTGGATCTCGTCGCCGTTTAGGGTGATGAAGTCGCCCCACCACTTTTCGAAGCCGAGATAGCGCTCGCCCTCGGTGTCGATGCCGGCATAGACGTCATATTGCTTGCCCCACAGCCAGTTGGCGGGGTTCAGGCTGTCGAAGTTCAAGATCAGCCAGGTGCCGTCGAACTTGCCCTTGCCCAGGTCGCTGACCAGGGCGGTGAGCCACGAGCCGCCCAGCAGGCCGCCGGAATAGCGCATGGGGTTCTTGCCGTGCTCGCCCTGCCAGTAGGACATGGGCGAGCCCGCCACCATGCAGGGGCCGAACAGGTCCGGCCGCAGCATGGCCACCATCAGCGTCTGGTAGCCGGCCTGGCAATTGCCGATGGCGAACGGGCGCGGCGCGTCCGGGTGCATGGCGACGATGCGCTCGAAGAAGGAAACCTGCCCTTCCACCACGTCGAGGAAGGTCTGGCCGGGCTCCGGCTGGGCGGAGAAGCCGATGAAATAGACCGGATGGCCGTGGGTCAGCGCCTCGCCGATCTCGCTCTGGGTCTTGAAGCCGCCGATGCCGGGGCCCTGCCCGGCGCGCGGGTCCACCACCACCACCGGCCGCTTGCGCGGGTCCACCTCCACCCCTGCCGGCGGAATGATGCGCGAGAGGGCGTAATTGATGGGCCGGGGCAGGGAACGCCCGCTCACCAGCACCTCGTGATCGAAGCTGAGCACCGTGGCCATGGGGCGCGCGGTGATCTCCGCCTGCTCGTTGCCGCGCTGGCGCAGGAGGTCCAGGAACAGGACCGAGCGCTGCCAGGCGTCCAGCATGTATTCGCCGAGCGGGCCGCCCATGGTGGCGAAGGGGCTGGGTGCGGCGGTCTGGTCGGCCGGTGCCGGGCTCGCGGCCGGGCTCAGGCCGGCGCCGAACGGCGTCTTGAAGGGCAGGCTCCACAGCGCACGCCAGCTTTCGGGATCAGCGAGGGAGGGCAGGAGAGGAGGGGTAAGGCCAGCCATGGAATGCATTCCTTCGCTTTGTGCCATTTCGCCGAAAGCCACTTTGCCTGCGCCGCTTCGCCGGGAACCGATCACCTGCGGTGCCGCCCGCCGGCGCGTGGGACAGCGAGGGCGCCGTCACAACCGGCCCTTCCCGGCGGACACGCGCGTGCCGCCGCGACCGTCCCAGCCCGGACGCGAGCTAAGGGTCAACATTCACCCCCGTCAACTCCGGTGCATTACTGGTAATTTGATCCGCATCAAGGATGTGGCGCGCCGCCGCCGGCCACATCCAAAATACAGGAGCGGTCCTGTTATCTTCCATTGCGTCGGCATCTTCTGGATAGCCGGCGCATTTTCACCTTGGACCGGCAGGTCTTCTTCCACCCTATCCCAGCCTGACCTTGCGCAGGCCGCCGACAATCGCCTCGGAGGCGATGCCGGCCAGGAACAGGCTGGCGTAATCGGCGAGCCCGCCGGCGCCGAACGTATCGGCGCCCGCCCCGCCATATTGCTGCAGCACGAACACGCAGGTGACCGCCACCAGGGTCAGCAGCACGAGGATGGGCATCAGGACATCATAGGTGAACTGGAGCGGCACCGGGGAGACGCCGGAAAGCCACAGCAGGAAGCGCTGGGCACCGCCCGGTCCGGGGGCGGCGCTCTGCGGGAGCGGAGCGCTCTTGGTTGCCATGCTCTCGTCCTGCGAACCTCCGGGCAGGGGCACCGGGAAGCGGGCCGTCATGATCTCCTGCGCGAGGGCCGCGATCTCGGGCTTGAGGGCGACGGGGTCCGCCGCGCGGTCGCTGATGCGCCGGCGCAGCCGCTCCAGCTGGGCCTTCAGGCGCGTGCGCTGGGCCTCGTCGGCGATGCCGGCAAGGTCGAGTTCGAGCGCGTTGATCTGGTCCAGCAACTCCAGCCGCGCGATGGTCTTGGGATCATAGGTCAGCTGGGCGAGGCGCCCCAGCACGATGCCGAACACGGCCGCGAGCAGCGCCCCCACGGCGGAACTGCGGACCCGCACCTCCACCGGCACGGCGAGCAGCTTTCCATCATTGGTCTTCAGGCTCAGGGCGCCGGTATAGAGCCCGGCGCTCAGGGTGTTTCCCGGCAGGGAAAGTGTCAGGACCCCGGTCTCTCCGGCCGGGATTTCCAGCCGGCTTTGCGCCCGCAGCAGCGCATTTCCGTCGAGTGCCACCCCAAGCCCGTTGGTGGGGGCAAAGCGCGGGGTGAGGATGGCCGGCGCGGTCCCGCTGTTCGCAACGGTGACGACGGCGGTGTTCTCGCGCCGGACGATGGGGGCGAACAGGCCGGAAAGCCAGCAGCCCGGGGTCCAGCAATTTGCACCGTAGAGCCGCACCAGCGTCGGCCCCTCGATACGCACCGTGGCCGTGGCTTCGGCAGCCACCGCCGATGCCGACGGGCCGAAGGCGGCCAGCACCAGCCCCGCGAGCAGCGCGGCCGCGGCCGGCCAGGGCTTTGCCCGTCGCCACCAGGCTTTCCGCCGGACGGCAAGAAATTGGACCCGCCCGTCAATTCCGAGGCCCCCGAGATCGTGGCGCATGGCGCTGCCTCCCCGGACGCCAAGGGAAGCGTGGAATGCGGAAGAATGCAACCAAAGATATAGATATGTGCCGGCTGCACGAGCATGTGCGCCGTCAGTCCGGCGCTGCCGCCAGCCCATGGCGCCGCATCTTCGCATAGAGGTTGCTGCGGGACAGGCCGAGCCGGCGCGCCGCCTCGCGCTTGTTGCCGCCGGCCTGCGCCAGGGCATCGGCGATCATGGCGCGCTCCAGGCCGGCCACGGCGGCTGCGAGATCGGTGGCGCCGGGGGCCGGCGCCGCGCTTCGGGGCAGGGGGCCGGCGGGCGCGAGGGCGTCCGCAATGTCGGCGGCCTCGATGCGTGGGCCTTCGGTGCGGGCATAGGCCTGCTCGATCACATTGGCCAGCTCGCGCACATTGCCGGGCCAGTCGTGGTCTTCCAGCCGCGCCAGGGCGGCGGGGGTCAGCGGGCGCACGGGCACCCCGAAGCTGGCGGCGGTCTGCTCGCAGAAGCGCGCGGCCAGAAGCCCGATGTCGCCGGTGCGCTCGCGCAGCGGCGGCAGGCGGATGGAAAGCACGTTGAGGCGGTAATAGAGATCCTGGCGGAAGGTGCCGGCCCGCACCATCTCGGCCAGCGGCCGGCTGGTGGCGGCGATGATGCGCACATCCACCCGGGCGAGCTGATTGGAGCCCACCGGCTCCACCTCGCCATCCTGCAGGGTGCGCAGCAGCTTGCTCTGCAGGGCGATGGGCATGTCGCCGATCTCGTCCAGGAACAGCGTGCCCTCGTGGGCCAGCTGGAACTTGCCCGGGCGGGGCTGGCGGGCGGCGCCGGTGAAGGCGCCGGGCGCCACGCCGAAGAATTCCGCCTCCATCAGGTTTTCCGGCACCGCCGCCACATTGATGGCGACGAACGGCCGGTTCACCCGGCTCGACGCGGCGTGGATGGCGTGGGCCACCATCTCCTTGCCGGTGCCGGTCTCGCCCAGCAGCAGCACGGGGGATTTCACCTCCCCCGCCCGCCGCAGCAGCCGCGACACCTGCCGCATGGCCGGGCTCGCGCCGAGAATATGCTCGGCGTTGTAGCGGTGGGTGCGGGTGGTGGAGAGCGCCTGCTCCATGCGGGCAAGGCGCGCCTGCAGGTGCTGCACCCGCTCGGCGATGGGCCGCAGGTAGGGAATGGAATTCTTGAGGGCGAAGGCGATGGCGCCGATCACCTCGCCCGCCTCGTCCCGCAGGGGCAGGCGGGTGACCAGCAGCCAGCGCTCGCCATACTGGATGATGTCCAGGGGGTGGGGACGGCCGGTCTCCACCACCTCGCGCATGCGGCTGTGGGGGATGACGCGCTCGATCTCCTGGCCCACCACGTCGGCGAGCCGCGGCCCGCCCAGCAGCGCCAATTGGCCCTCGCTGAACCACACCACGCGGGAGGCGCGATCCACCAGGGTCGCCCCCTCGATCATGCCTTCCACCATCAGCAGCAGCGCGCGGGCGGCGGCGAACCGGTCATCGGCGAAGCTCTGCATGGGACGGCGCGCCTCGTGGGGGTGTCCTGATTGCGGACAGGGGTGTCAATATACAGGACACCCTCCCATCCCGCGAGAAGCGGCATAAGGCAAGGCCAGCTGGGGCGTGAAACGGTCGATCCACCGTCGCAGTGTTCCCAAATCTGGACGCCCGGCGCCGGCCTTCCGGCCGCCCGGGCCGCGCCGCCCGTTGATTTCACTGGATTTCGCCGCGCGATCCGGCGCTGGCATGGGGCTTGCTGTTGCGTCTCCCAACGAAGCCTGTCCAGCCCGGCCGCGACGGCGCCGGCGAAGGGGCGGGCGCAGAAACCGGGGACGAAATGCAGCTCACACGGATCGCAATCATCGGCGCCGGCCTGATGGGCCATGGCATCGCTCAGGCCTTTGCCACCGCGGGGCGCGAGGTTGCCATCTATGAGGCGGATGCGGAGCGCCGCGCCGGCATCCGCGCGCGGGTGCGGGCCAATCTGCGCCTGGTGGGCCAGGACGAGGCCGCCGCCGACCTCATCTCCCCCTGTGGCGACCTTTCCGGCGCGGTGGCCGCTGCCGATGTGGTCATCGAGGCGGTGCCGGAGGATCTGGCGCTGAAGCAGCAGGTGTTCGCACAGGTGGAGGCGGCCGCCCCGGCTAATGCGCTGCTGGCCAGCAACACCTCGGTCATTCCCATCACCCACATCATGGCGGGCCTGCGCCATCGCCACCGCGCCATGGGCACCCATTGGTGGAACCCGCCCTACCAGATTCCCCTGGTGGAGGTGGTGCAGGCCCGCGACACCGGCGCGGCCGAGATTGCGGCGATGATGGGCCTTCTGAGCGCCATCGGCAAAATGCCGGTGCATGTGCGCAAGGATGTGCCGGGCTTCATCGGCAACCGCCTGCAGCATGCCCTGTGGCGGGAAGCCATCGCTTTGGTGGAGAACGGCGTGTGCGACGCCGCCACCGTGGATGCGGTGGTGAAGGCGAGCTTCGGCCGGCGCCTGGCGGTGCTGGGGCCGCTGGAGAATGCCGACCTCGTGGGCACCGACCTCGCCCTCATGGTGCACCGCTACATCCTGCCCGATCTCGACCGCACCCCCGGCCCCCAGGCGCTGCTGCAGGAACTGGTGGCCTCCGGACGGCTGGGCATGAAGAGCGGCGCGGGCTTTCGCGAATGGAGCCCGGACGAGGCGCAGGCCCTGCGCGCCACCTTGGCCCGCCACCTCGACACCTTCTCCGGCGCCAATGGCCCCGGCCCGGCCCCGGAAAGCGACTGACGCTCAACGACCCGAAGCGCCTTTCGGCGGGCGGGAACGCGCCGCGCGCCGGCCCACGGCCCCGGCCGCCGCAAGGACGACCACAGCAACCCGCGCGGCAGCCCTGCCGGCGAACAGAGGAGTTTTCCCCGTGGTGCGTGCGCCGAAGAAAGTCATCATCAGTTGCGCCCTCACCGGCTCCATCCACACCCCGACCATGTCGGACGCCTTGCCGGTGACGCCGGACGAGATGGTGGAACAGGGCCTTGCCGCCGCCGCCGCGGGCGCCGCCATCCTGCACCTGCATGCCCGCGATCCGCAGACCGGCCGCCCCACCCCCGACGCCGCCGTCTACCGCCAGTTCCTGCCGCGCCTGAAACAGAATACCGACGCGGTGCTCAACATCACCACCGGCGGGTCCCTCAACATGAGCGTGGAGGAGCGCCTTTCCGCGCCCCTCGCCTTCCAGCCGGAAATGTGCTCGCTCAACATGGGCTCGATGAATTTCGGCATCTTCCCCCTGGCCGACCGCTACAAGCACTGGAAACACGACTGGGAGGAGCCCTACCTGCGCTCCACCGACGATTTCATCTTCCGCAACACCTTCCGCGACATCGCCTATATCCTGCAGAACCTGGGCGAGGGCTGCGGCACCCGGTTCGAATTCGAATGCTATGACGTGGGCCACCTCTACAATCTGGCCCATTTCCTCGATCGCGGGCTGGTGAAGCCGCCCCTGTTCATCCAGACCATCTTCGGCATTCTCGGTGGCATCGGCGCGGATGCGCGCAACCTCGTGTTCATGCGCGACACCGCCGACCACCTGTTCGGCGATGCCTACCAATGGTCGGTGCTCGCCGGCGGGCGCCACCAGATGCCGTTCGTCACCATGGCCGGCATGATGGGCGGCAACGTGCGGGTGGGGCTGGAGGACAGCCTCTATATCGGCAAGGGCAAGCTCGCCTCCAGCAATGCCGAGCAGGTGTCCAAGATCCGCCGCGTGCTCGAAGACTTGTCGCTCGACATCGCCACCCCCGCCGAGGCGCGGGCCATGCTCGACCTCAAGGGCGCCGACCGGGTCGCCTTCTGATCCATTCAAGACGGGACGAGAGCTTATGAAGGGACGCAACGCCATCGTCACGGGCTCCACCTCGGGAATCGGCCTCGCCATTGCGCGGGCGCTGGCGGCCGAGGGGTGCAACGTGATGCTCAACGGCTTCGGCGATGCCGCCGCCATCGAGGCCACGCGGGCGCAGATCGCCGCGGAGGCCGCCACCACGGTGGCCTATATGGACGCCGACCTGAGCCACCCGGCGCAGGTGCGCGCGCTGGTGGAGGAGGCCGCCCGCCGCCTCGGCCCCATCGACATCCTGGTCAACAATGCCGGCGTCCAGCATGTGGCGCCCCTGGCCGAGTTCCCGGACGAGAAATGGGACCTGCTGCTGGCGGTCAACCTCTCCGCCGCCTTCCATGCCAGCAAGGCGGTGATCGCCGGCATGAGCGGGCGCGGCTTCGGCCGCATCGTCAACATCGCCTCGGCCCTCGGCCTGGTGGGCGCGCCGCACAAGCCCGCTTATGTGGCCACCAAGCACGGCATCATCGGCCTCACCAAGTCCATCGCCCTGGAAGTGGCGGAAACCGGCGTGACCTGCAACGCCGTCTGCCCCGGCATGGTGATGACCCCCATCATCGAGATGCAGGTGGCCGACCAGGCCCGGGTCACCGGCCTGCCGCCGGAAGAGGTGGTGCGCCAGGTGTTCCTGGAGAACCAGCCCATCCGCCGCCCCGTCACCGCCCAGGAGATCGCCGGGGCCGTGGTGTTCCTGTGCTCGCCGGCGGGCTCGGGGGTTACCGGCACGGCGCTGGCCGTCGATGGGGGTTATGTGGCGCGCTGATGCGCCTTGCGGCCGGCGGACCCGGCCGCGCTCTCGACCGGCGGACCGCTGCCGGCCCGCCTGAAACTGCTTGCGCCACAAGAAAAGGGAGAAGCACATGAAGGGTATCGTTCTGGCCGCCGCCGTCGGCCTTGCCGCCGCGGGGCTTGCCAATCCGGCCGCGGCGCAGGTGTCCGACGGCAGGATCAAGATCGGCGTCCTGTCCGACCTTGCCGGGGTCTATTCCGACATCAACGGCGAGGGCTCGGCCATGGCCGCGCGCCTCGCCGCCGAGGAATTCGGCAATGCCGTCAACGGCGTTCCGGTGGAGATCATCGTCGGCGATCACCAGAACAAGGCGGATGTGGCCGCCAGCCTCGCCCGCAAGTGGCTCGACACCGAGCAGGTGGACGTCATCGCCGACGTGCCCAATTCCGCCGCGGCGCTGGCGGTGCAGGGCATCACCCGCGACCGCAAGCGCATCTTCCTCATGTCCGGTCCCGGCTCGGTGGACCTCACCGGCAAGGCCTGCAGCCCCTATGGCTTCATGTGGACCTGGGACACCCATTCCGTGTCCGCCGCCACGGCGCGCGCGCTGGTGACCAAGGGCGACAAGAGCTGGTTCTTCATCACCGCGGACTATGCCTTCGGCCATTCGCTGGAGGACGAGGCCTCCAAGACGGTGAAGGCGCTGGGCGGCAGCGTGAAGGGCGGCGTGCGCGTGCCTCTCGGCACCTCCGATTTCTCCTCCTTCCTGCTCCAGGCCCAGGCCTCGGGCGCAAAGGTGGTGGCCCTCGCCAATGCCGGTGGCGACACCATCAATTCGGTGAAGCAGGCGACCGAATTCGGCCTGCCGCAGGGCGGCCAGACGCTGGCCGGGCTGCTGCTCAACATCAATGACATCCACGCCCTGACTCTGCCCATCGCCCAGGGCCTCATCCTCTCCAATTCCTTCTATTGGGACATGAACGACGAGACCCGCGCCTGGTCGAAGACGTTCGAGGCGAAGACCGGCCGCAAGCCGTCCATGAACCAGGCCGGCGTCTATTCGGCGGTGCGCCATTATCTGCAGGCGGTGAAGGCGCTCGGCACCGACGATGCGGACAAGGTGGCGGAAAAGATGCGCGCCACCCCCGTCACCGACATGATGATGAAGGATGCAAGGATCGGCGTGAACGGCCGCGTCTTCAACAACATGTATCTGTTCGAGGTGAAGAAGCCGGCCCAGTCGAAGGGGGCGTGGGACTATCTCACCCTGCTTGAGACCGTGCCGGGCGCGCAGGCCTACATCCCGGAGAAGGACAGCGGCTGCCCGCTGGTGAAGTAAGGGTGCGGCGCGGGAGAACATCCCGCGCCACCCCGGCGCCCGGCATCAGAACTGCCAAGTCACCCGCGTGTTGAACGAGCGGCCCATGCCGGCCACGGGGAAGCCCCAGGCGGCGGAGGAGCCCATCATCGAGGGCACCTGGTAGTTCACAAGGTTTGCGCCGCCCAAGGGTAGATTGTATCCGGTATCGAAGATGTTCTCGATGCCGAAGTCGAACCGGATGGCCTCCCACTGGTAACTGGTGCGGAAGTTGAGCAAGGCATAGGCGTTGGTCTCAACCTCGTTGCGCACCTGGCTGACGAGGACCTTCGCCGCCACCATCTGCAGTTCCAGGCTGTTGGTCCAGTTGCCGAGCCTGTGGTCCACGGCCATCACGCCGTTGAGCGGCATCATGTGGTAGAGGTTGACGCCATCGGTGCGCTGCCCCTGCACAAAGTTCAGGTTGCCGCGGAACGTGCCCTGCCCGTAGGTGTCGTTCTCCCACAGGGCCAGCTTGCCGTCGATGTTCACGCCATAGAGCCAGGCATCGTGGTTGGCGAACTGCAGATAAACGAAGTTGTTCTGGGTGTAGAGGTTGCTCGGCAGGTTCGCCAGGCACCCCTTCAGCGCGCAGCGGTCGGCGTCGATATAGTCGGTCACATAGCTGTAGTAGGGGGAGACCCGCAGCTCCCACACCTTCTGCGCGGCATCGTGCCAGGTGGCGGTGAAGCTGGCCGTGTGGGCGGCTTCCGGCACCAGGTCGAGATTGCCCACATAGCCGTTGCCGTCGCCGAACCAGCCGATCATCTTCATGGCCATGGCGTTGGTGGACCAGGCGTAGCGCTCGTAGAAGTTCGGCGAGCGGGTCTTGCGGGCAAGCCCCAGCTCATAGACGCTGCCGGTGTCCGGCGCGTAGCGCAGGATGGCCGAGGCGTCGATGTTGAAGTCGGTGCGCGCGTGGCTCTGGGCGTTGAACAGGGCGGCGTCGGCCCCGTACATCATCTGGTTGTAGCCCTCCACGTCGCCGGTGTTCATCCATACGATGTCGTTGCGCAGGCCGAGCACGGCGGTCCAGCGCTCGTCGATCTGCCGCTCCCACTCGCCATAGGTGCCGAGGCGGGTGCGCTGGCCGTTGTTGATGCTCTGGAAGGTGTCGGGACCCATCATCATGGAGCCGGCCACCGGCGGCCACCAGTCGTCGAGATTGTTGTAATAGAGTTCGTTGCCGATGCGGAAGATGTCGCGGGCGGAGGCGGCAATCGTGCCTTTCACCGCGTAGCCCATGTCGGTGGCGCGGGTGTCCATGGGCATGGTGCCGTCCTTGTCCGGCTGGATGAAGCCCATGGTGTGCCGGATGCGGTTGGCGAAGACGCTGGCCTCCAGCTCGCCCCAGTCGAACTGGCCCTGGTAGCGGCCGTTGGCATAGAGGCTCTTGTTGTCCACCATGTCCATATATTGGTTCGGATACCCCTGGTAGGGGATGAATTGTCCGCCGACCTGGACGGTGAAGAGCTGGTCCTGGATCTTCTTCGAGATGCTGATGGAGTGGTTCTGCGTCTCGTACATGGTGGACTTGATGGTGGTGCCGTCGCCGGACACATAGTCGCTGGCGCGGTTCCAGCCGCCCGTATAGGTCACGCTGGTGTCGGAGTTGGACACGGTGGCGCTGGCATCGACGCCGTAGCCGTCCCCGTTGCTGCGGTAGAAGCCGGAGACGAAGCCCGAGATGGTGGGCGCGTCGCCCTTGGTGAATTGCGGCGGGGCGACGCTCACGTCCACCCGCGCGCCGGTATAGTCGCCGCCCGCGCTCACCGGCGCCGTGGCCGTATAGACCCGGGCGCTGGCGATCATCGCCGGATTGACGAAGGAGAAGGGCGGGTTCATCTCGTTCGGGCAGGCCACGCCGAACAGCATGCCGTTGACCGCCACCTGCACGCGATCGGCGCCCATGCCGTTCACCGCGGGCAGGCTGGAGACGCCGCCCGCGCCCCAGGCCGCGCCGCCGGGAATGCGGCTGATGAGCGAGCCGGAATCACTGGTCCAGAGGGTGGCGTTCTGCGCCTGCGCGCCGGAAATGTCGCTGGTGTCGGCCGGGGTGAAGCTGCCGCCTTCGTCCGCGCCGGCGCCGGTGCCGGCCGCGGCCGGCATGTCGCTGCGCACGGTCACTGTCGGCAAGGACACCGTGCCGGGGCCGCTGCTTTGCGCGGCGGCGCAGACGGGGAGGAGGGGCGCCAGGCACAAAGCGGCAAAGGCCGGGCTGAAGAGCACCGTCGTGCGCCGCAGGGTGCGACGCGAAATGTGAACAGGAATGGATTGCACGGGGTTTCCTTCCGCATACGGGGGGCCAGCGGCAAGGCGCGGCCGGGTATGAAGGCGTGGCGAGCCGCGGCGGGCTCGACATCCAGCGGCCCGGCGCGGCGCGCGCGGGCATCGGGGACGGCGCGAGGGTCCAGGCCAGCCCGCAGGTTGGCGATGGTCGCGTCGGTCAGGCCGGAAGGAAGGCGGGGGGTGCGCGGGGCTGGAAGGAGCGCGGCGGATCGAGCCGGCGCAGCGCCACCCGCACGATGCGGTCGAACCGCAGCTCGATGGCGATGCGGTCGATGGCGGGCACCGGCACCGGCGGCGTCAGGTCCGACACATCGGCGCGGGCGAGGCAGGCCTGGCAGTGCACTTGGGCGGGGGTGCCGGCGGGCTCATCCGCCCCGGGCGCATCGGCCGGGGCCGCCGCAGATGCGGTGCTGAGGCACAAAGCGCGTCCGCCATCCATCGGCATGGCGGCGATGGCAAAGCTGGTGAGGAACGCCTGGAGCACGAGAACATAGGCCACTGCCCAGGCAGCAACCGTCCTCATGCGCCCATTCGCGGTCCGGTGCCCCGACATCGTTTCCTTACCCCTGTAACGGGGTTAACATTTGCTGAAACAGAATGAAATGTGACGTAGGCGAGAACGTGGGCCTCCAGGCGGGTTTGCGGCACGAAAGACACCCGCTGTCGCAAAGGAGCAACATTCGCCCGGCGGCGGGATGCACTCACCCGGTTGCCGGCACCCGCCGCGCCCCGCTTTCGTCACATCCCGGCGGGACACGTTCTCCGCCGCCACCAGAGACCCAGCCCCCCATGTCCGTTGCCTTCACCCGTGAGAACGACCTTGAAGCCACCGCCGCCGATCTGCCGGACCGGCCCATCTCGCCACATCCGAATCTGGTGACGGCCAGCGGGCTGGCGGCGCTGGATGCGGCTCTGGCGCAGGCGCGGGCGGCCTATGGGGCGGCGCAGAAGGGGGATGTGCAGGCCGACCGCACGGCCATGGCCCGGGCCACGCGGGACCTGCGCTATTACGGCGCCCGCCGCGCCAGCGCCCAGCTGGTGGAAACGCTTGCCCATCCCCAGACCGTGCAGTTCGGCACCACCGTCACGCTGGATCGGGCGGACGGCCGGCGCCAGACCTTCCGCATCGTCGGCGAGGATGAGGCGGACCCGGGCCGGGGCTCGGTGTCCTATGTCTCGCCGCTTGCCCGCGCGGTCATGGGCAAGGCGGCGGGCGAGGTGGCCGTGGTGGCCGGCGCCGAGGTGGAGGTGGTGGCGATCGCCTGAGGCGGCCGGTCCCGGGGCGGGGCCGTTGCGCTCCTTACCCGGCCAGCCGGGCGAGGGCGTCGGCGGCGAGGCTGCGCACCAGGTCGCCGGCCGGAAGGCGGGGGGCGAGCGCCGCCGCCTGGCCCGACCACAGATTGGTGAAATCCCCGCTGCCCTGCGCCTCGGCATGGGCGCGCAGCGGCGCCAGCGCGCCGCCGGCAAGGGGAAAGGCCGGGGCGTCGGGCGAAAGAGACCCCACCTCGCGCATCACCCGGTTCACCACGCCGCGGGCGGGCCGCCCGGTGAACAGGTTGGTGAGCGCCGTGGCGTCATCGCCTGCCGCTTCCAGGGCGGCGCGGTGGACGGCGGGAATCTTCGCCTCCGGGCTGAACAGGAAGGCAGTGCCCATCTGCACCGCGCTGGCGCCCAGGGCGAGGGCGGCCACCACGCCCCGCCCGTCGGCAATGCCGCCGGCCGCGATCACCGGCACGCGCACCGCGTCCACCACCTGCGGCACCAAAGCGAAGGTGCCCACCTGGCGGGCCATGTCGTCGCACAGGAAGCTGCCGCGGTGCCCGCCCGCCTCAAGCCCCATGGCGATCACCGCATCGCAGCCCCGTGCTTCGAGCCAGCGGGCTTCGGCAACGGTGGTGGCCGAGGAGATGACCTTCGCCCCCATGGCCTTCACCCGTGCCAGAAGGGCCGCTTCCGGCAGGCCGAAGTGAAAGCTCACCACCTCCGGCCGCAGCTCTTCCACCAGCGCGCAGAGGCCGGCGTCGAACGGCGTGCGCCCGCCCGGCGCCACCGGCACTTCGGGGTCCAGCCCCATCTCCACATAATAGGGCGCAAGGCGCGCGCGCCAGCGCAGGGCGCGCACCGGGTCCGGCGCCGGCGGCGTGTGGCAGAAGAAGTTGAGGTTGAGCGGGCATTCCGGCGCCGCGGCGCGCACCTGCGCCACCGCCGCGCGCATGTCGTCGGGCGTGTATTGGGCGCCGGGCAAAGCGGCAAGCCCGCCGGCCTGCGCCACCGCAACGGCAAGGGCCGGGGTGCCCGCACCGGCCATGGGCGCGAGCAGCATGGGCACATGGATGCCGAACAGATCCAGGATGCGCCGGTCCGGCCAGTCGCGGGTGGGGGAGGTCTCCGTCACGGTGGGGGCTCCATCTGGGGCGAAACGAGTCCGCTTATTATGGAAGGGCGACATCATCATTGAAATTGAAAGTTCATGATCATATCGTTCTCATCTGATGATGGAGATGCGCGATTTCCAGTTCCTGCAGGCGGTGGCCGAAACCGGCAGCATCACCCGTGCGGCCGTGCGCCTGGGCTGTGTCCAGTCCAACGTCACCGCCCGCCTGAAGAAGCTGGAAGGCCGGCTCGGCCAGAAGCTGGTGGAGCGCATCGACGGCCGCATGGTGCCCACCGCCGCGGGCAGCCTCGCGCTGGATTACGGGGACCGGCTGGTCCGCCTCTCCACCGAGGCGGAGGCGCATCTGCGCAGCGCCGCGGCGAAATGGCCGCCGCTGCGGCTGGGCAGCATGGAAACCACGGCGGCGGTGCGCCTGCCCGCGCTGCTGCGGAAGGTCCGGGCCGGCCTGCCCTCCCTTCGCCTCGGCCTGCGCACCGGCACCAGCCATGAACTGGTCGGCCTGCTGAAGGCCGGCGCCATCGACCTGGCCTTCGTCGCCGAGGAGGCGGCCGATCCGCGCTTTGCCAGTGCCCCCCTGTGGGACGAGGAACTGGTGGAGGTGCGCCCCGCTTATGGCGAGCCGGACGCCGCGGCCATCGTCTTCCGGGCGGGGTGCAGCTATCGCGAGCGCTGCCGGGCGGCGCTCGGCGACCTGCCGGCCCTGGAGCTTGGAACCCTCGACGGCATCATCGGCTGCATCTCCGCCGGGCTGGGCCGCACCCTGCTGCCGGCGCGCGCGGTGGAGCGCTGGCGCGCCCTCGGCGAGATCGCGACGCGTCCGGTTGCGCCGGAGCATGCGCGCATGCGCACCCTCGCTTTGTGGCGGCACAACGGCGCCTCCCAGGCCTCCGTGGATGCGGTGATCCCCCTTGCCCGCGAGGCCTGACCCGCGACGGCGGAAAAAGTGCCCCGGGGCGTGGGAGCTGGAAAGCCGGCCCGCGTGCCGCCCCGTAGAACCGCAAGGGGGGCAGGCGCGTTGTCCCCCAGCCACGCCTGATGCCGGACCCGGAGCCGCAATGAAGACAAGCCACAGGGGCGAGCCCCTCCCGTCTCCCCGCGCCGATCTGCTCGCCCGCTTCCACGCCACGCGGCAATTGACCGAAGACCTGGCCCGCGACCTCGGCCCGGAGGACCAGACGGTCCAGTCCATGCCCGATTGCAGCCCCACAAAATGGCATCTGGCCCATGTCTCCTGGTTCTTCGAAACCTTTCTGCTGCTGGCGCACCTGCCGGGCTATGCGGCGGCCCATCCCCAGTTCGCCTATCTGTTCAATTCCTATTACGAGGCGGCCGGCAGCCGGCACCCGCGCTTTGCCCGCGGCCTCATCACCCGGCCCACGGTGGCGGAGGTGGCCGCCTATCGCCGGCGGGTGACGCACGCCATGGATACGCTGGTCGCCGGGGCCGACGAGGGGAAGATGGCCGCCCTCGCCCCGCTGGTGGAGATCGGCATCAACCACGAGCAGCAGCATCAGGAGCTGATCCTGATGGACCTCCTCAACCTGTTCGCCGCCAACCCCCTGAAGCCGGCCTACCGGCCCGGCCCCATGCCGGTGGCGGAGCCCGCGGGCGAAGCGGCCTTCCTTTCCTATCCCGGCGGCATCTTCGAGATCGGCCATGACGGGGGCGGCTTCGCCTATGACAATGAGGGGCCGCGCCACGCGGTGCTGCTGCGCCCCTTCCGCCTTGCCGCGCGCGCCGTGACCAACGGGGAATGGATGGCCTTCATGGCCGATGACGGCTATCGCCGCCCGGACCTGTGGCTCGCCGACGGCTGGGCGCGGGTGAAGGCGGGCGAATTCACGGCGCCGCTCTATTGGCAGGCCGCCGGCGCCGGGTTCGAGGCCATGACCCTGGCCGGCCCGCAGCCCGTGGACCCGGCCGCTCCGGTGGTGCATGTGAGCTATTACGAGGCCGACGCCTTCGCCCGCTGGTCCGGTCGCCGGCTGCCCTCCGAGGCGGAATGGGAGGTGGCGGCCCGCGATCTGCCGGTGGAGGGCAATTTTCTGGGGGCGGGGCTGCTGCGCCCGCGCGCGGCCCCGCGGTGCGGCGCAGTGCCGGCCCAGATGTTCGGCGACGTGTGGGAATGGACCCAGAGCCCCTATGTGGCCTATCCCGGCTACCGCCCGGCGCCGGGGGCGCTGGGCGAATACAACGGCAAGTTCATGTCCAACCAGATGGTGTTGCGCGGCGGCAGCTGCGCCACGCCGGACGGCCATGCGCGCGCCACCTACCGCAACTTCTTCTATCCCCACCAGCGCTGGCCCTTCGCCGGCCTGCGCCTCGCGGAGGACGCGTGATGGCCCTTGAAACCCTCGCCCGCCGCGACACTGCCGACGCGGCTTTTCTCGCCGATGTGCACGCCGGCCTGGCGCTGCCGCAGAAGGCGCTGTCGCCGAAATATTTCTACGATGCCACCGGCTCGCGCCTGTTCGACCGCATCTGCCGGCTGCCGGAATATTACCCCACCCGCACCGAGCTGGGCATCCTCAAGGCGCGGGCCGCCGACATCGGCGCCTGTGCCGGGCCGCATGCGGCGCTGGTGGAGTTCGGCTCCGGGTCGAGCGAGAAGGTGCGGCTGCTGCTCGATGCCATGGATGCCCCCGCCGCTTACGTGCCCATCGACATTTCCGGCCCGCACATGCGCGAAGCGGTGGCGCGCCTCGCCGGCGCCTATCCTCGGGTTGCCATGGTACCGGTGGAGGCCGATTTCACCCGCGCCATCACCCTGCCGCCCCTTGAGGCCCGCGGCCGGCGGCTGGGATTCTTTCCCGGCTCCACCATCGGCAATTTCACGCCGGAGGCGGCGCAGGACTTCCTGGCCCATGCGGCGCAGGTGCTCGGCCGGCAGGCGGCGTTCGTGGTGGGGTTCGACCTTGCCAAGGATGCCGCGGTGCTGGACGCCGCCTATAACGACGCGCAGGGCGTCACGGCGGCCTTCAACCTCAATCTCCTGGCCCGCATCAACCGGGAGCTGGGAGCGGATTTCGACCTCGCGGCCTTTCGCCACCGCGCCTTCTACGATCCGGTCCCGGGCCGGGTGGAGATGCACCTTGAAAGCCTGGCCGGCCAGACCGTGCGCATCGCCGGGCAGGCCATCGCCTTCCGGCGGGGCGAGACCATCCACACGGAGAATTCCTACAAATACGCGCCGGCCCGGTTCGCCACCCTCGCCGCTGCGGCGGGCTGGCAGGTGCACGCCCTGTGGACCGATCCACGCCACTGGTTCGCCGTGGCCCTGCTGGAGCCCGCCGGCCGCGGCGCCGGACCGACGGCATCGGGCGCCACATGACCTTGACGCGACCATGATTTGCGCGCTGGGTCTGCCGATGCTCCTCTGTGCCGAATGCGCCCGCTGCGGGCAACGCTCCATCCTGTCCGGCCACACGGCCGGCGACCGGCCTCGCCTTGCCGAAGGTGAAACGCAGACGCAGGAGCCCGCCGCTCCCGCCAGCCTGCGGTGCGACATGTGCGGCAGCCGGCGCGTGCGCGTGGTGGAGATCGCCACGCCTTTCGATGCCATCGCCTTCGTGGCGAAGCGCGGCTCAGGACAATAAGGCCGCGCCGCGGCCTGCCGCGGCAGACTGCCGGAGCGCGCGGTTCAGGGTCCCGAGGGAGAACAAAGGCGCGGTGCTGAGGGAATTCCCGTTTGCGTCGAGGGCATAGATTCCCACCCACGCGCAGGAAGGCCCATCGGAATGGGCCATTTCGAACGCCAGCTCGCGATCCTGACAGATCGTCTCTCCGGCGATTGCAAAAGTCCCCCGCGGCGTCAAAACCATAGACATGACAAGATACGCGCAGGGAATGCCGTTCAACGACATTTCCACGTCCCTTCCGCCCCCGGAATCGGCTCGATCGTGGGTAGCGCGCACGCCCCGCGTGTCCCGCGACGATGCGGACCTTACGCGCGGAGCGCCGCGGGCGCTACTGTCGTAAACTGGATGCAAACCGGCAGTTCGGGGTCACATGGGTTCGGTGGTCGTATCAAATGCGTTTCTGCTGGTGGTGGCCGCGCTGCTCGTGGTGGGCACGCTGTCGAGCCTGCTTGCGGCACGCTTCGGGGCGCCGATCCTGCTGGTCTTCCTCCTCATCGGCGTGGCGGCGGGGGAGGGCGGGCCCGGCGGACTCCATTTCGACAATTATTGGGTCACCTACATGGTGGGCTCCGCCGCCCTGGCGGTGATCCTGTTCGATGGCGGCCTGCGGATGCGCATCGCCAGCATGCGCGGGGCGCTGGCGCCGGCGCTGGCCCTGTCCACCATCGGCGTGGTGTTCACGGCCGTTCTGGTGGCGCTGGTGGCGGGGCCGCTGCTGGGAATCTCCTTCATGGAGAGCTTCCTCGTGGGCGCCATCGTCGCCTCCACGGATGCGGCGGCCGTGTTGTTCCTGGTGCGGGCGCAGGGCCTGCAACTGGACCGGCGGGTGGGCTCCGTGGTGGAGATCGAATCGGCCACCAATGATCCGGCCGCGGTGTTCCTCACCGTGCTGCTGGTGGAACTGCTCACCAGCAACCTGTCCGACCCCGGGCTGCTGGTGGCGCTCGGCGTGGTGCGCGAGCTGGTGGTGGGCGCGGTGGTGGGCGTGGCGGCCGGCCTGGCGCTGGTCGGCCTCCTGAACCGGGTGGATCTTCCCGGCGGGCTGCACCCGGTGCTGGTGGTGGGGGTGGCGGTGCTGGTCTTTGCCGTTACCTCGCTGCTGCACGGGTCCGGCTTCCTTGCCGTCTATCTCGCCGGGCTCGTGCTCGGCAACCGGCCGGTGCGGGCCATCGCCTCCATCACCTCGTTCCTCGATACCGTCACCTGGCTCTGCCAGATCGTGATGTTCGTGATGCTCGGGCTATTGGTGTCGCCACAGAAGATCGTCGAGGTGGCGCTGCCCGCCCTCGGCGTGGCGGCCTTCCTCATCCTGGTGGGGCGGCCGGCGGCGGTGTTCCTGTGCCTTGCGCCGTTCCGCTTCTCCACCAAGGAGAAGACCTTCATCTCCTGGGCCGGGCTGCGGGGGGCGGTGTCCATCTTCCTCGCCACCATTCCCATGCTGGCGCACCTGCCGGGGGCGGAGGTGTTCTTCAACGTCGCCTTCGCGGTGGTGCTGGTGTCGCTCATCCTGCACGGCTGGACCATGGCATGGGCCGCCCGGCGCTGTGACGTGGCCCTGTCCGATCCGACGCCGGGCATCCGCCGCTTCGAGATCGACCTGCCGGGGCAGACCGACATGGAGCTGGTGGCCTATCCCGTCACCAAGGGCACCCCGGTGACGGGGCAGAGCATGCTGCCCCCATGGGCCCGCCTGATGATGGTGGTGCGTGCGGGGCAGACCCTGACCCCGGAAGCCGCCGGCCCGCTCACGGTGGGGGATTACGGCTATGTCCTCGCGCCGCCGCAGCGGGTGCACCAGCTGGACCGCCTGTTCCGGCCCCAGGACGCCACCGTTCTCGACGATGGGGCGGCGTTTCCGTTCGTGGGAGAGGTGCGGCTCGGCGACCTTGCGGTATTCTACGGCCTCGCCGTGCCCGACGGGGACTGTGGCCTGACCATCGCCGAGGCGTTCGCCGATCGCTCCGACGACCACCCCGCGCCGGGAATGCGCATCACCTACGGGCATGCGGTCATCGAGGTGCGCGAGGTGGTGGACGGCCGCGTCACCTGGGCCGTGCTGCGGCTGGAGGCCGGGCGGCTGCGGCGCGGCATCGCGCGGCTGCGCCGGCTGTTCGGCCTGCCGCAGGACGAGGACGAGGACTAAACACCTGGTGGTTCGACCGAAACGGATGGTACCCATCTGTCGCGGTCGAACCGCAAGCCTTTGATCCACCAGGCATGCGGCGCGTCCCGCAAGCTCTGTCATGCTCGCGCCGCAAGCTTTGTCATGCTCGCGCCGCAAGGCTGGGCCAGACACGGTGCCGCTTGGTCGTGGGTTAAGGAAGGCGGGGAATGAGACTGTTCATGCGCCGGCGGGGCGAGGAGGGGCCGGCGCGCGATGCTGCGCGCAGGCTTGCCGACCTTGTGCGCGATACGCTGGCCCTGGAGGCGGAGGCCACCGTTTCCGTCTCCGAGATTTCCTGCGGCGATCCGGCCTGCGGCGGTGCCGAGACGGTGGTTCTGGTGATGCGGCCCGGCCGGCGCACGCAGGCGGCGAAGGTGCTCATGCCCATGGGGCAGGTCACGCCGGAGGCTCTGCTCGCGGCCCTGGAGCCGCTCGGCGCGGTGGGTGCGGATACGGCGAAAAGCCTTTCGCCGACAGGCGATCAGGGCTAAAGGCGGGGCCTCGCCCACCCCTCGCCGCCCCCTGTTGTGAACGCGCTCATGTCCCTGCCGCCCGTTTCCTCGCCCATGCCCGCCCGGCCGCTCAATCCCCATTATGCGCAGCTGCCCACCACCATCTTCGAGGTGATGTCGCAGCTTGCCCGCACCCATGAGGCGGTCAATCTCGGCCAGGGATTCCCGGAAGATCCGGGGCCGCAGGATGTCCGGCGCAAGGCGGCGGAAGCGGTGATGGACGGGTGGAACCAGTATCCGCCGATGATGGGCCTGTCCGAATTGCGGCAGGCGGCGGCGGCGCACTATGGCCGCTGGCAGGGGCTGGAGCTGGACCCGGAGGGGGAGGTGATGGTCACCTCCGGTGCGACGGAAGCCCTTGCTGCAGCGTTGTTTTCCCTCATCGTCCCGGGCGACGAGGTGGTCCTGTTCCAGCCGCTTTACGATGCCTATCTGCCGCTGGTCCTGCGGGCTGGGGGCGTTCCGCGGCTGGTGCGGCTGGAGCCGCCGGGGTGGCGCATCACGCCGGAGAAGCTGGCCGCCGCCTTCTCCGACCGCACCAAGCTGGTGCTCTTCAACAATCCGCAGAACCCCACCGGTGCGGTGTATGCGTGGGAAGATCTTGCCCTGGTGGCCGAGTATTGCCTGAAATACAACGCCTATGCGGTGTCGGATGAAGTCTGGGAGCATGTCGTATTCGACGATGTTCCGTTCGTATCCCTGATGTCGATTCCCGGAATGCGCGATCGTACGGTGAAGATCTCATCCGCCGGAAAGATCTTCGGCATGACTGGCTGGAAGGTGGGTATGGTCTTTGCTGCCCCGCCGCTCATGAAGGTCTTGTCCAAGGCGCATCAATTCCTCACCTTCACCACCCCACCCAACCTTCAGGTGGCGGTGGCCTATGGGCTGGGCAAGGACGATTCCTATTTCACCAGCATGCGCGCGGGATTGCAGCGCTCCCGCGATCGTCTGGCTCAAGGGCTTGAGGAATTGGGGTTTTTCGTGCTTCCCTCGGCCGGAACCTATTTCCTCTCCATCGACCTTGCCGCCGGGGGCGGGCCGGCGGACGACGAGGCCTTCTGCCTGGATCTCGTTAAGAACCATAAGGTTGCGGCCATTCCGGTGTCGGCTTTCTATGCCGGGGAGGCGGTGCGCAGCGTGGTGCGCTTCTGCTTCGCCAAGCATGATGCCACCATCGACCGGGCGCTGGAGCGCCTCGCCGCGCTTCGCCACCTTCGCTGAATTCGCCTCCGGGGCGGCGCCGGTGCCCCTTGCATGACCGCGGGCCGCGTCCAGAGGTTCGCCACCTTCGCCGGTTTCGGCATCGGCGCGGGCCGGTGATCACGGATTCGTGGCCGGCGCGGTCCATCTGTGCACCCGAAGCGACCTGACCAAACCTTAATTGGACCCGGCGGCTGATTTATTGTTGCATCGCCACACAGGGTCCATTGGCCCCGCTTGCGCTTGATCGAGGATTTCATGGCCGCGGAAAAGGCATCGCGTACCGGCCGGGTCATCGTCGCCGTCCTCTGCCTCGCCGTTCTGGGGGCGGGGGCATGGGGGTGGGACCACAGGGGCGACCTGAAGGGCTGGCTGGACGGCTGGCTGCCTTGGGCCGGTGCCGCGGCGCCCAAGCCGGCCGAGCCGCGCGAGCGGGTGGTGGCGGTGCTGGCGGCACGGGCGGAGCGCATGGCACTGCCGGTGCGGGTGGAGGCGCTGGGCACGGTGGAATCCATGGTCACCGTTCCCATCCGCTCGCGGGTGGCGGCGGCGGTGGAGAAGGTGGGCTTTGCCGACGGCGCCGTGGTGCAGCGCGGCGAGCTGCTCTACCAGCTCGATTCCCGCGTCATCGACGCGGAGATCCGCCAGGCCGAGGCCACCCTGGCCCGCGACCGGGTGCAGCTGGAAAAGACCCGGCGCGACGTGGAGCGCTACACCGGCCTTGCCACCCGCAATGCGGTGTCGCAGGTGCAGGTGGACGATGCCAAGACCACCGCCGGGGTGCAGGAGGCCACGGTGGCGCAGGGCGAGGCCAATCTGCAGTCCCTCAAGGTACAGCGCGGCTATTACGACATCCGCGCCCCCGCCACCGGCCGCATCGGCGTGTCATCGGTGCGGGCGGGCGCGGTGATCCGGGTGGACGACACCCTCGCCACGGTGCGCCAGCTCCAGCCCATCTATGTGGCCTTCGGCCTGCCGGAGCGGCATATCGCCGATCTCAGGGCGGCGCGGGACGCGCTTGTGTCCATCACCCTGCAGGGCTCCGGCGAGACCATTTCCGGCGGCACGGTGGCGGTGATCGACAATACGGTGGACCCCCAGACCGGCACCCTCACCGCCCGCGCCATCTTCCCCAATGAGGATGAACGGCTGTGGCCGGGCACGCTGGGGTCGGTCACGGTCACCCTGCGGGTGGACCCGAACGTGGTGGCCGTGCCCTCGGAGGCGGTGCAGGCGGGGCAGGCCGGCACCTTTGTGTTCGTGGTGGCCGACGGCGTCGCGCGGGTGCGGCCGGTGAAGGTGGCGCGCACGGTGGACGGGCGCTCGGTCATCGCCAGCGGCCTCGACGGCGGCGAGACGGTGGTGACCGACGGCCAGCTTTCCCTGCGCAACGGCACCCGCGTGAGCGTGCGCGGGCCCCGGGCCAGCGGCACGGGGGCCTGATCCATGCTCGCCGAACTGTGCATCCGCCGCCCGGTGATGACGACGCTGCTGATGCTGTCGCTGGTGGTGGCGGGCCTGTTCGCCTATCGCCAGCTGCCGGTGGCGGCGCTGCCGCGGGTGGATTTCCCCACCATCAACATCACCGCCTCCCTGCCCGGCGCCAGCCCGGAAACCATGGCCTCGTCGGTGGCCACCCCCATCGAGCGCCAGCTCGCCACCATTTCCGGCATCACCTCCCTCACCTCCTCGTCCACCCAGGGCTCCACCTCCATCACGGTGCAGTTCGACCTGAACCGCAACATCGACGCCGCGGCGCTGGACGTGCAGTCCGCCCTCTCGGTGGCCCAGCGCCAGCTGCCGGACGAGATGACCACCCCGCCGAGCTTCCGCAAGGTCAATCCCGCCGATGCCCCGGTGCTCCTGATGGTGCTGTCGTCGGAAACGCTGCCGCTATCGACCGTCACCGAATATGGCGACACGCTGATCGGCCAGCAGATCTCCCAGCTGCCCGGCGTGGCCCAGGTGCAGATCTACGGCTCGCAGAAATATGCCGTGCGCATCCGCATCGACCCGGCGGCGGCCGGCGCCCGCAACATTTCGGCGGACGACATCCAGTCGGCGGTGCAGGCGGCCGCCTCCAACTCGCCGCTGGGCATCGTCTCCGGCCCCAAGCAGGCGCAGACCATCGACATGGGCACGTCCAAGGCGGATGCCTCCCAGTTCCGCCGCATCGTGGTGAAGGCGCGGGACGGCTCGGTGGTGCGGCTCGACGAGATCGCCACCGTCACCGACGGGGTGGAGAACGAGCGCATCGCCAGCTGGTTCAACGACACCCGCACCATCGTGCTTGCCGTGGTGCGCCAGCCGGACGCCAATACCGTGCAGGTGGTGGACGAGGTGCGCGCGCGCCTGCCTGCCTTCCGCGCCCAGTTGCCCGGGGCGGTGAGCATCGACGTGCTCAACGACCGCTCGGTCTCCGTGCGCGATGCGGTGGCGGACGTGCAGAAGACCCTGTTCGAGGCCGTGGTCCTCGTGGTGCTGGTGATCTTCCTGTTCCTGCGCAACGTGCGGGCCACCATCATTCCGTCGCTGGCGCTGCCCTTGTCCATCGTCGCCACCTTCGCGGTCATGTGGGCGCTGGATTTCTCCATCAACAACATGACGTTGCTGGCGCTCACCTTGTGCGTGGGCTTCGTGGTGGACGATGCCATCGTGGTGCTGGAGAACATCTACCGCCACGTGGAGAATGGCGAGAAGCCCTTCCGCGCCGCGCTGCGCGGCTCGCGGGAAATCGGCTTCACCATCATTTCCATGACGCTTTCGCTGGTGGCGGTGTTCATCCCCGTGCTGTTCATGGGCGGGGTGGTGGGGCGCGTGTTCCGCGAGTTCGCGGTCACCATCTCCGTGGCCATCCTGGTGTCCGGCTTCGTCTCCCTCACCCTCACGCCCATGCTGTGCGCGCGGGTGATGAAGGCGCCGGACCACCGCAAGACGCCCTCCGCCTTCTTCCGCATCACCGAGCGCATGTTCGACGCCTGGCTGGGGGCCTACCGGGCGAGCCTGGATTTCGTGCTGCGCCATCGCCCCTTCATGCTGGTGGTCACCTTCGCCACCATCGCCCTGTCGGTCTACCTCTACATCGTCATCCCCAAGGGCTTCTTCCCGCAGGAGGACAACGGCTCCATCACCGGCACGGTGGAGGCCGCCACCGACAGCTCGTTCGATGCCATGGTGGAGCGGCAGACGCAGGTGGCGGCGGCGGTGCGTGCCCACCCGGACGTGGAGTATCTGGTCTCCACCGCCGGGGCCACGGGCATCAGCCGCACCACCAACACCGGCCGCCTGTTCATCGCCCTGAAGCCCAGGGGCTCGGGGCCCGGCGAGCGCACCCGCTCCGCCGGCGCCGTCATCCAGGATCTGCGCAAGCTGGTGGCGCAGGTGCCCGGCGTCACCGCCTTCTTCCAGCCGGTGCAGAACATCTCGGTGGGCGGCGTCGCCTCCAAGAGCCAGTACCAATACACCCTGCAGAGCCCGGACACGCAGGCCCTGTTCACCGCCGCCGCGGACATGGAGCAGCGCCTCGCCCAGCTGCC
Source organism: Xanthobacter sp. AM11 (assembly GCF_047444035.1). Taxonomy (NCBI): domain Bacteria; kingdom Pseudomonadati; phylum Pseudomonadota; class Alphaproteobacteria; order Hyphomicrobiales; family Xanthobacteraceae; genus Xanthobacter; species Xanthobacter sp. AM11. The sequence continues at coordinate 3,223,290 of NZ_JBLAOA010000001.1, forward strand.
GGGGCTGCGGGACGTGACCTCCGACCTGCAGATCACCAACCCCCAGCTCACCATCGAGCTGGACAAGGACAAGGCGGCGGCCCTCGGCATCACCGAGCAGCGGCTGCGCGATGCCCTCTACAACCAGTTCGGCACGCGACAGATCGCGACCCTCTACACCCCGACCAACCAGTTCGAGATCATCGCCGACGTCCAGCCGCGCTCGCAGCAGGACCCCGGCGACCTGAGGCGGGTGTATCTGCGCACCGGCCCCGGCACCATGGTGCCGCTGGAGACGGTGGCCAACATCCGCCGCACGGTGGGGCCGCTCTCCATCCAGCACCAGCAGCAGCAGCCGGCCGTCACCATTTCCTTCAACCTCGCCCCCGGCACCTCGCTGGGCCAGGCGGTGGAGGAGATCAACGCCGCGGCGCAGGCCGCCAACCTGCCGGCGGGCATCGCCACCGGCTTCCAGGGCACCGCGCAGGTGTTCCAGGATTCCCTGTCCAACCAGCCGCTGCTGATCGTGGCGGCGGTGGTGGTGATCTATATCGTGCTGGGCATTCTCTACGAGAGCTTCATCCACCCCATCACCATCCTGTCCGGCCTGCCCTCGGCCGGCATCGGGGCGCTGCTGACGCTGATGATTGCGGGCATGGAGCTGTCGGTGATCGCCATCATCGGCATCATCATGCTGGTGGGCATCGTGAAGAAGAATGCCATCATGATGATCGACGTGGCGCTGGAACGCCGGCGCGGCGGGGCGCCGGCGCTGGATGCCATCCGCGAGGCGGCGCTGCTGCGCTTCCGGCCCATCATGATGACCACCCTTGCCGCCATCTTCGGCGTGCTGCCCATCGCGCTCGGGGCTGGGGCGGGGTCGGAGCTGCGCCAGCCGCTGGGCGTGGCGGTGGTGGGCGGGCTGCTGCTGTCGCAACTGCTCACCCTCTACATCACCCCGGTGGTCTATCTCTATCTCGACCGGCTGGACGCCCGGGTCCACCATGCCATTTCCGGCCGGCACGAGGAGCCGAAGGTGGCCGCCGCGCCGAAGGCGCCGGACCGCATCGCCGCCGAATAGGGCGCGTGCCCGGCCGGCGTGCGCCGCTCCTTCCCGACATCCCCCCGTACGCCCCCGGCCGCCCGTGCTCCGGCGGCGCGGCCGTGCGCGTCCCCGCGCATCCCGGTTGATCTGCGGGGCGTCATGTATTAGTCAAAGAGTAGGAGATGGTATTCAAGTATTGAATGCTTCTAAAGTAGCCCGAACCTGTTCGTGAGCCGGCGGGCTGCAGCATCTGATCTGGAGCGATTCAAAATGAGCAGGCACGAGCACACAGGGTCTATGTGGCGTGGCGAAGTCACCGCCGCCGACGACTTTGCGGGTGAGGTCGGGCTGGGGCCGCGGCGGGCCATTCCCATGGTGGATGCGCAGCTCGACAGCCGCGACCTGTTCGCCGCCGGGCGTCTCGTCACCATCGCCCACGGGGAGCAGACCTACCAGCTGCGGCTGACCTCGCAGAACAAGCTGATCCTCACCAAGTAGCGCCTGCCCCAGCGGCAGGCCCGTGCCGCGCGGCCTTTGGCCGCCTGCGGCCGCTGCGGGCGGGGGCAGGGCAGGTTCGGGCTGCTTTCGTTGCCTTGCCTTCGCCGCCTTTGGCCGCCATCAGGTCCGCCACCGGTTGCAGGGCGCTTTTCACGCGTCCGGGCCGGCCCTTTTCGGCACGGGCGTTTCTGTTATTGTCCGCGCCCAATTCGAGCGGATCCAATCAGAAGCATGGCCATCTCAGAGCCCGCGTCCGACCAGCGACGGGCGTTCGACCTCGACCTTGCACGGCGCCTCGCCCGGCTTCTGGATGCCGCATCGGCGCGGCACGCGCGCGCCAGCCTGCTGCTGGTGGTGGTGAGCCTCCTCGCCTTCCTGCCCGGCTTCTTCCAGCTCTCCCCCATCGACCGCGACGAGGCCCGATTCTCCCAGGCCACCAAGCAGATGCTGGAGAGCGGCAATTACGTGGACATCCGCTTCCACGTGCAGGCCCGCCACAAGAAGCCGGTGGGCATCTACTGGCTCCAGGCCGCCGCCGTGACCGCCGGGGAGGCGGTGATCGGCCCTTCCGCCCGCACCTCCATCTGGCTTTATCGCGTGCCCTCGCTGTTGGGCGCCATCGGCTCGGTGCTGCTCACCTACTGGATCGCCCTTGCCTTCGTGACGCGGCGTGGCGCGCTTTTCGCCGGCCTGCTCATGGCCGGCTGCGTGCTTCTGGGGGTGGAGGCGCGCCTCGCCAAGACCGACGCGGTGCTGCTGTTCACCATCCTCGCCAGCTTCGGCGCCCTGGCCCGGGCCTATATGCGTCCGGCGGCGGAGCGGGCAGGGGACATCCGGCTCGCCGCCATCTTCTGGACCGGCCTTGCCGCCGGCATCCTGGTGAAGGGGCCCATGGCGCCCCTGTTCGTGGGCCTCGCCGTCGCGGCGCTGGCGCTGGTGGAGCGCTCCGGCAGCTTCCTCAAGCCGCTGAAGCCGCTGCTCGGCCTGCTGTGGTGCCTGCTTCTGGTGCTGCCGTGGTTCGTGGCCATCTATTATGTCACCAACGGCGCCTTCTACCAGCACGCGGTGGGCGTGGACATGCTGGGCAAGGTGACGGAAGGGCAGGAGGGCCATTGGGGCCCGCCGGGCACCTATTTCCTCGCCGTGTGGGGCACCTTCTGGCCGTCCGTGGTGCTGGCGGCCATGGCGGCGCCCTTCGCCTATCGGGCGCGGCGAGATGGAAAGGTGCGCTTCCTGCTGTGCTGGCTGGTGCCCAGCTGGCTCGCCTTCGAGATCGCCGCCACCAAGCTGCCCCATTATGTGCTGCCGCTCTATCCGGCGCTGGCCATCCTGGTGGCGCTGGCGGTGGAGCGGGGCATGCTGGCGAAGGCCGGCAGCCGGCTGGCGGGGCTGGTCTGGCTGTGGCCGGTGATGGCCATCGTGCTGGCGCTCGGCCTCGGCGTGGCCTTTGTGTATCTGGGCGGCGGCTTCGTGACCGGCCTCATGGCCGCGCCGCTGCTGCTGGCGGCCATCGCCCTGCTGTGGATGGCGGCGCGGGCCTTTCCCCGGGCCGGGGCGGAAGGCGCCTTCCTCACCGCCATCTGCGGCGCGCTGTTGCTCTACCTTGCGGCCTACCAGCTGCTGCTGCCGCAGATGCGCGCCCTGTGGATTTCCGAGCGGCTCGCCGCCGTGGTGGCGGCGGAAGGCTGCCCGCCCGGCAATGTGGCCTCCTTCCCCTATCAGGAGCCCAGCCTCGTCTTCCTGGTGGGAACCGACATCAATTATGTGCTGCCCCATGAGGCGGTGACGCTGCTGAAGAAGGGCGGCTGCGCCCTGGCCTTCATCGACGAGCGCTTCACCCCCGCCTTCCAGAAGCATGCGGAGGCGCAGGCGCTGAAATATCACGCCGTCGCCACCCTTGAAGGCTTCACCTATAACGGCGGCCGGCCGGTGGCCATCACCGTGTTCCGCTCCGACGAGGCGGCGCCGTGAGCCTGCCCCCCTGCGGTCCGCGTCCGGCCGATCCGGCCCGTTGCACCGGCGAGTCCGCCGCCGGCGGTTCGCCGCGGGCGTCGGCCTCCGGCGTTGCCCTGCGCCGGCTGGCCGATGCGGTGGCGGGCGTGATCGCCGGCCTGTTCGAGGCCCTCGCCTTCCTGCTGCGCCATCGCCGCCGCGGGCCGTCGCCCCGGGTGGGCCTGGCCGGCGTGGCGGAGGGGCTGGCGCTGGCGGCGCTGACCTTCGGCCTCGTCGCCGCGGCCATGATCCTGGTGGACCCGCTGGTTCCCGGCCTGCGGCTGAAGCTGCCCGCCTGGCTCGTGATCCTCAGCGACCGGCTGACCGACCTCGGCTTCTCCGGCGTGGTGCTGTGGCCGCTGGGCCTCGGCATCCTTTATGTGCTGGCGCTGGTGCCGGCGCTGGATGCCATGGGCCGGCGGGTGGCCGCGAGCATGCTGGCGCGGCTCGGCTTCCTGTTCCTCGCCATCGCCCCGGTGGGGCTTCTGGTGGCCATCGTCAAGCATCTGCTTGGCCGGGCGCGGCCGCACGCCGCCTTTCTGATGAAGGGGCCGAACCCCCAGCTCACCTTCGACTGGCTGGTGTGGAAATCGAGCTTCGCGTCGTTTCCCTCGGGCCATTCCACCACCGCCTTTGCCGCCGCCGTGGCGCTGGCGGCGCTGTTTCCCCGCGCGCGGGTGGCGCTCATCGCCCTGGCCGTGCCGGTGGCGGCGACGCGCATCGTGCTCGGCTCCCATTATCCCAGCGACGTGATCGCCGGGGCCGCCATCGGCACCGCCTGGGCGCTGTGGATGGTGAAGGTGTTCGCCGCCCGCCGCCTGGTGTTCCAGGTGGCCGCCGACGGCCGCATCGCCCCCATGGCCGGGCCGTCCGCCCGCCGCCTCGGCCAGCTTCTGCCCCACGCCTGCCCAAGGCGCCCCGTTCCCCTCGAAGAGGCGAGACCGTGACCTCTCCTGAAACAAGCCCGTCCGCAGCCCCGCGGCTGTCGGTTGTCATTGCCGTGAAAGACGAGGCGGACAACGTCGCGCCGCTCATCGACGAGCTGGACGCGGCGCTGGCCTTCGAGCCCTACGAGCTGATCTTCGTGGACGACGGCTCCACCGACGCCACCCTCGCCAACCTGCGCAAGGCGGCCGAGACGCGGCCCTATCTGCGCATCCTGGTGCATGAGGCCTCCTGCGGGAAGTCCGCCGGCGTGGACACCGGCGCCCGGGCGGCGCGGGGCGAACTGCTGCTGCTGCTGGACGGCGACGGCCAGAACAACCCGGCCTACCTGCCGGAGATGGTGCGCGCCATGGATGCGGGCGGCCCCCGGGTCGGCCTGGTGCAGGGCGAGCGGCAGGGGCGCAAGGACACCCGCTTCAAGCGCTTCCAGTCGCGCCTGGCCAATGGCGTGCGCGGCGCCCTGCTCAATGACGGCACGCGGGACACCGGCTGCGGCCTGAAGGTGGTGCGCCGCGACGTGCACCTGCGCCTGCCCATGTTCGACGGGCTGCACCGCTTCATGTCGGCGCTGGTGAAGCGCGAGGGCTACGAGATCCGCACCGTGAAGGTGGTGGACCGCGAACGCTGGCACGGCGTGTCCAAATACGGTTTCTGGAACCGGCTGTGGGTGGGCATCGCCGATCTTGCCGGGGTCTGGTGGCTCATCAAGCGCCGCCGGGTGCAGACCGTGGTGGAGCGCAACTGATGCTCTATTACCTGTCGGAAGTCGGCAAATACCTGCACGAAGTCTTCATCGACCAGTTCGACTGGTGGGTGGCGCTGGGCTTCGTGGCCCAGTTCATGTTCACCATGCGCTTCGTGGTGCAGTGGATCGCCAGCGAGAAGGCGCAGCGCTCGGTCATTCCCTTCGCCTTCTGGACCTTCTCCCTGGGCGGCGGCTCGCTGCTGCTGGTCTATGCGCTCTACAAGCGCGACCCGGTGTTCATCGCCGGGCAGGCCCTGTCCATCTTCATCTATCTGCGCAACCTGCAATTCGCCTTGCGCGAGCGGCGCGCCAACCGTGCGGTGACGTGACGGGGCGGGCCGCGGGGGCGGCGAGGGGTCAGACCCAGAAATTCTCGTCGAGATCGCCGAAATAATAATCCACCTCCTTGAAGTCCACATCGGGCGAGGAGGACCGGAAATTGGACTGGGCGGCATTGCCGGCGATGTTGGCGATGGCCATGGTGCCCGGGTTCACCAGGATATTGTGGGTCTGAAAGCCCGGCGCGACGATGGTGGACCGGGCGTCCGGCTTCAATATCGACATCTGGTTGTAGATCTGCGGCGCGCCGCCGCGCCAGCGCAGAACCACAAGGCGCTCCAGCTCCCAGCGCCAGCCCATGAGCGGTTCGCGGCTGCCGTCCTTGTGCACGAACACCAGATAGGAGAGGAAGGCCGCCTTGGACTTGAACTTCCATAGGAAGTTCCAGCGCTTGGTCCGGGTGTTCATCTCGTCGGTGGTCACCCGCAGGCCCGGTGTGTCGGACATCACCGGGAAGAAATCGGTGCCGATGCGGTCGGTGGGCTGGCCGTGGTAATAGGGCCGGTTCACGGCGTCCGACAGGTCGGGCCGGGTCACGCAGTCCAGCAGCGGGGTCTGCCACAGGTTGCCGGTGAAGGCGTAGCCCAGCATGCCGTCGGCGCTCTTGCGGCCGGCATACCAGACCGAGAATTCGCTGATCTCGACGATCTGCATGAAGCGGATGTCGTTGTCCCGCAGCTGCTGGGGCGAGAACCGCGTCTTGCACAGGGCCGAGATGCTGTAGCCGTTGGAGAGGGCGTCGCCCCTGCTGTCCGTGTCGGACGAGGTGGTAAACTTCAAGACCGGCGTGCGGCCGGCATCGTCATGGGCCACGAAGGTTGCAGTGGGCGAGCTGTTGGTCTTCGGGGCGGCGAAGCGGATTTCGTCCACCACCAGCCCGTTGCGCAGGTTGAAGGGGCTCATGGCTCACCAATGGGCGTGGGGGCGCAGGTGGTAGGGGCCGCTGCGCTGGCCGGCGTCCGGCTCCGCCGCGGAGGGGGGAGGGGCGTCGAGCCGGGGGTCGGCCTTGATCAGCTCGTCCAGCACCGCGAGGGTGAGGCGGCCGGCCACGCCGTCCTTCTCCAGGCCCATGTCGGCCTGGAACGCCGTCACCGCGGCTTGCGTCTCGCTGCCGAAGATGCCGTCGGCGCGCCCCTTGGCGAAAGATCTCTTCAAATCGTAGCGCAGGTCGAAAAGCACATCCTGCAGCTCGGCAACACCTTCACCGGAGGTGCCGTTCTTCAGCGGCGGCGAGTTCTCCGCAGCGCGTTGTAATTGCTGGCTGGATTCAAACCGACGACATGTGAGCACGGCGCCGCCTCCCTGCTGCGCCAAATCTAGGGCAAAGCGGGAGGCGGCAATAGTTTCAATATTTTTGGCAAGACGGCGCGTTCCCTGCTACCGCCGGCCCGGCGGGGCGGCCGGCGCGCCTCAGGCTGCGGCGCGCAGGGCGGCGAAGGCGCGGTCGAGGTCGGCCTTCAGGTCGGCCACGTCCTCCAGCCCGATGTGCAGGCGCACGGCGGGGCCTTCCACGTCCCACGGGGTCGCGGTGCGGTAGTCGCGGCAGTCGAAGGGAATGGCGAGGCTCTCGTAGCCGCCCCAGGAATAGCCCATGCCGAACAGGGTGAGGGCATCGAAGAAGGCCGCCACCGCCCGTTCCGGCACCTCCTTCAGGATCAGGCTGAACAGGCCGCTGGCGCCGGAGAAGTCGCGCTTCCAGAGGGCGTGGCCGGGATCGGACGGCAGCGCCGGATGCAGCACCCGCGACACTTCCGGCCGGTCCTGAAGCCATTGCGCCATCTCGATGCCCGAGCGCTGGTGCCGCTCCAGCCGCACCGCCAGCGTGCGCAGGCCGCGGGCGCCGAGGGCGGCATCGTCGGGGCTGATGGTGATTCCCATGGTGCCGTGGGTGGCGATCACCTTCTTCCATGCCGCCCCCACCGCGGAGATGGTGCCGAGGTTGAGGTCCGCATGCCCGCCGATATATTTGGTGCCGGCCTGGATGGAGATGTCCACCCCGAAGGCGTGGGGCCGGAAGAACAGCGGCGTCGCCCAGGTGTTGTCGATGAGGGTGGTGATTTCCCGCTCCCGCGCCACCGCGGCGATGGCCGGCACGTCCTGCATCTCGAAGCTCTGCGAGCCCGGCGCCTCCAGGAAGATGGCGCGGGTGTCGGGGCGGATGAAGTCGGCGATGTCGGCCCCGGCCAGGGGATCGTAATAGCTGGTCTTTACCCCCATGCGTGCCAGCACCTGGTCGCAGAAGGTGCGGGTGGGGCGATAGGCGGTGTCCACCATCAAAAGGTGGTCGCCCGCCCCCAGCACCGAGAGCAGGGCGATGGAGCAGGCCGAGAGGCCGGAGGGGGTGAGCGCCACCCCGTCGCTGCCTTCCAGCGCCTTCAGCGCCGTCTCCAGCCCCTCGGTGGTGGGGTTGCCGCGCCGGCCGTAGCTGTAGCGCCCGCGATGGTGCACGAGATCGTCATAGCTGGCCGAGAGCACGGTGGAGCCGCGCACCACGGGGGTGTTCACGAAGCCGTCGAACCGTTGCGGATCGCGCCCCAGATGTACGACTTTCGTCGCAGTTCCCCGTTCGTCATTGTGCCTTGCAGCATCATCGTGCCCGCCAGCCATCGCACTCTCCTGTTGCGCCGGGTTCTTTCCGGCTCCGCAGTCTATTGACCGCTCCGTCACGAGGGTTTGAGATGGGCGGGATAGACGTCCGGGGCCGTCCCGTCGAGCCGCGCATGCCATACGGGCGCGGCGGGCGGGACCGGGGCGAACATCATCCCAGAGAAGGAACCTTCCGTGAAACGCATCCTCTTCGCAGCAGCAGCAGGAATTCTGTCGCTGGCCGGTGCCGTCAATGCCGCAACACTCGACGACGTGAAGACGAGAGGAGCACTCAATTGCGGCGTGACGCAGGGGTTGCCCGGCTTCTCGAATCCGAACGACAAGAACGAGTGGTCCGGCCTCGACGTGGACTTCTGCCGAGCCATCGCCGCGGCGATCTTCAATGATCCCACGAAAGTGAAGTTCACCCCCCTCTCGGCCAAGGACCGCTTCACGGCCCTGACCTCCGGCGCCATCGACGTCCTGTCGCGCAACACCACCTGGACCATGTCGCGCGACACCACGCTGGGCTTCAACTTCGCCGGCGTCATGTATTACGACGGCCAGGGCTTCCTCATCCGCAAGTCGGTGGGGCTGAAGTCGGCCAAGGAGCTGCAGGAGGCCTCCATCTGCGTGCAGACGGGCACCTCCAACGAGCTCAACGTGGGCGACTATTTCCGCGCCAACAACATGAAGTACCGCGAGGTCATCGCCTTCGCCACCCTCGACGAGACGGTGAAGGCCTATAAATCGGGCCGGTGCGACGTGTTCACCTCCGACAAGTCGCAGCTCGCCGCGGTGCGCCTCAAGCTCACCAACCCGGCCGACCACGTGCTGCTGCCCGAGACCATCTCCAAGGAGCCGCTCGGCCCGCTGGTGCGCCATGGCGACGACCAGTGGTTCGACCTGGTGAAGTGGACCTATTTCGTGCTGCTGAACTCCGAGGAGCTCGGCGTCACCCAGAAGAATGTGGACGAGATGGTGAAGTCCGAGAACCCGGACATCAAGCGCCTGCTCGGCACCGACGGCAAGTATGGCGAGGGCATCGGGCTGACCGCCGACTGGGTGGTGCGCATCGTCAAGGCCACCGGCAATTACGGCGAGATCTACGATCGCAACGTGGGCCCCGCCACCCCGCTCGGCATCGAGCGCGGCCTCAACAACCTGTGGACCAAGGGCGGCATCCAGTACGGCCCGCCCGTGCGCTGAGGCGCCGGCGCCCGTTCCCGCCACCGCCGCTTCCTCCACCACCGGATGCGGACGCCCGCCGGGCGCCCGCATCGCCAACAATCAGGGGCCAAAGCGCCCGGACCTTCGAGGGTAATATGTCGGACGTGCCCCTTTCCGGGCCGCCGCCGGTGCCGCGCCGGCGCTGGTCGTGGACGGACCCCAAGTTGCGTTCCTCCGTCATCCAGATCGTCCTGGCGCTGATCCTGGTCTGGCTCGCCTGGTCCTTCTATGCCAATGCGCAGGCGAACCTCTCCCGGCTCGGCATCGCCTCCGGCTTCGGCTTCCTGGACAACCGGGCCGGCTTCGCCATCAGCCAGTCGCTCATCCCCTACAATGAATCCATGAGCTACGGCCGCGCCTTCGTGGTGGGCCTGCTGAACACCCTGCTGGTGGCCTTCCTGGGGGTCGTCCTGGCGACCCTCATCGGCTTCGTGATGGGCGTGGCGCGGCTCTCCACCAACGTGGTCATCAAGGCGCTGGCCTCGGCCTATGTGGAGGTCACGCGCAACCTGCCGCCCCTGTTCCAGATCCTGTTCTGGTATCTGGCCGTGCTGGCCACCCTGCCGGGGCCGCGGCAGAGCTGGGGCTTCGGCCTGCAGCCGCTGCTGGGCGGCATCGGCAGCGCCCTTTCCGGCATCGGCCTGGGCTTTCTCGGCGGCCCGCTCTCCGGCTTCGCCGCGAGCCTGGGGGCGCCCTCGGTGTTCGTGAACAACCGCGGCCTCGTGGTGCCCCGTCCCATCTTCGAAGACGGCTCCATGGTCATCTTCTGGGCGCTGATGGCGGCGGTGGTGATCACCTTCTTCATCGGCCGCTGGGCGCACAAGCGGCGCGAGGCCACGGGCCGGCCGTTCCCGGTGTTCTGGGCCGGCCTTGCCCTGGTGGTGGCGCTGCCTTTGGCCGCCTCCGCCTTCGCCGGCTTCCCGGTGACGGTGGAGACGCCGGAGCTGCGCGGCTTCAATTTCGTGGGCGGGCTGCGCGTCATCCCCGAATTCGTCTCGCTGCTGCTGGCGCTCTCCATCTACACCGGCGGCTTCATCGCCGAGATCGTGCGCTCGGGCATCCTGGCGGTGTCCAGGGGGCAGACCGAGGCGGCCCATTCCCTGGGCCTGCGCACCGGGCCCACCCTGCGCCTGGTGGTGATCCCGCAGGCCATGCGGGTCATCGTGCCGCCCCTGACCAGCCAATATCTCAACCTCACCAAGAATTCGTCCCTGGGCGTGGCGGTGGGCTATCCCGATCTGTTCGCGGTGTTCGCCGGCACCACGCTGAACCAGACCGGGCAGGCCATCGAGATCATCGCGGTGATCATGGCGGTGTACCTCACCATCTCCATCCTCACCTCCCTGGCCATGGGCTGGTACAACAAGCGCGTCGCGCTGGTGGAGCGGTGACATGACGAGCAGCTCCGCCATTCCCGCCGTCGCCCCCTATGTCGCCGCCGCGCTGAAGGAGCAGGAGCCGCCTCCGGTCTCCGATCGCGGCCCCGTGGGCTGGGCCCGCGCGCACCTGTTCGGCTCGGTGCCGCAGGTGCTGCTCACCGTGTTCGGCATCTGGCTGGTCTATGCGGTGGTGCCGCCGCTCATCAAATTCTTCATCGTCGATGCGGTGTGGTTCGGCACCAGCCGCGACGCCTGCCTGGCCGACAAGGTGGGCCGGCCGGTGGGGGCCTGCTGGCCCTTCATCTGGGCCAAGCTCGACCAGCTGGTCTATGGCTTCTACCCGGCCAGCGAGCGCTGGCGGGTGAATGTGGTCTATGCGCTGGGCGCCATCCTGCTGCTGCCGCTGCTGATCCAGAAGATCCCCGGCAAGCGGGCCAACGCCATCGCCTTCTTCGGCGCCTATCCGGTGGTGGCGTTCGTGCTGCTCACCGGCGGCGACCTCGACCTGCAGCGCTTCGTGTTCGGCAACCTCGGCCTCGGCGGCCTGTTCCCGGCCGGCGCGATGACCGGCGGGGGGCTGCGCGCCGGCTTCTGGCTGGATTTCCTGTGCTCGGCGGCGGTGGTCACCGCCATTGCCTATGCCATCTCCCGCATGGTCGCAGGTCCCGAGGCGGGGCGCGCCCTGGCGAAGACCTTCCTTTCGGTGTTCGCGGTGCTGGGCGCGGTGCTGCTGGCGGTGGACGTGCCGGTGGGCTTGCCGCAGGTGGAAACGCGCCTGTGGGGCGGGCTTCTGGTGACGCTGGTGATCGCGGTCACCGGCATCACCGTGTCGCTGCCCTTCGGCATCCTTCTGGCGCTGGGGCGGCGCTCCCACCTGCCGCTGGTGCGCATCGCCTCCATCGTCTTCATCGAGTTCTGGCGCGGCGTGCCGCTCATCACGGTGCTGTTCTTCGCCACCTACATGCTGCCCCTGTTCCTGCCCGGGCGCTTCACCATCGACGGGCTGCTGCGCGCGCTGGTGGGCGTGGCCCTGTTCGCCTCGGCCTATATGGCGGAGGTGGTGCGCGGCGGCCTGCAGGCCATTCCCAAGGGCCAGTATGAGGGCGCCATGGCGCTGGGGCTGAACCCCGGCCTGAAGATGCGCCTGGTGGTGCTGCCGCAGGCCCTGAAGCTGGTGATCCCGGGGATCGTCAACAACTTCATCGGCCTGTTCAAGGACACGACGCTGGTGCTGATCGTCTCCATCTTCGATCTTCTGGGCTCCATGCGGGCGGCCTTCACCGACCCCAACTGGGCCACGCCCACCACCTTGTTCACCGGCTTCGGCTTTGCCGGCATCGTCTATTTCGTCTTCTGCTTCGGCATGTCCCGCTACTCGATGGCGCTTGAAAAGCGCCTCGACCGCGGCCGCCGCCATTGAGGAACCAGACCCATGAGCGCTGATCCCATCATCGCGGAAACCGAAGCCGCCGCCCCCAGGACCGCCGTCGAGATGCTCGGCGTGAACAAATGGTACGGCGACTTCCACGTTCTGCGCGACGTCAACCTCACGGTGGCGCGCGGCGAGCGGGTGGTCATCTGCGGCCCCTCGGGGTCGGGCAAGTCCACCCTCATCCGCTGCATCAACCGGCTGGAGGAGCACCAGAAGGGGCGCATCATCGTCGATGGCATCGAGCTGACCGACGACCTGAAGCGCATCGACGAGGTGCGCCGCGAGGTGGGCATGTGCTTCCAGCACTTCAACCTGTTCCCCCACCTCACCATCCTGGAGAACTGCACCCTTGCCCCCATGTGGGTGCGCAAGATGCCCAAGAAGGAGGCCGAGGAGCTGGCCATGCACTTCCTGGAGAAGGTGAAGATCCCCCACCAGGCGGCAAAATATCCCGGCCAGCTCTCCGGCGGCCAGCAGCAGCGCGTGGCCATCGCCCGCGCCCTGTGCATGCGCCCGCGCATCATGCTGTTCGACGAGCCCACCTCGGCCCTCGACCCGGAGATGGTGAAGGAGGTGCTCGACACCATGGTGAGCCTCGCCCAGGACGGCATGACCATGCTGTGCGTGACCCACGAGATGGGCTTCGCCCGGCAGGTGGCCAACCGGGTGATCTTCATGGATGCGGGCCAGATCATCGAGATGAACGAGCCCAACGCCTTCTTCTCCCATCCGCAGCACGAGCGCACCCGGCTGTTCCTCAGCCAGATCCTGCACTGAGCGGGCGGGGCGGCGGGGAAACCCGCCCCCTGCTTCGCGCGTTGGCCTCCTCGACCCCCGCACCGGGACAGGAGAGCGCCATGCAGGACCCCGTGGAAACCCGCGAAGACGCCGACTTCCGCCGGCCCGACGTCCGCACCGGCGACGGCGCGCCGCTGAAGCCGGCGGCCAAGGCCCGCCAGGGCGTCACCTCCGGCCGCATCCTCAGGGTGCTGGCGGTGGGCATCGCTTTGGTGGTGCTGGGCTTCGCCGCCAGCTATGTGGGCGCCGTGTGAGCGGCGCCGCGCTGGCGGCAGGTGTCAGACCGCCATGTTGTCGATGAGCCGGGTGGTGCCCAGCCACGCGGCGGCCAGCAGGCGAATGGGCTCGCCCGCCGCCTTCAGGGGCGCCAGCGTATCGGCGTTGCGGGCCGCCACATAATCCACCTTCAGCCCCAGCGCCGCGATCATGCCCGCCGCCGTCGCCACCGCCACCTCGGGCGCGGTGCCGGCGCGGATGGCCTCCGCGGCGCGGGTGAGGGCGGTGTGGATGACCGGGGCGATGCGCCGCTCGTCCTCGTCGAGATAGGCGTTGCGGGAGGAGAGGGCGAGCCCGTCCTCCTCGCGGGTGGTGGGCACCGGCACCACCTCCACCCCCAGGTCCAGGTCGCGCGACAGGCGGGTGACCACCTTCAGCTGCTGGTAGTCCTTCTCGCCGAACATGGCGAAGTCCGGCCGACACTGGATGAACAGCTTGCCCACCACGGTGGCGACGCCGCCGAAGAAGTGCGGCCGGAAATCCGTCTCCAGCCCCTCGGAGGGGCCGCCCACCTCGATGCGGGTGGCAAAGCCCGCCGGGTACATTTCCGTTGCCGTGGGGGCATAGACGAGGTCCACCCCCGCCTCCGCCAGCTTGATGAGGTCGGCTTCCAGCGCGCGCGGATAGCTGGAAAAATCCTCGTGGGGCGCAAACTGGGCCGGGTTCACGAAGATGGAGACCACCACCCGCCCGGCCATCTGCCGGGCCCGGTCCACCAGCGCCACGTGTCCTGCATGAAGCGCGCCCATGGTGGGAACGAGGGCCACCTTGGCCCCCTCCGCCCGGAAGCCGGCCACCGCCGCCCTCAACTCGCGCACGCGCCCCACCACTTTCGGCAATGTCGCCATGGTCCCAGCCTCGCTCTGCCCGCGGCCAAACGCCGGCGGTCCCTGCCGCCCCCTGCGGGGCCGCGCCGCGCACGCACATAAGTCGTCGCCGGGCCGGCATCAACCGCCTTGGCCGCTCAGGGGGCCGCCCGGCGCGCCGCGGGTGCTTCGCCGCCTTCAGGTCCGCGCCCGGTGGTCCGCGCCCCTTGGTTCGCCGCCGGGGCCGGCTTATGTGTGGAAGAGGAGATTGCGCCATGGCAGGGACCGACGATCGCAAGGCCAGGGGGGCGCCGGCGCCGCAGGCGAAGGGTGCGGACATGATGTCCGCCGCCGACGACGTGGCCCGCTTCCTCGCCGCCGCCCGCGCGGTGCCGCCGGTGCGCCCGGCCGACGGACGCGGGCGGCTCGCCTTCGCCCTCGACGCCACCGGCTCGCGCCAGCCCACTTGGACGCTGGCCTGCGACATCCAGGCGGACATGTTCGCAGCGGCGGCGGCCCATGGCGGGCTGGACATGCAGATCGTCTATTATCGCGGCGCCGGGGAGTGTCGCGCCTCGCCCTTCGTGGGCGATGCGGCGACGCTGGGGGGCCTCATGCGGCGCATCTCCTGCGTGCCCGGCCTCACCCAGATCCGCCGCATCATCGACCACCTGGGCCGCGAGGCCGCCCGCTCCGGCCTGAAGGCGGCGGTGTTCGTGGGCGATGCGCTGGAGGAGGATGAAGGCGCCCTCGCCGAGGCGGCCGGCCAGCTGGCGCTGCACGGCGTGCGCCTGTTCGTGTTCCAGGAGGGCCATGACGCGCGGGTGGAGCGGGCCTTCCGCGCCCTTGCGGCGGTGACCGGCGGCGCCTATTGCCGGTTTGATCCCAGCGCCGCGGCGCAGCTGCGTCAGTTGCTTGCGGCGGTGGCCGCCTATGCCGCCGGGGGCCGCACGGCGCTGGCGGCGCGCCAGGATGCGGGCGCCCGGCTGCTGCTGTCGGCCCTGCGCACATAGGAGTCTTGCGTGATCAGCCTTATTGCCGGCGCCCTTCTGCTGGCCATCGGCCTCTACGGATTGAAGGTGTGGACCCGGGCCGACCCGAAGGTGCTCATCGCCATTCTCATGCGCACCTTGGCCTATGGCGCCATGCTGGGGGCGGTGGGGGCGCTGGTGACGGGCCGCTTCGCCGCGGCGGTGCCACTGGCGCTGGTGGGCATCACGCTGCTCGGGCGGCTCGATCCCGGCGGCGTCGGCGGCTATCTGGGCGGGCTGTTCCGCAAGGGCGGCGCGCCGCGGGTGTCGCGGGTGCGGACCGCGGTGATCGAGATGGAACTGAACCACGCCGACGGGGCGATGACCGGGCGGGTGCTGGCCGGGCCCCATGCCGGGACCGCGCTGGAGGCGCTGGACGTGCCGGCGCTGCTCGGCGTGCGCGCCCTCTGCGACGCGCAATCCCTGGCGCTACTCGAAGCTTATCTCGACCGCCGGGCGCCCGCCTGGCGTGAGCACGCACAAGGAGATGCGGGTGGCCGGGACATGGGCGGCGCGGGGAGCGGCGGCGGCGCGATGACCGAGCAGGAGGCCTATCAGGTGCTTGGCCTTGAACAGGGAGCGGACGCCGCGAGCGTCCGCGCCGCTCACCGGGACCTGATGAAGAAGCTCCACCCCGATCATGGCGGGTCCAGCTATCTGGCCGCGAAAATCAATCGGGCCAAGGATGTGATCTTGGGCAAGCATGCCTGATTCTCTCGCAGAACTTCAATTCCTGATAGTCATGCAATCGAAGTCGTTACGCTTGAGTAAACGGCAGGCTTCCCGGGCGCCCTTCTCGTCCAGCCCGGCGAAGCGGGCGCGATAGAGTTCGGACGCGCCCTTCACCACCTTCTCCGTATAGGCATCGGCGCGGCCCAGCACGGCCTTGGCCTTGGTCTTGGCCACATCGAGGCGGGTGCGCGCCTCGCGCTCGCCGCCATAGGCGCCGATCTGGATCTGCCAGCCCGAGCGGGCGGAGGCCGGGGCGGGCGGCGGCGCGGGCTCGGCCACCGCCACCGGCGCGAGGGAGGCGGTGCGCACCGGGCGCGGGGCGGGGGCCGGCTTCACCGGCTCGCCGGCAGCGCGGGCCGCAGCCTGGGCGCTGGCCTGCGCCCGGGCCTGGGCGGCTTCGTGCTGGGCGCGGGCGCGGGCGGCGGCCTGGGCATAGGGGTCGTCCGGCTCCATGGCGGCGATGCGGGCGGCGCGCTGGGCCTGCTCGCGGGCGTCGGCGGCAGCCTTCGCGTCGGGCCGGGGGGCGGGATCGAGGGCGGCCACCTGCCGGGGCGCGGTGCGGGCGTGGCCCTCGGCCGCCGCCTGCGCGGCCGCGGCGGCGGGCGACTGGGCCGCGCCGGCCGGCCCGAGATAGCCCAGCACGCCCGAGGGCGTGGTGAAGCCGGCGCCGGCCGCGGCGGCGGTGCTGCGCGAGATGGAAACGGTCTTCACCGCCACCGGGCGGATCGGCTCGGCCGAGCCCGCCTTCGGCTGGGGCTGGGCGGCGGCGGCCTGGGTGGCGCGGGCCGGTGGGATGGAGGCGGTGGTGGCGGGCTCGGGGGGCTGGCGGGATGCCAGCTCGGCCATGGCCGGCTTCGGCAGCGGCGCCACCGCATGGGGCGGATCGGGCTCGCGGGTCACGGTCACGGGAACCGGCGTGATGCCGGCGGACTGGCGCGCCACCGGAATGGCGGCTTCCGCCACTTCCGTCACCTTCGGCGCGGTGCGCATGCCGGCATAAGCGGTGGGCAGGGTCTGGGAGATCAGGCTCGCCATGCGCGCGTCGCGCGATCCGCCGCTGCTGCCGCCGAGCACCACGCCGACCAGATAGCGCCCGTCCCGCTTCACCGAGGTGACGAGATTGAAGCCGGAGGCCTGGGTGTAGCCGGTCTTGATGCCGTCCACCCCCTCCACCCGGCCGAGCAGGCGGTTGTGATTGCCGATGGCCTGGCCGCGATAATAGAAAGTGCGGGTGGCGAAATACTTGTATTGCTTGGGGAAGCGGTCCTGCACCGCGCGGCCGAGAATGGCGAGGTCGCGGGCCGTCGTCACCTGGCTGGGGTTGGGCAGGCCGGAGGCGTTGCGGAACACGGTGCGGCTCATGCCCAGCGCCCGCGCCTTGCGGGTCATCGCCTCGGCGAATTCGGATTCCGAGCCGGCGAGGTTCTCCGCGATCACCACCGCCACGTCATTGGCCGAGCGCGTCACCAGCGCCTTGATGGCGTCCTCCACCTCGATGCTGGAGCCCGCCCGCACGCCCAGCTTGGAGGGCTGCTGCGCCGCCGCCTTGGCGGAAACCTCCAGATCACTGTCAAGCTTGAGGTTTCCTTCCTCCAGCTGCTCGAACAGGAGGTAAAGGGTCATGATTTTCGTGACCGAGGCAGGGTGTCGCAGCGCGTCCGCATTGTCCTCGTAAAGCACCTTGCCGGTATTGGCGTCCACCATGATGGCGGACGAGCCATAATGCCAGCGCGCGCCGTCGTCATTGCCGGAGCGGGCGACGGTGGTGGTCCGGCTCTTCGAGCGCTCCTTCGACCGGTCCTTCGAACGCTCCACCTGCGCCTTCTTGCGCGGCTTGGCATCGGCCGCCGTCGCGGTGAAGGAAAACGCCGCAAGCACCGCAAAAGCCATGGCTTTTGCCGTGAGCGAGAAGCCGGCGGACGATCTACGCATATACGTGTGCCCCGTGTCGCAGGTCGCAGTCATGAACCCGTTCCCGCGCCCGGTTGCGAGCGAAAAGCCTTGACCGTGGCTTGAACGTCGCATCGCGGTGTGCGGGAAGCGACCAGGCTCTGACCCTAAAAACGCGGAGTTACCAAGGCGTAAACCGGGCGCACATGCCATATTGTGCGCTGCACAAATTCGGCTTGACTTTCATGCTGCGTTGCATAATATCCACAGCTGAGCGGAGCCAATAATCCACTCGGCGCGGGGCCGGCGCGCTTAGCCGGCAAGGAAAAGGGGACACCCATGGTCCAGAACGCTGAAGAGCTGCAGAAGCTGAGCAAGGACAACATCGAAGCCGCCATGAAGAGCTTCGGCACGCTCTCCAAGAGCGCCCAGGCGATCGCGGTGGAAATCGCCGACTACACCAAGACCTCCTTCGAGCAGGGCACCGCTGCCCTCGAGAAGCTGCTGGGCGCCAAGACCGTCGAGCAGGCCATCGAGATCCAGCAGACCTACCTGAAGACCGCCTACGAAGGCGCCGTCGCCCAGGCCACCAAGATCGGCGAGCTCTACACCGAGCTGGCGAAGGAAGCCTACAAGCCGTTCGAAGGCGCTTTCGGCAAGCTGCCGAACTGATCGTGACCAGCCGGGAGCCTTAATTCAGGCGTCGCTCCCGGCTCCGTCCCGACCGCAACAGAGCCTGGCCGCCCGGCCGGGCTTTTGCCGTATCCATCGCCGCCGTGCACCGGCGGCCTTCAGTTCCGGGCTATCCGCTCCGGGCGGAAAGGCCTCAGATCCATCACCCGGGCCGCCACGGCCCGGCCATCGGGCGCGCCACATGCGCCGGGTGCGGCCCCGGATGGCCGGCTTCGCCTTTGGTCTGTGCGCGCACACCCTTGCGCCGCCGCTCCCCCATGCCGAAATAGAAGCTCGCCCGCGGCCCGGCGAGGTGGCGACACTGGCGCACAAGCGCCGTATTTTCTATGATCCGGGCAAATTGGGAGCAGCGCCAGCCTCCGGCCATCTGCCGGAGCAGCGGGACAGGGCGCGACGGACATGATGCAGATTTTCAGCAGAATTTTTTCCCGGGCCCGCAAGGCCGTGTCTTTGTCCGCCGCTGGCCCTGCCATTGCGGCCCCGGCCCCCGTGGCGGCCGGGCCGGACACGCCCCGGCGCAACGGCGGCGACGGGCCGGGCACGTCCGTCATCACCCGCACCAAGCCGCAGACCAAAAGGCCGAGCCTTTATCGGGTGCTGCTTTTGAACGACGACTACACCCCCATGGAATTCGTGGTGCATGTGCTGGAACGGTTCTTCAATAAGAACCGGGAGGAGGCCAACCGCATCATGCTCCACGTGCATCATCACGGCGTGGGCGAGTGCGGCATCTTCACCTATGAGGTGGCCGAGACCAAAGTGACGCAGGTGATGGACTTCGCCCGCAAGCACCAGCACCCGCTGCAGTGTGTGATGGAAAAAAAGTAAAACCCCTCCATCCCCCCCAAAAGCAGGCCCGAAGGTGAGGCCCACGCTGGCGCGGGCCAAGCCGGCCTGCGCTTCAAGTTTCGGTTTCGCGCAAAGGAGGGACTTGCGCACTGCGACATCCAGTACGAAGTTTGTGTGAATGGTGCACGCGCTCCCCAAGCCGGGGGGGTCTCCTGAGGCCGGGGGCGATGCGCGGAAGAGGTGTCGATGCCTACATTCTCACGCAGCCTCGAACAGTCGCTCCATCGCGCTCTGGCCCTCGCCAACGAACGCCACCACGAATACGCGACTCTCGAGCATCTGCTTCTCTCGCTCGTCGATGACCAGGATGCCGCCGCGGTGATGCGCGCGTGCAACGTGGACATGGACAAGCTCCGCCGCAATCTCATCGAATATGTCGATACGGAACTGGAGAATCTGGTCCAGTCGAGTTCCGACGATTCCAAGCCCACCGCCGGCTTCCAGCGCGTCATCCAGCGCGCGGTGATCCATGTGCAGTCCTCGGGCCGCGAGGAGGTGACCGGGGCCAACGTGCTGGTGGCCATCTTCGCCGAGCGCGAGAGCCATGCCGCCTATTTCCTGCAGGAGCAGGACATGACGCGGTATGACGCGGTCAACTACATCTCCCATGGCATCGCCAAGCGCTCCGGCATGTCCGAGAGCCGCCCCGTGCGTGGCGCCGAGGAGGAAACCGAGACGAAATCCGGCGACGACACCAAGAAGAAGGCCGATGCGCTCGACGCCTATTGCGTGAACCTCAACAAGAAGGCGCACGAAGGCAAGATCGACCCGCTCATCGGCCGCGACAGCGAGATCACCCGCACCATCCAGGTGCTGTGCCGCCGGCAGAAGAACAACCCGCTGTTCGTGGGCGACCCCGGCGTGGGCAAGACCGCCATCGCCGAAGGCCTCGCCAAGCGCATCAATGACGGCGAGGTGCCGGAGGTGCTGGCCACCGCCACCGTCTTCGCCCTCGACATGGGCGCGCTGCTCGCCGGCACCCGCTATCGCGGCGACTTCGAGGAGCGCCTGAAGCAGGTGGTGAAGGAGATCGAGGCCTATCCCAACGCCATCATGTTCATCGACGAGATCCACACGGTGATCGGCGCCGGTGCGACCTCCGGCGGGGCCATGGATGCCTCCAACCTGCTGAAGCCGGCGCTGGCCTCCGGCACGCTGCGCTGCATGGGCTCCACCACCTACAAGGAATACCGCCAGTATTTCGAGAAGGACCGGGCCCTGGTGCGCCGCTTCCAGAAGATCGACGTGGCCGAGCCCTCCGTGGCCGACGCCATCGAGATCCTGAAGGGGCTGAAGCCCTGCTTCGAGGACTACCACAAGCTGCGCTACACCAACGACGCCATCAAGGCGGCGGTGGAGCTCTCCGCCCGCTACATCCACGACCGCAAGCTGCCGGACAAGGCGATCGACGTGATCGACGAGAGCGGCGCGGCGCAGATGCTGCTTCCCGAGGCCAAGCGCAAGAAGACCATCGGCCTGAAGGAGATCGAGGCCACCATCGCCACCATGGCGCGGATTCCGCCCAAGACCGTCTCCAAGGACGATGCCGAGGTGCTGGCCAATCTGCGCACCACGCTCAAGCGGGTGGTCTATGGCCAGGACACCGCCATCGAGGCGCTGTCCGCCTCCATCAAGCTGGCCCGCGCCGGCCTGCGCGAGCCTGAAAAGCCCATCGGCTCCTATCTGTTCTCCGGCCCCACCGGCGTCGGCAAGACGGAAGTGGCCAAGCAGCTCGCCTCCATCCTGGGGGTGCAGCTGCTGCGCTTCGACATGTCGGAATATATGGAGCGCCACACCGTGAGCCGCCTCATCGGCGCGCCTCCCGGCTATGTGGGCTTCGACCAGGGCGGCCTGCTCACCGACGGGGTGGACCAGAACCCGCACTGCGTGCTGCTGCTGGACGAGATCGAAAAGGCCCACCCGGACCTCTTCAACATCCTGTTGCAGGTGATGGACCACGGGAAGCTGACGGACCACAACGGCAAGCAGATCGACTTCCGCAACGTGATCCTCATCATGACCACCAATGCCGGTGCCGCCGATCTGGCCAAGCCGGCCTACGGCTTCACCCGCACCAAGCGGGAAGGGGACGACAGCGAGGCCATCAACCGCACCTTCGCGCCCGAGTTCCGCAACCGTCTCGATGCGGTGATCCCGTTCGGCCACCTGCCGCCCGAGGTCATCACCCAGGTGGTGGAGAAGTTCGTCCTGCAGCTGGAAGCCCAGCTTGCCGACCGCAACGTCACCATCGAACTGTCGGACGACGCGGGCCACTGGCTGATGGAGCGCGGCTATGACGAGCAGATGGGCGCCCGGCCCATGTCCCGCGTCATCCAGCAATATATCAAGACCCCGCTGGCCGACCTGGTGCTGTTCGGCGGGCTGAAGAATGGCGGCCATGTGCGCGTGGTGGTGGAGGGCGAGGGGACGCAATCGAAGCTGGGCTTCGAGTTCCCCGAAGGCCCCGTCACCCCCAAGCCGGACAAGATCGCCCCCACCCCGGTGCGCCGCCGCAAGCCGGCCAGCAAGGCGAAGATCGCCAAGCCGCCGGGCCGTGGCGGCCCCAAGGGCAGCCCGAAGGCCGGCCCCAAGCCGGCCGGCCCGAAGTCCGGCGGCCCGGGCGGCTCCAGCCGCTCCGGCAGCCCGGTGCCCAAGCTGCCGCTGGTGAAGGCCTAGAGGCGATCCGAGCAAATGGACTCAATTTGATCGGTCAATCGCCCTCTCACTTAAGGATAGAGAACGCGCTGATCAGCGCCCCAGCCGGCTCCAGGTTTTATCCCGAAACGGAAAGAGGCGGCTTTGGCCGCCTCTTTTGCGTTTGGTCCACCCGCCTGCACGTTTTGATTGCGGCCGCCGCGCCGGGCTGGGACACTGCCATCCTCGGGCGCCTGACCAGGTTGCCGATGTGAAGGAGCCCACCAGCGGCGGGCCATGCGCATCCCCTATGCGGGCACGCCCTTCTGAGGCGCCCGCTGCGGCGGGGCGAAATCCTCCCGCCGCAGCCGGTACAGCACCTGCCGGCGCAAAGGATGGCCCGGCGGCGTGGTGGGCAGGTCGAAATCGCCCGCGGCGTCCCGCACCATGCCCAGCCGCTCCATCACCGCCCGCGAGCGCCGGTTCTGCGGCACGGTGATGGCCACCACCTGCGCCAGCCCCAGCCTCTGGAAGCCGAAGCCGAGGGCGGCGCGCGCCGCCTCGGTGGCATAGCCGCGGCCCCAGAAGGCGGGATCGAACCGCCAGCCGATCTCCACCGCAGGCGTGAAATGCTCCTGGTAGGGCACATGCACCAGCCCGGCATAGCCGGCAAAGTCGGTGACGCCCGGCACCTCCACCACCCACAGGCCGAAGCCGTGGCGGGCGAAATGGGCCTGCGCCCGCTCCGCCACGGCGTCGCTGGCGGCGCGGTCCGGCACCGGCAGCAGGAATTCCATGGTGCGCGGGTCGGCCTGCATGCGCCACAGCCCGTCGCGATCCGCCGCCCGCCACGGGCGCAGCAGCAGCCGGGGGGTGGTGAGGGTGGGCGCCATCAGGCGCCTTCGATGCGCGTGCGCAGATGCTCCGCCACCGCGAAGCCCGGCAGCTCGCGCCCCTTGAGCGCCCGCACCGAGCGCAGCCCCAGCGCCGAGGTGAGGAAGATCTCGCTGGCGGTGGCCAGCTCCGCCGGGGTGATGGAGCGCTCCCGCGCGCCCTCGGCCAGAACCGCGGCGCGCATCACGCCGGGCAGCACCCCGTCCGCCAGCGGCGGGGTCACCAGCTCCCCGCCCAGCACGGCGAACAGGTTGGCGATGGAGGTCTCGGCCACCCGGTCGCGGGTGTTGAGCAGCACGGCATCATCGGTGCCGCGCCCGGCGGCCTCCTGCCGGGCGAGGATATTGTCGAGATAGTTCAGCGATTTCACCCGCGAAAGGGGCGAACGCTCGTTGCGCCGCGTGCCCTCGGCGATGCTCAGGCGGGCCGGCGGGGCGGGCGGGGCCATGGGCGCGGCGGTGATGACCAGGGTGGGGGCGGGATGGGCCGGCGGCAGCACGCCGCGCGGTCCGCTGCCGCGGGTGAGGGTGAGGCGCAAGACCCCCTCCGCAAGGCCGTTCGCCTGGGCCGTCGCCAAGAGCGCCGCGGGAAAGTCGAACGCCGGCAGCGGCAGGCCGAGCACCCGCGCCCCGGCGGCGAGGCGGGCGAGGTGGGCCTCCAGCCGCAGCACGCGGCCGCCCTTCACCCGCAGCGTCTCGAACAGGCCGTCCCCCAATGTGAAGCCGCGATCGAGGGGGGAGATGGCGGCCACCTCCTGCGCCACCAGGCCGGTGCCGAGCCAGAGCATCATCGCCCCTCTCCCGAAAGTGCGCGCAGCATGGGGGCGAGCTTCACCAGGCTTTCCTCATATTCGTCCACCGGATCGGAATCGGCCACGATGCCGCCGCCGGCCTGGGTCAGCAGCGTGTCGCCGGCCTGGGTGATGGTGCGGATGACGATGGAGGAATCCATGGCGCCGTCGAAGCCGATCCACGCCACCGAGCCGCAATAGACGCCGCGGGGCGCCGTCTCCAGCTCGTGGATGATCTCCATGGCGCGGATCTTCGGCGCGCCGGTGATGGAGCCGCCGGGAAAGCAGGCCTCCAGCAGGTCCACCGGGCCGAGCCCCGGCTGGAGCCGGCTTTCCACCACCGACACCAAATGATGCACGCTGGCGAAGGTTTCCAGTGCGCACAGGGCCGGCACCTTCACGCTGCCCACCTGCGACACCCGGGAGAGGTCGTTGCGCAGCAGGTCCACGATCATGAGGTTCTCGGCCCGGTCCTTCTCGGAGGCGAGGAGGGCGGCGGCCAGCGCCGCATCTTCCGCCGCATCGGCGCCGCGTGGGCGGGTGCCCTTGATGGGCCGGGTCTCCACCCGCCCGTCCGGGGCGAGGGAGAGGAAGCGCTCGGGCGAGGCGGAAAGCACGCTGATATCCGCCCCGCAGCGCAGGAAGGCGGCGAAGGGGGAGGGGCTGAGGGCGCGCAGGCGGGCATAGAGCGCAAGGTCGCCCAGCCCCTGCGGCACCCGCGCGCGCATCTGCTGGGTGAGGTTGGCCTGGAAGATGTCGCCGGCGCGGATGTATTCGATCACCCGGGCGATGGCGGCTTCCACTTCGGCGCGGGGCCGCTCGGGCCGGAAGGTGCCGCGCAGGGTCCAGTCCGGCGCGGGGGCGGCCGCGGGGGCGGCCTCCAGGCGTTCCTTCAGCTCATCGGCCCGGCGGCGGGCACGGGCGCGGCGGGCGCCATCCCCGCGCTCCGGCGCGCCGCTGGCGAGGATGAAGGCGCGCGCGGCGGCGTGGTCGAAGGCGACCACCGTGTCGTAGAGCCCCATCACCATCTCGGGCAGGGGCGGATCGGCCGGGCGCGGCGGCGGCAGGCGCTCCAGGTGGCGGCCCAGCTCGTAGCCCAGATAGCCGATGGCCCCGCTGCGGAATGGCACCGGCCCCGGGGCCGCGGGGAGCCGATGGGCGGCGAGTGCCCGCGCCAGCGCCTGGAACGGGCTGGCGGCCACCGCCACGCCATCCACGCGCACGCCCGCGGCGTCGCTGGTGATCACCTGGAACGGGTCGGCGGCGATGTAGGAAAAGCGTGCGCGCGGATCGCCTGCGGCGGCGCTGTCGAGAAAGGCGCAATGCGCGGCGGCGGAACAAGCCTGGAACGCGCCGAACGGGTCGCGATACGGAATTTCGACGATATGCACGGCAGGGCGACCGATTCTGAACGCAGGCCCCAAGATGGCGCCAGCGGCAGGCGGGGGCAATGGAAAGCCGCAGGGCGGCTGCGCCGAGGTCCGGGGATGGCGGCTGCGCCGCCTGCGCATGGCCGGGCGCCGGCTTCTGCGCGTGGCGCGGCTCCACGGCGCGGCATGGGGGTGCTATGGCATCGGCGGGGTGCATCCTGCGGCGCTCCGCCACATGCCCCGCCCCCACAGCCGAGTGCCGCGTGTCCGAGCCATCCAATCCCGCCCCTGCGGACCCTTCCGCCCCCCTGTTGCCGCCCAATGCCGCGCCGCGCCGGCCGGCGGAGGGCGGGCCGGCAGAGCCCGGGCGCCGCGGGCGCGGGCCGGTGCGCTGGTTCCTCAGCGGGGCGCGGCACGCCATCTCGGTGCCCGCTTTGGTGCTGTTCGCGAGCTATACGGGCTTCGGCGCACTGCTGCAGGGCATGGAATTTCCCATCGGCGCCGGGGTCGCCTCCACCTATCTGGTGTGGGCGCTGCCGGCGCAGCTCATCCTCATCGGCGGCATCGCCTCCGGCACGGCGCTGCCGGCGGTGGCGCTGGCGGTGGCGCTGTCCTCCATGCGGCTCCTGCCCATGGTGGTTTCGGTGGCGCCCTATATGCGTGGCCCCCGGCGCAGCCTGCTGCAGGAACTGGTCTGCGCCCATTTCGTGGCCATGACCGTGTGGATCGAGGGCCTGCGCCTGCTGCCGCACCTGCCCGGGGAAGCGCGGGTGCCCTTCACCCTGGGCCTCGGCCACATGCTGGTCGCCATCAGCATGGCGGGCACGCTGGCCGGCTACCAGATGGCGGGGGAACTGCCGGCGCCCCTGGCGGCCGGCCTGCTCCTGCTCACGCCCTTGTCCTTCACCGTGCTGATGGTGCGCAATTGCCAGACGCCCACGGACTGGCTGGCCCTTTGCGCCGGTCTCGTCATCACCCCGCTCACCATCGGCCTTGAGGGCGGGCTGGACCTGATGGTGGCGGGCATCGGCGGCGGCAGCCTCGCCTTTCTGGCCGGCCGGATGCTGGAGCGGCGGCGATGAGCGGGCTGGGCGAAGGGGCGGCGCTCGCCATCGTGGTGCTGGTGGGCTTCCTGCCCACGGAGATCTGGCGCTCCCTGGCGGTCCTTGCCGGCCGGCGGGTGGAGGAGGGCAGCGGCGTGCTGCTCTGGGTGCGGGCGGTGGCGACGGCCCTGCTCGCGGCGGTGGTGGCGCGGCTGCTGTTCGCGCCCGCGGGGGCGCTGGCGGCGGTGCCCCTCGCCCTGCGGCTCGGCGCGGTGGCGGGCGGCGTGGCCGGCTTCGTGGCATTGCGCCGCTCGGTGTTCGCCGGGGTGCTCATCGGCGAGATCATCCTCATGGCCGGCATTGCCCTTGCGGGCTGACGCCGGCCGGGATGATGCGCCCCGGTGTCGGCCGGGGCCTTGCGGCCTCAGCCGCCCACCGGGCCGCCGGCCTTGCGGGTGATGGCCACCACCGCGGGGCGGGGCGGCATGCCGGCGGTGAAGTCCGGCCAGCGGGTGGAGGGGTCGTCGAAGGTGGAGACGCGCCCGTCCTCGCTCTCGCCGGGGTGCTGCACCGCGACGAAGAAGGTGGTGTCGTCGGCGGTGAAGCACGGCCCGCACATTTCCGCGCCGACAGGCACCGAGAAGAAGCGCCTGGCGGTGCCGCGGCCCTTGCCCTCGGTTTCCATGGCCCAGATGCCGTCGGTGCGGCCGGTGCTGCCCGCCGAATTGCCGTCGGTCGCCACCCAGAGCCGGCCCTGGTGGTCCACCGCGCAATTGTCCGGGTTGCCGAACCAGCCGAACGTGGTGGTGGCGGGGGAGAAGCTGGCGCCCGCGCCCGGCGCCGCGGGATCGCCGCAGCGGACCAGCACCTCCCAGGTGAAGCCGCCGGCCGCGTGATCGCCGCCGGCGGGGCTGATCTCGACGATATGGCCGAAGATGTTCTTCGGCCGCGGATTGGCGGGCTCCACCTCCAGCTCGGTGCGGGTGTCGTTGGCGGTGAGCATCACATAGACCTTGCCCGTAAGCGGGTTCGCCTCCACGTCCTCCGGCCGGTCCATGCGGGTGGCGCCCAGATGGGTGGCGGCAAGGCGGGCGTGCACCAGCACGTCGGCCTGGTCGCGAAAGCCGTTGGCGGGGGTGAGGGGACCCTGGCCGAAGGTGAGGGGCCGCCATTCGCCGGTGCCGTCGGGGTGGAACACCGCCACCGCAAGGGTGCCGGCATCCAGCAGGTCGCGGCTGGCGGCGGGGTTGGCGGGGTCCACCTTGCCGTCGGTGACGAAGCGGTAGACGTGCTCCATCTTCTGGTCGTCGCCCATATAGACCGCGAGGCGGCCGTCGCCGTTCACGATGTTGGCGGCGCCCTCATGCTTGAACCGGCCGAGGGCGGTGCGCTTCCTGGGCACCGAGGCGGGATCGAAGGGGTCGATCTCCACCACCCAGCCGAAGCGGTTCGGCTCGTTGGGCTCCTTCTGCAGGTCGAAACGGGGGTGATAGCGCGCCCAGGCGAAGGCATTGCCGGGAATGCCGTAGCGCTTCAGCGCCTCGGCGTCGGCGAGGCCGTCGCGGGTGCCGGAGAAATAATAGTTCACGTTCTCCTCGCAGGAGAGCCACGTGTTCCAGGGGGTGATGCCGCCGGCGCAATTGTTGAGCATGCCCTTCACCGTGCGGCCGTCCGGGTCGGCCGAGGTGGCAAGGCGCGGCGAACCGGCGGCGGGGCCGGAGAAGGCCATGGGCGTTTCGGCGGTGATGCGCCGGGCGTAGGGGGATTGCGGCACCACCTGCCAGCGGCCGTTCTCGCGCTGGATCTCGATGACGGAACCGCCGTGGGCGGCCATCTCCACGTCCACCAGCGCCGCCGTCATGCCGGCGAAGCCGCCCTTGGCGGTCTGGACGCCGACGCCGGGGAACATGAGTTCCTCGTTGGTGTATTCGTGGTTCACCACCAGGAGGCCCCGGTTGCCGGCGCCGCCGGGCAGGGGAATGAAGCCGAGGAAGTCGTTGTTATAGCCGAACTGGAGCGCCTGCGCCGCGGGGGTCTGCGCGGCGGGATCGAAGGCCGGCGCCCCGGGCAGCACGGGATCGCCCCAGCGGATGAGCACCTGCGCGTCGTGGCCTTCCGCCACATGGATGGTTTCGTCCGGCGCGGCGGTCAGCTCGGGGAAGGAGAAGCGGTCCGGCGCGGCCCCGGCGCGCGCGGCGCGGGGGGCCAAGACGGCGGGGGCCAAGACGGCCGGGGCGAGGACGGCGGGGGCCAGCAGGGCCACCGCGGCGGTGCCGAGAAGGCCCTTCATCAGGTCGCGGCGGCCCAGCCGCTCGACCAGCACATCGCCGAAGGTGGCGCCGGCGGGCAGGACTGCCGGAATGTGGGCCGGCTGGTCGTCGCCGGCCTCGCGCAGGCGGGCGGACGGCACGAAGGGGACGGATGCGGCGGACGCGGGCAAATTGGCGCGGCGGGCTTCGGTCGTGTCGGTCATGGCACCCCCCTGGCTGCGGTGGGACCCATTCCTACCCCGCGACGGTGACAGGGCGTTCACCATGCGGCGCTCCAAATGAAAAGGGGCGCCGAACGGGCGCCCCCTGCAGTTTGCGGCCGGGAGCCGGCCCGGTAGGGGCCGGCGCGGCGGATCAGACCGAGTAGTACATCTCGAATTCCACCGGGTGCGGCGTCATTTCGAAGCGCATCACCTCGGTCATCTTCAGCTCGATGTAGGACTCGATGAAGTCCTTCTGGAACACGTCGCCCTTGAGCAGGTAGTCGTGGTCCGCGGCGAGGGATTCGAGCGCCTCGCGCAGCGAGCCGCAGACGGTGGGGATCTGCTTCAGCTCGGCGGGGGGCAGGTCGTACAGGTCCTTGTCCATGGCCGAGCCGGGGTCGATCCGGTTCAGGATGCCGTCCATGCCGGCCATGAACAGGGCCGCGAAGGCGAGGTAGGGGTTCGCGCCGGGATCGGGGAAGCGGACCTCGACGCGCTTGGCCTTCGGGTTGTTGGTGTAGGGGATGCGGCAGGAGGCCGAGCGGTTGCGCGCCGAATAGGCGAGCAGCACGGGGGCTTCATAGCCGGGCACCAGCCGCTTGTAGGAGTTGGTCAGCGGGTTGGTGAAGGCGTTCAGCGACTTGGCATGCTTGATGATGCCGCCGATGTACCACAGGCAGTATTCGGAAAGGTCCGCATACTTGTCGCCGGCGAACAGGGGCTTGCCGTCCTTCCAGATGGACTGGTGCACATGCATGCCCGAGCCGTTGTCGCCGAATACCGGCTTCGGCATGAAGGTGGCCGTCTTGCCATAGATGTGGGCCACCTGGTGGATGCAGTACTTATAGACCTGCAGGTGGTCGGCCATGGTGACGAGGGGGCCGAACTTGAGGCCGAGCTCGTGCTGGGCGGAGGCCACCTCGTGGTGGTGCTTCTCCACCTTGGCGCCCATCTTGGCCATGGAGGCCAGCATTTCGGAGCGCATGTCCTGGGCCGAGTCGATCGGCGGCACGGGGAAATAGCCGCCCTTGGTCTTCACCCGGTGGCCGAGGTTGCCGCCCTCATACTCGGTGTCGAAATTGGTGGGCAGCTCGATGGAGTCGAGCTTGAAGCCGGTGTTGTACGGGTCGGCCTTGAAGCGCACGTCGTCGAAAATGAAGAACTCGGCCTCGGGGCCGAAATACACCGCGTCGCCGATGCCGGTGGACTTGGCATAGGCTTCCGCCTTCTTGGCGATGGAGCGCGGGTCGCGGCCGTAGGGCTGGCCCGTGGTGGGCTCCAGCACGTCGCAGACGATCGAGAGCGTGGTCTCGGCGAAGAAGGGGTCGATGCAGGTGGTGGTCGGGTCCGGCATCAGCAGCATGTCGGATTCGTTGATGGCCTTCCAGCCGGCAATGGACGAGCCGTCGAAGGCGGTGCCCTCGGTCAGGAATTCCTCGTCGACCATGCTGATGTCGAAGGTAACATGCTGCCACTTGCCGCGCGGATCGGTGAAGCGCAGATCGACGTACTTCACGTCCTCGGCCTTGATGGTGTCGAGGACGTCCTTGGCCGTCTTGATTTTCATGGTTGGTACCTTTCTGCTGGCCTGCAGTTTTTATTGGACGCGTCAGATCGCGTCGAGGCCGGATTCGCCGGTACGGATGCGGATCGCCTCCTCGATGGACGAAACGAAGATCTTTCCGTCTCCGATCCGTCCCGTCTGGGCCGCGCGGCGAATGGCGTCGACGGCCCGGTCTACCATATCGTCGGAGAGGACGACCTCGATTTTCACCTTGGGCAGGAAGTCCACCACATATTCTGCGCCGCGATAGAGCTCCGTATGGCCCTTCTGGCGGCCGAATCCCTTCGCCTCGGTCACGGTGATGCCTTGCAGCCCCACGTCCTGGAGTGCCTCTTTCACCTCGTCGAGCTTGAAGGGCTTTATGATTGCCTCGATCTTCTTCATCCGCTCCGTCTCCCCGTGGCCCGGCCGCCGCCGCATGGTCGAGCCGGCACCGTTTAAGCAGGATATGTGCCATGGCCCGCCCCCATGGCCCCAGGCCGGAGGGCGGCATCCCGAATTCTCAAGACTGCATCTTATTTAAGCAGAGTGACGCGAAAATAGGCTGATTTCGTACGATTCCGGTGCGTTTTCTAAGCATCATCCGCGCATATCAGGCAGGGCAGCACAGTGTACGCACTTCTCGACCCTCAGGAAATGACGCAGGCGGACACAGGCGCCGTCGAAATGGGCATTGCCTCCTTCTCCCTCATGGAGCGGGCGGGCACCGCCGTGGCCGATGCGGTGGCCCGCTTTCCCTTTCCCACCCGCGTGGTGGTGCTGTGCGGCCCGGGCAACAATGGCGGCGACGGCTTCGTGGCGGCGCGCATCCTGGCCCAGCGGGGCTTTCGCGTGCGCGTTGCGCTCCTGGGCGATCGCGACCGCCTCACCGGCGATGCGGCGCGCGCCGCCCGCGGCTGGCGCGGCCCGGTGGACGAGCCCGCCGCCCTCGATCTGGCCGAAGCGGGGGTGATCGTGGACGCCCTGTTCGGTGCCGGCCTCGCCCGCGATCTGGACGGCGCGGCAAAGGCGCTGGTGGAGCGCATGGCCGCATCCGGCCGGCCGGTGATCGCCGTGGACCTGCCGTCCGGCCTCGACGGCGCCACCGGCAAGGTGCGCGGCGCGGCGGCGCAGGCGCTGGAGACGGTCACCTTCTTCCGCCGCAAGCCCGGCCACCTGCTGGAGCCCGGGCGCAGCCTGTGCGGCAAGGTGCGGGTGGCGGACATCGGCATTCCCGATGCGGTGCTGGACCGCATCCGCCCCGCCACCTTCGCCAACCTGCCGGACTTGTGGCGCGGCGCCTTCCCGCGGCCGGCGACCCTGGGCCACAAATATGACCGCGGCCATGCGGTGGTGGTGAGCGGCCCGGCCTGGACCTGCGGCGCCGCCCGGCTCGCCGCCCGCGGCGCTCTGCGGGCCGGGGCGGGGCTGGTGACGGTGGCCTGCCCGCCCGACGCCCTGCCGCTCCATGCCGCCTCCTATGCCGCCCTCATGCCCCGGCCGATGGCCGATGCGGCCGACCTTTCCGCCCTGCTGGCCGACCGGCGGCTGGGCACGGTGGTGCTGGGCCCGGGCCTCGGCGCCGGGGCGGCCACACGGCAGCTGATCGCCGCCGCCGCCCCCGGCCGCCGGCTGGTGCTGGATGCGGATGCGCTCACCAGCTATGCCGGCGCGCCCTGGGCGCTGGCGGCGGTGGCGGCGCAGGCGGGCGGCGTCATCGTCACCCCGCACGAGGGTGAGTTCGCCCGCCTGTTCCAGGGGGATCCGGCGGTGCTGGAGGCGCGGTCGAAGCTCGCCCGCGCCCGCGCCGCGGCGGCCCGCCTGGGGGCGGTGATGGTGTTGAAGGGGCCGGATACGGTGGTGGCCGACCCCGGCGGCCGCGCCGCCATCGCCGCCAATGCGCCGCCCTATCTTGCCACCGCCGGGGCCGGAGATGTGCTGGCCGGCCTGTGCACCGGGCTGCTCGCCCAGGGCATGGCGCCGTTCGAGGCCGCCTGCGCCGGCGTCTGGCTGCATGGGGAAGCCGCGCGTGAAGCCGGCCCGGGCCTGGTGGCGGACGATCTGCCGGAGGCCCTGCGGGCGGTCTATGCCCGCCTTTACGAATCGCTGGGGACGTGACGGCGCCGGGCGCAGCCGCGCCCCGGCGCCTCTCATCTGCCCGCGCGATCCGTCAGGCCGTGACCTCATAGGTGCGGCTGGCGACGATCTCGCCATCACCGCCGCGCTGGGCGACGACCGGCCATTTGCCCGCGGCGCCGGCCAGGAAGGCCACCCGCACCGTGGCCTTGGCGGGCACCGGAACCGTGTCGTGCCACCAGGGCTTCCAGCCGTCGTCCAGCCCGTCCAGCAGCCGCACCGGATGGCCAGAAATGTGCACCGACACTGGGGCGTCGAGGCTGTTGGCCAGGGTCAGCACCACGCTGCGCCCGGCCTTCACCGTGCCGAGGGAGGCTGCGGCGGCCTTGCCCGCCTCCTTCTCGCCGATGGCCATTTCCACCCGCAGGGCGTCCTTCAGCGGAATTTCCGCCGGCAGGTCGTTGGCCGGCAGCGGCGCGGGCGGGCCGGCGGGGGCGGTGCCGGCGGGACCCACGGGGGTGACCACGGCGAGGCGGATGGGCTCCTGGGTGGTCTCGATCTCGATGATGGTGGCGTCGGCATCGTCCAGCGTCGCCGCCACGTCCACCCGGCCGCCGGGCGTAATCTGCACCCGGCCGTCCTTCAGCTCGAACGGGTCGGCCACCGGCTGGCCGTCCACCGCGATGGCGTAGCAGGCCGGCCCGCGCAGCCGCAGCCGCAGCACCACCGGCGTGGCATTGACGAGGCGCAGGCGCGTGCGCCCGCTCGCCGGCCCCTGCAGGGTGGGCGTGATGGCCCCGTTGACCGGGAAGATGGGCACCCCGCTTTCCGGCGGGAAGGACTGGATGAAGAGCACGTGATCGGAGGCATAGGCCGGCGCGCCGGCCTCCTCCACCACCAGTGCCCCGGCCAGCGCCCGGCGGGCGAGGGGCGGGGAGGCGGCGTGATACCAGTAGGTTCCCGCGTCCCGGGGGGTGAGGGTGAGGAGCGACGTCGCCCCCGGCGCCACCGGCGCATCCACGGCCGCGGCCCCCGCCGGCAGGCGCACGCCCTGGAAGGTGAGCGAGAAGCTCTCGGCCAATGCGTTCTGCACGGAGACGGCGAGCGCGCCGCCCTTCTTCACCCGCAGCACCGGGCCGGGCAGATTGCCGTTGAACAGCGCCAGCCGGCCCTGGCCGGCGATTTCCGGCCGGCTTCCCGTGGCGGCGGCCAGCGGCACCGGCGGTGCGGCGGGAGCCGGGTTCTGGGCGAAAGCGGGGGCGATGACCCCGGCGGTGCCCGTGAAGGAGAGGGCTGCAGCACCCAGAAGGACGGTGCGTCGGGAGGGAATCGGCGGGCTCACGCGGCATCTCCTGGCAAGGTCGCTGGACCATCTTACGCGCCCGGAAAAAGGGCAAGCGGCTTCACCGGCCTGCGACCGCGCGGCGGTGGGATCAACGGGGAAAGCCCGGCGCGGCGGGCCCGGGGCGGCCCGGTGGACTGCGCCATTTTCTTGCTGCAGCCGCGCGCGAGCGTGATATAAGCCCCGACCCGACCGACGCGTGCCGCGGCGTGCGCGAGCGGTCGAGCCTCGATGGCGCGCGTCGCCGGTCGCCCCCTGTGGCGCGAGCGCCTTGCGGGCGTGGCGGAACTGGTAGACGCGCGGGATTTAGGTTCCCGTGACGCAAGTCGTGGGGGTTCGAAACCCTCCGCCCGCACCATGCCGCCGGCGCAGCCGGGGCTCGCAGCCTCAGGTCCGGGTGTGATCTCGGCGTGGTCGGGGTTCGGCGCGCCAAGGTGCGCGACGTCGGCGGGCGTGGGGTGAGGCAGCCGTTTTTTCGGGATTTCCGCGTGAAGCGGGACAGGATGTGAAGGCAAGACGATGCAGGTGACCGAGACCCAGGCCGAAGGCCTCAAGCGCGCGTTCCGTGTGGTGGTGTCCGCCGCCGACCTCGACGCCAAGGCCGATGCCCGGCTGAACGAGCTCAAGGGCCAGGTGAAGCTCAACGGCTTCCGCCCCGGCAAGGTGCCCACCGCGCACCTGAAGCGCGTCTACGGCAAGTCCGTGATGTCCGAGATCATCGAGCAAACGGTCAACGAGACCAACGGCAAGATCGTCGAGGAGCACGGCTTCAAGCTCGCCCTTCAGCCCAAGGTGAAGGCGCCGCAGGAAGATCCCCAGTTCCAGGGCCTGCTCGACGGCGGCAAGGATCTGGCCTACGACCTCGAGATCGAGATCCTGCCCAAGATCGAGCTGGGCAATTTCAAGGACATCGCCATCGAGAAGCCGGTGGTCGAGGTGACCGAGGCCGAGGTGGACGAGACCGTCCAGCGCATCGCCGACGCCAACCGCCCCTTCGCCACCAAGGACGGCGCCGCCGCCGAGGGTGATCGCGTCACCATCGACTTCACCGGCTATGTGGACGGCGAGAAGTTCGAGGGCGGCACCGGCGAGAACATCGACGTGCTCATCGGCTCGAAGGGCTTCATCCCCGGCTTCGAGGAGCAGCTCGTCGGCGCTTCCGCCGGCGAGAGCCGCACCATCGCCGTGACCTTCCCCGAGGCCTATGCGGCCAAGGAACTGGCCGGCAAGGCCGCCTCCTTCGAGGTGACGGTGAAGGCGGTGGACGCGGCCGGCACCATCGAGCTGGACGATGCGTTCGCCAAGACCCTCGGCCAGGAGAGCCTTGCGCAGCTCAAGGAGACGGTGAAGGGCCGCATTGCCCAGGAGCATGCCGGCGCCGCCCGCCAGAAGGTGAAGCGCGCGCTGCTGGACGCCCTGGACACCCTGCACAAGTTCGAAGTGCCGGAAGGTCTCGTGGAGCAGGAATTCTTCGGCGTGTGGAGCCGGGTGCAGGAAGACCTCGCCGCCCAGAACCGCACCTTCGCCGACGAGGGCACCACCGAGGAGGAGGCCCGCGCCGACTACCGCAAGATCGCCGAACGGCGCGTGCGCCTCGGCCTGGTGCTTGCGGAAATCGGGGAGCGCAACAATATCCAGGTTTCCGACGACGAGGTGACGCGCGCGGTGGTGGAACGCGCCCGCCAGTTCCCCGGCCAGGAGCAGCAGGTGTGGGATTATTATCGCCGCACCCCCGAGGCCCTGGCTTCCGTGCGCGCCCCCCTGTTCGAGGAGAAGGTCGTCGATTTCCTTCTGGAGCTGGCCAACGTGACCGAAAAGACGGTGACGCGGGAAGAGCTCTACAAGGAGGAGGACGACGAGAAGGCGGCCTGAGGGCCAAGGACCGCTTTCGTCCTGCGACCATACCGCGCGGCACGCTTTTGGCGTGCCGCCGCCCGCGCCCCGAGGACCGACGATGCGTGATCCCGTTGATACTTATATGAATTACCTGATCCCCATGGTGGTCGAGCAGACCAACCGTGGCGAGCGGTCCTACGACATCTTCTCGCGGCTCCTGAAGGAGCGCATCCTGTTCCTCACCGGCCCGGTGGAGGACGGCATGGCCACGCTCGCCGTGGCGCAGCTGCTGTTCCTGGAAGCGGACAACCCGAAGAAGGAAATCTCGATGTACATCAACTCCCCCGGGGGAGTGGTGACGTCGGGCCTCGCCATCTACGACACCATGCAGTTCATCAAGCCTGCGGTGTCCACCCTGTGCATCGGCCAGGCCGCCTCCATGGGCTCCCTGCTTTTGACCGCCGGCGAGAAGGACATGCGCTTCGCTCTGCCGAACGCGCGAATCATGGTCCATCAGCCGTCTGGCGGCTTCTCGGGGCAGGTGACGGACATCATGCTGCATGCGCAGGAAATCCTGAACCTGAAGAAGCGGCTGAATGAAATCTATGTGAAGCACACCGGCCAGCCGCTGAAGGCCATCGAGGATGCGCTGGAGCGCGACAACTTCCTCACCTCCGAGGCAGCCAAGGAGTTCGGGCTTATCGATTCCGTGATCGACAAGCGCCCGACCGACGAGACCTCCAAGGCGGCCTGACGGACACGCCTTGGGGGGCGTTCTCGAAATTCCCCCCCTTGCGTGCAGTGCAAGATCGCGCTTGCATGTCGTTAAGCCGGCATCGGATGCCGATTTGTCGGCCCCCGTTCCTCCCAGGAACGGGGGCCGATGCGTTGGGGACCTTCAGAGTCTGGAAGGACCCTTCGGCTCAGGATAGGGCGGACGACGTGGTAGGGGCAGGCACGGCCGGAATGGAGCATTCCGTTACGGCAGGGTTGCCCGGGGTGCCTCGCGCACAGCCTGCGTGGCGCTTTGTGGGGAATTCCGCTTCCCCTGCCTTGATCACGTCGCCTCAGGGTGATTGGCTCCCAGGTCCGATCACCAATTCGGGATTGGCGAGGTTTTTGCTTCGTCCAATCCCCATGTGGATCCTAGCGACATGGGCGCGTTTGTGTCCGTTTCGGTAGAATCGTAGGAGACGAAGATGAGCAAGACCGGCGGCAGCGACAGCAAGAACACGCTTTATTGCTCGTTCTGCGGCAAGAGCCAGCATGAGGTCAGGAAGCTCATCGCCGGACCCACCGTGTTCATCTGCGACGAATGCGTCGAGTTGTGCATGGACATCATCCGGGAAGAGTCCAAGTCCTCGCTGGTGAAGTCGCGGGATGGCATCCCGACCCCGAAGGAGATCCGCAAGGTCCTCGATGACTATGTCATCGGCCAGGACCACGCGAAGAAGGTCCTCTCGGTGGCGGTGCACAACCACTACAAGCGCCTCAACCACGCCAGCAAGCACGGGGACGTGGAGCTCGCCAAGTCCAACATCCTGCTCATCGGGCCCACCGGCTCGGGCAAGACCCTGTTGGCGCAGACGCTGGCGCGCATCCTCGACGTGCCCTTCACCATGGCCGACGCCACCACGCTGACCGAAGCCGGCTACGTGGGCGAGGACGTGGAGAACATCATCCTCAAGCTGCTGCAGTCGGCCGACTACAATGTGGAGCGGGCGCAGCGCGGCATCGTCTATATCGACGAGATCGACAAGATCAGTCGCAAATCCGACAATCCCTCCATCACCCGCGACGTGTCGGGTGAGGGCGTGCAGCAGGCGCTGCTGAAGATCATGGAAGGCACGGTGGCTTCCGTTCCCCCCCAGGGCGGGCGCAAGCATCCCCAGCAGGAATTCCTGCAGGTGGACACCACCAACATCCTGTTCATCTGCGGCGGCGCCTTCGCCGGCCTCGACAAGATCATCTCCTCCCGGGCCAAGGGCTCCACCTCCATCGGCTTCCAGGCCAAGGTGGCCCCGCCCGAGGATCGCCGCCCCGGCGAGGTGTTCCGCGAGGTGGAGCCCGAGGATCTGCTGAAGTACGGCCTCATCCCCGAGTTCATCGGCCGCCTGCCCGTGCTGGCGACCCTGGGCGACCTGGACGAGGAGGCGCTGAAGAAGATCCTCTCCGAACCCAAGAACGCGCTGGTGAAGCAGTATCAGCGGCTGTTCGAGATGGAGAGCGTGGACCTGACCATCCACGAGGAGGCCCTCGGCGCCATCGCCCGCAAGGCGATCGAGCGCAAGACCGGCGCCCGTGGCCTCAGGTCCATCATGGAAGGCATCCTGCTGGACACCATGTTCGACCTTCCCGGCCTCGAAGGGGTGGAAGAGGTGGTGATCTCCCGCGAAGTGGTCGAGCAGAACGCCCGCCCGCTTTACATCTACGCGGACCGCGTCGGCGATGCCGGCGCCAATGCGAGTGCGTGACGGCGCGCATCCCGCGCCTCTCTCCCGGCCCAAGGGCCTGGGGAGCGGCCGGGGCGTGGGTCCAAGACGGGGGATGACGGAGCCTGCCGCGGCGTCGTTCTGCCCTCTCCCCAAGAGCGTATACGGGTCGCCCTTGAAACGGGCAGGTTGCGTGTCCATCTACTTTTCGAAAGTCCCGGTCTCGGGGGTCGGACCTCGTGCCTCCTGCGGCTCGCGCCGCTTCAGCATTGAAAATCCCCACCCGTCTCCGGCCGCGTGCACGCGCGGCAGCGCTAAGTCCTGCGCTTTTCCGGCGCGTGCACCTCTTGAAAGGATTGCGTCATGACGAGCCAGAAGCCGCGCCCGCCGCTCGTTGCCGGAGCGTCTCAGACTTTTCCGGTGCTCCCGTTGCGGGACATCGTGGTGTTTCCCCACATGATCGTTCCCCTGTTCGTGGGTCGCGAGAAGTCCATCCGCGCCCTGGAAGAGGTGATGCGCGGCGATACCTACATTCTCCTCGCCACGCAGGAGAACGCCTCGGATGACGATCCGTCGCCGGAAGCCATCTTCCAGGTCGGCACCCTTGCCACCGTCCTCCAGCTGCTGAAGCTGCCCGACGGCACCGTGAAGGTGCTGGTGGAAGGCGTGAGCCGCGCCCAGGTGACCCGCTACACCGAGCGCACCGACCTCTACGAGGCCGAGGCCATGACCCTCGACGACGAGACCGGCGATCAGGTGGAAGCGGAAGCGCTTGCCCGCTCGGTGGTCACCGAGTTCGAGAATTATGTAAAGCTGAACAAGAAGGTGTCCCCCGAGGTGGTGGGCGTCGTCGGCCAGATCGACGATCACTCCAAGCTCGCTGACACCATCGCCTCGCACCTGGCCGTGAAGATCCCGGACAAGCAGGTGGTGCTGGAGACGCTGAAGGTTTCCGAGCGCCTGGAGAAGGTGCTCGGCCTCATGGAGAGCGAAATCTCCGTGCTGCAGGTGGAAAAGCGCATCCGCACCCGCGTCAAGCGGCAGATGGAGAAGACCCAGCGCGAATACTACCTCAACGAGCAGATGAAGGCGATCCAGAAGGAGCTGGGCGACGAGGACGGCAAGGACGACCTGCAGGAGCTGGAAGACCGCATCAAGCGCACCAAGCTCACCAAGGAAGCCCGCGAAAAGGCGGTCCATGAGCTGAAGAAGCTGCGCCAGATGTCGCCCATGTCGGCGGAAGCCACCGTGGTGCGCAACTATCTGGACTGGCTCCTGTCCATCCCGTGGGGCGTGAAGAGCAAGGTCAAGAAGGACCTCAACTACGCGCAGGAGATCCTGGACGCCGATCACCATGGCCTGGACAAGGTCAAGGAGCGCATCGTCGAGTATCTGGCGGTGCAGAGCCGCGCCAACAAGCTCACGGGTCCCATCCTGTGCCTCGTCGGCCCTCCGGGCGTCGGCAAGACCTCGCTGGGCAAGTCCATCGCCAAGGCGACCGGGCGTGAGTTCGTGCGCGTGGCCCTGGGCGGCGTGCGCGACGAGGCGGAGATCCGCGGCCACCGGCGGACCTATATCGGCTCCATGCCGGGCAAGGTCATCCAGTCCATGCGCAAGGCCAAGAAGTCGAACCCGCTCTTCCTCCTGGACGAGATCGACAAGATGGGCGCCGATTTCCGCGGCGATCCGTCCTCGGCCCTGCTCGAGGTGCTGGACCCGGAGCAGAACCACACCTTCAACGACCACTACCTTGAGGTGGATTACGACCTTTCGAATGTCATGTTCGTGACCACGGCGAACACGCTGAACATCCCGCCGGCCCTTCTGGACCGCATGGAGGTGATCCGCATCGCCGGCTACACGGAAGACGAGAAGGTGGAGATCGCGCGCAAGCACCTGATCCCCAACTCGCTCCAGAAGCACGGGCTGACGGTGAAGGAGTTCTCCATCGACAACGAGGCGCTTCTGCAGCTGATCCGCCGCTACACGCGGGAAGCCGGCGTGCGCAACCTCGAGCGTGAGATTTCCACCCTCGCCCGCAAGGCGGTGAAGGAGCTCATGCTGGCGAAGAAGAAGTCGGTGAAGGTCACGGTGAAGACGCTGGAAGACTTCATCGGCGTGCCGCGCTTCCGCTACGGCGAGATGGAGACCGAGGACCAGGTGGGCGTCGTCACCGGCCTTGCCTGGACCGAGGTGGGCGGCGAGCTGCTCACCATCGAGGGCCTCATGATGCCCGGCAAGGGCAAGATGACGGTCACCGGCAACCTGCGCGACGTGATGAAGGAAAGCATCTCCGCGGCGGCGTCCTATGTCCGCTCGCGGGCGGTGGACTTCGGCATCGAGCCGCCCTTGTTCGAGCGCCGCGACATCCACGTGCACGTTCCCGAGGGGGCGACCCCCAAGGACGGCCCGTCCGCCGGCGTCGCCATGGCCACGGCCATCGTCTCGGTGATCACCGGCATCCCCGTCCGCCGCGACGTGGCCATGACCGGCGAGATCACCCTGCGCGGCCGGGTGCTGCCCATCGGCGGCCTGAAGGAGAAGCTGCTCGCGGCCCTGCGCGGCGGCATCAAGAAGGTGCTCATTCCCGAGGAGAACGCCAAGGACCTGGCGGACATCCCGGCCAATGTGAAGAACGCGCTGGAGATCGTCCCGGTCTCCCGCATGGACGAGGTGCTGGCCAACGCCTTGGTGCGTCCGCCGGAGCCCATCACCTGGGAGGAGCGCCCGGTGAATGCCCCGGTGGGCGGCGAAGAGGCCTCCGGCATCATCGCCCACTGAGCCCCGGGCGGCCGGATTCCTTGTGGGTCCGGCCGCAAGCCCGCTTTTCATCTCAAAAATTGAGGGCGTGTTGCCACTTCTCCCCGCACTGTCGGGGAAGTGTCACACGCCCTTAATGTTTTCAAGGGCTTACTCATTTCGTAGGGGCCGTGCGCCGGGCGCAGCCGCCCCTCCTTCTTCGCAGGCGCACACCGGGAAATCGTGCATTGATGCGGGTTTGGCGCCGACCGCGCTTGCAAAAGCCTTAATTTCCGTGATGCTCGCGCCGTTCGTCGGGGCTTGCCCCTCCACGATTCGCGTTCTGACAACGGAAGGAAAGGTCAGATGACCACCAAGAACGAACTGATCGCCGCGGTGGCCGAGGAAGCGAAGCTGACGAAGACGGCCGCCGCGGCTGCCGTTGACGCCACCTTTGACATCATCGCCAAGGCGCTCAAAGAGGGCGAGGAAGTCAAGCTGATCGGCTTCGGCAGCTTCTCCGTGGTGAGCCGCGCCGCCCGCGAGGGTCGCAACCCGCGCACGGGCAAGCCGGTGAAGATCAAGGCCTCCAAGGCGCCGAAGTTCACCCCCGGCAAGGGCCTGAAGGAAGCCGTCAACGGCTGACCTCTTGATTCGGGCGTCGCACGCATCGTGTGCGACGTCCGAAAGGGTCCCGGCAGCCGGGCGGTCCTGCAGCTCGCGGGCACCGGCCAGGCGGGACCGCTGTTTTCCGCTTGCCGCCCCTCGGGCGGCGATCTGCCCGGCGGTGCTGGCGCGCCGCAGCGGTGCAGCAGCCTGTTCGGGCCCAGGGAACGCCTGCGTCCCCTTCCGCGGCCCGACGGCCTGCGCCCCATGCCGGAAGGCGGCCTTATGGCCCGCCGCATCGCCCGGCTCCCCCAGCCTGTTCCTGTCGCGCCACGCCTTGCCGCGCCGGCCTTGCGAATCGCCGCGTCCGCGCGCCGGTGCGGATTCGGCTTGCCCGCGCGCCGGCTGATGGGCTAGAGCACGCGCCGATCGGCTTGCAACGCAAGCGGATCGGATAACGCGTTCTCTATTCTTAAGTGAGAGGGCGATTCACCGATCCAATGGACTCAATTTGATCGGATCGCGCTCTAGAGCACGCGCCGATCAGCTCGCGATATGAGCTGATTGGACAATGCGTTCTCTTTTTGAGTTTAGAGGGCGTGCTTGGGCGGTTAGCTCAGTTGGTAGAGCATCTCGTTTACACCGAGAGGGTCGGCGGTTCGAGCCCGTCACCGCCCACCAGCCGCTTCCCCGTCTCCCGCCTGGAGCCGGATCGGGCCATGAGGCGCACGATTCGATTCCCGCGCCGTGCCAATGGGCCACAAGGTGCCCCGCGCCCTTTCCCACCCCTCTCCCTCCCACCGCCGCCTCCGGTGCCCGCACGGCCCGCAAGCGCCGTTGCCACGGGCGTCCCGGCCGCCCGAACCTTGGAGTTGCTGGGTCCTGTGGATAAATCCCCGGCAAAAATCGCACGGCTTGCTTGACTTGGGGCAGGGGGGGCCGTATCACGCCGCTCTCCTCGGCGACACGGTTCGGTCCGGCGCCGTCCTGGGGGTGTAGCTCAGTTGGTTAGAGCGCCGGCCTGTCACGCCGGAGGTCGCGGGTTCGAGCCCCGTCACTCCCGCCATCCCATCTCATCCGTTGATTCATAACATCGCCGCGCTCCTTTGGGGCTGCGCCTGCGGGTGGGTCGTGTCCCGGCATGAGACCGACCGGGGCGAGCGGACGATGTGGGGAGCCCTGCCCCGCAAGAGGGGAGAGGGCGCAGAGCACCGCTTCCTTTTCACATGGACCTGCGACCGTGGACTGCCTGCGCCTCGAAGGCGGCATCCGCGCGCGGCTCGACGTGCAGTTCCTGCCGGGGTTCGCTGTCCCAGGGCGCTGCCCACCGCCCCCTGGCGGAGCGCGGCTGATACAATCCCCCGCATCCCGCCCCGGCCGCATGAGCCGGGATGCCGGCACCATCGAGGTCGAGATCAACCATGAGCTGGTTTCGCACACTCACGGGCTTCGACGAGGCCGGCTATCACGCGACGCGGGATCGGCTGGAGGTCCACGCCGGGTGGCTTCATTCCCGCGTCAACGGCCGCTCCTTCGGCATCGGCAGCCTGGAACTGGTGTCGCTGGCCACGCTGCGGCGGCGCGCCGTGGTCCCCGGTGGCGTGGCGGGCCTGACGGTGGGCTTCATCCAGGCGGACGCGCGCCAGCTTCACCGGCGGCGGGAGAGCGCGGGGGCTCTGTTCCAGGTGGCGTCCCAGTTCAACCTGCTGGAGATGGTGAGCTATGACGTGACGCCGGAGCACTGCGTCGCCGGCTATGAACACGACCCGACGCAGGGGCCGGCCTGCGCCATCGCGGCCGGCGCGGCCACCATCTTCCGCAATTATTTCGCCCCCGTCGGCGATGGCATCGGCCAGACCCGCGACCGCCAGCTCGACGGGCTGGCGGACGTCGGCGCCCATCTCGCGACGCTGACAGGCCGCCCCGTCGGCGATTTGTGGGAGATGCGCAACGGCTACGCCCTGTGCACCAGGGACGGCCTCGCGGCCATCGACGCGGCGGTTGCGCGCCACGATGCGGATGCGGTGGACACCCTGCGCAGCCTGCTGCGGATCGGGCTGCATGCCGATGTGGACGTGACGGACGCGCCCGAGGCGCCCGGCCACCGCGTGACGCAGGCCTTCTGCTCGGCCCTGCCGGTGAGCTACCAGCGCGGCGTGCCCCAGGCCCTCTGGGCCACCTTCGCGCGCCTCGTGCTGGAGGCCGCCTATGAGGCGACGCTCCTTTGCGCCCTGGAAAACTTCGCACGCGGCGGATCGGCCAAGGTCTACCTGACCCGCCTCGGCGGCGGCGTCTTCGGCAATAGCGACCATTGGATCAACGACGCCATCGTGCGCGCCCTTCATCTGGCGCGGCACTGGCCCCTTGCTGTGCAAATCGTGGTGCGGGACCTCAGCGGGGCAGGGGCGCTGCAGGCGAGCCTGCGGGAGCACG
Organism: Xanthobacter sp. AM11; assembly: GCF_047444035.1. Lineage (NCBI taxonomy): Bacteria > Pseudomonadati > Pseudomonadota > Alphaproteobacteria > Hyphomicrobiales > Xanthobacteraceae > Xanthobacter > Xanthobacter sp. AM11. Next base: position 3,266,746 of record NZ_JBLAOA010000001.1, read on the forward strand.
GGCTGGCTTCTTAGGGGGCAGCGCGGCGATGGGGCGGGCGGGGCTTGGTTGATTGTCTTTAATATGTTGATTTTCAATGATTATTTTCAAATCCACAAGGGTGATGCCGGGTCGCCGGCGGCGCGCGGATGGGGCGCGTCCGTCCTGCCCTGCGCATTCGCCCTTGCCAAGGCCGCGCCGCGTGGGGAATGTGCGGCGAAGCCCGCAGGGCGCCGGACCCCGGCACCCGCCCCTTCCAACATTGCCGATGATGCCGCAGCGCGCCGCTTGCTCCTCCCTTCGCCGTATCGCCATCCTGTTCGCGATTCTCGCCCTCACCTGGGCGGCGGGCGACGGGCATGCGTGCCAGGTGGACGCCCGGCCGGTGCCGCCGCTGGTGATGGCGGCCGGTGCCGCCGCGCTGAAGGAGGGCCGGCCGGTGCGCATCCTCGCCATCGGCTCGTCGAGCACCGCCGGTGTGGGCGCCTCGCGGCCGGAGGCGAACTATCCCAGCCAGCTTGCCCACCGTCTGGTGGAGGCGTGGGGCGAGGGATCGGTGGAAATCGTGAATGCCGGTGTCTCGGGGGAGAGCGCCCCGGGCACCCTGCGCCGGCTTGAGGCCTTCCTCGCCGCGCCCCCCGCACCGGATCTGGTGCTGTGGCAGGTGGGCACCAACGATGTCATCTTCGGCGGCGATCCCGCCCGCCTGAGCCAGCTGGTGGGGCGGGGGCTGGATGCCATCGCTGCGGCGGGTGCGGCGGCGCTGGTGATCGACCAGCAATATTTCCCCGCCATCCTCGACCTCGACCGCTACGAGGCCTTCGTCGCGGCGGTGGGTGCGGCGGCGTCCGAGCGCGGGGTGGCGCTGCTGCCGCGCTATGTGATGATGAAGCAGTGGGCGGCGCAGGACCCGGCCGCGTTCCGCGCCACCCTCTCCTGGGACCGCTTCCACCTGAATGATGCGGGCTATGCCTGCCTGGCGGAGATCATCGCCGCCGCGGTCATAGATGCGGTGCGCCCGCCGCCGGTCCGGCCCGCGCCGGCCAAGCGGTGACGGCGGGGCGCTGACGCGGGGCGCCGGCAGCGCCGGTTGGCATGGTGGCCGGCAGAGCGGATCAGGCGGCGGGCACGACGGCCTGGGCGGCCAGCCATTCCTGCGCCGCCGTCATGTCGGTGGGGGTCAGCCCGTGCCCGGCGCTCAGGTGGCGATGCTCCACCCGCGCGCCGCGTTCCGCCAGCAGCCCGGCGAGGCGCTGGGCATTGTCCTGCGGCACGATGGGGTCCATGCGGCCGGACAGCATCAGCACCGGGGTGGCGGGCAGCGCGCCGTGCGGCGGCTGCGAGAGGGGCACCATGGCCCGCAGCAGCACCGCGCCGGCCAGCGCCTCCGGCCGCAGCATCAGCACGGCGGCGGCGATGTTGGCGCCATTGGAAAAGCCCACCGCGATTGGCGCGGCAAGGCCATAGGCGGCGCGCGCCGCGGCGATGAAATCCGCCAGCTCGCCGGCGCGCCGGGCCACGTCCGCCTCGTCGAACACGCCTTCGGCGAGGCGGCGGAAGAAGCGCGGCATGCCGGCTTCGCTCACCTGCCCGCGGGGCGAGAGCAAAGCGGCGCCGGGCGCCATCATGCGGCCGAGGGGCAGAAGGTCGTTCTCGTCGCCGCCGGTGCCGTGCAGCAGCAGCAGCGGACGCGTCGCCGGATTGGTGGCCGGAACATAGCGATGGGTGAAGGAAAGAGGCGCGCGGGCGCCCGTGGCGGTGTGCTGGGTGGCGGTGTGCTGGGTGATCATGGCTCGGCTCTCGCGGGGGCGATCCCCCGACAGGCAGGGGTCCCGGCCGCCGGGGCGGGCGGCCGGGAAGGGGGTTCAGGCGACGGCGGGCAGGACCGCCTCGATCTCGCTGCGGTGCGCCTCATACTGGGCGGGCAGCTTCAGGGCCTCGCCCAGGCTTTCGGGGGCCTCGTCCACGGCGAAGCCGGGGGCGTCGGTGGCGATCTCGAACAGCACCCCGCCCGGCTCGCGGAAATAGACCGAGCGGAAATAGTTGCGGTCGCGCTGGCCGGTGACGCCCAGCCCGTGCTGCGTGGTCAGCCGCTCCGCCATCTGCGCCTGTGCGGCATCGTCGGCGGCGCGGAAGGCGATGTGGTGCACGCTGCCGCGCCCCTGCCGGCCCGGCAGGAAGCCGCCGGCCTCGCGGATGTCCACAATGCCGCCCACCGCCGTGCCCCTGGCGGCATAGCGGATGCGGGTTCCTTCCCGCCCGGTTTCCTCAAAGCCGAACACGTCGGTGAGGATGGCGGCAGTGGGGCCGGCCTCCTTCAGCAGCAGGGTGACCGAATGCATGCCGCGGATGGCATGTTCCTGCGGCACCTCGCCGCCGCCCCAGGCGGGTTCGGCCTCGATGCCGGGCACGCCGACCAGCGCCAGGCGCATTCCGTCCGGGTCCTTGAAGACGAGCACGGTGGCGCCGAAGCGCTTCTCCGGCAGGTCGGGCGAAAGGCCCAGGGCCACCAGCCGCCCGCTCCAGAAGCCGATGGAGGCCTCGGGAATGCGGAATGCGGTTTCCTGCGTCTCGCCCACCCCCGCCCGCCCTTCCGCGGCATGCTCCCAGGGGAAGAAGGTGAGGATGGAGCCGGGGCTTCCGGCGGCGTCGCCGAAATAGAAATGATAGGTGCCCGGATCATCGAAATTGACGGTCTTCTTCACCAGCCGCAACCCGAGGATGCGGGTGTAGAAGTCGAGGTTGCGGCGGGCGGGGCCGGCAATGGCGGTGACATGGTGAAGGCCGGTGCTGCGCATGGGGTGGATCTCCTGGCCGGACCGTCTGGGCCGGCGTTGGATGTCAATTTAAGCAATGTCTGACGGAGTTAAATCGCCAACTCATTGCATCCATGCAATGTCAGAATGCGCGGCGCCGATGCCGGAGGGGCGCGCCCCGGCGCCCGTGCGATGCCGCCAGGGCCGCCGAAGCGCGGCCGCTCTCCATAGGAGGTATCGTTGTAAATGAAGGACTTGCGGCATGTTGCAAAAATGTTCTTCCCACAGGGAAATGTTAACGAAATGCAACTTTTGCCGGTGTGGCCTTATCCCTTTTGCCGGAAGGCAATGGTAGAGAAGCCGAGGGCAAGGGGCGGGGCCTTGCCAGCAGGAGCCGGATATCGGGCATGCTGGTAATGCAGAATTTTCTGAACGGGATCAGACGTGGCTGCGCGATGCGCGGGCCGGGGCGGCGTGTATGCGCCGGCGTGCTCGCGGCAGCCCTGGCGGCCGGCAGTGCCGGAACCGCCGCGGCGCAGCAGCTCACCGCGGTGGCGGACGCCGACCCGCAGTTCAATGCGCTGTTCCATCAGTCCATGCAGCGGCCGGCGGACGTGGACCTCGCGTTCCGGCTCGCCCAGCGCGCCGTGGCGGTGGGCGATTATGAAGCCGCCATCGGCGTCTACGAGCGCATCCTGTTCTACAATCCGCAGCTGGTGCGGGTGAAGCTGGAGCTGGGCCGGCTCTATTACCGGCTGGGCGCCTATGAATCCGCCCGCGCCTATTTCACGCCCATCTCCCAGTCGCCGGCCCTGAGCGAGGCGGAGCGGCAGAATATCGCCGCCTATCTGGTGGAGATCGACCGCCGGCTTTCCACCAACCAGTGGAGCGTCTACGCCCAGGCGGGCCTGCGCTACCAGTCCAACGCCAATTACGGGCCGTCGAGCCGCATCATCATCGGTGACGACGTGGCCGCGCTGCTGCCACCCAGCTACGCCTCGCAGGGGGACGGCAACGCCTTCGCCCTCGCCACCATCCGCCACGTCTACGATTTCGGCAACCAGCGCGGCGACGTGTGGGAGAGCAACCTCTCCCTCTATTATTCGCAGCAGTTCCAGCTGAGCCAGCTGGACCTCGGCTTTGCCGAGTTCAACACCGGCCCGCGCTTCGCCCTGTTCCCGGACGCGATGCCGGGCTCCTCGGTGCGGCCCTACATCATCGCCGGCGGCATCGCGCTGGGCGGGGTGGGCTATCTGGGCACCTGGGGTGCCGGCGTCTCGGTCTACACGCCCTTCAGCCCCTTCTTCGCCGCCGAGCCGTTCGTGGAAGTGCGCCAGCGCGACTACCAGAACACGGCGGACTACCCCACCGCCGGCTTCCAGAGCGGCGCCATGTGGACCGTGGGCGCGAACCTGTTCGGCCGGGTGAGCGACGACATCAGGTGGCGGGCGCGCCTCGCCTATAACGACGCCAGCGGCGAGCTGCCCTGGTATGGCTACGACAATTTCGCCATCGACCTGGCCCTGCCCATCGAATTCCAGGGCCTGTGGGGCATCCGGCGCTGGGTGGCGATCCCGAGCATCGGCTATTCGCGCTACAGCTACGACGCGCCCAACCCCTTCATCACCAACCTGATCACCCAGACCGACAACCAATATCGCGTGGGCTTCGCCCTCGACGTGCCGGTCTATGAGCAATGGGGCCTGCTGACCCAGGTCCAGTACAGCTGGTCGGACTCGACCCTGCCCAATTACGCTTTCGACAATTTCAGCGTTTCGGTCGGCCCGAACGTGCGGTTCTGAGGAGCAACGCACCATGCCCGTCAGCCCCCGCACCCGTCGTCTTGGCCAGTTCCTGGCCTCGGCCGCCTCGCTCGCCCTGGTGGCGGCATCCGGCCCCGCCCTCGGCCAGCAGGCGGTGGGAACCGCCGCCGCCGTCAATCCCCGCTCCACCGCCTCCGGCGCCCGCGTGCTGGAGCTGGGCGCCCGCATCATCCACCGCGAGCGCATCGAGACCAGCGCCTCGGGCAGCGTGCAGGTGCTGTTCGTGGACAAGACCACGCTCAACATCGGCCCCAGCTCCAATCTGCTGATCGACGAGTTCGTCTACGATCCCAACGCCAAGACCGGCTCCATGGCGGTGTCCCTCACCAAGGGGGCGGTACGTTTCGTGGGCGGCAATGCCAGCCACACCGGCGGGGCGCAGGTGAAGACCCCCGTCGCCACCATCGGCATCCGCGGCGGCGTCGCCGCCATCCTGCACCGGGACGGCGAGACGCAGGCCATCCTGCAGTTTGGCACCCTCACGGTGGTCGGCCCGTCGGGTGAAACGGTGGTGGTGCGCCGGCCGGGCTTCATGGTCACGGTAGGCCGGGGCGGCATTTCCGGCCCGGTGCGCGTCTCCCAGGCCCAGCTTGACGCCATCATCGCCCAGACCCGCAGCCGCATCGGCCAGAATGGCGGGCGGCCGGAGCCGACGCCGGACCTCGCCGGCCTCGACACGGGCGCAAGCCATCCCTGCGCCGCGCCGGCGCAGGGCCAGACCACCCTCGATCTGGCGGCGGCCGCCTGCAATTATGTGAACACCCGGCTGGAGGGCGAGGCCGACACCATCGCCCAGCAGGCTGCGCAGCAGAACCAAAGCAATGTGGCCATTCCCGTCGGCCCGCCGCCCTACGGCTATGGCGGTGGCATGAGCCTGCCCGGGCCGGGCTTCCCGGGCACGGGTCCCGGCGGCTATGGCGGCGGTCCGGGTCTGCCCGGTGGGCTGGGGGGCTTTCTGGGCGGCCTGCTGCCGGGCCGCAACTGAAAAGGCGCGCGCCGGCGGGGCGGTTGCGCCGCCGGAGTCTCTCCGGCGGGCCCCTCACAGCAGGGCGAGGCAGCGCCGGGTGAGGGTGTCGAGCGGGTTGGCGTCCATCAGCGTGCGGTAGATCCGCCCGGCGGCCTCCGCCATGAAGCCGATGTCGGGATCGGTGTTAAGCGCGGCGATGGTTTCCACGGCGATGCGGCTGCGGGGGTCGAAGAGGGGCACGTTGCGGCCCACGCCCGCGGCCGCCAGCGCCTCGCCATTGAAATAATGCTCCGCGTGGATACTCAGGGTCAGCTGCGGAACGCCCGCCAGCAGCGCTTCGCTGGCGATGCCGGCGCTGCCCTGGTGCAGCAGCAGGCGGCTGCGCGCCAGCACCTGCGCGATGGGCGCCGCTTGCTCGTGCACGCGGGCGCCGGCGGCGCGCAGCGGCGCGGTGATGGCGGCGCCGGCGCCGGGAACATGGATTTCCAGGCTGCGCCCGAGGGCGTGCAGCGCCTGGGCCACGTCCGGCCGCGACGCCACATCCAGGTGGAGATAAGCGAAGATGCCGCGCGCATCCGCCCGCCGCTCGGCGATGGGGGCATTCAGGATGGGCCCTTCGGCCTCGTTCGCCCGCATGTCCGCATAGGGGTCGAGCAGGGGAAAGCTGCGCACGAACACGTCGTCGCCGGCAAACAGGCCGCCGATGCGCTCCAGCGGTGCCAGGCCGGTGGCATCGAGGGCGGTGTTGACGGCGGCCAGCAGGTCCCGGTCCCGGTAAAGGCGGGGGGTGAACTCATGGAGCACCGGCAGGTCCTCGGCTTCCGCCGGCGGCAGGCAATAGGCGGTGCCCACCTGCATCACCGGGCAGAGGCCGCGGGCGGCGGGGGCGGCAAGGGGTGCATAGTCGCACACCAGAAGGTCGGGCCGCTCGGCGTCGAAGATGGCCCGCCAGCCGGCCAGCACCGCCTGCACGCTTGCCGGATCGCTCAGGCCCGCGGAAGCCAGGGTGTCGGTGAGTGTCGCCGAGGCTCGCGCGGCATTATTGTGCGGCCCGGGCGCCGGGGCGGGCCAGGCGGGCGCCCGCACCAGGCGGATGCCGGCGGCAACCAGCGGGCCGCACAGCTCGGCACGGCGCACCGCCGCCACCACCTCCACCCCCGCGGCCTGCAGCTGGACACCCAGGCGCGCCATCTGCGTGGAATGGCCGAAGCCGGCCCCCCGTTCCCAGGCCATGAGCACGCGCTTCGTCCCCATGATGCCGGACCCCCTTCGGCTGGCGGAATGGATGAGCCATGGACCGGCATGGCCGAGGTTGCCGCCCATGTCCAGACGCGCCATCCACCCCCGCGCGATCCCACTGCGTGCGATCTCCGCCGCGGGACCCTTGCCGGCCGGTGGCCGCACGCGGCGCCTTCGGTGAGGCCGTTGCCCTGAAGCGGGTGCGCACCTCGCCAGGAAATCGCCTATGGATGCATCAATATGTTCAATAGTTAGGCAAAATGCCCCATTCTCGGGCGGGGCACGCCGCAAGATCCAGCGGTCGGTGCAGACGTTGGCGCTGGCACATGGGTTGCAGCAGGTCGCGCGAACGGCGTCCGTACCGGAATGCCCGGGCCGGAATGCCTGGGCGGGGCCGCCCGAAGGAGCTTTCCAATGACCTTGATGCGGTGTGTTTTCGCTGCCGCCCTCGCCGCCCTCGCGGTGGCCCCGGCCGCGGCCGAAACGGACGTGAAGTTCGCCCTGGACTGGAAGTTCGAGGGGCCGTCCGCACCTTATTTCGTGGCGCTGGACAAGGGCTATTACAAGGCCGAGGGCCTGAACGTCACCATCGATTCCGGCCCCGGCTCGGTGGCGGGCATCGCCCGGGTGGCGGCGGGCACCTATCCCATCGGCTTCTTCGACATCAACTCGCTGATGAAGTTCCGGGACCAGAACCCGGACAAGAAGGTCACGGCCGTTCTCATGGTCTATGATGAGCCGCCCTTCTCCATCGTCACCCTGAAGAAGACCGGCATCGCCAAGCCGAAGGACCTGGAGGGCAGGACCCTGGGCGCCCCGGCCCCCGATGGCGCCTTCGCCCAGTGGAAGGCCTTCGTGAAGGAGAACGGCATCGACGCCGAGAAGGTGAAGATCGAGAACGTCGGCTTCCCGGTGCGCGAGCCCATGCTGGCGGCCGGGCAGGTGGACGCCATCACCGGCTTCTCCTTCTCCTCTTACTTCAATCTGCGCCAGAAGGGCGTGCCGGCGGACGACATCGTGGTGATGCTCATGTCCAAATATGGCCTCGTGCTCTACGGTAACGCCATCATGGTGAACCCGGACTATGCCAAGGCCCACCCGGACGTGGTTAAGGGCTTCGTGAAGGCCACCATCAAGGGCCTCATCGACACCGCGAAGGACCCCAAGGCGGCCATCAGGTCGGTGATGAAGCGCAACGAGACGGCGGACGAGGCCATCGAGCTGGCGCGCCTCGAAATGGCGCTGCGCGACAACATCGTCACCGCCTGGGTGAAGGCCAACGGCATCGGCGACGTGGACCCGGCGCGGCTTGCCAAGTCCATCGACCAGGTGGCCATCACCTACGATTTCAAGGCAAAGCCCACGGCGGCGGACATCTTCACCAGCGAATACCTGCCGGCGGCGGCCGAACGGAAGATGTGAGGGCGTTCGCTCCCTTATCCCCTTGAGGGAGAGAAGGGGAGGGAGACGGCTCCGCCCTGTCGCCCTCCGGCTTGACCGGAGGGCCCATGCCGGGACCGGGAATCGCGCCGGGCGGTGGGATGGGTGCTCCGGTCAAGCCGGAGCACGACGGCGGTCTGAGGGGCAGGACCGGCCCCCTCCAACGTTCCCCCGCAAGCGGGAGAGGGTTTTCCGGCAGCGACGGCCTTCCATAATCCGGCCCAAGTGAGAGGCACGCCAAGTGATCGTCCTCGACAATGTGACCCTGACCTATCCCGGCCGCACCGGACCGGTGACTGCGCTTTCCGGCACCACGCTTCATGTGCGCAAGGGCGAGTTCGCCGCCGTGGTGGGGCCGTCCGGTTGCGGCAAGTCCACGCTGATGAAGCTGGCGACCGGCCTCATCCGCCCCACCATCGGCACCGTCGCCATCGACGGCAAGGCGGTGAGGGGCCCGGTGAAGGTGGCCGGCATGGCCTTCCAGCATGCCAACCTTCTGCCGTGGCGCACCGTGCTCGCCAATGTGATGCTGCCGCTGGAGATCGTGCCGCCCTACCGCGGCCGCTTCGCGCGCGACAAGGCCGCGTTCCAGGACAAGGCCATGGCGCTGCTCAATGTGGTGGGCCTCGGCGCGTTTGCCGATCGCTTTCCGTGGGAGATGTCCGGCGGCATGCAGCAGCGCGCCTCCCTGTGCCGCGCCCTCATCCACGAGCCGGCGCTGCTGATGCTGGACGAGCCCTTCGCCGCGCTCGACGCCTTCACCCGCGAGGAATTGTGGTGCGTGCTGCGCGACCTCTGGCAGAAGCTGGGCTTCACCGTGATCCTGGTGACCCACGACCTGCGGGAGGCCGGCTTCCTCGCCGACACCATCCATGTCATGAGCGCGCGGCCCGGCCGCATCGTCGAGAGCCGCACGGTGGACTTCCCCCGGCCCCGGCCGCTGGATGTCTGCTACGAACCGGCCTTCACCCAGCTGGTGCACGAGCTGCGCGGCAAGATCGCCGAAGCGCGGCAGGCGGCGTGAGGACCCCATGAAATTCACCGCCGAGGATCTCGCCCCCGTCGCCTTCACCGTGGGGCTGTTCGTCATCTGGGAGGCGGCCTGCCGCATCTTCCATATCGACACCTTCATCCTGCCCGCACCCACCGACATCTTCGCCGCCATGGGAAAATATTGGTGGCCGCTCCTGAAGAACTCCTTCGTCACCTTGTGGACCACCATGGCGGGCTTCGCCATCGCCGTGGTGTTCGGCGTCGTGCTGGGCATGGTGGTGGGCTGGTCGCGCACCATCTATCGCGGGCTCTATCCGGTGATGATCGGCTTCAACTCCATCCCCAAGGTGGCGGTGGTGCCCATCCTCATCATGTGGTTCGGCATCGGCGAGATTCCGGCCATCCTCACCGCCTTCCTCATCTCCTTCTTCCCCATCGTGGTGAACGTGGCCACCGGCCTTGCCACCACCGAGCCGGAACTGGAGGACGTGCTGCGGGCGCTGGGGGCCTCCAAGCTCGACATCATGCGCAAGGTGGGCATCCCGCGCACCGGGCCCTATCTGTTCGGGGCGCTGAAGGTGGGCATCACGCTGGCGTTCGTGGGCGCGGTGGTGTCCGAGACCATCGGCGCCAATGCGGGCGTGGGCCATCTCATGGTGCAGGCGGGCTCCAACTTCCAGATGCCGCTGGTGTTTGCCGGCCTGCTGGCGCTCGCCGTCGAGGGCATCCTCATGTACGCCATCTTCGCCGCCTTCGAACGGCGCATGGTGGCCTGGGCGTTCCGCTCCTCCACCGGCGCGGGGGGCTGACGGCGTGGCCGTCGCCTTCCTCCTCAACGGCACCCTGGTGCACGAGGCGCACACGGCGCCCTCCACCACCGTGCTGGACTATCTGCGCGGCACACAGCGCCTCACCGGCACCAAGGAAGGCTGCGCGGAAGGCGATTGCGGCGCCTGCACCATCGCCGTCGGGCGGCCGGCAGGGCAGGGGGAGGCGCCGGGCCTGCGCTGGCAGGCGGCCAATGCCTGCCTCATGCTGCTGTCCCAGCTGGACGGCGCCGCGGTGACGACCGTGGAAGGGCTGTCCGGCGGGGACACGCTCCACCCGGTGCAGCACGCCCTTGCCGAAGGCGATGGCACCCAGTGCGGCTTCTGCACGCCGGGCATCGTCATGTCGCTTTATGTGCTCCAGCGCAACGCCGCGGCGGCCGGCACCGCGCCCCTGCCGGACGCGGAGATTCACGAGGCGCTGGCCGGCAATCTGTGCCGCTGCACCGGCTATCGCCCCATTGTCGAGGCCGCCCGCGCGCTGGTGGCCCAGCCCCCCGCCGACCCGCCGCCGCAGCGCGAGCCGGCGCCGCCTGCCCCTTCACCCCGCCATGCTGCGGGCGGGGAGCTTCACCTCTTTCCGCAGGACCTCGGCGAGCTCCTGGCGCTGCGCGCCGCTTATCCCGGCGCGGTGCTGCTGGCCGGCGCCACCGATCTCGGCCTCATTCCCGCCAAGCGTCGCAAGGGCTTTCCCCTCGCCATCTCCACCAGCCGGGTGGCCGAGCTGCAGCGCATTGGACAGCAAGAGGACGCCCTCGTGCTCGGCGCCGCCGTCACCTATGGGCAGGCGCTGGGCGCGGTGGAGGCGGCCTTCCCCGCCTTCGGCGCCCTCATCCGCCGCATCGGCTCGCGCCAGATCCGCGGGCTCGGCACCTTCGGCGGCAATCTGGGCACGGCCTCGCCGGTGGGCGACACCCTGCCGCTGCTCCTCGCCCTCGATGCGCAGGTGGAGCTGGCCGGCCCCGCGGGCCGGCGCCGGCTGGCGGTGGACGATTTCCTCACCGGCTACCGCACCACCGCTTTGGCCGGCGACGAGGTGATCGTCGCCCTGCGCCTGCCGCTTCTGGTGCCGGGCGAGCAATTGTTCGCCTGGAAGATCTCCCGGCGCTTCGACCAGGACATTTCCATAGTGCTCGGCGCCTTCCGGCTGCGCCTTGCCGACGGCCGGCTGGCCACCCTCGCCGCCGCCTTCGGCGGCATGGCGGAACGGGCGAAACGAGCGCGGACGCTGGAAACCGCCCTCGTCGGCCGCCCCTGGGCGGGCGCGGCGCCGCAGGGCATCGAGGCGGCCCTCGACACCGATTTCTCGCCGCTGTCCGATCACCGCTCCGGCGCCGCCTATCGCCGCGCCGCCGCCGCCAATCTGGTGCGGCGGCTCCATCTCGCCACCACCCGGCCGGACCTGCCCCTGTCGCTGGAGGCATTGTGAGCACCGCCGCCCACACGCCCGCGCGCCATGACAGCGCCCGCGCCCATGTGACCGGCCGCGCGGTCTATCTCGACGACATGCCCGAGCCGCCGGGCCTGCTGCACGCAGCGCTGGTGCTGAGCCCGCATCCCCACGCGCGCATCGTCCGCATGGACCTGTCCGCCGCCCGCGCCGTGCCCGGAGTGGTGGCGGTGACGGCGGCCGACGTGCCCGGCGTCAACGACATCGCTCCCATCCGCACCGGCGAGCCGGCGCTGGCCGAGGGGGTGGTGGAATATGTGGGCCATCCCGTCGCCGCCGTGGCCGCGCCCACCCTCGACGCCGCCCGCGCCGCCGCCGCTTTGGTGCAGGTGGAATACGAGGTGCTGCCGGCGGTGCTCGACCTTCAGGCGGCGCTGGACCAGGGCCTGCGGGTCGCGCCCGATCAGGTGGTGGCGCGCGGCGACGTGGCCGGCGCCCTTGAGGGGGCGGAGCACCGCATCCGCGGGCAGGTGCGCTGCGGCGGGCAGGATCATTTCTATCTGGAAGGGCAGATCGCCATCGCCGTGCCGGGGGAGGACCGCGACATGCAGGTCTTCTCCTCCACCCAGCACCCCACCGAGGCGCAGCACGGCGTCGCCCATGTGCTGGGCCTGCCGTTCGCCGCCGTCACCGTGGAGGTGCGGCGCATGGGCGGGGCGTTCGGCGGCAAGGAGAGCCAGGCCACCATCATCGCCGCCATCGCCGCGCTTCTGGCCTACCACGCCCGCCGTCCGGTGAAGCTGCGGCTGCCGCGCGACGTGGACATGGAGGCCACCGGCAAGCGCCATCCCTTCCTCATCCGCTGGGACGCCGGCTGCGACGCGGAAGGGCGCATCCTCGGCCTCGACCTCGCCTTCGCGGCCGACTGCGGCAATGTGGCGGACCTCTCGCCCGCCGTGGTGTCGCGCGCCCTGTGCCATGCGGACAATTGCTATTTCCTGCCGGCCGCCCGCTTCACCGGCATTCCGGTGAAGACCAACACGGTGTCCAACACCGCCTTCCGCGGCTTCGGCGCGCCGCAGGGCATGCTGGCCATCGAGGCGGTGATGGACGCCATCGCCCGCCATCTCGGCCGCACGGTGGAGGAGGTGCGGCGGGTGAATTTCTATGCCGCCGCCCCCCGCAACGTGACCCCCTACGGGCAGGAGGTGGAGGACAACATCATCCCCGAGGTGCTGGCCCGGCTGGAGGTGGAAGCGGACCTTGCCGGCTGGCGGCGCGCGGTGGCCGCCTTCAACGGAACGAGCCCGGTGATCCGCAAGGGCCTCGCCACCATGCCCATCAAGTTCGGCGTGTCCTTCAACCTCACCAGCCTGAACCAGGCCGGCGCGCTGGTGCATGTCTATACCGATGGCTCGGTGCATCTGAACCACGGCGGCACGGAGATGGGGCAGGGGCTGTTCGTGAAGGTGGCGCAGGTGGTGGCGGACGCCTTCGCCATCCCGCTCCACCATGTGCGGGTGTCCGCCACCAGCACGGGCAAGGTGCCCAACACCTCGCCCACCGCCGCCTCCTCCGGCTCCGACCTCAACGGCATGGCCGCCCTTCTCGCCGCGCAGGAGATCCGCGGGCGGATGGCGCAGGTGGCGGCGGCACAGTTCGGCGTGGCCGTGGAGGAGGTGGCATTCGCCGACGGGCACGCCACCGCCGGCAACAGGAGCATCGCCTTCGGCGCGCTGGCGGCGCTGGCGTGGCAGCAGCGGGTGCCGCTTTCCGCCACCGGCTTCTACAAGACGCCGAAGATCCATTGGGACTTCGCCACCTCCACCGGCCGGCCGTTCTATTATTACACCTACGGGGCGGCGGCGGCCGAGGTGGCGGTGGACACCCTCACCGGCGAATTGCGCGTCCTGCGCGCGCAGATCGTGCAGGATTGCGGCCGCTCCCTGAACCCCGCCATCGACCTCGGGCAGGTGGAGGGCGCCTTTGTCCAGGGCATGGGCTGGCTCACCTGCGAGGACTTGAAATGGGACGCGGGCGGTCGCCTCGCCACCCGCGGCCCCTCCACCTACAAGATCCCCGGCTCCCGCGACGTGCCGCCGGATTTCCGCGTGCACCTCTTCGACCGGCCGAACCGGGAAGAGACCGTGCTGCGCTCCAAGGCGGTGGGCGAGCCGCCTTTGATGCTCGCCATTTCCGTCTGGCTGGCCATCCGCGATGCCATCGCCAGCCTGCCCGGGGATGGCCCGGTGCTGCTGGATGCGCCGGCCACGCCGGAGCGCGTGCTGGCGGCGGTGGCCGTGCGGCGCGGCGGCGGCTGAGGCGGGCGGCCGCGCAATTCCCGTTGCCTCCACCGGGCCGGGTCGGATATGCCCTCAACGCCGGTCACGCCCGCCCCGCGCCGGAGCCGGGGGAGGATGCGACGACGCGCTGGAGGATGGGTCATGGTGCTTTCGGGTCTGGTCGCTGCCTTCCGCCTGCCTGGCTTGCCGGCGCTCCTCGTTTCCGTCGCCGCCTTCGCCGCGCCCGTCTGCGCCCAGACGGCGCCCGCCGCCCAGTCCCCTGCCTCCCACTCCCCCGCCGAGCCCGCCACCGAGACGCGCTCCACCCATGACGACTGGACCGTGCGCTGCAAGGGCGCCGCGGCCAAGCGCGAGTGCGAGGCGGTGCAGACCCTGCAGCCGAAGGACGGCAACGGCATTCTCGCCCATGTGGCGGTGCGTGCGGAGACGTCCGGCCCGGTCCGCCTCATCGTCCAGGTGCCGCCCGGCGTGTGGCTGCCCGCCCACGTGACCCTGAAGGTCGCCGGCGTGCCCGACGTGGTGCTCACCTACAAGCGCTGCGGCATGTTCTGCGTCGCCTCGGTGGAGCTGAAGCCGGCCGACCTTGCCGCCCTCAAGGCCAGCTCGGGCACCGGTGATCTCGTGTTCGAGGATGGCTCGCGCCGCCCCATCGTGGTGCCGCTTTCCTTCAAGGGCCTTGGCGCGGCCATGGAAGCCAGCCTCAAGGGCTGATCCGTCGCTTTTCAATACATTGACGGCGGTTTGCCGCTCACATGGAGCCGCGCCGCGGGCCATGTGAGCAGGTCTTGTTGATGAACGGGTCCGCGTGCGTGGGCCGCGGGCTCAGTTGGCCGGCTGGGCGGTGGCGCCGCCGGCGCGGCTGCGCACCGCCTCGATCAGGGATTGCCCCGCGCCGGAGCGCTCGATGAGGCTCAGCGGGTCGGCGAGGATGATGGGGGTGTCCCAGCCTCCGCGGACGCTGAAGGGCAGGCCCACCACCTCCCCACTCGCCGTCCCCCCACCCGCCGTCCCCACGCCTGCCGTCGCCGCCACCCCCGCCGCTTTGGCCGCGGCGGCGGGCACCAAGGCGGCCCGGCCGGAGAGGTCGAGGTCGCGGGCGGCGATGGAGATGGCGCCCTGCATCTCGATGCGAACCTGCCGGCTTTCCAGCCGCATCTCCTCCACCTTGCCCATGCCGCGCTCGATGGAGATGCGGCTCGACATCTGCGAAAATCCGGTGCGTCCGCCGCGCGCGTCATTGCCGGCGGAGAGGGGCCGGCGCTCGATGCGCTGGAGCATCTGCGCCGCATCGAGGCCCAGCAGGTAGCCGTCGCTGGCGGAAATGCCGGCGGTGCCGGAGAGGTTGCGCGCCAAATCGTACACGCTGCGCCCGGCGCCTTCCACGTCCAGCTGCAGGGTGCCGATGCCCTCCAGGCGCCGCATGCCGGCCATTTCCTCCAGGGCGCGGTGGAGATCCACGTCCGTGGCCTCGGCCTCCAACTGCAGCCGCACGCCGGAGACCCCCGGGCGGGCCGTCTCGGCCGGGCCCGGCGCCAGGGTGAGAGCCGCCCGCAGCGCGCCGCCCCAGACCCGCGCCTCGCCCAGCGCCAGCACCAGCCGGCCGCCGGAGAGCACGGCGCTGGCGGCGACGGTGGAGAAGGCGGTCTGGTCGGCGGTGACAGCAGCCGCCGAAAGCCTCAGGTCCAGGTCGAAGGAATCAAGCCAGGACAGGTCGAGGGGCGCGCGGCTCCAGCTCCGCCCGTCGTCGCTGGTCAGGCGGAAGCCGCCATAAGGGGCAAGGTTCACCCGGTCGGTGGCAAAGGTGCCCTGCACCACCGGACGGCTGCCGGCGAAGGAGATGAGCAGGCCGCCATCCCCGCGATTGCCGTCGAGATCCAGGGTCGCCTTGGTGAGCGAGATGTCGCCATTCTCCACCGCGAGGGTGGCGGCAAGGGCGAACGGGCCGAAGCCGCCGGGGGTGGGGGCGCCGGAGCCCATCCATGCCAGCAGGTCGCGCAGGGAATCGGCCTCGCCGGTCACCTCGCCGTCGAAGCCCAGCAAGGGGGGCGCGGTGTCGGAAGCGCGGTGAATGAGGGCGGCGCGCCCGCGCAGGCGCCCGGTCGCGCCATCGGTGGAAACCAGCAGCCGCGTGGGCGTCGGCGTGCCGGAAAGGAAGGCGGCCGCATCGTCCATGGCGAGGGTGGAGGTGACGCGCACGTCGCGCCAGTCGAACACGGCGGAGAGGGCGAAGCCGTGGCCGGTGCGGATGCGCTCGAAGCTGGCGTCGATGCCGCTCACCAGTTCCTGCGTCAGCCCGCTGGCGCTGCGCCAGGCGATGGTGCCATCCACGAGGCGAAGGGTCGGCCGCTCCGCGGAGGCCAGCAGCGGCGCCACCGCAAGGGCCGGGGTGGCGCCCTCACCGGTGAGCACCAGGGTCGGATGCTCCACGGTGACGTCGGCGATGTCCACGTCGCCCGCCATGAGGTGCCAGAGATTGAGTCGCGCCACCACATTGTCCGCATCGAGGGACTGGCCGGCGGGCAGGGGGAAGGACACCTTGCCGAGCACCATGCGCGGGGAGGGGAACAGGCGCAGCGCCGGCTCGCCCTGGATCACCACCCGCTGGCCGGTGGAGCCGGCGAGGGCCTGGACGGCGGCGCGGCGCAACTCTTCGGCCGGGACAGCGAAAGGAAGAATCGCCATCGCCAGCAGCGCGAGCGCCGCGGCGGCCCCCACGCACGCAGCGGCCGCCAAGCCGGCCCGGCGGGCATTTTTCCCAAAACGCACCATGAAAATCAGAGTGCTCCGATGGCGAGAGGCGCCGCCCCACCCTTCGGGCGCGCCGGCGGCGTCTGTCCGGAGCAGGGCGCGTTCAAGGGGCGGACCATCTGCGGCCTCTGTGTCGCTTTGATGGCTGGGAGGCGCCGGCGCCGGGTGCGGGACTGGCGCCCGTCTCTCACCCCTTCGGCGAGGAACTGACGCTGCGCGGGGAGTTGCAGGAGGCGCGCAGGGCCGAGGCCGACATGCGCGCCAGCAGGATCACCGGGCCGAGGCCGACCAGGAGGATGAGCAGCGCCGCCAGCGCGCCGTCCTCATAGGTGCCGCGGGCCGCTTCCCCGTAGACATGGGTGGCCAGCGTCTCCAGGCCGAGGGGGCGCAGCAGCAGCGTGGCCGGCAGCTCCTTCATGGCATCCACGAACACCAGCAGCGCGGCGGTGGCCAGCGCGGGGCGCAGCAGGGGCAGGTGGATGCGCTTCACCGTGGCGGGGCCGGAACAGCCGAGGCTGCGGGCCGCCATGTCGAGATGGGGGGAGAGCTTGGTGAAGCCGGCCTCGATGCCGCCCACCGGAATGGCCAGGAAGCGGATGGCCAGCGCCGCCACCAGCGCCGCCCCGGAGCCGGACAGGATGAGGCCGGTGGAGACGCCGAAGGCCTGGCGCATGGCTGCGTCCAGCGCATTGTCGAAGCCGGCGAGCGGGCTCAGCAGCCCCACCGCCAGCACGGTGCCGGGCACCGCATAGCCCAGGCTCGCCAGCCGTGCAAAGGCGCTGGCCGCGGGCGCGCGGGTGAGGCGCTGGGCCTCCGTCACCACCAGCCCGAGGCCGATGGCGAGCGCGGTGGCGCACAGGGCGATGACCGATGTGGTGAAAGCCTCGCCGAAGATCCGCTCGGGCAGTCCCGTCTCGCTCACCCGCCGCACCGCCGACACGGCCAGATGGGTGAAGGGCACGAGGAAGCCCAGCGTCACCGGAACCGCGCACCAGGCCGCGGCGGCAAGGCCGGCAAGGCCGGTGAGCGCGGTGGGCGCCTGCGGACGGGCCGAGCCGGTGGCCACGAATCGCTTCGCCCGCCGCGCCGCCCGCTCCACCAGGATCAGCACCAGCACCAGCGACAGCATGACCAGGGCGATCTGCGCCGCGCCGGGCAGATTGGAGCGGTTCACCCAGGTGGAATAGATGGACACGGTGAGGGTGCGCACGCCGAGGAATTCCGACGCGCCGATGTCGCCCAGCGTCTCCAGCAGCACCAAGGTGAGGCCGGCGACGATGGCCGGGCGCGCCAGCGGCAGGGCGATGCGCAGGAAGGCGCGGGTGCGGCTGGCCCCGAGGGTGCGGGCGACCTCCAGAGCGGCGGCGGACTGCAGCACGAAGCTCGCCCGGGCCGAGAGGTAGACATAAGGGTAGAGCACCGCCGAAAGCACCAGGATGCAGCCGCCGGTGGAGCGCACGTCCGGCAGGCGCAGGTCCCGTGGGTTGGCGATGCCGAGCAGGGCGCGCAGCGCCTCCTGCACCGGGCCGAGGGGGTGCAGGACATCGAGATAGGAGAAGGCGACGATATAGCCCGGCACGGCCAGCGGCAGCAGCAGCGCCCATTCCAGCACGCGGCGGCCGGGAAACGTGCAGGTGGCCACCAGGAAGGCGCACGGCACCGCCATGACCAAGGTCAGCACGCCCACGCCCACCAGCAGCATGCCGGTCTGCAGCAGGGCATCCGGCAGCACGGTGGCGATGAGGTGGGGCCACATGTCGCCCGACCCCTGCGCCGCGATTCCGGCGAGGGCGAGGAGCGGCAGCAGCACGAACAGCGCCACCAGCCCGGAGGCCGCAAGCAGCGGCGACAGCCGCCCAAAGGCCAGCAGCTGCCGCACGCCGGGCATCTGCGGGGCGGCCGGACGCGGCGGCCCCAGGGTGGTGTCGGTCACGGTCGGGCGCGGATCAGTTGTCGAAGCCCACCTTGTCGATGAGTTCGCTGGCGCGCTTGCGGTTCTTGGCGATGTCCACCAGCGAGATGGGGTCCACCTTCAGCTTGCCCAGCCCGGCGATGACGGGGTCGATCCCGGCTTCGGCAATCACCGGATATTCCATGTTCTGCTGGGCATAGACCGCCTGCATGGTGGGGGAGACGGCGAATTCCATGAACTTGATGGCGGCCGCCTTATGGGGCGCATTCTTGGCCACGGCGGCGCCGGAGACGTTCACATGGGTGCCGCCGCCCTCGAAGGTGGGCAGCAGCACGCCGATTCCGTCGCCCCACTTCTTCTGGTCGGCGCCGCCCTTGCCGGAGCGCATCAGGCCCACATAATAGGAATTGCCCACCGCCAGGTCGCAGATGCCGCCGAGGATGTCGCGCGCGCCTTCGCGGTCGCCGCCTGCGGCCTTGCGGGCGAGATTGGCCTTCACGCCGCGCAGCCATTCCTCGGCCTTCGCCTCGCCGTGATGGACGATGTAGGCCGCCACCAGGGCGACGTTATAGGGGTGCTGGCCCGAGCGGATGCACACCTTGCCCTTCCACTTGGGATCGGCGAGCTGTTCGTAGGTGATGGCGTCGAGCTTCACCACGTCCTTGGCGGTGTAGACGAGGCGGGCGCGCAGCGAGAGCGCATACCAGTTGCCGGCGGGATCGCGCAGGTTGGCGGGAATGGCGGCCTTCAGCGCCGGCGTCTCCACCGGCTGGGTGATTCCCGCGTCCACCACGTCCAGAAGGTTGCCCACGTCCACCGTCATCAGGATGTCGGCGGGGGATGTGGCGCCCTCGGCCTTCACGCGCTCGGCCAGGCCGTCCTTGATGAAGACGCTCTTCACCTCGATGCCGGTGGCCTTGGTGAAGGCCTCGAACAGCGGGGCGGCGAGGCCCGGCTCGCGGGTGGTGTAGATGTTCACCACCTCCTGCGCGCCGGCGCTGCCGCCGCCGAAGAGAAGCGCCCCGCCGAGGAGGAGGCTTTTGATCACGCGGAACCGGGCCATGTAACGTCCCCTGCGCTATCTCTGTTCAGCGGGCCGAACCGAGAATTTCGAACCTGACCGGGCCGGGACTGCCAGATTGAACGCAATCGGACAGTGGTTTTACCTGGGCTCCAGGATCAGAATTCGCCGTCGAATGCGGATTGCGACGCAATCCCATGGCCACGGCTCTAGCGCTTCGCTTCTCCCAGCGTCAATGAAGAAGCCGGTGAGGAGGAGAACATTGGAAATCATCTAATTCTTTGTTTTTAATCACTCTAATTATAACTCTTGACCCCGTGTCCTGCCATTCCCCGCGGGCAGGGAGCCCGACCCGGCAATAAAAAGCCCGGCGCGAGGCCGGGCTTTCTTGCAGGCGCGAGATGGGTGCGCGTTCAGTCTTCGTCCAACTCGCCGATGTGGTGCTGCGCGTAGAGCTGCAGCCCGAGCTTGGAGACGAGGTCGAGCTGGGTTTCCAGGAAGTCGATATGGCCTTCCTCGTCCGCCATCAGCTCCTCGAAGAGGTCGCGGCTCGGATAGTCCTTCACGGAATGGCAGTAGGTCGCCGCTTCCTGGTAGAGGGCGCGGGCGTCGAGCTCGGCGGCGAGGTCGGCGTCGAGGATCTCCTTGACGTCCTGGCCGATCCGCAGCGGGTCGAGCACCTGCATGTTCGGGAAGCCGTCCAGGAACAGGATGCGGTCGGTGAACTTGTCGGCGTGAACCATCTCTTCGATCGATTCGGCACGCCACTTCTTCGCCAGCGCCTTGTAGCCCCAGTTGTCCAGCATGCGGTAATGCAGCCAGTACTGGTTGATGGCGGTGAGCTCCGAACGCAGACCCCGGTTGAGGTACTCAATGACCTTGGGATCGCCCTTCATGATTTGCTCCTGGTCCCCGATGCCGTTGTGAACTGGCATCGTTTCGTTTGAATTGACAGTTAGACCAATTCTAACCTCGTTACAAGCCGTCGGTTCCCGGCTACCCGGGAAGGCCCGGGAAGCAAAAAGGCTCGGGGTGTGAAAGTGAATTATTCCGCCGCGACGAGGCCCGTTATGGCCGCCACGGGGCAGTCTTCGGCGCAGGCGCCGCAATTATGCGCCTGGGCCTGATCCATGAGGGCACGGATGGTGCGGGCGCAGCGCCCGCATTGGGGGGAGCAGCCGAGGCATCGGTAGACCTCGCCCGGCGTGCGTGGGTTGCTGCCCGAGCAAACATCGAGCACCTGACGGTCAGAAAAGACATTGCATGAACAAACGATCATGGCCGGGCTCAAATCTGCTGAATTGGAATTCTTCTAAAATCCTGTTTCTATTACATTTTTCGCAGAGTTCCAGGGTCCGCGTCAACTCCGTAGAATTGCGACATGGTGGTTCCTGCCGCATCCCGACAGTCATCGACCCGTAGATTCGAGTAATTCCATTTTGCAGATCTGCATCGGGAGGTGCACCGGCACCGCAAGCGGTGCCCGCATCCTCAGGCGGGCAGGGCCAGCCGTGCGATCATGCCGCGGGCGAGATCGGGCCGCAGGCTGAAGCCGGCGCCCAGCGCCTCGGCCTCCGCCTTCAGCCGCGCGGCGCGCAGGGGAAGACCGGCGGCGCTGAAGCGATCGGTGCCGTCCGGCGCTCCCCCCTGCAGCGGATCAAGGGCCGCGGCGCGTGACACCTCATCCAGCGCGGGCCCGCCATCGCAGACCTGCAGCACGGCACCGCCGGCCGTCCCGGGCTCGACGCACAGCGAAACGCTCACGGCGCCGCCCGCAGGGGTCGCGGCCACGGCATCCTCGATCATCAGCCGCACCAGCCGCGACAGGCGCGGTGCGTCGCTGACGACGGACACCTCATCCGGCAGGTCCGGGCGCAGCGCCACATGCCGGCGCCGGGCGGCCGGCGCGATTGCGGCGAGGGTGTCGCGCACCAGCGCCGCCACATCCACGCAGCCATGCACGGGCGGGGCCTCATGGGCCGCCAGCGCCGCAAGGTCGCCCAGCGACCGGCGCAGGCTGGCGAGCGCCTCGCGCACCGGCCCGGGCATTGCGTCGTCGTCCGCTGCCGGCGAATCGGCAAAGGCCAGCGCTGTGGCCATGGGGGCGGAAAGCCGGTCCATCATGCGCCGGGCGAGGCGCGGCAGCAGATCGTCCGGCGGGGCGGCGGGCCCCGGCTCGGTGTCGCCCACGACAACGCACAACAGCTGGTCGTCGGCGCCCGCGCGGGTCAGGCCGGCCCGCACGCGGATGGCGTCGCCCGCCCGGTTTCTCAGCACCAGCTCCGCCTGCAGGGACCCGCCCTGCGCGGCCGCGCGGTCCAGGGCCGCAACGGCCGCGGCCCGCTCCTGCGGAAAGATGGCGGCGGTGAAGGGTTCGCCGGCCAGTTCGTCCGGCGCGAAGCCGAGACGCGCGCCGGCGGCGCGGTTGGCAAGGCGGATGGTGCCTTCCGCCTCCAGCAGGAACACCGGCCAGGGCACCATGTCGAGCGCCTCGCGGCGCGCCACCGCGCGCTCCTCGCGATCGGGCTGCGGCTCCAGCCGGCGCACCACATGCAGCAGGGCCGGGCGGCCGAGGAAAGGGGCCGCCACCAGCCGCACGTCGGCGGGCATGCGCGCGCCGTCGCGGCCGTTGAGGAGGAGCGCGCCGTTGGCCTCGCGGCCCAGCACCGCATCAAGCCCGCCGGCGGCGCACAGATCGTCCAGCTCGCTCCAGCCGGTCCAGGCCAGGAAGGTGCGGTTGGCATAGGCGATTTCGCCGTCCTGCTGCACCACGAGGCCCATGGGCAGGCGATCCAGAAGGTCCGCTTCGCGCAGGGCGGCCGGCGCGCCGATGGCCTCGGGTTCGCCGTCCCCATCGCTCTCCGGCTCCACCTCGGGGGCGGCGCCCGTTGGCGGCTTCGGCCAGTCCTCGATGGCGGCGGCGAGGGTGCGCGCAATCTCGCGGAAGGCGGAGCGCTCCTGCGGCGAAAGGCTGCCGCCGCGCAGGGGAACCACATTCTCGCCGAAGGCGGCGTCCCGCGCGGCGTCGCGGGCGGGACCCTCCGCCGCCACGGGCATCGGGTCGGGGGTGAAGGGGCGCCGGGCCGTGGCGGCGGGCGCCGCGCGCAGCACGCCGAAGCCGCGGAACGCCCGCAGCCGTCCGGCGCCATCGCGCAGGGGAACGCCGCCGATATCGAGATCCAGCGTCACTTCCCCCACGGCCTGGGCCGGCACCCGCACGCGCAGGTCGGCGAAGCATTCGCCGGCGGCCATGGCCTGCGCCGCCGCTCCGTCCGACATCAGGGTGCCGTCCGCCTCCAGCGCCGCGAGGGTGCGTCCGAGCACGGCGTCCGCGCGCGCCCCCAGCGCCTGCGCCAGCAGCGGCGACAGGGCGGTGAGGCGGCCGTCCGCATCGGTCTCGAAGGTGATGCGCTGGGGCTGCACCATGCGGGTGGAGAATTCCGCCGGCACCGGCGGGGCAAAAAGGGTGCGCGAGACCCGCGGCGCCGGTGCGCCGTCGTTGCGGAAGGCGGCGGGATCGGCGAACAGCACCGCCGGACCCGCCGGCAGGGCCAGCGGCGCATAGCGGAAGAGGCGGGGCGCAAGGCTGCCGGGCAGGCGCAGGCGGGCGAAGCCGAAGCTGCGCAGGGGAATGCGCCCCAGGTCCCGGGCGGCGCGGGCCACCGCCGCCGGCGCGCTCGTGCCTTCGCTCACCCCAAGGCCGGCGCATGCGGCCGTGGCGTGCAGCACGAGGGCGGAGGGCAGGGCGACGAGAAAGGACGCAAGGTCATCGCGGCCGAGGGGCGAAAGGGCGGCCTGCGGCCCGGGAAGGGGGCGTGCGCTCGTCGTGGTCATGTCTTCGCGTTCGTCCATTCCGCCGCGGCCGGCCCGGATCCTTGGCGCTACGATGGCCCGCATAGTCATGGCGATTGATTAACGTCAGTGCAATCACCCCGGAAAAACGCCTTTCATATTGCCGAAGCGCAGGTGGCGCATACTAAGATCGGATGTCGGGGCGGATGCTCGCGCCGCGCCGCAAAACCCGGAGGAGTTACGGCCATGACGACGAAGTTCGGTCCGGACCTGGAAATGCCCGCGGAAATGCGTGCCATCGCGGAAAAGAACGTGGCGCAGGCCCGCCAGGCCTTCGAGACGCTGTTTCAGAACGCGCGTTCGGCCGTGGGCGACACGGAAGGACGGTTCGAGGAAGTGCGTTCCGGCATGCTGGATCTGCGCCAGAAGGCCATCGGCCTCATGGAAGCCAACGTGGAAGCCAGCTTCGACTTCCTGCACAAGCTCGTCACCGCGAAGACCCCGCAGGAGATGATGGGCCTGCAGGCCGAGTTCCTCTCCAACCAGATGAAGACTGTGGCGGAGCAGGCCAAGGCCCTCGGTGCCGATGCCAAGTCGCTGGGCGAATCCACCGTCCGCAGCCTCGACGAGCACGCCCGGGCCCTTGCCGAGCGCCTGAAGAGCCTGACCGAGACGGCCGCCGCCAACGCCCAGAACGCCGCGCAGGACTTCAAGTCCATGAGCGAAAGCGCGGTGCGCGATGCCCAGGCCGCCGCCGATCATGCCGCCACCACGGTTTCCCAGGCCACGGACCCGAACCAGGCCTACTGACGCGGGGCAACCCACGCTTGTGCAGCGCGGAATTTGTTTTTGCGCTGCACGAAGCCTTCGGCTATAAGTCAAGGGGTCGGGGTTTCACTGCTGCCATCGCTTCAGATCGAAGGATGCCGCCGGTCGTGTCGGGGTGCGCAATGCACATCGGCGCGGCGGTGCTCTTCGGCTTTCGCATGGGCGTGCCTCGGCGCACGGACCGGCCCGCCGTTTCTCCGAGGATCACATGAACGACACCTTCATCAAGGCCTATCAGGACCAGATCGAAGCCGCGAAAAAGGCGTTCTCGACCAATGGTGCCCCCAGCGTGGAAGTGCCTCCCGCTGTTCGCGAGGCCGCTGAAAAGGGCCTCGCCGCCGTCCGCGAGAACTACTCCAAGATCAAGGGTGCCGCCGAGCAGGTGAACACTGCTCTGGAGGATACCTACACCACCGCCAGCAAGGGCGTCGCCCAGTACAACACCAAGGTGTTCGAGGCGGTGCAGGCGAATTTCAATTCCGCCTTCGACTATTACAGCTCCCTGCTGGGCGCGAAGACCGTGGCCGAGGCCGTGGAACTGTCCACCGGCCACGCCCGCAAGCAGTTCGAGTCGCTGAGCAGCCAGGCCAAGGACCTCTCCGCCTTCGCCCAGAAGGTGGCCGCGGACACCTCCGCCCCCCTGAAGGCCTCCGTCGAGAAGGCGGTCCGCCCGGCCGCCTGAGGCGTCCAGGTGCGTTCATGACATGTGCGCCCGCCGGGTCCAGCGCGATGACCCTTGACGCGGCGGGCGCGCCTTGCAATGACGCGAGCCTCTTTCCCCGCGAGCGTTCGCATGCGTGCCCTCGGTTCCGTTTCGCCGCTGCTCCTGGTCGGTCCTTCCTGGGTCGGCGACATGGTCATGGCGGCGAGCCTGGTGGACGTGCTTCGGCTGCGTGAGCCCGGGCGCCCCATCGACGTGCTGGCGCCGCCCGCCGCTTTGCCCGTCGCGCGCATGATTCCCGGCGTCCGCCGCACCATTCCCCTCGGCATGGGCCATGGCGAGCTCGGGCTTCTCGCCCGCTGGCGCGCCGGCCGCGCCCTGCGCAGCGAGGGCTACGGCAAGGCCATCATCCTGCCCCGCGCCTTCAAGGCCGCCATCGTCCCGCTGGCCGCCGGCATTCCCGAGCGCGTGGGCTACAAAGCGGAGCTGCGCACCGCGCTCCTGACGGACGCGCGCCCGGACCCCAACCGCAAGACCGCGCGCACCCTCGACCGCTTCGTCGCCCTCGGCCTGCCCCCCGGCTCCATCGCCCGTGCCGCGCGCCCGCGCCTCATCCTGCCCGACGGCGCGGTGGATGTGACCGCCGCCAAGTTCCCGCTGCCGGGGGAAGGGCCCGTGCTGGTGCTCTGCCCCGGCGCCGAATATGGCCCGGCCAAGCGCTGGCCGGCGGCGAAGTTCGCCCGGCTGGCGGCGTTGGCCGTGGCCGCGGGCTATCGCATCCGCATCCTCGGCTCGCCCAAGGATGCCGAGAGCGCCGCCGCCATCGAGGCGGGGGCAGGGGTGCCGGTGGACAATCTGGTGGGCCGCACCACCCTCATCGAGGCGGCCGCCATCCTCGCCCAGGCGGATGTGGTGGTGTCCAACGATTCCGGCCTGATGCACGTGGCCGGCGCCTTCGACCGGCGGCTGGTGGTGCTCTACGGCGCCTCCTCCGAGAAGATGACGCCGCCGGCATCGCCCTTCGCCCGGGTGGTGGCGCGCGATCTGCCGTGCCGGCCCTGCCACAAGCGCGAATGCCCCCTGAAGACCCTCGCCTGCCTGGAGGAGATCGCCGCCGAGGAGGTGCTGGCGGCGGTGGAACAGATGCAAAGATGAAGGTGCTGCTGGTGAAGCTGTCCTCGCTGGGCGACGTGGTGCACACGTTCCCGGCGCTGACGGATGCCCTGGCGGCGGTGCCCGGCCTCGAACTCCACTGGGCGGTGGAAGAGGCGTTCGCGCCGGTGGCGCGGCTGCATCCGGCGGTCACACGGGTGATCGAGGTTCCCTTGCGGCGGTTGCTGCGGCGGCCGGTTTGCGCACTTCGCAGCGGCGAGGCGGGGCGGGTGCGCGCCGCCCTCGCCGCCACCCGCTACGACTGCATCATCGACGCCCAGGGCCTGCTGAAGAGTGCCGCCGTCGCCTTGCTGGCGCACGGCCCGCGCCACGGCTTCGACCGCGCCAGCGCCCGCGAGGGCCTGGCGGCCGCCACCTATGGCCGGCGCCACCATGTGCCGGAAACCGAACATATGGCGGTGCGCATCCGCAAGCTCATGGCTGGCGCCCTCGGCTACGGCATCGAGGGGCGGCCGGCGGATTCGGGCCTGCGCGCCGCGCCGGAGGCGGGACGAAAGCCCTATCTGGTGCTGCTCCACGGCACCACCTGGCCCACCAAGACCTGGACCCTGGCCGGCTGGCGCGGCCTTGCCGAAGCGGCCGGGGCGGCGGGGCTGGAGGTGGCGCTGTTCGCCCATGGCGCGGCCGAGCAGGCGCGGGCCGCCGCCATCGCCACAGGCTTCGCCCATGTGCGGCTGCTGCCGCCGCAGACGCTGGAAAGCCTCGCCCCGGTGATCGCCGGCGCGGCGGGGGTGGTCAGCGTGGATACCGGGCTCGGCCATCTGGCGGCGGCCTATGGCGTGCCCACCTTAGGGCTTTACGGCCCCACTGATCCGGTGCTGACCGGCCTGTTCGGTCCGCATGCGCTGGAGATGAAGGCGACACGCCCCTGCGCCCCGTGCGAAAAGGCCGCCTGCCGCATCGCTCCCGAAGTGCGCGAAGGCCCGCCCTGCCTCGCCGATCTCGCCCCTGGCGCGGTCTTTGCTGCGCTCGCCCGGCTGCGGGGTGCGGCGGCGCCGGCCATGGACAAGAGCTGAGCCGGCATGTCACATCCCGCGTCCGACCGAGCCCGAGGAGGGACAGCCAGATGACGCAACCGGCGGCCATGAGCCGTGATCTTCTCCTCGTCACCGGCGGGGCCGGCTTCATCGGCTCCAACATCGCCCGCGCCGCCGCCGAGGACGGCTACCGCGTGGTGGTGGCCGACTGGCTGGAGGACGGGCCGAAATGGCGCAACATCGCCGACATCGCCTTGCATGACGTGATCCGCCCGGAGGCCATCAACAGCTTCGTGGCGCAGGAAGGCGGCCGGCTGGCCGCGGTGGTGCACATGGGCGCCATCTCCGCCACCACCGAGCGGGACGCGGACAAGATCGTCACCCGCAACATCCGCGCCACCCTCGACCTGTGGGAGCTGTGCGCGCGCAAGGCGCTGGGCTTCGTCTACGCCTCGTCGGCGGCCACCTATGGCGACGGCACCAGCGGCTTCAGCGATTCCGAGGACGCCGCGGCCCTCGCCGGCCTCGCCCCTCTGAACCCCTACGGCTGGAGCAAGGCGTTCGTGGACCGCCGCATCATGGCCGACGTGGCCGAGGGCCGGCCGCGCCCGCCGCAGTTCGCGGGCCTGCGCTTCTTCAACGTCTATGGCCCCGGGGAAGGCCACAAGGGCGACATGCGCTCGGTGGTGCACAAGATCTACCCCGCCGCCGCGGCCGGCGAGAGCGTCACCCTCTTCAAGTCCCACGATCCGCGCTATGCGGACGGCGGGCAGCTGCGCGATTTCGTCTATGTGGGCGATTGCGTGGAGGTGGTGCGCTGGCTGCTGGAAAGCCCGGACGTGTCGGGCATCTTCAACGTGGGCACCGGCCAGGCGCGCTCCTTCGCCGATCTCGCGACGGCGGTGTTTGCCGCCCTCGGCGCCGAACCGAACATCACTTACGTGGACATGCCCGAGAGCCTGAGGAAGGCCTACCAGTATTTCACCCAGGCGGACATGGCCAAGCTGCGCGCCGCGGGCTTCCGCCGGCCGTTCACCTCCCTGGAGGATGGGGTGGCCGCGTATGTGAACGGCCATCTGAAGCCGCGCAACGCCTCGGCCTGAGGGATGGCCGCGGCGCACACGGGCGGGCTGGTGCTGGTGCTGGGCGGCGCGCGCTCCGGCAAGAGCCGCCATGCCGAGGCGCTGGTGGAGGCCATGCCCGCGCCTTGGGCCTATGTGGCCACCGCACGCAGCGATTTCGAGGGCGTGCGGGATGCCGAGATGGCGGCCCGCATCACCCTCCACCGGGATCGCCGCGGGGCCGGCTGGGACACGGTGGAAGCCCCGTTCGATCTTGCCGGCGCCCTGGCGGCGCTGCCCGCCGGCCGGCCGGCGCTGGTGGACTGCCTGACCCTGTGGCTCACCAACCACCTGATCGCCGGCCACGACCTGGACGCCGAGGGCGCCGCGCTGGAGGCCGCCCTTGGCGCCCGCGCCGGCCTCACCGTCTGCGTCGCCAACGAGGTCGGCTTCGGCATCGTGCCGGACAATGCCCTGGCGCGCCGTTTCCGCGATGCCGCCGGCCTGCTCAACCAGAGGCTCGCGCGCCGCGCCCGCCGGGTGGTGCTGGTGGTGGCCGGCCTGCCGCTGACCGTGAAGGACGACCTGCCGTGACCCTTCCCCCCGGAACGCCCCCGCCCGCATCCCCCACGCCGGAGGACCCTGAGGCCGCCCGCCACCGCGCGAAGATGCTCAAGCGCAAGGCCGTGCAGGACGAGGAGGTGGCGCAGAAGACCCTTCAGAAGGGCCTGCTCATCGTCCATACCGGCCCCGGCAAGGGCAAGAGCACGGCCGCCTTCGGCCTTGCCCTGCGCATGCTGGGCCGGGGCGGGCGCGTGGGGGTGGTGCAATTCATCAAGGGCGCGTGGCAGACCGGCGAGGCGCAGGCCTTTGCCGCCTTCGGCGACCGGGTGGTGTGGCACACCATGGGGGAGGGCTTCACCTGGGAGACGCAGGACCTCGCCCGCGACCGCGCCGCCGCAGCCCGCGCCTTCGCCCGCGCCCGGGAGCTGATGGCGGACGACACCATCGACCTTCTGGTGCTGGACGAACTGAACATCGCCCTGCGCTATGACTATCTGGACCTTGCCGAGGTGGTGGCCGCTCTGGCCGCCCGGCGCCCCGGCCTGCATGTGGTGGTGACGGGCCGCAATGCGAAGCCCGCTCTCGTGGCGGCGGCCGATCTCGTCACCGAGATGGGCCTCGTGAAGCACCACTTCTCGGCCGGCGTCAAGGCGCAGGCCGGCATCGAGTTCTGAGCCCCATGGCCGCGCGCGCCCTCATGGTGCAGGGCACCGGCTCGGATGTGGGCAAGTCCCTGCTGGTGGCGGGCCTGGCCCGCGCCTTCACCCGGCGCGGGCTCGTGGTGCGTCCGTTCAAGCCGCAGAACATGTCCAACAATGCGGCGGTGACCGCCGACGGGGGCGAGATCGGCCGCGCCCAGGCGCTGCAGGCGCGGGCGGCGGGGGTGGCGCCCAGCGTGCATATGAACCCCGTGCTGCTGAAGCCGCAGGGGGCCAGCGGGGCGCAGGTGGTGGTGCAGGGGCGGGTGCACGCCACCGCCACCGCCGCCGCCTACCAGGGGCTGAAGCGCGATCTGCTCGGCTTCGTGCTGGACAGCTACGGCCGCCTGGCGGCGGAGGCGGACCTTGTGCTGGTGGAGGGGGCGGGCAGCGCGTCCGAGGTGAACCTGCGCGCCGCCGACATCGCCAACATGGGCTTCGCCCGCGCCGCCGGGGTGCCGGTGGTTCTGGTGGGCGACATCGACCGCGGCGGGGTCATCGCAAGCCTGGTGGGGACCAGGGCGGTGATCGACCCGGCGGATGCGGCCCTGATCTGCGGCTTCGTGGTGAACCGCTTCCGCGGCGACCCGGCCCTGTTCGCCGCGGGCATGGACACCATTGCCCGCCGCACCGGCTGGGCGGCGCTGGGCCTCGTGCCCCATTTCCCCGATGCGGCGCGCCTGCCGGCGGAGGACGCGCTGGCGCTCAATGCCCCGCCGCCGCCCAAGCCCGGGGCCGGGGTGAAGGTGGCGGTGCCCATCCTGCCCCATGTCTCCAATTTCGACGACCTCGACCCGCTGGATGCGGAACCCCTGGTGGAGGTGCGCCGCCTGCGCCCCCACGACACCCTGCCGCTGGACACGGACATGGTGCTGCTGCTCGGCTCAAAGGCCACCATCGCCGATCTGGCGGCGCTGCGGTCCGAGGGCCTGCATCACGACATCCTCGCCTTTGCCCGGCGCGGCGGGCGTGTCACCGGCCTGTGCGGCGGATACCAGATGCTGGGCGAGACCGTGGCCGACCCGGAAGGCATAGAGGGCGAGCCGCGCATCGCCCGCGGCCTCGGCCTGCTGCGGGTGCACACGGTGCTGTCCGCCGAAAAACGGCTGCTGGAGGTGGCGGGAACCGCCCTTGGGGCGCCCTTCCACGGCTATGAGATGCACATGGGCGTGACCGCCGGCCCCGACGCACAGCGCCCGTTCGCCACCCTGCCGGACGGGCGGGCGGAGGGGGCGGTTTCGCCCTGCGGACGCATCGCCGGCACCTATGTGCATGGCCTGTTCGCCTCCGATGCCCTGCGCGGGGCCTGGCTGGCGGCGCTGGGCGGGGTGGGCGTGCAGGCGGCCTATGAGAGCGGAATCGAGGACATCCTCGACCGGCTCGCCGCCCATCTGGAAGCGCATCTCGACCTTGACCGCCTGCTCACCCTTGCCAGGTGAGCATCAGCCCCACGCCGGCGAACACCAGCAGAACCAGCAGAAAATCCGCCCGCCGGTAGAGCCGCAAAGCGGCGCGGATGTCGTTCGCGTCCGCCGCGCGCCGGCCGTCGCCCATGAAGGCATCCTCGGTGAGGACGCCGGCATAGACCTTGGGGCCGTTCAGCTTCAGGCCCAGGGCGCCGGCCATGGCGGCTTCCGACCAACCGGCATTGGGGGAGCGGTGGCGCGGGGCGTCGCGCAGCATGGCCCGGTGCGCCGCCGATGCATCCGCCCCGCGGGTGAGGGCGGCGGCGGCGATGAGGAGCATTCCGGCGAGGCGCGAGGCCGGCAGGTTCACATAATCGTCGGTGCGGGCGGCGGCCCAGCCGAAGGCGGCGTGGCGCTCGGTGAGATGGCCGATCATGCTGTCGGCCGTGTTCAGCGCCTTGTAGGCCGCCCCGCCGGCAAGGCCGCCGACGCACAACCACAGGGTGGGCGCGACCACGCCATCGGAGAAGTTCTCGGCCAGGCTCTCGATGGCGGCGCGGGCGACGCCGGCCTCGTCCAGCGTCTGCGGATCGCGCCCGACGATGTGGCCCACCGCCTTGCGCGCCGCCTCGAGGCTGCCGGTGTCCAGCGCCGCCGCCACCTGGGCCACGTGCCAGTGCAGGGAGCGCTGGGCGATGAGGGTGCTGCCCAGAAGCCCGAGCCCGAGCAGGCCGAAGGGCAGGGGGCTGAGGAGGCTCTCCAGCGCCTGCGCCGGCACCGCCGCCGCCACCACCACCACGCCGAGGGCGAATACACCCATCAGCCGCCGCCGGCCGGCAGACATGCCCGGCCGGTTGAGGCGATGGTCCAGGACGACGATGAGGCGGCCGATCCAGATCACCGGATGCCCGATCCGCCGCACCAGGGCGGGCGGATAGCCGACCATCGCCTCGATCACGAGGGCCAGCGCAGCAATATCGAACGCCATCGCCTGCCCCCGAGATGCGTGC
Source organism: Xanthobacter sp. AM11 (assembly GCF_047444035.1). NCBI lineage: Bacteria > Pseudomonadati > Pseudomonadota > Alphaproteobacteria > Hyphomicrobiales > Xanthobacteraceae > Xanthobacter > Xanthobacter sp. AM11. The sequence goes on from NZ_JBLAOA010000001.1 coordinate 3,298,314, forward strand.
TCCGAAATGCGCCGGCTGTGGAATATCACAGGTCGGTGATCGGAGGTAAAGAACGGCAATCCCATTCCCGCCCCTGATGCTGCATTGCAACGAGACCCTCGCGGGAATCGAATTCCCGTGTTAGACTAAGTGCTTCTTTCGGCTGTGCGCTTGCGCAGGCCGGGCGGGAAAGTGGCCATGACCTTGCTGAAGCTTCGACCGGCCCTTGCTGACGATGATGTGACAGATCCGGCGATTCCATTGGTTCCGGACCATATGCGCGTCTACGCCATTGGCGACATCCATGGTCGGCTCGATCTCTTGACGGCCCTGCATGCGGCCATCGACGAGGACATGGCGGAGCATCCCGGCCCCGACTGCATCGAGGTCTATCTGGGCGACTATGTGGACCGCGGGCCGCAATCGGCCGGCGTTCTCGATGCCCTGCTGGCGCGCGCCCGGACGCGGCGCACCGTGTTCCTTTCCGGCAACCATGAAGAGGTGATGCTGGATTCGCTGGCCTCGCGCGATGCGTTTTCGCGCTGGCTGCGCATGGGCGGCCTGGAAACGGTGTTCTCCTACGTTCCGCCGCAGCCGGGGCTGGACGAGGGGCACCTGTGGTTGCGGTGGCGTTCCGCCGTGCGGCAGGAACACATCCATTTCCTGCGCGACCTCGCCACCAGCTATGCGTGCGGCAACTATGCCTTCGTCCATGCCGGCCTGAAGCCCGGCGTGCCGCTGGAGGAACAGCAGCGGGCCGACATGCTCTGGATTCGCGGCGAGTTCCTCGATTGCCAGGACTGGTTCGGCCATTGCGTGGTGCACGGGCATACCCCGAAGCGGGAGCCGGAAGTGTTCGCCAACCGCATCAACATCGATACCGGCGCCTATGCCACCGGCCATCTGACCTGCCTGGTGCTGGAAGGCGGGGACCGCTTCCTCATTTCCACCTGAGTCGCCGCGCCTCGGCGGAGACGACGGGCGCCGGACCGGCGCCGGTGATTCGTCATGCCTGCGCGGGCATTGCACCATTTATGGTTCCGCTCAAGTTGTTGCGCCGTTTCTATTGAAAAACTGAGCATAAACACTTGGTTTATTTATTAAGGGGTATCATGGTAAGTGTCACTATTGTTGCCCTAAAGCCACAAGGTGGGGCAAATGCCGGCTGGGACAGGATTCCACGCCCGTCGGGAATGTTCTGCTGATCCGCTCCGTGTTACGAAACCCCCATGCATGAGGGGGTGACGCCAGTGTTCCTTTCCCGTCAAAATTGGCTTGGCCGCCTTCGGATCGCCGGTTGCATTGCGGTGGCCGCAGCGGTCAGTGGCTGCAATCTTCTTCCCGCGTCTGGACCCTACAGCGCAGAGGTCCGCAACCCGCAGACGCAGGATCTGGACGGTATCGGCTACAAGCTGGTTCCGATGAATGCGAATGTGGTTCGCGTCCTTGCGGAGATCGACGGCGAGGGGCTGATCGGCACCTTCCACAATGATCGCCGCGCCATCCCGGACGTGAAGATCGGTGTGGGCGACCTGGTGGGCGTCTCCATCTTCGAAGCGTCTTCCGGCGGCCTCTTCATTCCGGCGGAAGCGGCCTCCCGTGCCGGTAACTTCGTCGATATTCCGATCCAGGAAGTGGACAGCAACGGCTTCATCTCCGTTCCCTATGCCGGGCAGGTGAAGGCCGCCGGCCTCCAGCCGTCCCAGGTGGAGAAGGAGATTGTCGAGCGCCTGCGGAACCGGGCCATCGAGCCCCAGGCCGTGGTCACGGTCAAGGAGCAGCGTGCCAACTCCATCACCGTCCTCGGTGAGGTGGGGGCGCCGCTGAAGTTTCCGCTGCGCTCCAACGGCGAACGGGTGCTGGACGCCCTCAGCCGCGCCGGCGCCACCGCGAACAAGGATTACGACATGTTCGTGACCTTGCAGCGTGGCAATCGCGACGCGACCATCAGCTTCCGGCGCCTGGTGCGCGATCCGTCCAACAACATCTACCTCCAGCCGGGCGACACCCTTTACGTCTACGCCCGCGCGCGCACCTTCCTGGCCTTCGGCGCGTCCGGCAAGCAGGGACAATTCCCCTTTGCCGACGACACCGTCAGCCTGAGCGAAGCGGTGGCGAAGGCCGAGGGCCTGATTGATGGGCAGGCGGACCCGCAGTCCATCTTCCTCTACCGGGTGGAAAGCCGCGCCACACTTGAGCGCATGGGCGTGGACGTGTCGGACGTGCGCGAGCCGCGCATCCCCACCATCTACACCGTCAACTTCCGTGAGCCGACCGGTTATCTCCTGGCCACCAAGGTGCCCATGCGGAACAAGGACGTGCTCTACATCGCCAATGCCGGATCGGTGGAACTCACCAAGTTCCTGAACCTCGTCCTGCTCGGCGCCACCACGGTGGAATCCTTCGCACACACCAACAGCTACCTCTACGGCGTGAACTGAGAGCCTGAGGGCACGGCGGAAGTATTCTCCGCCACGCACAGCCTGACCTCGAACCGCCCCGGCCGACCGCCGGGGCGGTTTTCGTTTGGGAGCCGGTTCCGACCGCCGGCGGACCGCGCCAGAACCGGCCGTCGCCGGCTGCGGCGCCTTCCGCCGACTTGCCGCCCCGGCCCGTGGCCCGGCGGTGTCCCGGGCTGAAATGCGGCGGTGCCGAAACGCCCGCTCCCGCCAGCGGGGAAGGGTGGGGAGGGGGCGACCTCTCCACCTGAGCCGGACGCAGGACGCGAGCGCCGCGTTCCTCCTCCCTGCCGTTTCCCGCAGGCAGGAAAGGGGTCCGCCCTGCGCCCGGTCGCCCCGCGCGGTTTCAAACCGAGGCGCGGCCTTCGGCCCGGCGCACTTTGCGTCGGCGCGGCGCGATGGCTATTCTCCGGTCATCGTCCGCTTCGGACGCGGGAGGGCAGGGGCTCGCATGTTCATCGCCTTCTTCGAGGCCCTCAAGTCGGCCGGCGTCCCGGTTTCCGTCCGTGAATATCTCACCCTCATGGAGGCCATGGACAAGGACGTGGCCGGCCGCCAGGTGGACGCCTTCTATTACCTCGCCCGCGCCACTCTGGTGAAGGATGAGCGCCACCTCGACCGCTTCGATCAGGTCTTCGGCCAGTGCTTCAAGGGGCTGGAGGCGGCTTTGGGCGAGGAGGGCCATTCCATCCCGCAGGACTGGCTGCGCAAGCTCGCCGAGAAGCACCTCACGGAAGAGGAGAAGCAGCAGATCGAGGCCCTCGGCGGCCTCGATGCCTTGCTGGAAACCCTGAAGAAGCGCCTTGAGGAGCAGAAGGGACGCCACCAGGGCGGCAGCAAGTGGATCGGCACCGCCGGCACCTCCCCCTTCGGCGCCTATGGCTACAATCCCGAAGGGGTGCGCATCGGCCAGGACGGCAACCGCAACTTCCGCGCCGTGAAGGTCTGGGACAAGCGGGAGTTCCGCGACTTCGACGACAAGGTGGAACTCGGCACCCGCAACATCAAGGTGGCCCTGCGGCGGCTGCGCAAGTTCGCCCGCATCGGCGCGCCGGAGGAACTGGACCTCGACGGCACCATCCGCGAGACCGCGCGGCAGGGCTACCTCGACGTGCGTTTGCGCCCCGAGCGGCGCAATTCAGTCAAGGTGCTGCTGTTCCTGGATGTGGGCGGCTCCATGGACTGGCATGTGGCCCAGGTGGAGGAATTGTTCTCGGCCGCGCGCACGGAGTTCAAGCATCTGGAGCATTTCTACTTCCACAATTGTGTTTATGAAAGCGTGTGGCGCTCCAATGCCCGGCGCGCCGGCGAGCGTGTGGCGCTGCATGACGTGCTGCACACCTTCGGCCACGACTACAAGCTGATCTTCGTCGGCGACGCCTCCATGAGCCCCTATGAGATCACCCTCGCCAACGGCTCGGTGGAACATTCCAATGCGGAGCCGGGCAAGGTCTGGCTCAGCCGGCTGACCGCCACCTATCCCCATGCCGCCTGGCTCAATCCGGTGCCGGAAGCCCATTGGGGCTACACCGATTCCATCCGCCTCATCCGGCACATCATGGAGGACCGCATGTTTCCGCTCACCGTCTCCGGCATCGACGCGGCCATGCGGGAGCTGACATGAGCGCCGAGGCGGCGGCCCCCGGGCTGGCCTACAGCTGGCTGCCCCGGCTCGGCGGCGCGGGGGTGCGCCTGCGCCTTGCGCCGCCGGATCTTTATTGGGGCGTGGGCCTGGCGGAAGGGCATATCGCCCTGAGCGACATCAGCGACGTGCGGCTGCGCTTCGTCCCGGCGCGCTTCGGCAGCCCCAGCTACGAGATCGAACTGGCCGGCCGCAGCGGCGCGCGGGTGAAGGTGGGCTCCATCTCCCGCCTGTCCATCACCGGCGTGCGGGACCAGCGGGCGGAATTCGGCGCCTTCGTGCGCGCACTCCACGCCGCGCTGGCATCGGCCGGGGGCCGGGTGAGCTTCCGCGGCGGCTATGCCCCGTGGCGGTTCTGGCTGATGGCGGTCATGGGCGCCGTGGCCGGCGCGGGCCTGGTGGCGGTGTTCGCCGCCGCCCTGATGGACCGGCAATGGAACTATGCCCTGTTCCTCGGCGTGCTCTCCGCCTTCGTCATGTGGCCCACGGCGCAGATGATCTGGCGCAACCGCCCCGTCAGCTACACGCCGCAGGACATCCCGGCCCATCTATTGCCGGCGTGAGGCGGCCTCTTCCTCCTCCGCCTTGCGCAGAAGGCCGCTGGCCACGTCCGCCAGGCGCGGCGCGGGCAAGGCGGCGAAGGGCAAAGGGCGCGTCACTGCAATGGCCGCGAGGCCGAGGCGGGCGGTGAGCAGGCCGTTCACCACTCCCTCGCCGAGCCGGGCCGACAGGCGGGCGGCGAGCCCCTGGCCGACGATCTGCTGCACCAGCGTGTCGCCCGCCGCCATGCCGCCGGTGATGGCCAGGTGCCCCACCACATGGCGCACCAGCCGCACCATGCCCAAGAGGCCCGGCCGGCCGCCATAGAGCTGCGCCAGCCGGCGCATGAGCGAGACTGCGGTGAACAGCACGAAGGCGAGGTCCACCACGGCGCGGGGCGACACGGCGGTGACCACCGAGACGTTGCGCGCCGCATCGGAAACCATCTGCCGCGCGCGGGAATCAAGGCTGGGCAGCAGGGAGCGCTCGGTGAGGCGCACCAGGTCCGCGCCGTCGATGATGCCGCCGAGATGGCTTTCCAGGTCGGCGCGGGCACGGGCCAGGGTGGGCATGGCGGCGGCAAGACGCAGCATGTCGCGGCTCACCGCTTCGGCAAGACTGCGGTCGTCGTCGGCCAAGGCGGCTTCGGCGCGGTTGCGGATGTCGTCCAGCCGGGCGAGGCGGGCCAGCCCCGCCACTTCCCGCGCCAGGATCACCGCCAGCGCCGCCACCAGAACGGCGATGACGCCGAGGCCCACATAGCCCAGCCATTCGGCACGGGCGAACAGATCCTCCACGAGGCGGCTCAGCCCCACATAAGCGGCGAGGCTCAGGACGCCGCCGAGAGCCGACCAGAACAGCGCCGACCAGGACATGCCGCCGGGCCGGGGCGCGCTCCCGGGGTCCGGCGCCGGCGTGGCGGGGTCGGGCAGTGCCGGCTCCGGCGGCGCAAGGGTCACATGGCCCTCGTCGAGGCGGAACACCTGGGGCCGGCGGGGGGAGGGGCGCTCGTCGCTCATGCGGGGATGCTCATGGAAAGGACATGGCGCGGGCCCGCCGTGCTGGCAAGCCCTTCACGACAGCCGGTCGGCCAGCAGGAATTGCAGCGCCCGATCAAGGCGGATGTGGGGGAGGGGGGCCTGTGGGCCGAGGCCGGCGGGCGGGCGGAACCGCAAGAAGCGGAAGTCCGCCTCGCCTTCCGGCGACGCGAGCCCGCGGAAGCCGGCACCGGACGGATCGAACAGGGCATCCGGGTCGGCGGGCAGCTCGCCGGGGAACACCGCCACCTCCTCGGTGCCGTCGAACACATGGCCGGCCGCCTCCTGCCCCGCCTCGGGCGTGCCGACGATGGCATCCAGCTCGTGCCCGCCGCGCCGCACCCGCGCTTCCCGGGTGGCGCGGATGGCCGCCAGCGCCACCACGTCCAGGGCGGCGCCGCGGTCATGGGCCCGCGCCCGCGCCCGCTCCACCAGCCGGGCCAGCACCGCCTCCAGCCGGTCGTGGCTGGCGCGGTGCAGGTGGTCGGCCTTGGTGGCGGCAAACAGCACCTTCTCGATGCGCGGGCGCACCAAAGCGCTCATCAGGCTGTTCCGCCCGGTGCGGAAGGCGGCGAGGATGCCGTCCAGCGCCCGCTCCAGGTCGGCGAGGGCGGCTGGCCCCGCATTCAGCGCGGCCAGCGTGTCCACCAGCACGATCTGCCGGTCGAGGCGGGCGAAATGGGTGCGGAAGAAGGGGCGCACCACCGCATTCTTATAGGCCTCGAAGCGCCGCTCCATCATCGCCCCGAGGGAGCCGGCGCGCGGGGCGGCCTCGCCCACGTCCAGCGGTGCGAAGGTGAGGGCGGGCGAGCCTTCCAGGTCGCCGGGCATCAGGAAGCGCCCGGGCGGCAGCAGGCTCATGGCCAGCCGCTCGGTGCGGCAGGCGGAAAGATAGGCGGTGAAGCGGGCCGCCACCTCCCGCGCCCTGGCCTCGTCGGCCGGCCCGTCCACCCCCGCCGCGGCCACGGCGGCAAGATAGGGCGCGGCCACGGCGGCGCGGGCCGGGGCGCGGGCAAGGGCGAGGCTCTGGCGGGAGAAATCGGCGTAGCTGGTTTCCAGCAGGGGCAGGTCCAGCAGCCATTCGCCGGGATAATCCACCAGGTCCAGGGTGAGGGTGCGCTGGCTGCCGCGCAGGCTGGCATAGCTGATGACGAGGCGAAGCTCGCTCACCCGCGTGGTGGAGGAAGGCCATTGCCGCGCCTGCGCCAGGGTGGCGAGGTGGTCCTCATAGGCGAAGCGGGGCACCGCATCGTCCGGCTGGGGGCGAAGCTCCGCCCGGGCGATGCGGCCCGACTGCATGGGCTCGAACACCGGCAGCCGGCCGCCGCGGGTCAGCGCATGGATCAGCGCCGTGGTGAAGATGGTCTTTCCGGCGCGCGAAAGGCCGGTGACGCCCAGGCGCAAGGTGGGGTGGGCGAGCCCTTCCACGCGCTCGGCCAGAGACTTGAGCGCGATGCGCGCATCGTCCATGGCGTCGGAGAGCAGCGGCATGTTCGGGGTGTTCCAGATGGGCGCGGGCAGAGTCACCACTAGGACAGGACGCGGCCGCAGGGAAGCGGCATCCCGCTTGCGCTGGCCCCCGGTAAGGCGCGGCGGGCCTGGAGGGCGATCCGATCAAATGGACTCAATTTGACCGGACAATGCGTTCTCTAGTCGGCGTCGGCGAGGTCCCGCGGGGTGACGAAGCGGTCCAGCCGCCCGATGCCGGGCACCGTGGCGCTCCATTCATCCACCGGCAGGTCGATGACCGCGATGGCGCCGGTGGGGAATTTCTCCGCCATCCGCACCATGTGGACAGCGGCGCCGCCCAGGGTGAGCATTTCCGCAAGGTCTTCCAGGCCGGGATTATGGCCCACCAGCATCAGCGTGTGGGCGTCCCGCGGCTGCTCGCGCAGCACGCCCAGCAGGCGGGCGGCGGATGCGTCATAGATGCGCGGCTCGCTCGCCACCACCTTCACCGCCGGCAATTGGGGGGCCACCAGATCCCAGGTCTCCCGCGTGCGGCGGGCCGGGGAAACCAGCACCCGATCGGCCACGAGATGCTGCGCGGCCATGTAGGCGCCCATGCGCGGGGCGGCGGTGCGGCCCCGCGGCGCGAGGGGACGTTCGGGATCGGCGATGCCGTCCGGCCAGTCGGACTTGGCGTGGCGCAGCAAAATGAGACGGCGCATGGGATTGGAAACCGATCAACGAACAAAGTGCGCCCTTATCGCAGAGGCGGTGTGTGCGGTGCAACCCGGTGCCCCGCGCCCCAGCGTCACGCCCTCCGCTGGCACCTCCCATTGTCACGAGAGTGCCGCAAATAAACGGTTTCTCAAGGCCGCAGCGCGACATTCGCGCGGGCCGATGCTTCGGGGGAAGCATTGCGGCGCCAGCGGACGAATGCCAAGGATGACAAGAACGGTCCCGCCCGGCGCCCAGGCGCCCGAGACTCGAAGCACCGGCCGCAGCAGCGCGGCGGTTCGCACGCTGGATTGCGACGTCTGCGTGGTGGGCGACGATTCCGCCGGCCTGATCATTGCCGGGGACCTGGCCTGCCGCGGGCAGAAGGTGATCGTCATCGCCACCGGGCCGGGTCCGCAGTTGCCGGTGGACGGCATTCTCGCCCCCGGCTTCGCCTTGCCCACGGCCGATCTGGTGGCCCGGGTGGGCGAGGCGGACGCGCAGGAACTGCTGATTCTCTCCGCCCAGGCGGCGGACCGCGGCCTGCGGCTGGCGGCAAAGGCCGGCGCCGCGGTGGGTCCGCGCGGCCGGCTCGCCGTGGCGCGGCCCCATGCGGCGGCGGCGCTGCTGCGGGAACATGAGCTGCGCCAGAGACTGGCGCCGGATTCCGCCATTCTGGTGGAGGGCGAGGACACCGCGTGCCTTCTGGGCACCACCGCCTTTGCCGTGGCCATGGGCGTGGTACCGGCCGAGCGCATTGCGCCGGAGGCCCTGCGCGTGGCGCTGGAGGCCGCCGCGCGCGCGGCCGGGGTGCGCTTCCTCTCCGTCGAGGGGGCGCTGGCGGCGGACCTCAAGGGCCTGCGCAAATATATCTCAACGGGAACGGTGCGGGTGCGTGCCTACCATGTGGTGGCGACGGGGGCCGCCGCCTTCGCCCGGCTCGGCACCGCGGCGCCGCGGGTGGCGCGGGCGCCCTGGGTGGGCGGCGCGTTCCGCGTGCCGGGAACCCGCATTCCCTATGCCGGCCTTGTCGAGGAGCCCGGCCCTGCCGGACACCGTTTCCATTTCGACGAGGAGCGCCTCTCCTTTGCCGCCGCCGTCGCCTCACCGGTGCTGACGCGGGTCGGCGCGGCGCGCATCGTGCGCCGCCATGCCCGCGAGCTTTATCCCGATGTGGGGGAAGGGCTGGTGGAAGCCGCGCAGGGCCGGCTGCTGCCCGACACCGGCGGCATGCCGCTGGTGCTGGAAAGCGAGCGGGGCGTGTGGTGCGCCCTGGCCTCCGCGGGCGACGAGATCAGCCACGGCCTGCTTGCCGCCGGGCTCATCGTGGGCGCCATCGCCGAGCGCGACGATCGCATCGCGCTGCTGCAGCCGTTCGCGGCATCCATGCCGGGCGGCGGCTGGGCCGGGCGCCTGGCGCGCTTCGCCGGCTTCTGGCATGTGCGCCTTGCCGAGAAGCTCCATTCGGATGCCGGGCTGCCGGCCTTGGACGAATCGGCCCCCGCCCCCCTCACCGCGGGACACCCGGAAAACCGCGGCGCACCGGCGCCGCGCCGGGGCATGGCCGCGGCAACCCACGCCTCCCGCCACGCGGCGCGGGCGGCGCTTCATGCGGCGTCCGGCTGGGCCTCCGGCATTGCAGCCCGGGCGGCCGCGGTGCCCGCCCGGCGCCGTCCGCGGGTGGCGGCCGAGGAAGACGAGGCGCCTCAGCGTCGATAATAGGCCGCGGGCCGTTTTCCCTCGCGGAAATAGCCGAAGAAGGCGGCCGCCCCCGCCGCCTGCGCCAGCAGCCCGGGCACCAGCGCGGCGAAGGCGCCGAGGTCCGCGCCATCGGGCGCGATGGCATCGCGGATGGCGAACTGGCTGTAGGCGCCGGTGGCCACCCAGGCCATCAGCAGCCAGGGCGCCAGCGACAGGGCGAGCCGCGACTTCGCCACCGTGAGCACCACCAGGCAGGCGGCCCAGGCGAACAGCACCAGCTGCGGCAGCAGCCCGAGCCGCAGCACCTGCTGCGCCACGCCCGGGCCGGCGAAGGAATCGAACAGAGCCGATTGCGCCCCGGCCACCCCGAGGCTGGACACCAGCGTGAACAGGCCGGCCAGCGGCAAGGCGGTGATGCCGCAGGCGCACCAGAAGATCACCGCGAGCGCGCCGCCGAGGCGCGGCTCCGGCGCGGCGGCGGGCACGGCGGGGGTGGGGCGCGGGGCGGGGGTGGTCATCCTGTCTCCTCTTCGGCGGAACGGGCGGCGAAGTGATCGTGCCAGCTGCGCTGCCCGCCGGCGAAGGGCAGGCGGCGAGCCGCATGCACCGCCCGCGCCACGGCGCGTGCCAGCACCAGGGAGGCGAGGGCGCCGAGCCGCGCGAGGTCGGGCAAGGGGGATTCGAGGGGCCGGCGCTCGGTGGCGAGCGCAAACACCACATCCCCATCCAGCGGCGTGTGCACCGGAAACAGCGACAAGGCCAGCCCGTTCTGCGCCATGATGGCGAGGCGCCGCGCCTGGACGGTGGAGAGCACGGCATCGGTGGCCACCACCGCCAGCGTGGTGGCAAAGCGCGAGATGCCGCCCTTCAGGTGCGGTTCGGCGCCCTCGTCGGTAAAATGCGCCGGCACGCCCAGCCCGCCGAACTCCCCGGTCTTCTCATAAGGCCCGGCGCGGAAATGCGGCCCGTTGCCGAACAGCGGGCTTCCGGCCGCATTCACCGCCACCACCGCCCCCACCACATGGCCGGAGGCCGCCATGGCGGAAGCCGAGCCCAGCCCGCCCTTCACCGTGGCGGTGGTGCAGCCGGTGCCGGCGCCGGCGGTGCCGAGGGCGAAGTCTGCGCCGGCCGCCTCCAGCGCCGCGCGGCCGAGGCGGGCATAAGGCGGGTGGGCTTCCCACCCCTTGTCGCCGCCGTTCAGAAGATCGAACAGGATGGCGCCGGGCACGATGGGCACCCGCGCCGTGCCCACCGCGAAGCCGCGGCCCCGGGCGGCGAGGCCCGCCATCACCCCGGAGGCGGCATCGAGCCCGAAGGCGGAGCCGCCGGACAGGGCGATGGCATCCACCCGCTCCACCGTCGCGGCGGGATCGAGCAGGTCGGTTTCCCGTGTGCCCGGCCCGCCGCCGCGCACATCCACCGCGGCGATGGCCGGCGCCTCGCACAGCACCACGGTGACGCCGGTGCCGATGTGAAGATCGGTCGCGTTGCCCACCAGGATGCCGGGAACGTCGGTGATGAGGTTGCGCACGGTTCGGGCCTCCATCGCCCCGTTCTAGGGGCAGGCGCGGGGAGGGGGTAGAGGGTAGGGGGCGCGTCAGCCGGCCTTTTCCGGCTCGGTGCGCTTCGCCGCCTGCCAGAGCGCCTCCATCTCCTCCAGGCTTGCCGCCTCAGGCCGGCGGCCTTCCCGTGCGAGGGCCGATTCCATGTAGGAGAAGCGGCGCACGAACTTGGTATTGGTGCCGGCCAGCGCCGCCTCCGGGTCCACCCCCGCATGGCGGGCGAGATTGACCACGGCGAACAGGAGGTCGCCCATTTCGTCGCGGATGGCGGCGAGGCCGCCCGCATCCAGCGCCTCGGCCACCTCGCCGGTCTCCTCGCGGATCTTGGCGAGCACCTGGCGGGCGTCGTTCCAGTCGAACCCCACCCGCGCCGCCTTTTCCTGCAGCTTCAGGGCGCGGGTGAGGGCCGGCAGCGGCACCGGCACGCCGGCGAGGGCGCCGGCCGCCTCCACCTCCGGCGGCTGGCCGGCCGCGGCGCGGGCCTGCGCGCGGGCCTGCTTTTCCTGCCCCTTGATGGTGGACCACAGCCCCTTCACCTCCTCGGCCGAGAGGTCGCGGGCGGTACCGAACACGTGGGGATGGCGCCGCACCAGCTTGGCGGTGATGGCCTCCACCACGTCGCCGAAATCGAACGCGCCCGCCTCCTGCGCCATGCGGGCATGAAACGCCACCTGCAGCAGCAGGTCGCCCAACTCCTCCTTCAGGTCCATGAGGTCCTGGCGCTGGATGGCGTCGGCCACCTCATAGGCTTCTTCCAGCGTGTAGGGGGCGATGGTTTCGAAGCTCTGTTCCAGGTCCCAGGGACAACCGGTGCCGGGGGTGCGCAAGGCGGCCATGATTTCCAGGAGGCGCGCAATGTCACGGGAGGAATCCATGGGAGTCTCCGAAGGGGAAAGCCGCAGTGTAGACCCGATCGCGCAGAGTTTCGGCGCGCCGATGGCGGGGCAGGGCGCCCCCTGCGCTTTACCCCCAGCCGCGTGGCCCTATGCTCGGCACCCGGATGCAAGGGGAATGGGGCCATGGTGCACATTGCGGCTGCGGGACCGGTGGACGAGGACATCCGGCCCGGTGAAAAGGCGGTGGAGCTGCCGGCGGGCTTCGATGCCGGGCTCTATTTCATCGGCCGCATCCGTACCCCCTGGACCGAGCGCGGCGCCTGCCCGCGGCGCGGCGATGCGCAGGAGGGACCGGTGTGCACCATCGAGATCGCCCCGCGCTGGGCGCAGGCGCTCACCGGCGTTGCCGACTGCCCCCGCCTCCAGGTTCTCTACTGGATGAACCGGGCGCGGCGCGATCTGGTGCTGCAGAGCCCGCGGCACGACGGCGACACGCGCGGCACCTTCGCCCTACGCTCGCCGGTGCGGCCCAACCCCATCGCCTCGTCGGTGGTGCAACTGGTGGCGGTGGAGGGGCTGAACGTGCACGTGCGCGGGCTGGACTGCCTGGACGGCACGCCGCTCCTTGACCTGAAGGTGCAGCACGACTGAGGCGGGCCATCGCGTCGCCGCCATGCCCGCAGGCGTCGGGCCGGCCCGGCGGCGCGCGGGGGAAACGCCTGCGGCGCCATTCACCCGGCGCAATTCCCCCGGGCACAGCGGCGGTGGCGCGGCGGCTGGATCGGCTCCCCTAAGAATCGCAGAAGAGATATTATGGAATATCGCATGTCCGGGACGGAGGAGGCGAGGCTGATCCCCGGGCGGCCATTGCGGCAGCCGACGGAAGTTCAGCCACGCTGAATATTCGCAAAATATCCATTCAATATCAGACTCTTGAAGGCGGCACCTCAAGCAAGGCACAAGGTCCGACGGTGACTGTGGGCGGCCCAATCCGGCGCATCAACCGGAGGCGTCAAGGGTCGCCACGTCCAGGACAAACGTCTCCCTCCTGAGGTCGGACGTGAAGCGCAGGCCGTCATGGGCCGGCACCACGCCGGGCGGCAGGCGGCGCTGGAGGTCCGCATAGTCGAGGTCCGTATGCAGGTTGGTGAGGATGGCGCGGGCGGGCTTCAGCCGGGCCACATGGTCCAGCGCCTCCTGAAGCGTGAAGTGGGACGGATGCGGCAATTCCCGCAAGGCGTCGATGATCCACACGTCCAGTTCCGTCAGGTGGGCCAGGCTGTTGTCGGGAAAGCCGTTCACGTCGCTGGAATAAGCCACGTCGCCGATGCGGAAGCCGAAGGCGTCCATGTCGCCGTGCCGCTGGCGGAACGGCAGCGCCGCGATGGGGCCGCCAGGGCCCTCCACCACGATCTCCCGGCCCTCGCGAAAGCGATGCTCGGTGAGGATGGGCGGATAGGCGCTGCCGGGCGGGGTCGCAAAGCAATAGCCGAAGCGCTGGTGCAGGGCGCGCGAGGTTTCCTCGTCCGCATGGATGTCGATGCGGCGGCGGTGGAGGATGGCGAGCGGGCGCAGGTCGTCGATGCCGTGGGTGTGGTCCGCATGGGCGTGGGTGAAAAGCACCGCATCCAGCGCCGTGACGCCGGCATCGATCAATTGCTCCCGCAGGTCGGGAGAGGTGTCCACCAGCACGGTGGTGGTGCCCTTCGGCCCCGTGCGCTGCACCAGCAGGGAGCAGCGCCGGCGGCGGTTGCGCGGGTTGGCGGGATCGCAGGCGCCCCAGCCCTGCCCCACCCGCGGCACGCCGCCGGATGACCCGCAGCCCAGAATGGTGAAGGTCAGGCGCGGAACAACGGACCCGGATTCGGAAAGCCCGGATTCGGAGGGCACGGTGTCATCGGGCAACGGCATGGGGCAACCTCGTTGTGCCCACCTCCGTGTCGTGCTGCGAAGGCGGCGGGCTCACCGGAAAGCCTCATCTAGAGCGCGATCCGGCCGGAGGGAAACAGAAACTGTATTCGCCTGATGGGTGAGTTTAAAGGCAATGCATTGAAATAAATAGGATATCCCCATCTCCCGGAAACCATCGGGCGAAACCTTGCGGGCCGGCTGTCTTACGGGGGGAGGCTGAAGCCGAGCAGGATGCCACGCTGCGCATCCGGCGCGCCGCGCCCGGGAAAAAGCGCCTGCGGAATCGGCATTTCATGTGTTTTTATAAGGGGCTGCCGGATGCGGCTGAGGTGATGTTCTGCGCGAGGATGCCTGTCCAAGCGATTCGCGCGATGCTTCAGTTGAACCGCTGCCGGAGCTTGGCCCCAGCGCAACCGTTCCCTCCCCTCGCCTGTCGCGGCAGGCAAAGCGCTGCGGGAGCATCGCCATGGGCGATGCCTGAGGCTGATCCGCCGCGCTACCATCCGCCGACGCACAGCGCCCTGCGGGGGTGGCCTCTGATGGTGTGTTTCCGGGAGGGGAAGCGGGGATTGAATGGTCGGAGCGAGAGGATTTGAACCTCCGACCCCTAGTCCCCCAGACTAGTGCGCTAACCGGGCTGCGCTACGCTCCGACGTGGAGGGGAGGCTTAGACCATCGCTTCCGCCCCTTCAAGCCCAAATGCGCCGGCTTTGCACGCTCTCCCCAGGTGGTCGCCATCGCCCCCCGGAAATGCGCGTGAAGATGGCATGGCGCAGGGGCAGATCGCGGCAGGAGTGTGGCAACGGACGGCAAATGGCCTCTGTTTTGCCGGCGAAGGGTGACATTCTCGGCCCATTCGGCGGTCATTCGGCAATCTTCCTCAATAATTCTGGAAGATCGAATGAAGATTCGCGTGGTCCTGTCTTGCGCCGCCCTGTCTCTGAATGCCGGCATCGTCACTTCGAGCCCGGCGCGCGCGGACACCTCCACCGGCATCGCCTCTTTCTATTGGCAAGGCCAGAGCACAGCGAGCGGAGAGCGGTTCAACCCCGGCGCCATGACGGCGGCACATCGCTCCCTCCCCTTCGGCACCAAGGTGCGCGTTACCAATCTGCGCAACGGCCGCAGTGTCGTGGTGCGCATCAATGATCGCGGCCCGTTCGTGCGCGGCCGGGTGATCGACGTTTCCCGCGCCGCCGCCTCGGAACTCGGCTTCACCGGTTCCGGCGTGACCAAGGTGTCCCTCGCGGTCATGGACTGACCGATCTTCCCGACACCCCAGCCGCCCGCGCGCCACGGCGCCGGGCGGCACCTGCTTCAGCCGCCGTCGCGCGGCTCTTTCGGTCCGTCGAGCACGCCTTCCATCAGCCGCCGGCATTCGCCCAGCTCGTAGAGGGTGGACTGGAGGCGGTGCACATCGTCCCGCGAGAGCACCGGCGCCGCCATGGGCGCCTGCCCGGCAACCCGGGGCTCGGAGCGCAGATGCGGCGGCAGATATTGTTCCGGCGGCCCCTGGCGCAGGGGCTCGCGCGGCATCCGCTGCAGCGGGGGCTCGGCTTCGGCCGGCGGATGATAGGCGGCTTCCGCCCGTCCCCACGGCGCCAGGCGGGGGGCGCCGGCGGCCTCCTTGTGCCAGCCCGGGGCCGGCGGCGCGGCCACCGGCTCTTCCTCGTCGATGGGACCGATCAGGGGACCCACCCGCGTCGCCCGCGGCAGGCTCTGCGGGGCCCCTTCCCCCCAGGCGCGGCGCAATTCCGCCTCCGGCCAGAACGGCGGCCGCTCGCCGTCCGTGCCGACCGCCGGATGCTCGGGGCGCGCCGATGGGCGCTCGTGCGCCGTGCGGTAGGGCTGGGGGCGCGGGGCGGGTGGCTCCGCCGCGGCCCGGGCGCCCAAGGGCGCCAGCGGTGCCTCCCGACGGTCAGCCTGCACGGGCGCCCCGGGCGCACGGCGCCGCTCCTGCTCCACCATCGCTGTCTCCACAAAGGCGTCTTCCGCCGGCAGGCGCGGGGCCGTGAACGGGGAACGCTCGCCGTGATAGGGGGCGGTCGCGTCGTCCCTGTCGTCGCCAGCCGCCTCGTCATAATGGGGGTCGGCGGAGCCGGTGACCGCCTCCGCGAGGCGCTCCCACTGCGCATCCACCCAATCGGTCTGCCGCCACTCGCCGTCGCGCGGCCCGCCGCCCCGGGCGGCCCGCTGGGGCTCCTGCTGCCACGGGGCGTCCGGGGCGGAGGCGGGGTCCGCCGGCCGCTTGCGGGCGCGGGCGGGAATGTATTCCTCCGGCGGGCCGGCCGGTTCGTCGGGCGGCGGATGCCGGGCGCCGGGCGCGGCCGGGGGGTCGGCCCGCCGGGTCGGCCGTTCCTGCGCCTTCAGGCGGCGGATGCGGGCCTCGATGGGCTCGGATACGGCGGCCACCGCCTGCGGCACCTCATCCAGGAAGGGCAACAGGGGATCGTCCATCTCCGGTGGCAGGGAGGGATGGGCGGAGGGGCTTCCCGTGTGGGCGGCAGGGCCGCGCAGCGGCCGCTGAAAGGCCAGCTCAGGCTCGATCCGGCGACCCGGCGCACCGGGGGCCTGCCGGGGAGCAGGCTCGCGCGGCCCGGCCCGCCGCCCGGGGGGGCGGCCGGCGGCGGTGCGGTCCGGCCGGGGGCCTTCAAGGCGATCCTCGTCCGGCCCCGCGTCACCCCTTCGAGCGGCCTCCTGCCGGGCGCCCTCCGGCCGCATTCCGTCCGGCGGCTGGCTGTCGTGGGGCGAGCCGTCATACGGCAGGCCGTCATGGAGCATTCCGTCATGGCGCAGGCCCGCTGCCCCGGACCGGTGCGCCCGCGGCTGCGGCGGAGCGGCGGGCACTGCGTCGAAGGTGGGATCGCGGCGGCCCTCGAATGGTCCGCTGCGGGCCGCGGGCGGCTCCTCGCGGCGCATGGGCGCGCCATGGGGTTCCGGCCGCCGCACCGCGCCCGCGACCGGCTGCCGCAAGGTGATGGGCGGCACCGGCGCGTCGGTCTCCAGCTCGCTGTCGGCCTCCCGGTCGGGAAAGGGCAGGGGCAGTTCCGCCAGGGAGGGCAGTTCGGGCAGGATATCGTCGCCGCCGCCCGCGCGCGGCCGGCGCCGGGGCAGCAGGCCGAGCAGACCACCGAAGGTCACCCCCTCCCCCGCCGGCCCGCGCGCCGGGCGGGCGCTGCGCATGACCGCCACCTCGCGCTCGATGCCGAGGTCCTGGACGAAGCGCACGCCCTGATCCTTCAGGATGCGCTGGGCGCCCTTGATGGTGTAGCCGTCGGTGTAGAGCAGGTGGCGGATGCCGCGCAGGAGGTCCACGTCCTCCGGCCGGTAGAAGCGCCGCCCGCCGGCGCGCTTCACGGGCCTGATCTGCGTGAAGCGGGTTTCCCAGAAACGCAGGACGTGCTGGGGAAGCTCAAGGTCTTCTGCGACCTCGCTGATGGTCCGGAAGGCGTCCGGAGCTTTCTCCGTCTCGCGCGCGTCGTCCACCGTGTCTCCCGCCTCGTCCGATCGAATCGCTCGTCGCCACGATGGGAATCATACCGGTGATCGCGAAGGCCGGGAAGCAGCGGCGCACGGCGGTCGCGGATCGGCGCCATCGTCTGCTTGCGGGAGCGGTGGGAAGAGGGCCTGGCTCATGCTGCCCGCGGCACTGCAAGCGGAGGATGCCTCGGCGCCCGTCCCTGCCCTTTCCCGCTGGCGGGCGGGGCTTTGCATGGCAGCGCGCGGCTGCAGCGGTCTCAAGCGGCGGGGCGGCCCGCGCTCAGTCCTCGTCGAGGCCGTCACCCTCGGTTCCGTTGATACGGTGCTTGAGGATGGAGGATGGCTTGAACACCATCACCCGCCGCGGCTCGATGGGCACTTCCTGCCCGGTCTTGGGATTGCGCCCGACGCGCTCGCCCTTCTCGCGCACTACGAAGGAGCCGAAGGAGGAGAGCTTCACCGTCTCGCCCCGGGCAAGGCAGTCTGCGATTTCCTTCAGCACCGACTCGACGAGCGCCGCTGACTCGGTGCGGGACAAGCCCACCTGCTGATAGACGGCCTCACACAGATCCGCCCGCGTCACGGTCCGACCAGCCATGTGTCTCCCCGACCCCAGAATGCCTCAACGGACCCGTCGGAAGCGTCGCTCGACGGCCCGGTTCGGAAATCCCTTCAATCTTAACAGAGCAGGATTCACGAATATGACGGATGGAACGTCGCACTTCCCGCACTGCCCGGCGGCGACCGGAAGGCTCCACGCAAACTAGCCGCGCGAGCCTAGATCGGTCAACGGATTAAAGCAGATTCGCGCGTCACCAGCGCACCAGGGCGGACCCCCAGGTGAAGCCTCCGCCCATGGCTTCGAACAGCACCAGATCCCCCTTGCGGATGCGCCCGTCCCTCGCGGCGCTGTCGAAAGCCAGGGGGATGGAGGCGGCCGAGGTATTTCCGTGCTGGTCCACCGTCACCACCACCTTCTCGGGGGCGATGCCGAGCTTCTGGGCGCTGGCGTCGATGATGCGGCGGTTGGCCTGGTGGGGCACGAACCAGTCGATGCTGGCGGCGCTTTCCCCGGTGGCGGCGAAGGCGTCCTCGATCACGTCGGTGATCATGCCCACCGCATGCTTGAAGACCTCCCGGCCCTCCATGCGCAGGTGGCCCACCGTGCCGGTGGAGGAGGGGCCGCCGTCCACGAAGAGCTTGGCGCGGTGGCGCCCGTCCGAGCGCAGGTGGGTGGTGAGCACGCCGGCGCCGTGGGCGTCGTCCGCCTGCACCGCCTCCAGCACCATGGCCCCTGCCCCGTCGCCGAACAGCACGCAGGTGCCGCGATCCTCCCAGTCGAGGATGCGCGAGAAGGTCTCCGCCCCGATCACCAGCGCCCGTTCGAAGGCGCCGGATTTCAGGTAGGCGTCGGCCGTGGCCAGCGCGAAGACGAAGCCGGAGCACACGGCCTGCAGGTCGAAGGCGGCGCCGCGGACGATGCCCAGCTCCGCCTGCACCGTCACGGCGGTGGCAGGGAAGGTCTGGTCCGGGGTGGAGGTGGCGAGCACGATCAGGTCGATGTCCGCCGCCGTGAAGCCGGCATCGGCGAGCGCCCGTTCCGCCGCCTTTACCGCGAGGTGCGAGGTGAACTCGCCCTCGGCGGCAATGTGACGCTGGCGGATGCCGGTGCGCTGCACGATCCAGTCGTCCGACGTGTCGATGCGACGCGCCAGATCGGCGTTGGTGAGGATGTGCTCGGGGAGATAGGACCCGGAGCCCCGGGCGACGGACCTGATACCGCTCACGATTGTCCTTCCGCGCCTGCGGCCTGCGGCTCGCGCGCCGGCGCATCCGGCGGCTGGCGGCTGACGAGGCTCTTTTCGATGCGCGCCAGCAGTTGATGGCGCACCATGTCGTAGGCGAGGTCAACGGCGGCGGCGAAGCCCTCCGCGTCGGTCCCGCCATGGCTCTTGATGACGATGCCGTTCAGGCCGAGGAACACGCCACCGTTGGCCCGGCGCGGGTCCATCTTCTCGCGCAGCACCCGGAAGGCGTCGCGCGCGAACAGATAGCCGATCTTCGCCCGCAGGGTGCGGCCCATGGCGGCGCGCAGGTAGGAGGCGAGCTGCTTGGCCGTGCCCTCGGCGGTCTTCAGGGCGATGTTGCCGGCGAAACCCTCGGTCACCACCACGTCCACGGTGCCGGCGCCGATGTCGTTGCCCTCGACGAAGCCGTGGTAGTTCACGCCCACATTCTCGTCCCGCAGGATGCGGGCGGCTTCCTTCACCTCCTCGACGCCCTTGATCTCCTCGACGCCCACGTTGAGCAGGCCCACCGTGGGCTTGTCGAGATCGAACAGGACGCGCGCCATGGCCGAGCCCATGATGGCCATTTCCACCAGGCTCTTGGCGGTGGCACCGATGGAGGCGCCCACGTCGAGCACCACGGTTTCCCCGCGCAGGGTGGGCCAGATGGCGGCGATGGCCGGGCGGCTGATGCCCGGCATGGTGCGCAGATTGAAATTGGCCATGGCCATGAGCGCGCCGGTATTGCCGGCGGAGACCGCCGCATCGGCGTCGTGGGTCTTCACCGCGTCGATGGCGCGCCACATGGAAGATTTGTAGCGGCCGCGGCGCAGGGCCTGGCTCGGCTTGTCGTCCATGCCCACCACCACCTCGGTGTGGACGATGCGCGCCGTGGCGGCGAGCTTCGCATGGCGCTTCAGCACCTCGCGCAGGCGCGCCTCGTCGCCATAGAGCACGAAGGCGATGTCCGGATGGCGCCCGAGGGAGAGTTCCGCCCCGGCAAGGACCGTCTCGGGTCCATGGTCGCCGCCCATGGCGTCGAGGGCGATGCGGACGGGTGCGGTCATCTCTTGGGTCTATCCCTTCAGGGCCAGCAGCGGTTACTGGAGCGGTTCACTGGAGCCGTTGTTTGAGCATTGCACGGTGCGGGCACTGCGCCCGGCGGGCCGGCACGGGCCGCGGGCGCGCGGACAATAGCGTCTCACACCCGCATCGCAACAGGCGGGCTCACTCCTCACCCTTCAGGCGGGCCAGGGCTGCGAACGGGGATTGGGCGGCCACGTCCTCGGCGGGGGGCTCGAACACGGCGCCCGGCTTGCGCGGATAAGGATCGACACCGAGGGCGAGGAACTCGCCCACCAGTGCGCCGGCATCGATGCGGCCGTCCACCACCTCGTCCGGCGGGTCCTGCTCGCTCTCCTCGTCCACCTCCCGCGGGGCGGTGCCCTGAGGTACGAAATGCACGTCGATGGCCTCGCGCACCGGCGTGTCGAACGGCTCCAGCGTCACGCCGCAGGCCTGGCGCACGGTGGCCACCAGCTCGCCGGTGAGATGCACCCCTGCCCCGCCCTCGGGGGCGAAATGCAGCCTGGCCCTCAGGCCCTCCACCGCCAACACCCCGGCATGGCGTGCGAGGGCGGCGCAGGCGGCGGCGTCCGGCACCAGTTCCAGGGCGAGGCCATGGGGCGGCAGGTCGCCCACCGCGACCACGTGGGAATAGGGAAGGTCGGTCATTGTTCGCTCTCCCGGCGCATCGGGCCCGGCAGGATGAAATCGCCGCGGGCCAGCACGTCGAACGGCGTTTCCCGCAGGCGGTCGGCGGCGGCGCGCACATAAGCGGCGAGCGCCCGGGCCGCCGGCGGCGGGGCGCCCGCCCCCAGATCGAGGATATTGCGGGCCACCGCCACGGCAAGGGCGTCGTCGCCGGGCGTGGACAGCGCGGCATCATAAGCGGCGGCGCGGCCGTAGAAGGCCTCGCCGATCTTCTTCATCTTCTTCGGCACGGTCAGGTCGCCCACGCCCAGCTCGCGCAGGGTGCGGTCCATGTCCGCGGCAAAGGCGTCGAACACGTCCTGGGCCAGCGCCCGCGCCACTTCGTCGCCATCCTTCAGGCGATGGCAGGCGAGCACGGTGTGGAGCACCACCATTTCGAAACGGCCTTCCATGGTGTCTGGAACGCCGAAATCGGAATAGAACTCCGGTCGCCGCGACTGTGCCACGATCGCGCCGTAGAGGCGCTCGATAGTCGCTCGGGTCTTCGCGGAGCGGAACAGTTTGAACATCGCGATCCGAAGGCTTGACGGGCCGAAGGTGACAGGGGCACGACGGTGACGGCCGGCCCCGGGGGCGTAACGCGCCGGGGGCGCCGTTGCAAGGGGCAGGGGCCGGCGGGGTGGTCGCCGGCGACATTGCGGTGCGGTCCGCGGCATCTTCCGGCACGCCGGATTGCCGCATGCCGGAGCGGCGCGGGAAACGATGGGGAAGCGTGTGGCGTCACAGCAGATGAATGATACGCAGAGCGGAACCGGCTGGCGGCGCGGCAGCGCCGGGCTCGTCCTCGTGGCCCTCGCCCTTGCCGGCTGCAGCGATACGGTCGCCACGTCCGGCGTCTCCGGCATCACCCGCACCTACCAGCGCGGCTACGTGCTGGCGGAAGGCGCGCTCGAACAGGTGCCCGTCGGGTCGAGCCAGGAGCAGGTGCTGCTGGTGCTCGGCACGCCCTCCACCGTCGCCACGGTGAATGGCGAGGCCTTCTTCTACATTTCACAGACCGCCCAGAAAGTGGCCTTCCTGAAGCCGGAAATCACCGAGCAGAAGGTTCTGGTGGTCTATTTCGACAAGAACAAGCGGGTGAGCCGCGTCGCCCAATATGGGCTGAAGGACGGCAAGGTGTTTGATTTCGTCTCGCAGACCACGCCCACCAGCGGCGAGGAAGTGAGCCTCATCAAGCAGCTCATCAACCTCGTCACGTTCTGAGCCGGGCCGGCGCGGGCAACCGGGCGCCGCGCCGGCATTCCCTTGCGAATCAGGTTCCGGCCGGACGGCAGCCTCGATGGGCCGCCGCAGGCGGTCGGCGCGTCCGCCACCGATCCCGCCCTGCTGAAGCCAGCCGCTGCGAACGCCATTGCTGCCGTGGAGCGGTGCGCGCCCTACCGGGAGCTGCCGGTGGCGAAATACGACGCCTGGAAGGAAATCCACTTCCGCTTCACCGCCGGTCCGCTGACGGCACCCCCTCAGGGCGTCGCCCGCGCGATGGCGAGGAAATCCGAAGCCTTCAGGCTCGCCCCGCCCACCAGCGCGCCGTCCACGTCCGGCACCGCCAGCAGCACCGCCGCATTGTCGGGCTTCACCGAGCCGCCGTAGAGGATGCGCATACCGTCCGCCTCGGCGCCGAAGCGCTCCTTGAGGATGCGGCGGATGGTGCCGTGGATCTGCGCCACATCCTCCGGCGTGGGGGTCCGGCCGGTGCCGATGGCCCAGACCGGCTCGTAGGCGATGACCATGTTGGCCGCGGTGCAGCCGTCGGGAACCGACTGGCGCACCTGGCGGGTCACCACCTCCACGGCGGCGCCCGCGTCGCGCTCCTCGGCGGTCTCGCCCACGCAGACCAAAGGCAGCAGGCCGCGGCACCAGGCGGCCTTCACCTTGGCCATCACCACCGCGTCGCTTTCCGAAAGGTTGGTGCGGCGCTCCGAATGGCCGACGATGACGGCGCAGGCGCCCGCATCCTGAAGCATCTCGGCGGAAATGCCGCCGGTGTGGGCGCCGCCCGGGCTCGGGTGGCAGTTCTGACCGCCCAGCAGCACGCCGGAGCCGGCGAGGCGCTCGCCGGCGGGGATGAGCAGGGTGGCCGGCGGGCACACCAACAGGTCGGCCCGCGCCTTCAGCGCGTCGTCATAGCCCGCCGCAATGGCCTCGATCTCGCCCAGCGCGCTGCGCAGGCCGTTCATTTTCCAGTTGCCGGCAATCAGGACGCGGCGCGGCGGCATGGATCCCCTCCATTTTTGGTCGTGTGCATGAGGCGTGTGTCGTGACCTACCAGAGCGGAAAGCCGGCCGAAACAGGGTGCGACCATGCGCCGTTGCGGCCCCCCCTCCCCCTCCCTATGATGCGCCGCTTCCGCGCCGGCCCCCGGCGCTCTTCGAACGAATGAACGATGGTCCTTCAGACACTCCGCAAGGGCGCCTCCGGCTGGATCGCCAAGATCTTCCTCATCCTGCTCACGCTCAGCTTCGTGGTCTGGGGCATTGCCGACGTCTTCCGAGGCTTCGGCGCCACCACGGTGGCGCGCGTCGGCGACACGGACATTCCCGCCGAGGCGTTCCGCCAGCAGTATCTCGACCAGCTGCAGCAGATCAGCCGGCGGGCCGGGCGCGGCATCACGCCCGAGCAGGCGCGCGCCTTCGGGCTCGACCGGCAGATCCTCAACCAGATGATCGCCGACGCCACCCTGGAGGCCCAGGCGGCCCGCCTCGGGCTCGCCGTGGGGGATGCGCAGATCGCCAGGGAGATCGCGGAGAATCCCGCCTTCCGCCCGCCGGGCGGCGGCGCCTTCGATCCCGCCTATTTCCAGCAGCTGCTGCGCTCCAACGGGCTGACGGAGAAGCGATTCGTTGACGCCGAGCGCAAGCGCGCGGTGCGCGACCAGGTGCTGCAGTCCCTCGGCGCCGGCATCGCCGTGCCGCAGGTGCTGCTGGATGCGGTGAGCCGCTTCGAGGGCGAGACCCGTTCCGCGTCCTACATTCTCGTCACCCCCGCCGCGGCCGGTGCCGTGCCGGCGCCGACGGAAGAGAATCTGCGCGCCTATTTCGACGCCCACAAGATCGCCTTCCGCGCCCCGGAATATCGCAAGGTGTCGGTGCTCGCCCTCACCCCCACCGGCCTTGCCGCCACCGAGACGGTGAGCGACGCCGAGGCTAAGGCGGACTATGAGCACAACCCCGCCCGCTTCGGCACCCCCGAGCGGCGGGACGTGCAGCAACTGGTGTTCACCAATCCCGCCGATGCGGCGGAGGCGGACGCCAAGATCAAGGCAGGCGCCAGCTTCGCCGACATCGCCACCGCCCGTGGTCTCACCGCCGCGGACACCGACCTCGGGCTGGTGGCGAAGTCCGCCATCCTCGATCCGAAGATCGCGGCCGCCGCCTTCTCCCTCGCCGAGGGCGCCGTCAGCGCGCCGGTGGAGGGGCGGTTCGGTACCGCCATCGTCCGCGTCGGCAAGATCGAGCCGGGCAGCCAGCGCCCGTTCGAGCAGGTGAAGGGCGAGATCGTGGAGGCCCTGCGCCTCGACAAGGCGCGCCGCGCCCTTCTCGACAAGCACGATCTGGTGGAGGACGAGCGCGCGGCCGGCGCCACCCTCGGCGAGACGGCGCAGAAGCTGGGGCTCACCCTCCAGGTGTTCGACGCGGTGGACCGCTCCGGCCGCGACCCGGCCGGCGCGGCGGTGGATGTGCCCGGCGGCACCGAGGTGATCACCGGCGCCTTCGCCGCCCAGCCGGGGGTGGAGACGGACACCATCCAGCTGCCGCAGAACGGCGGCTTCATCTGGTACGAGACCAATTCCATCACCCCCGCCCGCGACCGCACCTTCGAGGAGGCGCAGGCCGCCGTCACCGCCCGCTGGACCGAGGCGGAAACCGAGACGGCGGTCGAGGCCAAGGCCAAGGCGCTGCTGGAGCAGGCCCAGGCCGGAACCGCCCTCGCCCAGGTGGCGGAACAGGCCGGGCTCGCGCTCCAGAGCGCGGACCAGCTGCGGCGCGGCCGCGCCGCCGGACCCTTCAGCACCGAGAGCATCGCCAGCGTGTTCGACGTGAAGGACGGCGGCTTCGGCATCGCCCTCGCCGCCACGGAGCCGAGCCGGGTGGTGTTCCAGGTGACAGCGGTGGCCGTGCCCGCCGTCACGCCCGACACCACGCGGGTCGCCGCGGAGCTCTCGCGGCAGGTGGAGAACGATGTTCTCCTGCAATATCTCGGGGCGCTCCAGAAGGAGATCGGGGTGACCGTGAACGACCGCGTCTTCGCCCAGGCGGTGGGCGCGAGCCCGGCGAACTGAGGCGGCGCGCCGTGAACGCCCCTTCCGATTTCGACCTCTTCGCCCGGCGCTACCTCAAGGGTGAAGCGCAGGTGGTTTCCACCACCCTGGTGGCCGACCTGGAAACGCCGGTCTCGGCCTTCCTGAAGCTCGCGGGCGACACGCCCAACGCCTTCCTCCTCGAATCGGTGGAGGGAGGCCAGGCCCGCGGGCGCTATTCCATGATCGGGCTTGCGCCCGACCTCATCTTCCGCGCCTCCGGCGACGTGGCGGAGATCAACCGCACCCCCGCCGCCGATCGGTCCGCCTTCGTCCGCTGCCCCGAGCCGCCGCTTCAGGCGCTGCGGGCGCTGCTGGCCGAATCGGCCATCGACCTGCCGGAGGGCGCCCCGCCCATGGCGGCGGGCGTGTTCGGCTATCTGGGCTACGACATGGTGCGACAGATGGAAGAGCTGGCCCCGGCCAAGCCCGACCCCATCGGCGTGCCCGAGGCGCTGCTCATCCGCCCCACGGTGATGGTGGTGTTCGATGCGGTGAAGGACGAGCTGACCGCCGTCACCCCGGTGCGCCCGAAGGAGGGCCTCGCCCCGGCCGCAGCCTGGGAGGCCGCGCTGGAACGGCTCGACCAGGTGGTGGCGGGACTGGAGCGCTCCATCGCCCATCCCGCGCCGGACCCGTTCCACGGCGAGGTGGCCGCCGTCTCCAACACCAGCGCCGCGGAATTCTGCGCCATGGTGGAGAAGGCGAAGGACTATATCCGCGCCGGCGACATCTTCCAGGTGGTGCTGTCCCAGCGCTTCGAGAGCCCCTTCACCCTGCCGCCCTTCGCCCTCTACCGGGCGCTGCGGCGGGTGAACCCCGCGCCGTTCCTGGTCTATCTGAATTTCGAGGGCTTCTCGGTGGTGTGCTCCTCGCCGGAAATCCTGGTACGGCTGCGCGACGGCAAGGTCACGGTGCGGCCCATCGCCGGCACCCGCCGCCGCGGCGCCACCCATGCCGAGGACGAGGCGCTGGCCGCCGAGCTGCTCGCCGATCCCAAGGAGCGCGCCGAGCATTTGATGCTCCTGGACCTCGGCCGCAACGATGCCGGCCGGGTGTCGCAGATGGGCACGGTGAAGGTGACGGATTCCTTCTTCATCGAGCGTTACAGCCAGGTGATGCACATTGTGTCCAATGTGGAAGGCGCGATGGACACCCGCTTCGACGCCATCGACGCGCTGGCCGCCGGCTTCCCCGCCGGCACCGTCTCCGGCGCGCCGAAGGTGCGGGCCATGCAGATCATCGACGAGCTGGAGAAGGACAAGCGCGGCATCTATGCCGGCGCCATCGGCTATTTCGGCGCCAATGGCGAGATGGACACCTGCATCGTGCTGCGCACCGCCATCGTCAAGGACGGGCGCATGTATGTGCAGGCCGGCGCCGGCATCGTCTACGACAGCGTGCCCGAGAGCGAGCAGCAGGAATGCGTGAA
The DNA here is from genome assembly GCF_047444035.1 of Xanthobacter sp. AM11. NCBI lineage: Bacteria > Pseudomonadati > Pseudomonadota > Alphaproteobacteria > Hyphomicrobiales > Xanthobacteraceae > Xanthobacter > Xanthobacter sp. AM11. Next base: position 3,324,913 of record NZ_JBLAOA010000001.1, read on the forward strand.
CAAGGCCAAGGCCCTGTTCCGCGCCGGCGAAGAAGCCGTGCGCTTCGCCGCCCGCGCCGGCAAGGGGCAGTGAGGGGATGAGCGTGGCGGTGCCGCTCCCGCCCGCTTTGCGGGAGTTGACGCGGGACGGCACGCTCGCCGCCGGCCTCCTGGCCTACGCCTTGCCCTCACTCGCGTTCTACTGGCTTGCGGAGCGGCTGGACCGGCCGCCAAGGGAGACGGCCGGGATCGCGTTCGGCGCGATCATGACGGTGCTCGTCGTCCCTCTTTGGCGCTGGCTTGCCGTACGTCACGGGCGCTTTTCTGCTGGCGGCGGCTGCCGCGCTGCCGTAGCGGCCTGGATCGGAACCTTCGGCATCGCCTGGCTGCTTTCGATCGCGGCCGCGGCGCTCTATCTTAACCGTTTGATGCCCTCGGCAACACTCGGCGAGCGCGTGCTGCATGGCATGGTTGATGGGCTGATTATTGCTGGCTTTACCAGCGTCGCAACCTTTCCGGCAGCGCTTGCGCTCATTCTGCTCGCGGTGTGGTGTCGATGGCGAAGGGGCGCGGAATTTGAAACGCGGACGTCGGAGGGGTAAGCCTTCCGCAAACCGCCCGCTCCCACGCTTCTCACGCCCGCTTGGACACGCCATGACCACCGTCACGCTGATCGACAATTACGACAGCTTCACCTACAACCTCGTGCACTATCTGGGCGAACTGGGCGCCACCGTCACCGTCCACCGCAACGACAAGGTGTCGGTGGAGGAGGTGCTGGCCGAGAAGCCCGACGCCATCGTGCTCTCCCCCGGCCCCTGCACCCCCAACGAGGCGGGCATCTGCTGCGATTTGATCGCCGGGGCCGGCGACAAGGTGCCCATCTTCGGCGTCTGCCTCGGCCACCAGGCCATCGGCCAGGTGTTCGGCGGCGACGTGGTGCGCGCGCCCTCCCCCATGCACGGCAAGATGAGCGAGATCCTGCACGAGGGCAAAAGCGTGTTCCGGGGCATCAACCACCCGTTCCAGGCGACGCGCTACCATTCCCTCATCGTCAAGCGCGAGACCCTGCCGGACGCGCTGGAGGTGACGGCGCATACGGCGGACGGGCTCATCATGGGCCTTGCCCACAAGACGCTGCCCATCCACGGCGTGCAGTTCCACCCCGAGAGCATCGCCTCGGAGAACGGCCACGCCCTGCTGAAGAACTTCCTGGACATCGCCGAAGCCTTCAAGGCGCAGCAGGCGAAGGGCTGAGGACACCACATGGACCAGTTCAAACCCCTCCTCGGCAAGGTGGCGACGGGCGCGAGCCTGAGCCGCGACGAGGCCGCCTATGTGTTCGACGCCATGATGTCGGGCGCGGCCACCCCCTCCCAGATGGGCGCGCTGCTGATGGGGCTGCGCGTGCGCGGGGAGACGGTGGACGAGATCGCCGGGGCGGTGTCGGTCATGCGTGCCAAGATGCTGCCGGTGGAAGCCCCGCCCGAGGCGGTGGACGTGGTGGGCACGGGGGGCGACGCCTCCGGCTCCTACAACATCTCCACCTGCGCCTCCTTCATCGTGGCCGGCGCCGGCGTGCCGGTGGCCAAGCACGGCAACCGGGCCCTCTCCTCGAAGAGCGGCGCGGCGGACGTGCTCGTGGCGCTGGGCGTGCGCATCGACCTCGACCCGGCCGGCATCTCCCGCTGCATCGCCGAGGCCGGCATCGGCTTCATGTTCGCCCCCTCCCACCACCCGGCCATGAAGCATGTGGGGCCGACCCGGGTGGAACTGGGCACCCGCACCATCTTCAACCTCATCGGCCCGCTTTCGAACCCGGCCGGCGTGACGCGGCAGATGGTGGGCGTGTTCGCCAAATCCTGGATCGTGCCGCTGGCCGAGGTGCTGAAGACGCTGGGGTCGGAAAAGGCGTTCGTGGTGCACGGCTCGGACGGGCTGGACGAGATCACCATTTCCGGTGGAACCGACATCGCCATGCTGGACGAGGGCCGCATCCACACCTTCACCATCACCCCGGAGGACGTGGGCCTCACCCGCGCCCCGCCGGAGGCGCTGAAGGGGGGCGACGCGCAGCACAATGCGAAGGCCCTGCGCGCGGTGCTCGACGGCGCCCCGGGCGCCTATCGCGACGTCTCCATCGTCAACGCCGCCGCGGCCCTGGTGGTGGCTGGCCGGGCGCACGACCTGAAGGACGGGGTGGAGCAGGCGCGGGTGAGCCTCGACACTGGCTCCGCCCGTGCCCGGCTGGAGCATTTGGTGGCCATATCCGAGAAAGTGGCGCCGGAGGCGGCCCAATGAGCGACATCCTGACCCGCATCGAAGCCTACAAGCGCGAGGAGATCGCGGCGGCCAAGCGCGCCCATCCCCTGGCCGAGATCGAGGCTGCCGCCCGCTGCGCCCCGCGGGTGCGCCCGTTTGCCGGCGCCATCGCGCAGAGCCTGGCGGAGGGGCGCACCGCGCTCATCGCCGAAATCAAGAAGGCGAGCCCCTCCAAAGGCCTGATCCGCGAGGATTTCGACCCCCCGGCCCTGGCGCGCGCCTATGAACGCGGCGGCGCCACCTGCCTCTCCGTGCTCACCGACACGCCCTCCTTCCAGGGCGCGCCGGACTATCTGAAATCGGCCCGCGCGGTGGTGGGCCTGCCGGTGCTGCGCAAGGACTTCATGTACGACACCTATCAGGTGGCGGAAGCGCGGGCCTGGGGGGCGGACTGCATCCTCATCATCATGGCCGGGGTGGACGACGCCCTCGCCCGCGACCTGGCGGACGCCGCCGCCGCCTTCGGCATGGATGCCATCGTGGAGGTGCACGACGGCGCCGAGCTGGACCGCGCGCTGGCCTTGCCGTGCCGCCTCATCGGCATCAACAACCGCAATCTGCGCACCTTCGAGACCGCGCTGGAAACCTGCGAACAGCTCGCCGGCCGGGTGCCGGCGGACCGCATCGCCATCGGCGAGAGCGGCATCTTCACCCCGGCCGACGTGGCGCGGCTTGCCCGCGTGGGCATCGGCACCATCCTGGTGGGCGAGAGCCTGATGCGCCAGAAGGATGTCGCATCCGCTACCTCGCAGCTCATTGCGGGTTAGGCTTGCCGTATACGTGAAGTTCCGCCTTAATGGAGAGGATGGCCCGCCACGAGGCCATGCCGCGCGCCGGTGGAAACTGCCCGGTTCGCTCTCCAGGGAGGAGTTTCATGCACATGCGTCTTCTTGTTGCCTTCGTTGCGCTCGGATTGGCCGGGGTGGGGCCGGCATGTGCCGCCGATCCCACCGGCCTGTGGCTGACTCCCAGCCGCAACGGGCAGGTGGAGATCTCCAAGTGCGGCGCCAGCCTCTGCGGCCGCCTCGTCTCCTCGGACGGGCTCAAGGCCGATCCGGGCCTGAAGGACGTGAACAACGCCAATGCCAAGCTGCGCGACCGCCCGCTGAAGAATGTCACCATCCTCACCGGTTTCTCCGGCGGGCCGAAGGAGTGGACCGGCGGCAGCATCTACAATGCCGAGGACGGCAAGACCTACTCCGGCTCGATCACCCTTGATGGCGACAATGCGCTGAAGCTGCGCGGATGCGTGGTGGCCCCGCTCTGCAAGACGCAGACCTGGACCCGCCTGCGCTGACGCGCGCTCCCCTCTGACGCGGCGGGGGCGGGCCTCCGGCCCCGCCGCCGGAAAAAGCGGCGCCCCAAGGTGGACAGGGCCGGCGGCTGGCGCCATCTTCCCGACATCTGAATGCGATTCCGGGGCGCACCGCACGGCCATGGCCAGCCTGACCCATCTGGACGACACGGGCGCCGCCCGCATGGTGGACGTGTCGGACAAGGCCGCCACCACCCGCGAGGCCCTCGCCGAGGGGCGCGTCGTCATGGCGCCGGCCACGCTGGAGCTCATTGTTTCCGGCAATGCCAAGAAGGGCGACGTGCTCGGCGTCGCGCGCATCGCCGGCATCATGGCCGCCAAGCGCACCCATGAGCTCATTCCCCTGTGCCACCCCCTGATGCTGGCCAAGGTGGAGGTGGAGATCGCCGCCGCCCCCGCCCTGCCCGGCCTCACGGTGACCGCGCGGGTGAAGACCACCGGCCAGACCGGCGTGGAGATGGAGGCGCTCACCGCCGTCTCCGTCGCCTGCCTCACCATCTACGACATGGCCAAGGCCGCCGATCGTGGCATGCGGCTTGAAGGCATCCGGCTGGTGGAGAAATCCGGCGGGCGCAGCGGCCATTTCCGCGCCGATCCGCCGGCCGCGTGAGGCGGCGCGCCAGCCATGGAAGGATGCACGAGCGTGAACACCCCGAAGATGGACGCAGCGCCATGGCGCTGATGACGGTGGAGGAGGCCACCGGCCTCGTCATCGCCGGCGCCGCCGCCCTGGGGGTGGAGGAGGTGCCGGTTTCGGCCGCCACCGGGCGGGTGCTGGCGCGCGACCTCATCGCGCGGCGCACCCAGCCCCCCGCCGACATGTCGGCCATGGACGGCTATGCGGTGCGCGGCGCCGACATCGCCCAGATCCCGGCGCGGCTTTCCGTGATCGGCGAATCGGCCGCGGGCCGGCCGTTTGCCGGGCGCGTGGGGCCGGGCGAGGCGGTGCGCATCTTCACCGGCGCCGTGGTGCCGGAGGGGGCCGACACGGTGGTGATCCAGGAGAACACCAGCCGCGACGGCGACGTGGTGACCACGCTCCAGCCCACCGCCGCTTTGCGCAATGTGCGCCTGAAGGGCTGCGACTTCGCCGCCGGCACCGCCGGCCTGCGCGCCGGCCGCCGCCTCACCGGGCGCGACATCATGCTCGCCGCCGCCATGGACCATGCCCGGCTTCCCGTGGCCCGCCGCCCGCGGGTGGCGCTGATCCAGACCGGTGACGAACTGGTGCTGCCGGGTGAGGGCACCGGGGCGGACAGCGAGATCGTGGTGTCCAACGCCTTCGGCCTTGCGGCCCTGGCCCGGCGTGCCGGCGCGGAGGTGACCGACCTTGGCCTGGTGAAGGACGACCTGGCCGCCATCCGCGCCGTCGTGGCGCGGGCGTTGTCCGGCGAATTCGATCTCATGGTGTCCTCCGGCGGCGCCTCGGTGGGCGACCACGACCTCATGGCCCCCGCCTTGCGCGCGGAAGGCGTGGATCTCTCGGTGCACAAGATCGCGCTGCGGCCCGGCAAGCCGCTGATGTTCGGCGACCGCGCCGGCGTGCGGGTGCTGGGGCTGCCGGGCAATCCGGTGTCCTCGCACGTGTGCGCCCTCACCTTCCTGGCGCCCCTGCTGCGGGCCATGCAGGGAGACCTTTCGCCCGGGCCGCAGACCGCGCCGGCGCGGCTGGCGGTGGATGTGCCGGCCAATGACGTGCGCCGCGACTTCATGCGCGCCCGCATGGCCCGCGCCGCCGACGGCGCGGTGCATGTGACGCCCTTCCCCTCCCAGGACAGCGCCATGCTGAGCGTGCTGGCGGCGGCCGACTGCCTGCTGATCCGCCCGCCCTTCGCCCCGGCCGGCCGCGCCGGCGACCCCTGCGAGATCATCCCGCTGGACGACTGAAGTGTGCCGGCGGCGGCCTTTACGCCATCTTCACCCCTTGCGGAACACAAAAGGAACGGATATTACGTGTTCATGATTTGTTTCGGTTTTCCGCAGGTGGGTTGCGGGGCCGGGACAGGCGCTGAGACGGGGGCGGACAATGTTGACGCGCAAGCAATACGACCTTCTGCGCTTCATTCACGAGCGGCTGAAGGAAACCGGCGTTCCCCCTTCCTTCGACGAGATGAAGGAGGCGCTGGACCTGCGCTCCAAGTCCGGCATCCACCGCCTCATCACCGCACTGGAAGAGCGCGGCTTCATCCGCCGCCTGCCCAACCGCGCACGGGCGCTTGAGGTGGTGCGCCTGCCGGACAGCGTGGCGCCCGGCCTCGCCTCCGCCCGCGCCGCCGGCCGCGGCTTCTCCCCCTCCGTCATCGAGGGCAGCCTTGGGCGGGTCCGCCCCGCAACCGAGGACGAGGAGGGCAGCCAGACGGTCACGGTGCCGGTGATGGGCCGCATCGCCGCCGGTACCCCCATCTCCGCCATCCAGAGCCGCAGCCACAATTTGAACATCCCGCCGGAAATGCTGGGGTCGGGCGAGCATTTCGCCCTTGAGGTGCGCGGCGACAGCATGATCGAGGCCGGCATCCTGGACGGCGACACGGTGCTCATCCGCAAATGCGATTCCGCCGACACCGGGGACATCGTGGTGGCCCTCGTGGACGACGAGGAGGCCACCCTGAAGCGCCTGCGCAAGAAGGGCGCCTCCATCGCGCTGGAGGCGGCGAACCCCTCCTATGAAACCCGCATCTTCGGCCCCGACCGCGTGCGCATCCAGGGCCGCCTCGTGGGGCTGATGCGCCGCTACTGAGGCGCCCGCCGCTCCCGGCTCATTCCATCCACGCGTCCGCCTGCATCGCGTTTTCCGCGGGTCTCCCGTCCGGTGGCCCGAGTTCCGCCGGTTCGTCTGGCGCTGCCGTGGCCTCCGGCTCCGGCGGCAGGGGCGGCATCCAGGGGCGCTGCACCCGGCGCGTGCGCGTGGGCTCCATGTGCCAGCCATTGTCGCGGAAGTAGAAGGCCTGGGTGCCGGTGCGGGCCAGCAGCGCCGGCGTCAGCACCTGCGCCGGGCAGTCGCCCGGCGGCGTCTCGCGGGTGACCACCAGGCGCGCGTTCAGGCAGTCCGCCTCCAGCCCTTCCGCCCGCTGCGACACGGCCAGCGTGCCGCCCCCCGGCAGCGGCGCGGTGCAGCCCTCCCCATCGCAGGTGAATCCCGCGGCAAGCTCCCCCGCCCGGGCGGTGCGGCGGTCGCCCTCCCGGGTCAGCCACTGCTCGGCCACCAGGCGGTTGGTGCGGGCCCCGAGGATGGAGAGCCGCCCGTCCGCGCCGCGCACCGCCACCGTCTGCGCATCGCTGGCCACCAACAGGTCCGGCCGCGGGGCGGGACCGGCGGTGGCGAGGGCGAAGCCGAGGGGCAGGAGCGCCACCAGCGCCGCCGCCCCGCGCAGGAGGCACAGGCCGAGCAGCGCCAGGCTGAGGCCGGCGAGGGTCGCGCCCCCCACCCATGCCGCCCGCATGTCCGCCCCCGGCAAACCGGCGATATGATCGGAAACCGCCACCATGATCTCGATTCCCAGCCCCATCACCGGCCAGGCGAGATGGTCGAACCCGAACGGCATCAAGAGCACGCCGACGAGGCCGAACGGCATCACCAGGAACGACACGGCCGGCATGGCGGCAAGGTTGGCCAGGAGGCCGTAGGGCGCCACGCGCTGGAAATGGAACATGCCGTAGGGCGCCGTCGCCAGCCCCGCCACCACGGCGGTGAGCGCCGTGCCGCCCACCAGCACCGCCACCCACACCGCCGCCTGCCCCGCCAATCCATCCGGCCGCGGCAGCGCCCGCAGCGGCCGCAGCCGCTCATAGGCCGCCACCAGGGCGAGGGTGGCGGCGAACGACATCTGCGTGCCCGGCTCCAGCACCGCCTCAGGGGTGAGGGCCAGCACCACCACCGCCGCCACGCCCACCGTGCGCAGGGTGAGGGCCGGCCGCCCCGCCATCACCCCCGCCAGAACCAGGGCGGTCATCACGAACGAGCGCTGGGCCGGCACGTCATTGCCCGAGAGCACCAGATAGGCCGCGCTTCCGGCCAGCGCGGCCGCCGCCGCAAGGGACTTGATGGGAAAGCCCAGGGCGAGCCCCGGCCCCAGTGCCAGGGCGCCGCGCACCAGCGCGAACAGGGTTCCCGCCACCAGCGCCATGTGCAGCCCGGAAATGGACAGGATGTGCGTGAGCCCCGACACGCGCATGCTCTCTTCCACCTCCGGTGCGATGGCCGATCGGTCCCCCGCCACCAGGGCCACGGCGATTTCCGCCGGCGTGCCCGTCAGGGAGGCGCGAATGCGGCGGGCGAGGCCGTCGCGGGCGGCATCCACCAGCATGGCCAGCTTGACGGACACGGGCGCTGCGCCGCCCGGGTCCGGCCTCGGCCGGCCCAGGCCGTATCCCACGGCGTCGATGCCGCGAAACCAGGGGCCGCGGCCGAAATCGTGGGCGCCGGGCATGGCTGGACCGAGGGGCGGCAGCAGGCGGGCGAGCTGGCTCACCCGCGCGCCCACCGGCGGCGCCCAGCCCCGGCGCAAAGTGAGGCGGACCAGAGCGGGGGCGGGATGAAGCCCGCGCACGGCGCCGCCGTCGAGCCGCAGCAGAATGCGGTCGCCGGTGGTGCGATGCTCCACCTTCTCCACGAAGCCCACGAGCCGCACCGGACCCGCCGGCGCCGCGATGGCCTCCCGCGCCACCAAGGCGGTGCGCACGCCCCCGGTGGCGAATCCGCCGGCCACCGATGCCAGCGCCACCAGCGCGCCGAACGCCACCGGCCGCGCCCGCGCCGCCACCGCAAGGGCGCTAAGGGCCAAAGTGAGGAGCAGCACCGCCGGCAGGAAAGGCTCCCGCGCCGCGGCGAAATAGAAAAGGATTCCCAACGCATAGGCTGCCGGCAGCCAGAGGATGAGCCGGCCCGACGTCGCCTCGGCCGAGAAATCGGCGCCGATCCGCCGGGCGAGGCCGGCCAGGGCCGGCCGCAGGCTCGGGAGGCCGGGCCGCCAGCCCGCACCGAACCCCGCCACGCCCGCCACGTCCAGGATGGTGCCCGAAGCCGGTGCGCCCACAGAGACGGCGGCAGAGCCGGCGGCGCGCGCGCCGTCCGGCCTCCTGCCGCCCTGCCCTTCGCCGCCCTGCTGCCCCGCGCCCATGGCCGCCCGGGTCTCCCGTGCCCATGTTCCTTGTGCCCGGCGCCTATGCTACACGGGCGCCTCCCGCGTGCCACGCCGCGTTCCGGTTCCGGCGCCTTCGGGCGGCAGCCGGTCCGCGTGCCACGGAGCCTGCGGGCGCGTGCCGTCGGGCACGCCCGCCCGTCGTGTCCGCCGCGATCGTCCTTCCCGCGTGCCCCCGCGCACCGAGCCCCGCCGAGTGCCCCATGTCGCAGATCGTCACCCGCTTCGCCCCTTCGCCCACCGGATTCCTGCACATCGGCGGCGCGCGCACGGCCCTGTTCAACTGGCTCTATGCCCGCCACACCGGCGGCAAGATGCTGCTGCGCATCGAGGATACGGACCGCCAGCGCTCCACCAAGGAGGCCATCGACGCCATCATCGAGGGGCTGGAGTGGCTCGGCATCACCTGGGATGGCGATCCCATCTACCAGTTCGCCCGCGCCGACCGGCACCGCGCCGCGGTGGAGGAGATGCTGGCGCAGGGCAATGCCTATCCCTGCTACGCCACCCCCCAGGAGCTGGACGAGATGCGCGAGCTGGCCCGCAAGGAGGGCCGCCCGCCGCGCTATGACGGACGCTGGCGCGACCGCGACCCTTCCGAGGCCCCCGCCGACCGCGCCCCCGTCATCCGCCTGAAGGCCCCGCAGCAGGGCGAGACCGTCATCGACGACATGGTGCAGGGCACCGTCACCTTCCCCAACAAGGATCTCGACGACCTGGTGCTGCTGCGCTCCGACGGCACGCCCACCTACATGCTGGCGGTGGTGGTGGACGACCACGACATGGGCGTCACCCACATCATCCGCGGCGACGACCACCTCACCAATGCGGCGCGCCAGACCCAGATCTACCGGGCGCTGGGCTGGGAGGTGCCGCGCATGGCCCACATCCCGCTCATCCACGGGCCGGACGGCGCCAAGCTGTCCAAGCGGCACGGGGCATTGGGGGTGGATGCCTATCGCGACATGGGCTACCTGCCCGCGGCGTTGCGCAACTATCTGGTGCGCCTCGGCTGGAGCCATGGCGACCAGGAGGTGTTCACCACGCAGGAGATGATCTCCTTCTTCGATCTCGACCGGGTGGGCCGCTCCGCCGCCCGCTTCGATTTCCAGAAGCTGGAGAATCTCAACGGCCAGTACATGCGCGCCGCCTCCGACGCCGATCTCATGGCCGCCGTGGATGCGCTGGTGCCCCACCTGCCGGATGCGGAAAACCGCCTCGCCCGCATGACGCCCGAGCGCCGCGCCCAGCTCATCGCCGCCATGCCCGGCCTGAAGGAGCGGGCGAAGACGGTGGTGGAGCTGCTGGACAATGCCGAGTTCATCTTCATGGAGCGCCCGCTCCAGCCGGACGACAAGGCCGCGGCGCTGCTCACCACCGACGCCCGCGCCCACCTCGCCCGCCTCCTGCCGCTGCTGGAGGCGGCGGAATGGAGCGCTGAGGCCACCGAAGGCGCCGTGCGCAAATATGCCGAGGCCGCCGGGGTCAAGCTCGGCGCCGTGGCCCAGCCGCTGCGCGCCGCGCTGACCGGAAAGGCCACCTCCCCGCCCATCTTCGACGTGCTGATGGTGCTGGGCCGCGCGGAAAGCCTCGCCCGCCTGCGGGACCAGGCCGCATGACGGCGCAGGCTCCGGGCCACGGCGGCCCGGATGCCGTGGGGCTGGAATTGGACCTGCGCGGGCTCAAGTGCCCGCTTCCCGCCCTGCGCACCCGCAAGGCGCTGGCTGCCGCCCCGCCCGGGACGCGGCTGGTGGTGCGCTGCACCGATCCGCTGGCGGTGATCGACATTCCCCACGCGGCTTATGGCGCGGGCGCCACGGTGGAGGCGCAGGAGACGCGGCAGGGCGTGCTCACCTTCGTGCTGCGCACGGGCGGCTGAAGCCGCCGCAGGCCTTAGAGCGCGATCCAATCAAATTGGCTCAATTTGATCGGTGAATCGCCCTCTCACTTAAGGATTGAGAACGCGTTATCCGATCCGCTTGCGATGCAAGCTGATCGGTGCGTGCCCTAAAGCGGCAGCGCGCGCTCCACCAGGCGCACCCAATAGGAGGCGCCGTAGGCGATGGCCCCGTCGGCGAAATCGTATTGCGGATGGTGCAGCCCGGCGGACGGGCCATTGCCGATGAAGATGTAGGCGCCGGGCTTGGCCTCCAGCATGAAGGCGAAATCCTCCGCCGCCATCAGCGGCGGCGCCACCGGGTCCACGGCCGCCCCGCCGGCGATCTCTCTGGCCACCTCGGCGGCAAAGGCCGTCTGGTCCGCATGGTTGCTGGTGACCGGATAGCCTTCGGAGAATTCCACGGTGGCAGTGGCGCCATAGGCGGCGGCGACGCCCTGGGCCACCTCGCGCACGCGCTCGCGCAGGTGCAGGCGCACCTGCGGATCGAGGGAACGGGCGGTGCCGCCGAGCTTCGCGACGGGCGGCAGCACGTTGTCAGCCTCCCCCGCATGGAACATGCAGATGGAGACGACGGCGGAGTGCAGCGGGTCCACGTTGCGCGACACCACCTGCTGGAGGGCGGTGACGATGGCCGCGCCGGCCAGCACCACGTCCACCCCCTGGTTGGGCCGGGCCGCATGGGCGCCGCGGCCCTCCACCGTGATGTCGATATGGTCGGCGGAAGCCATGATGGCGCCCGGCCGCATGGCGAAGCGGCCCACCTCCAGCCCCGGCAGATTGTGCATGCCGTAGACCTCGTCCACCGGAAAGCGGGAGAACAGGCCGTCGTCCATCATCGCCTTGGCGCCCGCCCCGCCCTCCTCCGCCGGCTGGAAGATGAGCACGGCGGTGCCGGCAAAGGCGCGGGTCTCCGCCAGGTGCCGGGCGGCGCCGAGCAGCATGGCGGTGTGCCCGTCATGGCCGCAGGCATGCATCCGGCCGGGGGTCTGGGAGGCATAGGCGGCGCCGGTGCGCTCCAGAATGGGCAGGGCGTCCATGTCTGCGCGAAGGCCGATCATCCGCCCCGGCTCCCGTCCGTGCACCACCGCCACCACGCCGGTGCCGCCGAGCCCGGTGGCCACCTCGTCGCAGCCGAAGGCGCGCAGCAGCTCGGCCACGGTGCCGCTGGTGCGCGGCAGGTCGTACATCAGCTCGGGATGGCGATGGAAATCCTGGCGCCACGCCGCAATCTCGTCTGCGCGGGCGGCGATGTGGTTGTTGACGGGCATGGCGGCTCGATCGCGGTTCCGGCTGCGGTGACGGCTGCATGGTGCGTAAGCACGGCTGACGGGTCAATGGCGCAGCCGGCAGAATGGGTGGGGTCACGATATGCACAGGGGCCGCGCCGGGGCCAGCATGAACCGCACCGGCCTTGACCCTGCCGCCTTCGCAGCCTAACCACAGCGGCGAGTGAGCCCGTAGCTCAGCCGGTAGAGCACGTGACTTTTAATCATGGGGTCTCGGGTTCGAATCCCGACGGGCTCACCAGTAATATCAATATCCTGCATCCGGGCTCGCGCGATCTGGAAATGCGCGGACGCATGGTCTCCGCCCGTCCACCGTCCGCGATGCCCGCTGATTCCGTCCATGCACCGCTCCTCCTGCCGGTGTGGAGGGGGCGGGCTCAGGCGCTGCCGGGGCGTGCGCCGGGCGCGACGGCCTGGGCGGCAAGGGGCGGCGCGGGCTTGTGTGGCGCGTCCGCCTCGCTGCCGGCAACGCGATTGCGACCCTGCCCCTTGGCCCGGTAGAGCGCCTCGTCCGCGTGGCGGACCAGGCTGGCCGCGACCTCCCCGTGACGGGCCGTCGCCACGCCGATGCTGGCGGTGACGCGCGCCACCTCGCCCCCGGTGGTCGGAAAGGCGGCCGCCGCGATGGTGCTGCGGATGCTCTCGGCGATGCGCAGCGCCCCGCCTGCATCCGTGGCCGGCAGCAGGACGACGAATTCCTCGCCGCCGTAGCGCGCCGCGAAATCCCCCGGCCGCCGGATCGACCGCTGGATGATCTGCGCCAACTGCCGCAGCACCGTATCGCCGGTTTCATGGCCGAAGGTGTCGTTGACACGCTTGAAATGGTCCACGTCGATCATGAGCAGGGAGAGCTGTTGCCGCTCGCGCGCCGCGCGGCGCAGCTCGGCATCCACCATGGCGTCGAAGGCGCGGCGGTTGGGCAGCGCCGTGAGCGGATCGGTGACGGCCAGGCCCTCCAGCTGGCGCCGCAGCTCATGGCTCTGACGCAGGGTGGAGCCGAGCACCCACACCGTGTAGCCAAGCAGCAGGCACACCGCGATGGTGAGGGTGCCGGTGATGATCGCGCGCGGCAGCCACGTCTCGAACAGGGCCGGCACGGAGATGCCGACGGCGAGCGCCACCGGAAAATCCCGGAACTTGTGGTAGACGAAGATCCGCGTGATCCCGTCCAGCTGCGAGCGGCCGACGAACGGCTGCGGCGCGCCGGCGGCGATCTTGCGGAAGATGGCGAAGGACGCGTAGTTCGCGATCCCCTCCCGGGGCGCCGGCGGATCGCGCACCAGCAATGTCCCGTCGGGGCGCAGCAGGATGAGCAGGCTGTCGCGCCCCAGCTGGACGTCCTTGAACAGGGACATGAAATACTGGAGCCGGATGGTCCCAACGACGATGCCGTCGAATGCTCCGTCGGGGCCCGAGAGGCGTCGGCTCAGGGCTATGCGCTCGTCCCCGGCACTCAGCCGGCTCTTGAACGGCTCGCTCACGAACGGCCCCCGGTCCGCGGCCTTCTGGGCCTGGAAATAGTCGCGGTCCGCAAGGTTGAGCTGGCGCGCCTCGATGAAGCTGGAATCGAAGGAGATGTCGCCATGGGCGTCCACCACCAGCACCGCCCCCAGGAAGCTGGCGCTCATGGCGCGATCGAACAGAATCCGGTGGCGCACCACGGGGCTGACCTGCTGCAGTTCCGGCATGTTCAGTCCCTCGGCCGCGCTGAGGAGAAACAGGTCCAGGATGCTCAGGTTGCGCTCGATATCGTGGGAGATGACATTCAGCGCGTTCTGGGCCGCGTGAATCCCGTCGGTGCGGGTCTCGCTCCAGGACCACAGCAGCATGAAGCCCTGCACCAGCAGGATCACGACGATCATGAAGGTGGTGACGATCCTTAGGGAAGGCTCGCGGACCAGGCGGGTGGCAATGTTGCTCATCTGCACGCGGGACGACCTGAGGGCGGAATGTGGCGTTTGAGCGGAATGCCGCCGGGAAAGGTCAGCAGACCTAACGTTAGTCTCCCACGGAAAGTGCCGCGGATAGTGGTAATCTGATCCGATTATTGCGTTGCGCTGAGGCTTTGCGGCAGCCTCCGCCTGCGCAGCATCGCCGCCATGGCAGGGCGATTGCATTGGCGCTGGTGGGCCGGCCCGGAGGCATTCCGCACCGACGGCCCGCGAACCAGAATAGTGCAGGCGAGGATCGCAGCATGTCGGACCACAAGGTCACGGTCGAGAAACTGCCGAACGGAAAATGGGCGTGCTTTCTGCACGTTACCGGGCACGAGGAGCCCATCAATCTGGGGCGCGAGTTCAAGAACGACGAACAGGCGGAGAACTGGCTGAACGTGTCGGAATCCGTCACCGCGATCGAGATGATGCTGCGCAAGTACAAGAAGTGACGCGCCCCTGTCGCGGTTCGAACAGGGCGTGCGAAGGCCGACATGGGCGTAGCCGTCCGTGGATGGGGCGTTGCGGGTGCAAGCGCGACGCCAAGGGCGGGCTCCCCGCGCGGTAGCCCGCCCGGCACCCGGCGGGCCGTTACCGCCGGGTGCCGGGCTCAGGGCGTGCAGCCCGCCGCCACGCCGCTTCCTTCCGGCTTGTGCCAGTCGTTCTGCGGGAGGCTGGCGAACGGGGGGCCGAATTCCTCCTTGATCATGGAAAAGCGGCTCGGCTTTCCGCTGGTCTGGTCGAAGTCGATGATCCAGAAATAATCATAGGTATTGCGCGGCCAGTTGCGGGGCACCTCTTGCAGGCGATCGAGGCCGAGCAGATCGTAGAGCGTCACCGCCTCCGGCCCCCTGGCTCCGGTTCCGCCCTTTTCCGCGGTGGCGGGCGTATCATACCGCGTCTTGGCGATGTGGTCGTGCTCCCAGTTCACCACCAGGGTCTGGCCCACCCATTCGGGCTTTTCCAGAATGTCCCGGGCCGCCTCCCGGGTGCGCTGGGCGAGCGTCGCGTCGCTCAGCACCAGCTTGCCGTCGCGCCGCACCGGAATGGCGCTGTAGAAGATGACCGGCATTCCCCAGGATTGCGCCACCGGAGAAATGGTCTCCAGCGTGTGCAGGGAGATGGCGAGGATGGCCCGCGGCGTTTCCCCGGGCCGGAACAGGCTGTTCTGCGCATTCTTGCCGAGATAGTAGGAAACCAGGGCCCGGGCGCGCTCGCGCCCCACCTCGCACAGCTCCCAGGGGCCGTTCTTTTCCCCGTGGCGCAGAAGGATGATGCGGGCGGGCGCCGCCGCCGCCGGCACCGCCGCCAGCAGTAGGCCCAGAGCCAGCAGCGCGGCCGTGGCCCGGCCCAAAGTGCCCCCCGATCGAATCATCCCTGCCCTCCCCCATCTGGCGAGGGTCAGGAAAACACGCGCCATTCGCGCCCGCCAGAGGCTGACGCAGGCCCTTCACACCCCGCCGCGAACATGCTTCAAGGCGCGAGCCGGAGCGCGTGCCTCCGGCGCTCCAATGCGGGACGGTGCCATGGCGATGGTGATGCGGGGCGTGGGCGGCTATGCGGGGACGCTGCTCATCGCCTTTATCGGGGCAGCGGGCCTGGCGGCGATGGCGCAGACCTCCGTCACCCTGTCCAAGCGGGTGATCAGCCTGCCGGTCATCCCCCAGGGCAATTATCTTGACCCCGGACCGGGCGCGCCCATTCGCCCCGACGTGAAGATCGGCAACGACCGCAACAACGACTACGTGTTCCCGCCGGACCTTTCGGGCGGCTACGGCTCCGGCCCGCCCGGCGACCCCACCAACAATGGCCAGTGGAGCCCGCTGGACGGCGATACGCCGAGCTTCTGACGGCGGCGCGCCAGACCTGCTGCAATCCGATGGCCGGGCCTGTCCCGGCCATTTTCGTTGGTCCGGCCCGGGTGCGTGCGCCCTTCCACCGGCGCACGAAAAAGGCGGCGGGAAGATCCCGCCGCCTTCTGATGGCTTCGCAGTGGTCCTGCGCGATCAGCGCTTGGAGAACTGGAACGAACGACGCGCCTTGGCCCGGCCGTACTTCTTGCGCTCGACCACGCGGCTGTCGCGGGTCAGGAAGCCGCCCTTCTTGAGGGGGGTGCGCAGCTCCGGCTCGTAATAGGTGAGCGCCTTGGAGATGCCGTGGCGCAGCGCGCCGGCCTGGCCGGAAAGGCCGCCGCCGGAAACGGTGCACACCACGTCATACTGGCCTTCACGGGTGGCGGCCTGGAACGGCTGGTTGATCATGAGGCGCAGCACCGGGCGGGCGAAATACACCTCGATGTCCCGGTCGTTGACCAGGACCTTGCCGGTGCCCGGGCGAATCCACACGCGGGCCACCGCGTTCTTGCGCTTGCCGGTGGCATAGGCGCGGCCGTACTTGTCCAGCTTCTGGACATGCACGGGGGCTTCGGGCTGGGCGGAGACGATAGCGGCGCCGCCGAGAGCGTCGAGGGACTGGAGAACCTCGGCCATGTCAGTTCCTCACGTTCTTGCGGTTGAGCGCCGCCACGTCGAGGGCGACCGGCTGCTGGGCCTCGTGCGGGTGGGTGGGGCCCTTGTAGACACGCAGGTTGCCCATGATCTTGCGGCCGAGCGGGCCGCGGGCGAGCATGCGCTCCACCGCCTTCTCGATGACGCGCTCCGGGAAGCGGCCTTCGAGCACGAACTTCGCGGTGCGTTCCTTGATGCCGCCCGGGAAGCCGGTGTGATGGTAATAGACCTTCTGGTCCTTCTTGCGGCCAGTGAACACCGCCTTCTCCGCGTTCACCACGACGATGTTGTCGCCGCAGTCCACGTGGGGGGTGTAGATGGGCAGGTGCTTGCCCTTGAGGCGCATGGCAATGATGGTGGCGAGGCGGCCGACGACCAGCCCGCTGGCATCAATCACCACCCACTTCTTTTCGATTTCGGCAGGCTTGGCCGAATACGTCTTCATGGGATTGGTTCCGAATGAGAAAGCCGGACCGCGCGCAGGCCGTGAGGCGTGGCGCAATCCGGCGATGGGCGGCTTCTAGAGGAGCCGCGCGCACACGTCAATGCGCACACCTCCCATAAACATATTTGAAAACAATAACTTATAAAAATGGTGCGATAACACCGTCAAAAACCGGCCTATTTTGCCGTGACTTCCGCCCCAAATGGCCCGCAGGCCGCCCGCCCGGCGGCTTGGGGGAGGGATGAGCCGGGACGGCCGGGCCTCAGCACGCCGAGCGGCCGAGGGCTTCCATCTGCGCCAGCCAGCGGAGCCGGCGCGCCGCCCCCACGGCCTCGACACCGCCGAGCACCGTCGCCCGCACCGGGGCAAGGCCGACGAAGCCGAGGATGTTGCGGGTGAGCGCGGCAAGGCCCGCGGACAGGAACCACAGCCGGAAGACGAGGCCCGGCATGCCCATGGTGACCACCACGCGGGCCGAGCGCCCCTCAAGCAGCGTGCGCGTGCCGCCCCCCGGCAGATATTCGAAGGCGAAGCCCGGACGCAGCAGTTGTTCCAGGAACCCCTTAAGCACCGCCGGCATGCCGCCGAGCCAGAGGGGAAAGAAGATCACCACATGCTCCGCTTCCACCAGCGCGGCCCGGGCGGCAGCGAGGGCGGGCGGTGGCGGGGCCGCCAGGAAATCGCGCTGGGTGCGCAGCAGGGGCAGGTCCAGCGCGCCCACCTCCACCCGCATCACCCGGTGCCCGGCGGCGCCGGCGCCGGCCGCATAGGAATCGGCCAGCGCATGGCACAGATGCCCGCCGCCGGCGTCGGGATGCCCCTGGAGAATGAGGATGGTGGCCATGGCCGCAGTTCCCGTGAGACGGCATCCTGCCCCGGGCGGCGCGGCGCGTCCTTGAGGCGGATCAGGAAGCGGGCCGGTCGGGGATGGAATAGGTGGCCACGCAATGGGCCACCAGATCCTCGCTGCCCGCCCCCCGCAGCCCCACGTCGCCCACCGCCAGCCGCTTGCCGAGCTTGATGATGCGCGCGTCGGCGAACAGCGGTCCCGGCGCCGGCTTGCGCAGGAAATTGATGGAAAGGTTTGTGGTCACCGCCAGCGCCACCGGCCCGATCTGGCCGAGGAGGGCCACATAGACCGCCACGTCCGCCAGCGCCATCATGGCCGGGCCGGAAATGGTGCCGCCGGGGCGCAGGTGGCTGTCGTCGGCATCGAGGCGGACGCAGGCGACACGGTGTCCCACGCGCATCACATGGTGGGGCTTGCCGGGGCCGAAGGCTTGCGGGAACTCCCGCGCCAGGAACGCTTCCAGCTCCGCCACCGACATCGCCACCTCGCGCACCGCGTCCATCCTTGCTTCCCTCCCCTGGCGCCTGTACCGGCTCGCGCCGCTTGCCGTGTGTGAATAGGATAGCGGCGGAAACGTCAAACCCGTGAGGGTGGAGAACCCATGTCGCACGCCGCCTCCGCCAGTTCCGTTGCATCGCCCCCCGCCGCGCCGGCCGATGCCCCCTTTGTTGCGGTGAGCCGGGACGGCGGGGTGGCCACCCTCACCCTTGCCCGCCCGGCGCAGCGCAACAGCCTGTCCGAGGGGATGATGGCGGCGCTCACGGCGGCCCTGGCCGGCCTGGCCGACGATCCCGCCGTGCGCGCCGTGGTGCTGGCGGCGGAAGGGCCGGTCTTCTCCGCCGGCCACGACCTCAAGGAGATCCAGGCCCATCGCGGCGATGCCGACCGCGGGCGCGCCTATTTCGAGGCGGTGCTCACCCGCTGCGCGGCGCTGATGACCGCCATCGTGCGCCTTCCGCAGCCGGTCATCGCCGCCGTGGAGGGCATGGCCACCGCCGCCGGCTGCCAGCTGGTGGCCAGCTGCGACCTCGCCGTGGCGGGCGAGAAGGCGCGCTTCTGCACCCCCGGGGTGAACATCGGCCTGTTCTGCCACACCCCCATGGTGGCCCTGTCGCGCAACGTGGCACGCAAGCACGCCATGGAAATGCTGCTGCTGGGCGAATGGACCGAGGCGCCGGACGCGCTGCGCATGGGCCTCGTGAACCGCATGGTGCCGCAGGGCGAGGCCCTCGCCGCCGCCCGCGCCATGGCGCAGCGCATCGCCGAGAAGTCGCAGGTGCCGGTGAAGCTGGGCAAGGCCGCCTTCTACGCCCAGGCGGAGATGGGCCTCGACGACGCCTACGCCTTCGCCTCGCAGGTGATGACCCGGAACATGCTGGCACGCGATGCCGACGAGGGCATTTCCGCGGTGCTCGCCAAGCGCCCGGCCCAGTGGGAGGACCGGTAGGGTCCTGCGCCTTTCCGGCCTTCCGCCAGCCCGCCCCGCGGGACAGGGACCAGCCGATTCGGCCGTTCCGTCCCGCGGCGGATGGCCTTGGCTCGGAAATGCTGCGCTGCAATATCCGGTGTTCGGCAAAAAGAACGGCGCTGAAGACGCCGCCTTGGCCGGGAGACCGGAATCCTCATCTCACCTGAGGATACAGTCTTAACATATTGAAATAATGTACATAATAGCCGGACCTCATGCTTCGGACGAGAGGCGCCGCCTTCATCCATCGGATGCGGCGGCGCTGCCCGGACGCAGGGCGTTTACCAAGTCTCAACCATAATCGCGCTTTCCTGCGGTGATGCTGGCGCGTCCTGCGCCGGACCGGCAGGAGGGCGGCTCATGGCGCATCTCGACGTATTGCAGGCGGACGCCGCCGGCTGCCGGTTCGTGCCTGCGCGGCCGGACGTGCCGCAGGCGACGGCCCGGCCCCTGGCCTGGTGGCGGGCGGCGTGGATCGTCCTTGCCCTGGCGCTCATGGCCAGCTTCTTCCCCTTGCGCTTTTCCGCCACCGCCAGCCTGCGCTTCGAAGTGGGCGCGCAGCCGGCCGCCTCGGCGGTGCGCGGCGTGGCGCAGGTGCTGGCCTCCCGCGAGATGGCCCACGACGCCGCCCGCACCCTCGCCCCGCAGGATGCCGCCCGCATCGCCGCCGGCACCTTTGCCGCCCTGGGCCTCGGCCCCGGCGGACGGGCGGAGGCGGACGGGCGCTCGCTCGCCATGCGCGCCGCCTGGCGCCTGATGGAAGACCTTGAAGTGGAGACGGAAGACGGCGGGCGCCAGCTGCGCCTGTCGCTCTCGGCCCCCACGCCGGCCCTGGCCGCCCGTGCCGCCGATGCTTATGTGGCCGCCCTCCTCGCCCTGGATGCGCAGACCCGCGCTGCGCCGCGGAGCGGCGAGGAGGCTGGGGATGCCCTGCGCCTTCCGCCCCTGCGCCGGGGCGCGCCGGCCGAGGCCTCCGTCCTGCCGGACCCGCCCCGCCCCCTCGCCCTCGGCCTGCTCGCCATGGCGGCGCTGGTGCTGGCCCTTGCCGGGCGCCGCCGGCATGGGGCACCGGCCGCCAATGGTCCGGTGGATGGCACCATGCTGCCGGTTCAGCTGGCCGGCGCCCATCGCATCGCCTGGCTCGGGGGCGGCCCCGACGGCGGCCTGGACCTTGATGCGGCGGTGGCGCGGCTCGGGGCGGAGATCGGCCCGGCGGATGGCTCCTGCCATCTGGTGCTGGTTACCACCGAGGACCTGCCGGAAGCCTCCGCCGCCTGTGCCATCGCCCTCGCCCGCCAGCTTTCCGAGGATGCGGGGGTTGCCCTGGTGGCCCTCGACGGCGCGGCGGAGAGCCTTTGCGCCCTCGTCTCCGACCCCTGGGCGCCGGGCATGAGCGAGCTTTTGTTCGGCGTCGCCGGCTTTGGCGAGACGATCCATCGCGACGCCCGCTCCCGCGCCCATGTCATTCCGCCGGGGCGCGATGCCCGCAGCGGATCGTCCGTGGTGGGGGCGGAGCGGCTGGCGCTGGTGCTGGAAGCCCTGCGGCGCACCTACGATTATGTGGTGGTGGCGGCGCCCAATCTCGGCGCCGCCCGGGGCGCGCAGCGCCTCGCCGGCCTCGACCCGCTGGTGGTGTGCCTGCATGCGGACACCGCCCCCTCCACCGCGGCGGTGGAGAGTTTCGATGCGCTGGCGGCGCAGCGCTTCGCCCGCGTGGTCATGCTGTGCGTGGCCACCGGCGCGGCGCAGGAGGCTGCGGACGCGGCGGAAGACGGCGCGCTGTTTCCGCCGCCCTCCCTTGCCGGCGATGCGCAGGGCGCCCGTCCGCCCCATGCGCCGGCGTGGCTGGCCGGGGCCGCGTGACGGACCGCCGGCACCGCGCGGCTCCTGAATGATCACTGCAAAGAATAGCTGCAAGCTGCTTTAAGAAAACGATTTTTGCATTCATGCACGCTTGTCGGGCCGCTCCATCCAGCGGATGAGGAACCCGGCGGGGATGACCCAGAGGATGCCGAGCAGCACGTAGCAGACGGTCTGCAGCGCCCAGCCCAGTTCCGTCACCCGGCCCTGGGCCAGGGCCATGGCCGCCAGCGCCCAGAACGCCACGAGGGCCAGCAGCAGCACGGCGCCGATGAGCTTGCGGATACGTTGGGGCATGACGGGGCCGGGCCTCCTGCTGTTCGAATGCGCGCGCCGGCTCCATCGGCCGTGCGGCACAAGCTCCCTTGCGCGCGGTTCCCGCCGTCTATAACGGATCGCCCGGGAGGGCCACGGAAGAATGCCGCGCAGGCGGGAGCAGCAAGCCATGTCGCACGCCGGATCACCTGCCGAGGCCGCGCCCCGCGCCCGCGCCGCCGCCCCTGCCCCGACGGCCGCGGTGCGCCTGTGGCTGCACCTGGTGGCGGCCCTCATCGTGGTGATGGTGATGGTGGGCGGCGCCACGCGCCTCACCGAATCCGGCCTCTCCATCACCGAATGGAAGCCGGTCACCGGCGCCCTGCCCCCGCTCACCCAGGCCCAGTGGCAGGCCGAGTTCGACAAGTACAAGGCCATCCCGCAATACGAGATCCTCAACAAGGGCATGGGGCTGGAGGCGTTCAAGCGGATCTACTGGTGGGAATGGGGCCACCGGCTGCTGGGGCGGCTCATCGGCTTCGCCTTCCTCCTGCCTTTCCTTTATTTCGTGTGGCGCGGCGCGGTGCGCGGTCGCCTGCTGGTCCGGTGCCTGGGCCTGTTCGTGCTCGGCGGGCTTCAGGGGGTCATCGGCTGGTGGATGGTGGCGTCCGGCCTTACCGAGCGGGTCTCGGTGAGCCAGTACCGGCTTGCCGTGCATCTCACCCTTGCCTGCATCATCCTTGCGGCCATCGTGGCGGTGGCCCGCTCCCTTGCGCCCGAGCCGCGGCTGGCGGCGGCGCCGCGGCTGCGGGGCACGGCATCGGCGGTGCTGGTGCTGGTGCTGGTGCAGATCTTCGCCGGCGGGCTGGTGGCGGGGCTGGACGCGGGCATGGCCTACAACAGCTGGCCGCTCATGGACGGCAGCTTCATTCCCGCCGCCGACCGCCTCGCCGCGGCGGAGCCCTTCTGGCGCAACCTGTTTGAAAATGCCCTCACCGTGCAGTTCGACCACCGCATGATCGCTTATGTCCTGTGGGGCCTCGTCCTCATCCATGTCGTGGATGCGGGCCGGGCCGGGGGGGTGGTGGCGCGGCGGGCGTGGGTGCTGTTCGCGCTGGTGAGCGCGCAGGCGCTGCTGGGCATCCTCACCCTGGTGCTGCAGGTGCCCATGGATCTCGCCCTCGCCCACCAGTTCGGCGCCACCGTGGTGCTGATCGCCGCAACCCTCCACCGGGCCGCAATGGCCGGGGCGGACACGGGACGCCTCGCACCTCAGCCCACCAGATAGGCCACCACCGGCGCCATCAGCACATTGAACAGGCCGGCCAGCACCATGACGAGGCCGGCGATGGAACCTTCCTCGCCGCCGATCTGGTGCGCCTTCGCCACCCCCGCCCCGTGCGCGCCCATGCCGAACAGGGCGCCGCGGGCCAGCGAGGAGCGCAGCGGCATCAGCTTCAGCAGCACCTCCCCCAGCATGGCGCCGCAGATGCCGGTGAGAATCACGAACACGGCCGTCAGGTCGGGCACGCCGCCGATGTCGCCGGAAACGGTCATGGCGAACGGTGTGGAGGTGGAACGCGGCATGAGGCTGAGCTGCAGCGTCTGCGACAGGCCCATGAGCCGCGCCAAAGCGAAGGCCGTGCCCATGGCCAAAGTGGAGCCCACCAGCACCCCCACCAGCAGCACCGGCCAGTGGCGGCGGATGAGCGCGCGCTGCTCATAGATGGGAAGCGCGAAGGCCACCGTGGCCGGGCCCAGCATGAGCATGAGCCAGTGGGTGCCGCGGATATAGTCCCCATAGCCCGCATGCAGGCTGAGGGCGACGGCACCCACCAGCACCGGCGTGAGCAGCAGCGGCATGGCCCACCAGAAGCGCCAGCGGCGGTAGATGGCCCGCGCCAGCGCATAGCCGCCGATGGTGACGGCGGACCAGAACAGGGTGGCCAGAAGCGGATCGAGAGTGGGGTCAAGCGTCGGCATGGTGCGCCCCCGCCTCATGCCGCAGGCGCCAGCGATAGCACAGGTCCACGGCCAGTGCCGTGCCGCCCATGACCATCACCGTGCCCACCAGGATCACCGCCGCGATCTTCAGCCCCAGCAGCCCCACGAATTCGCGATGGTCCAGCACCGCCATCACCGCCGGCACGAAGAACAGCAGCATTTCCGCCAGCAGCCACGCCGCGCCCCGGCGCATGGTGCGCGGGCGCAGCCAGCCGCCGGCCAGCAGCGCCAGCACCACGCCCATGCCCACGATGCCGCCGGGCAGCGGCAGGCCGGTGAGCCGCACCAAGCCTTCCCCCAGAATCCAGAACAGCGCGATCACCAGGATCTGCACCGGAATGCTGCGATGCAGCATGAATTGCAGGCGCATTTTTGTGCGCAACATATTGCGCAGCATTTCTGCGGGCAGGGGCATTTTCGATGGGGGCAAGGACAGCATGGCGGGCACCTCCAGTGCCGACCCGGGAAAGATAATACGCGGCGCAGCATGATGAAAATGAATTGACTGCATCATAACTATTCCATATCCGAATGAAGATGGAATTGCGCACGCTGCGGGCCTTTGTGGAGGTGGTGCGCCAGGGGGGCTTCTCCCCGGCGGCAAAGGTGCTGTTCTCCACCCAGCCCACCATTTCCAAGGCCGTGAAGCAGCTGGAGGACGAGCTGGGCGTCCCGCTTTTGGACCGCATCGGCCATCGCAGCCAGCTCACCGCGGCGGGGGACATCGTGTATCGCCGCGCGCTGGTCATGCTGGCCGAGCGCGAGGGCCTGGTGGCGGAGCTGGACGACCTGCGCGGCCTGCGCCGCGGCAGCCTGCGCCTCGGCCTGCCGCCTTTGGGGGCGAGCACCCTTTTCGCCCCGCTGTTCGCGGTCTATCGCGCCCGCTACCCGGGGGTGGAGATCCGCCTCACCGAGCACGGCTCGAAGCGGCTGGAGGAGATGCTGCTGGAAGGCGAGGTGGAGCTTGCCGCCTCCCTGCTGCCGGCCAAGGACGGCTTCGAGGCCCAGCCGGTGAAGCTGGAGCCGCTGATGGCGGTCCTGCCGCGCGACCATGCGCTGGCGGGGCGCGAGCGCCTTAGCCTTTCCGCCCTCGCCGCCTCCCCCTTCATCCTGTTCGAGGGCGGCTTCGCCCTCAATCAGGTGCTGGAGGATGCCTGCGCCCGCAATGGCTATGCGCCGCAGGTGGCGGCGCGCAGCGGGCAGATCGACTTCATCGTGGAACTGGTGGCGGCGGGGCTGGGCATCGCCTTCCTGCCGCGCACCATCGCCGAGCAGCGCGCGACGCCGGCCGTCGCCTTGGCGCTTCTGGACGAGCCGGGGACGCAATGGCACATGGCCCTGGTCTGGCGGCAGGGAAGCTATCTCTCCCACGCCGCCCGCGCCTGGCTGTCCCTGGCGCGGGAGGTCTATGGCGGCGGCGCCCCGCAGGCCTGAGCCCTGGGGCGCAGGCCGTTTTCTTGCGGGTCAGATCGTGCTCGTCAGATCTTGGCCAGCGCCTGGTCGAGATCGGCGATGATATCCGCCGCATCCTCGATGCCCACCGAGAGGCGCACCACTTCCGGCCCGGCGCCCGCCGCCACCTTGGCCTCGTCGGCAAGCTGGCGGTGGGTGGTGGAGGCGGGATGGATGATGAGCGAGCGGGTATCGCCGATATTGGCGAGGTGGGAGAACAGCTCCACCCCGGACACCAGCGCCACCCCCGCGTCGTAGCCGCCCTTCAGCCCGAAGGTGAAGACCGCCCCGGCGCCCTTGGGCAGGTATTTCTGCGCCAGCCCATGGTAGCGGTCGGCAGGAAGGCCGGGATAGCTCACCCAGGCCACCTTGGGATGGTCGGCCAGATACTTTGCCACCGCCAGCGCATTGTCGCTGTGGCGCTGCATGCGCAGCGGCAGCGTCTCGATTCCGGTGAGGAGGAGGAAGGCATTGAACGGCGAGAGCGCCGGGCCGAGATCGCGCAGCCCCAGCACCCGGGCGGCGATGGCGAAGGCGAAGTTGCCGAAGGTCTCGTGCAGCACCATGCCGGAATATTCCGGCCGGGGGCGGGAGAGGAAGGGGTAGCGGTCGGTGGCCGACCAGTTGAACGTGCCCGCGTCCACGATCACGCCGCCGATGGAGTTTCCATGCCCGCCCAGGAACTTGGTGGCGGAGTGCACGACGATGTCGGCACCGTCCTTGATGGGCTGCCACAGGTAGGGCGTGGCCAGCGTGTTGTCCACGATCAGCGGCACCCCGGCCTTGCGGGCAATGGCGGAGATGGCCGCCACATCGGTGACCACCCCGCCCGGATTGGCGATGGACTCGACGAAGATGGCCTTGGTGCGGGGCGACAGTGCGCGCTCGAACGAGCCGATGTCATCGGGGTCCGCCCACACCACATTCCAGCCGAAGCTCTTGAAGGCGTGCGAGAACTGGTTGATGGACCCGCCATAGAGCTTGCGCGAGGCGATAAATTCGTCCCCCGGCGTCAGCAGGGTGTGAAACACCAGGTGCTGCGCCGCATGGCCGGAGGCCACCGCCAGCGCCGCCGTGCCGCCCTCCAGCGCCGCCACCCGCTCCTCCAGCACCGCATTGGTGGGGTTGGTGATGCGGGTGTAGATGTTGCCGAAGCTCTGGAGGCCGAACAGGGACGCCGCATGGTCCACGTCGTCGAACACGAACGAGGTGGTCTGGTAGATGGGGGTCGCCCGCGCGCCGGTGGTGGGGTCCGGCTGCGCGCCCGCATGGATGGCGAGGGTGGAAAAGCCCGGCTCGCGCGCGGTGCTCTCGTCGGTCATGGCGCTGTCTCCCGTTGATTTCCGCCACCGGCAGTCATAACCCGGCGTGGAATTCCGTTAAATACATTTATTCTATGATTTTTGTGATGTATCGGGTCCCCGCGGGGCGATGGACAGGCGCTGCACCCCCTTGCCCAGGAGCTTCGGGCGGCGCGACGACAGGGTGCGCGAGTTCACGCCGGTCCAGCCGATCTCCCCGGAAAGGCGGCCATATTCGATCTTGGGGCAGCGATCCATCACCACCCGCAGGCCCGCCGCCTCCGCCCGCGCCGCGGCCGCGTCGTGGCGCACGCCGAGCTGAGTCCAGAGCACGCGCGGGCGCGGGTCCAGGGCCAGCACCTCGTCCACCACCGCCGGCACGTGCTCCGGGGCGCGGAACACGTCCACCATGTCGATGGGCTCGGGCACGTCCGCCAGCGTTGCCACGAAGGTGAGGCCAGCAACCGTCTTGCCCGCCTGCCCGGGATTGACCGGGAACACCCGGTAGCCGCGCTCGGACAGGTATTTCATGACGAAATAGGACGGGCGCGCCGCATTGGCGCTCGCCCCCACGATGGCGATGGTGCGCACATCGGAGAGGATGGAGCGGATATAAGCGTCGTCGTAGCGGTCGTGGTCCAAGGGCGTCTCCTCAGCGCCGCGGCCGGCTTTAGGCCCGGGCCTTCGAGAACAGGGTGAAGAAGTTGCGGGTGGTGGCGGCGGCGAAATCCTCGAACGCCTCCCCCCGCGCCTGAGCCAGAACCCGGGCGGTCTCGCGCACGAACGAGGGCTCGTTGCGCTTGCCGCGGTGGGGGGTGGGGGCGAGGAAGGGCGAATCGGTCTCCACCAGGATGCGTTCGGCAGGCACCGTGGCGGCGATGGCCCGCAGGTCCTCGCTCTTCTTGAAGGTGACCACGCCGGAAAAGGAGATGTAGCCCCCCAGCGCCAGCGCCCGCCGCGCCAGCTCGGGGCCGGCGGTGAAGCAGTGCAGCAGGAAGGGGAAGGCCCCCTTCGCGCTCTCCTCCTCCAGGATGGCGGCCACGTCCGCGTCCGCCTCGCGGGCGTGGATCACCAGCGGCAGGCCGGTTTCGCGCGCCGCCGCGATATGGATGCGGAAGCCCTGCTCCTGCGCTGCCCGGGGGCTGGTGTCGTAATGATAGTCCAGCCCCGCCTCGCCGATGGCCACCACCTTGGGATGGCGCGAGAGGGCGACCAGCTCGCTCACCGTCACGTCCGGCTCTTCCGCCGCCTGGTGGGGATGGGTGCCCACCGAGCAGCTCACCTGATCGAACCGCTCGGCGATGGCGGAAATCTCGCCGAAGCGCCGCACCCGGGTGGAGATGGTGACGAGGTGCGACACGCCGGCCGCCGCCGCCCGGGCCACCACTTCGGGCAGCTCGGCGGAGAAGTCGGGGAAATCGAGGTGGCAATGGCTATCGACGAGCATGGGCTTTCACGACAATGGCGGCCCTCACATAAGCGCATCCCTCCGCCGCGTCGAGCCAGCGCGCGCCATACGGGTCGGCCATGCGTTGACGAATGGTGTGCGCATGCGTTTCCTGCGCTCCCCTTTTCCTGCCGGGACCCTGCCCGGAGCGTCCTGCCCCTATGGAACCCCTCATGCGGTCGTCCCAGCCTCCCTTCCGCCCGGCCCTGGCGCGCCTTGCCGATGTCTCGCCGCTGTGGGCCGGTGCCGTCCTCGTGGTGGGCGTCGCCCTCCTGGCCTGGAGCGCGCAGCTCTCCATTCCCGTCGAGCCCGTGCCCATCACGCTGCAGAGCTATGTGCTCATCAGCCTGGCCGCGCTCCTGGGCTGGCAATTGGGGGGACTTGCCGTGGTGGCCTATGTCGCCATCGGCCTCATGGGCCTGCCGGTCTTCTCCGGCGGGCGCAGCGGGGTCGCAATGCTCACCGGCACGTCCGGTGGCTTCATCGCCGGCTTCATCGTGACGGCGCTGCTGGTGGGATGGCTGGAGGAAAACCGGGCGCGGGCGCGCACCTTGCCCCTGCTCGGCACGCTGGCCCTGGGCCATCTGGTGCTGCTGATGATGGGCGCGGGGTGGCTCGCAACCCTGCGCGGCGCCTCGTTCGCGCTGGAGCAGGGCTTCCTGCCGTTCCTGCCCGGCGCGGTGCTGAAGACCATTTTCGCCCTCGCCACCATCATTGCGGTGGAGCGTCTCGCCGGCACGCCGCGGGGGCGCTGACGCACCGCCGGCAGTGCCCGGGCGGCGTCAGCCGGACGCGGAAATCTCTTCCTTCAGGGCGTCGGCATCGCCCGACGGCATGGTGATGGCCCGCACCTGCTCGCCCGGCCGCCCGGGATTGGTGACGATGGAGGCCTCCAGCGACACCGTGACGGCGCCACCCGAAGTGTTGAAGATGTAGTCGAGCCGGAAGGCGGCATCCTGGCTCTGGCCGTTGGTGCGCTTCAGCGCCTCGTCCGGGGAGAGCATCTTCTCCGCCACCAGGCGGGCGGGCTGGTCCACCGTGATGTTGTACTGGCGGGCGCGGCGGGCGGTGGCGATGCGCGCGCGCACCAGCGTGGCGTCGGCCGCCGGCAGCTTCACCTCGATGCGCGGCACGGCGGGGCCTTCCGGCACCGGCGGCGGCTCCAGCGGCATGGCCGGGGGCAAGGGGTCCATCATGGGCGAGGCGCGCTCGCTGCGCTCCATGCCGGTACAACCGGAAAGAACCAGTGCGACGGCGACCGCCGAAACCACCCTTGCGCCCGTCATCACCACCGCTCCCGCTGCCTCCGTTCCGGCGCCTGCCGAAGCGGAAGGCGTATGGTCAATGCAAAGAACCAAAACAAGGTTAAGGCAATTTTGCCGCGAGCGGCACCCTCAGCCCGCCGCCTCCGGCTCCACATAGCGCGGGAAAACGCCGAAGGGCGCCGGCAAGGACCGGCCGCCCGGCAGCCGGTGGGCGGTGCCCAGCCGGTCGAAGCCGCGCTCGTCCATGGCCACGCCCACGAGATCCAGCAGCCTGCCGGCGCTTTCCGGCATCACCGGCTGCACCAGGATTCCCACCTGGCGGATCAGCTCCGCCGTGGTCCACAGCACGGTGCCCATGCGGGCGGGGTCGGTCTTGCGCAGGGCCCAGGGGGCGGCGGCGGCGAAATAGCGGTTGGCTTCCGCCACCACGGCCCAGACCGTGTTGAGATAGATGTGGATGGCCTGGTTGGCCATGGCCTCGCGGCACCGCTCCAGCATGGCATCGGCCTGCGCCAGCATGGCGGCATCCTCCGGCGCGAGGGGGCCGGGCTCCGGCACCACGCCGTCGAGATTCTTGGCGATCATGGAAAGCGAGCGCTGGGCGAGGTTGCCGAGGTCGTTGGCCAGGTCCGCATTCATCCGCGCCACGATGGCCTCGTGGCTGTAGGAGCCGTCCTGCCCGAACGACACCTCGCGCAGGAAGAAATAGCGGATGGCATCCACCCCATAGGTGGCGGCCAGATCGAACGGGTCCACCACATTGCCCACCGACTTGGACATCTTCTCCCCGCGGTTGAACAGGAAGCCGTGGCCGAACACGCGCTTGGGCGCCTCAAGCCCGGCCGACCACAGGAAGGCCGGCCAGTAGACCGCATGGAAGCGGATGATGTCCTTGCCGATCACATGCAGGTCGGCCGGCCAGAACCGCTGGAACAGCTCCGCGTCGGTGTCGGGATAGCCCAGCGCGGTGATGTAGTTGGTCAGCGCGTCCACCCACACATACATGATGTGCTTGTCGTCGCCGGGCACGGGAATGCCCCAGTCGAAGGTGGTGCGGGAGATGGAGAGGTCCGTGAGGCCGCCGGAAACGAAGCTCGTCACCTCGTTGCGCCGCGCCTCCGGCATGATGAAGCCGGGATTTTCCGCATAATAGGCCAGCAGCCGGTCCTGATAGGCGGAGAGGCGGAAGAAGTAGCTTTCCTCCTCCACCCAGTCCACCGGCGTGCCCTGCGGGCCGAGGCGCACGCCGGCATCGTTCAGCGTGGTCTCGTCCTCGGCGTAATAGGCCTCGTCGCGCACCGAATACCAGCCGGCATAAGTGGATTTGTAGATGTCGCCATTGGCGGCCATCTTCTCCCAGATCGCCTGGCTCGAACGGTGATGCCGCTCCTCGGTGGTGCGGATGAAATCGTCGATGGAGAGGTTGAACGCCTCCACCATGGCCTGGAAGCGGGGCACGTTCTTCGCCACCAGCTCGCGCGGCGTCAGGCCGGCCTTCTGCGCGGTCTGCAGCATCTTGATGCCGTGCTCGTCGGTGCCGGTGAGGAAGCGCACCTCATGGCCATCCAGCCGCATGAACCGCGCGATGCAATCGGTGGCGATCGCCTCATAGGCGTGGCCCATGTGCGGCACGCCGTTGGGATAGGCGATGGCGGTGGTGATGTAGAACGGCGGCTTCACGGACATCGGCGGCTCGAAGGATTCCGCCGGCCCCGCGGCAGCGCGCCCGATCAGCGCACCGCGTCCGCGAGATCGGCAAAGATGCGGAACACCAGCGCCTTGCGATCGAGATTGAAGACATCGGCCTCGACCGCGCTGCGCCGCACCTTCTCCCACACCTCGCCGAGGCGGACAAGGCGATGGCGCGGCTCATCCGCCGCGGTGGCCCGGGCGGCGACATAATCGCTCACCGCCTCGATGAACAGGTCCAGCCCGTCGGCCCGGTCGCCCTGGAGCCGGGCGCCCAGCTTGTGAAGGTCCTCCGCCCGCGGCCGGGGCAGTTGCTCCAGCAGGCGCAGGGTGTCGGTGCGCACCTCCATCCCCTCCCCCTGCGCCAGCACCAAAGCGCGGCGCACGCTACCGCCGCTGGCTTGCGCCGCCGCCGGCAGGCGGGCGGGATCGAGGGCCTCCACCTCGTCCTTCAGGTGGTCCAGGGCGGCGAGCACGTCCGGCGGCGCCAGCGGGCGCAGGCGCAGCAGGCGCGTGCGCGAGCGGATGGTGGGCAGCACCCGGCCCGGCGCATGGGACACGAGCAGAAACAAAGCGCGGGGCGGCGGCTCCTCCAGCGTCTTCAGCAGGGCGTTGGCGCCGAAGGCGTTCAGCTCGTCCACCGCATCCACGATGCACACCCGCCAGCCCCCCGCCGCGGCGGTGGCGCCGAAGAAGCTGCGCACACGCCGCACCATCTCGGCCGGGATGACGGTGGGGATCTTCTCCTCGCCCGCCTCCGGCACCCGCCGCAGCACCAGCATGTCGGGATGGCTCATGGAGGCCACCTGCCGGAACACCGGATGGCTCGGCGACAGGGACAGGTCGTGCCGGCCCGGGTCCGGGCCGCCGGCCAGCACCATGCGGGCGAGGCGATAGGCCAAGGTCGCCTTGCCGATGCCCTCCGGTCCGCCGATGAGCAGGGCATGGGGCAGCCGGCCGGCGCGGAAATCGCCGAGCAGGTCGGCCTCCACCGCCGCATGGCCGAACAGGCGATCCTGCTGGCGCGGATGGGGCGCGCCGGGCAGCACGTCGCCGGAAAGGGTCTCGCCGGAGGCCTGCGCGCTCATGGGGCGCCGGCCGCGATGCCGAGGCGCTCGGCGACGATCCGGGCGATGTGCTGCGCCACCTCGTCCGCCGGCGGGACGGCATCCACCACCGCGCAGCGCGCCGGTTCCGCCCCGGCCCGGGCCAGGAAGGCCGCGCGCACTGCGCCGTGATAGGTCGCCCCCTCCTTCTCGAAGCGGTCCGCCAGCGCGCCCTTGCCGCGCTCGGCGGCACGGGCGAGGCCGATTTCCGGCGGCACGTCCAGGACCAGGGTCAGGTCGGGCCGGGCGTCCGCCGCCGCGGTGGCCTCCAGGGCATCCAGCAGCGCCGAGGGCACCCGGCCGACGGCGCCCTGGTAGACCCGGGTGGAATCCAGGAAGCGATCGCACACCACGATGTGCCCCGCCTCCAGCGCCGGGCGGATCACCGCATCCACATGGTCGGCGCGGGCGGCGGCGAACAGAAGCGCCTCGGCCTGCGGGCCGAACGGCTCCGCCGCGCCGGACAGGAGCACATGGCGCACCGCCTCCGCCCCCGGCGAGCCGCCGGGCTCGCGCGTCTCCACCACCGTGTGGCCGAGGGCGCGCAGGTGCGCGGCAAGGCGGCGGACCTGGGTGGACTTGCCCGTCCCCTCCCCGCCTTCCAGCGTGATGAATAGCCCGCGCATCATTTCTGCAACTTGGCCATGACGCGGCGGGCGAGGTCGCGCACGCCGTCGCCCATCAGCGTCAGCCCGCCGTCGATGGCGCGATCCACCAGCGAGCCCACCGGCACGTCGGCCACGGTGAAGAGCGGCACCTCCAGCACCTTCACCTGGCCGCGGCTGATTTCCAGGCGCCCGACCTCGGTGCCCTTGGTGACCGGGGCCCGCAGCGGCCCCACATAGACCACCTTCGCGGAAATGCGCTCGCTGCCGGAGCGCGGGGCCAGCACCGAAACCGCGCCCCGCGCGGCCAGCCCCACCGAGCCCTCGGCGCCGCCGAACACCTGCGCGCGGCCCACCTCCCGGTC
Source organism: Xanthobacter sp. AM11 (assembly GCF_047444035.1). Lineage (NCBI taxonomy): Bacteria > Pseudomonadati > Pseudomonadota > Alphaproteobacteria > Hyphomicrobiales > Xanthobacteraceae > Xanthobacter > Xanthobacter sp. AM11. Next base: position 3,357,406 of record NZ_JBLAOA010000001.1, read on the forward strand.
GGCGGGGAACACCTGCCTTTGACGGAACGACTGGAAGCCCCATTCCAGCAGCTTGCGCGTCTCCTCCAGCCGCTCCTTCTCGCTGCGGGCGCCCAGCACCACCACCACGAGGCGCTGGCCGTTCTGCACCGCCGAGCCCAGAGCGTGGTAGCCGGCATCCTTCAGCCAGCCCACCTGCAGGCCGTCGGCGCCGACGCCCGCATCCAGCAGCACGTTTCGGTTGCGCTGCTTGATGCGGCTCCATTCGATGCCGGGACGGGCGAAGACCGGGTAGTAATCGGGATAGGTGCGGATGATGTGGCTGGCGAGCGTGGCCAGATCGCGCGCCGTGGACACCTGCCCCGCCTCGGCAAAGCCGGTGGCGTTGCGGAAATCCGAGCCGGTCATGCCGATGGAGCGGGCCTGCCCATTCATCATCTGCGCAAACTCGCTCTCGGTGCCGGCGACGCCTTCGGCCAGCGCGATGGCGGCATCGTTGCCCGACACCACCAGGGCGCCGGCGAGCAGTTCGCCCACCGGGGCCGGCTTGTTCACCTCCGCGAACATGGCCGCGCCGCCCGAAGGTCCACCGCCCCGCCGCCATGCGTTCACGCTGACCACGAAGGGCGTGTCGAGCGCGATCTTGCCGGCGCGCAGCTGGGCGAACACCACCTCCGCCGTCATCACCTTCGCCAGCGTGCCGGGGGCGATGCGCTTGTCCGCATCCTTCTCGTAAAGGATGGTGCCGGTTTCATGATCCACCAGGACCGCGGAGGGAACCGAGGTCTGGAAGCCGTCGCTCGCCCGCGCGGGCACCGCCCCGAAAGCCAGGAGGTTCATCAGCGCCGCGCCGAGCAGCAGCGCAAGCGCCCCCCGTGGCACGTCATTCCCTCGCGCGTGGCCGGACTGGGGAAAGCGGACCTTCGGCGACATGGCATTTCACCTGGTGGTTGAACGCTTGGACGGCAGGCGTGGTGCGCCTGCCGTCCCATTCTAAAGGTGGACGGGCGATGCGCCACAGGCCAGTGGCGAGGCGCCAGGTGCCGAAAGAAATCCGGCTCACCCGAGGACCACGACCTGAAACGCCACGCGCCTGCATGTGGAATTTTGCCCGCAAGCTCCGGCCGCGGGACGCCCGACCCGGCTTGCAGGACTAGCGGGCACCCGCACCCGGCACGCCGGCGAAGCCGAGGCCGCTCACCGGCGCCGGGCCGGACGACCAGCCGGCGCTGGCGACGCTGACCGAGCCCCCGGTGTCGGCGGCGGGCTGGCCCAGATCGAACGGGCGGCCGGGCGGGAGCGGGGCTTCGTCGCTCGGCGGGGTGGAGGCGGCCACGGTGCGCACGGCCGGCACATCCGGCACGAAGGGACGGGCGGACGCCACCCGCACCGGCGAATCCTCGAACAGGTCCGCGGGCTTGCCGTCCTGCCGCAGGGTCATGGCGAGCTTGCGGTCGTCGGAACCGTCCAGCGGGGCGCGGCCGAGATACTCCACCCGCACCTTTGCCACGCCGTTGCCGGCGAAGCCGAGCAGTTCCGCCGTGCGGTAGGACAGGTCGATGAGCCGGTCGCCCACATAGGGGCCGCGATTGTTCACGCGCACCACGATGGAGCGGGAATTGGAAAGGTTGGTGACGCGCACATAAGACGGCATGGGCAGCGTCTTGTGGGCGGCGGTCACCGAAGTCATGTCGAAGATTTCGCCGTTGGCGGTCTTGCGCCCATGGAAATCCTTGCCGTACCAGGAGGCGGTGCCTTCCGCCACATAGTTGGGATTTTCCGCCGGCACATAGGTGCGCCCGGCCACCGTATAGGGCTTGCCCACCTTGTAGGAGCCGCCGCCCCGCGGCACCGGCTCGCCCTCCGCCACCACCCGCGGGCTGGCGGAGACGCCATAGATGGGGTCGATCTTGCTGCCCAGGGTTTCCACGGAGCTGCACCCGCCGAGCGCGACGCATGCCGCCACGGCCCCCGCTCCTGCAGCGCGCCGCCAGCCCGGAACCGCGGAGGCGCCGACCGGCGTGTGGAGGAAAGCGTTCACGGCAGGCTCCACCTTCATCCGCGCCAGATCTCCCCGGCTGTCATTGCCCTGCCGGCCCGGCAGGTGCCGGCCAGCCACCGCCCCGGGAAGGCTCCCATGGGCATTGTGCGCCAACAGGACGTCCAATGACGGCAGAAATGGGGCGATGTTGCGACGATGGTAAACGCATGCGACCCGGCGCCATGATCTCGACGCGTCTTTGCCGCTGGGCTAGATGAAGGGCAATGCCCCCGCTTCCGGCACGGGCAGGCACACCGCACCCCGCGGAAGGGTGGCCGAGTGGTTTAAGGCAGCGGTCTTGAAAACCGCCGTGGGTGCAAGCCCACCGTGGGTTCGAATCCCACCCCTTCCGCCACTTCGGAACAAAGGTGGGCACTGCGCCCGCCAGCGTTCCCGCGCTCCCTGCGGCTAGCGTTCGCAGCAAGTTGCTCTTCGATCCCATGATGCGGACTTCGCCTTCGTTGACCTCGACGCGCTGTGCGAGCGCTCGGAGATGGTCGCGGCGGTAGCCGCCGCCGTCGAGACGGATACGCTGGCGTGCGGTTAGCGCAAACTTTCGCAGCATCGGCGCGGTGATCGCCTTCTGGCCCGCGCTTTCGAGCATGGCCGATGCGCGGTCGGCATCGACGCGGGACTGGTCGCGCGTGGCCTTGAGGCTGGCGATCCGGTCCTTGAGGTCGGGGTCGTTCAGGTCGGCGACGCCACTCTCGATGGCATCGTAAAGCCGCTTGAGGCGAAGGTCGGTCTCGGTCGCCCGCTTGTTCAACTCGGCGATGTGATCGCGACGGCGCTCTGTCCGTTCCTGTCGCCGGTCGAGAACCGTCGCCAGCACCTCCTCCAGTCGCGCCGGATCAAGCAGCCGGTCCTCAAGATGCGCCGCGACCAGCGCGTCCAGCTTCTCCATGGGAACAGTCATGCCGGTGCAGGCGGTCGGCCCCTGCCGGGCCTTGGTCGAGCAGGTGTAGTAGCGATAGCGCCCGCCCTTGCCGGTGCGGATGGTCATGGCTCCACCGCACTTGGCGCAATGGATCAGGCCGGTAAGGAGCGTGGGACCACCCACCACCTGCGGCGGCGTGACTTTCGGGTTGCGCGCCTTCATGCGGGCCTGAACCGTATCGAACGTCACCTGATCGATGATCGGTGGCACTGCGACCGGGATCACCTCGTCGGCGGGCTTCAACGCCTTTGTCTTGCCGCGCTTGTTGAACTCGTGACGCCCGATATAGGTCGGCCGGGTCAACAGCCGGTGGACGGTGCCGATCCCCCAGCGCCCGCCGTCGCGGGTGAAGATGCGGTGTTCGTTCAGGTGCTTGGTGATGGACTTGACGCCCATCGGGCCAGATGTGCCGTCGCCCTCCAGCGCGAGCCGGAACGCCAGACGCACGGTGTCGGCGTGGAGCGGGTCGATCTCCAGCTTCTTCTTGATCTTTGCCCCGCGCTGTTCGGCGGCGACGACGCGGTAGCCGATCGGCGGCAGCGAGCCGTTCCAGAACCCTTGCCGCGCATTCTCCTTCAAGGCTCGCAGGACGTGCTTGGCGTTCTCCTTGGACTGATACTCGTCGAACAGCGCCATGATCTGGCGCATCATGACGTGCATCGGATCGTCGCCCATCTCCTGGGTGATCGACAAAAGGCGGATGCCGTTCTTGGCCAGCTTGCGGACGTAGAACTCCAGCTCGAAGTGATCGCGGAAGAAGCGCGAGAAGCTGTGGACGACCACGACCTCGAATGGCGCGGGCTTCGCCGTCCCCGCCTCGATCATCTGCTGGAATTCGGGGCGTCGGTCATTGGTGGCGGACGCGCCTGCATCCACAAACGTCTCGACAAGCTGGTAGCCGCGCGCTGTGCAATAGGCTTCGCCCTGCTTGCGCTGATCAGGGATCGACACGTCATGTTCGGCCTGCCGCGCCGTCGAGACGCGCAGATAGAGAGCGGCGCGCAAAGGAACGGTGGCGGTCACGCTGCCTTCTCCACCACACGGAGCCGCCCGCGCTGGCGGCTTCGGCGCGGCGCTTTGACCACGATGTCCACGTCCTGCCCGAGCGCGGTCAGGCAGCGCAGCAGCCGATCGCTGGAAAAGCCGGTCAGCCGGCCGTTGATCAGCGCCGACACCTTGGGCTGGTCGAGCCCGACCAGCTCGGCCGCCGCCGCCTGGGTCAGCCTCCGGCGCTTGATGGCCTCGCGGATGTGGCTGGCGAGCTGTGCCTTCGCCAGTTCCTCCTCGGGCTCGGCGACCCCCAGGTCGGCGAACACATTGCCGGAGCCTTCCGTCACCTTCATGTCGTCGTGCTTGCTCGCCATTGTTCGTGGTCCTCTCGGGCTCGCTTCAATCTCTGCTCGATCAGCGCGATCTCGTGTTTCGGCGTCGCGATCCCGTGCTTCGACTTCTTCTGGAAGGCGTGGAGCACGTAGACGACGCCCGCGAACCGCACGGTGTAGACTGCACGATAGGTGTCGCCGTCATGGTCATCGACCACCTCCAGAACGCCCGCCCCGCCGAACCCTTTGAGCGGCTTGGCCCATCCCGCCTTGCCGCCGGTCTGCGCCTCCCACAGCGCCCCGCCGACGCGCAGCCGCACCGGCTCGGGGAAGGTCCGTAGGTCATCACGGCTGCTCCCGATCCACCTGACAGGCTTGACGCTCGCCTCATCCGCCACGCGCCTCCTCCTCATGCTAAATATGGCATGTTCGCAGCGTCTGTCAACCGAGCTGCGCCACCGTCGGCCGCTCATTCCGGCCCGAATAGCTCGTCGAACAGGTCACCGAACCATGCCTCGAAGACGGCGATCTCGGCGTCGGTGACCGGCACCTTTTCGGGCCAATCATCGCTGACGCGCCAGCTCGCAACGTCATGCCTGGGCGGACGGCCAGGGAACGGCCACGGCTCGCCGAGCAGCGCTTCAAGCTGCTCGGACGCTGTGGGTTCATGCTGGCGCTGCGGACGGGGCATCCCGCCAGAGTCGGCGATACCGCAGCGATGCGGAACAACACATCTCTACGCCGCGCTACGCTGCGTGCCGCAGCGCGCAAATACAGGTGAACGGCGGCCTCCGGCATTTCCCGGCGGTGCTGGCGCAGCGTGATCGGCGTTCCCCATTCTGTTCTTCGGTTCGGCTCGGGTGCGTTCTTCCGTCCCGGCACACCCCTCCTACGCGGCGGACAAGCGGCGGCGGTCAAGGCCGACGCGAACAGCGCCGCCCGAAGGGCTTGGCCTTGAGGGCCGCCGCCTGTCCGCCGATGCTTGCGGGTTCGGGCAATCGAGCGCCGCTCAAAGCCCCAGTCCCCGGCTCCGCCCAAGCATCCACTCGATCCCACCGCCGGTTCTGGCGATGCCGGAGATATGCTGGCCAAGCCGCTTTTCCAGCGGGTCGCTCCACGGCACCAGCTGGAAGCCCAGGCCATTGTCGATCATCGCGAACCGCCCGCTGGCAAGCTGGGTCGATCCAACCAGCTTACCCGAGACATACTCGCCGGTCGCTGCCGGTTGCCATTCGCGCCCGCGCTCGGCGGCGAGGCCTATGCCGACGCGGGTGATCTCGGCGCGCTCCAGTCGTTGGAGGATGTCCTTGGGCGCGTGAACGCGCCCGTCCTCCAGCGGGGTGGCATATCCCATCGCGACGAGCGCTTGGCGCCGCCGCTGCATCGCCGTCGCCACGTCCGCGCCGAACCCGTGCGCAGCGAGCGGCGTGCGGTCGCGCGAGGCCAGCTCGCGGTCAAGCCATGTCGCCCCTTCATGGCCGATCTGCCGGTCGAGGGGCAGATGCGATAGCTCGGTTACGTGCGGTCCCGGTCCGGCGCGCTGGATGTCGTACGCGAGTCCACGTTCGGGCAGGTCGGCGGGAATGGTCCAATGCTCGGCATGAACTCGCTCGACGATCCCGGCGCGGCGCAAGGCTTCGAGCCTGCGCACATGCGACCGAACGTGAAGCTCGTGATCGATCCGGGGCATGGTCTCCCGCACGGCTTCCAAATGCGTTGAAGGCCGGTAGATGCCTTGGGCATCGGTGTGTTGCAGGATGTTGTCGTCGGCGACGCGCGGAGTGCTCGGCGGCGGCTCCACTGCGACGATGCAGCCGCGCCGGATGTCTTCGGCCTTGGCCGCTGGAACCTCAAGGTGATGGACCCGACCATCCACGCCGTCGATGGTGAGGCCGATCCGCTCGCCAAGCTCGTCGCCGCCCAGCCCCTTGCCGATGACGCGCCCAACGATCCGTTCGGTCGGTTTGGTTCCGTGAAGGGCGTAGCCCGAGACACCTCGGCGCTCGGCGATCCCTTCGCGCTCCAGCGCCTGGTGCATCGTCTTGATGATGTCGCCGCGCGTCCCCAGCTCGCGGAGCATCGGTTCGGCACGGGGGGAGATCGTCCATATCCCCGGCGTGTGTTCGGTCGCCAGCCCCATCCGCTCCAGCTTGCAGGCGCGTTCGATCAGCAGCGCCCGGTTCTGCCGGGAGGTTTCGAGCATCTCCTTGTCGGGCCGCAGATCAGAGAACTCGTCGCGCTCCTGCGCCGCGATCAGCATCCGGTCGAGTCGGGTGAAGCGTTCGGCGTCCACCTCGCGCTCAAGCTGGCGCGACACCTCCTGCTCGGTCTGGCGGCCCAGCTCCAGCGTGACGATCTCGCCCGCCCGCTCGCGGATGCCATGGGCGATATAGTCCCCCGCGATGTTGAGCATCTTGCCGTCGTCGGTGACGCCCCGCATCAGGATGTGGGTGTGGGGATGGCCGGTGTTGTGGTGATCGACCGCGATCCAGTCGAGCTTCGTTCCCAGGTCGGATTCCATCTGGGTCATCAGGTTGCGGGTCGTCTGGCGAAGGTCAGACAACTCCACCCCCTCCTCGGCGGAGACGATGAAGCGGAACTGGTGGCGATCTTCGCGGCCCCGGTCGAGGAAAGCGGGGCCATCGGCGATGTCCTTGTCGGCGGAATAGACCTGGCCCTTCTCGCCGTCGCGGGTCACGCCGTCGCGCTCCAGATAGCGCAGATGGGCGTCCACCGCCTTGCCGCTGACGAACTGCCGTCCCCGCGCCGCGCCGCGTTGGGGATTGAGCTTCACCACGCGGGCCTTCACCGCCACCCGCCGCGAGCGGGTGCGGACGCCGCGCCCGTCCCGGCTCCATGCGTTCCGGCCTTTCAGACCCGCCGCGATCTGAGCGCCCCGGCCGCGCGCGTTGAACCGCCCGCTTCCCTTCCCCGTTCCGGCCAAGCGATTGGGGTTTCCGCCCGCCCGGCGGATGGCCTGATGCACTTCGCCAAGGAAGGTCTTGGGACGCTGCCGCACCACCCTCGGCGAACGCGCCGCACCCCGGTCGCGAACCTTGCCGGGACGGATGCGGAAGCTGTCGTCGTCGCGAGTCATGACGAGACGATTGAGAGATGAAATCAGAGATGCAAGAGAGTAAAATGGGTCATCGTGCTGTAGCGTAGAAATACTTGCGCACGGCGGCAATCGGCGGGCCGCCATTGATCGCACATCGCGGGCGGCACCCTTTCTTGCATTGATAACAAACGAGAAAATGGCACAGGTGGCACCCGCGCACCTCCCGGCAGCGGTCACGAGCCGACAAAAAACAATGTGCAGACAGATACTTAGGAACGACGTTCCGGCAGCGAGGCAACTCGCTTTATCTTGCCGTCATCTTCCTTCCCCTCATGACGATCCTCCAAGCGACCAACTCGCCGAATATACTACTACGCTATACTACGAATCGCCGCGATCCAAACGCTGCTGATTCGCAAGCTCGCTGCAAAGCGACCGCAGGTCCGCCGCGAAACCTGTGCACGCCGTATGCGCCAATCACACTTCGCTTTGCCAGAATGGGTGGGGCTGGCTAATGCTCGGAACATACAGGGGGCGCTATTTGTCTGATTCTGCGTTGTTCATTTCCGGTGCGCTATTCACCACCGACTATCTCGTCGAAGCGATCAAGGCCACCGCCGCCTATCGCGCCGTCGATGTGGTCGGATTGCGCACGCGACTTGACCAAATCGCCACCGCCTTTCCGCAGAATCATCGCACGAACGAAAGCCAGACGGAGGATGATTTCATCTGGCCGATGCTTGCCGCGCTCGGCTGGACGGAGTCGCTCCGCCAACAGAATCTGACGGTCACTGGACGCGACGACGTGCCCGATGGTCTGCTGTTCGAGGACGCGGCGGCGAAGGCGTCCGCCAATGCTCAGGGAGACCAATGGCGGCGTTATGCCCACGGTCTCGCTGTTGTCGAAAGCAAGCGATGGGCGCGTCCGCTGGACCGCGCTTCGGGCCGCGACGAAACCACCGCGCCGTCTACCCAAATGTTGCGTTACCTGCGCCGTATCGACGATACGACGGGCGGCGCACTGCGCTGGGGAATTCTCACCAACGGCACGCGCTGGCGGCTCTATTGGGCGGGCGCGCGGTCGATCTCCGAAGAGTTTCTGGAAATCGACCTGGGCCGGGTTCTGGCGCTGGAAGGCGGCGGTGATCTGTTCGCCGACGACGCGACACGCGACCACTGGCTGCGCGTCTTTGCGGTCATGTTCGGGCGCGAAGCTTTCCTGCGCGACGGCGCGGATCAACGCTCATTCCACGATCGCGCGCGTGCCGAAGCCGCGTTCTATGAGGAACGGGTTGCCGCTAGCCTGTCGAAGCTGGTGTTCGAATCCGTGTTCCCGAACCTCGCCACCGCTATCGCCAACAGCGCGCCGGACGCGCCGTTGTCCGACGTTCGCGACGCCGCCCTGGTGCTGCTCTACCGCCTGTTGTTCCTGCTCTATGCCGAAGATCGCGACCTGCTGCCGGTCAGTGATCCCCGCTACGACGACTATGCGCTGCGCCCGCTGCGGCTCGATGTCGGCAGGCGCGTGACGAGCGGCGATGCGTTTTCCACGTCCGCCGCGCGCATCTGGTCGCACGTTTCCGATCTGTCGCGGATGATCGACAAGGGCGACAGCTCGGTTGGTATTCCGCCCTACAACGGCGGTCTGTTCGCGACCGGCGGAACGCCCCTGCTCACCACGGCCCGTGTTCCCGACAGCGTGCTGGCTCCGGCGCTCGATGCCCTATCCTATGAGCGATCGTCGGGGGAGCGGCGCTACATCAACTACCGCGATCTCTCCGTCCAGCAGCTCGGGTCGATCTACGAACGCCTGCTTGAGTTCGAGATTGTGCGTGACGAATCCGGCGTGCTCACGGTTCGGCCAAACCTCTTCGCCCGCAAGAATACCGGCAGCTATTACACACCCGACGAACTGGTCGGGTTGATCCTGGACGAGACGCTCGAACCGCTCATCACCGAACGTCTCGACGCCTTTCGGACGACGCTCGCCAAGCTGAACCCCAAGGATGCCGAAGACTATCGGCGGCGCGAACTGCGCGATGCCGATCCGGCGAACGCGATCCTGTCGCTGCGCGTCTGCGACCCGGCGATGGGGTCGGGGCATTTCCTCGTCAGCCTGGTCGATACCCTCGCCGATCACGTGCTCGATGCGATGGCGGAAGCCGCCGCGCTGGGCGTCGATCTGCACTACACCTCGCCCCTCGCCGACAAGATCGAGGACATCCGCGCCACCATCCTGAAGAACGCCAAGGCCGCGAACTGGACGATCAACGAGGAACAACTCGACGACCGCCACATCATCCGTCGCATGGTGCTCAAACGCTGCGTCTATGGCGTGGACAAGAACCCGATGGCGGTGGAACTGGCCAAGGTGGCGTTGTGGCTGCACACCTTCACCGTGGGCGCGCCGCTCTCCTTCATCGACCATCACCTGCACGCCGGCGACAGCCTGTTCGGCCTGTGGGTGCGCGACGCCATCGACAAGGCCACCGCGATGGGCGGCGAGCTTTTCTACAATGAGGCGCTCCGCAACGCCCAGCGGTCGGCGGAAGCGATGAAGACCATTGAGGCGCTGACCGATGTCGAGATCGCCGAAGCGCATCGGTCGGCGGCGATGTATGAAGACGTGGAGCTGATGACCGGCGAACTCGACGGGTTCGTCAGCTTCATCCATGCGCTCGACTGGCTCGATCTGAAGGCCAAGAACAAGGCCCTTGTCCGCCTTTGGCTGGATGGAAGGTTCGGTGATCCCATTCCCATCGCCCGCGGCAGGAAAGCCCCGAAAGGCAGCATGGCGAAGCCGGAAGAGGTCGAAGCGTTCACCGGCATCTGGGAACGCGCTCGCGCGCTGATCGTCGAAGAGCGGTTCCTGAACTGGCAGATCAGCTTTCCCGGCGTGTGGGATAATTGGGCGAGCAAGGGCCGCGAAGGCGGGTTTGACGCCGTGGTCGGCAATCCGCCATGGGACCGGATCAAGCTGCAACAGGTCGAATGGTTCGCCGCCCGGCGACCGGAGATTGCGCTGGCGCAGCGAGCGTCAGATAGAGCCCGCATGATCGCCAAGCTCAAAACGGACAGCGATCCGCTCTGGGACGATTTCGAAAAGGCGGATGTCCGTGCCGCTGATGCCGCTCGCATGGCGCGTGGCTCGGGCAACTATCCAATGCTCAGCCGGGGCGATATCAATCTTTACAGTCTGTTCGTCGAGCGCGCCCATACACTCGTCAAGCCAAATGGCATGGTTGGTTTGCTGGTCCCAAGCGGCATCGCGTCCGACCTGTCGGCGTCCGCTTTCTTCCGGCAGGTGGCGACGGGCGGGCATCTCAAGGCGCTCTACGATTTTGAAAACCGCCGAACGCGATATGGGGTGGAGCCGTTCTTCCCCGACGTCGATAGCCGTTTCAAATTCGCGTCGATCATTGCCAGTCCCGCTCGGACGTTCAAAGCCGCCAACTGCGGCTTCTTCCTTCAGTCGACAGCTGAGCTCTCAGATGCTGACAGAGCCTTCCCGATCACAGCGGCGGACTTTGCAAGGGTAAATCCCAATACCGGCACCGCGCCAATTTTCCGTAGCAAACGCGATATGGCGCTGACCACCGCCATTTATGGCCGCCTGCCGGTGCTGGTGGATAAGTCTGGCCCCGCGCCCGTTGCGGCTTGGCCCGTCAAATATGCGACCATGTTTCACATGACGAATGACAGCCACCTGTTCCGCACCCGCGCCGAACTGGAGGAACGTGAGGGCGCTTGGTCAATTGGCGGCAACCGTTTCCAGTCGGCGGCTGGCGAGTGGGCTCCGCTCTACACTGGACGTATGATTCATCAATTCGATCACCGTGCCGCTTCGGTTGTCGTCAATGAGGCCAATCTTCATAACGCTGCGCTAAGCGGCGAAGTAACAGCAGCCATGAAAGCTGATCCGGCGTTCTTGCCGACTCCGCACTATTGGTTGCTTGAAACGGCGGATGCGAACCAAACACCCACCATAGCGTTCCGGGACATCGCGCGCTCTACCGATGCGCGGACAATGATCGCCAGCATCGTTCCCAGCCGGGCGGCGGGCAATACCGCGCCCCTTATTTTGTCAGACGTTCTAACTGCCGATCAGGTACTCCTGCTCGCCAACCTGAACACCCTCGTGTTCGACTATGTGGCGCGTCAAAAGGCGCAAAGCACGCATTTGAACTGGTATATCGTCGAACAACTCCCCATCGTCCCGCCCGCCATCTACGCCCGCATGTTCGGCCCCAAATCCGCCGCCGGCATCGTCCGCGAGGCGGTGTTGGAACTGAGCTACACCGCAAACGACCTCGCCCCCTTCGCGCGCGACCTCGGCCATGTCGATGCGGTTGGCGATGTTCTCCCGCCTTTCGTCTGGGACGAGGACCGCCGCCTTTTGCTGCGCGCCAAGCTCGATGCACTCTACTTCATCCTCTATGGCGTTTTCGATCCCGCCGACCCGGCGCAAAGCCGCGACGACATCCGCTACATCTATTCGACCTTCCCGATCGTCGAGCGCGAAGAGACGGCGAAGTGGGGCAGCTATCGCAGCCGCGACCTGTGCCTCGCCTGGATAAGCGCCCTAATGGCTGGGCAACCCAATGCGGAGATCGCAGGATGATCCGCCTCATTGCCCCAGCCTTCCATGCCTGTCCGACGATGACGATGTCAGGCCTTGGTCAGGTCCTCAGCAAGGGGAGCGGCAATGCCGGTTCGCAGGCGGGGCAATAAGCTCGAACGCTGGGAAATTGCCCTTATCAAGTCGATGGTTACCGATGGGCGGTGGCCGAACGATCAGGACATTCTTGCCTACTTCACCCGTCCCACACGCTCGATTAACCACCGTGCCATCGCTGAAATTCGCACAGCTGCTAAACATGCCGCCGTAAAGGCTGCACCGGCGGAAGAGTTGGATGCCTTCGTTGCATCCTGGCCGGAGGTGGATGCGGAGACCGGCCTGTCGCTGCGCGGCGACGAACTGCTGATCAAGGCGCGCGAGGCCATGATCGCAGCTGTCCATACGTTCAACAGCGCCGGGCTGACCTTCCGCGCCGAACTGTTCATTGTCACCGCCGTCATCGCCTGGACCTATCTGCTGCACGCCTGGTTCAAGCGTGAAGGCATAGACTATCGCCACACGAAAAATCAGAACGGCGAGAGGGTGGTGGTGAAGACGCCAAGCGGTGCCGAAAAATACTGGGAACTGTCACAGTGCCTGAAGCACGCGAAATGCCCAGTCGAACCCGGCGCGCGGGACAACCTGACCTTCTTGCTGGAACTGCGGCATGAAATCGAGCACCGCTCAACCAGCCGGATCGATGATGCCGTCAGCGCCAAGCTGCAAGCCTGCTGCATCAATTTCAACGACGCAATTAAGAGCCTGTTCGGCGCGCAATACGCCCTCGAACGCCGCCTGCCGATCGCCCTTCAGTTCGTGACCTTCAGCCCCGATCAACGCGCCCTGTTGAAGAAGGCCGCGACACTGCCACGCAATGTCGAGACCATGATGGATGCCCTCGAGCAACAATTGACGCCCGAGCAACAGGCGGACCCTCGCTTCGCCTTCCGCGTCTTCATGGTTCACAAAACCGCCAACCGCGCGCCGGGAGCGGACCTGGCTGTGGAACTGGTGCCACCCGGATCGGACATCGCCGAGAAGTTCAATCTGGCGCTAAAGGAGGTCGAGAAACGGAAATATCTCCCCGGCGAGATCGTCGCGACCATCAAAGGCGAGGGTTGGGACCGCTTTACAATGGATAGCCACACGAAACTCTGGAAGCGCCTCGATGCGCGAAACCCCGCGAAGGGTTACGGCGCGGTGGCCGTGGGCAAGGTCTGGTCTTGGTACGAAACGTGGCTCACACGCGTCCGTGAGGAATGTCAGCAACATCCTCATTTATACAGGTCAAATCACACGGAATAGTGACGGGGATTGGTCGTGGTCTGACAAGGAGAAAATATCTATTTTACATGCTCATCAGGTCTTTGATTTAGTGGGAAACGGGACAACATCACCGCTCTGAGAGCGAGGCAAGGCGTCTCTTGGCTTTAACTTCAAAACACTAGCTGGCTCATGAGAAAACCAACCAGGTGGCAAGCCGGTGAGATTTTCGACGTCACCTGCAGACACGGCGAACTCTAACGCCAGCAGGTCCGCTTTTGACCGAACACCTTCATCGACAATCAAGTGCAGCGCATCGCGCAGAACGCGCGGGTCTGTCGGTGCCCAATGTCTGTCGAATGGCTCCTCCCGCGACCAGCCCTTTGCCGAATAGAGCTTGTATAGATGGGTAGCGAACTCCGGCGGAATAGCGTCCAAGTCAGCGAGCCTTTTGATCTGTGCTTTAATGGACACCCGCCAGCGTTCCTTCGCAGTTACCAAACTGGCAAGCGACGGCACCCGCGTTTCGATGGGATAGGTGGTCGATGGGAGAAGGAAGGCGCTGGCAAGGCGGAATGCCTGGGTTTCAATTACCTTCAGATCCCGTTTCAATTCCTCCGCCGTTACGTTCTTGTGCAGAATGGCGTGGGCCATCTCGTGTGCAGCATCCATCTGACGACGAGCAAACGACATCTTATCGCTCGCGAGTAAGACATGTGGTCGCCCATCCACCGGCGACCAACTGCAAAGGCCGTCGAGTTTGATCGTGCCCATTTCGATCACGCCGACCACGAAGCCAACGCGTTCCATCAACGGAATCATATCAGCGCACGGCCCTTCGCCAACGCGCCAATGTCGCCGAAGATCGATCGCAATTTTCTCCAAATCTTCTTCGCGAAGCTGCTGATAGCTGGCTCCAGCCATGACATCCGGGATGTCGACGACCGGCAAATCCACATAGTGCTCTACGGCGTGGCTGATCTCCTGAAACCAACGCATCTGCGCGCTCTGATATTGCAGGTCACGAACCAACGTGCTGGACAACGACCGCAAAAATACCGGTCGGTCTGAAGCGTGAAGCGGCCTCAAGAAAAACTCAGGCCTAACATCGAGGAAATCGGCCAACTCCGACAACGCATCTGCTTCCGGCGCAGACGTGCCGTCTTCCCAGCGCGAAACCGTGCTGGGGTTCAAACTCATGCTCCGCGCCAGCGCGGACATGCTTGGAATCCTTCGTGCGGCCCTGGCCTCCGTCAGGCGGCCGGGCACAAAGCCTGGTATGCTGGTACGCATTGGCCTGCCATTCACTCGCCAGCTTCAGCGGCGTCATCGGCCTCCGGCGTTTCCGGCGGCTTGAACGCCTTGCGCACTTTCTTCAACGTCACCAGCGTGGATGGCTGTTCAGTTCCCAACGCAGATTCCGTGGCATAGTCGGCCAAGAAGTTTTCGACGGATTCGTAGACGAGATAACCGGCATATTCAGCGTCGATAACGCCGATGGCCACTTCGTCAACATGACCGGCACGGCCAGCATCGCGAGCGAAAAGCAACAACACGAAAACGTCGCCGGGCTGGGGCGACGCGCTCGTGCCATCCAAGTCCAAGCGCGGAGTAAGCCTATAATTCAGCGTCACGCCAGCAAGGCGAGAACGGTTTTTGGTCGGCAGTTCTGACCTGGCGGGCATTGATGCCAACCCGAGCAAAACGCCGGGCTTGTCACCGCCGAACCGCATGAAGGGTTGATAGTACCGAAGATCAGTGCCCGGGATGACATCGCCATCAAGCCTGACTCCGCCGTGCTGCTCGCACGTGTCCTGAAAACCCTTTTCCATAAGCCGGAAGCGGGCCTGGCCCTCCAAGGCCCGCGCGCTGCGACCGCTCAGGTCAGTGTTGTCCCGGATCAGCTCGAATGCCTCGCGGGTCCGCGCTACTGCGACATCGAAAAGGTCGATAATGAGCTCTCGCGGGAGCGTGACTGTTATTTTATGCTTGATCTCGTCGCTCATCGAATCGCCCCTTCGGTATCGCTGATTTATGCTCCATAATTTTGCGTAAAGCAAGAGGTTCGCGGCGAATCTGTGCGACGCTGGCTGTCAAGGCCGCGTTTGACCCTAGCTTCATAGTGCTATGGCGTACTGGTAGTTATCATCTTCATCGGGCGTGGCCCGCCAACACCACAATTTATTATACTGATATTTATGCATTTTTTAAGCGGCACTCGCCGATCTTCGCCGGTTCGGTGCGGTCCAGCCGCACCTGGTACCGACGCACGAACATGCCTGCGCGGTTGATGATCCGAACGGCCGGTGATGAGCTGGAATTGCTGCTGCAACGCTCAAAAGCCAACGGCCCGCCGGAGGGGCGGGCCGTTGGCAAGTCGTTTTGGTTGCGGGGGCAGGATTTGAACCTGCGACCTTCAGGTTATGAGCCTGACGAGCTACCGGGCTGCTCCACCCCGCGTCGGGACCGATCTGTTAAGCCGGCGAAGCGGCTGTCGGTGAGGCGTATGTAGCAATCCCCGCCGGGGAATGAAAGGGCTTGAGGGAAAAAAAGCCCTTCCCCCGTCCACCCTGTGGATGACGGCGTCCCGGCCGGCGATGGGAATGTGCCAGCAAGCCTTGTCCTCTCTGAAAAACGGGCCAAGATCAACCCCTCAGTTGCCCGGAGAAGGCCGATGGAAACGTCCGAGATGATTGCGCTGCGCGAATTGCTCGCGGCGAACCCCCGCCCCCGGACCCTCGAGGAGCAGCGGGAGCGGATGGAGGCGGTGACCGCGGTCGATTCCGTGGATCACGACATCTCCCTCATTGCCGTCAATGCGGGGGGCGTGCCCGGCGAGTGGTCGCTGGCGCCCGGTGCCGACGTGGCCCGCGTGCTGCTGTTCCTGCACGGGGGCGGCTATTGCGTCGGCTCCATCCGCAGCCACCGCACCATGGTGACGGGCGCCGGGCGCGCGGCCGGCATCCGCACGCTGGCCATCGCCTACCGCCTCGCCCCCGAGCACCCCTTCCCGGCCGCGCTGGAGGATGCGGAAGCCGCCTACCGCTTCCTGCTCGCGCATGACTACACCGGCTCGCAGATCGTCGTGGGGGGCGACAGCGCCGGCGGCGGGCTCACCCTCGCCTTGCTGCAGACCCTGAGGGCCAAGGGCCTGCCCCCGCCCGCCTGCGCCTGGCTGGTCTCCCCCTGGGTCGATCTGGAGATGACGGGCGCCAGCATGGACTCAAAGGACGCCGTGGACCCCCTGATCCACCGGCCCTACCTGCAGCAGCTGGCGGAAGCCTATCTCGCCGGCGGCACCAGCCCGCGCTCGCCCCTCGTCAGCCCGCTTCATGCGGACCTCACCGGCCTGCCGCCCATCCTGATCCAGGTGGGCTCGTGCGAGACGCTGCTGGATGATTCCGTGCGTCTCACCGGCCGGCTGGCCGCCGGCGACGTGAAGGTTCGGCTGTCGGTCTACCCGCAGATGATCCACGCCTGGCCCATCTGGTACCATCGGCTCACCGAGGGCCGCAGGGCCCTGACCGAGGCGGGGGCCTTCATCAGCCGCTGGATAAGAACCTGAGCCGGCCGGATCAATCGTCGGCGGCGGGGGGGCGGCCGGCGGCCTTCTGCGCCTTTCGGGCGGCAGCTTCCGCATTGTGAAGATGCTTGCGCGCCTCCCGGCCCTCCCGCCCCTCCTCCAGGGCCGTGACGGCACCGTGCAGGGTGGCAAGGTCCTGCCGGGTCAGGCCGAGGCGGTGGAAGATGTTGCGCAGGTTGCGCGTGGTGGAGGGCTGCTTCTCCGGCGAACGGAAGAAGCCGGAGGCCTCCAGCGCCCCTTCCAGATGGTCGAAGAAGGCGATGAGGTCGCCCTTGTCGGCCAGCGGCGAGCGATCCGGCGGAGCGAACGGCAGGGCGCCGGCGCTCTCCGCCTTGAACCACTCATAGGCCACCACGGCGACGCAGGTGGCAAGGTTGAGCGAGGCGAAGGCCGGGTTGACCGGCAGGGTCACGATGGCATCGCACAGGGAGACCTCTTCGGTATAAAGGCCGGTGCGCTCGCGGCCGAACACGAGGGCCACATCCTCCCCGCCGGCGAGCCTCTGGCGGGCCTCGCCGGCCGCCGCATCGGCCCCCACCACCGGCTTCGCCATGCCCCGCTCCCGCGCCGTGGCGGCAAAGGCGAAATTGATTCCGGCAAGGGCCGAGCGCAGATCGGGAAAGACCTGCGCCTGCTCCAGGATGCGGTCGGCACCGGCGCAGAAGACGCGCGCCTTCTCGTTCGGCCAGCCTTCCCGCGGGTTGACGATGCGCAGGCGCGCCAAGCCGAAATTACCCATGGCCCGCGCGGCCGAGCCGACATTCTCGCCCAGCTGCGGCTCCACGAGGATGACGACCGGTCCGCCGGCCGCCCAGGGCTTCGTGCTGTCAGTACCGGAACCTGGCATCTTGTCTCCCGTTTCGCGCTCTCTGGCACGATCGCCGCCGCAAAGTCGAGAGGCGGAGGTAAAACGCACCGCGTGCGATGGAAAATCATCTCACGCTACAGACGAAGGTCGCGGCTTTTGTTCCCTGCCACGCCAGTGCTATAGCGGCGACGCCGGAAGATTGCCGGCGCGGGACCCTCGCGCCGATGGTCCTCCCCCTTTTTCTCCAAGGCTCCTAGAGCACTCCCGAAAGGCCGTCCCATGGCGAAGATCAAGGTGGCAAATCCGGTCGTCGAGCTCGACGGCGACGAGATGACCCGGATCATCTGGCAGTACATCAAGGACAAGCTGATCCATCCTTATCTCGACATCGACCTCGAATATTACGACCTTTCCGTCGAGAACCGCGACGCGACCAACGACCAGGTGACCGTCGCCGCCGCAGAAGCCATCAAGAAGCATGGCGTGGGCGTCAAGTGCGCCACCATCACGCCGGACGAGGCCCGCGTCGAGGAGTTCAAGCTCAAGGAGATGTGGAAGTCGCCCAACGGCACCATCCGCAACATCCTGGGCGGCGTGATCTTCCGCGAGCCCATCATCTGCAAGAACGTGCCGCGTCTGGTGCCGGGCTGGACCCAGCCCATCATCGTCGGCCGCCACGCCTTCGGCGACCAGTATCGCGCCACTGATTTCAAGGTGCCGGGCAAGGGCACGCTGACCATCTCCTTCGTGGGCGAGGACGGCACCAAGATCGAGAAGGAAGTCTACAAGTTTCCCGGCGCCGGCGTGGCCATGGCCATGTACAACCTCGACGAGTCGATCCGCGAGTTCGCCCGCGCCTCGCTGAACTACGGCCTCCTGCGCAACTATCCCGTCTACCTCTCCACCAAGAACACCATCCTGAAGGCCTATGACGGCCGCTTCAAGGACATCTTCCAGGAAGTGTACGAGAGCGAGTTCAAGGCTGAGTTCGACAAGCGCGGCCTCACCTACGAACACCGCCTCATCGACGACATGGTGGCCTCGGCCCTCAAGTGGTCCGGCGGCTATGTGTGGGCCTGCAAGAATTATGACGGCGACGTGCAGTCCGACATCGTGGCCCAGGGCTTCGGCTCGCTCGGCCTGATGACCTCGGTGCTGATGACGCCGGACGGCAAGACGGTGGAGGCGGAAGCCGCCCACGGCACCGTCACCCGCCACTATCGCGAGCACCAGAAGGGCAAGGAGACCTCCACCAACTCCATCGCCTCCATCTTCGCCTGGACCCGTGGCCTCGCCCACCGCGCCAAGCTGGACGACAATGTGGAGCTCGCCAAGTTCGCGGACACGCTGGAGAAGGTGTGCGTGGACACGGTGGAAGACGGCTACATGACCAAGGACCTCGCCCTCTTGGTGGGGGCGGACCAGAAGTGGCTTTCCACCACCGGCTTCCTGGACAAGATCTCCGAGAACCTCACCAAGGCCATGGCCGCCTGATGATGGCTGCCTGATGATGGCGGCGTGACAGGGGTCGCATCCGGCTGCCGCCATGGGCAGTGGGATGCGGCCGGCGCGGGGCGCAACCCCTCGACGGCCCGCGAGCCACCCTCGCGGGCCTTTGTCGTTGCCGCATGGCAATGGCGCTCCCTGGAGCGATCCCGGCCCGTAGCGGGTGAAGACCATGGCCGACGGCATTCCGCCCCCGGCCGACCTTCCTCCACGCCCGCCGCCCCACCTCGCAAGCCGGCCGGAAAATACGTTCACCGCCTGAAGGTCAGACCACCACGGCCACGGCATCGGCGCCACGGGCCAGCGCCGCCAGCCGCTCGATCACGTCCGGGTGGCGAAGGGCCAGCATGTAGAGCTCGTTGGCCTCGATGGCGAGCAGCTTGGTCCTCGCCACGGCCCGCACCGGGATGGTGGGGGAGATGTCGGCGCCCGGAATGAGGCCGAACACGTCGCCGGGCCCCAGCCGCTCCAGGCCCTCGGGGGTTTCGCGCTCCACGCAGCCTTCCAGCACCACGAACAGGTTGCTTGCCGCCTCTCCCCGCCGCACCACGTGGTGGCCGCGGTCGAAGCTGCGGGAATTGAGCAGCGGCAAAAGATCGCCCAGAACCGGCGCATCCAGCTCGGCGAAGGGGGCAAGCCGGGAGATCATGGAGAAGGTGACGACGAAATTGTGCTTGGAGATCACCTCCGAGAACGAGCCGGCGAGGATGGCGATGGGCAGGGCCAGCATCATGAGGCCCGAAACCATGGTCAGCGCCCCGATGATCCGCCCCACCACCGTCACCGGAACCACATCGCCATAGCCCACCGTGGTCAGGGTGGTGATGGCCCACCACATGGCCGCCGGAATGGAGCCGAACTTGTCAGGCTGGACGGTACGCTCCACAAGATAAAGGGCGGTGGCCGCCATCAGCACCCCGGCGCACAGGATGAGGAGGCAGGACAGCAGCGCATAGCGCTCGCGCTGCACCGCGAGATAAAGCGCGTTGAAGCCGGAGGAATACCGCGCGAGCTTGAGGAAGCGCAGCAGCCTGAGCACCAGGAGCGAGTGGATGTTGAGCTCTTCCGTCAGGCCGGCGAACAGCGGCAGGATCGCGATCAGGTCGATGAGGGCCGGCGCCGTGAGCGCATAGCGCAGCCGCGCCTTGAGCGGCGGCAGGCGCCGGCGCAGCGGATGTTCCGGCGCCACCCAGAGGCGCAGCAGATATTCCGCGGTGAAGATGGCAAGGGCCGCGCGCTCGCCCGCCCAAAACCACCATGTGCCGTGAATTCCGAGGGAAGGCACCGTGGCCAGCACCGCCCCGCCCACCGACAGCAGGATGGCCGCGATGAGGAAGTAATGGGCCACATCCGCCAGGAGATCGCCGGGAATGTCCCGCTCCAGGATGTCGAAGGCGCGCTGTCGCACCGTCCTGAACGCCATGCCGCTACAATCCCTCGTCCGTCTTCGGCCGCTCGATGTCGAGGCGCACCTTCTCCCGCGCCTGCGCGATGCGCTCGGCGACCGCATCATCGGGCAGGCCGAGGGCGCCGAGCAGCCGCGCGGACAGCTGAAGGCTCGCCTCCATGGCTTCCGGGATCACGCCGGCAACGCCCAGGTTGCAGAGCCGGCGGGCATGCTCGGCATCCTTGGCCCGCGCCACCACGACGGCACCGCCCCAATGCTGGCGCACAACCCCCACCATGCGCTCCGCCGCGCTCGGCGCATCGAGGGTGACCACGAAGGCGCGGGCGCCCTCCGCGCCGAGGCGCTCCAGCATCTCCACCCGTCCCGCATCGCCGAAGAAGACCGGCCAGCCGGCCGCCCGGTCCTGCGCTACCCGCCGCGGGTCGTTGTCCACGGCCACGAAGGGCACCCCCTCTTCCTCCAGCACCTGAGCGATGGTGTGGCCCACGCGCCCGAATCCGCCGATGATCACATGGCCCTTCGCCACCGCCTCGCGGGTGGCGGCCAGATCGGACGGGGACTGGCTGTCGAGCGCGCGCGCCAGCCGCCCGCCGAGACGGGCCAGCAGCGGCGTCGCCACGAGGCTCAGGCCGACGACGGAGACCAGGGCGCCGGCATCCACCGCAGCCAGCGCCCCGCGCGCCGAAAGAAGCCCGATCACCACCAGCGTGAATTCACCCGTCTGCGCCAGCAGGATCGCCGATTCTGCCGCCGCCGGCCGGGCAATGCCCATGATGCGCGCCGCTGCATAGGTGAAGGCGCTCTTCACCGCGAGCACGCCCAGCGTTGCCGCAAGGATGGCGCCGAGCCGCGGCAGCACCTCCGCAAAGTCGACGCTCATGCCCACGGTGACGAAGAATACGCCCACCAGAAGCCCCTTGAAGGGCTCCAGATCCACCTCGATCTGATGGCGATACGCGGTTTCCGACAGCAGCATCCCGGCCAGGAAGGCCCCGAGCGCGCCGGACAGGCCCGCCGTGTGGGTGATGGTGGCCGAGCCCACCACCACCACCAGGGTGATGGCCATGATGAGCTCGCGCGAGCGGGTGGAAACGGCGGCGGCCACCAATGGCGCCAGCACGAAGCGGCCGGCAACGAGGATGAGCAGAACCGCCCCCACCGCCTTGGCCAGCGCCGCCACGGCCACATAGGCCACGTTCCCGGCCTCTCCCGCCAGAAGCTCGGCCGCCAGAAGCAGGGGCGCCACCATCAGGTCCTGAAACAGCAGCACCGCTATGACAAGCTGGCCCAGCGGCGCCAGCGCGCGGTGCTGCTCGCGCAAGAGCTGGCCCACCACCGCGGTGGACGACATGGCGAGCGAAAACCCCAGGACAAGGGCAAGTCCCGCCGGATAGCCCACCACGAGGGCGGCGCCCGCCGCCAAGGCCGCGCCGCAGAACAGTACCTGCAGCCAGCCGACCCCGAACACCTCCCGCCGCAGCGCCCACAGGCGTGCCGCAGAAAATTCAAGCCCCAGCAGGAAAAGGAGGAAAATGACCCCCAGTTCGCCGAAGGGGGCGGCCCGCTCGGGACTGGAAATGGTGACGAAGCGAACCAGCGGCAGGTTTTCAGCCAGACGCCCCAACCCGTGCGGCCCGAGGATGGCGCCCACCGCGATGAAGCCCACCACCGCCCCGATCCGGGCGCGATGGAACACGGGCACGAGAATGCCGGCCGCGACGAGATAGACGAACGCATCCTTCAGGAGGGCGTCGCTCACCCTGTTCTCCTCATCACGACGGCCCCACCGTCACACCGCCCCCGGCACTGGCGGGTCCCTGCGATTTCATTGTAAAGCCCCTGGTGTTGCCCGCCATCAATGGCAGCGACGGGACTTCAGCCCGCTCCGGGAGCGACCGGCACTGAAGCGTCCGTTGCCCCTCCTTTGACTGCCCTGGTCCCTGCGCGGCCGGTCCTGAACCGGGGCCCTTCTTCCGAAGGGCGGACCGAGCCGCCCCACCGCCGACACCAAAGGACGCCGCAGGACCCCGGATTGCCCGGGCCGACCTGCCATCCCCGCGACCGCACGCACGGGCGCTGGGGCCTTCCTCTTCTGCTCGCTTCACCCGCGCGACCGCAGCTGGAGTGCCGGATCTGCACAAGCGACTGACCGACCGGTTCCTCTTGCACCGATGGCGTTCCAGCGCAACGGGCGCACCGCCACATCCCGCTGAACCACCAACCAGGCCTCAGGACTCGGCCGGGACGCCGGCAGGCCAGCCGTGGGCGTTCCCCCTCGCCTTCACACGTCGCCAACCCTCCCCCGCCGACGCTCCCCTGGCCGCCCATGCGGACAGGGCCTCGGCGACGGACGGGCCGGACCTGGCTCCTCAGCCCGCGAGCGCCGCCGCGATGGCCGCGAGTGCCGCCTCCGCCTTGTCCCCGTCGGGACCGCCGGCCTGCGCCATGTCGGGACGCCCACCGCCCCCCTTGCCGCCGAGCGCCTCCGCCCCGCGGCGGACCAGCGCCACGGCATCGAACCGCGCGGTGAGATCGGCCGTGACCCCCACCACGATCCCGGCCTTGCCGTCGCCGGTGACGCCGACGATGGCCACCACGCCGGAGCCGATCTGCTTCTTGCCGTCGTCCACCAGGCCCTTGAGATCCTTGATCTCGATGCCCTCCACCTGGCGGGCCAGCAGCTTCACGTCGCCGACGGTCCGCACCGGATCGGCACCCGTCTCGCTGCCGCCCATGGCCAGCTTCTTGCGGGCCTCGGCAAGGTCCCGCTCGAGCCTACGGCGATCATCCACGAGGGACGCAACCCGGGCCTCCACTTCCGACACCGGCGCCTTGAGGGCGAAAGCGGTGGAAATCAAAGCCTTGTTTGCGCTGTTGAGGTGGCGCCGGGCGCCCTGGGCGGTAAGCGCCTCGATGCGCCGGACCCCCGAGGCGACCGCCCCTTCCGAGACGATGGAAATGAGCCCGATGTCGCCGGTGCGCCGCACATGCGTGCCGCCGCAAAGCTCCACCGAATAGGGTGCGCCGTTGCCGTCGTCGGTGCCCATGGACACCACGCGCACTTCCTCGCCATATTTTTCGCCGAACAGGGCGCGGGCGCCGGACGTGATGGCATCGTCCACCGCCATCAGCCGCGTCTCCACCGGCTCGTTGCGCAGCACGAAGCGATTGGCGATGTCTTCCACCTCCCCCACTTCCGCTTCGGACAGGGGCTTGGGGTGGGAGAAATCGAAGCGCAGCCGATCCGGCGCGACCAGGGAGCCCTTCTGGGCCACATGCTCGCCGAGCACGCGGCGCAGCGCCTCGTGCAGCAGATGGGTGGCGGAATGGTTGGCGCGCACGGCGGCCCGCCGCGCATGGTCCACCTCCAGCACCAGGGACGTGCCTGGCTTGAGGCTGCCGGCCTCCACCTTCACCTCGTGGAGGAAAAGGTCGCCCAGCTTCTTCTGGGTGGCCCGCACCTCGGCGCGGATGCCGCCCTCCCCGCTCAGCTGGCCCGTATCGCCCACCTGACCGCCCGATTCCGCATAGAAGGGCGTCTGGTTCAGGACGACGAGGCCCGTCTCGCCGGCTTCGAGGGCCGCCACTTCCGCGCCGTCCCGCACCAGGGCGGCGACAACGCCCTCTGCCTTTTCCGTGTCATAGCCGAGGAAGTCGGTGGCGCCCACCCGGTCGCGCAGGGCGAACCACAAAGTGTCCGTCGCCGCCTCGCCGGAGCCCGCCCAACTGGCCCGGGCCTCGGCCTTCTGGCGCGCCATGGCGGTGTCGAACGCCGGGAGGTCCACCGAGATGCCCCGGGCCCGCAGGGCATCCTGGGTGAGGTCCAGCGGAAAGCCGAATGTATCGTAGAGCTTGAAGGCCACCTCGCCGGAGAATTGTGCGCCTGCCGTCAGGCCCACGCTCTCGTCCTCCAGGATGGACAGGCCACGCTCCAGCGTGCGGCGGAAACGGGTCTCCTCCAGCAGCAGCGTTTCCTCGGTGAGAGCCTCGGCGCGGATGATCTCGGGATAGGCCCGGCCCATCTCCCGCACCAGCACCGGGACGAGGCGGTGCATCAGCGGGTCCTTCGCCCCCAGGAGCTGGGCATGGCGCATGGCCCGGCGCATGATGCGGCGCAGCACGTAGCCGCGCCCCTCATTGGAGGGCAGCACCCCGTCCGCCGTCAGGAACACCGAGGCGCGCAGGTGGTCGGCGATCACCCGGTGGCTGGCCTTCTGCGCTCCGTCGGGATCGGTTCCGGTGAGCTCCGAAACCTCGGCGATGAGCGCCCGCATGAGGTCGGTTTCGTAATTGTCATGGGTGCCCTGAAGCACCGCCGAGATGCGTTCGAGGCCCATGCCCGTGTCGATGGACGGGCGCGGCAATGCCAACCGCTCGCCGCCGGGCAGCTGCTCATACTGCATGAAGACGAGGTTCCAGATCTCGATGAAGCGGTCGCCGTCCGCCTCCGCCGAGCCGGGGGGGCCGCCGGGCACATGGGGGCCGTGGTCGAAGAAGATCTCCGAGCAGGGGCCGCAGGGACCCGTATCGCCCATGGACCAGAAATTGTCGGACGTGGGAATGCGGATGATCTTGTCGTCGGAGAGCCCGGCAATCTTCTTCCAAAGCCCGAACGCCTCGTCGTCCTCGCTGAAGACCGTGACGATGAGCCGGTCCCGCGGCAGGTCGAAGGTGCGGGTGACAAGGTTCCAGGCCAGTTCGATGGCGCGGTCCTTGAAATAGTCGCCGAAGGAGAAATTCCCCAGCATCTCGAAAAAGGTGTGGTGCCGCGCGGTGTAACCCACATTGTCAAGGTCGTTGTGCTTGCCGCCGGCGCGAACGCACTTCTGCGAGGTGACCGCCCGGGAATAGGGCCGCTTCTCCACGCCGGTGAAGACGTTCTTGAACTGCACCATCCCCGCATTGGTGAACATGAGGGTCGGGTCGTTATGCGGCACCAGAGGCGAGGACGAAACCGCCTCGTGCCCCTCCTTGACGAAGTAGTCGATGAAGCTCGACCGGATCTCGTTGACGCCGCTCATGTGCCGGCCATTGTCCCCTTGCGGCCGGCCCACGCAGGGAACCGGTCTGGTGATCGCCTCCACGCAGGCGCGCTAAAAAGCACGCATCCACGCGGTTCCGGCCATGGCCCTGGGGCAGACCGGAACCGGGTTCGTTTAGCGACGGGTCCCGCGCTTGTCCAGAAAGCCTTTGTCCCGGAGCAGAAAGCGTCAGGCGTCGGCGGGATCGCCTTCGGCGTCGTCCTCCGGGGCCCCGGCGAGGATCTTCTCGGCAATCAGGCCCGCATTCTGCCGGATCGCGGCCTCGATGCGGCCCGCCACCTCCTGATTCTGCCTCAGGAACGTCTTGGCATTCTCGCGCCCCTGCCCCAACCGCTGGCTGTCATGGGAGAACCACGCGCCCGACTTCTCGACCACCCCGGCCTTGACGCCGAGATCGAGCAACTCGCCCAGCTTGGATACGCCCTCGCCATACATGATGTCGAACTCGACCTGCTTGAAGGGCGGGGCAAGCTTGTTCTTCACCACCTTCACGCGGGTCTGGTTGCCCACCACCTCGTCACGCTCCTTGATCATGCCGATGCGGCGGATGTCGAGCCGGATGGAAGCATAGAACTTCAAGGCGTTGCCGCCGGTGGTGGTCTCCGGCGAGCCGTACATGACGCCGATCTTCATGCGGATCTGGTTGATGAAGATGACCATGGTGTTGGACTTGGAGATGGAGGCGGTGAGCTTGCGCAGCGCCTGGCTCATGAGCCGGGCCTGCATACCCGGCTGGTTGTCCCCCATTTCCCCTTCCAGCTCGGCGCGCGGCGTCAGCGCCGCGACCGAATCCACCACCAGCACGTCAACGGCGCCGGAGCGCACCAGCGTATCGGCAATCTCCAGGGCCTGCTCGCCGGCGTCCGGCTGCGAGATGAGGAGGTCGTCGAGATTGACGCCGAGCTTGCGGGCATAGATGGGGTCCAGCGCATGCTCCGCATCAATGAAGGCGCAGGTGCCGCCCCGCTTCTGCGATTCTGCGATCGTGTGGAGGGCCAGGGTGGTCTTGCCCGAGGACTCCGGCCCGAAGATCTCGACCACGCGGCCCTTCGGCAGCCCGCCGATGCCAAGGGCGATGTCGAGGCCCAGGGACCCGGTTGGAATGCTCTCGATCTCCAAGGCTTTGCCGCCCTTGCCGAGCCGCATGATCGAGCCCTTGCCGAAATGTCGCTCGATCTGGGAGAGCGCGGCGTCCAGCGCCTTGGTCTTATCCATGGAAGAACCTTCGACGAGTCGGAGTGTCGCCTGAGTCATCGCCGCGCTCCAGTGCTGGCGCAAGGGGAAATGAGAACTGCATTCATGTACCCCCTTTGTTCTCTGTTCGCAATATGTTCTTATTGCCCATGAAGGCCACCGCGAAGACCGCAAGGAAGGCGCTGCCCGAGCGGCTTCGGGCGGCGCGGCGTCTTCGCGCGCGGTAAGACTAAAGCGTGAGGGGGCCGGAAACGATACGCGGATTATGCCGACAATGCATTGTCTTGCATCACGTATTTCTTGCATCTCAAAACAATCTGCCGCTCGTCACAAATGTTGCCGACGCGCAGTTCGTCCAATGCTGCCATGCGCAAGCATATCCCAATTGGGATATGCTTGCGATGAACGCCGCGTCGGGTGGCCATTTTGTCCCAACACCGCTGAATAGCCGTCAAATAGTTGACGCGGCAGGGTGACTTGGCCCATTCTGGCAACATGGTGCGGCGGTCGCACTCCACCGGTCGTGCTGGGTCGTGCTGATATGTGCATGAGGCCGGAGCGCCAGGGGGCTGGCTTATGGTGAACGACGTCGTCGTGGATCTGTCGCGGCTGCAGTTCGCAGCAACGGCGCTCTATCATTTCATGTTCGTGCCGCTGACGCTGGGCCTCACCGTCCTCCTGGCGGTGATGGAGACGATCTATGTGACGACCGGTCGCGAGATCTACCGGCGGATGACGCAGTTCTGGACCAAACTGCTGCTCATCAACTTTGCGCTCGGTGTCGCCACCGGCCTCACCATGGAATTCCAGTTCGGCACCAACTGGTCCTTCTACTCCAGCTTTGTCGGCGACACGTTCGGCGCGCCGCTGGCCATCGAGGGCCTGATGGCCTTCTTCCTCGAATCGACCTTCATCGGCCTGATGGTGTTCGGCTGGGACCGGCTGACCAAGGCGCAGCACCTCTTCGTCACCTATCTGGTGGCCCTGGGCTCGAATTTCTCCGCCCTTTGGATTCTCGTCGCCAACAGCTTCATGCAGCATCCCCAGGGCGCCGAGTTCAACCCGGTCACCATGCGCATGGAGCTTTCGAGCTTCGGGGAGCTCTTCTTCAATCCCGATGCGCAGGCCAAGTTCGTGCACACCGTGCTGGCGGGCTATGTGACGGCGGCGATCTTCGTGTGCGGCGTCAGCGCCTGGTACATGCTGCGCAACCGGCACCTGGACTTCGCCCGCCGCTCGTTCCGGGTGGCTGCGGTGTTCGGCGTCCTCGGCAGCGGCGGCGTCATCACCCTCGGCGACGCGCTCGGCTATGTGGGCGCCCACGTTCAGCCCACCAAGCTCGCGGCCATGGAAGCCCTCTGGACCCCCGAGCCCGCGCCCATGGCCTTCAACGCGATTGCCTTGCCCAACCAGCAGGAGCAGCGCAACGATTTCGCGATCCGCATTCCCGCGCTGCTGTCGCTCCTCGTCACCCATTCCCTGTCGGGGACGGTGCCTGCCATCGACGAGCTGGAGCAACAAGCGCGCGAGCGGGTGCGCAACGGCATTCCCGCGGTCCAGGCGATGGAGAAGCTGAGCGCGAACCCGCAGGACGCGGCCGCGCTGGCCCAGTTCAAGGCCCATGGCGCGGATGTGGGCTACGGCTTCCTGGTGCAGCGCTACGCCCCCGGCGGCGACCTCACCAAGGTGACCGATGCCGACATCCTGAGGGCTGCGCGCGATGCGATCCCCGAGGTGTGGATCGTGTTCTGGTCGTTCCGCGTCATGGTGGGCTTCGGGCTTCTCATGCTGGCCTACATGGTGCTCGCCACCCTCATGTCGCTCACCAACAAGGTGGAGCACCAGCGCTGGTTCCAGTGGGTCGGCGTGCTGATGATCCCGGTGCCGTTCCTGGCCTGCGAAATGGGGTGGCTGGTGGCGGAGGCGGGGCGCCAGCCCTGGTCGGTGTACGAGATGCTGCCCACGTGGCTTTCGGCCTCGACCCATTCCGTGCCCTACATGATCTTCTCGATCAGCGGGTTCGTGCTGCTCTACACCATCTTCGCGATCGTCGAGGTGTTCCTGATGCTCCACTTCATCCGCAAGGGTCCCGAGGACCACGGGCGCGAAGGTGCGGGCCAACTGGCGGCGGCCTACTGACATGGAAAGCTTCGCCCTGGATGCCTATGTCATCCTCAAGCTGCTGTGGTGGGTTCTGCTCGGCGTCCTGCTCACCGGCATCGGCGTGATGGTGGGGATGGACATGGGCGTCGGCACCATCCTGCGCTATGTGGGCCGCACCGATGCCGAGCGGCGGGTGGCCATCAACGTCATCGGCCCCCACTGGGACGGCAACCAGGTGTGGTTCATCCTCGGCGGCGGCGCCATCTTCGCCGCCTGGCCGCTGGTCTATGCCACCGCCTTCTCCGGCTTCTACATCGTCATGCTGGTGCTCCTGTGGAGCATGATCGTGCGGCCGCTGGGCTTCGAGTATCGCAGCAAGATGCCGTCCGAGCGCTGGCGCAACGTGTGGGACGCCACGCTGTTCATCAGCGGGCTGGTGCCCATGCTGGTGTTCGGCGCCGCCGTCGGCAATGTGCTCCAGGGCGTGCCGTTCCATTTCGACTGGCGGCTGACCTCCTATTATACTGGCAGCTTCATTGCCCTGTTCAATCCCTTCGCGCTCCTGTGCGGCGTGATGTCGGTGGCGCTCGCCATCTACATGGGTGGTGCCCGCCTGGCGGCGGCGGCGGGCGAGCCGGTCGGGAGCCGGGCGCGAACCGCGGCCATCGTGGCCGGGCTCGTGGCCATCGCCGTCTTCTCCGGGGCCGGCTATTGGGTGAGCACCCTGGACGGCTTCCGGCTGGTGGCGGGACCCGATCCCGCCGCCGCGCAGACCCCGCTGCACCAGCAGGTGGTGCGCGAGACCGGGGCGCTGCTGGCCAATTATGCCGCCTACCCCAAGCTGTGGACACTGCCCGCCCTTGCCTATGCCGGCCTCGTTCTGGGCGTCTTCGCCTTGGCGGTGCGGCGGCCGGCGCTGGGCTGGTGGCTGGGGGCGCTGGCGTGGATCGGCGTCATGGGCACGGTGGGCGCAGCCATGTTCCCCTTTATGATGCCCTCCATCACCAATCCCTCGCACAGCCTGACCGTGTGGAACTCCGGGTCGAGCCTGCGGACGCTGGGCTGGATGCTCGGCTTCACCCTGGTCTTCATGCCGCTCATCGTGTGGTATACCAGCTGGGCCTTCTGGGTGATGCGCGGGAAGGTCGATCCGGCGCAGGTCGAGGCGTCGGACCACGCACTCTGAGGAGGCCACCCATGTTCATGCAATATGTCATCGCCATGGGGCTTGCCGTCCTCGCCATCCTGGTGGCGGTGATTCTCGGCGATTATGGGCCCTGGTACCTCTCCTGGTTCCTCGGCACCGGCTTCATGGTCCTGGTGGCGGTTTCCGCCGGCGTCCTGTTCGAGGCGCAGGAGGAGGCCGGGGACCATGGCACCGGCACTTCGGCAGCCCCCGATAGCGGCGTGATGCGGGTGATAGCCAAGCCCGGCCAGGCCGGCGGCAAGGCCAATTGAGCATCCGGCCCAGCAGCGCTTCGTGACCGATCTGCGCCCGTCTCCCCGCAGCGCACCCCCGCCTTTCCATGGCTGATGCCGGCGAGAGCCCACCTGCCGATGCCGCGGCCCGACGCGGTGTCGAACGCTGGCTGCGCGGGCAGGCTCAGGATGCCTCCGGCCCCCTGTTGCGCCGCGCCATGGCGCTTGGGGCGCTCGCGGCGGCACTGGTGGTGCCCCAGGCGTGGCTGATTGCCGCCGCCATCGCGCCCGTGGTGATGGAGGGGACGGGGGTGGACGCGGCCTGGCCCTGGCTGCTCCCGGTGCTGCCCATCCTCTTGGCGCGTTTCGCGCTCTCCCATGGGGCGGACCGCGCCGCCCTGGCCGCCGCCGCCCGCGTCAAGACTCAGGTGCGCGGCAGGTTCCTGCGCCATCTGGAGGGGCTGGGGCCGGCGGGTCGCGCCGGCCGGGCTTCGGGGGCGCTCGCCGCCATCGCCACCGAAGGGGTGGACGCGCTCGAACCCTATGTGTCCCGCTTCCTCGCCCATGCCGGCATCCTTGCCTCCCTGCCGCTGGTGATTCTCGCCGTCGTGCTTCCGCGGGACTGGATCTCCGGCCTCGTGCTGCTGGCGACGGCGCCGGTGATCCCGCTGTTCATGGTGATTCTCGGCCATGGGGCCGAGCGCCTGAACCGGCGGCAGTGGGGGCACCTCACCCAGCTGGCCGGCCGGCTGCTGGACGCTCTGCAGCGGCTTCCCACCTTGAAGGCGCTCAATGCCGGCGCCCGCGAGGCCGCCATTCTGGCCGCCGCCTCGGAGGATTACCGGCGCAGCACCATGCAGGTGTTGCGCGTGGCCTTCCTGTCCGCCCTCGCCCTCGAATTCTTCGCCACCGTGGCCATTGCGGTGGTGGCGGTGCTGATCGGCTTCCGCCTGCTCGATGGCGCGCTGGGCTTCGAAACCGGCTTTTTCGTGCTGCTGCTGGCGCCGGAATTCTATGCCCCGCTGCGCCAGCTGGGCGTGGACTACCATGCCCGCATGGAGGCGCTGGCGGCGGCCGAGCGCATCACGGCGCTGCTGGACGAGACCCCCGCGCCCGCCGGAAGCGCCCGGCCGGCCTTGAGCGAAAAGATCCGCCTGGAATGCGAGGGCGTGAGCTACGCCTGGGACCAGGGGCGCCCCGCCGTGGACGGCGTGTCGCTGCGGCTGGAGCCCGGGCAGGTCACGGCGCTGGTGGGGCCGAGCGGCGCGGGCAAGAGCACGCTGGTGGCGCTCCTCGCCGGCTTCATGCCGCCGCAGGCGGGCCGCATCCTTGTGGATGGCCACGACCTTGCCGGCATGGACCCCGCCCATTTCATGCGGGCACTGGCCATCGTGCCGCAGCGCCCGCACATGTTCGCCGGCAGCGTGCGCGACAACATCCGCCTCGCGGAGCCTTCGGCCAGCCCGCAGGAGGTGCGCGAAGCTGCCCGGCTGGCGGCCGCAGACGGCTTCATCGAGGCGCTGCCGCAGGGCTACGACACCCCACTCGGGGAACATGGGCAGACCCTGTCCGGCGGCCAGATCCAGCGGATCGCCCTCGCCCGCGCCTTCCTCAAGCGGCAGGCGCGCATCGTCATCATGGACGAGGGCACCGCGGGCCTCGACCGCGAAACCGAGGCGGCGGTGACCGCGGCGATCCGGGCGCTTGCGGCCGGGCGCACCACGCTGGTGGTGGCCCATCGGCTGGCGACGGTGCGCCTCGCCGACAATATCCTCTTCATGGATGCCGGGCGCATCGTGGAAGCCGGGCCACGCTCGGTATTGACGGCCGACGGGCACCGCTTCTCGCGGCTCCTGGCCGATGCCGGCCTGACACCATGAACAGCGATATCGCAATCCTGCGGCGGCTGTTCGCCATCGCCCACCGGCAATGGGGATGGATGCTGCTGGCGGCGCTGGCGGCCTGCGTCACGGTGCTCGCAAGTTTCAGCCTGATGGCTGTGGCGGGCTGGTTCATCGCCGCCATGGCGATCGCCGGCACCACCACGGGCATGATGAATTACTTCCTGCCCGCCGCCGGCATCCGCTTCTTCGCCATCCTGCGCACCGGCGGGCGCTATCTGGAGCGGGTGCTGAGCCATGAGGCGGTGTTCCGCGTTCTTGCGGAACTGCGCCTGTGGCTGTTCCATCGCCTTGAGCCGCTCTCGCCCGGCCAGCTGCAGGATCGGCGCGGCGCCGACCTGGCGTCCAGCCTGCAGGCGGACGTCGATACGCTCCAGCACGCTTTCCTGCGGCTCGGCGCGCCTTTGGTGGTGGCGCTGGGCTGCGGCATCGCCATGGTGGCGGTGCTTGCGCTGCTGCATCCGCCGACCGCTCTGGTGGTTGCCGCGCTGCTCTTGTGCGCAGGCGGGGCGGTGCCAGCCATGGCCCGGCGCGCGGCAAGCGCCCCCGGTGCGCAGGCCGTGGCCACGCGCGCACAGCTTCGCATCGCCATCGTCGATCTCGTTCAGGGTGCAGCCGATCTGCGGGCCGCCGGCGCCGGGGCGCGGCACTTGCAGGCCATCGAGGCGCTGAGCCAGACCCTGGTGGGCGCCCAGCGCACCGCGGCCGTGCATGGCGCCTTCGCGGAGGCGGCGCTGGGCCTTGCCGCCGGCCTCGCGCTCTGGAGCACCGCGCTCCTGTGCGTGGCCGGCGTCGCCGTGGGCCAGCTCGCGCCCGCCATGGTGCCGGCGCTCGCTCTGGCGGCGCTCGCCAGCTTCGAGGCCATCGCCCCCCTTCCCGCGGCCATGCAGCGCTGGGGCGAGGTGATGGGCGCCGCACGCCGGCTCTTCGCCATCGCCGACACGCAGCCGGACATGATCCCCCCGCCCGGCCCATCGCCGCAGCCGGTGGATGGGGGCCTCGTCTTCTCATCGGTCCGGCTGCGCTATGCCCCCGACGCCCGCCCTGCCCTCGACGGGCTCGATCTCACGGTGGCCGACGGGCGCCGGGTGGCCATCCTCGGCCCCAGCGGCGCCGGCAAGAGCTCGATCCCGCGGCTGCTGCTGCGCTTCTGGGAATATGAGGGAGAGATCCGGCTCGGCGGGCATGACCTGCGCCTCTACCAGCCGCAGGACCTGCGCCGCCTGGTGGGCGTCGTCGCCCAGGAGGCGCACCTGTTCAACGGCTCGATCCGCGGCAACCTCCTCATGGCCGCGCCCGAGGCCAGCGCGGCGGACATGACCGCCGCCCTCCAGACCGCGCAGCTGGCGCAACTGGTGCAACGGCTGCCGGAGGGGCTCGATACCTTTGTTGGCGAAGGCGGCACCCGCCTTTCCGCCGGCGAGGCGCGCCGGCTGGTGATCGCGCGCACCCTGCTGCGCGCGCCCCGCATCCTGGTACTGGACGAGCCGACCGAGAATCTCGACCCCACCACGGCACGCGCCCTCATGGCGTCGCTGGCTGCGGCACGCGCGGGGCGAACGACGCTGCTCATCACCCATGATCCGGCTGTGGCTTTCGCGTTCGCCGAGGAGATCTTCCGGCTCGAAGCCGGCACCATCACCCGTGAGAGCGCAGTGGAAACCGGCTGACCCGACAAGATCGCCGCTTCATGCCCGGCAGCACGGGGCCGAAGCGCCGCGCGCGCCGGCCCCTGCGTTGCATCGCAGGTGACTTGCGGCATATGGCGCGCCTGCTGCAGGCAGGCGGATTGCCGCTGCCTCCGCAACTGGCGCTTCCCCGGGTTTTCTGGCAACGATGGCGCCATGCGGCGACCGCGCTGGGCTGGCGCGCTCGCCACGGAAGGAACTGAAAGTCTTTCATTTCCATCGGATTGGGAAGGTTCGCATGATACGCGCCCGGCACCTGCTCGCCACCGCATTCGGTCTCGCCCTGTGCGCGGGCACCCCGGCCCACGCCGCCGGCCCCTTCGCGTGCCCGACGAAGCCGCTGGAGGCCGCGCAGGCGGCCAAGGTCAAGGCCCTGCTGCCGACGGGCGACGCCTTCGAAAATGTCGAGAGCCTCAACGCCGCCGTGAACACCCTGAAAGCGCAGGGCGCCAATCCGGTCCTCGTCATCGACAGCCTGATCGCGGCCTACTGCCCCCTGGTAGCTGGCCAGTCCGAGCTTTCCGACCAGCAGAAGTCGGTGCGCGTCACGCGGTTCGCCGCGCGCATCACCCGCACCGTCTTCGCCATCGACGGCGCCGACGAGATCATCCTCGACGTGGCCTTCCCGCCCCTCGTGGTGGACGCCATCAACGCAAAGGCGCGCGCTGCGGGCGTGTCCCCGGAGGCGTGGATCCAGTCCACCGTCAGCGCGGCCCTGAAGTAGGCCCGGAAAGGGCGGCATGGCCGACAGCTCGGGACCAGGAGCGCCTGCCGCTGGTCCAGACCTCGCCGCCAGCGCCAAGGCCGCAAGTCAAAGCCCGCGAACGGCCGATTGCGGCGCGGTCCTCCCGGCAGATGCGTCCTCTTCGCTGATGTCGCGCATGGGTGGAAAGTAAGCGCGTGTCACATGCGAACCCCGGTGGGCCTCAGCTGGTCTTCCAACCGTACAGATAACCTGAAATTTGAAACCTGGCGGCTTTTCGACGGAAAAATGCGCTCTGCCGGACCGGGATCTTCTTCCCGCGGGGCGGCACCTTGGGGGAACAGCCTTGAGCCTTTCGGATGATACGCCGCCGGGACCGCCGCCCCAGAGCCGCGCAAGCGATGCGGTGTTCTATGTCGTCGCGATCATCATCGGCGCCGTCACCGGGGTGCTGGGCACGGCGCTGCACCTGGGCGTCAATCGCGCGCTCGAATGGCCCCTGCTCTTGCGCGCGCATGTGGGCCCCGGCGTCGATGAAGCCCATTTCCTGCTCATGACCGGCGCCATCGCCGCAGCCTTGGTGGTGGTGTCGGTGTGGCTCGTGCGCACCTTCGCCCCAGAGGCCGGCGGCTCGGGCGTGCAGGAGATCGAGGGCGCCATGGAGGGCCTGAGGACGGTGCGCTGGCAGCGCATCCTTCCGGTCAAATTCTTCGGTGGCTTGCTCTCGCTCGGGTCCGGCCTCGTGGTCGGCCGCGAGGGACCGACCATCCACATGGGCGCCTCGGTGGCGCAGGCGGCGTCCGAGGGGTTGAGGCTGCCCGCCCGGGAAAATCGCGGCCTCCTTGCCGCCGGCGCCGCCGCCGGCCTCGCCGCGGCCTTCAGCGCGCCGGTAGCCTCGATCCTGTTCGTGATCGAGGAGACGCGCCGCCAGTTTCCCTATTCTCTGAAGACCTATACGGGCGTGATGCTGGCCTCGGTCACCAGCGGCGTGGTCACGCAGTCCATCGTCGGCCCGCGGCCCTTCATGGCCATCCAGGTGGCCGACGTGCCCCTCGCCTTCCTGCCGGCCTTCGTGATGCTCGGCATCGTGCTGGGCTTCATGGGCGTGGTGTTCAATCGCTGCCTGGTCTGGTCCATGGACCTGTCCCTGGGCATCGGCCGGCGCAGCTCCTTCTACATCGTTCCGGCCCTGGTGGGCTTTGCGGTGGGCGTGCTGCTGGTGCTGCGGCCGGAAGCGACCATGGGCGGGGATATGCTGGCGATCTCGCTGGTCACGGAGAACCTGCCGCTGGCCACCATGGCGATCATCGTCGTCATCCGCTTCGCCATGACCATGGCCAGCTATTCCACCGGCGTGCCGGGCGGCATCTTCGCGCCCATCCTCGCCATGGCCACCGCCTTCGGCCTGCTGTTCGCCCTGGGCCTGGAACTGCTGATGCCGCTTCCGCCGGGTGCGGCGGCGGCGCTCGCGGTGGCGGCCATGGGCGGGCTGTTCTCCGCCACCATCCGGGCGCCGCTGGTGGGCGTGGTGCTTATCGCGGAACTCACCGGCGCCTATGCGGTGATGGTGCCGGTCCTCATCACCTGCCTGTTCGCCAATTTCGTGGCCGACTGGCTGGGCGGACGGCCCATCTACGAGGTCCTGCTGGAACGGACGCTGCGCCTCGCGGGGGAAAATCCCCCGCCCGCTCCCAAGAGTCCGCAGATCGCCGGATGGGACCAGAGATAGGCCGGCCCCGGCCGCCGCTCACGGCGCCGTCCAGCGCCTGGAACGGCAGCACGGCGACGGTGCACCATGGCACCCGCTGCTGACGCCGCGCCCGACCCG
Organism: Xanthobacter sp. AM11; assembly: GCF_047444035.1. NCBI lineage: Bacteria > Pseudomonadati > Pseudomonadota > Alphaproteobacteria > Hyphomicrobiales > Xanthobacteraceae > Xanthobacter > Xanthobacter sp. AM11. Next base: position 3,393,807 of record NZ_JBLAOA010000001.1, read on the forward strand.
CGCTGGAGCTCTCCCTGGCCGGGAATCGGGCTTCAGGCGTGGCAGGACGTGCAGCCCTTTCCCGGGCGCTTCACCATGGCGTGGCGGGTGGCGCTGCTGTGCGCCCTCGTGGCCGCGGTGGCCATGCTCTACAAGGTGCCGGAGGCGGCCATCGGCTGCTATCTCGTCATCTTCCTGGCGCGGCCCAACGGCGCCGAGTGCGTCGGGCCGGCCATCGGCGTCATCCTCCTCGCCAGCGTGGTGGTGCTCGCCCTGGCGCCGGTGATCCAGGCGACGGCGGAGAATCCGCTGATGCGCATCGTGGTGATCGCCGCAACCTCCTTCGCCTTCGTCTATCTGGGCTCGGCCTCCCAGCTGGGGGAAATCGACTCCATCATCACCCTGGTCATCGCCTTCATCCTGACGCTGGTGGACGATGTGCCGGCGGGCGAGGTGGTGACCCGCGGCCTGCTCTATGCGTGGCAGATGGCGGCCATGCCCATGGCGCTGATGATCGTCTTCTACCTGGTGCTGGGCACCGGCCCCCACACCCTGCTGCGCCGCACCGTATCCGCGCGCCTGTTGCGCACCGCCGATGCCCAGTGGCCGGCGACCGCGCCGGAGGGCCTCTGCGAGGAGCTGGCGAAGAACACGGCGGAAAGCGACAAGCAGGCGATGATGGCGCGGCTGTTCAACGGCGCGCACCAGAAGATCATCTACGACGTGACCCGCGCCTATTTCCTCCATGGCGCGGCCCGCAACCGGGCGCGCATCTCCGCCGAAACGCTGGCCAACAGCCGGCGGATCGAGGAGGCGGCGCAATCCCGCAGGAAGAATGGCGTCGGCACCACGGTGGAGGTGGCGCAATCCCGCTTCGGCCTGGTGCAGGCCCAGGGGGCCGAGCGCGACACCTATCAGGGCCTCCTCGCCACCATGGGTGTCTCCCCCATGACCGACATGCGGGTGCAGGAGGCGAGCGGGCGTCGCCTTCCCGGCACGGTCGGCGTGCCCACCGAAGCGCTCATCACCTCGGCCCTCGCCGTGCGCCCGGACGTGCTCGCCGCCTTCTCGGCCATGAAGGCGAGCCAATCCGCCATCCGGGCGGCGCAGGCCGAATTCCTGCCCAAGGTCTATCTCGGTGCCGTGGCGGCGGGCGGCAACAGCAATCTCAGCGCTTCCGGCCTGCCCACCATCGGCCAGCAATCGTCAGCCTCCGGCGTAGTGGTGGGCGCGACGGTGCCGCTCTATGACGGCGGCCTGCGCGCGGCGCAGCTGAAGACCGCCGAATCCCTCGCCGCAGCCACCGAAGCCACCTTCGACAAGACGCGGGACGCGGCGGCGCGGGAGATCATGGTCAGCGCCGACACGCTGCGCTCGGCGCTCGCCGCTTATACCGCCGCCAGCGCGCTGGCGAAGGCCGCAGCCACCACCTATGACGCAGCCCTCGACGCCTACCGCTCCGGCCTCGGCAACATCCAGGTGGCGACCGCCGCCGACAGCGGCCTGTTGACCGCCCGGCTCGCCCAGTCCGACGCCCATGCGGCGGCGCTGGTGGCCGCCGCCAACCTCGCCTTCGTCCTCGGCGCCATGACCTCGCGCGACGTGCCGGCCCAGTTCCTCGCCCGCTGACCGGCGCGGGTTCTAGGAAGCGCCGGCAAACTGGCCCAGCAAGACGTCGCGGGCCTCGGCAATGCGGCGGTAGTGCTCGCTGCTCCCGCCGGCATCGGGATGGGCGGTCTTGGCCAGCCGCCGGAAGGCCGAATTGATCTGCGCCGGGGTGAGCGCGCCGTCCGCCGGCAGGTTCAGGGCCTCGCGATGGTCGGCGTCGTCTTCGGGGTCGGGCAGGAACATGAAGGCCCGGCGCTTCGCCTGCGCCTCGCGGCGAAGCTGCACCTGGTCCTGCTGCCATCGCAGGCGCGACATGACCAGGCAGGCGCCGAAGGCGATCCGCCCCTCGCTCTCCAGTTCATCGAGGCTGAACGGCCCCACCACGTCGTAGGGCGCGGCAAGGCACGCGCGCCGCCCCTGCGCGCCCTCCTCCACATGGCCGATGGTCACCATGTCGAGGACGCCCAGCGAGCCGTTCCAGATCACCCATTCCTCTTTGTCCGTCATGCCGTGCGCTTTCATGCATGAAACGGCACCGCGCCCCCTTCCTTTGTGCGAAAGGGTTCACGGAACCGGGACCAGCCCGGCGCCATGCAGGTTCGAAGCCAACGGCGCACGCCCGCAGGAAAGCCAAGGCGAAATCTGCCAACTATGTTGCAATAAAACGCACTTCCAGACGGCCGCCCCGGCCGGCGCGGCAGGACCGCTGTGGCAGGGCGACTGTGGCACGGCGGACTTGCGACGCATCCGCCCCCCTGGTCTGGCCGGCCCGGTGCGTCCGTCCGGCCCATGGCGGTGGCGAACCCTCCTGTCCAAACATCCCCATGCCGGCGGGTTCGGGCAACATTTCGCAATGCCGGCGAAATCATCGGGATACAGCGGCGACATGAGAATTCGCCGGTCCGCTGGCCAGCGGCGGCGGGCGGGCTTTCTTTGCGCGCACGCGGCTGCCGGCTGCTTGTTCCCGCGGTGTCGCCGCCGCCTTTCGGCAGATGTTCCCATGAACCCAGCCCTCGTTCTCGCCGCAGGCGTGCTCGTGCTCGCCGTCGCCGGCTGCGCCAACTCGCCCGAGCCGAACAAATACCAGTTCCTCGCCTCCTCGCCCCAGCTCACCCGCAACGGCGGCAGCGAGCCGCGGCAAACGCCCTATGCCTTCCAGGCGGAGGGCGCCCCTCTCTCCCGCTTCAGCGGCGTGCATCTTCTGCCCGTCAGCATCTATGATGGCGCCGACCACCAGTTCGGCCCCCTTTCGGCGGAGGACAAGGCGCGCCTCGCCGCCTTCGCCCAGCAGCAGTTCCGCGAGGCGCTCGCCCGCAATGGGCTCTTGGCGGAGGCGCCGGGTCCCGGCGTGGTCGAGCTCAAGGTCACCCTCACCGGGGCGCAGGCCAGTGTGCCGGTGCTCGCCACCGCCTCCAAGCTCACGCCGGTGGGCTTCGCCCTCACCGGCGTCAATGCGGTCACCGGCGCCGAGGGGCGTTTCAATGGCGTGGTCATGTATGCCGTGGAATTTCGCGATGCGCCTTCCCGGCAGATCGTGTGGGCCTATGTGACCAAGCAATTCCCCAATGCCATGAACATCGCCGCCACCCTCGATCCGCTGGATGCGGCGCGCGACGGGCTGAAGCAGGGTGCCGAGGACCTCGCCAAGGCCGCGGCGGGCCGGATGAAGGCCGGATGAAGCGGTGCGGGAGGCCTCAGGCGCGCCCGGCCTCAGGCGGGATGAAACAGCGGAATGGTGATGGTGACCCGCCCTCCCCCGCCGGCGCCATGGCCGAGGGCGATGCGGCCGCCATGGGCCTCCACCAGGCTGCGGGCCACGGCAAGGCCAAGACCGGCGCCGCCGGTCCGGCGCGCCCGGGACGGCTCGGCACGGGTGAAGGGCTCCAGCAGCAGCTCCTCCATTCCGGGCGGGAAGCCCGGTCCGGTGTCGCACACCTCCACCGTCGCCTGGGCGCCATCGGCCGACAGGCGGACATGGGCGCGATGGCCATATGTCACCGCATTGTCGATGACGTTTCCCAGCACCCGCCTGAGCGCGAGACGATCCGCGAGCACCCACAAAGGGGCCGCGGCCTGCCCGCCCTGCAGGCAGACCGGCCGGCCGGCGCGGCTCAGGTCGGCCACATGGGCCTCAACCAGCGCGGCAAGGTCGAGATATTCGCTGTCCAGCGCGCCGACACCGGCCCGGGCCGTCAGCAGCGCATTGTCCAAAAGTTCGATCATGTCGGCGATGTCGGCCTGCGCCCGGCGGCGCTCGGCGCGGTCGGGAAGCTGCTCGATCCGCAGGCGCAGCCGGGTGGCGAAGCTGCGCACATCGTGCTGGATGCCGCCGATGAGGGCGAGGCGCGAGCGCGTCATGGCATGGATGCGTGCCTGGAGCCGCTCGAAGGCGCGCGCCAGCATCTCCATTTCCGGCGTGTTCGCCTTCAGCCGGGGCAGCGGCATAAGGTCCCCCGCGGGGTCGATGCGATCGGCCAGCGCCGCCAGTTGCGACAGGGGGCGGATTTCGCGGTGAAGCAGCAGCGTCGCCACGCAGGCCGCCAGCGTTCCCAGGAGCCCGGCGCCGAGGCCCACGGGCAGGCCCAGCACTGTGACCATGAACGGCATCCGCGCCTCGGCCACCAGCATGTCGCCGCCATCCAAAGCGATCCAGAACACCCGGCCGGAGGTGCGGTCGGGGAACAGGCGGGGCAGGCCGCCGGTTTCGCCCCCGGCCCGCGCCCGCACATGGATGAGGCGCGGACCGAGGGCGCGGCCATAGGCCAGGGCCTCAGCCTTCGGCACCGCATCCGCCCCCGGGGCGGGGCCGTCGCCGGCGGATGCCAGCCGCAGATGCAGCAGCGGCGAGCGGATCGCCGCCAGGGCGGCGGGGCGCGCGGACGGCGGCTGCGATGCCAGAAGATCGGCGATGGCCGCCAGCTGTTGGGGCGAGGGCCGGGCATTCACCTGCGACAGGTCGCTCGACCAGTAGAAGGTGGCGATGACGATGATCCACACCGCGAGCAGGAAGGCGGTGGCGATGGACAGGATGCGGGTGGCAAGGCCCAGGCGCATCACGGCACCCGCTTCACCTGCGCCGTCATGAGATAGCCCCCGTTGCGCACGGTGCTGATGAGGTTGCAGCCGGGGCTGAGCGCATCGAGCTTCTTGCGCAGCCGCGACACCAGGATGTCGACGCTGCGGTCGAACGGGTCGGCCGCGCGGCCGTGCACGCAGTCCAGGATCTGGTCGCGGGAGAGCACCCGGCGCGGGCGCTGCACGAAGCAGGCGAGAAGCTCGAACTCGGCTCCGGTGAGGGGGACCAGATGCGCCTCGTCCGCCAGCAGCTGGCGGGCGTCGAGATCGGCCACGAAGCGGTCGAAGCCGTAGCGCCGCACCGGCGGCTGCGCGGGCGCCCCGGCGGCGCGGCGCAAAAGGGCCCGCACCCGCGCCAGCAGCTCCCGCGGGCCGAACGGCTTCACCACATAATCGTCGGCGCCGATCTCCAGGCCCACCACCCGGTCGGTCTCGTCCCCCTTCGCCGTAAGCATCAGGATGGGCACCGCCGTTTCGGCCCGCAGCCGGCGGCAGATGGAGAGGCCGTCCTCCTCCGGCAGCATCAGGTCGAGGATGACGAGGTCCACCTGCCGGCGCTTGAGCACGGCGTCCATCTCGCGGCCGTCCTGGGCAAGGTCCACCGCGAAATTCTCGCGGGAGAGGAAGTCGCCCAGCAGCCTGCGGATGTCCCGATCGTCATCGACGACGAGAATATTGCGTCTCTTCTGCTCCATGGAAACGAAGACCTAAGGCCATGATCGCCACAGCTCAAGGCTTGTGCTTCCACCGGTACAAATTGATACAAACTGCAAACATCGGAAGGAAATTCGATGGTCAATCATATTTGCAGGAAATGAAGTCCCGGCACGGTGCAGATGTTTCCACCCCCATCGGATCTTCTTCATTCCGCGGCGCCGGCGCCGGCGAAGATTGAACCGGCGGGGCGCATGTCGGGAGAGCGTGAGTGAGTTCCTCAGCAGCAGGTCTCAGGTTGCCCGCGGCCCCGCGGGACGCAGGCGCATGGCGGGCGCAGCCCCCCGCCCCCGCGGACCGGGACGATGGCGGGGATGGCGCACCGTCACCGGTGCGCATGCCGCCCCGCCCGGCCTCCCGGCCGCGCCGGGTGCCGCGGAAAGCCATCGGCGGACTTCTCCTGTTGGCGGCGGTGGCGGCCGGCATCTTCGCCTGGCGCTACGGGCTCCCTCGCCCGGCGCAGGTGGCGGCCGTCACGCCCGCCGTCTTCCACCGGCAGATGCGCGGGCCGGGGATTCTCGACGCCATCCGCAAGGCGAGCGTGAGCGCCAACATCCAGGGCGTGCTCACCAATGTGCGGGTGGATATCGGCGACGCGGTGCATGCGGGCGACGTGGTGGCGGGGCTCGCTGCGGAAGATCTCCATGCGCAGCTGGAAGCCGCCGTCGCCTCCCACGCGGCCGCCGGCCGGGCCATCGAGCTGGCCCAGGCGGAACGCCGTAAGGCGCTGGCGGCAACCGCCAATGCCCTGTCCGTCCTCGGCCGCCAGCAGGAATTGATGCGCACCGGGGCCACCAGCCGCTCGGTGCTGGAGAATGCGGAGACGACACTGGAGCAATCGCGCGCCGAGGAGGCCCGTGCGCAAGCCGCCATAAGCCAGGCGCAGGCGGCGGAAGCCTCGGCGGCGGCGGCGGTGAAGGTCAGCCGGGCGCAGCTTGAGAAATCCACGATCCGCGCGCCCATCGACGGCGTGGTGGTGGCGCGCAAGCTGAATATCGGCGACCTGGTGCTGCCCGGTTCCACCATCGTGGAGCTGGCCGACCCGGAAAGCGTGGTGCTCTCCGCCCGGTTCGACGAGAGCTTCATTGCCGATGTGGCGCCGGGCCAGCCCGCCCGCCTCCTGTTCTCGTCCCGCGGCGAGGTGGGGACGCCGGGCAAGGTGCAGCGCATTTCCCGGCAGGTGGATACGGAAACCCGCGAGTTCATCGTGGATGTGGCGCCCCGCCAGCTGCCGCGGAACTGGGCCATCGGCCAGCGCGGCACCGCCTTGCTGACCCTCGACATGCGGGAGAACGTGCTGTCCGTGCCTGCGCGCGCCATCGTCCCCCGCGGGCAGAAGGCGGGCGCGTTCGTGCTGCGCTCCGGCCGTGCCTGGTGGCAGCCGCTGGCGCTTGGCGCCCTTGGCGATGCGGGGGTGGAAGTGCGCTCCGGCCTCCAGGCGGGGGATCAGGTGATCCTCACCCCCGAGGCCACCTATGCGGGCATGCGGGTTTTTCAGGAGCCCGCGCCGTGAACCTCGCCTTCAAGGACATGCGCTTCAATGTGCTGCGCTTCTTCCTCACCGCGCTGGGCGTCGCCTTCCTGATGACCGCTTCCATGGGGATGGTGGGGCTCTATCGCGGCATCGTCGCCGACGCGCTGCTGGTCATCGAGCGGATCGGCGCCGACCTGTGGATCGTCCAGGGCGGACGGCAGGGGCCGTTCTCGGAAGGCTCCGCCGTCGCATCCACCATGGATCGCCGGGCGGAAGGGCTGGCCGGCGTCGCCATGGCGCGGCGCTTCGTGCAGTTCAGCCAGCAATTCGCATTTGGCGGGCGCCAGCTGCGGGCGTCCATCACCGGCCTCGACTTTCCGAAGGACGAGGGGCGCTGGATCACGCTGGAGCGCGGGCGGCACCTGGCGTCCGGGCATTTCGAGGCGGTGGCGGACGCGAGCATCGGCCTCGCGATGGGCGATCGCGTGCGCCTCGGCCAGGACGACTACACCATCGTGGGCCTCACCCGCGGCATGGTGGACATGGGCGGCGACGGACTTTTGTTCGTGACCGTGAACGACGCCACCGCCATTTCCCAGCGCCGCACCAGCGAGGAGGTGCTGCTGGCGCGCTCCGGCGATGCGCCCGCCGCCGCCAACCGCAGCTCGGTGCCGCAGGACAGCAAGATCGCCGCGGTCCTGGTGTCGCTGGAGCCGGGGGCCGACCGGGACGCGGTGCAGCGCGCTGTGCTGGCCTGGGGCGACGCCAACGTGCTCAGCCGCAGCGGGCAGGCGGACCTGCTTCTCAACCAGCGCCTCTGGCGCCTGCGAATCCAGATCCTCGCCTTCACCGGCGTGCTCCAGGTGGTGACGGGCATCGTGGTGTCGCTGATCATCTACATGCTCACCATGGAGAAGCTGCATCAGATCGCCATGCTGAAGCTGATCGGGGCGAACACTTCCACCATCGTGGCCATGATCGCCCAGCAGGCCTTTCTCATCGGTGCGGCCGGGCTGGTGCTGGGGCTGGCCCTGTCGGCGCTCATCTTCCCCTTCTTTCCGCGCAAGGTGCTGATCCTGCCGGCAGACATCGCGCTGCTCGCCGCCGCGGTCGCCGTCATCTGCGGCTTCGCCAGCCTGCTCGGCATTTCGCGCGCCCTGAAAGTGCGGGCGCAGGACGTGCTGTCGTGAGCCCGCCGGCGGTGCTGAGCCTGCGCGGCGTGCGGCGCCATTATCGCAGCGGCGACAGCCTCGTTCGCGCCCTGGACGGGGTTAGCCTCGACATCCGCCAGGGCGAGGTGGTGGGCATCTTCGGCCCCAGCGGCTCCGGCAAGAGCACGCTTCTGCTGATTGCCGGGCTGCTGGAGCCGCCATCCGACGGGGACGTGTTCATGGACGGCCGCCGCGTCGCCGATGCGCGGGCCGACCTCGACAGCCTGCGCACGTTCCGCCGCACCCACATCGGCTTCATCTTCCAGAAGGCGAACCTCATCCCGTTCCTGACGGCGGTGGAGAATGTGGCGCTGGCGCTGGAAATCGACGACGTGCCGCCGCGCGAGGCCCGCCGCCACGCCGCCCATCTGCTTGCCAGCCTCGATCTCGGGCACCGGCTGGAGAATTATCCGGCCCAGCTCTCCGGCGGCGAGCAGCAGCGCGTCGCCGTCGCCCGCGCGCTCGCCAACGACCCCAGCCTGCTCCTCGCCGACGAGCCCACCGCCGCCCTCGATGCGGTGCGCGGGCGCCAGGTGCTGGGCCTGTTCCGGGAGATTGCCGACGCCCGCAAGGCGGCGGTGATCGTCGTCACCCACGACCTGCGGGCGCTGGAGATGTTTGATCGCACCATCACCTTGTGCGACGGGCGCATTGCCGATGCCGCGCCGGCCGCAGCCCCGGTGGCCTGACGGAGCCGCGGGGACCCCTCACTGCTCGCGGAAGGCGCGGTTGAACTGGTCCATCACCGGCTTGGCCAGATAGGCCAGGGCCGTGCGGTCGGCGCCGGAGATGAAGACTTCCACCGGCATGCCCGGCACCAGTTCGCGATCGCCGAGCTTGGCGAGATCGTCGTCGATCCCGATCAGCACGACATAGGCCATGGCCCCGTCCACGGGATCGCGGATGGTGGCCGGCGACACCTGCAGCACACGCCCGCCTGGGTGAAGCTGAAGCTGCCGGGCGTGTCGGCATAAACGGCCATGGCGCCGTCGGCGGTGTTGGGGGTTCCGTCCGCGCCCAGCCCCACGATCACCTGGGCATAGCCGTTGGCATCCGGGATGAAATTACCATAGGGGTCGGTGCGCAGCAGGGGCAGGTTCACCACGTCGCCGTCCGTCAGCTCGATGCCGAGCATGACGCGCGCCTGCGCCTTCACCTCGCCCCAGGTGGGCAGGGCCGCCGGTGGCGTCCGTGCGGCCCTCTACGGTGGCACATTCGCGCAGGAACACCTGATGCGAGGGGTGGGAGGTGTAGGTCTGGTTCTGGTCCACGAACGGGGTGGTCTGGTTGACGGCCTCATGGGTGGTATCGTCGGCCGTGCCCATCACCCCGTCCGCGCCGGGGCCGGCTGCGGGGGTGGAGCGGGTCAGCACCATGAAGGCGGATTGGGCGCCCACCTCGTCGCCCGTTCCCGCGATGCCGTCCGGTCCCAGCGTGCGCAGGGGATCATCCGCCGCGAGGGGAACGTAGATGGTGCCGTTGCCGCCCTTGTTGATGAGATCCAGGCCATGGTCGAAGAACTGGCCGAAGAAGGTCATCCAGCTGTCGAACGGCGCACTCACCCCCCGGACCGACCGTGAGCGGCATATCCAGGGGTGTTCCCCGGCCATTGTCGAGAACATGGTGGATACGCGCCGGGCGCTGGTCGAGAAGACCCGCATGCTGGTGGCCTGGCTCTCGCTCCTGTTCGCGAGCTTCGGCCTGTTCGCGCCGAAGAATGCAACGGTGATGGCTTTCCTGCTGCTGGGGGCCTCCGCCATCGCCGGCTGTGTCTTCATCATCCTGGAGCTTGGCACGCCTACCCAGGGCGTCATCCGTCCCTCGGTCCAGCCCATCTACCAGGTGATCCGGGAATTGCAGCTGGTCCAGAGGCCGGCCCTGCCGGCCGGTTGAGTGCCGGGCGGCCAGCCCTTCGGCGCTTCCCAGCATGACCGGGCCGCCCCGGTGGCGATGGAGGGGCGCGGGAGGAGACGGGGCTTCGGCCCCGGCCCCCGCGACGCCGCCCTTCAGACCGCGCGGCTCTCCAGGATGCGGTCGGCATCCGCACGGGTCTCCACGATGTCGGTGAGCTCGCCCACACCGGTGGTGAGCAGCACCTTTTCCACCTGATGGTCGCAGCCGAACAGCACCAGGCGACCGCCGCGGCGGTGCAGCGCCTTGGCCACGGTCAGGATGAGGCGGATGCCGATGGAGGCCAGGAAGGAAACGCCGGCCATATCCACCAGCACCACTTCGGCATGGCTCGCGGCGGCGGTGAACTCGGTTTCGATCTGCCCTGCCCCCGCAATATCGAGGCGGCCGGAAAGCACTATGAGGACCTTGGCCGGGCCGAGGGTCGTCGTGTCCATCTTCATGGTGAAAGCCAGTCTGTTCAGGAAGCTGTTGGGCCGGCTGCGCGCGCCGAGCGCGCGCAAAGTGCCGTGACTTCTCTTCCCATCCCTTCTTTGCACTTTTGTGACAGCCGCCGACGCCTCGCCATCATGCCGGCACAGGCGCCGGCGCCCGTTCGGCCGCGAGGGCGGCGGGAAGCTCCGCGCCGCGCGGAAGGCCCGCCACATCCTCCACCGCAAGGGAGGCGTCCATCAGCCGGTCGAGCAGCAGGAAGACGTAACGGAAACGGCGGTCGGCGCGGTCCATCACGTCCACCCACAGTCCATCGAACTGGTCCAGCAGCGGGCTGAGGGGCGCCACCGGAAGCTGCAGGCCGGAATATCGCGGATATTTGTTGGTCAGCTTCTTCCAGTCGTCCTTCAGGGTGTCGCGCAGGACCGGATCGCTGGTGAGGCGCGGGTCGCGGCCGCCACGCTCGAACTCGGCCCGGGTCTCCAGCAGGGTCTGCAGCAGCGCCATGGCGCGCCCCCGCAACACCGGCCGCAGGCGATCGTGGAACAGGCGCTTCAGCGCGTCCACATAGGTCGGGTCGTCCAGGGTCACATCCTGCACCCCCACGCCGGAGCCGGCCGGAAACTTCGCGGCCACCGCCTCGAATGCCGCGGCCGGCCAGTCCTCCCGCGGGCGGGAGGTGAGGAGCAGAACGACCCCCGCCGGCAGGCTCCTGATGTCCGGCAGCATGGCCGCGATGGAGCAGGGCTGCCCCGCGCCGGGCGGGTCCATGGCCTCCAGCCCGTCGATGCAGACGATGAGCCGCTTGGAGCCCTTCGCCACCGCAAGGTCGCGCAGCGCGGCGAGCCAGGCCGAGAAATCCGCCTTGGCGCCCTCGGCATCATCGAAGCGGATGTCCGGCACCGCCTGCGTGCCATCGAGCCCGAAGGTGGCGTCGAACGCCGCCTTCAGCGCCGCCACGAGATCGCGCGGCCCGGCCCCGCTCTCAAGGCCCACGGCCACGGCGCCCATGCCGCTGGAAATGGCGCTGTCTATGCCCTCCGGCGCGCCGTCCTTTCCGGTGCGCTGGGCGATGATGCCCCGCACGAACTGGGTCTTGCCGGTATCGGCGGGCATCCGCAGCCAGTAGATGCCCTTGTCGCAGGACACCATGAAGGCGCGCAGCGGCGTGCGCAGGAAGGCCGGCGACACATAGCGCGCGTCATCGGCGAGGGACGCGGGAAAGGCGATGGTCATGGCTTAGCCCTCCAGGGCGGCTGCGGATCGCCTTCCGGCCGCCCATGCCGGGCGGCCCTCGGCCAACAATCCGGGTGCTGGCGCAAGCCAAGCACGAAGCATGCCCCTGCCAAGCGTTCCGAACACCTGCCCGCAGGCGCCTCAGCGCTTGCGCTCGGCCGCGCTGAAATTGCTGAGGTGACCCTCGCGCGCGGCCGCCGCCCGGCTGGCCTGGATGATGGCGCGCGACTTCCCCTCAGGGGCGATGCGGGACATCATCTGCTCCAGCTTCTGCCCGCCGCAGGAGGGACAGGTGGGCGTGTCCGACGCGCGGACCAGCAATTCGACGTCCTTGTCGCAATCCGGACAATGATAGCTGTAAAGCGGCACTGCCGAGCCTCCAATCCTGCCACAGGGGGGCGCGATCCCGCATCGCCGCCAAGGCCCCGAGGCCCGACGGCGCAATGAAGCGCGCCGTGGCGGGCGGCCGGTTCACCCGGCCCCCTCCGCCACGCAGTCCGGCAAGCAGGAAACGGGCCAGATGCGGCCTCAGCCTTCCACCTGCGTCTCGACGCCGAGCACCTGCTCCAGCACGCCGGCGGGGTCCTCATCCTTCATGAGGGCGGAGCCGACCAGGATGGCCTTCGCTCCCAGGGCGCCCAGGCGCTCGCGGTCATCCGCGGTCGAAAGCCCGCCCTCCGCCACCGCGAACACCTTGTCGGCCGGCAGCAGCGGCAGGAGCGCCTCGCAGGTGCCCGGCTTCAGCTCGAAGGAATGGATGTCGCGATTGGTGGCGCAGATGAAGTCGGCGCCGGATGCCAGCGCCAGCTCCACCTCCTGCGGGGTGTGCACCTCCACCAGCGCATCGAGGGCGATGGAGGCGCAGCGTTCACGGAATTCGCCCAGCTTCGTGCCCAGAAGCGCCGCCGACAGCACCACCGCGTCGGCGCCGGCAAGGCGCGCTTCCAGGATCTGGTAGAGATCGAAGATGATGTCGCGCGCAAGCAGGGGAAGGTCCACGGCGCTGCGCACGGTGGCAAGGTCGGAATAAGAGCCGCGGAACACCTGCCGCTCCACCGCAACCGACAGGCCCGACGCGCCCACCGCCTCGAAATCCTCCGCCAGCGCCTTGTAGGGCACCACGGCGCGGAAGCCGGGATCGAATGGCGAGCCGCCCTTCAGCTCGGCGATGACGGCCGGCGCCCCGGCCGTCCTGAAGCCGGCGGCAAGGGCACCCTGGAACCCGCGGGTCATGGGCATTTCGCCGATCTTGCCCTGGATCTGGCCCAGCGAGCGGCGGGCCTTGGCCTTGGTGAGCTGGTCGTGGCGCTGGGTCAGGAAGGGCTTGAGCAGGCTGGCGTCTGGCAAAGGCATGAACGAACATCCGAGGTGGAAGAGGCCGCAACCGGCCGGGCGAAGAATAGCCCTTCAAGCCTCACAGATTTCCGCCCGCGTGGCCACTGCCTTTCGCACCTGCGCCACGGCCGTGCGGCGGCGGCGCAGAGCGCCATGCATGCCCCTCTTTCCTCCTGCGCCGCAAGGGGCGATGATGTCCGCTTTGATGCCCGAGAGATTTTTCGAGATGTTCACCCGCGTCTGCAAAACCGAAACCCTGGCCGAAGGCGGCATGCGCCTTGTCATCGCCGACAGCCACCTGATCATCCTCGCCTGGCCCGACAACGGCGAGATCAAGGCGTTCCAGGGCGTTTGCCCGCACAGCAACACGCCCCTCGCCGAAGCCGACTTCGACGGCACCATCCTCACCTGCCCGCTGCATTTCTGGACCTGGGACCTGAATTCCGGCACTCCGGTGGAGCCGCAGGAGAGCCGGCTGGCCGAATATCCGGTGCGGATCGAGGATGGCGTCGTGTACATCGACACGGATGGCGTCGCCCCCCTCTTCGCCGCGCCCTGACGCGAAATCCCGCGCTGCGGCGCCAGCGGCAGGTGCCGCCCATTCGCTTTGCCGATGTCCCCATCCTCGCACCACCGCGGGGCGCCCGCCGCTGGCGCCGCAGCCGGAGGAGTTTTCATGTCGCAGCAGACAGCCGTGATCGTCGGGACCGGAACCGGTCTCGGCGCCGCCCTCGCCCGCCGCCTCGCCGAGGCCGGCTTCCGCCTCGCGCTGGTGGCGCGGGATGTGGAGAAGCTGGGAGGTCTCGTCGCCGAGACGGGCGCCCTCGCCATCGCCGCCGATGCGCAGGACCCGCAGGCGGTGGACCGCCTGTTCGCGCAGGTGGACGACGCCCTCGGGGTGCCCGACCTCGTGGTCTTCAACGCCGCCATGCGCTATCGCGGGCCGGTGGAGATGCTCGATCCGGGCGCGGTGATGGAAGCCTACCGCATCGGCGCCTTCGGCGGCTTCCTCACCGCCCAGGCCGCGGCGCGCCGGATGCTGGTGCGCGGCTCGGGCTCCATCTTCTTCACCGGGGCCACCGCGAGCGTGAAGTCCATGCCGCATTCGGTGCCGTTCGCCATGGCGAAATTCGCCCTGCGCGCCCTGGCCCAGGGACTTGCCCGTGAGCTCGGCCCACGGGGCATCCATGTGGCGCACGTGGTGCTGGACGGCGGCCTCGCCTCGTCCTGGGCGAAGCCCGACGATGCCGGCCCGGCCGACCGGTGGCTCGATGCAGACGCGGTAGCCAAGGCCTATCTGGCCCTCCACCAGCAGCACCGCTCCGCCTGGGCTTCAGAGCTGGAGCTGCGCCCCTGGGTGGAGACGTTCTGAAGCCTTTCCGCCCGCGCGGGGCGCCCCGGCCCGCTCGCATTCAAACCGGGGCACGCGCCATGAGCGCGCCGCGTTGTGGTGCGGAAGGTGGCATGCCATTGTCGCGGGACTCATCGGGGAGGCACGAGCTTGTTGCACGCCATGGTTTCCGGTCGCCAGATCAAGGCAGCGCGTGCGCTCCTTGGCTGGTCCCGCAACGACCTTGCGGAGATTGCCGGCATTTCCGAAGCGACCGTGAAGGTGGTGGAGAAGGACCGCGGCTTCCTGGAGGCCCTGGCGCCCACCCGCCAGCGCATCTGCCAGGAGCTGGAGGCGGCCGGCATCGGCTTCACCAATGGCGGCGCCATCGGCGTCACGCTGGTTCCGCAGGACGAGGGACTGCGGCCCGAAGACCTCAACGCTTCCAACGACGACTGAGCAAGCCCATGATTCTCCACACCTTCGCGGCGCGGCACTGGATTGTCGTCGCCATCATCGTCGTCGTGGCCGTGCTCGCCTTTCTCGGCTCCTGGTCTTGAGCCGACGGCCGGCCGAAGCGGCCGGTCACTCCACCAGCAGCAGCGCGAAACCGTCATAGCCCTTGGCGCCCACGGTCTGCACCGCGGTGCCGGCGAGGCGCGGGTTGGCGCCGGCGAGATCAAACATGCGGCGCACGCCGATGATGTTCGCATCGGTGCTCTCGGCATTGGTCACGCGGCCTTCGCGCACAACATTGTCGCAGACGATGACGCTGCCCGGCCGCGTCAGCCGCAGCGACCATTCCAGATAGTCCGGGTTGCTGGGCTTGTCGGCGTCGATGAACACCAGGTCGAACGGCGCCTGCCCTTCCGCCTGGAGCTGCGGCAGGGTGTCGATGGCGCGGCCGACGCGCAGGTCCACCGTGTCGGTGATGCCGGCGCGGTGGAAATTGGCGCGCGCCACCTCGGCATGGTGGGGGTCGGCCTCCAGCGTCACCACGCGCCCGTCCGGCGGCAGGGCGCGGGCAAGGAAGATGGTGCTGTAGCCGCCCAGCGTCCCGATCTCCAGGATGCGCCTCGCCCCGATCATGCGGGCGAACAGCTGCAGCATGCGGCCTTGCGCGGCGGAAACGGCGATGGCGGGCAGGCCGGCCTTCGCGCTCGCCGCCAGCACCGCATCCAGCACCGGGTCGGCCGGCAGGAGGCGCGCGCAGATGTAGTCGTCCATCTCCGTCCAAACCGTCGGGGTCATAAGGTGTCCTTCCGGTGAAGTGTCAGTCCTGGTCGCTTTCGCGCGCCGCGCGGATGGAGAGCACGGCATAGGCCACCACCAGCGCCAGTTCCGCCAGGGTGAAGAGCAGCAGCCGCGTCATGCCCGCGGGCGCCCACGCGCCCAGCACCACCTGGGTGAGGGTGGCGAGCAGCCACAGAACCACCGCCCACCCGGCGCGCAGCCAGAGCCCCACCCCGGCGATGGGGTCGATGATGGCGGCCCAGATGACGGCGCCCTGCGCCGCCATGGGCATGGCCTCGAAGCGGCTGGCGTCCCCCTCCCCGATGCCGAGAATCACCACCCAATGGACGATGCCTTCGAGGATGAGGAATGCGGCCACCCCGCGCAGGAACAGGAACAGCCGGCGCCGCCAGGGCGTCAAATTCTCCCATTGCGCCCGGGCGCTGGCATCGATGGGGTCGTAATGGCTCATGTGCCTGCGGCCAGAAGTTCCAGTTCCTCGGCAATGGGCGCGAAATGCGCGGAGATTGCGGCCGGGTCCACCGCGTCCAGTGTGGCCGGCTGCCATTTCGGGGCGTTGTCGCGGTCCACCAGGACGGCGCGCACGCCCTCGTAGAAGTCGTGCCCCGCGGCCACCCGCGTGACGATGCGAAGTTCGAGCTTCAGGCACGCGCCGAGGTCCAGCTTGGGCCCGCGCCGCATCTGTTCCATGGTGATGGCGAGGCTGGTGGGCGACTTGACGCGGATGTCGCGCGCCGTCGCGGCGGCGAAATCGGCATGGGTCCCGCCGCCGGCGGCGGCGGCATCGAGGGCGGCGAGGATGGCGAAGATATCGCCCCGGCCGAACACGTCGGCGATGAAGTCGGCACGGTCGGCGAAGACGCCCGGCCCCGGCTCCATGCGATGATCACAAATGATGCGCTCCACGTCGCCGCCCGCGCACAAGGACGCTTCCAGTGCGGGGAAGGCGGCGGAGGGCACCACGTCCGTGGCGAGGCCGCAGGCGAAGGCCTCGGCGGCGCGGATGCGGCTTCCGGTAAGGGCCAGAAACACCCCGAAGGCCCCCGGCAGGCGCGGCAGCACATGGGTGCCGCCCACGTCGGGGAACAGGCCGATGTTCACTTCCGGCATGGCGAAGAGATATTTGTCGCCGGCCACCCGGTGCGCCCCATGGGCCGAGAGCCCGAATCCGCCTCCCATGCAAATGCCGTCGATGAGCGCCACGTAAGGCTTGGGGAAGCTGCCGATATAGTCGTTGAGGACATATTCCTCGCGCCAGAAATCCAGCGCCTGCGCGGTGCGCCCGCTCAGCCCCATGTCGTAGAGGGCCCGCACGTCGCCGCCGGCGCAGAAGGCTTTCTCGCCCGCCGCCTTGATGATCACGCGGGTGATGGCAGGGTCGCGGGCCCAGGCCCGCAGGCGGGGCAGGATCTCGCGCACCATGGGAAGGTTCAGGGCGTTGAGCGCCTTGGGCCGGTTGAGGGTGATGAGTCCCGCCTCGCCCTTCTCTTCGAGCAGAACCTCAGGTTCCATCGTCAAGGCCCGTTCCCCCTTCGCCTCAAGGCGGCTTGCCGCTGAGCGGCCGGCCGACCGTCCCGGATGCCATGAGGGTTAGACGTGGCCGCCGCCAGCGTCAACGCCGCAGGTCCGGCCCTCGCCCCGTGAAAATACAGGGTCTATAAGAGGAACGTGGAGGGTCCGGCCGGCTTGCCGCCGGGCCGCGTTTTCCTGCCCAACCATGAGCGCATCATGCCCCTTCCCACGCCCCGCATCCGCCCCGTTCCCGGCACCGAGCCGGTGGAGACCGCCGGCCTCGGCCTCGTCCACCGCCCGCGGCGCAACCGCAAGTCGGACTGGGCGCGCCGGCTGGTGCGCGAGACGACGCTGAGCGTGGACGATTTGATCTGGCCGATCTTCGTGATGAACGGCACCGCCACCCGCGCGCCCATCCCCTCCATGCCGGGCGTGGAGCGCCTGACGGTGGATGAGGCGGTGCGCGCGGCCGAGATGGCCGCCGGCCTGAAGATCCCCGCCCTCGCCCTGTTCCCTTACGTGGACCCGGCCCTGCGCGACCCGCTCGGCAGCGAGGCGCTGAACGAGAACAACCTCGTCTGCCGCGCCCTGCGCGCCATCAAGGCCGAGGTGCCGAACATCGGCCTCATCACCGACGTGGCGCTGGACCCCTTCACCAGCCACGGCCATGACGGCCTGCTGGAGGACGGGCGCATCCTCAATGACGAGACCGTGGACATCCTGGTGCGGCAGGCCGTGGTGCAGGCCCAGGCCGGCGCCGACGTGATCGCCCCCTCGGACATGATGGACGGGCGCATCGGCGCCATCCGCGCCGGGCTCGACGCGGCCGGCTTCCAGGACGTGCAGATCATGTCCTATGCGGCCAAGTATGCCTCCGCCTTCTACGGCCCGTTCCGCGACGCCATCGGCACCGCCAAGACCCTCTCCGGCGACAAGCGCACCTACCAGATGGACCCCGGCAACGGCGCCGAGGCCATCCGCGAGGCCGCCCTCGACGTGGAGGAGGGCGCCGACATGCTGATGGTGAAGCCCGGCCTGCCCTATCTCGACATCGTGTGGCGGCTGAAGGAGGCATTCGGCCTGCCCACCTTCGCCTATCAGGTGTCCGGCGAGTACGCCATGATCGAGGGCGCCATCCGCAACGGCTGGGTGGACGGCGAGCGCATCGTCCCGGAAAGCCTGCTCGCCTTCAAGCGGGCCGGCGCCGACGGCATCCTCACCTATTTCGCGCCGCGCGTCGCCCGGGCCCTCGCCGAACAGGCATGACCCCTCCCCCTTCGAGGTAACCAGATGAATTTACCCGCCACCCTCGAAGGGGACCTGCCCGTCACCCTCGCCGACGTGGAGGCGGCGCGCCCCATTGTCGCCGCCGCCGTCCTGCGCACCCCCACCCTGCGGGCGCCGCGCCTGTCGGCCCTCACCGGGGCCGACGTGTACGTGAAATACGAGAGCCTGCAGGTCACCGCCTCGTTCAAGGAACGCGGCGCGCTGGTGAAGCTCTCCCGCCTCACGCCGGAAGAGGCGCGGCGGGGCGTCGTCGCCATGTCGGCGGGCAACCACGCCCAGGCGGTGGCCCATCACGGCACGCGGCTCGGCATCTCCACCGTCATCGTCATGCCGGAGACGACGCCGCAGGTGAAGGTGGCGGCCACGCAGGCCTTCGGCGCGGACGTGGTGCTGTACGGCGACAGCGTGGCCGATGCGCAGCAGGAAGCGGAGCGGATCTCCCGCGCCCAGGGCCGCATCTTCGTCCATCCCTATGACGACGCCGACGTCATTGCCGGCCAGGGCTCGGTGGCCCTGGAGATGATCGAGGACGGGCCGGCCTTCGATGCCGTGCTTGTTCCCATCGGCGGCGGCGGGCTCATCTCCGGCATGGCCGTCACCTTCGCCGGCCGCTCGCCCGCCACGGAAGTGGTGGGGGTGGAGACCGCGCTCTACCCCGCCATGTGGTCGGCCATGACCGGCGTCGCGCGCCCCTGCGGCGGGCCGACGCTGGCGGAGGGCATCGCGGTGCGCAACGTGGGCGTGCTGACGGAGCAGATCGTCCGCCGCCTGGTGCCCAATGTGGTGCTGGTGGACGAAACGGCGCTGGAGCGGGCGGTGAACGCCTTCCTGATGCACCAGAAGACGCTGGCGGAGGGCGCCGGGGCGGCCGGCCTCGCGGCCCTCATCAGCGAGCCGGAGCGCTTCCGCGGCAAGACCGTGGGGCTCGTGCTCTCCGGCGGCAACATCGACCCGCGCATGCTGGCGGGCATCCTCCTGCGCGAGCTGGAGCGCGACGAGCGCATCGTCTCCTTCCGCCTCACCATCCTGGACCGGCCGGGCATGCTGGGGCGCATCGCCACGCTGCTGGGAAAGCTCGGCGCCAACATTCTGGAAGTGCACCACCGGCGCACCTTCCTGGATGTGCCGGCCAAGGGCACCCGCCTGGACCTGACCGTGGAAACCCGCGACCACGCCCATGCGGAACTGATCCAGAAGGCGCTGGAGGGCGAGGGCCTGCCGGTGCAGCGGCTGGGTGCCGGCGGCGCCGACTGGTAGGCAGCGGCCGTTCCGGGACGGGCTTGCGCGCGCCGGATGCGCGCACCACCTGAAGATGTGTGGAGGAGCCGAGCGTCATGACCAACAGCGACACGACCCGCGAGCCGCCCCGGATCGGCGGGTCCGACACGGCGCGTCCCTATGCCTATGATCCGGTGACCCAGCCGGAATATTTCGAGGGCGTCCTCTCGCGCCGGCTCATCGCCTTCTGCGTGGACGCGATGATGATCGTGGGGCCGGTGCTGCTGTTCGGCATGTTCATCTTCATCTTCGGCCTCATCACCCTGGGGCTGGGCTGGATGCTGTTCTGGCTGCTCAGCCCCGCCTTCGTGGTGTGGGCCATCACCTACAATGCCGTCACCCTCGGCTCGCCCGCCTCGGCCACGCTGGGGATGCGACTCATGGAGCTGGAGATGCGCACCTGGTACGGCGCACCCTGCTATTCCCTGCTGGGCGCAGTGCATGCGGTGTGCTTCTGGGTGTCCCTCTCCGTCTTCACGCCGCTGGTGCTCCTGGTGCCCCTTTTCAACGACAGACGCCGGCTGCTGCACGATTTTCTGGTGGGCACGGTGGTCGTGAACAACGCGCAGCGGGCCGCCGCATTGCGGCGCCAGCAATGATTTTTGAGCACGATCCTCCCTTGGCCTTTGACCTTGCCGCGCCCTGCGGCGATGCTGGACGGGTCTGAGGCAAGAGCGCCGTGAGCGAGCATCCGCGGGATACACCGCAATTCTATCTGACCGCCCCCTCCCCCTGTCCCTACCTGCCGGGGCGGGAGGAGCGGAAGGTGTTCACGCACCTTGTGGGCGAACGGGCCGCGGTGCTCAACGACGTGCTGACCCAGGGCGGTTTCCGCCGCAGCCAGTCCATCGCCTACCGGCCCGCCTGCGAGGGATGCAAGGCCTGCGTCTCGGTGCGAATCTGCGTGGACGACTTCACGGAGGGCCGCAGCTTCCGCCGGGTTCTGGCCGACAATGGCGACCTCGTGGGCACGCTGAAGCCCACCACCCCCTCCTCGGAGCAATACGCCCTGTTCCGCGCCTATGTCACCTCGCGCCACGGCAGCGGCGGCATGGCGGACATGAGCGTGCTCGACTACGCCATGATGGTGGAGGACACCCACGTCCACACCCGCCTGGTGGAATATCGCAAGCGCGGGCCGGACAGCCGCATCATCCCGCGCGAGACGGGGGACCTGATGGCGGTGGCGCTCACGGACATCCTCTCCGACGGATTGTCCATGGTCTATTCCTTCTACAATCCGCAGGCAGCGGGCCGCTCCCTCGGCACGTTCCTCATCCTCGACCATGTGGCGCGGGCGCGGCAGATGGGCCTGCCCTACGTCTATCTCGGATACTGGGTGCAGGGCTCGCGCAAGATGGACTACAAGAGGCGGTTCCTGCCTCAGGAACGCCTCTCGCCTCAGGGCTGGGAGCGCATCGAGACATAGGCCATCGCACGGCGGGGGCGCGGTTGAGCTACGCAAGCAACTTCATCAATATCTTCATCACCGTCTTCGCCGCCCTCTTCCCCGTCGTCAATCCGCTGGGGGGCGCGCCCATCTTTCTCAATTTCGTGCGGCGCTGCTCGCCGCAGGTGCGCGAGCAGTTGGCGCGCAGCGTGGCCATCTACGGCTTCCTGCTGCTGCTCGGCTCGCTGCTGGTGGGCTCGCAGGTGCTGCTGTTCTTCGGCGTCACGCTGCCGGTGCTGCGGGTGGCGGGCGGAATCGTCGTCGTCGCCGTGGGCTGGAACCTGCTGCACCAGGGCGACGACCCCAGCGACCGCACCGCCAGCGAGGAACTGGATGATGCGCGGGCCGCCGACCAGACCTTCTACCCGCTGACGCTGCCCCTCACGGTGGGGCCCGGCTCCATTGCCACCACCATCGCTTTGGCGGCCAGCCATAGCCCCACCTGGCGCACCGATCTCGCCCTAAGCGCATCGAGCCTGGCCGGCGCCGTGGCGGGCCTGCTCGCGGTGGCGCTCACCGTGTATTTCGCGTTCCGCGAGGCGGCGACCATCGAGCGGGTGCTGGGCAAGACCGGCACCAACGTGCTGGTGCGCCTGTTCGCCTTCATCCTGTTCGCCATCGGCGTGCAGATCGTCTGGCTCGGCGTGCGCGAGCTGATGGCGGAGCTGCTCGCGCACTGAAGGCAGGCGGCGCGCCGGGAAAATCCGCCGCGCAGCCCCGCCATCCCCCGCGGCGTGCGCTGCGGGTCCGGTCCCGTCCCCCGTTCGAACGCGACGACGCCGCTCCCGGGCGGGTCCGCGGAAGGAGCCCCCCATGTCCGCAGGAACCAGCCCGCCCATCCGTCGTGTCGCGGTCATCGGCGCGGGAACCATCGGCGCCAGCTGGGCCGCCCTGTTCCTGTCACGGGGCCTGGAGGTGGTGGTGAGCGATCCCGCCCCCGGCGCCGCGCAGGCCACGGGGCGCCTGATCCGCGAGGCGTGGCCGGTGCTCACGAGCCTGGGCGGGGAGGCCTGGATCGACCCCGACAGCTGGCGTTTCGAGCCCGACCCCGTGGTGGCGGTGGCGGGCGCCGATTTCGTCCAGGAGAATGCGCCCGAGCGCTACGAGATCAAGCAGAAGCTCTTTCCCGCCATCGATGCCGTGCTGCCGCCGCAGGTGGTGATCGCCTCAAGCTCGTCCGGCCTGCTGGCAAGCCGCATCGCGCAGGGCTGCCGGCATCCCGAGCGCTGCCTCATCGGCCATCCCTTCAACCCGCCCCACCTCATTCCGCTGGTGGAAGTGGTGGGTGGCGAGAAGGCGAGCCGCGCCGCCATCGACACCGCCATGGGCTTCTACCGGGCCATGGGCAAGCACCCCATCGAGATCCGCAAGGAGGTGCCGGGCCATGTGGCCAACCGGCTGCAGGCCGCCCTGTGGCGCGAGGCCATCCATCTGGTGGAAGAGGGCGTCGCCTCGGTGGCGGACATCGACGCCGCGGTGTCGGAAGGGCCGGGGCTGCGCTGGGCCCTCATGGGCCAGCACATGACCTTCCATCTCGGCGGCGGCGCCGGCGGGCTGGCCCATTTTCTCCACCATCTGCTGCCGGCGGTGGAAACCTGGTGGGACGACCTGGGCACGCCGCAGATGACCGAGGCGCTGCAGCACAAGCTGGTGCAGGGCGTGATCGAGGAGGCCGACGGCCGCTCCCTGGCCGAGCTGGCGCAGCGGCGCGACCGCCTGCTGACCCAGATCGTGGCCCTCAAGCATGCCGCCGCCGTCGCCGAAGAGGCGCAGCACGCCAGCGACCGGCTCGACGAGGCGCTGGACGAGAGCTTCCCCGCCAGCGATCCCCCCGCCGTCAGCCGCGAGGACTGAGCCGCACCCACCGGCGTGATGCGGCGGCCGCAGAAAAAAGGGGCCGGGGCAGCCCTGCCGCCCCGGCCCGCTTCGGATGTGTCAGGCCAGCGCCTTCAGGGCCGCCTTGCCGGCATAGCGGGCCGACGAGCCCAGCTCCTGCTCGATGCGCAGCAGCTGGTTGTACTTGGCGGTCCGGTCCGAACGGGCCAGCGATCCGGTCTTGATCTGCCCGCAATTGGTGGCCACCGCGAGGTCGGCGATGGTGGAATCCTCGGTCTCGCCGGAGCGATGGGACATGACGGCGCGATAGGCCGCCTTGTGGGCCATCTCCACCGCATCCAGGGTTTCGGTGAGGGAGCCGATCTGGTTCACCTTCACCAGAATGGCATTGCCCACGCCTTCACGGATGCCGCGCGACAGGCGCTCCACATTGGTGACGAACAGGTCGTCGCCCACCAGCTGGCACTTGTCGCCGATGGTGTCGGTGAGCAGCTTCCAGCCAACCCAGTCGTCCTCGGCCATGCCGTCCTCGATGGTGACGATGGGATAGCGCGCCACCAGCTCCGCCAGATAGGCCACCTGGGCCTCGATGTCGCGCGAGGTGCCCTCGCCCTCATATGCGTAGACGCCGTTCTTGAAGAATTCGGTGGAGGCGCAGTCGAGGCCGATGAACACGTCGTCGCCGGGCTTGAAGCCGGCCTTCTCGATGGCGCCCATCACGAAGTCCAGCGCCGCGTCGGCGGAGGGCAGGTTGGGGGCGAAGCCGCCCTCGTCGCCCACATTGGTGTTGTGGCCGGCTTCCTTCAGGCCCTTCTTCAGGGTGTGGAAGATCTCCGCGCCCCAGCGCAGGCCTTCCGCGAAGGAGGAGGCGCCGGCGGGCAGGATCATGAATTCCTGGAAGTCGATGGGGTTGTCCGCATGGGCGCCGCCATTGACGATGTTCATCATGGGCACCGGCAGGGTGCGCGCGTTCACGCCGCCCACATAGCGGTAGAGCGAGAGGCCGTTGGCCTGCGCCGCCGCCTTGGCCACCGCCAGGGACACGCCGAGGATGGCGTTGGCGCCGAGGCGGGCCTTGTTGGGCGTGCCGTCGAGGGCGATGATGGTCTCGTCGATGTGGGCCTGGTCCTCGGCGTCATAGCCGCCGATGGCGTCGAAGATTTCCCCGTTCACCGCGTCCACCGCGCGGGTCACGCCCTTGCCGAGATAGCGGTCGGCCTCGCCGTCGCGCAGTTCCACGGCCTCGTGGGCGCCGGTGGAGGCGCCGGAGGGAACCGCGGCGCGGCCGAGGGAGCCGTCTTCCAGCACCACGTCCACCTCGACGGTGGGGTTGCCGCGGCTGTCCAGGATCTCGCGTGCGATAATATCGACGATGGCGGTCATGAAGGCTCCTTCCGTGCGTCGTCCCGCGCGGCGGAAGAGAAGGGCGCCCATGCCCCGTCCCGGCCCGCCTCCAGGGAGCCGGAAGGCGCTCGCCCAGCCGGCGCGCCGCTTCTAGCGCGATCCTGTGCGCCTGCGAAGGGGTTCGCGCCCGCCTGCCGCAAAACGGCCCGACGCCGGTTGAACATTGCGCGCGGCGGGGTTATCCGGCGCACCCTGCCCGAAGGACCCCGATGATGACCGATCGCCCGCTCCAGCTTGGCGCAAGAACCGAGTTTCCGGCCTCCCCCGAGGACGCCGTTCTCGACCGCGTGCCCAACCCGCACCCGGATGCCGACTATGTGGCCCGCTTCACCTGCCCGGAATTTACCTCCCTGTGCCCGGTGACCGGGCAGCCGGATTTCGCGCACCTGGTCATCGACTATGTGCCGGACCGGCATCTGGTGGAATCCAAGTCGCTGAAACTTTACCTCGCCAGTTTCCGCAACCATGGCGCCTTCCATGAGGATTGCACCATCGCCGTCGGCAAGAAGCTGGTGGACCTTCTGGCGCCACGCTTCCTGCGCATCGCGGGCTATTGGTATCCGCGCGGGGGCATTCCCATTGACGTGTTCTGGCAGACCGGAACACCGCCTGCGGGCGTCTGGCTGCCCGACACGGGCGTTGCGCCGTATCGCGGCCGGGGGTGAAACTGCGCGCGCCGGCCCGGCGGCGGGCGGCGCGTCACGAGGAAGCGAGGGCCAGCCGATGCCGAAGCTCATTCTCACCAACGGCGAGACGGCCGTGGAGCGCCTGCGCGCCGCCGGCATCGCCGGCCACCTCCTGCCCTGGCAGGACATGCTGCATGACGGCCCGGTGCCGGCCGGCAGCGTGCTGGAGGACGTCTCCGACGTGCGTGCCGATTTCCTCTCGCAGGCCCTGGGCCTGCCGTTCGACGCGGTGCGCGCCGATTTCGCCCATCGCGATGCACAGGTGGAGGTCCATATCGCCTATGGCGAGGTGGAGCTGTGGTTCGAGCATGACCTTTACGATCAGCTCCAGCTCATCCAGCTTCTGAACTATTTCGCCCATGAGCCTGAGCGCATGGGGCTCTCGCTGGTTCAGGCGGCACATTATCTTGGGGTGATGGAGCCTTCGGCCATGCGCGCCCTGGAGGCGGGCCGCGCGCCGGTGACCCACGTGCAGCTGGAAACGGCGCGGCAGGCGTGGGATGCCTTCACCGCGCCCACCCCCCGCCCGCTGGCGGCATTCGTGGCGGCGGCGCCCGATGCCCTGCCCCATCTCGTGCCCGCCCTGCGGCGCCTGCTGGCCGAGCTGCCGGCGCCGAAGAGCGGCCTTTCCCTCACCGAGGAACGCATCCTCGCCCGGCTGGCGGACGGGCCGGCGAAGGTGGCGCAGGTCTATGCCGCCGTGCATTCCCAGGACGAGGCGCAGTTCCTGGCCGACCTGCCCTTCTTCCTGCGGCTGGACGGGCTGGCCTTCGCCCGCGAGCCGCTCATATCGGGCCTGCCGTTCCGCTCCGGCGAGGCCGGCGGCCTGCGCTTCTCGCCGGGGGATGCAAGCCCGGCGGAAGGCAGCTACCGCGCCTATGCCGCCGCTGAAATTTCCCTGACGCCGGCCGGCCATGCCGCCCTGAAGGGCAGCTTTGACCATGCCTGCGCGAATGCCGTGGAACGCTTCATCGGCGGCACGCATGTCCAGCCGGGTTCCATGTGGCGCTATGATCGCCGGTCCGGCGAGGTGGTCGCTCCCAACTGATCAGTCCGCCGGCTTGTCGCTCTTGAAGGCGGAGAAGGCGAGCACCGTAAGCGGGGTGGCCAGCACCACCCCCATGACGCCGAAGAAATTGCCGAAGGCCACCACCGCGAACAGGGTCACCGCCGGCGGCAGGGACACCATGCGCTGCTGCAGCAGCGGGGTGATGACGTTGCTCTCGCTCTGCTGCACGATGACGAAGACAAGCAGGGTCCACAGCCCGGAATCAAGCCCCATGGTCAGGGCGATGAGCACGGCGGGCGCCGCTGCCATCACCGGCCCCACCATGGGCACGAATTCGGCCAGGCCCGCGAACAGCGCCAGCGCCAGCGCCGAGGGCACGCCGACGATGGTGAGGCCGACAAAGGTCAGCAGCCCCACCACCACCATGGCGATGAGCTGGGCCTTCAGGAAGTGGCGTAGGTCTTCTGAAACCACATCCAGCCGCCGCAGGACGGCCGGGCGATCCTGCGGCGCCCACAGCGAGGCGAACAGGCGGCGGTAGAGATCGGGCGAGGCGGCGAAATAGAGCCCGCCCACCACCACCAGGAACAGGCCCAGCAGCACCTGCGCCACATTGGTGGTCACTCCCTGCACCGCCGAGATCACCCGATCGCTGGAGGGCGCCGCCGCCTCGGCCCGCCGCAAGAGGTCGTCGCCCATCCCCTCCAGGTGGAACCGCCGCTCGAACGCCGCCCATGCCGTGGGCAGGTCGTTGAGCAGTTCCGTGACCTGGGCCTGGATGGTCGAGCCGAACAGATAAAGGGTGAGCCCGATGCCGCCGAACGCGAGGAGCGCCACCGGGAACACCGCATAGCGCTCGGGGCAGCGGGTGATGCGCGCAAACGGCTCCGCCAAGGCGTGCAGCGCCAGCGCCATCAGCACCGCGGCGAACACCTGGAGGACGACATCCACCACCGTGAAGACGAAATAGAACAGGGCCAGCACGATGCATGCGATGGCGACGCGACGCGCCACGAGCCAGTCCGAAGCCATGGCGCCTCTCTCCGGGAATCCCGCAAATCCAGGGCATTATAGCGGGAACGCCGCGGCCGTCTGCGCCTTTTCCCCGGCTTCGACGGCCCTGTCCCCGGCTGCCGGAAACAGGCGCAATTGTCTCTGCCCGGCGGGCGGGTTATGACTTTAAAAAGCGGCAGCGCCCAATCGTCGGGCATGATGAGATAATAGGCGCGCCATCCAGGACAGAGGGGTTCAAGCGGCGGATGGATATCTTCCTCCAGCAGCTCATCAACGGATTGACCCTGGGGTCGATCTACGGGCTCATCGCCATCGGCTACACCATGGTGTTCGGCATCATCGGCATGGTGAATTTCGCCCATGGCGACGTCTTCATGGTGAGCGCCTTCATCGGCCTTATCTGCATTCTTCTGCTCACCACCGTCATAGGCATGAGCTCCATCTTCCTGATCCTCGCCATAACCCTGGTGGTGGCGATGGTGTTCACCGGCCTGGTGAGCTGGGCCATCGAGCGCGTGGCCTACCGGCCGCTGCGCGGCTCGTTCCGCCTGGCGCCCATGATCTCCGCCATCGGCATGTCCATCCTGCTCTCCAACTTCGTGCAGGTGGCCCAGGGCCCGCGCAACAAGCCCTTGCCACCCATGGTGCCCGACGTGATCGTGCTGATGGAGCGCGAGGGCTATCAGGTGACCCTCGCCTACAAGCAGATCATCATCATGGTGGTCACGGCGGTGCTGCTCGGCGGCTTCTGGTGGCTGGTGCAGAAGACGCCGCTGGGGCGCGCCCAGCGGGCCTGCGAGCAGGACCGCAAGATGGCCGCCTTGCTCGGGGTGAACGTGGACCGCACGGTTTCCCTCACCTTCGTCATCGGCGCCGCGCTGGCCGCCGTCGCCGGGGTGATGTACCTGATGTATTATGGTGTGGTGAATTTCTCCGACGGCTTCGTGCCGGGCGTGAAGGCGTTCACCGCCGCGGTGCTCGGCGGCATCGGGTCCCTGCCGGGCGCGGTTCTGGGCGGGCTCCTCATCGGCCTCATCGAAACCTTCTGGTCCGCCTATTTTTCCATTGAATACAAGGACGTCGCGGCCTTCTCCATCCTCGTGGTCACGCTCATCTTCCTGCCGCAGGGCCTGCTGGGCCGGCCGGAAGTGGAGAAGGTGTGATGGCGTCCATGCCTGCGGGGGAAGCGCCGGAAACGGAACGGCCGCGGGCCGGGGCGCCATCCCTGCCGGCGGTGCCGCCGGCGACGCCCTCCGCCCTTGCGGCAGCGCTCAAGGATGCGGTGGGAAGCGGCATCATCACCGGCCTCCTGCTGCTGCCCCTGGTGGGCTTCCGCGCCACCGAATCCGGCAGCGGCCCCCTCGTCCTCACCTACCGCTTCGGCCTCGTGGCCATCTTCGCGGTGCTGGTTGCCGTGCTCCGGCTGTTGCTCCACCTCACGCTCTGGCGGCCGGGCCGCTCCAGGACGCCCTCCGCCGCCGCGGGGCGGATGGCGATGCTGGCCGGGCGGGCGGCGCCGGCGGTGAAGCCCGCCTTCTTCGCCTTCGCCCTCGCCTACCCGTTTCTCACCATCCTCATGGCCGGCGGCCTCTCCCCCAGCCGCTACTGGGTGGACCTCGGCATCTATGTGCTCACCTATGTGATGCTGGGCTGGGGCCTCAACATCGTGGTCGGCCTCGCAGGCCTTTTGGACCTCGGCTACGTGGCCTTCTATGCGGTGGGCGCCTACACCTTCGCCCTGCTCGCCACCAGCATGCCGCTGAACGACTTCTTCGCCGGCCACCTGGGCGCCGATTTCTGGGCCGCCTGGTCGTTCTGGATCTGCCTTCCGCTCTCGGGCATCCTGGCGGCGTTCTGGGGGGTGATTCTCGGCTTTCCGGTGCTGCGGTTGCGCGGCGACTACCTCGCCATCGTCACCCTGGCCTTCGGCGAGATCATCCGCCTCGTGCTCATCAACTGGGTGTCGCTCACCAATGGCGGGGCGGGCATCTCCTCCATTCCCCCCATCACCTTCTTCGGCATGCCCTTCAGCAGCGCGGAAGACGGGTTTGCCGCCACCTTCGGGCTGGAATTCAATTCCATGCACCGGATGATCTTCCTTTACTTCGTCATCCTGGCGCTGGCCGCGCTTACGGCGCTGGTCACCATCCGCCTGCGTCGCATGCCGGTGGGGCGGGCGTGGGAAGCGCTGCGGGAAGACGAGATCGCCTGCCGCTCCCTGGGCATCAACACCACGCTCACCAAGCTCACCGCCTTCGCCACCGGCGCCATGTTCGGCGGCTTTGCCGGGGCCTTCTTCGCGGTGCGGGTGCGGTTCGTCTCGCCGGAGAGCTTCACCTTCATGGAATCGGCGGTCATCCTCGCCATCGTGGTGCTGGGCGGCATGGGATCGCAGATGGGGGTGGCGGCGGCCGCCATCCTGCTCATCGGCGGCATGGAGATGCTGCGCAACCTGTCCTTCCTGAAGGCGAGCTTCCTGTTCGGCCCGGAGTTCGACCCCTCGCTCTACCGCATGCTCATCTTCGGCTTCGCCATGGTGGCGGTGATGGTGTGGCGGCCGCGCGGCCTCGTCTCCAGCCGCATGCCCACCATCTTCCTCAAGGAGCGCAAGGCGGTCTCCGGCGCGCTGGTGAAGGAGGGCCACGGCTGATGGCAGGGGAGATTTCGGACGGGTCCGGGCGCGCCTGGGAGCGCGATCCGATCCTGGTGGCGGATCATCTGTCCATGCGCTTCGGCGGCCTTGTCGCGGTCAATGATGTCTCGTTCTGCGCCGGGCGGGGTGAGGTGACGGCGGTGATCGGCCCCAACGGCGCCGGCAAGACCACGGTGTTCAACTGCATCACCGGCTTCTACAAGCCCACCATGGGCCGCCTCGCCCTGTTCCATGGCGCCGCCGCTGCGCCCGCCGAGCTGGAGCGCGTGACCGCCGCCGGGCTGTCCTGGGGCCGCACGCAGAAGGGCGCGCTCTATCTGCTGGAACGTCTCGCCGACCACAAGGTGGCCTCCTGGGCGCGGGTGGCGCGCACCTTCCAGAACATCCGCCTGTTCTCGGGCATGACGGTGCTGGAAAACCTGCTGGTGGCACAGCACATGTCGCTTTCCGCATCCGGCCTGCTCAATCCGGCGGCCATCCTCAACCTGCCCTCCTGGCGGCGGCAGCAGAAGGCGGCGGTGGACCTCGCCCTCTACTGGCTGCACCAGATCGGCCTGGCCGGCCGGGCCGACGACCCCGCCGGCGACCTGCCCTATGGCGACCAGCGCCGGCTGGAGGTGGCCCGCGCCATGTGCACGCGGCCCGTGCTCCTGTGCCTGGACGAGCCCGCCGCCGGCCTCAACCCCCGCGAATCGGCAGCGCTCAACGAGCTGCTCCTGTCCATCCGGCGCGAGCACCAGACCTCCATCCTGCTCATCGAGCACGACATGTCGGTGGTGATGGAGATTTCCGACCACGTGGTCGTGCTCGAATACGGCTGCAAGATCGCCGACGGCACGCCCGAAGAGGTGCGCAACGACCCGCGGGTCATCGCCTCCTACCTCGGCGTGGAGGAAGACGCGGCGCCCGCCGTGGTGGCGGAGGTGGGAGCATGAGCACCCCGAGCCCGGCCCCGGGGACGGCGGCGCAGCCGGCCGCACGCGCCGCGGACCCGCCGCTGCTGAGCGTCGGCGGCGTCACGGCCTATTACGGCAACATCATTGCGCTGAAGGGCGTGGACGTGGAGGTGCGGGAGGGCGAGATCGTCACCCTCATCGGCGCCAACGGCGCGGGCAAGTCCACCCTCATGATGACCATCTGCGGCGCGCCCCGCGCCCGCGACGGGCGGATCGTGTTCGCCGGCCGCGACATCACCCAGCTGCCCACCCACGAGATCATGCGCCTGCGCATCGCCCAGTCGCCCGAGGGCCGGCGCATCTTTCCGCGCATGACCGTCTACGAGAACCTGCAGATGGGCGCCGCCATCGACGGCAACGCCCATTTCGCCGCGGACCTTGAACGCATGTTCGAGATGTTCCCGCGCCTGCGCGAGCGCATCGACCAGCGCGGCGGCACCCTTTCCGGCGGTGAGCAGCAGATGCTGTCCATCGCCCGCGCTCTCATGAGCCGGCCGCGCCTGCTGCTGCTGGACGAGCCCTCCCTCGGCCTGGCGCCGCTGGTGGTGCGGCAGATCTTCGACGCCATCCGCACCCTGAACGAAACCGAGGGCCTCACCGTCTTCCTGGTGGAGCAGAACGCCTATCACGCGCTCAAGCTGGCCCATCGCGGCTATGTGATGGTGAACGGGCGCGTCACCATGTCGGGAACGGGCGCGGAGCTGCTGGCGCGGTCGGAAGTGCGCGCCGCCTACCTTGAAGGGGGCCGCTGAGATGGCGCCGCTGGCCAATCCCGGGCGTTCCTCCTCGCCCATGCTCATTCTGCCGGTTGCGACGCTGGGCGCCCTCACGCTCCTGTGCACCCTGTGGCCGGACCTGCTCATCGGCGGCTCGCTGGGGGATTTCTTGCTGGTGACCCTGTGCCTCGGCGGCGGCGCCGCGTGGCTGACGGGCAAGGCGGTGGCCGGCGGATGGTCGCCCTATTCCCACCTCGTCCTCTATTGCCTGCCGCTGACGGCGGCGGTGCGCTTCGGCCATTTCGCCCTGTTCGAGGACACGCTGTTCGCGCCGGAGCCGGCGGCGGTGGAGTTCGTGCTCCTGCTGGCCATCGCCACGCTGGGCTTCCGCACCCTGCGCCGGCGGCAGATGACGGTGCAATACGGCTGGATGTACGCCCCCGCCGGCCGGTTCGGCTGGCGCAGGCGCGGCGAGGGGAACGGCTGATGCGCGAGCGTGCGCCGGGTGGCCGCGGCCATCGACAGCATGGGGATTTGCGGCACAATGCGCCGCGCGTTTTTTAAAAGAAGTGCAGGTCTTTCACCGCGGCCGGACGCGAAACCCGGACCGGTCCAGAAGGGGAGAAAGAGGATGAAGAAGCTTTGGATGGCGTCGCTGGCCCTCGGCGCCGGCCTCGTCTTTGCCGCACAGGCCCAGGCGCAGGTGAAGATCGCCGTCGCCGGCCCCATCACCGGCGATCTCGCCGCCGTGGGTGCCCAGCTGAAGAACGGCACCGAGCAGGCCATCGCCGACATCAATGCGGCGGGCGGCATTCTCGGCCAGAAGGTCGAATTCCTGGTAGGGGACGACGGCGGCAAGCCCGAGCAGGGCAAGTCGGCCGCCAACAAGCTGATCACCGATGGCGCCAAGTTCGTGGTGGGCCACTACAATTCGGGCGTGTCCATCCCCACCTCGCAGGACTATGAGGAGGCTGGCGTCCTCCAGATCAGCCCCGCCTCCACCAACCCCACCTTCACCGAACGCAAGATGTGGAACACCTTCCGCACCTGCGGCCGTGACGACCAGCAGGGCGCCGTGGCCGGCGCCTATATCCTGAAGACCTTCAAGGGCAAGAAGGTCGCCATCGTCCACGACAAGACCCCCTATGGCAAAGGTCTCGCCGACGAAACCCAGAAGTCCATCAACAAGGGCGGCATGAAGGAGGTCATGTACGAGGGCATCAACCCGAAGGAGAAGGACTATTCCGCCCTCGTCTCCAAGATCAAGGCGACCGGCGCCGACCTCGTCTATTTCGGCGGCCTGTATCCTGAAGCCGGCCTCATCGTGCGCCAGATGCGCGACCAGGGCATGAAGACCGTGCTGATGGGCGGCGACGGCATGATCGACAAGGAGTTCTGGGCCATCGCCGGCGACGGCGCCACCGGCTCGCTCACCACCTTCGGTCCCGACCCGCGCAAGAACCCGGCGGCGGCCAAGCTGGTGGAGACGTTCAAGGCCAAGGGCATCGACCCGGAAGGCTATGTGCTCTATTCCTATGCCGCGGTGCAGGTGATCAAGCAGGCGGCGGAAGCTGCCAAGTCCCTCGACCCGAAGAAGGTGGCGGAAAAGATCCATTCCGGCATGTCCTTCAACACCGTGCTCGGGCCGCTCTCCTTCGACAAGAAGGGCGACATCACCAAGCTCGACTATGTGGTCTATTCCTGGAAGAATGGAACCTATTCCGAGCTGTGAGGCTCGCCCACGCGACGCGAATGGAAGCCTGCGCCCCGTGCGCAGGCTTTTTCGTTTCATCCGCGCCGCAGGCACGACGCTTGCGTTACGTAAACCGGGCCGTTGCGGGCTCGCGACATCTGACCGCAGTAGAGAGGGGACAGCGATGATCAGGCTCTCGTTCACCGCCTTCGCCATCACCGCCTTCGCCAGCGCGGCGGGCGTGGCTGCCGGCCTTGCCATTCCGACACCCGCTTACGCCGACGTGAAGATCGCCACCGCCGGTCCGTTCACCGGCTCCATCGCCGCCTTCGGCGCGCAGATGAAGCTGGGCACCGAGCAGGCCGTGGCGGACATCAATGCGGCCGGCGGCATCCTTGGCGAGCGGATCGTTCTGGAAACCGCCGACGATGGCGGCAAGCCCGAGCAGGGCAAGGCGGCCGCCAACAAGCTCATCTCCGATGGCTTGAAGTTCGTGGTGGGTCACATCAATTCGGGCATCTCCATTGCCGCCTCGCAGGATTACGAGGAGGCGGGCGTTTTGCAGATCTCCCCCGCATCCACCAATCCCGCCTTCACCGAGCGCAAGCTGTGGAACACCTTCCGCACCTGCGGCCGCGACGACCAGCAGGGACCGGTGGCCGGCGCCTATATCGCCGCCAACTACAAGGACCGGAAGGTGGCCATCGTTCACGACAAGACGCCCTACGGGAAAGGCCTTGCCGACGAGACGCAGAAGGCCATGAACAAGGGCGGCGTCAAGGAAGTGCTCTACGAGGGCATCAACCCCAACGAGAAGGACTATTCGGCGCTGGTTTCCAAGATGAAGGCGGCCGGCGTGGACCTCGTCTATTTCGGCGGCCTCCACCCGGAAGCCGGCCTCATCGTGCGCCAGATGCGCGACCAGGGCATGAAGACCGTGCTGATGGGTGGAGATGCCATCACCGACAAGGAGTTCTGGACCATCGCCGGCCCCGGCGCGCAGGGCACCTTGATGACCTTCGGCCCCGACCCGCGCAAGAATCCGGCGGCCAAGGACATCGTGGAGCGGATGAAGGCGCGCGGCATAGATGCCGAAGGCTATGTGCTCTATTCCTATGCCGCCGTGCAGGTGATCCAGCAGGCGGCGGAAGCCGCCAAATCGCTCGACCCAAAGAAGGTGGCGGCGGTGATGCACTCGGGCATGACCTTCAACACGGTGCTCGGGCCGCTTTCCTTCGACAAGAAGGGCGACATCACCAAGCTCGACTATGTGGTCTATACGTGGAAGGACGGAAACTATAGCGAGTAGCACGAACGGTCGGGGGCGCGGCGGCACCGCACGGCGCGCCGCCCCCTCGCCGGCAACCCCGAAGGAGGAGATGCCCTTGGCCCAGACCATCACCCGCGGCTTCCGGCTATTGCTCGACGAGGCCAATGCCCGCGTCACCACCCTGAGCCCGGACGAGGCCTTGCAGCGGATGTCGCAGGGCGCGCTGCTGGTGGATGTGCGCGACCCGCGCGAGCTGGAGCGCGAGGGGCGCATTGCCGGCGCCTTCCATTGCCCGCGGGGCATGCTGGAATTCTGGATCGACCCGGAAAGCCCCTATTTCAAGCCGGTCTTCGGCGAAGCGCGCACCTTCATCTTCCTGTGCGCCGGCGGCTGGCGCTCGGCGCTTGCTGCCGCCACTGCGCAGGACATGGGGCTAAGGCCGGTGGCCCACGTGGGGGGCGGCTTCAAGCTGTGGAAGGAAGCGGGCGCGCCGGTGGAGGGGTGAGCCCGCCGCTCCCCCGCGGGGGAGCCTACGCCCCGGCCGTCCCGTACACCTGGTCCGCCCGCTTTTCGAAGGCATCGGCGAAGCGGCGGAAGGCGGCGTCGAACATGGCGCCCATGAGCATGCCCAGGGTGCGCGAGCGGAATTCGTAGGAGATGAAGAACTTCACCTCGCACGCCCGCTCGCCCCGCGCGAGGAACTCCCAGCGGTTGTCCAGGCGGCTGAAGGGGCCGTCGAGATATTCCACATGGATGGTGAGGCGCGGCCGGTCGAGCGTGACGCGGGACGTGAAGGTTTCGCGGATGAGTTTGTAGGCCACCGTCATGTCCGCCACCAGCACCTCCACCCCCTCGTCGGAGCGGGTGCGGCGCTTGATGCGCAGGGCCTGGCACAGCGGCACGAATTCCGGGTAGCGCTCCACGTCGGCGACAAGATCGAACATGTCGGCGGCGCTGTGCTGCACGGTCCGGGCGTTGGAGAAGGACGGCACGCGGATCAGCTCCGGCCGAGCCGAGACGCGCGGGCCGCGCGCAGCTTCTCGAAATCCGCCCCGGCATGGTGGGAAGAGCGGGTGAGCGGGCTGGCCGAGACCATGAGGAAGCCCTTGGCATAGGCCACCGTCTCATAGGCCTTGAACTCGTCCGGCGTCACGAAGCGCTCCACCTTGGCATGGCGCCGGGTGGGCTGGAGATATTGGCCGATGGTGATGAAGTCCACGTCTGCCGAGCGCAAATCGTCCATCAATTGCAGCACCTCGGGCCGCTCCTCGCCGAGGCCGACCATGATGCCGGACTTGGTGAAGATGGTGGGGTCCAGCTCCTTCACCTTCTGCAGCAGGCGCAGGGAATGGAAGTAGCGCGCGCCGGGGCGGATGGCGAGGTAGTTGGAGGGCACTGTTTCGAGGTTGTGGTTGAACACGTCCGGCCGCGCCGCCACCACCACCTCCATCGCCCCGTCCTTGCGCAGGAAATCGGGGGTGAGGATCTCGATGGTGGTGGCAGGGCTCGCCGCGCGGATGGCGGCGATGGTGCGGGCGAAGTGCTCCGCACCGCCGTCGGCGAGGTCGTCCCGGTCCACGGAGGTGATGACCACGTGGGAGAGGCCGAGCTTTGCCACCGCGTCCGCCACCTTCTGCGGCTCATCCGCGTCGAGGGCGTCGGGCAGGCCGGTGCGCACGTTGCAGAAGGCGCAGGCCCGGGTGCAGGTGTCGCCCATGATCATGAAGGTGGCGTGCTTCTTCTCCCAGCACTCGCCGATGTTGGGGCAGCCCGCCTCCTCGCACACGGTGTGGAGGCCGTTGGCCCGCACGATGTCGGCGGTCTGCGACCAGCCGGCAGAGCCTGGCGCCTTCACCCTTATCCATTCCGGCTTGCGCAGCACCTCGGTTTGCGGGCGATGCGCCTTTTCCGGGTGGCGCGGGCGGGTGGAGGTGTCGATGACGGTGACCATGGGAGACTTTCTTCACGCACGAAGCAGGCCGCGCCGGCATCACCGGCGCCACCTGCCCCAACATAATGCGCATCAGCGCGGCCCGAAAGCCGCCCCGTGACCTTGGGTGCGCGCCTCAGGCCGGCTTCGTTCCCTTGATGGCGCGCCAGATGGCCAGCAGCAGCACCGCGCCGCAGGTGGAGACCACCACGCGGTCCACGAACCCCTCGCCGATATAGGAGAGGCCCAGCAGGCTGACCACCATGCCGCCCAGAATGCCGCCCAGAATGCCCACGAACAGGTTGGTCCACATGCCGCCGTTCGAGTTCATCACCTTCTCGGCGATGAAACCGGCAAGAATGCCGACCACGATGGAAATGATCAGTCCCATTGTCCCCTCCTCTGCGGTCAGCGCGAGCGCACCGCCCGCCACAGCCACAAAAGCAGGATGGCGCCGACGATGGCCGCGATCAGCGTGCGGAAGAAGCCGAACACCGGAATGTTTGCGAGCGAGGCCAGCTCGCCGCCCACGAAGGCGCCGGCCACGCCGATGAGAAGGTTCGTCAGCAACCCGTGGTTGCTCTCCGTGATCCGCTCCGCCACCCAGCCGGCGATGATGCCGATGATGATCATGGAGAAGAAGCCGACGCCCGGCTGGTTCAGGAACGCATAGGTCTGCTGGTCCATGATGGCCCCCATTGCACGCATCCCACAGAAGGTCTGAGGATGCCGCGGTGTCAACCGGAGCGCGCAACCGCCGCGCCACCTCCCGCGCCGCTGGCCGCGGCACGCATTGGCTGCCTTCTAACCGGTCTTCCGGTGCGGGCGGATGACACCCCTCACACGTGGATCGCCCGGCCGTAAGCGGCCATGACGCTCTCGTGCATCATTTCCGAGAGGGTGGGATGGGGGAAGACCGCGTGGATCAGCTCTTCCTCGGTGGTTTCGAGATTCATGGCCACCACGAAGCCCTGGATCAGCTCGGTCACCTCTGCCCCCACCATGTGGGCGCCCAGCAATTCGCCGGTCTTGGCGTCGAAGATGGTCTTCACGAGGCCATCCGGCTCGCCCAGCGCAATGGCCTTGCCGTTGCCGATGAAGGGGAAGCGGCCCACCTTGATCTGGCGGCCGGCCTCCTTGGCCTTCTTCTCGGTGAGACCCACGGAGGCGATCTGCGGCGTGCAATAGGTGCAGCCAGGAATCTTGGCCTTGTCCATGGGGTGGGTATGCAGGCCCTTGATGGTCTCCACGCAGATCACGCCCTCGTGCTCCGCCTTGTGGGCCAGCATGGGCGGGCCGGCGATGTCGCCGATGGCGTAGAGGCCGGGCACATTGGTGCGGCCGAAACCGTCCGTCACCACGATGCCGCGCTCGATCTTCACCCCCAGCGCCTCAAGGCCCAGGCCCTCCACATTGCCCACCACGCCCACGGCGGAAATCATCCGATCCACGGTGATGTCGTGCTTGGCGCCCTTCTCGTCCTCGATATGGGCGGTGATGGAGTCGGCATGCTTGGTGACGCCCGTCACCTTGGCGCCGGACAGGATCTTCATGCCCTGCTTCTCGAAGCGCTTGCGCGCCACGGCGGCGATCTCCTCGTCCTCCACGGGCAGGATCTGCGGCAGCACCTCCACCACGGTCACGTCCGCGCCCATGGTGCGGTAGAAGGAGGCGAACTCGATGCCGATGGCGCCGGAGCCCATGACCAGCAGCGACTTGGGCATCTTTTCCGGCACCATGGCGTCGAAATAGGTCCAGATCAGCTTCTTGTCCGGCTCAAGGCCCGGCAGCGCGCGCGGGCGGGCGCCGGTGGCGACGATGATGTGCTTGGCGGCGTAGTCACCGCCGCCCTTGGCGTTCTTGGGCGGGTTCTGGGCGGCTTCCACCTTGATCTTGCCGGGGGCGGTCAGCGTCGCCTTGCCCCAGATCACGTCCACCTTGTTCTTGTTGAGCAGGAAGCCGACGCCGGTGGCGAGCTGGGCCGAAACGCCGCGCGAGCGCTTGACCACGGCGGCCGCATCGAAGCCGATCTTCTCGGCGGAGAGGCCGTAGTCCTTGGCGTGCTCCATGTAATGGTAGATCTCGGCGGAGCGCAGCAGCGCCTTGGTGGGAATGCAGCCCCAGTTGAGGCAGATGCCTCCCAGATGGCTCTTTTCCACCACCGCGGTCTTGAAGCCGAGCTGCGCGGCGCGGATGGCGGCCACATAGCCGCCCGGCCCGCCGCCGATGACGATGATGTCGTAGGTATCAGCCATGGAAGGTCTCCTCGCCGCGGGCTTTTCCGGCGGGTGCTGGATGGGAACGGAACGGGGCGGCGAGGCGTCCGGCCTCTCGGGCTTCGGCCAGCGCGGCGAGCGCCGTCTCGAACAAGGTGAGGTCGCGGAAAGGGTCGGTGCCCGCCGCCTCGGCCTGGATCACCGGCAGGCCTTGGGCGATGAGCGCCTCGGCCAGCATGAGATTCTCGAAATGGCCGAAGTCCTCCACATGCAGGCCGTCGGCCATGAAGCTCGCAGGCCCGTCCGCGGCCGGGCCGATGGCGGCGTGGGCGCGATGCTTCAGCTCGCCGGGCAGATTGGAATAGGCAACCACGGGCTTGCCGAGGGCGAAGGCGTAGCCCAGCTCGAAGGCCGTGCCGGGATCGGCGCTGATGCCGCGGAAGGGCGTGAGGTTGGCGAGGAAGGCCTCGGCCTCCTGCATCAGGGCCAGGTTGGCGGCGAAGATGGCGGCGGCCGAAAGCCCGCCGGCGGCGTCCAGAGCGATGTCGCCATCAAGGGGAAACAGGCCGGTAAATCCGTGGCGCGCGCACAGTTCCTTCTTGCGCCGGCCGATCTCGCGCGCGTCGTCGAGAAAAACTTCCGGGCCGGCGAGATAGAGCTTCATGGGGCGGGCCTGATCCTTCCGTTCCGCATTCGCGCCCCCTCCCCCGCTTGCGGGGGAGGGTTGGGGAGGGGGCGAACGGCCGGACCGGAACCTGCGTCGTCGCGAGGCGCCGAGGCCTTCCCCCTCCCGGCCCTCCCCCGCAGGCGGGAGAGGGTTCGGCCTGTGCTGGACGGAAGCATCGCTTCCGCCTCATCCCCTCACTTGGAGAGGATGGCGTAGAGCTCGTCCTTCAGCTTCATGCGCTCGCGGCGCATGGCTTCCATCTCCTCGTCGCCGGTGGGCTCCACGTCGGTCTCCGCGCGGTGCACCTGGCGGTTCACCTCGTGATAGGCCTCGTACAGCTTGGCGAAATGGGCGTCGGACAGCTTCAGCGCCTGGATCTTCTCGGCAAATTCCGGGAAGTCGGCAGCAAGTTCGTGGGGCGTGTGGCTCATTGTTCTTCACCTTTCTGAAGTCGGACGGCACCGGGGCGCCGCTGCCACCGCAGCTACACTGCTCCGCCGCGGCAGGATTTGATCTGCCGCAGCCCGGCGCCGCATCCGGCGGCAGGCCGGCGTCCTCACACCAGCATCGACATGGGCTTTTCAATGAAGCCCTTGAACGCGCTGAGCAGCTCGGCGCCCAGCGCGCCATCCATCACCCGGTGGTCGCAGGTCATGGTGACGGTCATCTGGGTGACCACCTTCACCTCGCCGCCCTTCACCACCGCCCGCTGCTCCGAGGTACCCACCGCGAGAATGGAGGATTGCGGGGCGTTGATGATGGCGGTGAAGTTGCGCATCCCCATCATGCCGAGGTTGGACACGGAGGTGGAGCCGCCGGAATATTCCTCCGGCTTCAGCTTCTTGGTGCGGGCGCGGGCGGCAAGGTCGCGCATCTCGTTGGAGATGGTGGAGAGCGTCTTGCTCTCGGCCTTCTTGACGATGGGCGCATAGAGCCCGCCGTCGATGGCCACCGCCACGCCCACGTCC
This sequence comes from Xanthobacter sp. AM11, assembly GCF_047444035.1. Taxonomy (NCBI): domain Bacteria; kingdom Pseudomonadati; phylum Pseudomonadota; class Alphaproteobacteria; order Hyphomicrobiales; family Xanthobacteraceae; genus Xanthobacter; species Xanthobacter sp. AM11. Next base: position 3,433,911 of record NZ_JBLAOA010000001.1, read on the forward strand.
GAATGCTTCATGCGCAGGATGCGGTCTTCGGCCCACACGGCATTGGCGGCGGGCACCTTCTGCAGCGCCAGCGCCAGCGCCTTGATGATGAAATCGTTGACCGAGACCCGGTAGGAGGGCTTGCCGTCCTTGTCCTTGGAGGCATTGGCGTTGACCTGCTCGCGCAGGGCCATGAGGTCGTCGAGGTCGCAATCCACCGTGAGGAAGAAGGTGGGGGTCACCTGCTCGCTTTCGACGAGCCGGCGGGCGATGGTCTTGCGCATGCCGTCGAGCTGGACTTCCTCGTAGCTGCCGGGCTCGAACAGGGCCTTCACCTGCTCGGCGCCGGGCGCCGTGGCAACCGCAGCCTTGGGCGCGGGGGCCGCAGCCGAGGGTGCGGGAGCCGCGGCCGGGGCGACAGCGGCAGCAGCCGGCTTTGCACCCGGCTGCACGCCTTCGAGGTCGCGTGCCACGATGCGGCCATGGGGGCCGGAGCCGGCCACGGCGCCAAGGTCGATGCCCTTGTCCTTGGCGAGGCGGCGGGCGAGCGGGGAGGCGAACACCCGGCCCGCCTGACCGTTGGCGGCTGGAGCCGGTGCCGCGGGAACAGGCGCCGCGGGAACGGGAGCTGCCGCGGCAGCAGGTGCTGCGGCTGCCGGAGCAGCCGGCGCCGGCGTTTCCGCCTTCGCGCCCCCCTGCCCTGCCCCTGCGGCGGCGGCCGTCACGTCTTCGCCCTCGCCAGCGAGCACGGCGATGAGCTGGTTCACCGGCACATCCTGCGAACCCGCAGGGACCACGATCCTGGCGAGGACGCCATCGTCGATGGCCTCCACTTCCATGGTGGCCTTGTCGGTCTCGATCTCGGCGAGGATGTCACCAGACTTTACGGTGTCGCCTTCCTTCTTGAGCCACTTGGAAAGGTTGCCCTTCTCCATGGTGGGGGAGAGGGCCGGCATCAGGATTTCGATGGGCATCTGTCTCTCTCCTCAGCGGTAGGTCACGGCGTGCACCGCCGCGATCACCTCGGCGACGGACGGCAGGGCCAGCTTTTCGAGATTGGCGGCATACGGCATGGGTACGTCCTTGCCGGTCACGCGCAGCACCGGGGCGTCGAGCCAGTCGAACGCCTTGTCCATGAGCTGGGCGGCGATCTCGGCGCCGATGCCGGACTGGGGCCAGCCCTCCTCGACCGTGACGCAGCGCCCGGTCTTCTTCACCGAGGCGACGATGGCGTCCACGTCCATGGGGCGGATGGTGCGCAGGTCGATCACCTCCGCCTCGATGCCCTGCTTGGCCAGCTCCTCGGCGGCCTTGAGCGCATAGGTCATGCCGATGGAGAAGGAGACGAGCGTCACGTCCTTGCCGGTGCGGGCGATGCGCGCCTTGCCGATGGGCAGCACGTAGTCGTCCAGCTTGGGCACCTCGAAGGTGTGGCCGTAGAGGATCTCGTTTTCCAGGAAGATGATGGGGTTGGGGTCGCGGATGGCGGCCTTCAGCAGGCCCTTGGCGTCGGCGGCGGTATAGGGCGCGATCACCTTCAGGCCGGGGATCTGGCTGTACCAGGCGGTATAGTCCTGGCTGTGCTGGGCGGCGACGCGGGCGGCGGCGCCGTTGGGGCCGCGGAACACGATGGAGCAATGCACCTGCCCGCCGGACATGTAGAGCGTCTTGGCCGCGGAGTTGATGATCTGGTCGATGGCCTGCATGGCGAAGTTGAAGGTCATGAACTCCACGATGGGCTTCAGCCCCGCCATGGCCGCGCCCACGCCCACGCCGGCAAAGCCGTGCTCGGTGATGGGGGTGTCGATGACGCGGCGGGCGCCGAACTCCTGCAACAGGCCCTGGGTGATCTTGTAGGCACCCTGGTATTCAGCCACTTCCTCGCCCATGACGAAGACGTCTCCGTCGCGGCGCATCTCCTCGGCCATGGCATCGCGCAGGGCCTCGCGCACGGTCTGGGTGACGAATTCGGTGCCGGCCGGCACTTCCGGGTCGGGCTGGCTCGCCACCAGCGGCGGCGCGGCAACGGCGGAAGGCGCGGGGCTAGCGGGCGCGGCAGCGACCGCCGGGGACGGCGCGCTTTCAGCCGCCTTCTGGGCCGGAGCGGGAGCGGCGCCGGCATCCTCCCCATCGGCGAGGATGGTGGCGATGGGCGTGTTCACCGCCACATCCTGGCTGCCCTCGGGTACGAGGATGCGGCCGAGGATGCCCTCGTCCACGGCCTCCACCTCCATGGTGGCCTTGTCGGTCTCGATCTCGGCGAGCACGTCGCCGGATTTCACCGCGTCACCCTCCTTCTTCACCCACTTGGTCAGGTTGCCCTTCTCCATGGTGGGGGAAAGGGCCGGCATGAGGACTTCGATGGCCATGGCTGTCAGCTCTTGCTGGGCGACGGCGCGGGCGCGGCCGGCGAGGTGCCGGCCGGGGCCACGGACGTCCGCTGGAAGGTGAGATTGGAATAGGCAGAGATGGCGGCGATCGCGACGGTCAGCGCCACGAAGAAGGCGACGGAGGCCTTGCCGGTGCGCACGGCGTCGGCATCCGCGTCGGCGCCGGTCCGCTGCACCGCGAAGGGCCAGGCGGCCAGAAGCAGATAGCCCGAAAAGCCGCCCCCGCGCCCTGCCGCGCGGTTGGCCGCGAGGGCGCCGACGCCCCCGCGCACCGCCACGCCCCAGGCAAGAACGGCCGCCAGCAGCGCAAGGCCGGCGATGACGAGGAACACCGTCGCCACGGCCGGGCCTCTAGCGCAGCACGTCCGTATAAAGCTCGGACGTATCGGGCTCAGGATCGTGGCTGGCGAAATCCGCCGCCTCGTTGACGATCTCGCGGATTTCCGCGTCGATCTTCTTCAACTCGTCCTCGGTCACCTTGTGGGCGTCGAGGAGACGCACGCGCACCTGCTCGATGGGGTCGTGCTCGGTGCGCATCTTCTGCACCTCCTCCTTGGACCGGTATTTCGCCGGGTCCGACATGGAGTGGCCGCGATAGCGATAGGTCTGCATCTCCAGGATATAGGGGCCATTGCCCTCGCGGGCGAAGGCCAGAGCCCGCTCGCCGGCGGCCTTCACCGCCTGCACATCCATGCCGTCCACCTGCTCGCCGGGGATGTTGAAGGAGGTGCCGCGCTTGGAGAAGTCCTGCTGGGCGGAGGCGCGGGAAACCGCGGTGCCCATGGCGTACTTGTTGTTCTCGATCACGTACACGACCGGCAGCTTCCACAGCTCGGCCATGTTGAAGCTCTCGTAGACCTGGCCCTGGTTGGCCGCGCCGTCGCCGAAATAGGTGACGGAGACGTTGCCGTTCTCCCGGTAGCGGTCGGCGAAGGCAAGGCCAGTGCCCAGCGACACCTGCGCGCCGACGATGCCATGCCCGCCGAAGAACTGCTTCTCGATGCTGAACATGTGCATCGAGCCGCCCTTGCCCTTGGACAGGCCGCCGCGGCGGCCGGTGAGCTCGGCCATGACACCCTTGGCTTCCATGCCGGTGGACAGCATGTGGCCGTGGTCGCGATAGCCGGTGATCACCTGGTCGCCCGGCTTCATGGCCATCTGCATGCCGACCACCACGGCCTCCTGGCCGATGTAGAGGTGGCAGAAGCCGCCGATGAGGCCCATGCCATACATCTGGCCGGCCTTCTCCTCGAAGCGGCGGATCAGCAGCATCTCGCGATAGGCGGTGAGATCCTGGTCTTTGGTGAAGGGGGCGTGAGCAGCCGAGTCGGCGGCGCGTGCGGCAGGTTTCTTGGCGGCCATCGGCATCCTCAGGAAGCTCTGGAACTGCGCCTCTCTAACGCACCTGCCGCGGGCCTCAAAGAGGGAAAATGCAACTGCTGCACTGCAATAGCTTGCAAACACTTGATTTTGAATGATTGAACCGAATATCAGTTCATGCAAGCTGTGAACTGATAGTCAGTTCATTTGCTGCGAAGCAGCACGAGATCCTTGGCATTGATGAAGTTCAGCTGCCGGCGCCCCTCTTCGTCCAGCATGTCCGGGTCGAGCCGGTTGGCCACCAGAAGGGACACCTTGTTCTCGATGGCCAGCCGCTGCGCCTTGAGCGCCGCAAGCTCCGCCTCCAGGGCCTTCATCTCCTGCTCGAAATTGCGCTTGGCGACGAGCCCGTGATCGCCGTTATAGGCGTGATAGGCGAAATAGAAGATGAGCGCCGCCGCTCCCAGGTGAAGCGCGAGCGTGGCGAGGATGGTCTGGAGGCGCGAGCGGCTCTGCATGGGCGCATCCTCCTCGGTTCCGGTTTCCGTCGTCTTAAGACCGGCGGCCCGCAACGCTGCCGGCGCGCCGCAACGGCGCTTGCGCCCGCCCGCCCGGCAGGATCAACCTGCGGCGCACCACGGCAAGAGGGATGATGCAGGCGTGGAATGGACCGATGAAGGCATCGTGCTTGCGGCGCGCCGGCATGGCGAGGGCAACGCGATTGTCGAGCTGCTGACGCGCCGGCGCGGCCGCCATCTCGGCATGGTGCGCGGCGGCGCCTCGCGCCGGCAGGCGCCCGTGCTTCAGCCCGGCAACACGGTGAGCGCCACCTGGCGCGCGCGTCTCGATGAGCACATGGGCAATTACGCCATCGAACCTCTGGTGGTGCGCAGCGCAATTCTCATGCGCACGCCCCACGCCGCCTTCGGCTTCACCCACATGGCCCAGCTGCTCCACATGCTGCCGGAGCGTGACCCGCACGAAGGCCTGTTCGTGACCCTCGGCGCCATCCTGGATGCGTTCGAGGATGCGGACGCGGCGGGCCAGCTGCTGGCGCGCTTCGAGCTCGCCATGCTTTCGGAGCTCGGCTTCGGGCTGGAGCTGGACGCCTGCGCGGCCACCGGCGGGCGCAACGACCTCGTTTATGTCTCGCCCCGCAGCGGGCGGGCGGTCTCCCGCGAGGCCGGCTCGCCCTATGCCGATCGGCTGTTTCCCCTCCCCGCCTTTCTCGTCGGCGGCGCGGCGCCGCCAGATGCCGGCGACGTGGCGGCAGCGTTGCGCCTGACCGGGCATTTCCTGCTCACCCGCGCGCTGGAGCCGCGCGGACTGGGCTTTTCCGAGGCCCGCGCGGCCTTCCTTGCCGCCTGGGAGCGGGAGCGCCCCCCGGCGCGCTGACGTCACCAATAGCGACGCGGCCCCACCCATGCGCTGCGGCAGCGCGTGGTCCAGCGCCAGCGGCCGGCCCACCACACCCGCTGGCGCCAGCAGCGGCGCACCCAGCGGACATCCTCGGCGGCGGCCTGCTGCGTCATGCCGCCGGCAAGCGCCGCCACATCCCCGCTCAAGGACCCCGCCGACGCGCTGGGAGCACCCGCCAGAAGTCCAAGGGCAATGATACCGCCCGCGGCCAAAGCAATTTTCCTCATATGGTTCTCCTGTCGCCTTTTCGGCTGCGCTTCCCCGCATGCGGAATCTAGAACGAGGCTGAGGCCCCACTTTGTTCCCGAAGTATTTGTCTTGGCCTTATTTTTCTTCAGCACGGGTGTCCGGCTACAGTACCGATGAACCGGCGTTCAGGTGGATGAACATCCGGGCACGGCCGGTTCATGCATACGGCGAAAGCCGGGCCCCCGCGTGGCGCGCCTGGACCGGGCGCCGCGCCAACAAGCGCCTTGTCGCGCGCGCGGGCGCGGGCTACTGGCAGGCATGGCCACCCGCACGCTTCCGCCCGGTGACGGGCATATCGAAAAAGTCACGCTGAAGGCGGCGCTGGAAGAGCGCTACCTCGCCTATGCCCTCTCCACCATCATGCACCGCGCCCTGCCGGACGCGCGCGACGGGCTGAAACCGGTGCACCGGCGCATCCTGCACGCCATGCGCCAGCTCAAGCTCGATCCGGGCCAGGGCTTCAAGAAATCCGCCCGCGTGGTGGGCGACGTGATCGGCAAGTTCCACCCGCACGGCGACCAGTCGGTCTATGACGCGCTGGTGCGCCTCGCCCAGAATTTCGCCCAGCGCTACCCGCTGGTGGACGGCCAGGGCAATTTCGGCAATGTGGACGGCGATAACGCCGCCGCCATGCGGTACACCGAGGCCCGCCTGACCGAGACCGCCCGCCTGCTGCTGGACGGCATCGACGAGGACGCGGTGGACTTCCGTCCCACCTACGACGGCTCGGAGGAAGAGCCCGTCGTCCTGCCCGCGGCCTTCCCCAACCTGCTCGCCAACGGCTCCCAGGGCATCGCGGTGGGCATGGCGACCTCCATCCCGCCCCACAATGCCGCCGAGCTGCTGGATGCGGCGCTGTATCTGGTGGAGCACCCCAACGCCCTCGCCTTCGACCTTCTGAAGTTCGTGCCCGGGCCGGACTTCCCCACCGGCGGCGTGCTGGTGGAGGACCCCGTGGGCGTGGCCGAGGCCTATGCCACCGGGCGCGGCTCGTTCCGCGTGCGGGCGCGCTGGGAGAAGGAGGAGACGGGGCGCGGCACCTATGTGGTGGTGGTCACCGAGATTCCCTACGGCGTGGCAAAATCCCGCCTGGTGGAGAAGATCGCCGAGCTGCTCACCGACAAGAAGCTGCCGCTGCTCGCCGACGTGCGCGACGAAAGCGCCGAGGACATCCGCCTGGTGCTGGAGCCGCGCGCCCGCACGGTGGATGCCGAGGTGCTCATGGAGAGCCTGTTCAAGCTCACCGAGCTGGAAGCGCGCGTGCCGCTGAACATGAACGTGCTGGTGCGCGGGCAGGTGCCCAAGGTGCTCTCGCTGGCCGAGGCGCTGCGCGAGTGGCTCGACCACCGGCGCGAGGTGCTGCTGCGCCGCTCGCGCCACCGGCTGGACCAGATCGCCCACCGCATCGAGGTTCTGGGCGGCTATCTCGTCGCCTATCTCAACCTCGACGAGGTGATCCGCATTATCCGCGAGGAGGACGAGCCCAAACAGGAGCTGATGCGCACCTTCGAGCTCTCCGACGTGCAGGCGGAAGCCATCCTCAACATGCGCCTTCGCTCCTTGCGGCGCCTGGAGGAGATGGAGATCCGCAAGGAGCACGACGCGCTGGTGAAGGAGCAGGACGGCCTGAACAAGCTGGTGGCCTCCGAGGCCGCGCAGTGGAAGTCCATTGCCCGCGAGATCAGGGAAACCCGCAAGACCTACGGCCCCGAGACCGCCCTCGGCCGGCGCCGCACCACCTTTGCCGCCGCTCCCACGGTGCACGAGGATGCCTTCACCGAGGCGCTGGTGGAGCGCGAGCCCATCACCGTCGTCGTCTCGGCCAAGGGCTGGATCCGTGCGCTGAAGGGCCACGTGCAGGACCTCTCCAACCTCCAGTTCAAGGGCGACGACAGCCACGGCCACGCCTTCTTCGCCGAGACCACCTCGAAGGTGATGGTGGTCGCCTCCAACGGCCGCTTCTACACGCTGGACGCCGCCAAGCTGCCGGGCGGACGCGGCCATGGCGAGCCGGTGCGCCTCATGATCGACCTGGAGCAGGAGGCGGAGATCGTCAGCGTCTTCGCCTACCAGGCCGGGCGCAAGCTGCTGGTGGCCTCCCGGGAAGGCCGCGGCTTCGTGGTGGCGGAGGACGATTGCCTCGCCAACACCCGCAAGGGCAAGCAGGTGCTGGTCACCGATCCGCCCGATGCGGCGCTGGCCGTGCGCTTCGTGGAGGGCGACACCGTTGCGGTGATCGGCGACAACCGCAAGCTCCTGGTGTTCCCCCTCACCCAGATCCCGGAAATGGCCCGCGGCCGTGGCGTGCGGCTGCAGCGCTATCGCGAGGGTGGCCTTTCCGACCTGAAGGTGTTCCCGCTGGCATCGGGCCTGACCTGGGAGGATACGTCCGGCCGCACCTGGACGGTGAACGACCTGATGGAATGGCAGGGGGAACGTGCATCCGCCGGGCGCCTGCCGCCCAAGGGCTTTCCGCGCACCAACACCTTCGGCTGAGCCATGACCGCGCCGCCCGCCGACCCCGCCCCGCCGTTGACGCGCGAGCGCCTTGGGCCTGGGCGGCTGCAGCGCGCGGCGCAGGCGGTGGTGCGCTCGCGGGAGAGCGCCCTCGTCCTGGTGGCCGCGGTGCTCGGCGTGCTGGTGGGGGCGGCGGCCAGCCTCATGGGCATGGCCACCCAATGGATGCACGAGGTGCTGTTCGGCCTGGCATCGGGCGAGCGGCTCAGCGCCTCGGCCGCGCTGCTCTCGCCCTGGCTGGTGCTGGTGCCAGCGGCCGGCGGCGCGGTGATGGGGCTTGGGATGCTGGCCCTGCGGCGCTGGCGGGCGCGCGCCTTTGTCGATCCCATCGAGGCCAACGCCCTGCATGGCGGACGGATGTCGCTGGTGGACAGCATCATCGTGGCCGTCCAGACCATGATTTCCAACGGCTTCGGCGCGTCGCTGGGGCTGGAGGCGGGCTATTCGCAGATCGGAGCCGGCATCCTCGCCAGCGGCGGCGCCGCCCTGCGGGTGCGGCGCAACGACCTGCGCATCCTGGTGGGGGCCGGCGCAGCCGCCGGCATCGGCGCCGCCTTCGATGCGCCGCTGGCCGGCGCCTTCTACGGCTTCGAGCTGCATCATCGGCACCTATTCCATCCCCGCCGCGGCGCCGGTGCTGGCGGCCACCCTCGCCGCCGTGATGACCGCGCGGGCCCTGGGCGCGCATATCGACCCGCTGGCCATGGCCACCGACACCAGCTTCGCCCTTGCGGACGTGCCGCCGGTGCTCCTGCTGGGGCTGGTGGCGGCAGGGGTCGCCATCGTCATCATGCGCCTTGTCACCGGGGTGGAGCGGCTGTTTGCCCGAAGCGCCCTGCCGGCGCCGCTGCAGCCGGTGGTGGCGGGCCTTGCCGTCGGGGTGCTGGCGCTCTACAGCCCGCAGGTGCTGTCCGACGGGCACGGCGCGCTGCACCGGCAGGTGGAGAGCGCGGTCACCCTTTCGGTGGCGGTGGTGTTCGCGTTGAAGATCCTTGCGTCGGCTCTGTCGGTGGGCTCCGGCTTCCGCGGCGGCCTGTTCTTCGCCTCCCTGTTCCTCGGCGCCTTGCTGGGCAAGCTCTATGCGGCCGGCCTTGCCTTCCTCCTGCCTGATGCGACCCTCGACCCGGTGGTGGCGGCGGTGGTGGGCATGGGAGCGCTGGCGGTGGGGGTGATCGGCGGGCCGCTCACCATGAGCTTCCTGGTGCTGGAGATGACGCGCGACATCGCCCTGACCGGGCTGGTCATCGCCTGCGCCGTCATCACCTCCCTTACGGTACGGGAAACATTCGGCTTTTCCTTCTCCACCTGGCGCCTGCACCTGCGCGGAGAAACCATCCGCAGCGCGCAGGACGTGGGGTGGATGCGCGATCTCACCGTCGCCGCCATGATGCGCACTGATCCGCCCGCCTTCCCGGCCGGCGGCTCCATCGGCGGTCTGCGGGCGGCCTTTCCCCTCGGGGCGGCGCGGGTGGTGGCGCTGGTGGACGAGGCGGGTCGCTATGCCGGGCTGGTGCGGGTGTCGCTGGCCCATGCGGCGGAGGACCCGGCGGCGCCGGCCTCCACCCTGGCCCGGCAGCAGGACGACATGCTGCTGCCAGAGACCAACGTGAAGGAAGCAGCCCGGGCCTTCGATGCCGCCCGGGTGGAGGAGCTGGCGGTGGTGGCCGATCGCGCCGGGCGGCGGCTGGTGGGGCTGCTCAGCGAGGCCCATGTGTTGCGGCGCTATGCCGAGGAACTGGACAAGGCCCGGCGCGGCCTGGGAGCCGTGGAATAGGCCCCCTCCGCTCCGGGAGAGGGCCGAATTTCCTTTTCAGACGAGGGGCTTCAGGCGCCCTTCCCCCAGCGGACGGCGGCTTCCGCCACGCGCCGGCCGAGATGGGCGGCGGTGCGGCGGTCGGCCTGCGGAACCATGTCCGGGCCCTCGTCCACATTGGACTGGGCGAAGGCGCCGCCGAAGCCGCCGAGGCGGTTGAGGTCTTCCACCGAGCCCTTGGAATTGTTGTTGCCGGGATGCAGGCCAAGCCCAACCCACACCATGGCGTGCTGCTGGGAGAGGTTGAACAGTGCGTGCAGGCCCTGGAGCTTGTCGCCGTTCTGGCTGCCGGAGTTCACGAACCCCGCCGCCAACTTGTCCTTCCACTTCAACTCGAACCAGCGCTTGGAGGACTTTTCCGCAAAGGCCCAGAAGCCGGCGGAAACCGAGCCCATGTAAATGGGCGCGCCGAAGATGATGGCGGCCGCGCCGTCCAGCACCTCCCACTTTTCGTCCACCTCATCCACCGAGATGGCGACACCTTCAACGGCTTCCACTTCGCCAATGCCGGCGAGGACGGATTCGGCCAGTACCTTGGTATGACCGTACCCTGAATGATAAACGATGGCGACGACGGGCTTGGACATCTGAAGTCTCCCCATTGGGTTCGCCGTCGTTTTTGCCTTGCACCGACGCAGAACACCAGGCGAAAGCCCGCAAAGCGTTCTTGCATAAATGCAAGGAGGCGCGTCAGCCCCCCTTGGGGAATTCCAGCCCCATTTCGCGGTAGCGCTCCGGGTCGTCGGCCCAGCTCTCGCGCACCTTCACGAACAGGAACAGGTGCACCGGCTGTTCGATGATCTGCGAGATTTCCGCGCGGGATTCCGAGGAGATGGCCTTGATGGTCTGTCCCGCCTTGCCGAGCACGATCTTGCGCTGGCTCTCGCGCTCCACATAGATGGTCTGCTCGATGCGCACGGAACCGTTGCGCAGCTCCTTCCAGCTCTCGGTTTCCACGGTGGAGCGGTAGGGCAGTTCATCGTGCAGGCGCACGAACATCTTCTCGCGGGTGATCTCCGCCGCCAGCATGCGCATGGGCGCGTCGGAAACCTGGTCCTCCGGGTAGAGCCAGGGGCTCGGGGGCACCATGGCGGCGAACCAGCGCCGCACGTCGTCCACCCCGTCGCCGGTGAGGGCGGAGACCATGAACACCCGGTCGAACGCGAGGCGCTCGTTGATCTGGGCCGAGAGAGCCAGCAGCGTGTCGCGGCGGATGAGGTCGATCTTGTTGAGGATGAGGGCGCGCGGCTTGCGGATGTCCTTGAGCGGACCCAGCAGCGCCTCGATCTCCTCGTCCATGCCCCTTTTGGCGTCCACCAGCAGGGCGATGACATCCGCATCGGCGGCATGGGTCCAGGCGCTGGTCACCATGGCCCGTTCCAGCCGCCGCTTGGGGGCGAAGATGCCGGGGGTGTCCACCAGCACCACCTGGGCGCGGCCCTCCAGCGCGATGCCGCGCACGATGGCCCGGGTGGTCTGCACCTTGTGGGAGACGATGGACACCTTGGTTCCCACCAAGGCGTTGGTGAGCGTGGACTTGCCGGCATTGGGCGCGCCCAGCAGGGCCACGAAGCCGCAGCGGGTGGGACCGCCGGGCGGGGCGCCGGGGGCGTCCGCTTCGCCCTCCCCGTCCTCGTCCTCTTCGTCCTCTTCGTCCGCCTCGTCGCCCTCGCCGTCGTCGTCGTCTTCCCCGTCGTCGTCTTCGGCCTCGTCGTCCACCGGGTCGCCATCGGCCGCAAACAGGGGACTCTCGCCGGGCGCCTCTGCGGCTGCTTCCGCCTGCAGCTCCGGGGCCGCCTCGCCCTCCACCTCGCCCTCCACCTCGATGGCGGACGCCGCGACCGCCGCGATCACCGCCGCATCCGGCACATGGGGGGCGGGCGCCACGGCATAGGTGGCGGGCTCGGCCGCGCCATCGGTCGCGTCGCCCGCCTTCTCGCCCGTCTTCTTGCCCGCCTTCTTGCCGGCAGTCTTGCCGACCTTCTCGCTGCCGGACGCCTTGGCGGATTTCTTCCCCGCCTTCCCGCCGGCCGTTTCATCCGCGGCCTTGCCGGCCTTGGACTTGTCAGCCTTGCCCACCTTGCCCCCCGCGGCAGGCGCCGTCATGGCCGCGCCCGCAGCGCCATCGGCCTTGGCAGCGGCCTTGCCGCCCGCCTTCTTGCCCGCCTTCTTGCCCGCCTTCTTGCCGTCGGCCCCGGCCTCACCGGTCGCGGCGACCGGCATCGCGGAAGCCGCCGCCTTGGCGGCCTTGGCGGAACCGGCCGTCTTGCCGGCCTTGCGCTCGTCCACCGTGTCCAGCGCCTTGTCCGCTTTCCTGCTGCTCTTCTTGCCGGATTCGCTCACGCCTCGCCCTCCCGCCACACGCCCTCGCGGACGAGGAAGGCAGCGGCTGCCGCCTTCTGTGCACTCTGCTTGGATGCGCCATCCGCCTCGGCCGATTTCAGCCCCGGCAGGTCCACCGCCACAGTGAAGCGGGGCGCATGGTCGGGACCCGAGCGCCGCACCTCCCGGTAGGAGGGGGGCGGCAGCCCGCGGGCCTGCGCCCATTCCTGCAGCACCGTCTTGGCGTCGCGCAGCGGCCGGCGCGGCGCTTCCAGCCGCGGGCGCCAGAAGCGTTCCACCAAGGCGTTGGCCGCTTCATAGCCGCCATCCAGGAACACCGCGGCCACCACGCCCTCGGCCACATCGGCCAGGATCGCCCGCCTCTTGTGCGCGCCGGACTGGCTCTCCCCCGGCCCCAGCCGGATGAAGGGCCCCAGATTCATGTCTTCCGCCACCTCGGCGCAGGCCTCCTCGCGCACCAGTTCGGCCAGCCGGCGCGAAAGCTCGCCCTCCTCCCCCTCGGGAAAGGCCATGTAAAGCATGTGCGACACCACGCAGCCGAGCACATGGTCGCCAAGGAATTCCATGCGCTGGTAGGAGCGCAGCCGCGGGGCCTCGCCCTTCACGGCGCTGATATGGGACAAGGCGAGGTCGAGGATGGACCGGTCGCGGAAGCGGTAGCCGATCCGCTCCTCGAGATGCGCGAGGTCCGCGCCCGAGCCGTTCAATGTACCCGTGTGAACAGCCGATCCCATCGCACCGTCCAAGGCCACGTCCAAACCTGCCATGCAGAAGCGCCCTCGTCGATCGAGAAGAAGATCACCTGCGCCTTGCCGATGAGATTCTCGAACGGCACGTAGCCCACCTGGCTCAGAACCCGGCTGTCTGCCGAATTGTCGCGGTTATCGCCCATCATGAAGAAATGACCGGCCGGCACATCATACACCGGCGTATTGTCGTAGAAGCCGTTATCCGCCAGATCCAGGGTTTCGAAGCTGACGCCGTTGGGCAAGGTCTCGCGCCAGCGCTTCACCGGCACCTTGCGGCCCGCCCCGTCGTCCTCGGTCACGTCCGGCAGGCGCTCGCGCGTCACCGGCACGCCGTTGATGTGCAGCAGCCCGCCGATCATCTGGATCTTGTCGCCGGGCATGCCGACGATGCGCTTGATGTAGTCCGTCTCGTTGTCCTTCGGCAGCTTGAACACCACCACGTCGCCGCGGTCCGGCTCGGCGCCCAGGATGCGGCCGGAGAACAGGTTGGGCGAGAAGGGAATCGAGAAGCGGGAATAGCCGTAGCTGTATTTCGAGACGAACAGATAATCCCCGATCAGCAGCGTGTCCTTCATGGAGCCCGAGGGGATGTTGAAGGGCTGGAACAGCAGCGTGCGGATCACCAGCGCGATCAGCAGCGCATGGACGATCACCCGCACGGTTTCAAGAAAGCCGCCGTCCTTCTTCGAGTCGCTGGTTGCGGTCATCGGGAGCCTAAAATCTGAAGATGAAGCGCAGGGTAGTTGAAACTGCGCCGAAACTGAGGAGGAGACGCCGAAATGGCGTGCGTCCCCGCAAGCCGATGCGCGGGTATAGAGGCTTCGCCCGGCGCGGGCAACGCACACACCGCGCCCGCGCCCCTCTCAGCCCGGCGGCAGTAGCTCCGCCGAGATGATCACATGCGCCGCCGTCAGCGGGCCCTCGTCGGTGAGGGAAAGGTGGATGCGCGGCGCATAGCCCTCCGGCACCAGAGCGGCGAGGCGGCGGGCGGCGCCGCCGGTCAGTTCCAACGTGGGCTGGCCGGAGGGCAGGTTCACCACCCCCATGTCGCGCCAGAACACCCCATGGCTCAGCCCGGTGCCCAGCGCCTTGGCGCAGGCCTCCTTGGCGGCGAAGCGCTTGGCATAGGTCTCCGCCCGCAGCTTGCGCCGGTCCGCCTTGGCCCGCTCCGCCGGGGTGAACACCCGGTCGAGGAAGCGGTCGCCGAACCGCTCGATGGAGCGGGCGATGCGCCGCGCGTCGGAGAAGTCCGAGCCGATGCCGATGATCATGCGGCCGCCCCGCCGGCCAGCTGCGCCCGCCCCCGGGATATGGCCGCGCGCATGTGGGCAATGGCCCCCTCCAGCCCGGTGAACAGCGCCTCGCCCACGAGGAAGTGGCCGATGTTCAGCTCCACGATCTCGGGAAAGGCGGCCATGCGCTCGGCGGTGGCATAGTCGAGCCCGTGGCCGGCGTGCACCTCCAGCCCCAGCGCCGCCGCCTGCCGGGCGCCCTGGGTCAGGCGCGCGAACTCGGCCTCCGCCGCCGCGCCGCGGCCTTCCGCGCAGGCGTCGCACCAGGCGCCGGTGTGCAGCTCCACGATGTCGGCGCCGAGCGCGTGCGCCGCCGCAATCTGGGCGGGGTCGGCGGCGATGAACAGGGAAATGCGGATGCCCGCCGCCTTCAGAGCGGCGATGCGCGGCGCCAGCTCGGCCGCCTGTCCGGCGGCATCGAGCCCGCCTTCGGTGGTGCGCTCCTCCCGCCGCTCGGGCACCAGGCAGCAGGCATGGGGGCGGATGCGGCTGGCGATGGCCACCATCTCGTCGGTGGCGGCCATCTCGAAATTGAGCGGCAGGTCGATTTCGGCCTTCAGCCGCTCCATGTCCGCATCGCGGATGTGGCGGCGATCCTCGCGCAGATGGGCGGTGATGCCGTCCGCCCCGGCGGCCTTGGCAAGGGCGGCGGCGCGCACCGGGTCGGGATGGCTGCCGCCGCGCGCGTTGCGCACCGTGGCCACGTGATCCACATTCACCCCCAGCCGCACCGCCTTCAGCATGGTCATCTGCCGTCGCTCCCGGAAATTGCCACGGCCTCAGCCGTTGACGCGCTCCACATTGGCCACCACCTCGCGGGCCTTCAGGTCCGCCACGATGCTGTTGAGGTGTCGCAGGTCGAACACCTCCACGTCGATCACCATTTCCGTGAAGTCGGCCGAGCGCGAGCGCATGGTGAGCCCCTCGATGTTGCCGCCGCGGTCGCCGATGGCGCTCGCCACCTGGGCCAGCGAGCCCGGGGCATTGCGGGCGGTGACGGCGATGCGGGCGGGGAAGCGGCCGTCGGAAAGTTCGTCCACGTCCCAGCGCACGTCCAGCCAGCGCTCCGGCGTGTCCTCGAAACTCTGCAGCGCCGCCGACTGGATGGGATAGACCGTGATGCCCTCGCCGGGGGTGAGGATGCCGACGATGCGGTCGCCCGGCACCGCCCCGCCCTCGGGGGCGAAGCGCACCGGGAGTTCGCCGTTGATGCCGCGGATGGGAATGGCGTCCAGCCGTTCCGCCTGGGCGCCGCCGGGGATCTTGAACTTGAGGTTGTGGCCGCGCTTCAGCTCGAACCAGCCCTCGCCGCTGCCGCCGCGCTCGGCGGGCTCGTCGAGGCGGGGCGGGGACCAGTCGGGATGGACGGCGCGCACCAGGTCGTCGGTCTTGATCTCGCCCCGGCCCACGGCGGCGAACACGTCGTCGGCGGCGGTGCGGGCCAGGCGGTGGGTGGCCTTGGCCACCGCCTCCTCGGAGAAGGGCTTGCCCGCCTTGGCGAAGGCCCGCTCGGCGATCTTGCGGCCGAGGCCGGCATATTGCGCCCGCACCGCGGTGCGCGTGGCCCGCCGCACCGCCGCCCGCGCCTTGCCGGTGACGGCGATGGTCTCCCACGCCCCCGGCGGGGTCTGGGCCTTGGAGGTGATGATCTCCACCTCGTCGCCGTTCTTCAGCTCGGACACCAGCGGCGCGATGGAGCCGTTGATCTTGCAGCCCACCGCCGTGTTGCCCACGTCGGTATGCACCGCATAGGCGAAATCAATGGGCGTGGCCTTGCGCGGCAGGGCGATGAGCCGGCCCTTGGGGGTGAAGCAGAACACCTGGTCGTGGAACAGTTCGAGCTTGGTATGCTCCAGGAATTCTTCCGGCGACAGGCCGTGGGAGAGGTTCTCGATGGTCTTGCGCAGCCAGGCATAGGCGCGGCTCTCGTTGGAGAGCATGGGCCCGGGCGCGCCGGTGGCGTCCTTGTAGAGGGCATGGGCTGCGATGCCGTATTCGGCGATCTCCTCCATGTCGCGGGTGCGGATCTGCATCTCCACCCGCTGCCGGCGCGGGCCGATGATGGTGGTGTGCAGGGAGCGGTAGTCGTTGGGCTTGGGGGTGGAGATGTAATCCTTGAAGCGGCCCGGCACGATGGGCCACTTGGTGTGGATCACCCCCAGCGCGCGGTAGCAGTCCTCCACCGAGGAGACGATGACGCGGAAGCCGTAGAGGTCGGACAGCTGCTCGAAGCCGATGGCCTTGCGCTCCATCTTGCCCCAGATGGAATAGGGCCGCTTCTCGCGCCCCTTCACGTCCGCGGTGATGCCGCGCCGGGCCAGCTCGTCCTTCAGCTCGCGCTCGATCTCCTGCACCAGGGCGCCATTGCCCTGCCGCAGCTCCGACACCCGGGTGGCGATGGATTCGTAGGCCTCGGGCGAGAGCTGGCGGAACGCCAGGTCCTCCAGCTCCTCGCGCATGTCCTGCATGCCCATGCGCGCGGCCAGCGGCGCGTAGATGTCCAGGGTCTCCTGGGCCACCCGGTCGCGCTTTTCCGGCGGCACCCATTTCAGGGTGCGCATGTTGTGCAGGCGGTCCGCCAGCTTCACCAGCAGCACCCGCACGTCGTCGGCGATGGCGAGCAGCAGCTTGCGCAGGTTCTCGGCCTGCTTGGCCTGCTTGGACACGAGGTCCAGCTTCTTGATCTTGGTGAGCCCCTCCACCAGCGTCGCGATCTGCGCGCCGAACAGGCGCTCGATCTCGCCCTTGGTGGCGTCGGTGTCCTCGATGGTGTCGTGCAGCAAAGCGGCGACGATGGTGGCGTCGTCCAGCTTCAGGTCGGTGAGGATGGCGGCCACTTCGAGGGGGTGGGAGAAATAGGGGTCCCCCGACGCACGCAGCTGGCTGCCGTGCGCCCTCATGGCGTAGACATAGGCGCGGTCGAGCAGCGCCTCGTCGGTGTTGGGATTATACCGTCGAACGCGCTCGACGAGTTCGTATTGGCGCATCATGGCCGGGAACGATCCGTCGCAGCACGGGCAAGGCGGGAGCCGCGCCCGCCTCATCCATAAGTTTCACGGATATTGTGCGCAAGAGCGGCCGGCGCAAGGCTCGGCTGCCGCCCCTGCACGCCCCCTCACGGCAGCAGCAGGGTGGAACCCGTGGTGCGGCGGGATTCGAGGTCCACATGGGCCTTCTGCACATCCTTCAGCGCATAGGTCTGGTGGATCGGGATCTTCACCGCCCCGGTCAGCACCGCCTCGAACAGGTCGTTGGCGGTGGCGATGAGGTCGTGGCGCTTGGACACGAAGGTTGCCAGGGTGGGGCGGGTGGCGAACAGCGAACCCTTCTGCGACAGCGTGAGGAGGTCGAAATTCCGGATGGCGCCGGAGGCGTTGCCGAAGCTCACCCACAGGCCCAGCGGCTTCAGGCAGTCGAGGGAGGCGGGATAGGTGGCCTGCCCCACCCCGTCATAGACCACGTCGCACAGCTTGCCGGCGGTGATCTCCTTCACCCGGTGGACGAAATCCTCGTCGCGGTAGAGAATCACCTCGTCGCAGCCATGGGTGAGGGCCAGCTCGGCCTTGTCCTTCGACCCCACGGTGCCGATGACGGTGGCGCCGAGGTGCTTCGCCCACTGGCACAGGATGAGCCCCACCCCGCCGGCGGCCGCCTGTACCAGAATCACGTCGCCCGGCTTCACATGGTGGGTGCGGCGCACGAGATATTGCGCGGTCATGCCCTTCAGCATCATCGCGGCGGCGGTGCGGTCGTCGATGGCGGCGGGCAAATGCAGCAGCACGGCGGCCGGCACGTTGCGCAGCTCCGCATAGGCGCCGATGGCCATGGCATAGGCCACCCGGTCGCCGGGGTGGAAATCGTTCACGTCCGGCCCCACCGCCTCCACCACGCCCGCCCCCTCGTTGCCGGGCACGAAGGGCAGGCTGGCGGCCTTGTAGAGGCCGGTGCGGAAATAAACGTCGATGTAATTGAGGCCGATGGCGGTGTGGCGCACCTGCACTTCACCGGGGCCGGGCGGCGGCACCGTCACATCCTCATAGGTGAGCACCTCGGGACCGCCCGTGTGATGCACCCGAACCGCATGGACCATGACGCCCGCCCCTGTTGATCTTCTGAAAAGCGAAACGGATCATAGGCCCGGCCGGTGCCGCCGCAAGCGCCCTTCAGCGCCCGCCCGACACCTTCAGCACCGCGCCGGTGGTATAGCTGGCCGCTTCCGAGAGCAGGAACAGCACCGCCTGCGCCACCTCCTCCGCCGTGCCCGGGCGGGCGATGGGCGTGGTGGGAATGAGCCGCTCCAGCCGCCCGGGCGCCCCGCTCGCATCATGAATCTCGGTGGCGATGAGGCCCGGGGCCACCGCATTCACGCGGATGCCCTCCCGCGCCACCTCGCGGGCAAGGCCGATGGTGAAGCTGTCCATGGCGCCCTTGCTGGCGGCGTACCACACATATTCGCCGGCGGCGCCGAGGGTTGCGGCCATGGACGACAGATTGACGATGGCCCCGCCGCTGCCGCCGCCCGCCGCCGACATGCGGCGCACCGCCTGCTGCGCCACCAGCATGGCGCCGGTGACGTTGAGGTCCACCACCCGCGCCATCTCCTCCGGGTCGGCCTCGCTCAGGGGGCCGGCGCGGCCGGTGATGCCGGCATTGTTGATGAGGTGGGTGACGCGGCCGAGGCGGGCATCGGTCTGGGCGAACAGACGCTCGATCTCCGGCCGGCGCCCCACGTCCGCCTGGATCACCGCCACCTCGGCCCCCAGCGCGCGGGCGGCCTGCGCCGTGCGTTCCGCCGCTTCCGCGTCGCGGGTGTAGTTGAGGGCGATTCGCCCGTAGCCCGCCGCCGCGGCCTTCACCACGCAGGCGGCGCCGATGCCCCGGCTGCCGCCCGTCACCATGAGAACCCTGCCGCTCATTCTGCGCCTCCGCCGCGCCGGGCCTCGATCCGCCGGCGGCGGCGCCCCGCTGCGGCGACGTTCAGCATCTCCACCAGCACCGAGAAGGCCATGGCGGCATAGATATAGCCCTTGGGGATATGCACCCCGAAGCCGTCCGCCACCAGCGTCATGCCGATCAGCACCAGGAAGGCCAGCGCCAGCATCTTGGTGGTGGGATGGGCGGCGATGAAGGCCGAGAGCGGCCCCGAACGCCATGAACATGAGTCCCACCGCCACGATCACCGCCAGCACCATGATTTCCAGGTGCTCGGCCATGCCGATGGCGGTGAGGATGGAATCCACCGAGAAGATGAGATCCAGAAGGATCACCTGCCCCACCACCAGCAGGAAGGCGCGGCCGGCACGGGCCATGGTGTCGTCGCCCGGCTCGTCGTCGCCCTCAACCGCCGCGTGCATCTCATGGGTCGCCTTGGCGATGAGGAAGGCGCCGCCCCCGGCGAGGATGAGGTCGCGCCAGGAAAAATCGTGGCCGAACACCGAGAACAGCGTCTGCTGCAGGCCGATGAGCCATGACAGGGCGAACAGCAGAGCGATGCGCAGGCCCAGCGCCGCCGAAAGCCCCACCTGCCGCGCCCGCAGCGCCTGTTCCGGCGGCAGGCGCTGCACCACCAGCGAGATGAACACCACATTGTCGATGCCAAGGATGATTTCCATGGCGGTGAGCGTGACCAGGGCGGCCCAGGCCTCCGGCGACGCGATCCACTCCAGCATCCGGCCCCTCCCCGTGCGACTCGTGCCGGAAGAATGCGGCAACGGGCGGCGCCCGCAACCGGCCCCGCCCCCGCCCATGGATGAAAGCTGGCAGCCGTGCCAAAGGCGCCACACGTGCGTTCCCGGCTGCGACATGACCGCCCTCCCGCCGCGCTTTTCCCCGCCGCGATCCGGCTCTAGTCTCGGGCGTGAACCACAGGGAGGAGATGCGGATGGAACGCGGCGACATGCACGACGTGGTCGTGGTGGGCGCGGGACCCGCCGGCCTTGCCACCGCCATCGGCCTTGCGGCGCGGGGCGTGCCCACCGCCCTCGTCACCGGGCCGGAGCGCGGGCCGGACCATCGCACCACCGCCTTGCTGGAAGGCTCCGTGCGCATCCTGGAGGATTTCGGCGTGTGGGCGGACATCGCCGGCAAGGCCGCCCCGCTGCGGGACATGCGCATCGCCGATGCCACCCGCCGCCTGGTGCGCGCGCCGGAGGTCACCTTCCGCTCGGCGGAAATCGGGCTGGAGACCTTCGGCTACAATATCGAGAACGACGCCTTGCGCGGCGCGCTGCTGCATGCCGCCTTGGCCTGCCCCGGGCTGCACATCGCCCGCACCGCCCTCGCCGGCCTGGAGGCGCAGGCCGACGCCATCACCCTGCGGCTGTCCGACGGCGGCACCCTGCACGCCCGGCTGGTGGCCGGCGCCGACGGGCGCAACTCCACCGTGCGCACCGCCGCCGGCATCCGCATGCGCACCCGCGCCTATCCGCAGGTGGCCTTCACCGCCACCGTGCGCCACAGCCGGCCGCACGAGGACACCTCCACCGAATTCCACACCGAGACCGGCCCCTTCACCCTGGTGCCCCTGCCCGGGCAGCGCTCCTCCATCGTCTGCGTGGTGAGCGAGCGGGAGGCGGTGCGCCTGCTCGGCCTCGACGACAGGGCGCTTGCCGCCGAGCTGGAGGCGCGCGCCGCCTCCGTCCTCGGCCGGTTCGAGATGGAGCCGGGCCGCGGCGCCTTCCCGCTGGCGGCGGAGACGGCGCAGGAGATCGTGGCGCCCCGCATCGCCCTCATCGGGGAGGCCGCCCACATCATGCCGCCCATCGGCGCGCAGGGGCTGAACCTGGGCCTGCGCGACGCCGCCGGCCTGGTGGACCTCGCCGCCACCGCCTTCACCGCCGGGGGGGACCCGGGCGCCCCGGAGGTTCTTTCGCGCTACGCCGCCGCGCGCCGGCGCGACATTTCCGGGCGCATGACGGCGGTGGACCTGCTCAACCGCTCGCTCCTGTCGGATCTGGTGCCGATCCAGAGCGCGCGCGGCTTCGGCCTCTATCTCCTGGACCGAGTGGGGCCGCTGCGCCGCACCCTCATGCGGCTGGGCATCGGCGAGCGGGCGGCGTGAGCGCCCTCACGGCAGCAGCGTGAGCGGAATCAGCTGCTCGCGCAGCAGGTAGAGCATCCCCGTCACCGTCACCACCGACGAGAGGGTGCCGATGAGGACGGCGGTGGATGCCTCCTCCACGAACACATGATATTGCCGCGCCAGCACGAAGGCGTTCAGCGCCGGCGGCAGCGCCGCCATCAGCAGCAGCGTCTGCGCCCACACCGGCGAGAACGGCCCGAACAGGGACAGCGACACCAGCGCGATGGCCGGGTGCACGAACAGCTTCAGCGCCAGCAGCGGCGCCAGCTCCACCGGCAGCCGCGACAGCCGGCGCAGCGCCACCGTCACCCCGAGGGTGAACAGGGCGCAGGGGGCGGCGGCATTCTTCAGGAAATCCAGCATGCGCGAGAGCGCTTCCGGCTCGCGGAACTCCAGCGCCGCCGCCAGCACGCCGGCCAGGGTGGCGATGTTGAAGGGGTGGGTCAGCACCCGCCGGGCGATGAGGCCGAGGGTGTGGACAAGGCTTTCCCCGCGCCCGCGCATGGCCATCAGCAGCGGCACGAGGGTGAAGAAGAACACGCTGTCGCAGGCGAAGATGAGGGCCGCCGGGGTGGCCGCCGCCTGCCCCAGCGCCGCCAGGGTGAGGCCCGGACCCATGTAGCCCACATTGGCATAGGCGCCGATGGTGGTGGCGATGGCCGCCTCCCCCACATGGCCGCGCCGGAACCACAGGCCGATGGCCAGGGCGAGGAGGGCCGTCGCCGTGGTGGAGGCCACCACCGCCAGGATGAAGGCCGGGTTGGCCAGCTCCGCAAACGGCGTCTGCGCCACGATGCGATAGAACAGCGCCGGCAGCGCCACATAGATGATGAAGAAGGAGAGCCAGGCGAGCCCGCTCTCCGGCAGCTTCACCACCCGGCCGCAGAAATAGCCGAGGAAGATCAGCCCGAAGAACGGGAAGGCGAGGCCGAAGAGATCGCTCATGATCGCCGGGGGCGGCGCCGCCGCGCCGAGGCTGGAACTGCAGGGGATGCGCCCGCCGGGGCGCGCCGTCCTTCTTAAAGGGCCGGCCCGGCGAAGGAAAGCGCGGCGCCGGACCCGGCTCTACCGCACCCCGGCTTTGGGAGCTGCGGCGGCGCCCTGCAGGTGGCGGGCGGCGTAGAGCTCGGGATACAGGCGGTTGGCGAACTGGCCCGCCGCCGGCTCCACCGCGGCGAGCAGCCGGTCGATGGCGCCGGCCTCCGGCGTGTTCGCCCAGGGGCGGCGGGGCACCGGGCGGTCGTCGAGCCAGAAGGGGCTCCAGTCGAAGGTGGTGGCCACCAGCTCCCGCGCGAAGTCCGCCCCCTCGGCGAGGGCACCCTGCAGCACCACGTCCACATAGGATTGCAGCACCGGGAAATCCGCATCCGGCAGCGGCAGGGGGCCGGCCTGCCCGCCGGCGGCGCCCTTCGGCACATAGACCCACACCCGCCCCGCCCGCGGCAGGCCCTGCCAGCCCACCGGCTCCATCAAGGCGGGCAGCACCTCCACCCGCACATAGCCGCCCTCGCGGCGGTCGAAGGCAGCCATCTCCTGCGCATCCTTCACCGGAAACACCACGCCATTGATGCTGGACGGCGCCTCCCCCGCCCCCGCGGGCGCAGCCCCAGAGCGGTGAAGCCGGCGCCGGAGCGGCCGCCGGCCCGCGCCACCCACGCCCGCACATAGCCGAAGGCGGGGCTGATGCGCGCCGGCACCGCCGCCACCTGCCGCCCCGACGTGGCGGTGCGCGAGGGCTCGTTGATCAGGGTTCCGTAGCCGAAGATGAAATCCTGCGGCGCATCGGCCGCCGGCGCGCCCCAGAAGTCGCGGGACAGGGCCGGGCGGAGCGAAAAGGCGAGGCCGCCGAGGCCGAAAAGCACGTGCCGCCGCGATATCATCCGAACCCGCCTCGCCCTATCGTTGGTGTGTGCATATGGGCGGGCGGCGCGTCCCCATCAAGTCGCGTTGCGCCGCCGCGCCAGCTATGGTGCATTGCAATCAACAGGTTCGCGCGCAGGCGGGGCAAGGGTGCCCCCGGCCGGACCCACGGGGGGAGAGATGAAGCTGCCGCGCCAATTCTTCAAGCCGCTCGCCATCGGCGCGCCCGCGCCCTATCGCGAGCTGCCGGTACGGCTCGAGCGCATGATCCATTTCGTGCCGCCGCACCTGGAAAAGATGCGCGCCAAGGTGCCGGACATCGCCAGGCAGGTGGACGTGGTGCTGGGCAATCTGGAGGATGCGATTCCCTCCGATGCCAAGGAAGCCGCCCGCAGGGGCTTCATCGAGATGGCCAAGGCCACCGATTTCGGCGCCACCGGCCTGTGGACCCGCATCAACTGCCTCAACAGCCCCTGGGTGCTGGACGACATCACCGAGATCGTCGGCGAGATCGGCAACAAGCTCGACGTCATCATGCTGCCCAAGGTGGAAGGCGCCTGGGACATCCATTATCTCGACCAGCTGCTGGCCCAGCTGGAGGCGCGCCACGCCATCGAGAAGCCCATCCTCATCCACGCCATCCTGGAGACCGCCGAGGGCGTGAAGAATGTGGAGGAGATCGCCAGCGCCTCCCCGCGCATGCACGGCATGAGCCTGGGACCGGCGGACCTTGCCGCCTCCCGCGCCATGAAGACCACCCGGGTCGGCGGCGGCCATCCCGACTACAAGGTGCTGGCCGACCCCGACGGCGACGCCCCCCGCATGGGCTACCAGCAGGACTTGTGGCACTACACCGTCGGCAAGATGGTGGATGCCTGCGCCGCCAACGGCATCAAGCCCTTCTACGGCCCGTTCGGCGACTTTGCCGACCTCGCGGCGTGCGAGAGCCAGTTCCGCAACGCCTTCCTCCAGGGCTGCGTGGGCGCCTGGTCGCTGCACCCCACCCAGATCGAGATCGCCAAGCGGGTGTTCTCGCCCGATCCCGGCGAGGTGGCCTTCGCCCTGAAGATCCTGGAAGCCATGCCGGACGGTGCCGGCGCGGTGATGATCGACGGCAAGATGCAGGACGACGCCACCTGGAAGCAGGCGAAAGTGATCGTCGATCTTGCCCGGATCGTCGCAGCCAAGGACCCGGAGATGGGAAAAGCCTACGGTTTGTGAGAGAAACGAGGGGAATGCGTCCCGCGGACCCGCCGCGGGACACCGATTGCCGCAAGGCGGGACAACAGCGGCCGGGCCCGGCGGGCCCGGACCACGCGGACATAGAGGCGCACCACATGGCCACACGTCAGAATGCGCGGAGCAGATCCGCCGCCGTACCGGCGGTGGAGGCGGCAGCCATCGCCCCGCCCCCGCCCGCCCCGGCGGACCTTCCCCCCGGCGGCATGCGGCAGGCCAAGTTCCGCATCGGCGAGGTGGTGCGCCACAAGCACTTCCCCTTCCGCGGCGTGGTGTTCGACGTGGACCCGGTGTTCGACAACACCGAGGAATGGTGGCTCTCCATCCCCGAGGACATCCGCCCCAACAAGGACCAGCCCTTCTACCACCTGCTCGCGGAGAATGCGGACAGCGAGTATGTGGCCTATGTGTCCGAGCAGAATCTGGAACGCGACCTGTCCGACGAGCCGGTGCGCCACCCCAAGGTGAGCGAGGCCCTCTCGCAGGATTCGGAAGGCGGCTGGCGGGTGCGGCCCGACCTGCTGAACTAGAGCACGCGCCGATCAGCTTGCATCGCAAGCTGATCGGGTAACGCGTTCTCTATCCTCGAGTGAGAGCGCGCCCCCGGGCCGGGGCCATCCATGAAAAAGGGGCCGGCGACGAGCCGGCCCCTTTTCGATTTCCCGACGCCGTTACGCCTGCCGGGGCAGGCGCGGCATCACTGGGCGCCCTTGGCGCGCTGCTCCAGCTCCTGGCCCTTCTTCAGCAGGGCCGCCTTGCTCTGCTCTTCCTGCTGCTGCTGGGCGGCGCGGGCCTCTTCCATGCGCTTGCGCTGAAGCTCGGCGGCCACCTTCACGTCCATGCCGGGGCTGTCATACACCTTGGCGAAATCGGCGTTGGAGATGGGCAGCTTGACCTCGCGGTTGCCCACGTTGCGGGCTTCCACATGCACCGACTTGGCGGTCTTCATCTTGTTCACGAAGTCCGCATCCACCTGCGCCTGGGCGCTGCACAGCGGCCCCACGTTCGGCACCGCCACGCAGGCCACGAACGGCACCGGGGTCGCGCTGCCGTCGAACACCACGCGCATGCCGGGCTGGATCAGGAAGCCGAGGGGCACGGACAGGTTGAGCAGGCGGCGCGGATCGCCTTCCAGCCCGCTGATGACCACCTGGGCCAGCGGCTGGTCGTTCACGCCCACCACCTGGGTGATCTGGCAGGCCTTCTTCTTGACCTTGGGGTCCTTCTCGTCGGTGATCTCCTGGCAGATCTTCTCCCAGGGCGAGTTGAAGAAGGTGGGCTCCGGCTGGGCGGGAGCGGCATTGGCCGCGGGAGCCGGGGCGGCCGGCTTGGCGGCCGGCTTGGCCGGCGCCGCCGGCTTGGCGGGGGCCGCGGGCTGGGCCTGAGAGAATGCCGGGCCGGCAAGCCCCACGGTGAGGAGCGCGGCGGCAATCCCGGCCGTCAGGCGCGCGGTGGATTGGGTCATGGTCGTGTGGCCTTTCCTGTGGTCTTTGCCGCTGGGCTCGCGCCGCGCACGCGCACATGCGCCGATCCGCCCGCCTCCCTCTGAAACCCCGGCTGTCTCCGGCCCAATTGAGGCGAGAAGGTGGCGAATCCCATTCCCCTTGGCGAAGCGGCGTTCGGCGCCTACCTTGCCGAAGAATGCGGCCAACAAACGACAGGCGCGGCCCCAAACCGCGCGAAAGTGCCGCAAACGGCACCGGCCGGGCACGCCGGAGCTCAAGGCCATCGCATGCGGGCGCACCGCCCCGCGCGGGTCCAGGCAGCGGACCCGACCGGCCCAGGGAGGCGGAAGACACCATGCGGCCACGGCTGAGCGGCCTTCTCCTGCTGGCGCTGCTGACGGCAGCCCCGGGCCTGGCGCCAGCGGCCGCGGCCGCGCCGGATGTGCCCGCGCCGGCGCTGGCCATGCGCGGCACGCCGGACCTGCCGGCCGATTTCACCGCCTTTCCCTATGCCGACCCTGCCGCGCCCAAGGGCGGGCGGCTGGACCTCTCCCTGCTGGGCACCTTCGACAGCCTCAACCCCTTCATCGTGAAGGGCTCCGCCCCCGCCTTCGTGCGCGGCTACGTGGTGGAGAGCCTGATGGCCCGATCGCTGGACGAGCCCTTCACCCTCTATCCCCTCATCGCCCGGGCGGCGGCCACCGATGCCGCGCGCAGCTATGTGGAATTCAACCTCGACCCGCGCGCCCGCTTTTCCGACGGCACGCCTGTGACCAGCGCCGACGTGCTGTTCTCGTTCGAACTGATGCGCGAGATGGGGCGCCCGAACCACCGCCTGTATTATTCCAAGGTGGGCCGGGCCGAGGCGCCGGACGCGCACACGGTGCGCTTCACCTTCGCCGAGCCGGACGCGGAACTACCCCTCATCATGGGGCTGATGCCGGTGTTCTCCCGCGCCGCCATCCGCCGCGAGCGGTTCGAGGAAACCAGCCTTTCGCCCCTCACCGGCTCCGGCCCCTACCGCATCGGCGCCGTGGATGCAGGGGCGTCGGTGACGCTGGTGCGCAATCCCGACTACTGGGGGCGCGATCTGCCCGCCAATCGCGGCCTCTATAATTTCGACACCGTGCGCTTCACCTGGTTCCGCGACGCCAACAGCGAGTTCGAGGCGTTCCGCAAGGGGCTGGTGGATGCGCGCTTCGAAGGCAGCCCGGGCCGCTGGGAAACCGGCTATGACTTTCCCGCCGCCCGCGCCGGCGAGGTGGTGCGCGAGGTGATCCCCACTGGCCTGCCCAAGCCCTATTCCGCCTTCGTCTTCAACACCCGCCGCGCCATCTTCGCCGATGTGCGGGTGCGGCGCGCGCTCATCGAGCTGTTCGATTTCGAGTGGCTGGACCGCAGCTTCTACCACGGGCTCTATCTGCGCACCGCCAGCTATTTCGAAGGCTCGGACCTCTCCTTTGCCGGGCGGCCGGCGGATGCGCGCGAGCTTGCCCTGCTCGCCCCCTTCCCCGATGCGGTGGTGGCCGACGTGCTGGCCGGCACCTATCGCCCGCCCGTGTCCGACGGCTCCGGCCGCGACCGCGCCCGCCTGAAGGCGGCGCTGGACCTTCTGGAGGCGGCGGGCTGGGAGCTGCGCAAGGGCCGCCTGGTGCGGCGCGACACCGGCGCCCCCTTCGCCTTCGAGCTGATGGTGACGACGCGCGAACACGAGCGCCTCGCCCTCGCCTACGCCAGCCAGCTCGACCGCGCCGGCATCACGGCGCAGGTGCGCTATGTGGATGCGGTGCAATACGATGCGCGCCGCGCCTCCTATGATTTCGACATGATGCCTTATGCCTGGGGGCAATCCCTCTCCCCCGGCAACGAGCAGGCCTTCTATTTCGGCGCCGCCGCCGCCGACACGCCGGGCACGCGCAACTACATGGGCGCGAAGACGCCGGCCATCGACGCCGCCATCGCCGCTTTGCTCGCCGCCAGCGACGAGGCGGATTACCTGGCCGCCGCGCGGGTGCTCGACCGGGTGCTGGTGTCCGGCGCCTATGGGGTGCCCCTGTTCCACACGCCCGGCCAGTGGCTGGCCCGCTGGACCCGCATCGCCCGCCCGCAGCGCCCCTCCCTCTACGGCACCGTGCCGGAAACCTGGTGGCGGGTGCCGGGACGCTGACCCCGCCCGGCACCCGTTGCGCAATGCCGGATTTCTCCATTACCTCCCGGGCAAATAACGGCCGCAATTGCCGGGCAGTGTCCACGCATTCGGCCGGCCTTTTGCTGGCAAAGGGAATGAAGAAGGGCGACGGGAACCGGATCTAAACCCCTTCCCCTTCACTGGTGATGTGACCTTCGAGTCTGTCCCAACTCTCCGCAACCGGGTTGGCAGGGAGGCGAATGCATGGCTGGACTCCAGCGCGCGCACCGACGCATCGACGATTTCGAGGATGACATCCTCGATGACGCTCCCGACCCGGCTGCTGCATGGGTGCAGGACAACGGGCCCACCGCCGTGCGCCCGCGCATCGGCGCCAGTCCCCGTGCCCGCCCGCAACGCCGCAGCCGCCGCAGCGATGGCACCACCCTCTGGCGGGTGCTGGGGGTTTCCGCAGCCGTGCTCATTCTCGGCAGCGGCGGCCTGTTCGCCCTGCATCTGGTGGCGCCCGGCAACGTCAAGCCGGCGCCGCAGCCGGTGCAGATCTCCGGCCCGCTCCATCCGCGGCTTTCGGCGAAGGTGGCCTCCATCCTCGGCCATCCCGGCGGCGTGGCCGATCCGGCGCCGGTGAACGCCATGGCGGCGTCCGTGGCCGCGCCCGACACCGCCCCGCCCACCCCGGCGGACTTCGCCCGTCCGGCCTTCCTGGAGCCCATGGAAACCGACGAGCAGGCCCTGCCGGAGGCCGCCGCCATGACCGATGGCCCCGACGGCACCGTGGCGGAGGCCCCGCCACCGGCGCAGGCGGCCCCCCTGCCCGCCGCACGCCCGCGCGACATCGCCCTCGCCTCCGGCGACGCGGCGGCCGGGGACGCCTCCACCAAGGACAGCGCTTCCAAGGACACGGCGCCGAAGACCGCGGACACGCGCACGGCCCGCATCAGCATGGATGTGACCCTGCGCTCCGGCCCCCGCCGCTCCGCCTCCGCCCTGGGCACGCTGGACGAAGGCACGCGGGTGACCCTCTATTCCTGCAAATCCTGGTGCGAGGTGGCGACCGGCGACAAACGCGGCTACGTCTATCGCAGCGCCGTGGATCGCTAGGGCGCGATCCGAGCAAGCAGCATCCCGCCGCGAATCAGCGGCTTTTCCTTTTGCCGCGTTGTGCTAGTCTTCAAGCCTTGCAGATCGAAACAGGACAGGCGCGGCCGGGCTGGCTGCAGGCAAGGCCCCGGCGCCCGCCGGCGCGGCGCTTCCTGTTTCCGCGCAACCCTACGGAGTGCTCAGGTCCGCCGCATCTCCTGGGTCCGTGGGGTTTGGCCGGTGGGTGAGCGGTCACGGGAGGCCTCCCCGTTCGCTCCCCGCCGGCCATCCTCTTTCCCGTGGTGGCTGCAGGGCACCTGACGCTGGGACACGCGATGCCCAAAAGAAAAGGGCGCCCCGCAGAGCGCCCTGTCAGTCACGATGTGACAATTCGATAACGCTATCCGTCCCGCCGCGCAAGCCACCCTTTCGTGAGGGCGGCGCGGCGGGACGGATAGCGCCGCGGCAGGATCACTTGATCTTGGTCTCGCGGAATTCCACGTGCTTGCGCGCCACCGGGTCATACTTCTTCAGCACCAGCTTGTCTGTCTTGGTGCGGGAATTTTTCTTGGTGACGTAGAACACGCCCGTATCCGCGGTGGACAGGAGCTTGATCTTGATGGTTGCAGCCTTGGCCATGTCTTGATCCCTGGGTGCCGCATGCGGCGCGCGACCGTCTGGCTTGCGAAAACCATGAGGTTGCGAAAAGAAGAACGGACGCGCTGCCGGTCTGGCGGCTCGTGGGCGCGGAAATTCCCCCAAGGCGCCCCAAATGTCAAGGCCGGGGCCGGAACCCTACCGCGCCCGCGCCGCCAGCCGGGTCGCCACCACCAGGGCATAAAGGCTCAGCATGCCGCAGATGACGAAGGCGAAGCCATACGGGTCATAGAGCTTCATGCCGAAGCCGGCGAGCGGCGGGCCGATGATGAGCCCGACCGAATAGAGCATCACGAACGCCGCATTGGCCGCCGCCAGGTCCGCCCCGTGGAATCGCTCGCCCAGATGGGCAAGGCCCACCGTGTAGAGCGAGCCCACCACGCCGGTGGCCAGGAAGATCATGGCCAGGAACAGGGAACTGGACACCGGCACGAACGGCAGCGTCAGGGCGCCGGCCGCCCCCACCACCGAGCAGGCGAGAAGCAGAATGCGCCGGTCCACCTTGTCGCTGATGAGGCCGAGGGGAATCTGGAACGCCACATTGCCCAGCACCGCCGCCGTCAGCAGCAAGGCGGCGTTGCCTTCCGTGAGGCCGAGCCGCAGGCCGTAGAGCGGCAGGAAGGTCATCACCGCCGTCTCGATGGCGCCGAACACCAAAGCGGCAAGCACCGCCGAGGGCGAGCGGCGCACGAAGGTGAGCACGCCGTGATGCTCGTCGTCGTCATGGATGCGCGGCGTCATGCCGTTGGCCAGCACGATCGGCACCATGCCGGCGGCCAGCACCACCGCGCCGGCCACATAGGGCGCCCAGCCCGCCGCCCCCAGCACGCTCAGGATCGCCGGCCCCAGCGCCGCGCCGATGGACAGGGCGGTGGCATAGATGCCCATCACCAGCCCGCGCCGGTCCCGCGGGGCCAGGGTGTTGATCCAGAATTCGCTGACCGCGAACAGGATGCACAAGGCCGCGCCGAAGGCGAAGCGCAGCGGAAACCACAGGACGAAGGACGGCGCCGCCTTGAAGCCGAGCAGGCTCAGCGCCGCCAGAAGGATCGCCGCCACCAGCAGCGCCCTCAGGCCCAGCCGCCGCACCAGCATGGGCACGAAGGGCGCGGTGAAGATGGTGGCCACGCCGGCCATGGCGGTGTTGATGCCGATCCAGAAGCTGGAAATGCCGCGCCCCTCCAGTTCCAGCGCCAGCAGGGGGATGGAGAGGCTGAGGCCCACCCCCACCACGGTGATGGCGGAGATGGCGGCGGCAATGGAGGCCATGCGGCTCATGTGGCCGGCTGGCCCTTCGGGTGCGTGCATCGGTCCGTTTCAGTCGAGGAGGGTGCGCAGGAACGTGCCGCGGTGCATGGCATAGAAAGGCACGGGAAGGCGGGCGTGGAAGCCGGCCTCGATGCGCTGGGCCACCTCCTCCAGCACCACGCGGGTGACGGTGGGCAGTTCCTCCTTCGCGGTCTGCGCGAAGGTGAGCCAGCGCAGTTCGACCAGTTCGGAATTCTCGCCCACCAGCCCCTTCACCTCGTCGCACACGGCGTTGGCGTCGGCGGCGAAGAAGCGGGTGTCGAAGCGCTTGGGCCGGCGCGGCGGGGTGATGGCGCGGGCCACATAGGTGAGGGCGCCGAGATCGGGAAACACCCCGCGCTCCTCGAACACCCGCCACGCCTCGCACGGCGCCTGCGGCGCGCCGAGTTCGCGCGTGCCCACCAGCAGGCCGGTTTCCTCGTACATCTCGCGGATGCAGGCGGCGGCAAGGCCGCGGGCGCGGGCCAGGGTGGGGCGCTGCACCCGCGTCATCAGCCGGCGCTCGCTGTCGGCGTCCATCACGCCATAGACCGGCATGGCCTTGTCGGTCTTCTCCAGCCGCCCGCCGGGAAACACGTACACGCCGGGCATGAACTTCAGGCCGGGATGGCGCCGGCCCATCAGCACGCGGGGCTGCTTGCCCTTGCGGTCGATGAGGATGAGGGTCGAGGCGTCGCGCGGCCGCACATTGGGCCAGTCCTGCCGGCGCTCGGCATTGGTGAGACGGGTGGCAAAATCGGTCATGGAAGGTCTTCTATCCGGCCATCAGGGCTTGGGGCGCACGGCACGCACGACAGGCACCACCATGCCGTTAGGCGGCGCCTCGCGCTCCTCGCTGGCGGGATCGAAGCCGTGCATCCGCAGCGCCCATTGCAGATTCACCAGCATGCCCTTCAGCGGCGGCAGCAGCAGAAGGCTCAAGGCGAGGGTGAGCGGCAGCCACAGGGCCAGATGCACCCACATGTCGGGCCGGAACACCTCCTCCACGATCACCATCAGGGGCACCACGATGTGCCCCACCACGAAGATGACCGCATAAGGCGGGGCGTCGTCGGCCCGCTGATGATAAAGTTCCTCGGCGCAGGCGGGGCAGACGGGCTCCACCTTCAGATAGCTGGCGAACAGGGCGCCGGTGCCGCAGGCGGGGCACACCCGCCGGGCGCCGCGCAGCAGCGCCGCCGGCACGGAGCGCGCCGGCGGCCGGGGCGCAGGCGCATCGCCGCGCGCCGCATCCGCCGCCAGATCGGTCGTCACATTCATGCCCATCGGCCGCGCCTGCCCTTCCTCAGCCCTTCACGGCCGGCCCCTGCCGCCGCCTTTTCCACCGCCGTTGCCGCCGCTCTTGCCGCCGCCGGCCCGCGGACGCAAGCCGCCGGCCTCGCGGCCGCCGGGACCCGGCCGGCCCTTCGGCCCGCCCGATCGCCGCAGCGGCGCCGCGCGGCCGCGCGGACCCTTTACATAGGAGCCTTCGGTGAGAAGCTCAAACCGGAGCGCGCCGGCCACCGGCGCCGCTTCCACCAGCTTCACCTCCACCCGGTCGCCGATGCGGTGCATCTCCCCGGTGCGCTCGCCCACCAGGGCCTGGCGGGTTTCGTCGAAGCGGTAATAATCCTGGCCGAGGGTTGCCGCGGGCACGAAGCCGTCGGCGCCGGTCTCGTCCAGCGCGACGAAAAGCCCCGCCTTGGTGGCGCCGGTGATGCGGGCGCGGAAGGTGGCGCCGATCTGGTCGGCCAGATGATGGGCGATGAGACGGTCCACCGTCTCGCGCTCCGCCGCCATGGCGCGGCGCTCGGTGACGGAGATGGCGGCAGCGGCTTCCGCAAGGGAAGATGTGGTCGCATCCTCGGGCAGCCCGTCCTTCCCGGCGCCCAGGGCGCGGATGAGGCCGCGATGCACCACCAGATCCGCATAGCGGCGGATGGGCGAGGTGAAATGGGCGTAGCGGCGCAGATTGAGGCCGAAATGGCCGTAATTCTCCGCCGCATATTCCGCCTGGCTCTGGCTGCGCAGGATCACCTGGTTGACCAGGGGGGCGGCGTCGGTGCCGCGCACCTGCTCCAGGATGCGGTTGAAATGGGAGGGGCGCACCGCGTCGATCTTCGGCAAGGCGATGTCCAGCGTCTTGAGAAAATCGCGCAGGGCCGAGATCTTCTCCAGCGAGGGGCCGTCATGCACGCGGTAGATGAGGGGGGTCTTCCTCTCCTCCAGCGTCTCGGCGGCGGCCACGTTGGCGAGGATCATGAACTCCTCGATGAGGCGGTGGGCGTCGAGGCGCTCGGGCACCACCACCTTGTCCACGGTGCCGTCCGGCTTCAGCACGATCTTGCGTTCCGGCAGGTCGAGATCGAGGGGCTGGCGGTGGTCGCGGGCCTGCTTCACGCAGGCATAGGCGGCATAGAGCGGCCTCAGCACCGGCTCCACCAGCCCATCGGCGGCATCGTCGGCGCGCCCCTCGATGCCGGCCTGGGCCTGGGCATAGGCCAGCTTGCCGGCCGAGCGCATGAGGATGCGGTGGAAGGTGTGGGCGCGCTTGCGGCCGTCCCTGGCGATCACCAGGCGCACCGCCAGCGCCGGGCGGTCCTCCTTCGGGCGCAGGGAGCATAGATCGTTGGAAATGCGCTCCGGCAGCATGGGCACGACGCGATCGGGGAAATACACCGAATTGCCGCGCAGCAGCGCTTCCCGGTCGAGGGCGGAGCCCGGCCGCACATAGGCCGCCACGTCGGCGATGGCCACGGTGACGATGAAGCCGCCGGGATTGTCCGGGTCGTCGTCGGCCACCGCGTGCACCGCGTCGTCATGGTCCTTGGCGTCGGGCGGGTCGATGGTGACGAGGGGCAGGTCGCGCCAGTCCTCGCGGCCGCGCACGGTGGCCTTGCGCGCCGCCTCCGCCTCCTTCAGCACCGCCTCCGGGAACACGTGGGGGATGGCGTGGGCGTGCAGGGCGATGAGGCTCACCGCCTTCTCGGAGCTGAGCGAGCCGAGCCGCTCCTTCACCCGCGCCGTGGGCAGGCCGAACACGCGCTGGCGCATCAGCTCAACGGTCACGAGGTCGCCGTCCTGGGCGTCGTGCTCGGCGCCGGGGGGCACCTGCAGTTCGCGGCCGAGCTGCTTCTTGTCCACCGGAATGATGCGGCCGCCGCCATGGGGCGAGCCGGGCGGGGCGGCGCGGAAGATGCCGATGGTCTGGCGGCGCGCCTTCTCCAGCACCTTGATGACGCGGCCCACATGGGGAAGGTTCGCCTCGATGCTGCCTTCCACGATGCGCAGCAGCACCCGGTCCGACAGGCCGGGGGCGGGGCCGGAGGACGGGCCGCGGCCGCGCCGGGGCACCTGCACCAGCACGGTGGGGGGCTCGCCATGGGCGTCGCGGTCCCATTCCACCGGCACGGCGATGAGCTCGCCGTCCTGGTCGCGGGACACGATGTCGGCCAGCACCACGCCCGGCAGCGCGCCGGGCACGTGCAGGCGCTTGCGCCGGCGGTCCACCGTGCCGGCCTCGGAGAGGTCGCGCAGCAGGGCCTTCAGCTCCACCTTCTGCGCCGCATCGAGGCCGAACGCCCGGGCGATCTCGCGCTTGCCCACCTCGCCGCTCTGGGAGGCGATGAAGGCGAGCACCTGCTCGCGCGTCGGCATCTGGCCGGTGGCGAGGGGGGCGACCAGAAGGGTTTCCGCCCGCGCATGTCCCGCCGCCGCCTCCTTGCGCGCGGCGCGCGACTTCGCGGCCCGCGGCTTGGTGGCGCCGGGCCGGGTGGCACCGGCGCCTGCGGCGCCGGCTCGGGGAGAACGGGGGGGCTTGGTGGGGCGCTTCGGCAAGGGATCGGTCCGGTTTGCCCGAACGCTACCCGGAACGGGCGCCCGCGGCTAGCGCCGCACGCCGAACCGCTTCCAATGCCGCGGGAACCGGAGGCGGAAGGCCCCTCACCCGCCGGCGAACTGGCGCACGGTCTGCAGGAATTTCGCCACCGAGATGGGCTTGGAGAGATAGGCCTCGCAGCCACCGGCGCGAATGCGCTCCTCGTCGCCCTTCATGGCGAAGGCGGTCACCGCCACCACAGGAATGGCCCGCAGCTCCGGGTCCGCCTTCAGCTTGCGGGTCACGTCGAGGCCGGAAATCTCCGGCAGCTGGATGTCCATGATGATGAGGTCCGGCCGGTGGGCGCGGGCCAGTTCCACCGCCTCGACGCCCGATCGCGTCTCCACCGTGCGGTAGCCGTGCGCCTCCAGCAGGTCGTGGAAGAGCTTCATGTTCAGCTCGTTGTCCTCCACGATCATCACCGTCTTTGCCATCTGGCATCCCCCGTGGACGAAGCCGGCTTCTAAGCCCGTCCGGAACGTGCTGGAATGGGCACAGCTAGACCCCATTCCTTGCGGAAGCGCAAATGCCCATCCAGGACAGACCCAAGGGCCTCAAGGCCCAGCGCGAGGCGGCGCAGGACGTGGCGGTGTCCGCCCTCGCCTTCATCGCCGCCGACGGCGAACGGCTGGTGCGATTCCTTTCGGAAACCGGCCTCACCCCCGCCACCCTGCGCGATGCCGCCGCGCGGCGCGACTTCGGCGCCGGCGTGCTGGCCTTCCTCATCGCCGACGAGGCCATGCTGATCGCCTTCGCCGCCGACAAAGGGCTCGACCCGCGCCATGTGGTGGGCGCCCACGACATCCTCGCCCCGCCCGCGGACCCCGACGCGGCGGTGCGCCGGCCCATGTGACGGGCCCGCAATGACCGCCCCCGGCGATTCTGCAAGCGGTCTGTGCCGCGATTGCCTGGCGCCGGTACCCCACGGCCTGCGCTGCCCGGCCTGCGGCAGCCCGCGGGTGGTGCGCCACCCCCGGCTCCATGCCCTCGCCATCGCCCATGTGGATTGCGACGCCTTCTTCGCCGCGGTGGAGAAGCGCGACGACCCCAGCCTTGCCCACGTGCCGCTCATCATCGGCGGCGGCAAGCGCGGCGTGGTTTCCACCGCCTGCTACATCGCCCGCATCCATGGGGTGCGCTCGGCCATGCCCATGTTCAAGGCGCTGGCCCTGTGCCCGCAGGCGGTGGTGCTGAAGCCCAACATGGAGAAATACCGCAAGGCGGGACACGAAGTGCGCGCGCTGATGCAGGCGCTGACGCCGCTGGTGGAGCCCCTGTCCATCGACGAGGCCTTCCTGGACCTCTCGGGCACCCAGGCGCTGCATGGGGCAAGCCCGGCGCGCACCCTCGCCCGCTTTGCGCTGGAGGTGGAGCGGCAGGTGGGAATCACCGTCTCGGTGGGGCTGGCGGCCAACAAATTCCTCGCCAAGACCGCCTCCGACCTCGACAAGCCGCGCGGCTTCTCGGTGCTGGGGCAGGAGGAGGCGGCGGCCTTCCTGGCGCCGCGCCCCGTCACCTTCATCTGGGGCGTGGGGGCGGCGTTCGGCACACGGCTGGCCAGCGACGGCTACACCACCATCGCCGACCTGCAGCGCGCCGACCCCGCCGTGCTCGCCGCCCGCTACGGTGCCGAGGGGCTGCGCCTGTCGCGCCTCGCCTTCGGCCTGGACACGCGCAAGGTGGAGCCGCACCGGGAGGCCAAGAGCGTTTCGGCGGAAACCACCTTCGAGCGCGACATCGGCGCCCTGCGCACGCTGGAGCAGACCCTCTATGCCCTGGCCGAGGAGGTGAGCGAGCGCCTCAAGCGCGGCGGCATCGCCGGGCGCACCGTGACGCTGAAGCTGAAGACCGCCGATTTCCGCCAGCGCACCCGCTCGCGCACGCTGGAGGCCGCCACCTGCCTTGCCGCGCGCATCCACGGCGCGGCGCGGGACCTGCTGGCGAAGGAGGCGGACGGCACCTTGTTCCGGCTGGTGGGGGTGGGCGTCTCGGACCTCTGCCCCATTGCCGACGCCGACCCGGCCGACCTGGTGGATACCACCACCCAGCGGCTGAAGGCGGCGGAGGGCGCCATGGACGAATTGCGCGCCCGCTTCGGCCGCGCCGCCCTCTCCCGCGGCATCCTGCTGGACGCCACCACCGACCGGCGCAAGCGCCGCTGAGGCGCACAACATCCCCCGCCGCGAAGGGGCCGCACCTCCCGGGCACCTGCCTGAGCGGAAGGGCGCCCGCCGGCCCGGTCAGCGGCTCAAAGCGTCGCCAGCACGGCGAAGGCCTCGCGCCCGCCGGCCGCCAGCGCCGTCTCGGCGGCCTCGTGCACCAGCATGTCGTCCACCCGCGCCCCGGCGGGGCCGGCGCGGCAGGCGGCGAGCATGGCATCCACCACCGGCGCCGCGCCGGCGAACACCGCCTCCACCGCCCCGCTCTGGCGGTTGCGCACCCAGCCCAGGAGGCCGCGCGCCTGCGCCTCCCGCGCGCACCAGGCGCGGTAGCCCACGCCCTGCACGCGCCCGCGCAGCATCACATGAACGACACGCAAGGCGCCCTCCTCCCGCGGCTCATCCCGGCCCCCAGTGGTTCGACCTAGTGGTTCGACCTAGTGGTTCGACCTAGTGGTTCGACCTAGTGGTTCGACCTAGTGGTTCGACCTGGCGGATCAACTTTTCGAAACGGATGGGTTCCATCTGTCGCGGTCGAACCACTAGCGGCTGCACCCCCCGGCCGGCGCCAGCGGCTCGAAGGCGGACATAGCGCCCAGCAGGGCGAAGCGGCCGTAGTCGATCTTCAGGCCGCCCACCACCCCGTTGTCGTAGAGGGTGAAGCTCATCACATAGGCCGGCGCGCGCTCCACGCCGCCTTCCTCGAAATAGCTCACGGTCACCGGATAGAAGGTGTGCCCTTGAAGGGTGGCCCGGGCCGGGGCGGCAAGGCGCGCCTCGTCGGTGGAGGGGCGGCCGATCACGGTGAGGGTGTCGTAGACCTTGGCGGGGTCGCTCGCCCCGTCATAGACCTTGGCCTGGAACACGCGCTCGTCCGCCGCCGCGGCGGCAAGCACCCGGACCACATGCTCGGTGGGCAGGAGAATGTCGCCCTTCAGCTCCACCGTACGCGGCTGCGGCTGGGTGACGGTGACCTTCAGGGCCTCGCGGCCCTGGCGCTCCACATTGGCCTCGATCTTCGCGCCGGCATCGGCGCCCGCCTCGGTGGTGGAGAGGAAGCGGTAGGAGCGGCCCTCCCCATCCTCCCACCCCTTGGAGGTGACCGCCTGCCGCACCGGCCCGCCCTCCCCGGAAGAGCTCTCGCTCTCCTGGCGGGTCATGGTGGTGTAGCCGGCGCAGGCGTCGCCGGTGATCTCATAGTCGATCCGCCCGTTCATCTCCTCCAGCTGGCCGGAGGGGCGCGAGCCGTCGAGGGTCAGGCGATAGGTGGCCTTGTGCGGCAGAAGCGGTGCCGCCCCGGCGGCCCCGGCGGACAGGCACCAGAGGCTGAGGGCGGTCGCGGCGAACAGGCGCGGGTAAAACGGCATCGTCAAAAATTCCTTCTGCACCGCCGCGCGCGGCCGGCGCCTGGGGGCGCGGGCCGGGTTGCACGGGGGCTGCGGTTCGGCCAAGAGGAAGGCCCAATTGCGCACAGCATGTGGCAGGAGACCGTCATGACCTCGTCCATCGACAGCAAGCTTGCGGAACTCGGAATCACCCTGCCGACCCCGACCCCGCCGCTGGCCAATTATGTGCCGGTGGTGCGCACCGGCAACCTGCTGTTCGTCTCCGGCCAGGTTTCCATCGACGCCGCCGGCAAGATCATGGCCGGCAAGCTCGGCGCCGGCGTGGACATCGACACCGGCCGGGAAGCGGCGCGGCTGTGCGCCATCAACATCCTGGCCCAGGTGAAGGCCAGCATCGGCGACCTCGACCAGGTGGTGCGGGTGGTGAAGCTGGTGGCCTTCGTCAACAGCGCGCCGGACTTCACCGACCAGCCCAAGGTGGTGAACGGCTGTTCCGATTTCATGGTGGCGGTGCTGGGCGACAAGGGCCGCCATGCCCGCTCGGCCGTGGGCGTCGCCGGCCTGCCGTTCGATGCGGCGGTGGAAGTGGAAGCCGTGGTGGAAGTGGCCTGAGCCGGCGGAAAGGACGGGGCGGCGCCATGGGCGACCTTCACTGGCTCACGGCGCGTCCCGTCGCCCATCGCGGGCTGCACGATGCGGCCCGCGGCATCATCGAGAATGCGCCGGCCGCCATGGATGCGGCCATCGCCGCCGGCCTCGCCATAGAGCTGGACCTGCAGGCCAGCGCCGACGGCGAGGCCATGGTGTTCCATGACTTCACCCTCGACCGGCTGACCGCCGAGACCGGGCCGGTGGCCGCCCGCACCGCCGCGGAGCTGGCGGGCATCGCCTTCCGCGGCACGCCGGACCGCATCCTGCCACTGCCGCAGCTGCTGGCGCGGGTCGCCGGGCGGGTGCCGCTGGTGATCGAGATCAAGAGCGCGTTCGACGGCGACACCCGCCTTGCGGCGCGGGCGGCGCAGCTGGTGGCGGCCTACGGGGGGCCGGCAGCGCTGATGTCGTTCGACCCCGAAATGCTGGTGGAGGTGCGCCGGCGCGCGCCCGCGGTCGTGCGCGGCATCGTCGCCGAAGGGCGCTACGGCGCACCCGAATGGCCGCGCATGGGCACGCTTGAGGGCTTCTGCCTGGCCAATCTGCTGCACTGGCCGCGCTCGCGCTTCCAGTTCGTGAACTACCGGGTCGCCGACCTCGGCGGCGCCGCGCCCCGCCTTGCCCGCCGTCTCGGCGTGCCGCTGCTGACCTGGACCGTGCGCACGCCGGAACAGCGCGCCCTGGCCGCCCGCCGGGCCGACCAGATGGTGTTCGAGGGCTTTCGCCCCTGACCGGCTGACCCGCCGCCGTGCCTGCGGCGTCCGGTCGCGGTGGGCAGGCCCTGATGCAACGCACAAATTAGGCGGATGCCCGACGCCCGCATCCGCATCCTGTCCACCCTCACCGAGATTGCGGCCGCCGACTGGGACGCCTGCGCCGCCGGTGGGGCGGTGCGGCCGGAACCCTTCGTCTGCCACGCTTTCCTCTCGGCGCTGGAGGAAGCCCAATGCGCCGCCCCCCGCGCCGGCTGGCTGCCGCAGCACCTGGTGCTGGACGGGCCGGACGGGCGGCCGGCGGCGGTGATGCCGGCCTATCTGAAGTCCCATTCCCGTGGGGAATATGTGTTCGACCAGGGCTGGGCCGACGCTTATATCCGCGCCGGCGGCGAATATTATCCCAAGGTGCAGGTGGCGGTGCCGTTCACCCCGGTCACCGGCCGGCGCCTGCTGCTGCGCGATCCCGAGGACCCGGTGGGCCGGCCGGCCCTGGCGGCTGGGCTGAAGGAGCTGGTGCGCCTGCGCGGCGCCTCCTCCGCCCATGTCACCTTCGCCACCGCGGAGGAATGGGAGGCGCTGGCCCGCATCGGCTTCCTCAAGCGCACCGACCGCCAGTTCCACTGGACCAATTCCGGCTATGCCACCTATGACGACTTCCTGGGCGAGCTGGCCTCGCGCAAGCGCAAGACCCTGAAGAAGGAGCGCCGCGAAGCCCTCGCCAACGGCATCAGCATTGAATGGCTGACCGGCGCGGCGCTGACGGAAGAGGCCCTCGACGCCTTCTTCACCTTCTACCTGGATACCGGCCAGCGCAAATGGGGCACGCCCTATCTCAACCGGCAGTTCTTCACCCTGGTGGCACAGCGCATCCCCGACCAGATCCTTTTGGTGATGGCCCGCCGCAACGGGCGCTATGTGGCCGGGGCGCTGAATTTCGTGGGAGCACAGGCGCTTTACGGCCGCTACTGGGGCGCCATCGAGGAACACCCCTTCCTGCATTTCGAGGTCTGCTACCACCAGGCCATCGACTATGCCATCGCCCGCGGCCTGAAGGTGGTGGAGGCGGGGGCGCAGGGGGAGCACAAGCTGGCCCGCGGCTACCTGCCCACCACCACTTATTCCGCCCACCACATCGTCCATCCCGGCCTTGCCCGGGCGGTGGCGCAATATCTCGACCAGGAGCGCGCCAGCGTGGAGGAGGATGCGGCGGTGCTCACCGAGCTTGGCCCGTTCCGCCGCACCTGCGTGGAGGAGCGCGATTGAGCCTGGCCCGCAGGGCATGGTCGGCCCCGGCGCGGGCGCATGTTTGCCATGCGACACCATCCGCCCGTTGCCGCACGGTGGGGGCGGTCGCTATAGTCGCGCCCGCGTAACCGGGGGTTTGCGATGACGTATTGCTGTGGCGTGCTGGTCCGTGACGGTCTCGTGATGATCGCGGACACCCGCACCAATGCGGGCCTCGACAACATTTCCACCTTCCGCAAGCTCCACATCTTCGAGGAGCCGGGACATCACGTGCTCGGCCTCGCCTCCGCCGGCAACCTCTCCGTCTCCCAGTCCGTGGTCAGCCTCATGAACGAGGGGGTGGAGGACCACGAGGCCGGCGAGCGCCATCAGCTGCGCGATTGCCGCACCATGTTCCAGGCCGCCCAGCTGGTGGGTGGCGCCATCCGCCAGGTGCACAAGGTCAACGGCGTGGTGATGGAGCAGAGCACGGTCAATTTCGACGTGTCCTTCCTGCTCGGCGGGCAGATCGCCGGCGGGCCGCTGCGTCTGTTCATGATCTATTCGGCGGGCAATTTCATTGAATGCACGCCGGACACGCCCTTCCTGCAGATCGGCGAGCACAAATACGGCAAGCCGGTGCTGGACCGCGCGGTAACCTACGACATGGAGATTTCCGAGGCGCTGAAATCCAGCCTCATCTCCATGGATTCCACCATGCGCTCCAATCTCGGCGTGGGCCTGCCCATCGACGTGATGGTGGTGACGCCGGAGACCCTGCGCTCCGAGCTCATCTACCGCATCGAGCCGGGCGAGCCCTATTTCCACGACCTGCGCGAGCGCTGGTCGGCGGCGCTGCGCTCGGCCCACGCCTCCATTCCCCGCCCGCCCTACCTGAAGGACGTGCGCACCCGCGCCGTGGGCTGAAGCCCGCAACTCCAGCGAAAAGGGCGCCCCGGGGGGCGCACGGACTCCAGTAAAAAGGGCGCCCCGAGGGGCGCCCGAACTCCAGCAAAGAGGGCGCCCCGAGGGGCGCCCTTGCGTCTGGCCAGTCGCCCGGGTGCGGGCGAGGGCCCGAAGCCCGCGGGGCGGGCTCACGGACCCCTTCGGGTCACGCCGCCTTGGGGGCGAGCTTGGCGGTGACGATCATGTCCGGGTCGCGCACCGGCTCGCCGCGCTTGATCTGGTCCACATTCTCCATGCCCGAGACCACCTCGCCCCACACGGTGTACTGGCCGTCGAGGAAGCGGGCGTCGGCAAAGCAGATGAAGAACTGGCTGTCGCCGGAATCCGGGTTCTGCGCGCGGGCCATGGAAACCGTGCCGCGCACGTGGGGCTGGCGGTTGAACTCGGCCTTCAGCTTCTTGCCCGAACCGCCGGTGCCGTTGCCGAACTGCCCGTCGCCGGTCTGGGCCATGAAGCCCTCGATGACGCGGTGGAACGGCACGTTGTTGTAGAAGCCTTCCGCCACCAGCTCCTTGATGCGGGCCACGTGGCCGGGGGCGAGGTCGGGCCGGAACGCGATGGTGACCGGGCCCTTGGTGGTTTCGAGAATCAGCACTTCGTCCGTCATGGTCCTGTCCTTTCACCGCGGCGCCGGTCCGGCCGGCCGCCGCATGGTCCCGGCGGGCGCCGGGCGTTGGGAAAATTGCCGGCCCCGCCCGCTGCCGCGGCGACCGGCGTCGCGTCCAGTAGGCGGCGCCCCTTGAAGGGGGCAAGAGCGCGATCCGATCCGCTTGCGGTGCAAGCGGGATCGGCGCAAGCTCTAGCGGGTCCTTACTTAGCGTCCGCCGCCACCTGCATCTTCACGATGCGGTCGGGGTTGGACACCACGCCGTTGGCCGACGACGGCCCCTTCTTGATCTTGTCCACCGCGTCCATGCCCGACACCACCTGACCCACGACCGTATACTGGCCGTTGAGGCTGGGGGTTTCATCGAGCATGATGAAGAACTGCGAATTGGCGCTGTTGGGCGAGGAGGCGCGGGCCATGCCCACCACGCCGCGCTTGAACGGCACCGAGGAGAATTCCGCCGGCAGGTTGGGATATTTGGAACCGCCGGTGCCGTCGCCGCGGGCGCCGTCGCCGGTCTGGGCCATGAAGCCGTCGATGACGCGGTGGAACGGCACGTTGTTGTAGAAGCCCTCGCGGGTCAGCGTCTTCAGCCGCTCCACATGCTGGGGCGCGAGGTCCGGCCGCAGGGCGATGACCACGCGGCCATAGGGCGTGTCGAGATAAAGGGTGTTCTGCGGGTCGGGCTTCGACTGCGCCGCCGCCGGCAGCGCGAAGGCGAGCGCGAGAAAAGCAACCGCAAGAAGGCGGCCCATGAAGCGCATCGTGAAACTCTCCCTGGAACGGCCCCGGAACGGGGCGGGATGGGGCATCGCGGACGCCGCGTCCCTCAAGGGGCGGGCGCCGGGCGGGGTCAGCGCGGAAACCTCGCGGCGAGGCGCGCGAGCACCTCGGGCGGAACGAAGGCGGAGACATCCCCGCCCATGGACGCGATCTGCCGCACCAGAGTGGCGGTGATGGGGCGCACCCGCGGCGAGGCGGGGAGGAATACGGTCTGCACCTGCGGGGCGAGCACGCCGTTCATGCCGGCCATCTGCATCTCGTAGTC
The DNA here is from genome assembly GCF_047444035.1 of Xanthobacter sp. AM11. NCBI lineage: Bacteria > Pseudomonadati > Pseudomonadota > Alphaproteobacteria > Hyphomicrobiales > Xanthobacteraceae > Xanthobacter > Xanthobacter sp. AM11. The sequence continues at coordinate 3,477,374 of NZ_JBLAOA010000001.1, forward strand.
GAGATCCGTCCCGTCGCGCAGGCCGCGGATGAGCAGGGTGGCGCCGAGCCGCTGGGCGGTGGCGACGATGAGGTCGTCGAAGGTCACCGCCTCCAGCGTCGCCTTCTCTTCCGCCGCGATGGGGGTGCACACCTCCCGCAGCATCTCCAGCCGCTCCTGGGCGGAGAACAGCGGGGCCTTGCCGGGGTGGATGCCCACCGCCAGCACCAGCCGGTCGGCCAGCCGGCAGGCGGAACGCACCACGTCCAGGTGGCCGTTGGTCAACGGGTCGAAGGACCCGCCATAGATGGCGGTGCGGGCGATGTGGGCTTGTGGCGCGCTCATGTCCGGCAAGGGGTAGCTGTCCGCGCGCGGGGATGCAACGGACAATGGCAGGGGATCGGCGGAAGGGTCGGGCCGGAACCTGACGGACCGGAACCTGGCGGCCCGGCCCGGCGGGGTCACGCCTCGAAGCTGCCGCCGCTCTCGGGCACCACCACCTTCACCGGATGGCCGGCCAGCGCCGCGACGAAGCGCGCGGCATCGGGCACCAGCATGGGGAAGGTGCCGTAATGGCAGGGAACCACCACCTCCACGCCGGGCAGGAAGCGCTTCACCGCCAGCGCCGCCACCTCGGGACCCATGGTGAAGCGGTCGCCGATGGGCAGGAACACCACCTTGGGGGCGTGGATCTCGCACATCAGCCCCATGTCGGAGAAGATGTCGGTGTCGCCCATGTGCCAGACGGTGGGCTCGCCCGGCGCCTTCACGATGAGGCCGGTGGGATTGCCGAGATATTCGGCCGGCGCCGCCGGCCCGCCGGAGGAATGGTCGGCCCGCACCATGGTCACGGTGAAGCCGCCGCAATCCAGCGTGCCGCCGGTGTTCATCATCTGCCCCACATCGCCGGCGCCCTTGGCGGCGAGGAAGGCGCAGATCTCGGGGTTGGCCACCACCGGCAGGGTACGGCTGGCGTCGGCCGCATCCTCGACGATGGAGAGGGTGTCACCGATATGGTCCGAATGGCCATGGGTGAGCAGAATGTGGGTCGCCCCGCGCGCCGCCTCCTCCACCGTGGAGCGGAAGCTGGGATTGCCGGTGAAGAACGGATCAATGAGCACCGCCCTGTCGGCGAAGTCGAGGCGGAACGCGGCGTGGCCGAACCAGGTGATCTTCATGAACGAGCGCCCCTTGGCTGCACCTCGTGAAATGGCGGCGGGAGTAAACCGGAAGCCCCCGCCCGGCGCAACGCCCGCGCTCAGCCGATGGTGGAAAGCGCCGGGAAGGTCTCGATCAGCCAGTAGCTCACATGGGCGATCCAGCCGGACATGAAGGCGATGCCGGTGACCACGAGCAGCGCGCCCATGGCCTTCTCCACCACCGGCAGGATGCGGCGCATGTGGACCAGGCTTTTCAGGAACGGCTTCACCGCCACCGCCGCCAGCAGGAACGGCACGCCGAGGCCGAGGGAATAGACCGCGAGCAGGCCCGCCCCCTTCGCCACCGTGGCTTCCGAGCCCGCCACCGCCAGGATGGCGCCCAGCACCGGGCCGAGGCAGGGGGTCCAGCCGAAGGCGAAGGCGAGGCCCATCACGAACGCCCCCCACAGGCCGGTGGGCTCATGCACATGGGGCCGTGCCGTGCGGTGCAGCAGGTGGATGCGGAACACGCCGAGGAAATTCAGGCCCATGACGATGATGGCCACGCCCGCCACGATGGACAGAATGTCGAGATGCGCCCGCAGCAGGTCGCCGATGGCGGAGGCCCCCGCCCCCAGCGCCACGAACACCACGCTGAAGCCGGACACGAACAGCATGGCCCCCACCATGGCCCGCCGCCCCACCTCCTTCACCGGCTCGTCGCCGGCAAGGTCGTCCAGCGTGCTGCCGCCCAGAAAGCACAGATAGGGCGGAACCAGCGGCAGGACGCAGGGGGAGACGAAGCTCACGAGGCCGGCAAAGAAGGCGGCGGGCAGGGTCACGTCGGCCATGGGCGGTCTTGCGGCTTTCTCTTGGGAGCGCGAGGCGGCAAAGCCGGCAGCGCGCATCCGGGGGTCTTCGGCGCGGCTTCTCAATGGGCCGGCGGCGCGGCGCGGGCAAGCCTCACATCGCCGCGCTCGCCGGCTTGTGAGGGGGGCGGCCGCGGGCGTGCGCTCCTCTGCCGGGAGGAGGGGCGAATCGCGGTTGCCCGGTCGGGGGCGAGGGTTGCGCCCGGTTCCCGCGGCGTGGATGGAATGGGCCGCCGCCTCCTGGACCGCCGGCCCGGAGCGGCAGGGTCGGCCCCACCGTCCCCAGCCATCCCTTGCCGGAGGGCCGCCTTGTCGTTATGCCTGCGGCCTGCCATGCACCCCGCTTCCGCCTTCTCCCTCTCCGGCCGAGACCTGCTCGGCATCGAAGGCCTCACCGCCGGCGAAATCACGGGCCTGCTCGACCTTGCGGAGGAGTTCATCGAACTCAACCGCCAGGTGGAGAAGAAGCGCTCCACCCTGCGGGGGCGCACCCAGATCAACCTGTTCTTCGAGGCCTCCACCCGCACCCAGTCTTCCTTCGAGATCGCCGGAAAGCGGCTCGGGGCGGACGTGATGAACATGTCGGTGTCCTCGTCCTCGCTGAAGAAGGGCGAGACGCTGATCGACACCGCCATCACCCTGAACGCCATGCACCCCGACATCCTGGTGGTGCGGCATCACGCCTCCGGCGCGGTGGCGCTGCTGGCGCGCAAGGTGGACTGCTGCGTGGTGAATGCCGGCGACGGCACCCACGAGCACCCCACCCAGGCGCTGCTGGACGCCCTCACCATCCGCCGCAACAAGGGGCGCATCCAGGGGCTCAACGTGGCCATCTGCGGCGACGTGCTGCATTCGCGCGTCGCCCGCTCCAACATCCTGCTGCTGCACACGCTGGGCGCGAAGGTGCGGGTGGTGGCCCCCTCCACCCTTTTGCCCGCGGGCATCGAGGAGATCGGCGTGGAGGTCCACCGCACCATGGAGCGCGGCCTGGCGGATGCGGACATCGTGATGATGCTGCGCCTGCAGCGCGAGCGCATGGCCGGCTCCTTCATCCCGTCCGTGAAGGAATATTTCCATTACTTCGGCCTCGACGAGACCAAGCTGCGCCACGCCCGGCCCGATGCGCTGGTGATGCACCCCGGCCCCATGAACCGTGGCGTCGAGATTTCCTCTGCGGTGGCCGACGGGCCGCGCTCCCTCATCCGCGAGCAGGTGGAGATGGGCGTGGCGGTGCGCATGGCCGTGCTCGATACCCTGGCCCGGAAGCTGCCCAATGCGTGACGGTCGCCTCATCCGCAACGATCCGCGCCCGCTGCTGCTGGCCAATGCGCGGGTGGTGGACCCCTCCCGCGGGTCGGATTTCCATGGCGACGTGTTCCTCGCCGAGGGCGTGGTCAAGGACAGCGGCTTCGGCATCGCCGCCGCCGGCGTGCCCGAGGGCGCCGAGGTGGTGGACTGCAAGGGCGCCGTGGTCGCCCCCGGCCTCGTGGACATGCGCGCCTTCGTGGGCGAGCCCGGCGCCGAGCATCGCGAAACCCTGGCCACCGCCAGCCACGCGGCGGCGGCGGGCGGCGTGACCACCATCATCTGCCAGCCGGACACCGACCCGCCGGTGGACGACCCGGCCATCGTGGACTTCATCCTGCGCCGGGCGCGGGACACCGCCGTGGTGCGGGTTCACCCCATGGCCGCCATCACCAAGGGCCTCAGGGGCGAGGAGATGACCGAGATCGGCCTGTTGCAGGCCGCCGGCGCCGTCGCCTTCACCGATGGCCACCGCTCCCTCGCCAATGCCCAGGTGCTGCGCCGCGCCCTCACCTACGCCCGCGATTTCGACGCGCTGCTGGTGCACCACACCGAGGACGCCACCATGTCCGCCGGGGCCATGAACGAGGGCGCCTTCGCCGCGCGGCTCGGCCTCTCCGGCATTCCCAAATCGGCCGAAACCATCGTGCTGGAACGGGACGTGCGCCTGGTGGCCGGCGCGCGCGGGCGCTACCACGCCGCCGCCCTCACCTGCCCCGAATCGCTGGAGGTGCTGGCCCGCGCCAAGGAGGCGGGCCTGCCGGTGACCGCCTCTGCCACCATCAACCACCTCTCCTTCAACGAGATGGATATCGGCGCCTACCGCACCTATTTCCGCCTCGCCCCGCCGCTGCGCTGCGAGGACGACCGCGGCGCCCTCATCCGCGCCGTCGCCTCCGGGCTCATAGACGTCATCGTCTCCGACCACCTGCCCCAGGACGTGGAAGGCAAGCGCCTGCCCTTCTCGGAGGCGGAGCCGGGCGCCATCGGCCTGGAGACGCTGCTCTCGGCCGCCCTGCGCCTCGTCCATGCGGATGCGGTGGACCTGGTGACGCTGCTGGCCGCCCTTTCCACCCGCCCGGCGCAGATCCTCGGCCTCGATGCCGGCACCCTGCGGCCCGGCGCACCGGCGGACGTGATCGTGTTCGATCCGGCGATGCCCTATGTGCTGGAGCCGGGACAGCTCAAGTCGCGCTGCCGCAACACCCCGTTCGACGAGGCGCGGCTGGAGGGGCGGGTCCTGCGCACCATCGTTGCCGGCCACGTCGTCTACGAATACGTTTGAGCCTGCCCCCGGATCGCCCCCCGGACTGCCGAGGTGTTCATGCCTGATGCCCCTTCGTCCGCGCTCGTGCTTCTCCTTGCGCTGGCGTTCGGCTACCTCCTCGGCTCCATCCCGTTCGGCCTGCTGCTGACCCGGGCGGCGGGCACGCGGGACCTGCGCTCCATCGGCTCCGGCAATATCGGCGCCACCAATGTGCTGCGCACCGGCCGCAAGGACCTGGCCGCGGCGACGCTGCTTCTGGATGCGCTGAAGGGCACCGTCCCGGTGCTGGCGGCGGCCGCCCTCGCCGGCCCGCAGGCGGCCATGGCGGCGGGGCTGGGCGCCTTCCTCGGCCACATCTTCCCGGTCTGGCTGCGGTTTAACGGCGGCAAAGGGGTGGCGACCTTCATCGGCGTCACCCTGGGCCTGGCCTGGCCCGGGGTGGCCGCCTTCGCCGTGGTGTGGCTCGCGGCGGCCTATGTCACCCGCTATTCCTCCCTCGCCGCCTTGATGGCCTCGGTGGCCACGGTGGCGATGGTGGCGGCCACGGGCGACGACAAGGTGGCGATGCTGCTGGCGGTGCTCGCCATTCTCCTGTGGGTGAAGCACCACGCCAACATCCGCCGCCTCCTCGACGGGACCGAGGGCAAGATCGGCGCGAAGGGCTGAGGGCGGCATGGCGCGGCGCAGCTCCCCCGGCGCCGGCGCCCCCCGTGGCGGCGAGCTGCTGGGGCCGGCCCAGCGGCTGGACTGGCTGCGCCTGATCCGCACCGAGAACGTGGGCCCGCGCACCTTCCGCGCTCTCATCAACCAGTTCGGCGGCGCCCGCGCCGCCATCGAGGCCCTGCCCACCCTCGCCCGCCGGGGCGGGCGGCTGCTGCCGCCGCACATCCCCACGGTGGAGGAGGCGGAAGCGGAGATGGCCGCCCTCTCCCGCATGGGCGCGCGGCTGGTGGCCATGGGCGAGGCCGACTATCCCGCCGCCCTGCGCAGCCTGGACGATGCCCCGCCCCTCCTGTGCGTGCGCGGCGTCGGCGCGGTGATGCGCCGGCCCATGGTGGCCATCGTCGGTGCCCGCAACGCCTCCGCCGCCGGCCGCGCCTTCACCGCCCGCCTCGCCCGCGACCTTGCCGCCGCCGGCTGGGTGGTGGTGTCGGGCCTTGCCCGCGGCATCGACGCCTGCGCCCATGAGGCGAGCCTGGAGAGCGGCACGGTGGGCGTGTTCGCCGGCGGGCTCGCCCGGCCCTATCCGCCGGAGAATCTCGGCCTCATCGAGAAGGTGGCGGAACTGGGAGCGGTGGTGTCCGAGATGCCGGTGGGCTGGGAGCCCCGCGCCCGCGACTTTCCCCGGCGCAACCGCATCGTCTCCGGCATGGCGCTGGGGGTGGTGGTGGTGGAGGCGGCGGAGCGCTCGGGCTCGCTGATCACCGCGCGGCTGGCGCTGGAACAGGGGCGCGAGGTGTTCGCTGTGCCCGGCTCCCCCCTCGATCCGCGCGCCGGCGGCACCAACCGGCTGCTCAAGCAGGGCGCCACCCTGGTGACGACGGCCGAGGACGTGCTGGCGGTGCTCAGCCCCATGGCGGAGCGGGGGCCGGGCGCCATGGAGGCGGAAGGCCCGCCCGAGGACGAGCAACTGGTTCCCGTGTCTCCCGCCGAGGATGCGCGGACCCGCATCGTCGGCCTGCTGGGGCCGGCACCCACCTTCATCGACGATCTCATCCGCCTGTCCGGCGCGTCCGCCGCCGAGGTCCAGATCGTGCTGCTGGAACTGGAGCTGGCCGGCCGGCTCGATCGTCCCGGCACCGGCCGCGTTGCGCTGAAGTGACGCCGGCCGGCGCGGCGGGTCGAGGCCCAGTCGCCGCGAAAGCCGGATTTGAGGCCACCGGGCCGCGGCGCGGCGCCCTGTGAGCGGATCGCGCCCTAGAACCTGATCCGATCAGGTTGAATCAACCTGATCGGTGAATCAGTCTCTAAATTATTGATAGAGAACGTTTTACCGCTCAGCTTGCGATGCAAGCTGAGCGGAACGCGCCCTAGCGCCCGCCCACCCCGGAGGACCCGCCGTCCGCCCCGCGTTCCTCGCCGGCCGTGGCCTTCGCCTCCAGCCGCGCCATGTCGAGAATATAAGCGAGGGTGCCAAGCCCGCTGGCCCGTGCGAGACGGGCCAGTTCACCGGAAATGGCTGCGACATAGGCCGCCACTTCCACCGGGTCTCCCGTTATCGGGTCTCCCATGGGCGGGTCTCCCATGGAGCCTGAAGTGGACGCATCCGTCATGCTGCCGCCCGTTGCCGGAATGAATGGAGGTACTCCCTCTTAAAGATTGAGTATCATATTAAAACATACTTATGGTTGTATCTTTCGGGATCGCCCCATGGCATCGCCCCGCAGCCGTGGCATTTGACAGGCGCCGCGCGGCTCCCCATGTTGCGCGCCGCTTCTTCGGTGTCGCGTTCCGGGTTGCGGGGCCGCGGGGGCGGTCGCGCACCGGTGCATTCCGGCGGGCCGGAGATGCCGGCCGCCGGTCGCGGCACATCCCATCCGGTTCCGGCAGGCCGACAAGGCCTTCCCGGCGCCAGGCATCCCCGGGCCGCGCAATGGGGCGGCGGCCCTTGAGGAGACACTGTTCGTCATGCAGGTCGTCATCGTCGAATCGCCGGCTAAGGCGAAGACGATCAACAAATATCTCGGTCCCGGCTACGAGGTCATCGCCTCCTACGGCCACGTGCGCGACCTGCCATCCAAGGACGGATCGGTGGATCCCGACGCCGACTTCCGCATGCTCTGGGAGGTGGACCCCAAGGCGCAGAAGCGGCTGAACGAGATCGCCACCGCGGTGAAGGCCGCGGACGGGCTCATCCTCGCCACCGACCCGGATCGCGAGGGCGAGGCCATCTCCTGGCATGTGCTGGAGGTGCTGCGGCAGAAGAAGGCGCTGAAGGGCCAGAAGGTCGAGCGCGTCGTCTTCAACGCCATCACCAAGCAGGCCGTGCTGGACGCCATGAAGGCGCCCCGCGCCATCGACGTGGCCCTGGTGGACGCCTATCTCGCCCGCCGCGCCCTCGATTATCTGGTCGGCTTCACCCTCTCGCCGGTGCTGTGGCGCAAGCTGCCGGGCGCCCGCTCGGCGGGGCGCGTGCAATCGGTGGCGCTGCGCCTGGTGTGCGACCGCGAACGCGAGATCGAGACCTTCGTCGCCAAGGAATACTGGTCCATCGTCGCCCGCCTCGCCACGCCCCGCGCCGAGGAATTCGAGGCCAGGCTCTCCGGCGCCGACGGCAAGAAGATCACCCGCCTCTCGGTGGGCACGGCGGAGGAGGCCAAGGCCTTCCGCGCCGCGCTGGAGGCGGCGGACTTCCGCGTGCGCTCGGTGGAGGCCAAGCCGCTCAAGCGCCACCCGCAGCCGCCCTTCACCACCTCCACCCTGCAGCAGGAGGCGAGCCGCAAGCTGGGCCTTGCCCCGGCCCGCACCATGCAGATCGCCCAGCGCCTCTACGAGGGCGTGGACGTGGGCGGCGAGACGGTGGGCCTCATCACCTACATGCGAACCGACGGCGTGGACATGGCCCCGGAAGCCGTGGCCGCCACCCGCTCGGCCATCGGCAAGCAGTTCGGCCCCAGATACCTGCCGGGCGTGCCGCGCAAATACACCACCAAGGCCAAGAACGCCCAGGAGGCCCACGAGGCCATCCGCCCCACCGACCCCTCCCGGCATCCCCGCGATGCCGCGCGCCATCTCGATGCCGAGCAGGCCCGGCTCTACGACCTGATCTGGACCCGCACCGTGGCGAGCCAGATGGAATCGGCGGAGCTGGAGCGCACCACCGCCGACATCGAGGCGAAAGCCGGCGGCCGGGTGCTGGACCTCACCGCCACCGGCACGGTGGTGAAGTTCGACGGCTTCCTGACCCTCTATCGCGAGGGCAAGGACGATGACGACGACGACGAGGAGAGCCGCCGCCTGCCGGCCATGAGCGCCAACGAGAAGCTCGACCGGCGCGACATCCTCACCGACCAGCACTTCACCGAGCCGCCGCCGCGCTATTCGGAAGCCTCGCTGGTGAAGCGCATGGAGGAGCTGGGCATCGGCCGGCCCTCCACCTATGCCGCCGTGCTCGCCGTGCTGCGCGACCGCGAATATGTGAAGCTCGACAAGAAGCGCCTCGTGCCGGAGGACAAGGGCCGGCTCGTCACCGCCTTCCTGGAGAGCTTCTTCAAGCGCTACGTGGAATACGACTTCACCGCCGACCTCGAAGAGAAGCTCGACGAGGTGTCCGCCGCGCAGCTCGACTGGAAAGAGGTGCTGCGCGCCTTCTGGCGCGACTTCTTCGCCGCCATCGAGGCCACCAAGGACCTGCGCGTGTCCCAGGTGCTGGACGCGCTGGACGAGGAGCTGACCGCCCACATCTTCCCGCCGCGGGAGGATGGCACCGACCCGCGCCTGTGCCCCACCTGCGGCAATGGCCGGCTGTCGCTGAAGATGGGCAAGTTCGGCGCCTTCATCGGCTGCTCCAACTATCCCGAATGCCGGCACACCCGCCCCCTCACCGGCGGCGAAGGCGCGCCGGAGGGCGACGGCAAAAGGGTGCTCGGCGTGGACCCGGAGAGCGGCGAGGAGGTCACCGTCCGCACCGGCCGCTTCGGTACCTATCTCCAGCTCGGCGAGGGCAAGGACGGGGAGAAGCCCAAGCGCTCCTCCCTGCCCAAGGGCATGGCGCCGGCCGACGTGGACCTGGAAACGGCGCTCAAGCTGCTGGCCCTGCCGCGCGAGGTGGGCAAGCATCCCGAGGACGGCGAGCCCATCCTCGCCGGCATCGGCCGCTATGGCGCCTATGTGCAGCACGGGCGCACCTACGCCAATATCGAGGATGGCGACGACATCCTCGCCGTGGGCCTCAACCGCGCGGTGGCGCTCATTGCCGAAAAGCAGTCCAAGGGCCGCGGCGGGCGCGGGGCGGCAGCCCCCGGACGGGTGGTGGGCGAGCACCCCACCCTTGGCGGACCCATCACCGTGCGCGCCGGCCGCTTCGGGCCCTATGCGAACCACGGCAAGGTCAACGCCACCCTGCCCAAGTCGATGGACCCCGAGGCGCTGACCCTCGCCGAGGCGGTGGCCATCATCGACGCCAAGGCCGCCTCCAGCCCGTCCAAGCCCGCACGCGGCGCCCGCAAGGCGCCCGCCAAGGCGGGCGATGGGGAGGCGGCGCCGAAGAAGGCCGCCAAGACAGCCACCAAGTCGGCGGCTAAGTCGGCGGCCAAGCCGGCAGCCAAGCCGGCAGCCGAGAAGAAGCCGGCTGCGGCAAAGAAGCCGGCAGCCAAGAAGCCCGCCGGCAAGGCGGCGCCCAAGGGTCCCAAGGCGGCCGAATAGGCTCTGGCGGCGCCGGTCCATCGCCGCGCACCTCCCGCCTCGCCCTTCCCGGCCCGCCCCTTCCCCGCTCGCCGGGGCCTGTCTCGCCTCAGGCCTCGGCCGCCACCGGCCGGCTCTCGGGCGCACCTTCGGGCGCGTCCGCCGCATCCTCGCCGCGGCCGGCGGGCATTTCCGTGTCCGAAGTCTCCTGCTCGGGGTCGGCCTCCACCCGGCGGTGCACCAATTCGTGCATGAACCCCAGCTTGGCGATCACGCCCGGCCCCAGGATGAACGGATAGGCGTCCGACATGCCGAGGCAGCGGTTGAGGTTGTTGAGGGCGAAGCTGATGGGCAGCCAAGCGTCCAGCATCTGCTGGATGGAGCAATAGCGGTAGGGGTTGAAATCCACCGTGGCGGCGAGGTCGCCGGTACTGTCCAGCCAGGGGCGCACGCGCATGCCGAAGGCGCCGGCCATCTCCAGCGTATCCACGATGTGGATATAGTGCTTGAAGGTTTCGGCGAAGTCTTCCCACGGGTGGGCGGTGGCATAAGCCGAGACGAAATTCACCTGCCAGTCGGGCGGCGGCACCGAATTGTAATAGGTCTTCAGCGCCTCGGAATAATCCACGCTCTCATCGCCGAACATGGTGCGGAAAGCCTGGATGCGGCCGGCATCGCGTACCAGGCAGTTCCAGTAATAATGGCCCACCTCGTGGCGGAAATGGCCGAGCAGGGTGCGGTACAGCTCCCCGAGGACGTTGCGCCGCTGCTCCCGCTCGGCGTCGTCGGCCTCAGCCAGGGCGATGGTGATGAGCCCCTCGTCGTGGCCGGTCATGATCTTCGGCGCCGAGCCGTCCGGCGTGTCGGCGAGGAAGTCGAAGCACAGGCCGCCCTCGCGGTCCTCGTTGCTCTCCAGCGGCAGGTTGAGGCGCACCAGCGAATAGATGAGGCGATGCTTGGCCACCTCCACCTTGCGCCACTTGCGCAGGTTCACCGCCACCGAAAGGTCGGGCACCATGCGATTGTGGCGGCAGGCGAGGCAGAATTCCTCCTCCCCGTCGGCCGCGACCAGCCAGTTGCAGGCATCGTGGGCGGCATTGGCACAGAAGCGGTAGCGCTTGCCGGGCGGACCGGCGATGTCGCGCCAGGTGCCCTGCCAAGTGCCCTGCCAGTGAGCCAGATCCGGGTCGGGCGCGCTGTCCCCGTCGCGCTCGATGGCGGCAAGGTCATTGGTTTCGGGAATGTAGCCGAGGTCATGGCCGCATTTCTCGCACCGGCGATTCTCGAAATAGAGGAGTTGGTCGCAGGCCGAGCAGCGAAACAGGCGCATGGCGTCATCCCTGGTTTTGTCTGTCCCGGCGGCTGGTTGCAGTGGCATCGAAACCGCTGCGACCGCGCGGGGGTTCCCACGCCGACGTCAGGCCGAAGATAAAATTCACGCAACTACGACTTAAGTCTATTGCCGAAACGGTATGCCATGACGTCTTCTTCCAGCGTAAGGTGGACTAGGTGCGCCAACACCGCCCAGGCGAAAATACGCCGGGCTACCACCCTGGGAGGAAAACGTGAGCGAAACTTCGAGCAAGACCGATTCCGCGCGTCCGACCCGTCGCGCCCTTCTCGCCGGCGCCGGTGTGGCGGCTGCGGGTGCCGCCATGGTGGCGGCCCCCGCCGTCCATGCCCAGGCGCCCATCAAGCTGAAGTTCCAGTCCACCTGGCCCAACAAGGACATCTTCCACGAATTTGCCGCCGATTTCGTGCGCTATGTGAATTCCATGACCGGCGGGCGCGTGGAGCTGGAGCTTCTGGCGTCCGGCGCCGTGGTGCCGGCCTTCCAGGTGCTCGACGCGGTATCCAGCGGCATCATCGACGGCGGCCATGGCGTTTCGGCCTATTGGTACGGCAAGAACAAGGCCTTCTCGCTGTTCGGCACCGCCCCCGCCTTCGGCTGGGACGCCGACGAACTCCTGGGCTGGGTGCGGTATGGCGGCGGCCAGCAGCTCTATGACGAGCTGGTGCAGAACGTGCTCAAGCTGAACGTGGTGGGCCTGCTCACCGGCCCCATGCCGGGCCAGCCGCTGGGCTGGTTCAAGGGCGAGATCACCAGCGCCGACCAGCTCAAGGGCCTGAAATACCGCACCGTCGGCCTCGCCGCCGACCTCAACAAGGAGCTGGGCGTCGCCGTCACCATCCTGCCCGGCGGTGAAATCGTGCCGGCCATGGACCGCGGCCTCATCGACGGCGCCGAGTTCAACAATCCCTCCTCCGACACGGTGCTGGGCTTCCCCGACGTCTCCAAGGTCTACATGGTGAAGAGCTATCACCAGGCCCTGGAGAGCTTCGAGGTGCTCTTCAACAAGACCAAGTTCGACGGGCTGCCGAAGGACGTGCAGGCCATCATCCGCGGCGCCGCCGACGCCGCCTCCTCGGACATGATGTGGAAGGCGCAGGACCGCTATTCCAAGGACCTGGAAGCCCTGAAGGCCCGCGGCGTCAAGGTCATCCAGACCCCCGCCGCCGTGCTTCAGGCCCAGCTCAACGCCTGGGACAAGGTGATCGCCAATCTCTCCGCCGACCCCTTCTTCAAGAAGGTGGTGGACAGCCAGATGGCGTGGGCCAAGCGGGTGGTGGGCTTCCGCCTCGAATACGAGCCGGACAGCGCCATGGCCTACAACCACTTCTTCAAGAAGGCCTGAGGCGGCCTAGCCAGCCCCGCGGCGCTGCATGAGGGATGCCCGGCCCTGCGCCGGGCATCCGCGTGCGGTCGCCGGCCGCCGCGCACCCAGGTCCTCCGCACGCGCGATCCGTGGAACGCGCGTGCGGAGGACCTGGATCACACAGAAAAACGCGCCCTTCCCGAGGAAGCCACGTGCATGCAACGGTTCCTTCTGGCCGTGGACACGGTCAACACCTTCATCGGCAAGCTGTTCGCCTGGACCATCGTGGTGCTGACGGCGGCCATCTGCTACGAGGTCTTCTCGCGCTACGTCATGCGCGCGCCCACCTCCTGGGCCTATGACGTCTCCTACATGCTCTATGGCACGCTGTTCATGATGGCGGGGGCCTACACCCTGTCGCGCAACGGCCATGTGCGCGGCGACTTCCTCTATCGCAACTGGCCGGTGAAGCGGCAGGCGGCGGTGGATCTCACGCTCTACTTCCTGTTCTTCTTCCCCGGCATTCTCGCGCTCATCTATTCCGGCTGGGGCTATTTCCGTCTCTCCTGGCTGCTGAACGAGCATTCGTCCTTCTCCCCGGACGGACCCATCATCTGGCCGTTCAAGGGGCTCATCCCCCTCACCGGCGTGCTCATGCTCCTGCAGGGCATCGTCGAGGTCATCCGCTGCACCATCGCCGTTCGGACCGGCGCCTGGCCCGATCGCCTCCACGACGTGGAGGAAATGGAGAAGCTCATTCTGGAAAAGGCGGCCACCGAGGCCGAATCCGAAGCCATCGGCCGGGGTGCACTGTGATGGGGGGGTCTGCAATGTTCCTGTCGGATCCCGCCCTGGGCATCCTGATGCTGGTGTTGTTCCTGGTGTTCCTGATGCTCGGCTTCCCCATCGCCTTCACGCTGATGGCGCTGGGCGTGGGCTTCGGCTACTTCACCCGGGGCGACACCGTGTTCCAGCTGTTCGTGCAGCGCACCTATTCGGTGATGGCGAACGACGTGCTCATCTCCATCCCGCTGTTCCTGTTCATGGGCTATGTGGTGGAGCGGGCCAATATCCTCGACCGGCTGTTCCGCGCCATCCAGCTGGCGGCGGGCTGGGTGCCCGGATCGCTGGCGGTGGCGACGCTGATCACCTGCGCCATGTTCGCCACCGCCACCGGCATCGTCGGCGCGGTGGTGACGCTCATGGGCCTGCTCGCCTTCCCGGCCATGCTGCGCGCCGGCTACGACACCAAGATCGCGGCCGGCGTGGTGTGCGCCGGCGGCTGCCTCGGCATTCTCATTCCGCCGAGCGTGATGCTCATTCTTTATGGCGCCACGGCCGGCGTGTCGGTGGTGAAGCTCTATGCGGCGGCGTTCCTGCCGGGGCTCATGCTCACCACCCTCTACATCGCCTATGTGGTGATCCGGGCCATGCTGAACCCGGCCCTCGCCCCCAAGCTGCCGCCGGAGCAGCGGGCAAGCTCCACCTGGGAAATCGCCTGGGCCCTGGCGTCGTCCTTCTTCCCTTTGGCGGTGCTCATCTCCGGCGTGCTCGGAGCCATCGTGTTCGGCCTTGCCACCCCGTCGGAGGCGGCGGCGGTGGGCGCGGCGGGCGCGGTGATCCTGGCCCTGGTCTACCGCAGCTTCTCCTTCTCCAAGCTGAAGGAGAGCGTGTTCCTCACCGCCCGCGCCTCGGCCATGGTGTGCTGGCTGTTCGTGGGCTCGGCGGTGTTCTCGGCCGTGTTCGCCCTGCTCGGCGGGCAGCAGGTGGTGGAGAATTTCGTTCTCTCCCTCAACCTCGGGCCCATCGGCTTCCTGCTGCTCACCCAGGCCATCATCTTCGTGCTCGGCTGGCCTTTGGAATGGACCGAGATCATCGTCATCTTCCTTCCCATCTTCCTGCCGCTGCTCGACAATTTCGGCGTGGACCCGATCTTCTTCGGGGTGCTGGTGGCGCTGAACCTGCAAACCTCCTTCCTCTCGCCGCCGGTGGCCATGGCGCCGTTCTACCTGAAGGGCGTGGCACCCAAGAACGTCTCCATCGACCAGATCTTCTCGGGAGTGATGCCGTTCCTGTGGATCGTCATTCTCTCCATGGCGCTGCTCTACATCTTCCCCGGCATCGCCCTGTGGCTGCCGAAGGCGCTGTACGGATGACGCGGACGCGCGGCCGGGGCATGATCGCGCCATGACCCCGGCGGCTTCCCTCTTCACCATCGGCTACGAGCAGAGCACCCCGGCCGCCTTCCAGGCCGCGCTGGAGGCGGCGGGGGTGGATCTGGTGGTGGACGTGCGGGCCGTGGCCGCCTCCCGCCGGCCGGGCTTCTCCAAGAGCGCCCTCGCGGCGGGAATTGCCGGGCACGGCATCGGCTATGTCCATCTGCGGGCGCTGGGCACGCCCAAGGAAGGCCGGCTCGCCGCCCGCAGCGGCGACCATGGCGCCCTGATGCGCATCTATGCGGCCCACCTGGCCACCGCGCCGGCCCAGGCCGCACTGGAGGAACTGGCGGGGCTGGCGAAGGGCCGGCGCCTGTGCCTGCTGTGCTACGAGCGGCACGTGGAAGGCTGCCACCGGCTGATGCTGGCGCAATGGATGTGCGAGCGGCTGGATGCCGGCGTCACCCACCTTATGCCGGCGCCGTTCTGACCTCTTCCCCCGCCTGCCCCCCGGCCACCGCCGCCTGCGCCTCGGCAAGCAGGTGGGGCGTGTCCACATCCAGAAAGGCGCCCTCCCCGGTCACCGGCACTTCGGCCACCACCTCCGCATTGGCAGCCAGCAGGTGGCGCGCGCCCACGTCCCCCTCCAAAGCGCACAGATCGGCGAAATAGCGCCGCGACCACAGCACCGGATGCCCCCGCGCCGCGCCCGCCACGGGCACCGCGATGAAGCGTCCGTCCTGCGGCGCATAGGCCGCCATCAGCCGGTCCAGCAGGGCGGGGCTGAGAAGGGGCATGTCGCCCAGCACCACCAGCGCCCCCGCCGCGGTTTCCGGCACCGCGCCGATGCCCGCGCGCAGCGAGGAGGCCATGCCGGTGGCGTGTGCGCCATTATGCACCAGCACCACGTCGAGGCCGGCGAGCGCGGCGGCGATGCGCTCGCTCTCATGGCCGGTGACCACGATCACCGGCTGCGCCCGCGAGGCCAGCGCCGCCTGCGCCACCCGGCGGATGACGGGCACGCCGCCCACCTCGGCGAGCAGCTTGTTGACGCCGCCGCCCATGCGGGCGGAGCGCCCCGCCGCGAGAATCACCGCCGCAAAGGCGCCGGCCTCCCCGCTCTCCGGCTCGGCCCGTGGATGGGGCCGGGCGGCGATGTCGGTGAGCAGGCCGCCGGCGCCGAGCCGCGCGATGTCCCGCGCGGTCACCTCAAGCCCGGCCAAAAGGCGCATGAGAATGAAATCGAAGCCGTTCTCCTTGGGGCTGCGGGCGCAGCCCGGCGCGCCCAGCACCGGCACCGGCCCGAGCCGGCCGAGCATGAGCAGGTTGCCCGGGTCCACCGGCATGCCCAGCCGCACCACCTCGCCGCCGGCGGCCACCAGGGCGGCGGGCACCACGTCGTTGCGGTCGGCGATGGCCGAGGCGCCGAAGACGATGACGAGTTCCGCCCCCTCCGCCACCGCCCGGCGCAGGGCCTGCGCCAGCGGCGCGGTGGCATGGGGCGCGGCGAGGGTGGAGGTGACGGCGGCCCCCGCCGGGGCAAGGCGCGCGCGGGTGACCGCAAGGGTCTTCGCCACCACCTTGTCGGCCAGGCCCGGCAGCAGGGTGGACACCACCGCCACCCGCCTGAGCCGGAACGGCACCACCTGAAGCAGCGCCCGCGCGGCATCTGCCGCTTCCGCCACCATGGCCGCGGGCACGCCATAGGGAATGATCTTCACCGTTCCCACCATGGCGCCTTCGGCCACGGCGGTGAAATCCGGCAGGGTGGCGAGGGTGATGGCCTCGTCCACGCCGTTGAAGGCGTCGAGGGCGTCGCCCGCCACCCGCAGCACGCCGGCAGCGGCGGCCTGCAGGTTGGCGCGCCCGGTGAAGGGCGTGTCGGCCCGCACGTTCGCCCCGGCGACGGCGGCGGCGAGGGCGGCGGCGGCGGCATCCTCGGCCATGTCCCCGGCATCGAGGCGCGCGGCCACCACCTCGCGATGGCCTGCGGCGGCCAGCCGCGCGATCTCGCCCGCGCCCAGCCGCGTGCCCTTGCGGATGGTGCCGTCGTCGAGGCGCACCGAATGGGCGGCGATGGCGCCAAGCGCCGCGTCCAACGGGAGAGAGCCGAACTTCACGCCGCGGCTCCCTTCGCCGGCGCATCGCCGCGGCGCAGGGCGCCGATCACCTGCGCCAGTACCGCCACGGCAATCTCCGCCGGGCTGGCCGCGCCGAGGTCGAGGCCGATGGGGGCGTGGATGCGGGCGATGTCGGTTGGCGAAAGCCCCTGCGCCGCAAGCCGCTCCACCCGCCGGGCATGGGTGCGGCGCGAGCCCAGCGCCCCCACATAGAAGCACCCGGCCTTCAGCCCGGCGGCGATGGCGGGCTCGTCCACCTTGGGGTCGTGGGTCAGCGCCACCAGCGCGGTGAAGGGATCGAGCCCATAGGCGGGCAAGGCCTCCTGCGGCCATTCGGCGATGACGGGCACGTCCGGGAAGCGCTCGGGCGTAGCGAAGGCGGTGCGCGGGTCCACGATGGTCATGTCGAAGCCGGCAATGCGCGCCATGGGCGCCAGCGCCTGGGAGATGTGCACCGCGCCCACCACCAGCATCCGCGGCGGCGGGATCTCCACGCCGATGAAGGCGCGCTGGCCGCCCTCGCCGGCCATGCGGCTGCGCCGTTCGGCCAGCGCCGCACTGATCGCCCCGGCCAGCGGTTCCCCGCCCGGGTCGGCCTTCAGCGCGGGACCGGTGACAAGGCGCTGCGCCCCGCCGTCCAGCGGCGTCACCAGCACGCAGGCCCGGCGGGCGGCGCGCTCGGTGTTCAGGGCGGCGAGCAGATCGAGGCGCATGGCGGTCTTCCTCCCTCCGAATGCGGGCGGCGGGTCCCGGAAACATCATCTTCCCGCGTGACTATAACGCACGCGCGGCGCGGGCCCATGGCGATGGGGCTCAGTCCACCGGCTCCACATAGACCGCGATCCGGCCGCCGCAGGAGAGGCCGACCTTCCAGGCGGCCTCGTCGGCGACGCCGAATTCCAGGAGCCGCGGCCGGCCCGAGGCGATCACCTCCGCCGCCTCGGCCACCACCGCCCCTTCCACGCAGCCGCCGGACACCGAGCCAAGGAAGCTGCCGTCCGCATCGATGACCAGCCGGGAGCCCACCGGCCGAGGCGCCGAGCCCCAGGTTTCCAGCACCGTGGCCAGCGCCACCTGCCGCCCTTCCCGCCGCCAGCGCTCGGCGGCGGCGAGAACGTCGCCCTCGGTCACATCCATGGCCTCTCTCCTCGCGCCGGCCGAATCCGGCTCTGGCCGCGTCCGGCACGTTTCTATATAGGTGCGCATCCGCCGCGGCGCCGCCAGTGGCCCGTGCCGTTCGCACGGTCCTCCGCCGCGCCCCCCGCTGCGCCGCCTGTGGCGCCTTCTGCCTGGCCATGCCCAACCGCCCGATGCCGAACCCGCTGCCCCTGCCCGCCCGCGACACCACGACCCTGCGCACCCCCGACGACCTGGCGCGCGCCGGACTGGTGGATGCGGGCGCGCGGGCGGCGCTGGAGCAGGTGGCGGCGCGCTACGCTGTGGCCGTCACCCCGGCGCTGGTGGCGGCCATGGCACCCGGCGACCCGGATGATCCCATCGCCCGCCAGTTCGTGCCGCAGCCGGCCGAGCTGGACACCAGCCCGCAGGAACTGGCCGACCCCATCGGCGACGACGCCCACAGCCCCGTTCCCGGCATCGTGCACCGCTACCCGGACCGGGCGCTGTTGAAGATCGTCGGCGTCTGCGCCGTCTACTGCCGCTTCTGCTTCCGCCGCGAGATGGTGGGGCCGGGGGCGCAGGCCGCCTTGTCGCCGCAGGAGCTGGAAGCGGCCTATGCCTATCTTGGGGCGCAGCCGCAGATCTGGGAAGTCATCCTCACCGGCGGTGACCCGTTCATGCTCTCCGCCCGGCGCACGGCGGAGGTGGTGGCCCGGCTTGCCGCCATCCCCCATGTGAAGGTGGTGCGCTTCCACACCCGCGTGCCAATCGCCGCCCCGGAGCGGGTGAGCGAGGCCTTCGTCCGCGCCCTTTGCGCCCCCGGCCTCACCACCTATGTGGCGGTGCACGTGAACCATGCGCGCGAGCTGACGCCCGCCGCCCGCGCCGCCCTCGCCCGGCTCGCCGATGCCGGCATTCCGCTCTTGTCCCAGTCGGTGCTGCTGCGCGGCGTGAACGATGAGGCGGACACCCTTGCCGACTTGTTTCGCGCCCTGGTGGAATGCCGGGTGAAGCCCTATTACCTGCACCATCCCGACCTTGCCCCCGGCACCGCCCATTTCCGCCTCGGCGTGGCGCAGGGCCAGGCGCTCATGCGGGCGCTGCGGGGCCGGCTTTCGGGCCTTGCGCTGCCCACCTATGTGCTCGACATTCCCGGCGGCGCCGGCAAAGTGCCCCTGACGCCGGGATATGTGCAGCCGGACGGCGCGCGCCTGCGCATTACCGACAATTGCGGCGGCGTGCATCTCTACCCGCCGGAGGGCTGAACGGGAGGGAGCGGGGACATGGAAGCGTCGCGCCGGGTGGAGCAGCCGGGCCCGGAGGCGCCGGAGCGGCTGGAAAGCGCGGTCGGCCGCCTCGTGCGGCTGGACTTCACCCTTGAGCCGGGCCTCACCCTCAACGCTGCCGTCGCCGGCCCCCTGCTGCGCGCCGGACTGGCGGGGGCGCAGGTGGAGATTTCCGGCGGCGCCCTTTCCCCCTTCACCTATGTGATGCCCGCCGCCGCACCCGACGCCACCCATGCCGCCTGGTACAGCGCCCCCTTCGCCCCCGCCGGCGCGGCGCGCGTGGTCCGCGGCAACGTCACCTTCGGCCACAAGGGCGGCGCCCCCTTCATCCACTGCCATGCCGACTGGATCACCGCCGATGGCCGCCGGGGCGTGGGCCATGTGATGCCCCATGAAACCGTGGTGGCTGCCCCCATCCACGCCAGCGCCTATGGCACCGCGGACGTGGCCCTGACGGCGGATTTCGACCCGGAGACCAATTTCACCCTGTTCACGCCCCACGCCCTCGCCGCGCCCCGGGGCGAGGGGGCGCGCCTCGCCCTGGCCCGGGTGCGGCCCAATGTGGACCTTGCAGCCGCGCTGGCGGCCCTGTGCCGGCGCCACGGCTTTGCCGGCGGCATCCTGCGCGGCGGGGTGGGCAGCCTCGCAGGCGCCCGCTTCGACCCGCTTGCGCCGGGTGGTGTCCTGCCCCAGGTGACGGACTATGCCACCGAGGTCTTCGTGGGTGCCGGCAGCGTGGCGGCGGCCGGCGGAACCCTGGCGGCGGCGCTGGACATCACCCTCGTGGGCATGAGCGGCATCATCGCCGAAGGCCCGCTGGCGCGCGGCGGCAATCCGGTGCTGATCACCTTCGAACTGGCGGTGGAGGAGAGCGGCTGACGCCGGCCGCGAGCGCCGCCGCGAGGGCCTCCAGGCTTTTCAGGTCATGCACCGGGCGGAAATCGTCCACATGGGGCAGCATGGCGGCGACGCCGCGCGCCTTCGGCTCGAACGCGGCGAAGCGCAACAGCGGATTGAGCCAGACGAGGCGGCGGCAGGAGCGGTGGAGCCGGTCCATCTCGGCGGAGAGCTGCGCATCCGCGTCCCGCTCCAGCCCATCGGTGAACAGGAGCACCACCGGGTCCTGCGCCAGCACCCGGCGCGACCACGCCTTGTTGAAAGCATGGAGCGAGGGGCCGATGCGGGTTCCCCCCGCCCAGTCCTGCGCCGCCCCGGCCACCGCCGCCAGCGCCGCATCGGGGTCGCGCCGCTTCAGGGCGCGCGTCACATTGGTGAGGCGCGTGCCGAACAGGAAGGTGGAAACCTGCCGCCGCTCCCCCAGCGCATGGAGGAAGGACAGGATGGGCCGCGAATAATCGGCCATGGAGCCGGAGATATCCACCAGCGCCACCACCGGCGGCGGGCGGTGGACCACGCCGCGCCGCTTCAGGGGCAGGAGATCGCCGCCGGAGGCGAGGCCGGCGCGCAGGGAGGCGCGGAAATCCGCCAGCCGGCCCCGCGGGTCGGGGCGCAGGCGGCGGGTGCGGGCGCGATCGTCGGGCATCCGCAGGGCGGCGATGCGGGCGCAGGCTTGGCGCAGCTCGGCCGCGCTCATCTGGGCGAAATCGCGGGTGCGCAACACATCCTCGGCGGAAGCGGCAAGCCGCGCCTCCACCTCCAGCCGCGCCTTTTCCTGCGGCCGCGGCGTGCCGATGCCGGCGAACAGCGCCTCCTCCACCCGCTTCAGGATGCTCTCGCGCTTTTGCGCGCGCGCGGGCACCGCCACCGGCGAGAGCAGGGCCATGAGCTTTTCCTGATGCGCCCTCCGGCGCCAGAACAGGCGGAAGGCCTGGTCGAACACCGCGCTGTCCTCGTGGCGGGAGACGAAGAGCGCGTGCAGGGTCCAGTAGACATCCGCCCGCCCGCCGATGCCCCCAGCCTCCAGCGCCGCCACCGCATCGAGGATGCGGCCGGGGCCTACCGGCAGGCCGGCAGCACGCAGGGCGCGGCCGAAATAGGCGATGTTCTCGGGGAGATGAGACAACTCAGCTCCCTGAAATGTCACGGCAAATTACTAAAAAGCTCAACAATCCACTCTCCGGCTTCTTTTTTTGCGACTGATTTACCAATGTCCAACGACAAATCTTTCAGTCTTTCACCGAGACTTCGTTTTTCAGACATGGCCGATGGAACTTTTTTTAAGGCCGCAAGAGCACGCTCTGTCAGCACTGCTTCAGCCAAAAACACCTCGTCGCTATATGGAGTCCCAGAACGAATATATTTTTCTTCAATTAGCCAGCTTGCGAGATCGGCAGCGAAAACATTGACCGAGCCAAATGGCGGCCCACCAATTTCATTCTGGATCTCTTCAACAGAAATATCAACTCTTACAGGGAATGATTCGTAAAGTCTTGCAAATGTGAATATAATCCATTTATCTGCTATTTCTGCATTGCTTGGCATCGTTATCACCCCGCCGCCCGCGCCGCCTGCCGCGCCTCCTCGATGAGGCGCTCCACCCGCGGGGCGTCGGTGCGGGCGATGTCGTCCTGATACTTCAGCAGCACTCCCAGCGTGTCGCCCGCCAGCGCCGGGTCCAGCGCCACCGCATCCAGCTCCACCAGCGCCGAGGCCCAGTCCAGCGTCTCGGCCACGCCCGGCACCTTGAACAGGTCTTCCCTGCGCAGGGCCTGCACGAAGGCCACCACCTCGGCGGTGAGGCGCGCCGGGGCGTCGGGCAGCCGCGTGCGCAGGATGGTCAGCTCGCGCGCCGCGTCGGGATAATCCACCCAATGATAGAGGCAGCGCCGCTTCAGCGCGTCGTGGATCTCGCGGGTGCGGTTGGAGGTGAGCAGGATGATGGGCGGGGCCGGCGCCTTCACCGTGCCCAGCTCCGGTATGGTGACCTGGTGGTCTGCCAGCACTTCCAGCAGGAAGGCCTCGAACGCGGCGTCGGTGCGGTCCAGTTCGTCCACCAGCAGCACCGGCGGGCCGTCCGCCTGGGGCTCCAGCGCCTCCAGCAGCGGCCGGCGCAGCAAATAGCGCTCGGAGAACACATCCGCCGCGATGGCCGCCTTGTCGCTCTCCCCCGCCGCCTCGGCGAGGCGGATGGCGATCATCTGGGCCGCATAGTTCCATTCATAGACGGCGGCGGAAAGGTCGAGCCCCTCGTAGCATTGCAGGCGGATGAGGCGCCGCCCCAGCGCCGCCGCCAGCGTCTTGGCCACCTCGGTCTTGCCCACCCCCGCCTCGCCCTCCAGAAGCAGCGGCCGGCCCATGCGCAGGGCGAGGAACACCACCGTCGCCAGCGCGCGGTCGGCCACATAGCCCGAGCGCAGCAGCAAAGCGGCGGTGGCGTCGATGGAAGCGGGAAGCGGCGAAGTCGTCATGGACGAAATAGAGCACTTTCCCCGCCGCCGATCCACGCCGCTCACCCGCGATCGGCATAGCTGCGCGACGGCCAGCCGGGCGTGTGGCTGAGGAGGTTGAGCAGATAGGCCAGCATGGCGTAGCGCGGGGCCACGAAGCTTACCAGCACCGACAAAAGGGCGCTGGCGATGAACAGGGGCATGTGGCCGCCGGCGGCGGCGGCAAGGGAGCGCTTGTCGGCCGGAACGTCCAGGTGGCGCAGGGCGATGGCGCAGGCGGCCAGCGCCGCCATGTTCACCGCATAGACCAGCACGGCGGGGGTGAAATCACCGTAGCGCCCCACCAGCCCCGACGAGAACGGCACCATGGTGACGAAGAACAGGAACAGGAGCGCGATCCGCACCACCCCGCCCGTCACCTCCTCGGCGCTGGGGCGCACCTCGATGCCGCCGCGCCAGAAGGCGCCCAGCACGAAGAAGCTGATGAGATAAGTCAGCGTCTGGTGCGACAGGCTGACGAGATGGGCGGCAAGTTCCGCAGCGGAGGCGATGGCGAGGTCGTCCGGCAGGCGGATGTCCAGCACCAGGAGGGTCATGGCGAAAGCGAACACGCCATCGCTCAGGGCGTCCACCCGGCCTTTTGCATAGCGGCTTGCAGATCGGCTCATGGACAAAGGTTCGAACAGGAGGAGGCGCGGGGCGCCGCCCCGGGTGAGACGGAGCGTTCCATCCCTAGCCCAACCGCCTGCACTGCGCGAGCCGGCGGCAGATCATGGGGACGGCGCGCCGTCCGCGCGTCAGGCCAGGGCCTTCTCCACCGCCCGCTTGGCCATGACCTTCACCAGCTGAGCCCGGTATTCGGCGCTGCCGTGCAGGTCGCTCATGAGGTCGGACGGATCGAGGCTGAGGGCCGCCACCGCCGCCGGGGAGAAATCGGAGGTGAGCACGTCCCCCGCCTCCTCCCACAGGAACACGCCGGATTGCCCCGCCCCGGTCACCGCCACCCGCACTTCCGCTGCCGTCTTGGCCACGAACACGCCGGCCATGGCATAGCGCGAGGCGGGATTGCGGAACTTGGCATAGGCCGCGCGCTCCACCTGCGGGAACAGCACGCGGGTGATGATCTCCCCCTCCGCCAGCGCCGTCTCGAACAGGCCGCGGAAGAAATCCGCGGCCGCGATCCCGCGCCGGTCGGTGACCACAATGGCGTTGAGCGCCAGCACTGCGGCGGGATAATCGGCGGTGGGGTCGTCATTGGCCAGCGACCCGCCCAAGGTGCCGCGGTTGCGCACCGCGACGTCGCCGATCTGGCCGGCGAGGTCGGCCAGCGCCGGGATGGCGGCCCGCACGATCGCCGAGGCCGCCACGTCCGCATGGCGCGCCATGGCGCCGATGGCCACCCCTTCGGCCGTGGCCTCGATGGCGCAAAGCCCCGGGATGCGGGACAGGTCCACCAGCACCGAGGGCTGGGCCAGGCGCTGCTTCAATGTGGGCAGCAGGGTCTGCCCGCCGGCCAGCAGCTTGGCCTCGCTGTCGGCGGCCAAAGCGGCTGCGGCATCGGCAAGGGCGGCGGGGCGCTGATAGTCGAAGGCGTACATGGTGTCCTCCTTCTTCCGGCGCTATTGCGCAGCCTGCCGCGCCGCGCGCGCCTGGGCGATGGCCCAGACCTTCGCCGGCGTGGCGGGCATGGAAACGTCTTCGGTGCCCAGCGCATCGGTGAGCGCATTGATGACGGCGGCCGGCGCCGCGATCGCCCCAGCCTCGCCGCAACCCTTGATGCCGAGCGGGTTGGAGGGGCAGCGCGTCTGCGTCATCCCCACCTGGAAGGAGGGCAGGTCGCCGGCCCGCGGCATGGTGTAATCCATGTAGGAGCCGGTCACGAGCTGGCCGTCCGCGTCGTAGGTGACGCCCTCCAGCAGCGCCTGCCCCACCCCCTGGGCGATGCCGCCATGCACCTGCCCTTCCACGATCATGGGGTTGATGATGACGCCGAAATCATCCACCGCGGTGAATTGCACGATCTGCGTCACCCCCGTTTCCGGGTCCACCTCCACCTCGCAGATGTGGCAGCCGGCGGGGAAGGTGAAGTTGGTGGGGTCGTAGAACGCCCCCTCCTTCAGCCCCGGCTCGATCTCCGACGTTGGGAACTTGTGCGCCACATAGGCGTTCAGGGCCACTTCGGCGAAGGCCAGCGCGCGGTCGGTGCCGGCCACGGTGAACTTGCCGTCCTTGAACTCGATGTCGCCTTCCGAGGCCTCCAGCATGTGGGCGGCGATCTTCTTCGCCTTGGCCTCCACCTTGTCGAGGGCCTTGGAGATGGCCGACATGCCCACCGCCCCGGAGCGCGAGCCGTAGGTCCCCATGCCGAACTGCACCTTGTCGGTGTCGCCATGCACCACGCTCACCTGGTCGATGGGGATACCGAGGCGGGCGGAAACCAGTTGGGCGAAGGTGGTCTCGTGCCCCTGCCCGTGGCTGTGGGAGCCGGTGAGCACCTCCACATTGCCGGTGGGGTTCACCCGCACCTCCGCGCTCTCCCACAGGCCGACCCCGGCCCCGAGCGAGCCCACCGCCGCCGAAGGGGCGATGCCGCAGGCCTCGATATAGGCCGAGAAGCCGATGCCGCGCAGCCGCCCGCGCCGTTCCGCCTCGGCCCGGCGAGCGGGGAAGCCGGCGTAATCGGCAAGGGCCATGGCCTTGTCGAGGGAGGCGCCATAATCGCCGGCGTCATAGCTCATGATCACCGGCGTCTGGTGCGGGAAGGCGGTGATGAAATTGCGCCGGCGGAAGGCGGCCGGGTCTTCCCCCCGCTCCCGCGCCGCCTTCTCCACGATGCGCTCCAGCAGGAAGGTCGCCTCCGGCCGCCCGGCGCCGCGATAGGCGTCCACCGGGGCGGTGTTGGTGTAGACCGCATCCACCTCGCAATAGATGGCGGGGATGGCGTACTGCCCCGACAAGAGGGTGGCGTAGAGATAGGTGGGGATGGCGGAGGCGAAGGTGGAAAGGTAGGCGCCCATGTTGGCCCGGGTGCGGACCCTGAGGGCGATGATCTTTCCCGCTTCGTCCAGGGCCAGCTCGGCATGGCTGATATGGTCCCGGCCGTGGGCGTCGGAGAGGAAGGCCTCGGAGCGGTCCGCCGTCCACTTCACCGGCCGGCCCACCTTCTTCGCCGCCCAGGTGCAGACGGTTTCCTCGGCATAGATGAAGATCTTGGAGCCGAAGCCGCCGCCCACGTCCGGCGCGATGACGCGCAGCTTGTGCTCCGGGGCGATGCCGATGAAGGCGGAGAGGACGAGGCGCGCCACATGCGGGTTCTGGCTGGTGGTCCAGAGCGTATAGGCCTCGTCGCCGGAATCATATTCGCCGATGGCGGCGCGCGGCTCGATGGCGTTGGGGGCGACGCGGTTGTTCACCAGGTCCAGGGAGGTGACGCGGGCGGCGCGGGCGAAGGCGGCCTCGGTGGCGGCCTTGTCGCCCAGTTCCCAGGCGAAGGCGGTGTTGCCCGGGGCGCACTCATGGATCTGCCCGGCGGCCGAGTCCTGCGCGGTGGCAAGGTCGGCGGCGGCGGGCAGAAGCTCATACTCCACCTCCACCGCCATGGCGGCGTCCTTGGCGGCGTGCAGCGTCTCGGCGATCACCACCGCCACCGCGTCGCCCACATAGCGCACCTTCTCCTTCGCCAGCGCCGGGTGGGAGCCCATCTTCATGGGGCTGCCGTCCTTGGAATGGATCATCCAGCCGCAGATGAGGTCGCCGATGCCGTCGGCGGCGAGGTCCGCGCCGGTCAGGATGTCCACCACCCCCGGCAGCTTCCGGGCGGCGGCGACGTCCAGGTGGCGGATGCGGGCGTGGGCATAAGGCGAGCGCAGGAAATAGGCGAAGGCCTGGCCGGGGCGGTCCAGGTCGTCGGTGTAGCGGCCCTTGCCGGTGATGAAGCGGTGGTCTTCCTTGCGGCGCACGGCGGCACCGATGGGCGTGACGGCACTGGAAGCGCTGGCGTTCATGGGCGTCCTCCCACGGGGCGTGGTGAAGTGCGTTTCTGGCGGAACCGTGCGGCCCGGGCGGCGCCGGGCCGGCGGGCGGGCTATTCGGCCGCCCGGGCGCCGGGCTGGGCCGCCATGGCGCGGGCGCCGGCCGCGATGGCCTTGACGATGTTGTGATAGCCCGTGCAGCGGCACAGATTGCCGTCGAGATTCTCGCGGATGGTGCCCTCGTCGAGGTCGGGACCGAAGCGGGACACCAGATCCACCGCGCTCATGATCATGCCCGGCGTGCAGAAGCCGCATTGCAGGCCGTGATGCTCGCGGAACGCCGCCTGCATGGGATGCAGCGCATCGGCGGTGGCGAGGCCCTCGATGGTGGTGACGCTCATGCCGTCCGCCTGGACGGCCAGCACGGTGCACGATTTCACCGCCTCGCCGCCCACATGGACCACGCAGGCGCCGCACTGGCTGGTGTCGCACCCCACATGGGTTCCGGTGAGGTCCAGCGTCTCCCGCAGGAACTGGACGAGGAGCGTGCGCGGGTCGATCTCGGCGGAGACGGACCGCCCGTTCACCGTCATGGCGACGGGAATCCGGGCGGACTTGGTGGCCTCTGTCATGCCTCACCTCCCTGGGGCGCGTCCGCGAACGGCGCGGGGTTCGTCCCCGCGTCCGCCATCCTTGAGGGGGCGCACCCTTTCATTGCTCCAATGTGAGGCTGAGCGCCCGGCCCGGTCAAGCGGACAGGTGGGTTCCGGCCGCCGTTCGCGACAATTGCGGCTCGGCCTCCTCCTCGGCGAGGAGGGAAGGCTCGGTTTCCTCCGCGGCCAGCGCCGCCAGCATGTCCGCCCGCGCCGCGCTGCGCCCGGCGATGACGCCGACGATCACCAGCTGGAGGAAATGGTAGATCATGATCGGCGTGATGATGAGCGACAGCTCGGGCGCCGCGCCGAACATCACATGGGCCATAGGCAGGCCGGTGGCGAGCGACTTCTTGGAGGCGCAGAACACCACCGCGGTGGTGTCCGCCTCGGCAAAGCCGAGCAGGCGGCAGGCCAGTTGCACGATCACATAGACCGCCGCGAACAGCAGCAGCACGCAGGCCACGATCTCAACCAGCAGAAGCGGGCTCTGCCCCTTCCATACGCCGGCGGCGACGCTGTCGCAGAAGGAATTGTAGACGATGGCGAGAATCACCGTGCGGTCGGCCGCCCGCACCAGGCTGCGGTGGCGCTCCACCAAGCGCAGCAGCAGCGGGCGCAGCAGCTGGCCCACGGCCAGCGGCAGGATCACCATCAGCACCAGCTTCAGGATCACGCCCTGCAGGTCCAGCCCGTCGCCGGCGGCGTGCAGATACCAGGCCATGAGCAGCGGCGTGACGAACACGCCGATGATGCTGGAGATGGAGGCGTTGAAGATGGCCACCGGCACGTTGCCCCGCGCCAGCGAGGTCATGGCCACCGAGGACGAGACCGTGGAGGGCAGCGCCGCCAGGAAGAAGAAGCCGATGCACAGCGCTTCCGGCAGCACCCGCCCCAAAAGCGGCATCACCAGCGCGACCACCGCCGGGAACAAGGCGAAGGTGGCCAGTTGCACCACCAGGTGCAGCTTCCAGCGGGTGGCGCTCTCCAGAAGCCGGCGGGCCGAGAGCGACACGCCATAAAGGAAGAAGATGACCGCCACGCCCCAGCTTGCCGCCTTGTCGGCATGCAGCGGCCCGCCGGAGACGCCGGGCGCGGGCCAGGCGAGGGCAAGGATGACGGCGGCGGCGAGGGCAACAAGAAACGGGTCGAGCTTCAGTCGTGACAACATGAGCCGTGCTGTGTGGCGTGCGACATCACACTCCGGCGGCCGTTCCCTCTCCCACCGCCTCGGCGAAGCTCCTGAAGAACTCGTCGGCGAATTTTTTGGCCGTGCCAGCCACCAGCCTTTGGCCGAGCTGCGCAAGCTTGCCGCCGATCTGTGCGTCGGCGGTATAGTCCAACTTGGTCCCGGTTTCCGTTTCGGTCAACCGCACGGTGGCGCCGCCCTTGGCGAAGCCGGCAATTCCGCCCTCCCCCTCCCCGTCGATGCGGTAGCTCTCGGGGGGAATCATATCGCTCAGGGTCACCGTGCCCTTGAACTTGGCCTTCACGGGACCGACCTTGGCCACCACCAGCGCCTTCAGCTCGCTGTCGGAGACCCGCTCCAGCATCTCGCACCCGGGAATGATGCGCTTGAGCACGTCCGGGTCGTTCAGGGCCGCCCACACCTGTTCGCGCGGGGCGGGAATGTCGTAGCTTCCGCTCATTTCAAGGGCCATGGCGCCTCTCCCGGTGCGCCGCCATGCTGCGCCGGAACACCGGCCGGCGGCAAGGCGCAAGGGGGCGGGGGCGGGGGCGGGGGGGGGACATCACCTGTCCCGCCGTCACGACGCGCGCGTGCCCCCGCTTGAAAGCCGGCGGGAAGGCGTTTGGGCACCGCCTTATTTTCAAACTGCGATGCGCCCCTCACGCCGCGTCATTGCCTCACCCCTGCTGTTCTCCTTATGTAGCCGCACTTCCGTCCTTCGGAGAGGTTTGAGATGGCGCGGCCGATTTACATCCATGTGGGAACGCACAAGACCGCCACCACGTCGGTCCAGGGTCTCATGGCGCGTGCCAGCAAGGAAATCCCGCGCCACGGCGTGTTCATCCCCAAGGCCGGCCGCAATTCCAAGGATCTGTGCGGGCATCACAATATTGGCTGGAGCCTGCGCGGCGACCCGCGGGCGCAGGAAAAATGGGGCACGCTGGACGATCTGTGCGCCGAGCTCGCCCGCGCCCGGCACCCGCGCGCGCTCCTGTCCTCGGAGGATTTCGAGTATCTGGTCGAATATCCCGATCTGCTGCGCCGCATGGAACAGAAGCTCGAAGCCGTGGGCTGGAGCCCCATTTACATCCTCTTCCTCCGCGACCCTGCGGACTACACGATATCTCTGTACAATGAACTGGCGAAGGATGGCCTGAAGGAGGACTTCCGGGCTTTCGTGGACACCATCCTCTCCGAGGGCCGGTTCGTGTTCCGCAACGACTGGACCTATTACCTGGATTACAACGCCTTCATCGCCAGATGGACGGCGGCGGCGCGCGGCCCCCTGGCGGTCTATTCCTATGACGACGCGGCCTCGGGGGCCGGCGTGCTCCCCGCCTTCCTGCAGTCCATCGGTGTTCCCGCGACGCAGGACATTCTGGAGGCGCCGCCGCCGCGCCCGCATCTCGAACAGCGAATCCGCTATTTCCTGCGGGGCCGGCCGCTGCCCTCCGCCCCTGCCGACCCCTCGCGCCTCAATGTGAATGCCGCCCGGGTCACGGACGACATGCGCACGGAAGCACGCCGCGTCCGCGCCGCCTTCGCCCTGCCCCGCGCCCTCATGCTGCCCATCGGCGCCCCCGCCATTCCGGCGGCGCAGGCCTGAACCACGCGCGTCAGGCCGCCTCCACCGCCACGACGCCGGGAATGGCCTTGAGCGCCCCGGCGATCTGCGGCGAGACGGGATATTTGCCGGGCAGGCTCACCTCCACCTCGGCGCGGGCATCCTCCATCAGCAGGATGAGGCTGACCTCGCCGGAGCCGCCCTCCCCCGCCTTGCCGTCGGCGAGGCGGCGGGCGATGCCCTCGATGGGCTCGGGCGAGCGCAGGAAGATGCGCAGGCCCTTCTGGTGGCGCGACGTGGCGGGGTCGAGCTTCTCGCAATTCTGGATGCGCACGCGCACATCCTCGCCTTGCAACTCGGCGGCGACCGTGAGCAGCAGCGGCGTGCCGGGCTCCAGCAGGTCGCGCAGCTGGGCGAGGCCCTCGGAGAAGATCACCGCCTCATAATGGCCGGAAGGGTCGGACAGGCCGATGATGCCCATGCGGGTGCCGGACTTGGTGCGCCGCTCCTGCTTCGACACCACGGTGGCGGCGAGGCGGCCGAAGGTGTCGCCGGCCCGCACCCCGCGCGCGAAATCCTGATAGGGCCGCACCCGCATCTTCTTCAGCGCATCGGCATAATCGTCCAGCGGATGGCCGGTGAGGAAGAAGCCGATGGCGTCATATTCCTTCTTCAGCCGCTCGGACGGCAGCCACGGCGCCACATCGGGAATGGGCAAAGCGGCGGCGGCCGGGCCGGAGCCGAACATGTCGTTCTGCCCGGACTGGGCGTTGGCCTCCACCCGCTGCGCCTCGGCGGCGATCACCTCGATGGCGGCGAAGGCGCGGGCGCGGTTCTTCTCCAGGCAGTCGAAGCAGCCTGCCGCCATCAGGCTTTCCAGGGTGCGCTTGTTCACCAGCTTCACCGGCAGGCGGGAGGCGAATTCCGCAAGGCTGCGGAACGGCCGGTCGCCGCGGGCGGCCACCAGGGCCTCCACCGCCGCCGCGCCCACGCCCTTGATGGCGGCCATGGCATAGATGATGCGCCCGTCCCGCACCGCGAATTCCCGCTCCGACAGATTGATGTTGGGCGGCACCACCTCGATGCCGAGGCGCTGCGCCTCCTGGCGGAATTCCGCCAGCTTGTCGGTGTTGCCCATGTCCAGCGTCATGGAGGCGGCGAGGAATTCGGTGGGGTAGTTGGCCTTCAGCCATGCCGTCTGGTAGGCGACGAGGGCGTAGGCGGCGGCGTGGGACTTGTTGAAGCCGTAGTCCGCGAACTTGGCCAGAAGGTCGAAGATGGTGTCGGCCTGCGCCTTCTCCACCCCGCGCTCCTGCGCGCCGGAGACGAAGCGCTCGCGCTGCTTCTCCATCTCGGCGCGAATCTTCTTGCCCATGGCGCGGCGCAGCAGGTCGGCTTCGCCCAGCGAATAGCCCGAAAGGGCCTGGGCGATCTGCATCACCTGCTCCTGGTAGATGATGACGCCGAACGTCTCCTTCAGGTAGGGCTCCAGCTTGGGGTGGATATAGTCCGGCTTCGCCCGCTCGTGCTTGCAGTCGCAATAGACCGGAATATTGGCCATGGGGCCGGGCCGGTACAGCGCCACCAGGGCGATGAGGTCCTCCACCCGGTCGGCCTTCATGTCCACCAGCGCCCGGCGCATGCCCGCGCTTTCCACCTGGAACACGCCCACCGTCTCGCCCCGGGCCAGCATGGCGTAGGTCTTGGGGTCGTCCAGCGGGATCTTGGAGATGTCCAGATCAATGCCGCGCTGGTGCACCAGCTTCACCGCCTTGTCGATGGTGGTCAGCGTCTTCAGGCCGAGGAAGTCGAACTTTACGAGGCCCGCCTGCTCCACCCATTTCATGTTGTACTGGGTGACCGGCATGTCGGACTTGGGGTCGCGATACAGCGGCACCAGTTCGTCGAGCTTGCGGTCGCCGATGACGATACCGGCGGCGTGGGTGGAGGCGTGGCGGTTCAGCCCCTCCAGCTTCACGGCGATGCCGAAAGCGCGCTTGACCACCTCTTCCTGGTCGCGCGCCGCCTGAAGGCGCGGCTCGTCCTCGATGGCCTGCTTCAGGGTGACGGGATTGGCCGGGTTCTGCGGCACCAGCTTGCACAGCTTGTCCACCTGCCCATAGGGCATTTCCAGCACCCGGCCCACGTCGCGCAGCACGCCACGCGCCTGCAGGGTGCCGAAGGTGATGATCTGCGCCACCTGGGCGCGGCCGTAGCGCTCCTGCACATAATGGATCACCTCGTCGCGGCGCTCCTGGCAGAAGTCCACGTCGAAGTCGGGCATGGACACGCGGTCCGGGTTCAGGAACCGCTCGAACAGCAGGCCGAAGCGCAGGGGGTCGAGGTCGGTGATCTTCAGCGAATAGGCCACCAGCGAACCGGCGCCCGAGCCGCGCCCTGGCCCCACCGGAATGGTCTGGCGCTTCGCCCACTTGATGAAGTCCGACACGATGAGGAAGTAGCCGGGAAACTTCATCTTGGTGATGACGGAAATCTCGTAGGCGAGGCGCTCCTCATAGACCGCAACGTCGAGCCCCGGCGCCGGGCCGTGCTTTTCCAGCCGCTCGGCGAGGCCCTCGCGGGCCTGGCGCTCCAGCTCGGCCGCCTCCTCCGCCAGCGGGTCGCCCTGCCCGTCGCCGGAGGTGAAGCGGGGCAGGATGGGCTTGGCGGTGCGCACGCGGAAGGCGCTGCGGCGGGCCGCCTCCACCGTGTTGGCGGTGGCCTCGGGCAGGTCCGCGAACAATTCCAGCATCTCCGCCCGCGTCTTGAAGCGGTGCTCGGCGGTGAGGCGCCGGCGGTCCCCTTCGGACACGAGCCGCCCTTCGGCGATGCACAGCAGCGCGTCGTGGGCCTCATAATCGGCCTGGGTGGCGAAGAAGGGCTCGTTGGTGGCCAGAAGGGGGATTCCCTTGGCGTAGGCGAGATCCAGCAGCACCGGCTCCGCCAGCCGCTCCGCGTCGGCGCCGTGGCGCTGCAGCTCCATGTAGAGCCGGTCGCCGAACAGGCCGGTGAGCACCTCCAGCCGCTCCGCCGCCAGTTCGGGATGCCCGGCGACGATGGCCCGGTCGAGGGGGCCGGCGGGGCCGCCGGTCAGGGCGATGAGGCCGTCGTTGGCCTCCTGCAGCCATGCGGGCAGGATGCGCGGCTCGTCCTCGCTCTCGGTCTCCAGGAAGGCGCGCGAGACCAGGTGCATGAGGTTGCGCCAGCCCCGTTCCTCCTTCGCCAGGAGCACGATGCGCGGCCGCCGGGGCCGGATCGCCCCGCGCGGGCCCGCCGGCTCCGGCAGGTCGAGGGCAAGGGACACACCGGCGATGGGCTGGATGCCGGCGCCGGCCATCTTCTCGGAGAATTCCAGCGCGCCGAAGAGGTTGCCGGTGTCGGTAAGGGCGATGGCCGGCTGCGCGTCGCCCTTGGCGAGGTCCGCCAGCTTGCCGATGGAAAGCGCCCCTTCCAGCAGCGAGAAGGAGGAATGCACGTGCAGGTGGACGAAGCCAGGATCGGACATGGGGCACTTCAGTTCAAAACGGACGACACAAACGGGAGCGTAGGAAAAACTAGAGCGCAATCCGATCAAATTGAATCAATTTGATCGGTGAATCGCCCTCTCACTTGAGGCTAGAGCACGCGCCGATCAGCTTGCGTTGCAGGCTGATCGGCGCGTGCTCTAGCAGGATTCGCACCCTGGCGGCGCCGGCCCTGCGCCGTGTCCCCGCTGTTCTCCCGCGCCGCGCATGATGGCGCCGACCGAGCCTGAAAGCACGCAATGTCCCATTCCTGGTTGTTCTGGGCCCTGCTCTCCGCCGCCTTCGCCGCGCTCACCGCCATCTTCGCCAAGGTGGGGGTGGCGCAGGTGAATTCCGATCTCGCGACGCTGCTGCGCACGATCGTCATCCTGGCCATGGTGGCGGCGATGGTGGCGGCCGGCGGCTCCTGGCAGGCGCCGGGAGAAATTCCCCGGCGCACCTGGATGTTCCTGGTTCTCTCCGGCCTCGCCACCGGGGCGTCGTGGCTGTGCTATTTCCGCGCCCTGAAGCTGGGCGAGGCGGCACGGGTGGCGCCGGTGGACAAGCTTTCCGTGGTGCTGGTGGCGGTGTTCGGGGTGATGTTCCTGGGCGAGCGGCTGTCGGCGGTGGCGACGCTCGGCGTCGTCCTCATTGCGGCCGGGGCGGCGCTGGTGGCGGTGGGCTGAGGCCCGCCGGGCTCAGAAATGGCTGAAGCTGCCGGCGCCGAGGGCCAGCGGGTGGCCGCCGGCATCGGTGACCTCCAGCCCTTCCCCCGCCCGGGTCTCGCCGATGAGCGCCACCGGCACGCCGGCTTCCGCCGCCGCGGCGATGAAGGCCGCCACCGCCCCATGGGGCACGCAGGCCACCACCTCGTAGTCGTCGCCGCCGGTGAGGGCTGTGGCAAGCAGGCTGCCGTCCGCCTTCACCACGGCGGCGGCGGCGGCGGAGAGCGGCACCCGCCGCGCCTCCAGGCGCCCGCCGCAGCCGGAGGCGGCGAGCATCTTCGCCACATCTCCCGCCAGCCCGTCCGACACATCCATGGCCGCCGCCGCATGGGCCCGCAGCGCCGGGGCCAGGGCCAGGCGCGGCTGGGGATGAAGGTAGCGGTCGAGGAGATGGGCGCGCTGCTCCCGGTCGAGGCCGGCGAAGGCGGGCGCCGTCCCGTCGCGCCGCAGGACAAGGCCGAGGGCGGCATCGCCGATGGTGCCCGACACCAGAATGGCCTGCCCCGGCCGCGCGCCGGTGCGCGGCACGAAGCCGCCCCTGGGCACCGCCCCCAGCGCGGTGATGGTGATGGTCACCGGCCCGGGGGTGGACACCGTGTCGCCGCCGAGGATGGGACAGCCATGGGCCGCGGCATCGGCGCCGAGGGCCTGCGCAAACGCCTCCACCCATGCCTCGGGCATGGCCTTCGGCAAGGCGATGGCGAGCAGCGCCCCCAGCGGCGCGGCACCCTTGGCGGCAAGGTCCGAAAGGTTCACCCGCAGCGCCTTGCGCGCCACCGAGGCGGGCGGATCATCGGCGAAGAAATGCACCCCCGCCACCACCGCATCCTTGGTCAGCACCAGGTCGCAGCCCTCGGGCGGGGAAAGCAGGGCGGCGTCGTCCAGCAGGCCGAGGGCGGCCGGGGTGCCGGCGATGGGGCGGAAGAAACGGGCGATGAAGCGATCCTCGCCGGACCCGCCACCCTCCATGTCAGCGGCCCGCGCCGGAGAATTCGGCGGGCCGCACCTCGCGGGCCAGAGCGTCGAGCACCGCATTCACCATGCCGGTTTCGTCGCGGTCGAGGAAGGCGCCGGCCACATTCACATATTCGGCGATGACCACGCGGGCCGGCACGTCCGCCTTGGCCAGAAGCTCGAAGGCGCCGGCGCGCAGCACCGCGCGCAGCACCGCTTCCACCCGGCGCAGGGGCCAGCCGTCGGCGAGCACCTTGTCCACCAGCGGGTCGATGCGCCGCTGATCGGCGATGACGCCCTCCACCACGGCGCGGAACAGGCGGATGTCCGCCTCCGGCATCTCCACGCCCTCCACCTCCTGGCCGAGCCAGTGGCTTTCGAACTCGGCGAAGATGTCGTTCACCGGGGTCTGGGCAAGGTCCATCTGGTAGAGCGCCTGCACTGCGCCGAGGCGGGCCGCGCTCTTCTTCATGGGTTTGGCCGGGGCGTTGGCCTGCAGTTCCTTCATGGCTCCAGCCGCCGCTTGAGGCGCAGCAGGGCGAGAGCCGCCTCGGCCGCGCCGCCGCCCTTGTTGCCCTCGGAGACGCGGGCGCGCTCCCAGGCCTGGGCTTCCGTATCCACGGTGAGAATGCCGTTGCCCACTGGAAGGGCATGGGCCATGCCCAGGTCCATCAGGCCGCGGGCGCTCTCCCCCGCCACGATCTCGAAATGGTAGGTCTCGCCGCGGATGACCACGCCGAGCCCCACCACCGCGTCCACCGCATCGCCGCTCATCTCCGCCGCGTCGATGGCGATCTCGGCGGCGATGGGCACTTCGAGGGCACCGGGAACGGTGATCACCTCGATCTCCACGCCGGCCGCCTCCAGCACCGCGCGGGCGCCGGCCAGAAGTTCGTCGGCGAGCGCCTCGTAATAGCGGCCCTCGATGATGAGCACGCGCACGCCCTCAAGCGGGGCATCGCTCGCGTTCGCGCTTTCCTTGCGCGTCGTGACCATGGGGGCGTCTCCGAAAAATCGAGGGGGAGGCGTACTAGGCCCGGGGGAACTCTGCAAGCCGGGCCGCATAGCGGGCCATCAGGTCCGCCTCGAAATTCACCGTGTCCCCCGCCGCGACACCACCCCAGGTGGTCACCGCCAGTGTATGGGGAATGAGCAGGCAGGAGAAGGTGTTGCCCGCAACCGTATTGACCGTGAGGGAGGTGCCGTCCAGCGCCACCGAGCCCTTGGCCGCGACGAAACGCGCAAGATGCTCCGGCACCTCGAACACGAAGCGCGTGGTGGAGCCCAGATCCTCCCGCAAGACCACGCGGGCGGTGCAGTCCACATGGCCGGACACCATGTGCCCGCCCAGTTCGTCGCCCATCTTCAGCGAGCGCTCCAGATTGATGCGCGCGCCTTCGGCCCAGGTGCCCACCGTGGTCACGGCCAGCGTCTCGGGCGCGGCATCCACCGTATAGAGAGTGCCGCGCGGGCCGCCGGCCACAACGCCGGTCACCGTGAGGCACACGCCCGCGTGGGCGATGGAGGCGCCAATCTCGATGCCGGCGGCTTCAAAGGCGGTGGCGATGGTGAGGGTCTTCACCTCGCCCTTCGTCTCCACCTTCACGAGCTCGCCCATGTCGGTGACGATGCCGGTGAACATCACTTCTCTCCTTCGACGGCGGGACGCTCTGGCTCGGCGCGGCTCCAGCCGAGATCCGACAGCATTTACGAAAGCGGCGGCAGCCAGCCGAGCCTATGCATTTGGGCCGCGGTCAGGAATGCGCTTATGAACACCACAATCGCGACGAGCAATGTGCGCACCGGATATTTGGCCGACGTGGGATCGGTGCGCCGGACGATGGCATCTCCGATCTTGCCGAGGAGCACGTTCAGCGGCATGCCCGTCGGCGCCTATCGCCGCCACAGGCGCACGAGATGGTCGGCGCCCAGCCCGGCGCGTTCCACCTCGGCAAAGCCCACGGGTGCGGTGAGGCGGTCCAGCGGCCGGCCGGCGAGGGCGTCATAGGCGTCCGGACCGAGCACAACGGGGCTGCGGAACACCGCCACCTCGTCCACCAGCCCGGCCTCAAGCAAGGCGGCGGCGGTGTGGGGGCCGCCCTCCACCATCAGCCGCGTCACGCCCAAGAGGCCCAGCAGCTTCAGCACGGCGGGAAGGTTCAGCCGCCCATCGGCGCCGCGCGGCGCGCGCAGCACCTCCACGCCCTTGTCATTGAGGATGGCGGCGCGGTCGGCCGGCGCATCCTCCGCCGCGATGACCCACAGCGGCACGTCGCAGGCGGTGCGCACCAGCGCCGAACCTAAGGGAATGTCCAGGTCGGCGTCGAGCACGAGGCGCACCGGCGAGCGGTCCTCATAGCCGTCCAGCCGGCAGGTGAGCATGGGATCGTCGGCGCGCACCGTGCCGAGGCCGACCAGGATGGCATCCGCATGGGCCCGCATCAGATGCGCCCGCGCCCGCGCCTGCGGACCGGTGACCACCGCCGGCCGGGGGCCGGCCAGCGCCGCCTTGCCATCGGCCGAAACCGCCATCTTCAGCAGCACATGGGGCCGGCCCAGGGTGACGCGGCGGATGTGGCCGGCATGGTCGGCCAGCGCCTGCTCGGCGCCGACCCCCACCGTGACCCAGATGCCGGCGGCGCGCAGGCGGGCCACGCCCCGGCCCTTCACCCGGTGGTCCGGGTCTTCGATGGCGGCCACCACCCGGCTGATCCCGGAGGCGATGACGGCATCGGCGCAGGGCGGGGTGCGGCCGTGGTGGGAGCAGGGTTCGAGCGTCACGTAAAGGGTGGCGCCGCGGGCCAGCTCGCCGGCCTGCGCCAGCGCCAGCGGCTCGGCATGGGGGCGCCCGGTGGGCGCGGTTGCGGCCCGCGCCACGATGCGCGGCGCGCCATCCACATGCTGCACCACCACGGCGCCGACGGATGGATTGGGCCAGGTGCGACCGAGGCCGCTCTGCCCCGCCTTTAGGGCGGCGGCCATGAACTGCTCGTCCTCGTGCGGGGAAACGACACTGGCGACCGCCATGGTCCTTGCCCTCATTCCCCGCCCCTTGCGGGCGGGCGCGGCCCGGCCTTCGGCTTGTCCTTCGCGGCCGCCGGCTCGCCCTCGCTGCGGGCCTCGCCGTCGTGCGAAAGCTCCGCCAGGGCGTTCTCAAAGTCCTTGGCCTCGCGGAAATTGCGGTAGACCGAGGCGAAGCGCACATAGGCCACGTCGTCGATCTGCTTGAGGCCCTCCATCACCATCTCGCCGATGGTTTCGGAGGTGATGTCGGTGTCGCCCATGCTCTCCAGCTGGCGCACGATGCCGGACACCATGCGGTCCACCCGCTCGCGGTCCACCGGGCGCTTGCGCAGGGCCACCTCCACCGAGCGCTCCAGCTTCTCGCGCTCGAACGGCACGCGCCGGCCGGAGCGCTTCACCACCATCAGCTCGCGCAGTTGCACCCGCTCGAAGGTGGTGAAGCGGCCGCCGCAATCGGGACAGATGCGACGGCGGCGGATGGCCGTGTGGTCCTCCGTCGGCCGCGAGTCGCGCACCTGGGTATCCGGGCCGCCGCAGTAGGGACAGCGCATGCTTCACCGCCTCCGGGGCTCATGGGCTTTGATCAGGACGGGGGCCGGTGCGAGCGGGAGCACCGCACCGGCCGGGGCGCCTCAGGGGTAGATGGGGAAGCGGGCGAGCAGCGCCGAGACCTTCTCGCGCACCGCGGCTTCCACCAGCGTGTCCTCGTCCGTGCCCTTCTGGGAGAGCACGTCGAGCACCTCGGCGATGAAATGGCCCACCTCCTGGAATTCGGCCACGCCGAAGCC
Source organism: Xanthobacter sp. AM11 (assembly GCF_047444035.1). Classification (NCBI taxonomy): domain Bacteria; kingdom Pseudomonadati; phylum Pseudomonadota; class Alphaproteobacteria; order Hyphomicrobiales; family Xanthobacteraceae; genus Xanthobacter; species Xanthobacter sp. AM11. The sequence goes on from NZ_JBLAOA010000001.1 coordinate 3,516,332, forward strand.
GCGGGTGGTGCAGGCCGGGGTGCCCAGGCGGATGCCCGAAGTCACGAACGGCTTCTCGGGATCGAACGGAATGCCGTTCTTGTTGGTGGTGATGTGCGCGCGGCCGAGCGCGCCTTCCGAGGTCTTGCCGGTGAGGCGCTTGGGGCGCAGATCCACCAGCATCAGGTGGGTGTCGGTGCCGCCGGAGACGATGTCGAAGCCGTGGCCCTTCAGGGTTTCCGCCAGCGCCTTGGCATTTTCCACGACATTCTTCGCGTAGAGCTTGAACTCCGGGCGCAGCGCCTCGCCGAACGCCACCGCCTTGGCGGCGATGACATGCATCAGCGGCCCGCCCTGGATGCCGGGGAAGATGGCCGAGTTGATCTTCTTGGCGAGGCCCTCGTCATTGGTGAGGATCATGCCGCCGCGCGGCCCGCGCAGGGTCTTGTGGGTGGTGGTGGTCACCACATGGGCATGCGGGAAGGGGCTGGGATGGGCGCCGCCGGCGACCAGCCCCGCAAAGTGGGCCATGTCCACCATCAAAAGCGCGCCCACGCTGTCGGCGATAGCCCGCATCTTGGGAAAGTCGATGATGCGCGGATAGGCGGAGCCGCCGGCCACGATGAGCTTCGGCTTGTGCTGGTCGGCCAGCCTGGCCACCTCGTCATAGTCGATGCGCTGGTCGTCCTGGCGCACCGTGTAGGGCACCGGGTTGAACCACTTGCCCGACATGTTGACCGGCGAGCCGTGGGTCAGGTGACCGCCGGCGGCGAGGTTGAGGCCGAGATAGGTATCGCCCGGCTGCATTGTGGCGAAGAACACGCCCTGATTGGCCTGGCTGCCGGAATTGGGCTGCACGTTCGCGAAATCGCAGGCGAACAGCTTCTTGGCGCGCTCGATGGCGAGGTTTTCCGCCACGTCCACGAACTGGCAGCCGCCATAATAGCGCTTGCCGGGATAACCCTCGGCATACTTGTTGGTCAGCACGGAGCCCTGGGCTTCGAGCACGGCGCGCGAGACGATGTTCTCGGACGCGATCAGCTCGATCTCGTCACGCTGGCGACCGAGCTCCGCCTTCACCGTGCCGGCGATCTCGGGGTCGGTCTCCGCGAGAGAGGCGGTGAAGAAGCGGTTCATTTCCTCCGTGACGGAGGATCGGTTCGCGTCCTGCGAGGCCATGGCAGGTCTCCGGTGATGTCGGGGCGCCCCGTCGGGATGCCGGATGAAGCGGCCTGCCAGGGCGGAGGAAGCGCTTATCACAGGGCGAAGGTGAAGTCCAAAGCCGGCGGCCGCGGCGCCAACGCACCAGCCCTGCGCCCGCCGCAGGCCGGGCCGGCGCCGGCAGTGCCCGCGGGCGGCGAATCGCCCGCAAACGTATCGAATTCAGACGGCGTGGCTGCCCGGACGACGCCGCACGGCGACCCCGCCCGGGCATGTCCCACTCAATTCAGTAAGTTAGAGGGCGATTCACCGCTCAATGGAGCCGCGGCTCGGCTCCATGGAGCGGATCGCGCTCTAGCCGCCGCGGGTGGTGAAGTTCACCGGCAGCGGCGTCACATTCTTCGGCCTGCCATCCGGCGGCGCCGGGAAGGGCGAGGCCCGGTGCACCATGGCCATGGCTTCCGCATCCAGCGCCGAATCCCCCGACGAACTGGTCACGCGCACCGAATTGACGCTGCCCGAGCCGGACAGGCCCACGAACAGGACCACACGGCCCACCCGGTCGCGGAGCGGCCGCTTGAAGCGCACCAGATGGGAATAGACCCGCGAGCGCCAGTCGGCGATGGCCGCCGAGGTCACCGCAGCGGCGCCGGGCGAAGGCGCCGCGGTTGCCCGCTCCACCGGTGCATCGGAGCGCGGCGCGGCCATGGTGGCCGGCGCCTGGCGCTTGCGCGTGGGCTTGGCGTCCTTCTTGGGGCGCTCCACCTTCTTCTTCGGCGGCTCCTTCACCTCCTGCTTTTCGGGCTCGGGCTTGGGCAGCACCACTTCGGCCTCGACCGGCGTGGGGTCGATCTCCGGCAGTTTCTCCACCACCTGTTCCACCACCGGCTCGGGGGGTGGGGCGGCGTCCTCCGGCAGGTCGGGGGCGTCGGGCACGGTTTCGGGCGCATAGGACATCTGCGGCCCGGGTGCCGCCTCGTCCACCTGGGATTCCTCGCTCACCGCCATGGGCGCAAGTTCCACCATCACCGCCGCCGGCGGCGCCGCCTCGCCCGCCTCCACCTTGCGCCAGAACAGCGCCGCATAGACCGCCACCGCATGGACCAGGACGATGAAGAGCCCCGCCGCCACGAACCGCAGCACCGTCGCGCCCAGGTGGCTGCGGTCGAAATCGTGCCAGTGGTGATGGTGCGGATGAACGGCGCTCACCGGGGCCCTCCCGGCACGGCGGGAGCGGCAGGGGCCGGGACGGCGGCGGCGGCCGCCGCCGGGCCCTGCGGCGGGATGGCCGCCTCCCCTTCCAGTCCCACCAGCGCCACCTTGAGGTAGCCGGCACCGCGCAGGAGGTTCATCACCTCCATCACGTCGCCATAGGGCACCGCCTTGTCGGCCCGCACGAACACCCGCTGCTGGCGGTCGGAGCCGGTCAGGCTGTCCAGCGCCGGACCGATGCCCGGCCGGGCCACCGGTTCATCGCCGAGGGCGAGGGACAGGTCCTTCTTCACGCTCAGGAACAGCGGCTTCTCCGGGCGCGGCTGCGGCTGGGCGTTGGAGGCGGGCAGGTCCACCTTGACGTCCACGGTGGCGAGCGGTGCCGCCACCATGAAGATGATGAGCAGAACCAGCATCACGTCGATGAACGGCGTGACGTTGATTTCGTGATTCTCCGCGAGGTCGTCCCCGCCCTGGTCGAGCTTGGCTGCCACCGGGCCTACTCCGCCGCGGCCCGCAGCGTGCGCACCTCCACGCCGCAGGCGGCGCGGTCGAGATCACGGGACAGATGGCGCATGACCTCGGCCGAGGTGTCGGACAGGCTCGCCTTGTAGGCCGCGATGGCACGCGCGAACACGTTGTAGATCACCACCGCGGGGATGGCGGCGACGAGGCCGATGGCGGTGGCGAGCAGCGCCTCGGCGATGCCGGGCGCCACCACGGCCAGGTTGGTGGTCTGCGCCTTCGAGATGCCGATGAAGGCATTCATGATGCCCCAGACAGTGCCGAACAGGCCTACGAACGGGGCCGTCGCGCCGATGGTGGCGAGCACGCCGGTGCCGCCCATCATGCGCCGTCCCGCCTTCGCCTCGATCCGGCTGAGGGCGATGGCGACCCGCTCCTTGATGCCCTCGGCGGGCAATTGCTCGGACACGCGCCATTCCCCGAGGGCGGCGCGCACCGTTCCCGGAGCCGCGCCGTTGCCGCGGGGAATCAGCGCCGCCGCCGCGGCGAGGGTTGGCGCGGCGCGCAGGGCCGCCAGCGTCCGCGACACGGTGCGGCGCGCCAGCAGAAGCTCGATGGACTTGGCGAACCAGACGGTCCAGGTGAGCAGGGACGCGAAGGCAAGGCCGATCATCACCGCCTTCACCACCACGTCCGCCGCCATGAACATGCCCCAGGGGCTGAGATCATGGGGCAGCCGCCCGTCCACGCCGACGGCGGGAGCCGGTGCGGCCTGGTCGGCGGCGGCGGGCGCCAGCGCCGGGTGGTGCGCGGCGGGGTGACCTTCCGCCGGTGCGGCGGCCTCGGCAGCCGGAGCCGCCGCTTCAGCCGGCGAAACCCCGGGTGTTGCGGCAGGGGCCGAATCTGGAGCGGCGGGCGCTGCAGCCGCTGGAACAGGGGCCGCGACAGGTGTTGCGGTCGGAGCGGGTCCGGCGGCCGGCGCCGGCTCGGCGGAGGGCTGGGCGTGCGCGGCCGGGATCTGGCTCAGGGAGAAGGAACAGAACATCGCGCCACAAAGCGCCATTGCGAAGAAAGCACGCCACCGCGGCGTGCACGAATGAATACGTGCGGGCATCGCGCATCACCGATCAGAAAAAATGCTGGAATGGCGGGCGGTCCCGCCCGTGGGACAAGCACGGGTACGGGAGTGGCTGGCTTTGTCTTTATAGCCCTATTTGCAGCGCACGCTAACCCCCCTCTCCCCCGTGGCCGGAAAAGCGGCGGCATGTCGCATGCTTTTCGCCTTCTCAAGGCGCCTTCAACGGATTTAGGCTGCCTCTGGGGTATGCTGTCCGCGGCGACCCTCAATCGATCATGCACCTTTCGGGCGCCCTCTGCGCAGCCGGCCGGCCTCCATCGCCGGGCGCCGCGGAACCACCGCCACGATGCGTGCGACAGGGGCGAAGGTGAGGGCAACGGGCACCAGGGCTCGAATGACGCGGGGGCGGCGGGGGCCGGCCCGTGCGGCGGCGCGCCTGCTGCTCACCTGGGCCGCCTGTTATTTCATTCTGCTGCAATCCGTTGCCGGCGCCCTTGCCTTCGGCACCATGGCCGGCGGGCGCGGCAGCGCGCCATTGCTGTGCACTGCGGGAAATGCCGCGCCGGCCGATGGCGTGCCCCACGACGGCATCGTGCGCGGCCTGCATTGCCTCTTGTGCCCGGCCGCCGGCGCCATTCCGGTGCTGGCCGGCCCGCCGGCGCTCCCCCTTCCCTTCCTCCGCATGGAAGGCGCTTCCGCGCCCGGACCGGCTGGCATCGCGCCGGGCGTGGCGTCCATATGCGAGAACGCCCGGTCCAGGGCACCCCCCGCCCGCGGCTGAGCCCGGCCCCGGGGCCCTTCCTTCATCGCAATCCTTGAAACACCCGACCTCACCGGGCGCCGCCGTGCGCCGGTGACAGCGGAGCTGTCATGCCCTTTCCCCCACACAGCGCGTGCCTTGCGGCGCGCCGCCGGCGCTTGCTTGCCGCCACTGCCTGCCTCACCGGCGGCGTTCTTTTCCCGGCCCTCGGCCAGGCCCAGGAGGCCGTCGCCCTGCCCACGGTGACGGTGGCCTCCCAGGAGCCGGCGCAGGACCCCGTCTCCCTCACCGTGGCGTCGGAAGCCGAGGCCCGCGCCGCCATCGAGCGCACCCCCGGCGGCGCCGAGGTGGTGGCGAACACCCAGTGGCGCGACGGGCTCTCGCTCACCATCAAGGACATGCTGGACTTCGTTCCCGGCGTGTTCGTGCAGACCAAGTGGGGCGAGGATTCGCGCCTCTCCATCCGCGGCTCCGGCCTCTCGCGCAACAACCATTTGCGTGGCGTGCAGCTGTTCCAGGACGGCATCATCCCGCTCAACGGCGCCGATGGCGGCGGCGACTTCCAGGAGATCGACCCCACCGCCTTCCGCTATGTCGAGGTATTCAAGGGCGCGAACGGCTACCAGTTCGGCGCCAACGCCCTCGGCGGCGCCATCAATTTCGTCACCCCCACCGGCCACGACGCCAAGGGCATCGAGGTGCGCCTGGACGCCGGCAGCTTCGATTTCTTCCGCCTGCAGGCCAGCGCCGGCGGGGTGAACGGCGCCGCGGACGGCTTCATCACCGCCTCGGCCCTCACCGCCGGCGGCTTCCGCGAGCATTCTGCGGGCGATTCGGTGCGGGTCTCCGGCAATTTCGGCTGGCGCCCGTCGGAGACGTTCGAAACGCGCTTCTTTTTCAATGCCAACGATATCGAGCAGCAGATCCCCGGCGCCGTCACCAAGACCGCGGCGCTCACCGATCCGCAGGCCGCCAACCCCACCAACCTGAAACTCGATTACCAGCGCAACGTCCAGTCGGCGCGCATCGCCAACAAGACCGCCTGGGTCGCCAGCGAGAACACCAAGATCGAATTCGGCGGCTTTGCCTCGGACAAGGAGCTAAACCACCCCATCTTCCAGGTCCTCAACTATGATTACCTGAACTTCGGCGGCTTCGCCCGCATGGTGGACGAGCGGCAAGTTGCCGGCTTCGCAAATCGCCTCACCGCCGGCATCAATACCATTGTCGGCTCCACCGACGCCAAGCGCTATGCCAGCCTCTACGGCGAGCCGGTGGCCCTCACCTTCGCCGCCGACGAGGACGCCTCCACCACCACCTATTATGCCGAAGACAATTTCTACCTGACGAAAAGCTTCGCTCTGGTGGGCGCGTTCCAATACCTAACCGCGACGCGCGAGCGCGAGGGCATCTACAAGGCCGCGACGGGCGCGCAGGACTATGACCTCTTCCTGCCCAAGGGCGGCTTCGTCTGGGATATCGGCCCGGGCGCGCAAGTGTTCGCGAACATTTCCAATTCGGGGGAGGTGCCGACCTTTTCCGAACTCACCAATTTCGCCAGCCCGATCCTGTCGGACCTGAAGGCGCAGACCGCCACCACCTATGAAATCGGCAGCCGCGGCCGCAGCGAGGACTTCAGCTGGGATGTCTCGCTCTACCGCTCCAACGTCAAGAACGAGCTGCAATGCACCGCAACCCAGGTGTCCGGCGTGTGTACCGTGGTGAACCTGGGCTACACGGTGCACCAGGGCGCGGAAGCCGGGTTCGGCGGCACGCTCCTGAAGGGGCTGTGGGACAAGGGCCCCAACCCGGACAGACTGTGGTTCAATATCGCCTACACCTATTCCGACTTCTTCTTCGACAACGACCCGGTGTGGGGCAACAACCAGCTTCCCGGCATTCCGCGCCACTACATCCGCGCCGAGCTGCTCTACAAGCATCCGGGCGGATTTTATGCCGGGCCGAATGTGGAATGGGTGCCCATCCCCTATTATGTGGACGACGCCAACACGCTGAATACGGCGGCCTATGCTTTGCTCAACTTCCGCATCGGCTATGATAACGGCGGGCCGTTCTCGGCCTATGTGGACGCGCGCAACCTGTTCAACACTGCCTACATCGCCACCACCAACGTGGTGGCCCGGGCCTCGGAGAACTCGGCCGTGTTCGAGCCGGGCACCGGCCGGGCGGTCTATGCGGGCATGCGCTATACCTTCTGAGGTCGGCCAGACGCCTTCCCCCTCCCCCGCCGGCGGGGGAGGGAAACGGCCCGCCCCTCAGGCGGTCTTGTCGAACAGCTGCCGGCCGATGAGCATGCGGCGGATCTCGCTGGTGCCGGCGCCGATCTCGTAGAGCTTGGCGTCGCGCAGCAGGCGCCCCGTGGGGTAGTCGTTGATATAGCCGTTGCCGCCCAGGGTCTGGATCGCCTCCAGCGCCATCCAGGTGGCCTTTTCCGCCGCATAGAGGATGGCGCCGGCGGCATCCTCGCGGGTGGTGGCGCCGCGGTCGCAGGCCTTGGCCACGGCGTACACATAGGCCTTGGTGGCGTTCATGGTCACATACATGTCGGCGATCTTGCCCTGCATCAGCTGGAAGGTGCCGATGGGCTGGCCGAACTGCTTGCGCTCGTGGACATAGGGCAGCACCACGTCCATGCACGCCTGCATGATGCCGGTGGGGCCGCCGGCGAGAACCGCGCGCTCATAGTCGAGCCCGCTCATGAGCACGTTGACGCCCTTGCCGACGGCACCGAGGACGTTCTCCTCCGGCACCTCGCAATCCTGAAACACCAGCTCGCCGGTGTCGGAGCCGCGCATGCCCAGCTTGTCCAGCTTCTGGGCGGTGGAGAAGCCCTTGAAGCCCTTCTCCACCAGGAAGGCGGTCATGCCCTTGGGGCCGGCGGCAGGGTCGGTCTTGGCATAGACCACCAGCGTCTCGGCGATGGGACCGTTGGTGATCCACATCTTGTTGCCGTTGAGGATGTAGCGGTCGCCCTTCTTCTCTGCCCGCGTGCGCATGGAGACCACATCGGAGCCCGCCCCCGGCTCGGACATGGCCAGCGCCCCCACATGCTCGCCGGAAATGAGCTTGGGCAGGTACTTTGCCTTCTGTGCGGCGTTGCCGTTGCGGCTGATCTGGTTGACGCAGAGGTTGGAGTGGGCGCCATAGGAAAGCCCCACCGAGGCGGAGGCGCGGGAAATCTCCTCCATGGCGATGACGTGTTCCAGATAGCCGAGGCCCGAGCCGCCATATTCCTCTTCCGCCGTGATGCCGAGCAGCCCCAGCGCGCCGAGCTTGGGCCACAGGTCACGGGGAAACTGGTTGGTCTTGTCGATCTCGTCGGCGCGCGGGGCGATCTCGGCCTGCGAGAAATCGCGCACGGTGTCGCGCAGCATCCCGGCGGTCTCGCCGAGGTCGAAATCGAAGCCGGCGGCGCTGTTGGGCAGCATCTCTTATCCCTCCCTCGCTTCCCGCATCTTGTCCGTCGCGGGCACGAGCCTGCCGGGGGGAAGCGGCGCTAGAATAAAACGGTTGTCCGTTTATTCAATGGGGTTGGACGTGGGCAGCGAAGCGGCATTTTCGTTCCCCGGACAAGCGACGGCGCAGCCTTAGGTCCGATCCGGGGCATACCCGCCCTTTCGCTTGCCCCTACCCCGCCAAGACCGGAATATCCCCCCGCGCCCAGCCGTCCTTCACCTCGGCCACATAATCCCCATAGCGGCCCGCCGCGATGGCGGCCCGCGCGCCGGCCATAAGCTGCTGGTAATAATGGACATTGGCCCAGGTAAGCAGCATGGAGCCCAGCATCTCCTCGCAGCGCACGAGGTGGTGCAGATAGGCGCGGGAATAGTCGCGCAAAGCCGGGCAGTCGCTGGTTTCGTCCAGCGGGCGCGGGTCCTCGGCGTGGCGGGCGTTCTTCAGATTGATGCGGCCGAAGCGGGTGAAGGCCAGCGCGTGCCGGCCGGAGCGGGTGGGCATCACGCAGTCGAACATGTCGATGCCGCGGGCCACGCTCTCCAGAAGGTCGTCCGGCGTGCCCACGCCCATGAGGTAGCGCGGCTTCATCGCCGGCAGATGCGGCTCCACCGTCTCGATCATGGCCAGCATGACCTCCTGCGGCTCGCCCACCGCCAGCCCGCCGATGGAATAGCCGGGGAAGTCCATGTCCGCGAGCGCGCGGGCCGATTCCACCCGCAGCGCCGGCACTGCCCCGCCCTGCACGATGCCGAACAGGGCGCGGCCCTTGGGCTGGGATTCAAAGGCGCGCTTCGAGCGCTCGGCCCAGCGCAGGGACAGCTGCATGGCGCGCGCGGCCTCGTCATCCGTGCAGGGCAGGCGCACGCATTCGTCCAGCTGCATCTGGATGTCGGCGCCCAGCAGGCCCTGGATCTCCACCGAGCGCTCCGGGCTCATCTCGAAATAGGCGCCGTCCACATGGGAGCGAAAGGTGACGCCGTTTTCGCTCATCTTGCGCAGGCTCGACAGGCTCATGACCTGGAAGCCGCCGGAATCGGTGAGGATCGGCCCGTCCCAGCGCATGAAGGTATGCAGGCCACCCAGCTTGGCGATGCGCTCCGCGCCGGGGCGCAGCATGAGGTGGTAGGTGTTGGCGAGCACGATGTCCGCGCCCGTCGCCTTCACCTGGTCGAAATACATCCCCTTCACCGTCGCCGCCGTGCCCACCGGCATGAAGGCCGGCGTGCGGATGACGCCGCGCGGGGTGGAGACGAAGCCGGTGCGGGCGGCGCCATCCGTGGCGGAAAGGGTGAAGGAGAAGGTGTCGGCGCAAGGCGTGGCGATGGTCATGCGGCGCCTTCTGGCAGAAGCAGGCAGGCATCGCCATAGGAATAGAAGCGGTAGCCCTGCGCGATGGCATAAGCATAGGCGCGCTGCTGCGCCTCATGGCCGATGAAGGCCGCCACCAGCATCACCAGCGTGGAGCGCGGGAGATGGAAATTGGTGAGCATGGCGTCCACCGCCCGGAAGCGGTAGCCGGGGGTGATGAAGATGTCCGTCTCCCCCACGAAGGGGCGGATGCGGCCATCCTCTCCCGCCGCGCTCTCGATGAGGCGGGTGGAGGTGGAGCCCACCGTGATGATGCGTCCGCCGGCCGCCTTCACGGCATTGAGGGCATCGGCGGTCTCGCGCGTCACCTCGCCCCATTCGGCATGCATCCGGTGGCCGGATGTGTCGTCCGCCTTCACCGGCAGGAAGGTGCCGGCACCCACATGGAGCGTCACCTGATGGCGGGCGGCGCCGGTGGCGGATATGCGGGCCAGCAGTTCCGGGGTGAAATGCAGGCTGGCGGTGGGCGCCGCCACCGAGCCGGAGACGCGGGCGAACAGGGTCTGGTAGTCGGCGCGGTCGCGCGCGTCCTCGGGCCGGCGCGCGGCGATATAGGGCGGGATGGGCATGTGGCCCACTGCCGCCACCGCCTCGTCCAGCGCCGCGCCGGCAAGATCGAAGGCGAGGACCACCGAGCCATCGTCGTCCTTGGCCGCGATTGCCGCGTCCAGCACGCCGAGAAGGCAGGCTGCGCCCTCGCCGCCGAACCGCACCCGGTCCCCCACCTGCAGGCGCTTGCCCGGCTTGGCGAAGGCCTGCCAGCGCGCGGCATCGAGCCGCTTGATCAGATTGGCCTCGATCCGCACGCCCGAGCCCCCCTCGCGCGTGCGCACGCCTTCGAGGGCCGCGGGGATGACGCGGGTGTCGTTCACCACGAGGGCGTCGCAGGGCCGGATGAAATCGGGCAGGTCGCGCACCCGCGCATCCTGGAGCCGGGCGGTCGCGCCGGGGCGCACCACCAGCATCCGCGCCATGTCGCGCGGCTCCGCGGGGCGCAGGGCGATTCTCTCCTCGGGGAGATGGAAGTCGAAGGCATCGACGCGCATGGCAGGGAACGGGCCGCTCAGAAGATGGCGATGGCGCCCTGGTAGATGGCCCAGCTCATCAGCGCTGTCACCAGCAGGCCGAGCACGGTGGCGCCGAAACCGCCGAGGATGACGAGCCCGTCCCGCTCCACCAGGCCGAGGCCGAAGATGCACACGGCAAATCCCGGCGGCAGGTTGCCGAGGAAGGGAATGGGCAGAAGCAGGATGAAGCCCAGCAGCACCACCGTCGCCCCGACGATGCGCCGCGACGTGGGGCCGGCGAACTGCTCGTAGCGCGGGCGGGAAATCTTCTCGAACCGCTCGATCCACGGCCGCGAGCGGGTGACGATGGATTCGAGCATGGAGCGGGAGAAGGTGCGCCGGGCAATCTTCTCCGGCAGCCACAATTCCTGGCGGCCCATGGCCATCTGCAGGCCGATGAGGCCAAGGATGATGCCGCAGATGACCGGCACGCCGGGCGGCATGGGAATGCAGTTGGGAATGCCGAAGATGAGGAAGAGAATGCCGAAGGCGCGATTGCGCAAAGCGTTCACGAGATCGCCGATCGCCACCTGGTCCTGCTCCTGGGCGGAGAGGACGGCGGCAAGCAGTTCGGACGTTCGGGGCGTGCGGTGATCCAAGGGGACCTCGTGTGATGACCGCCCACTCATAACACCGGGAAAGCGGCAGTGTCAGGGCACACGAGTTGCCGCAACGGCACTTGAAGCGGCACCTGAATTGTGCGTAACGCGCCGCCGGCCCTTGCGCGTGCCCTCATGGCATCCGCCCCTGCGCCGAAGGCAGGACTGCGACATGCGCGCCCCACCCCCGCGGGAGCGCGCATGCCGTCGCCGCCCATCATCTACCTTACCGCATCTTCCCCCATGCGGAAACCCGTCACCCAAAAGGGATACGCTCCGGCGTGATCTTCAGTTGAGCAGGAACAATCCGTCCACCGCCCGCAGTTCCGCCGGCTTGATGAGGCCGCAATGGGACACGCGCACCGAATGCAGCGGCCCCTCCAGCTCCCGCTGCCAGAAATCCAGGAACTTGTTCAGCTCGGGAAAGCGGGGGCAGAGGTCGTAGTCCTGCCAGAGGAAGGTCTGGAGCAGGGCCGGATGGTCAGGCAGACGGTAGAGGATTTCTGCCGTCGCCAAGCCATAGCCTTCCATCTGCCTGACGAAGTCGCGCGACACCTTGGACGTTTGGGACACCATGGGTGACACCTCCATCTTGCGCCCCGCATGGCCTGCAACCCTCGCCGCAGACGCCGGGACCAGACAATGCATTGTCGGCTCCAGAGTTTCGCTGCACCAAGGCTAAATTTTCATTTCCGTATGCAAAAACAACGTGCTAGCAGCCTATGGGGCGAACTGCTGACAAGCTGCCGCCCCGGCCCGGCCGCCCCCACGCGGCGCCCTCCGCAAGCTATAACAATTTGTATTTGAAGGATATTTTCGCAGTTTGGCACTCCATTGCCGAGAGTGCCAAATTTTTTCCCCGGCCCCCTTGCGGGACGAAAACCGCGCCCTTAGATCGCCCATGGGCCGGGCGCGTGAATGTCCGGCGCCTTGAAAAGAAGCATCGAACCGGAGGTTTCCCGATGGGTTTCCGTCCTCTGCACGACCGCGTGGTTGTGAAGCGCATCGACGCCGAAGCGAAGTCCGCCGGCGGCATCATCATCCCCGACACCGCCAAGGAGAAGCCCCAGCAGGGCGAGGTGATCGCGGTGGGTCCCGGCGCCCGCAACGAGAAGGGCGAGCTCGTCGCCCTCGACGTGAAGGCCGGCGACATCGTGCTGTTCGGCAAGTGGTCCGGCACCGAGGTGAAGATCGACGGCCAGGATCTGCTCATCATGAAGGAGAGCGACATCCTCGGCATTCTCGACGCCAGCGCCGACGCCCGCAAGGCCGCCTGACTCCAGGCCGCCGAACTGTGCATTTCTTGATTTCCGTCCCAATCTGAAGGAGCAGGCCACATGGCTGCCAAGGACGTAAAATTCTCCGTTGACGCGCGCGACAAGGTGCTGCGCGGCGTCGATATCCTCGCCAATGCGGTGAAGGTCACCCTCGGCCCCAAGGGCCGCAACGTCGTGATCGAGAAGAGCTTCGGCGCCCCCCGCATCACCAAGGACGGTGTGTCGGTGGCCAAGGAGATCGAGCTTGAGGACAAGTTCGAGAATCTCGGCGCCCAGCTGGTGCGCGAGGTTGCCTCCAAGACCAACGACCTGGCCGGCGACGGCACCACCACCGCCACCGTGCTGGCCCAGGCCATCGTCCGCGAGGGCGCCAAGGCCGTTGCCGCCGGCATGAACCCGATGGACCTGAAGCGCGGCATCGACCTGGCCGTTGACGCCATCGTCAAGGACCTGGCCGCCAATTCCAAGAAGGTGACCTCCAACGAGGAGATCGCCCAGGTCGGCACCATTTCCGCCAACGGCGACGCCGAGGTCGGCAAGTTCCTCGCCGAGGCCATGAGGAAGGTCGGCAACGAGGGTGTCATCACCGTCGAGGAAGCCAAGTCCTTCGAGACCGAGCTGGATGTCGTGGAAGGCATGCAGTTCGACCGCGGCTATCTCTCGCCCTACTTCGTGACCAATGCGGAGAAGATGCGCGTCGAGTTCGAGGAGCCCTACATCCTCATCAACGAGAAGAAGCTCTCCGGCCTGCAGGAACTTCTGCCGGTGCTGGAAGCCGTGGTGCAGTCGGCCCGTCCGCTGCTGATCATTGCCGAGGACGTGGAAGGCGAGGCGCTGGCCACCCTGGTGGTGAACAAGCTGCGCGGCGGCCTCAAGGTCGCGGCCGTGAAGGCCCCCGGCTTCGGCGATCGCCGCAAGGCCATGCTGCAGGATATCGCGATCCTGACCGGCGGCACGGTGATTTCCGACGATCTCGGCATCAAGCTCGACAGCGTGAACCTCTCCATGCTCGGCCGCGCCAAGAAGGTGGTGATCGAGAAGGAGAACACCACCATCGTGGACGGTGCCGGCGAGAAGTCCGAGATCGAGGCCCGCATCTCCCAGATCCGCGCCCAGATCGAGTCCACCACCTCCGACTACGACCGTGAGAAGGCGCAGGAGCGCCTCGCCAAGCTCGCCGGCGGCGTCGCCGTGGTGCGCGTGGGCGGCTCCACGGAAGTGGAAGTCAAGGAGAAGAAGGACCGCGTGGACGACGCTTTGCACGCCACCCGCGCCGCGGTGGAAGAAGGCATCGTGCCCGGCGGCGGCGTGGCCCTGCTGCGCTCCATCAAGGCGCTGGAAGGCCTGGCCGTGGACAATGCCGACCAGAAGACCGGCATCGAGATCGTCCGCCGCGCCATCCAGGCTCCGGCCCGCCAGATCGTGCAGAACGCCGGCGATGACGGCTCCGTGGTGGTGGGCAAGATCCTCGAGTCCGCCGACTACGCCTTCGGCTACAACGCCCAGACCGGCGAATATGTGGACATGGTGAAGTCCGGCATCATCGACCCCACCAAGGTCGTGCGCACCGCCCTGCAGGATGCCGCCTCCATCTCCGGCCTGCTCATCACCACCGAGGCGCTCATCGCCGAGCTGCCGAAGAAGTCCGGCCCCGCGGCCCCGGCCATGCCGGGCGGCGGCATGGACTTCTGAGCCAGAACACGCCTCCGACGCCGCCCGGCCTCTTTCGCGAGGGACGCAAACCGGCAGCGGCGGAAGTAAGACGACGGACGGCCGGGCTTTCGCCCGGCCGTTTTCTTTTGTCCCGACCCTTCAACTCCCGCTGATCCCTCCCCTGGCACCATGGCGGGTACCGCTCCGGCAGGCTATGGTCCTGCCGGGACAGCAGACCGGAATGCCCCTCAAGGTCGCGCACCCGGCCGGCACGGTTCATCCGCGCGGCCATAGGGAAGTGTCGAGCACGAAAGGATCAGCCATGAAGACGACCATTTTTGCCGCAGCCATTCTGCTGGCGCTGGCCCCCACCGCGGTATCGGCGCAGGGCGTGGTGAAGGGCGCCGAGCAGGGCGCCAACAAGGGCGCTGAAGTGGGCGACAAGGCGGCCGGCCCGGTCGGCACCGCCGTGGGCGGCACGGTGGGCGGCGTGGGCGGTGCTGTCACGGGCGGCGTGGCCGGCGGCGTCAAGGGCACCGGCGAAGGTGCCAAGGAAGGCGCCAAGGCCGGCGAGAAGGCCGCGGGCCCGGTGGGCGCCGTGGTGGGCGGCACCGTCGGCGCCGTGGGCGGCGCGGTCGGCGGCGTGCTGGGCATCGACGGCAAGAAGTAGGCACGGCCGCGGGCTTGGCTCCCCCACGGCGGGTGGAGCCCGCCAGCCCTTGCGTGGTGAAGACCTTGCAGGGTGAAGGCCTTGCAGGGTGAAGGCCCGGACCCTGTTCCGGGCCTTTTGCCGGGGTCCAGCCGCAACCGCCCCCTCGCGAGGAGCGGTGCCCGTCAGGCGGGCTCGGGGTCGGCGACGGCGGGAGAAAGAGCCGCCAGCAGCATCTCAAGCTCGATGGGGCGGGAGAAAAGGAAGCCCTGGGCAAAGCGGATGCCGCACCGCCGAACCCGGTCCAACTGCCGCTCGCTCTCGATTCCCTCGGCGATGATCACCACGCCGAGGTCCCGCAGCAGCGGAACCATCGCCTCCAGCATGTGCGGGTCGGCCCACGCCTCCTCACGCAGGAAGGAGCGGTCGATCTTCACGTAGTCCACGTCGATCATGCCCAGCAGCGTGAGGTTCGAGAAGCCGACGCCGAAGTCGTCCACCGCGATCTGCGCCCCGCGCCGGCGCAATTCCTCCATCACATAGCGCAGACCCGGCGCGTCATAGTCCAGCATCTGGCGTTCGGTCAGTTCGAACACCACCTGGCACAGGGCGAGGGGCCTGGAGCCGAAGGCTTCATCCGCCGCCGCCACGAGCCGGGGGTCGATGAACTGGTTGGGCGGCACGTTGACCGCAATAGAGAAGTCCGGCACGCGCTGAGACATGTGGTTGAGGTCTTGCGCCGCCTGGATCATCACCCAGCGCGTGGTGTCGTGGATCAGCGGGCTGGTCTCGATCCAGGGAATGAAGGCATTGGGCATCAGTACGCCGTGGTGCTTGTGGCGCCAGCGCAGGAGTGCCTCCGCCCCCACCCAGCTTTTCGACGCCAGGTCCACGGTGGGCAGATAGGCGAGGAAGAAATCCCCCCGCCGCAGCGCCGTGCGCACCTGCCCTTCCACCGAGAGGCGCCGCCGCACCACCGACATGGGGCCGAACCACAAGGCAAGGCCCAGGCCCGAGATGAGGCAGAGCTGCAACGGCAGCGAGGCGGCCCATTGCTGGACGAGGGTCGATCCGGGCGCGCTGATCACGACGCTCACCGGCCATTTCCCTGATCCCGCCTGCAGCCGCATGGGCGAGACGACGACGGACCAGATGCCGTCGTCGTCCCCGTCCACGCTCTCGTCTGGAGGATTGGAAAGCAGCCGGTGGCTGATTCCGTTCTCGGCATCCATCGGCACGATGGCGCCGAACAGGCAGTTGCCAAAAAGATCGAGCAGCACACGCCGCCCGCCGCCCAGATCCAGGGGAATCCGCACCAGATCGCCCCCCGGCACCCCGGCGCACAGCCGCTCCAGCGCGTTCCCCTGCTGCCATGCACAGCTGGTGGCGGTTTCGTCGCGCACTTCCATGCGCACCACGGGAATGGTGCCGAACTGCCGGACCAAGCCGCCCATCCCCTCGGGGCTGCACAGGCCGTTGGGGCCGCGCGCGGCGTCGCGCACCATGCCGGCGAGGTGGTCGAGGGTCCGGTCGGTCCAATGGGCGAGGCTGAGCGTCTGGCCCCGGTAGCGATCAGCAAGGCTCGACCGCATCCGGTGGAAATCGAGCACGAGATAGACGGCGGAAACGAATGCGATCGCGGCCACGAATGCGACCGGCACCATCACTTCGATGTGTCGCGGCCAGATCCGCCGGCGCCATGAACGCACGTCACCCATGCCGAGAATCCGTCCGTCCCCCCGCCGGAAACCTCTTCCAGCCCCGCTGTGCGTGCCCATTTTACCACCGGGCTGTAACACTGCACCTAAAGCTACGCCATTTGCTTGCGCCTCGAAAGGTCTGCGAGTTTTTTAAGTATCCCGAGCGTGCCCTTCAACCTTGCGTCGGCGCTCGGCCAGTCGCGCAGGAACACCACCTTGAAGTCGGGGCGCACCTTGGCCTGGCTGCCCTCGTTGGCGATCAGCTTCACGAGGCCCGACGGGTCGGAGAACTCATTGTCGCGGAAGGCCAGCACCACGCCCTTGGGGCCGGCGTCCACCTTCTCCACATTGGCCTTGCGGGCCAAGGCCTTGATCTGGGTGAGCTTGAGCAGCTGGCCCACCTCCTCCGGCGCCGGGCCGAAGCGGTCCACCAGTTCCGCCCCGAAGGAATCGATCTCGCCGTCGTCCTGGATGTCCGCGAGCCGCCGGTAGAGGGCGAGGCGCACATGCAAATCGCCCACATAATCCTCGGGAATCAGCACCGGCATGCCGATGGTGATGTTGGGCGACCACTTGTCGTCCACATAGTCGGTGATGCCGGCCTTGATGTGGGCGATCGCCTCCTGGAGCATCTCCTGGTACAGTTCGTAGCCCACTTCCTTGATGTGGCCGGACTGCTCGTCGCCCAAGAGGTTGCCGGCGCCGCGGATGTCGAGGTCGTGGCTCGCCAGCTGGAAGCCGGCGCCCAGAGTCTCCAGCGATTGCAGCACCTTGAGCCGGCGCTCCGCCTGCACCGTCACGGCCTTGGTGGCCGGCACGGTGAAGATGGCATAGGCGCGCGCCTTGGCCCGGCCCACGCGCCCGCGCAGCTGGTAGAGCTGGGCGAGGCCGAACATGTCGGCCCGGTGCACGATGAGCGTATTGGCGTTGGGCACGTCGAGGCCGCTCTCCACGATGGTGGTGGAGAGCAGCACGTCATACTGGCCGTCGTAGAAGGCGGTCATGATGTCTTCCAGCGCCCCGGCGGCGAGCTGGCCGTGGGCCACCGCCACCTTCACCTCGGGCACGGAGGCGGCGAGGAACTCGCGCACCTCGGCGAGATCCTCGATGCGGGGCACCACATAGAAGCTCTGGCCGCCGCGATAGCGCTCGCGCAGCAGCGCTTCGCGCACCACCAGCGGATCAAACGGCGTCACGAAGGTGCGCACCGCAAGGCGGTCCACCGGCGGCGTGGCGATGATGGAGAGTTCGCGCACCCCGGTCATGGCCAGCTGCAGCGTGCGGGGAATGGGGGTAGCGGTGAGGGTGAGCACATGCACTTCCGCGCGCAGCTGCTTCAGCCGCTCCTTGTGGGCGACGCCGAAATGCTGCTCCTCGTCCACGATGACAAGGCCGAGGTCCTTGAAGGCGATGCCCTTTCCCAACAGCGCATGGGTGCCCACCACGATGTCGAGGGTGCCGTCGGAGATGCCCTTCTTCACCGCGGTCAGGTCCTTGCCCGTCACCATGCGGGAGGCCTGGGCGATGTGCACGGGCAGGCCCTTGAAGCGCTCGGAGAAGGTCTTGAAATGCTGGCGGGCGAGCAGCGTGGTGGGCACCACCACCGCCACCTGCTTGCCGGAAAGCGCCACGGCGAAGGCGGCGCGCAGCGCCACTTCCGTCTTGCCGAAGCCCACGTCGCCGCACACCAGCCGGTCCATGGGGTGGCCGGAGGCGAGGTCGTCCAGCACCGAGTCGATGGCGGCTTCCTGGTCGTCCGTCTCCTCATAGGGGAAGCGGGCGCGGAACTCGTCATAAAGGCCCATGGCCGGCACCAGCTTGGGCGCCTCGCCCAGCTGGCGCTGGGCGGCGATCTTGATGAGCCCGGCCGCCATCTCGCGGATGCGCTTCTTCATCCGCGACTTGCGCGCCTGCCAGGCGCCGCCGCCCAGCTTGTCCAGCTGCGCTTCCGTATCCTCCGAGCCGTAGCGGCTCAGAAGCTCCAGGTTTTCCACCGGCAGGAACAATTTGTCCCCGCCGGCATAATGCAGCTCCAGGCAATCGTGGGGGGCGCCCATGGCCTCCACGGTCTTCAGGCCGATGAAGCGGCCGATGCCGTGGTCCACATGCACCACCAGATCGCCGGCGGTGAGCGCGGTCAATTCGGTGAGCACGTCCTGCGGCCGGCGCGCCTTGCGCTTGGGACGCACCAGGCGGTCGCCCAGAATGTCCTGCTCGCCGATGACGGCGAAGTCGGGCGTCTCGAACCCCGCTTCCACCCCGAACACGGCCAGCGCCGCCTGCGTCTTCGGCAAAGCGGCGAGGCTGTCGAAGCGGGTGATGGCGGCGGCGCCCTTCAGCCCGTGGTCGGCCAGCACCGTGCCGAGCCGCTCGCGCGAGCCCTCGGACCAGCCGGCGAGGATCACCTTCTTGCTCTTCTGCAGGTCGCGCACATGGGCCACGGCCGCATCGAAGACATTGCCCTCCGGGTCCGCCCGCTCGGCGGCGAACGAGCGGCCCTGCACGCCGCCAAGGTCGATCACCCGCCCCTCCTTGCCCTCCGGCGCGGCGAAGGGGCTGAGGCGGGCGAGCCGCATTCCGGCAATGCGCCGGTTCCATTCCGGGCCGGGCAGATAGAGCCGGTCCGGCGGCAGGGGATTGTAGAGCGACCCACCCCCCTGCTCCTGCGCGCCCTTGCGGGCGTCGTAATAATCGGCGATCTGGGCGATGCGCTCCCCGGCGACCTCCTCGATCATGGGATCGAGCAGCAGCGTGCCGCCTTCGAGATAGTCGAACAGCGTGTCCATGCCCTCGTGGAACAGGGGCAGCCAGTGTTCCATGCCCGCATGGCGGCGGCCTTCGCTCACCGCCTCATAGAGCGTGTCGCCCTTCTGGGCCGCGCCGAACGCCGCCACATAGGCCATACGAAAGCGCCGCATGGTGTCGGTGGTCAGCTGGAACTCGGCCATGGGCACCAGTTCGAGGCCGCGCAATTGGCCGGTGGTGCGCTGGGTCTCGGGATCGAAGGCGCGGATGCTCTCCAGCGTCTCGCCGAAGAAGTCGAGGCGTATGGGGGCATCGAGGCCCGGCGGGAACAGGTCGATGAGGCCGCCGCGCACCGCATATTCGCCGGTGTCGCGCACGGTGGGGGTGCGCAGGAAGCCGTTCTGCTCCGCCCATCGGGTGATGCCTTCGAGGGCAATGGCATTGCCCGGCGCGGCCACCAGGGATTGCGCCGCCACCAGTTCGCGGGTCGGCACCCGCTGCACCGTGGCGTTGACGGTGGTGAGCAGGACGCAGGCCGCGCCCCCCTTCACCCGGGCCAGGCGGGCCAGCGCCGCCATGCGCCGCGCCACGATGGACGCATTGGGCGAGGCGCGGTCATAGGGCAGGCAATCCCAGGAGGGGAAGGCCACCACCTCCAGTTCCGGTGCGAAGAAGGCAAGGCCCCGCTCCAAGGCCGCCATGCGCTGCCCGTCCCGGCAGACCACGGTGAGGCTGGGCCAGGGCGCGTTCTTCTGCGCGGCGATGGACCGCGCGAGGTCCGCCACCACCATGCCCTCCATGCCGTCCGCCACGCGGGAGAGGGTCAGCGGCCGGCCTTCGGCCAGCGCATCGGCGAGGGGCAAGGGACGCTTCACGGGGGAACTCCGGGGAGGGATCGGGCGCGCTGCTCAGGCGGGCAGGCCGCGCCCGGAAAAATGGAAATCGCGCACCTTGCGGAACAGCGGCGTGTCGAATTCGGCGGGAACCGGCTCGGTGCCGCTGACCCAGGAGAACACCTTCTGGTCGTCCGGCTCCAGCAGCGCCTCGAAGTCCGCCAGCTCCCCATCGCAGAGGGCGGCGATCTCGGCATCGGCGAAGCCGCCCAGGATGAGGTCCATCTCCCGCATGCCGCGGTGCCGGGCGCGAAACAGAATGCGGCGGCGGCGCTCGTCCAGCCCGCCGCTGGACCGTGATGGGCCGGACATGATGGCAAAGCCTCCAAAGCAAAGCAGCGGCCGGGCCGAAAGGCGCGTCCGTCCGGCGCATATAGGAGCATCCCGGCCGGTTTGGCCAGTGGGCGGGGCCGCGTCGTTACAGCCCGCGCACCCTCACATGGGATGCACGCGGCGGGTGCCGAAGCGGCGGGCCACGAGGCCGGCCCGGTCGGGCGGAATGCGCAGCGCCACATGCACCGCGCCATCGGGCCCGGTGGAGCGCTCCAGCACTTCCCCGTGCCGGTAGAGCCAGCCCAGCCCCTCCCCGTCCTCCGCCGCCAGCGTCACCTCCACCGTCACCCGGCCGGCGGTGATGCGCCGCTCCACCAGGGCGAGCAGATCGGGCGTGCCTTCGCCGGTGAGGGCCGAGACCGGCACCGGGCCGTCCGCGCCATCGGCGCGGCGGGCCATGTTCTCCACCCGCTCGCGTTCCTCCGGCGAGAGGCGGTCGATCTTGTTCCACACCTCGATGACGCGCCCGCCGGGCAGAACCTCGACGCCGAGGTCCTCCAGCACGTCGTCCACGTCCGCCGCCTGGGCGTCGGTGTCGGGGTGGGAGATGTCACGCACGTGGAGGATGACATCCGCCTCCAGCACCTCTTCCAGGGTGGCGCGGAAGGCGGCCACCAGCTGGGTCGGCAGTTCGGAGATGAAGCCCACCGTGTCGGAGAGGATGATGCGCGTTCCATGCGGCAGGTCCACGGCGCGCAGGGTCGGGTCCAGAGTGGCGAACAGCAGGTCCTTCGCCATCACCTCGGCCTGGGTCAGGCGATTGAACAGGGTGGATTTGCCCGCATTGGTATAGCCCACCAGCGCCACGATGGGATAAGGCACGCGCTTGCGGCTTGCCCGGTGCAGGCCGCGGGTGCGCTTCACCTGCTCCAGTTCCTTTTCGATGCGGACGATGCGTTCGCCGATGAGCCGGCGGTCGGCCTCGATCTGCGTCTCGCCGGGGCCGCCGAGGAAGCCGAAGCCACCGCGCTGGCGCTCCAGATGGGTCCAGGAGCGCACCAGCCGCGAGCGCTGGTAATTGAGATGGGCCAGTTCCACCTGGAGCGCGCCTTCCTTGGTGCGCGCCCGCATGCCGAAGATTTCGAGAATCAGCGCGGTGCGGTCCACCACCTTGGCGGCCCAGGCCTTTTCCAGGTTGCGCTGCTGCACGGGAGACAAGGCCGCGTCGAAGAACACGAGGTCCACGGCCTCGGCCTTCACCACGCCGGCGATCTCCTCCACCTTGCCGGTGCCAAGGAAGGTGGCGGGGCGGATTTCGGAGAGGGGAACGAGGCCGGAGAACACCACCTCAAGGTCGATGGCACCGGCAAGGCCCACCGCTTCCTCCAGCCGCGCCTCCGGCCGGCGGCGCTCGGCGGCGCCGCGGGTGGCGCGCTTGGAAAGAACCGGCGTAATCACCGCGCAGCGTGTCGGCGGTGCACGCCGATCCACCCCGCTGCGGCCGCTCTCCCGCGGGCCCGGCGCATCGTCCGGCGGCGTCGCGGTGATCTTCTCCCCAGACTTGACCTGCTTTTTCAACGTGCTTCCAGACCTCCTGGCGGTGCCGCACGGCGCGGCGCCTACTTTTCAAGCATAGCACCTGGAATGGCTTCCGGCTGCACCTTCGCGCCAGAAGCGCAGCAAGCCCCGGGCGGAACGGCACGTTCGACGCGCTTCGCCCGGGGCAGGCCTGATGGTGTCCATCCCGCGGGGAGCAGGATCGGTGAACGCGGGTTCCCCGAACCGGCGCTAGGCCTTCTCCGGCGCCTCGTCGGTGGGATCGAACAGCTGAACCGGATGGCCCGGCATGATGGTGGAAATGGCGTGCTTGTAAACCAGCTGGGAATGGCCGTCGCGGCGCAGCAGCACGCAGAAATTATCAAACCAAGTGACTACGCCTTGCAGCTTCACCCCGTTCACCAGGAATATCGTGAGGGGAGTCTTGTTCTTGCGGACGTGGTTGAGAAAGGTGTCCTGAAGATTTTGTGTTCGTTCCGCCGCCATTTTCGTATCCGTTTGTTTCGGCGTTGAGCCCACGGCAAATGCACGCGAACGTTGTGCATCTACGATGAGAGTTGGACCGCTAGAATGGCACAGCCCTGCGGCGGCGCAATAATATTTTGCCGCGCAGCACCGTGCGATCGGGCAAAGCTCATGCGATTTCAGCGAAATCGTGGAACTTGAGCCGCAGCGCAACGGCCACGGGACCCGGCTTGCCATCGCCCACCGGCCGGCCGTCCAGCACCACCACGGGCATCACCACGGTAGTCGCGGCGGTGATGAAGGCCTCCTGCGCCGCCGCCGCTTCCGCCACGGTGAAGGGCCGCTCCTCCACCTCAAGGCCAAGCGCGCGCGCCACCTCCATCACCACGGTCCGGGTGATGCCGCGCAGAATGCCCAGCTCCGCCGGCCGGGTGACGATGCGCCCCGCGCGGGTGACGATCCAGGCATTGGTGGAACCGCCTTCGGTGACGAAGCCCTGCGCATCCACGAACCAGGCCTCCCGCGCTCCCGCCTCCTTGGCCTGCTGCTTGGCCAGAACGTTGGGCAGCAGCGAGATCGACTTGATGTCCACCCGCGGCCAGCGGTTCTCCGGCACGGTGATGACGGCCACGCCCTGCTGCGCCACCTTCTCCTGAGCCGCGCGGTCGGCCCGGCGGGCGGTCACCACCAGGGACGGCGCGGTGCCGAGCGGGGGGAAGACGTGATCGCGCCGCGCCACACCGCGGGTCACCTGAAGGTAGACGAGCCCGTCCCTCACCCCGTTGCGCCGCACCACCTCGCGCAGCACCAGGCTGAGCGCCGCCCGGCCCATGGGCTCGGCGATCCGCAGCTCCCGCAGGGAGCGTTCCAGCCGGTCCAGGTGGCGCCGCTCGTCCACCAGATGGCCGTTCCACACCTCGCAGACCTCATAAACGCCATCGGCGAACTGGTAGCCCCGGTCCTCCACATGCACGCTGGCGTCGTGGTGGGGCAGGTAGCGGCCGTTGACATAAGCGATGCGCGACATGGACGTTCAGCTTCTCAGGTGCGCCAGATGGCGAGGTGGATCACGACGAGGAGGCCGATGATCTCAAGCCGCCCCGCCACCATGCCGAGGGCCGCCACCAGGACGGACCCGGCCGGAAGGCTGGAAATGGCTGGCCAGCCGAAGCCGGCGGCGTCATAGACCGGCCCGGTATTGCTCACCACCGCCGCCGCCGCGGCGAGCGCCGCCTCAAGCCCCGGCAGGCCCGGGCTGAGGGCGAGGACGCACGCCGCATAGACCACGAACAGGCTGGCAGCCCCCGCCCACACGCCGCGCATGCCGGAGCCCACCCCGCCCTCCAGCGCCGCGGACTGCACCAGGTGGGGATAGACCAGGCGCATGAGATCGCCCCGGGTGCGCAAAAGGATCGCCCGCAGGCGCAGGATCTTCAGCCCGCCCGCCACCGAGAGGGCACCGCCGCCCAGCAGCACCACCAGGATGACGAGGCCCAGGGGCAGGCTGCCATAGCTGCCGTCATTGGGGCCGATGCCGCTGGTGGAGATGAGGGAGGCGGCAGAGAACAGGCCGTCGCGCACCGCCTCCAGGCTCGGCACGTCGGCCCCGCGATAGAGGATGGCCCCCAGCACGATGCCGAGCACCGCCCACCAGGCGATGAGCACCAGGCTTTCCATCTGCTCCGGCGCGGCATGGATGCGCCGGGTCAGCAGCGCCCGGTGCCAGCGCACGCTGGTGGCGCTGAAGATGAGGAAGGGCAGGAGCAGCCATTTCGGCGCCCCGTCCAGGGTCAAGGCAAGCTGCGCCTCCGGCGGCAGGTGCGCCCCGGCGGACACCACGGCGGTGGCCAGGGTGAAGGCGACGTAAAGGCTCTCCCCGCTCGCCAGCAGCACCACCATCGCGAGCAGGGTCGCGCCGGCATAAGCCGGGGCGGTTTCCGTCAGCACCGCCTCGATGTCCACCGCGTCCAGGGCGGCGCCGCCGCGCGGGGTGCGGTCGGGCAGGCCGCCGAGGCCGGAGGGCGCCAGCACCGCCACCGCCGAGACCACGGTGAGGAAGCCCCCGCTCCATTGCAGCAGGCCGAGCCACACATAAAGGCTGGCCTGGCCCTGATGCAGCGCGGTAAGGCCGGTGGCGGTGAAGGCCGAGACGGCCTCGAACCACGCCGCCAGCGGGGCGAGGCCGGAGGTGATGGCGATGGCCGGCGTGGCGGCCAGGGGCAGCACCATCCACAGGGCGAACAGCAGCACGATGCCGCCGGCGCGGGTGAGGCGCACCACATGGCCCTGGGTGGTGAAGCGCAGGGCCCCCGCCAGAAAGATGCAGAAGGCGCAGGTGGCGAGGAAGATGGGCGCATGCCCGCTGCCGGTCCGCGCCGCCACGCCCGCCGGCAGGAGGGCGAGGAGGCCGATGGCGGCAAGGGCCACCGCGAGCGGGCGGGCTGCGTTGATCATCGCGCGGCGCGGATCAGAAGAATTCGAGCGCGACGCGGAACAATTGCTCCACGCGCTTGATGCGCTCGGCGAGGGCGAACAGCACCACCCGGTCGTGGGCGCGCACCACGAAGTCACCGCGCGGCAGCAGCACCTGGGAGCCGCGCACGATGGCGCCGATGCGCAGGCCCTCCAGCAGGTCGAGGCTGCGCAGCGGCTTGCCCACCAGAGGCGAGGTCTCCAGCGCCTCCGCCTCGATCATCTCGCCGGAGCCGTCCAGCAGCGCGTGGACGCCGCGGATGCGGCCGCGCCGCACGTGCTGGAGCACCTTGGAGACGGTGATCTGGCGCGGATTGACATGGGCGTCGATGCCGAGGCCGCGGGCAAATCCCGCATAGCCCTGCTCATTGACCAGCGCCAGGATGCGGCGGGCGCCGATCTGCTTGGCCAGAAGGCAGGAGAGGATGTTGATGCGGTCGTCATTGGTGACGGCGATCATGGTGTCCGCCTCGCCCACCCCCGCCTCGTCGAGGATGGCGCGCTCCAGCGCGTCGCCGTTCAGCACCACGGTGCGCGTCAGCACCTCGGCGATGGCCTGGGCCCGCTCCCGCGAGGATTCGATGAGCTTGATGCGCGCGGCGGCGTTGCGCTTCTCCAGCTCGCTCGCCACATAGGTGCCGATATTGCCGCCGCCGGCCACCACGATGCGCTGGCCCGGCACCTCGTCGTGCCCGAACAGGGAGAGGCCGCGCTGCACCTGGTCGGCCTGGGCGACGAAATAGACGATGTCGCCCACCAGGAGCTGGTCGTTGGAGCGGGGCACCAGCGTGCGGCCATTGCGGCTCACCGCGACGATGGTGGCCGGCATGTCCGGGAACAGCTGGGTCAGCTGGCTCAGGGGCGTGTCCACCACCGGGCAGTCCTCGCCGCAGGCGACGCCCACCACCACCACCGCCCCGTCGGCGAAGCTCACCGTGTCCACCGCCCCCGGCAGGGCGAGGCGGCGCAGCACCATCTCGCCCACCTCCACCTCGGGGGAGATGATGACGTCGATGGGCAGTTGGTCGCGGGAGAACAGGTCGCGCCATTCGGGCGCGAGGTAGGTCTGGGCGCGGATGCGGGCGACCTTGGTGGGCACGTTGAACAGGGCGTGGCCCACCTGGCAGGCCACCATGTTCACTTCGTCGTGCAGGGTGACCGCGATCAGCATGTCCGCCTGCTCGATGCCCGCCCGCGCCAGCACGTCCGGGTGGGAGCCCTGTCCCACCACGCCGCGCACGTCGAGCTGCTCGGTCACCGCCTGGATGCGCCGCGGGCTCGTGTCGATGATGGACACGTCGTTCTGCTCACCGGCGAGGCGCTCGGCAATGCCGAACCCCACCTGGCCCGCGCCGCAGATCACGACCTTCATGCCCCCTCCCCCCGAAGCCGACGCGGCGCTACGCCCGGCCGGCGTCCCCTCGCCCTGAAGCAGCCCTCATTCCGGGCATCACGTCAATACGCGCGTCATCCTACGCCGAGAGCCTTTAGCTTTCGATGAAGGGCTGAGCGCTCCATGCCTACGAATTCGGCAGTCCGCGAGATGTTGCCGCCGAAACGGTTGATCTGGGCGGCGAGATATTCCCGCTCGAACACCTCGCGTGCCTCGCGCAGCGGCAGGCCCATGAGATGCTCGCCGCCATTGCCGTTGGGCAGGTTGGGCACCAGCGCGCCCACGTCCGGGGGCAGCATGGCGGCGGTGATGGCGGCTTCCGGGTCGCCGCCGGCGAGGATCAGCAGGCGCTCCACATTGTTGCGCAGCTGGCGCACGTTGCCCGGCCAGTCGTGGGACTGCAGCACCGCCATGGCGTCCTCGCCGATGGGCCGGCGCGGCAGGCCGGTGGTCTGGGAGATGGAATCGAGGAAGAAGTCCACCAGGTCGGGAATGTCCTCGCGCCGCTCCGCCAGCGGCGGCACCCTTATGGGGACCACGGACAGGCGATGGTAAAGGTCCTCGCGGAAGCGGCCCTTGTTGATCTCCTCCTCGATGTTGCGGCCGGTGGAGGAGATGATGCGCACGTCCACGCTCACCTTGTCGGCGGAGCCGATGCGGGTGAAGGTCTGCTCCACCAGCACGCGCAGCACGCGGTTCTGCGTCTCGCGCGGCATGTCGGCGATCTCGTCCAGGAACAAGGTGCCGCCGTGGGCATCGTCCAGCGCCCCGCGCTTGGCCTCCCGCCCCTCCCCCTCGGCCACGCCGAACAGCTCGAATTCCAGCCGCTCCGGGGTGATGGCCGCGGCGTTCAGCACCACGAACGGGCCCTGCGCCCGGCCGGATGTGGAGTGGATGAGGCGGGCCGTCAGCTCCTTGCCGGAGCCGGAGGGGCCGACGATGAGGATGCGGCTGTTGGTGGGGCCGACCCGCTCGATGGTGGCCTTCAGCTGCTGGATGGCGCTGGAGCGGCCCACCAGCACCCGGCCGTGGGGCGTGATGAGCTTCAGTTCCTTCAGCTCGCGCTTCAGGCGCAGCGTTTCCAGCGCCCGTTCGGCCACCATCACCAGGCGGTCGGCATTGAACGGCTTCTCGATGAAATCGTAGGCGCCGCGCTTGATGGCGGCCACCGCGGTCTCGATGTTGCCGTGGCCGGAAATCATCACCACCGGCAGGTCGGGGTGCTGGGCCTTGATCTCGTTCAGAAGGTCGAGCCCGTCGAGCCGGCTGCCCTGGAGCCAGATGTCGAGGAACACCAGGTTGGGCCGGCGCGCGGCGATGGCCGCGAGCGCGCTGTCGGCGTCGCGCGCCGTGCGCGCGCCGTAGCCCTCGTCTTCCAGGATGCCGGCCACCAGTTCGCCGATGTCGGCTTCGTCGTCCACGATGAGAATGTCCATGGCCATCGGATCAGGCCCTCCCTGTCTCAGGGACCGGTTGCGCCCCGCCCGCGCCGGCCGGTGGTTGCCCGTCCGCCCGCATGCGCAGGCGGATCCAGGCCCCGCGGCCTTCGGGCGAATCATTGAGTTCTATGCCGCCGCCGTGCTCCTCCATGATCTTTCCCACGATGGCGAGGCCGAGGCCCGTGCCCTTCTCGCGGGTGGTCACGTAGGGCTCCAGCAGCCGGCTGCGTTTCTCGCGCGGTAGGCCGGCGCCGTTGTCGATGACGTCGATGACGAGATCCTCCCCGATCCGCTCCGCGGAAACGCGGATGCAGCCCTTGCCCCGTTCGGCATCGGGGACGCCCTCGATGGCCTCGGCTGCGTTCTTCAGGATGTTGGTGAGCGCCTGGGAAATGAGCCGGCGGTCGAAGCGCGCCGGCAGCGAGGGCGGAAGCACCGCCTCGAACGTGACGTCAGGATGGCCGACGCGCATCAGGAACACGGCCTGGCGCACGGTCTCGGACAGGTCCTGCGCGTCCACCACCGGCTTGGGCATGCGGGCGAAGGAGGAAAACTCGTCCACCATCCGCCCGATGTCGCCCACCTGGCGGATGATGGTATCGGTGCACTGGTCGAACACGTCGCGATCCTGGGTGATGTGGCGGCCGTACTTGCGCTTCAGCCGCTCGGCGGAAAGCTGGATGGGGGTGAGCGGGTTCTTGATCTCGTGGGCGATGCGCCGCGCCACGTCGGCCCAGGCGGAAGTGCGCTGGGCGGTGATGAGGGCGGTGATGTCGTCCAGGGTCACCACCCAGCCGCCATGGGCTTCGGCGCCCGGCCCTGCCTTGCCCTCATGGGCCGACTGTTCGGTGGTGACGCGCATGGCGAAGATGCGCTCGCGCCCCTCGCGCTGGATGGTGATGTTGCCCTGAACGATCTTCTGCCGCGCGCCCTCGGCCTCGGCGAGGAGGGCGGCGGTCTCCGGCACCACATCGGCGAGCCTGGCGCCCAGCGCCTCGGCCTCGGTGACGCCCAGAAGCCGCTCGGCCGACAGGTTCAGGATCGTGACGCGGGCGTCGGCATCGATGCCGATCACGCCCGCGCCGACGCCGGAGAGCACCGCCTCGGTGAAACGACGGCGGCTGTCCATCTGGTCGCGGGCGTTGACGAGGGCGTTGCGCTGGGTCTTCAGCTCGCCGGTCATCTTGTTGAAGGTTTCCCCCAGGGTGGCAAGGTCGCCTTCGGCGCGGTTCACCGGCACCTGAATGTCGAGATTGCCCTTGGCCACCCGGTCGGCGGCCCACATCAGCCGGCGGATGGGGGCCACCAGCCATTTGGAGAAGGTGACGCCGAGCCACACCGCCGACAGAAGCACGATCAGCGTGACGATCGCATACATGGCGGCGAAGGCGAGCTGGACACTGTACCGCCGCTGTTCAAGGGCGCGATAGTCGGCCAGGGTGTCGCTCGTCACCTTCAGGTAGCCCAGAACCCGCGGATCAATGGGTCGGGCCACATAGAGGAAGAGGTCGTCGAAGCCGGTGAGAGGCACCACGGCGCCGACGTAATCAGCATCCACATAGATGACGGGCTGCTCGGCGGTGGCCTCGTTGATGGCGATGTTGGCTGGAACGAGGTATTCGCGGCCGGTGCGCAGGTTCGCCCGCTCCACCGCCGAAAGATCGCGGCGCACCAACTGGGCGCCGGGCACGTTGCGCAGCGCCGCCTGAGCCGTGAGGACCTGGCGGAATTTCTCGATGTCGGTGTCGTAGAAGCTCTTCTGCTGCGACAGATCGTTCGCCATGGCCAGCGCATCGCCGCGGATGGAGAGCGCGTGTTCGCGCACATAGGTCTGCGCCACCGAGGAGGCCGAGCCGATGATCTCCTGCGTGCGCTCGGAAAAATACCGGTCGAGGGTCCGGTCGAGGGTGAAGCTCGCCACCAGCGCCACCACCACCGCCGGAACCACGGCGATGCCGGCGAACAGCCCGATGATGCGCACATGCAGCCGGGAGGCGGCGCGCCCGCGCGCCCGCGCCCTGAGGATGCGCAACACCTCCCAGCCGATGATGCCAAGGAGCAGGAAGGCGGCAACCGCGGACACCGCCAGCGCTTCCACCGTCACCAAAGGCGTCGGCACGATGGAGGTGAGGCCCATGATGATGGCGAAGGTCGCCACGGCCAGCGACAGCGACAGCACGACCACCGCGGGCGCAAACAGCCGGGCGGCGAGGCGACGCCGCGGCTTCCCCCCCAATGCGGCATCCTGACCCGACGCGTCCGTCATAAGTCCGTCCGTCTCCCCAACCGCATCGGCTCCCCCGGAGCACCGGGACCCGCGCGACTCACCGGCGCAGCGGAAGTGATGCAGTGGAACGACACTGGTGCAAAAATGTGACAGACGCATCCCCCCGCCGCCTTTTGCAGGTGGATGACGCATGAACAGGTAGCCGAGTAACCGAATGCCGCACCCCGCCCTGCGGCATAAGCGCAGAACGCCGCCAGGCGGCGGCAGGTGGACCTGCCGCACGGCGAATCGGTGCGCCGGACCGCTCAGGCGCCCGCACAGGGCAACAGCCGGCGCGCCCCTTCACCCCGGACGCCGCGGGACGGGACAAGGCAGGCCTTCCGGCCGAACTGCGTCCCGTCACCGCCCCTCGCATCAGCGCGAGGTGCGGATGACCTGGATGTCGAGGTCGCGGATCTTCTTGCGCAGGGTGTTGCGATTGAGGCCCAGAAGCTCCGCCGCCTTGATCTGGTTGCCCCGCGTCGCCGCCAGGGCGGCGGACAAAAGCGGATATTCCACATCCTTCAGGATGCGATGGTAGAGGCCGGGGGGCGGCAGGTCCTCGCCGAAGCCGGAGAAATAGGTATTGAGGTGGCGTTCCACCGAGGCGCCGAGGGTGGTGTCCACCGGCCCCTCCTCGGACAGGGCGCTCGGCATGGGTTCCGAGAGCTCGGCCTCGATGATGGCCGGGGTGATCACCTCCTGCGGATAGAGCGCCGCGAGGCGCCGCACCATGTTTTCCAGCTCGCGCACATTGCCCGGCCAGCGGTAGCGCTTCAGCCGGTCCAGGGCGGCGGTGTCGATCTGCTTGGCCGGCAGGCCTTCCCGCTCGGCCTGGAGGAAGAAGTGGCGCACCAGGTCCGGCACGTCCTCCGAGCGCTCGCGCAACGGCGGCAGGCGCAGGGGCACCACGTTGAGGCGGAAGAACAGGTCCTCGCGGAACAGCCCCTGCTGGATCAGGGTGCGAAGGTCCTTGTTGGTGGCGGCGATGATGCGCACGTCGGTCTTGATGGGCGTGCGGCCGCCGACGGTGGTGTATTCGCCTTGCTGCAGCACGCGCAGAAGGCGGGTCTGCGCCTCCATGGGCATGTCGCCGATCTCGTCGAGGAAGAGGGTGCCGCCCTCCGCCTGCTCGAACCGGCCGGGATTGCGGGTGGTGGCGCCGGTGAACGAGCCCTTCTCGTGGCCGAACAGCTCCGATTCGATGAGGTCGCGCGGGATGGCCGCCATGTTGATGGCGACGAACGGCCCGGTGCGGCGCTTGCCGTAATCATGCAGGGCACGGGCCACCAGCTCCTTGCCGGTGCCGCTCTCCCCGGCGATCATCACGGTCAGGTCGGTCTGCATCAGGCGGGCGAGCAGGCGGTAGATCTCCTGCATGGCGGGCGAGCGGCCCACCAGCGGGATATTGTCCTGCTCCTCGGGGGCGTGGTGGCCGTGATCGCCCTTCTTCGGCTCCGCCAGGGCGCGGCCGACGATGGAGATCAGTTCCTTCAGGTCGAACGGCTTGGGCAGATATTCATAGGCCCCGCGCTCGGAGGCGCGGATGGCGGTCATGAACGTGTTCTGCGCGCTCATGACGATGACCGGCAGGTCCGGCCGCGCCTTCTTGATGCGCGGCAGGAGGTCGAAGGCGTTCTCGTCGGGCATCACCACGTCGGTGATGACGAGGTCGCCGTCGCCCTGGCTCACCCAGCGCCAGAGCGTGGCGGCGTTGCCGCAGGAACGCACCTCGTATCCGGCGCGCGAGAGCGCCTGGTTGAGCACGGTGCGGATCGCGGCGTCGTCGTCGGCGACCAGGATGCTTCCGGTAGGCATCGACACCTCAGTTTTCCTCTCGGGTCGGGCTCTTGCCGCGATACATGGGCAGGAGCACGCGGAAGGTTGTACGGCGGGGCTGGCTGTCGCATTCGACGATGCCGCCGTGGTCGCCGATGATCTTCGCCACCAAAGCAAGACCGAGGCCAGAGCCGGTGGGCTTGGTGGTCACGAACGGGTCGAACAGGTGCGGGACGAGATCGTCCGGCACGCCCTTGCCGTTGTCGCGGACGCAGAACTCCAGCGGCAGGCTCACCTTGGAGGAGGCGCCGGGAACCGTCAGGCGCACGCCCGGCCGGAATGCGGTGGTCAGCTGGATTTCGCCGTCCTGGTCGCTGTCGATGGCTTCCGCCGCATTCTTCACCAGGTTGAGAAACACCTGGATGAGCTGGTCGCGGTTGGCCAGCACCGGCGGCAAAGAGGGGTCGTATTCCTCCACGAACCGGATGTGCCGTGCGAAGCCGGACGATGCCAGCGTGCGCACATGCTCCAGCACCGCATGGATGTTCACCGGCTCGCGCTCCACCGGGCGCTCGTCGGAAAACACCTCCATGCGGTCCACCAGCTTCACGATGCGGTCGGCTTCCTCGCAGATGAGGCGGGTCAGCGCCCGGTCCTCGTCATCGGCGGACTGCTCCAGCAGTTGGGCGGCGCCGCGGATGCCGGACAGGGGGTTCTTGATCTCGTGCGCCAGCATGGAGGCGAGCGCGCTCACCGAGCGTGCGGCGCCGCGATGGGTGAGCTGGCGGTCCATCTTGTCGGCGATGGTGCGCTCCTGGAGCATCACCACCACCTGTTCCGGCCGCTCGGCCACCGGAGCCACATGGATGTCCACGATGCGCTCGCCGCCGTTGCGGGGCGTGCCGAGGTCCACGCGATATTCGTTCACCGGCGCGCCGCGGGCCCGCACCTGCTCGATGAGGCCGAGCAGCGGCGTGCCGAACGGCACGAACTCGGTGAACGGCCGGCGCCGCAGCAGGGGCGCGCTGACCTCGAAGAAGGCTTCGGCAGCCACGTTGGCGTCGGCCACATGGCCGTTCTCGGTGATGGTGAAGACCGGGTGCGGCACCGCGTCGAGGATGGCCCGCGTCAGGCCGCCGGCCGTTTCCTTCCCGCCGTCCCGGTGCGTCGGCACAGGCGATTCGGCCTCGGCCTTGCTCCGTGCCTCCAGCCTGGCCTCCACCTTGGCTTCGGCTTTGGCCTTGGTCTCGGCTTCGGCCTTGGCTTCAGCCTTGGCTTTCTTGCCGTCTTGCTTTCTGGCTTCGGCCTTCATGCCGCCGCCCTCCACATGAGTTCGTCGAAGGCGGCGGTGATGCCCGCCTTCACCTTCGCAGGATCTTCGAGAATGAGGAGCCGGCGACGCCAGCCCGCAACGAAGGCGGATTGCGCATCCGGCGCGCGCCCCGCCGCAGCCGCCTCCAGCGCCCAGCCCACATGCTTGCGCGCCTGGCGCACGCCGAGTTCGATGCCGTAGAGGCCCAGCCAGCCCTCATAAAGCTCCAGCAGAACGTCGCGCTGCTCGGGAAGGGGCGGCTCGGCCACCTCGCCCTGCCCGGCGAGGGCGCGCGCCACGCGGCCGGGAAACCACGGCCGGCCCTGGGCCCCGCGCCCGATCATCACCCCGTCCGCGCCCGAGGCGGCGAGAATGGCGGGACCGTCGCCGGTGGACACCACGTCGCCATTGGCCACGACGGGGATGGACACCGCCGCCTTCACCGCGCGGATGGCGGTCCAATCGGCCCGGCCGGTGTAGAACTGGCAGCGGGTGCGCCCATGCACCGTGACCAGGGCAAGGCCGCACGCCTGCGCCATGCGGGCGAGTTCGGCCGCAAGGGGCGCGTGCTCGTCCCAGCCGAGCCGGGTCTTCACCGTGACCGGAACGCCCACCGCCGCCCGCACCGCCTCAAGAATGGCGCGGGCCAGCGGCAGGTCGCGCAGCAAGGCGGCGCCGGCGGCGCCGGTGATGACGCGCTTGGAGGGACAGCCCATGTTGATGTCGATGATGGCCGCGCCCGCCGCCTCCGCCATGCGGGCGGCCTCGCCCATGAGGCGCGGGTCGTTGCCGGCGATCTGCACGGCATGCAGCGGCACCCCCTCCCCCTCCGCCCGCAGCATCATTTCGCGACGGCCGCCGAGGAGGGCGTCGCTCGCCACCATTTCTGATATGACCAAGCCCGCGCCATAGCGCACGGCCATCCGCCTCACCGGCGCATCCGTGATCCCGGCCATGGGCGCGAGAAGCACAGGATTGGGCAAAGCGTGGGGACCGACCCGCAACGCCGGAATGGAAAATGCGACGATCTCTTGCACAGAAATTAGGCCACCTCGGTTCTGCCTACATCTTAGACAAATATGCAGCCTGCGCAAGGGCGGTCTGCGTGCATGTGCAGCGCAGCACCTCGGCGCCCCGCGCGGCCGCCGGCCCCGCCGCGCTGCGGGCAAGCGCGGATGGAGCCTGACGTGAGCGGGACAAGTCCGGCCGAATGTGTCGCCATCATCGTCGCCGCCGGTCGCGGCACGCGCGCGGGCGGAAGCCTGCCGAAGCAATACCAGAGCCTCGCAGGCGAGCCGGTGCTGCGCCGCACCCTGCGCCTGTTTGCATCCCATCCGGCCGTCACCGCCGTGCTGGCGGTCATCCATAACGATGATTCCGGCCTCTTTGCGGACACCGCGCGTGATCTGCCCAAGATACTGGCACCGGCCACCGGCGGAGCCACCCGGCAGGCATCCGTGCGCGCCGGCCTGGAAGCCCTGGCCGCGCGGGGCATGGCGCCGGCCATCGTGCTGGTGCACGACGCCGCCCGGCCCCACGCCTCGCCCGATTTGGTGGCGCGGGCCATCGCGGCGGCACGCCATGCGGCGGCGGCCATTCCGGTGCTGCCGGTGACCGACACGGTGAAGCGCCTCGACGCTTCAGGTGTCGTCGCGGAAACCCTGGACCGCGCCCGGCTGCGCACGGTGCAGACCCCGCAGGCCTTCCGCTTCGATGCCTTGCGCGCGGCCCACGGGGCGGCGGCGGCGGCCGGGGTGGACACCCTGACCGACGATGCGGCAGTCATGGAATGGGCCGGCCACCTGGTGGCCACCTTCGACGGCGAGGCAGGAAACGTGAAGCTCACCACCCCCGAGGACATGGCCCGCGCCGCCGGCGCGCCCCTGTCCGCCCTTCAGGACGTGCGCACCGGCACCGGTTTCGACGTGCACGCCTTCGGCCCCGGCGACCATGTGATGCTGGGCGGCGTCGCCGTGCCCCACGGCTTCGGCCTCGTCGGCCACTCGGATGCCGACGTGGGCCTGCACGCCTTGACCGACGCCATTCTCGGCGCCCTGTGCGACGGCGACATCGGCGCCCATTTCCCGCCCTCCGACCCGCAATGGAAGGGCGCGTCCTCCGACCGCTTCCTGGCCCATGCGGTGGAGAAGGTGGCGGCGCGGGGCGGGCGCATCGCCCATCTCGACCTCACCCTCATCTGCGAGGCGCCCAAGGTGGGGCCGCAGCGCGAGGCCATCCGCGCGTCCATCGCGGCGATCACCGGCCTCGGCGTGGATCGCATCTCGGTGAAGGCCACCACCACCGAGAAGCTCGGCTTCACCGGCCGGCGCGAGGGCATCGCGGCCCTGGCCAGCGCCACCATCCGCCTGCCGCTGGAGGATGCATGATCGACGCGGAAACCTACGCCCGCGCGGTCGCGGCGCTGGACGCCTGCCGCGCCCGCGGCCTCACCCTCGCCACCGCGGAATCCTGCACCGGCGGGCTCGTGGCCGGCGCGCTCACCGCCGTGCCGGGATCGTCCGACGTGGTGGACCGCGGCTTCGTCACCTATTCCAACGCCGCCAAGGCGGCCATGCTGAATGTTCCGCAGGAGACGCTGGACGCCTTCGGCGCGGTGAGCGCGCAGACCGCCCGCGCCATGGCCGCGGGCGCGCTCGCCGCCGCGGGGGTGGACCTTGCCGTCGCCATCACCGGCGTGGCCGGCCCGGGCGGCGGATCGGCGGAGAAGCCGGTGGGGCTGGTGCATTTCGCCTGCGCCCGCCGCGACGGCACGGTGGCCCATCGCGAGATGCGATTCGGCGACCTCGGCCGGGCCGGGATTCGCCAGCGCTCGGTGCTGGTGGCGCTGGACATGCTGGCCGAGGCGGCCGCCGCCTGACCCGCGGGTGCCCCCCGGGACGCGCCGCCATGGCCGCCTTCGCCCCGGCATGCTAGCCATGGGCGATGACGGATGCCGCCTCGCCTGCCGCCCCTGCCCCCGCCGCCCCAGCGGCGGACAGCCCTGCCCCCATCGGCCCCCTGGCCGAAATCGCCGCCTTGCTGCCGGCGCGGGGAGGCCTGATCGGGCTGGATCTCGGCACCAAGACCATCGGCGTCGCCTGCTGCGACCCGGAGCGGCGGGTGGCCACCGTGGTGGAAACCGTGCGCCGCACCAAGTTCACCGCCGACGCCGCCCGCCTCGTGGCGCTGGCGAACGAGCGCCGCGCGGTGGGCTTCATCCTCGGCCTCCCCCTCAACATGGACGCCTCCGAAGGCCCCCGCGCCCAGGCCAGCCGGGCCTTCGCCCGCAATTTCGCGCGCCTGGCCGGCCGCCCCATCGCCCTGTGGGACGAGCGCCTGTCCACCGTCGCGGTGGAACGCGCGCTGATCGCCGCCGACGTGAGCCGCGCGCGCCGCGCCGCGGTGGTGGACCAGCACGCCGCCGCCTTCATCCTGGAGGGGGCGCTCGCCTTCCTCGCCCGCATTGCGGCGAACGAAGCGCAAACCGGCGACGCGGACTGATTCGGTCCCCGCCTGTCCTCCCGCTGTTCCGCGCCGGCGACAGGACCTGTGCCATTGCGGGACACTTTTTTCCGGCCCGGAGGCCGCCCGCAATCCCCTTCACCGGCCGCCCCCCGGCCGCGGACCGCGCCGATCCCGGTTCCCTGTAGGCGGATCGCGCTCTCTATCCTGAGTTTAGAGGGCGATTCACCGAGCAAATGGATTCAATTTGCTCGGATCGCGCTCTAAAGGGATTAATTGCCTGCCCGCACAGGGCCGGTCCCCTATGTGTGTGCGTGCATGTCCATCATCCTTACCGCCCTCGCCCCGGTCTTCCTTGTCATCGCCCTCGGCGTCATCCTGCGCCGCGTGCTGCTGAAGGACCCCGCCCATTGGGCGGCGCTGGAAAAGCTCACCTATTTCGTGCTGTTCCCGGCCCTGCTGGTGGTGTCCGCCGTGAAGGCGGACCTCTCGCAGGTGAACGTGCTGGCGGTGGCCGGCGCCCTCATCGGCACCGTGGTGGTGCTGTCCGGCCTCATCCTCCTGGTGCACCGGCCGCTGATCGCGGCGCTGGCGGCGGACGGGCCGGCCTTCACCTCCCTGTTCCAGGGGGCGGTGCGGTGGAACACCTATATCGTGCTCGCGGTGGCGGGCGGCCTGTTCCGGGCGGAGGGAATCACCATCGCCGCCATCGCGCTGGTGGCCATGATCCCGGTGGTGAATGTCATCTCGGTGCTGGTGCTGGCGAGCTTCGCGGGCCGCCATGCGCCCACTTTCGGCTATGTGGCCGGCCAGCTCGGGCGCAATCCCTATATCTGGGCGTGCGGCCTCGGGGCGGTGCTGAACGCCACCGCCTTCCCGGTGCCCGCCGTCATCCTGGAGTTCGGCGACATCCTGGGGCGCGCATCACTGGCGCTGGGGCTGCTGGTGGTGGGCGGCGGGCTGGTGCTCGATCGCCTCGCCCGGCCGCGGGCCATCGTGTTCGCCGCCCTCGGCCTGAAGCTGCTGGTGAAGCCGGCCATCGCTCTGGCGCTGTCGCTGGCGCTGGGCCTGACCGGGACCGAACTGGTGGTGGTGGCGATCACCGCGGCGGTGCCCTCCGCCCCCAACGGCTATGTGCTCGCCCGCCAGATGGGGGGCGATGCGCCGCTGCTGGCGGAGATCCTGACCCTGCAGATCCTCGGCGCCGCCGTGACGCTGCCGCTGGTGGTCACCCTCGCCACCGCTTTGGCGGGATAGGGCGGCCGGCAGGGGCCGCCCCGGGCCAGCACCCCTCCGTTTCCTCAGCAGGGCGACCAGTATCCGCCGCCCCCCGGCCCGGTGGCCACCCAGCAGCTGCGCGGGCGCGGGGCCGGGGCCGGCTCCAGATAGACCCGCGGCGCGGGCTGGTAATAAACCACGGGCGGCGGCTCGTAATACACCACCGGCGGCGGGGGTGGCGGCGGGGCGGAAGCCGCGGCCCCGGCGATGGCGGCCGCGCCCAGAATGCCCAGGGCCACGCCGGCCCCCACGGCGGCGCCGTTGTTGCCGCAATTCCAGCATCCGCCGTACCAGCGGCCGCGATACCAATAGCCCACGCTGACGGGCGCGGCCGCATGGGCGGCGCCGAGGGCGAGGGCGCCGGTGCCGAGGCCGGCCGCCTGTGCCGGCACCGCAGCGCCGGCCACCGTGGCCGCCACCAGCGCAAGTGCCGCGAGCTTCGCCCGGACGAGAGACGTCATGACAGCAACTCCCCTTGATCGCAGGCACGTGCGCCTGTGCAAGACCCTGCCGGGGCGCCCACCTCGCTCCGAAGCGGCGGTCCCGATCCCGCCGCAAGGCTCGGGGAAACTTTCCGCCAAAGTGTGGCGCCGGCCGGGTGGTTTGAAGAACATGGTTCACGAACCATGAACGACCCTGAAGCGGCGTGAGGCCGCCCGCCTGGCCCCTTGACCCGGGCGGCGAATAAGGCTCCCAAGGGCGCGGTGGTGGCGGACCTTCCCGCGCCCGCCCCTGTGCCGGAGCGAAGATGCAGCCCGACCGGATCGCGACCGACCTTGCCTGTGCCCTGCGCTTCTATTCCCGCCTGCCGCTGCCTGCGGGGCGGGACGATGCCCAGGCGTTCGCCGCGCCGAATCTCGACCGCATCGCCTATGCCATCCCCCTGGCGGGTGTGGTGATCGGGCTGGTGGGGGGCCTCGTGCTTCTGGCCGCAACGGCGCTGAAGCTGCCCGCCTTCCTCGCCGCCGCGCTGGCGGTGACGGCGCTGGTGCTCACCACCGGTGCCTTCCACGAGGACGGGCTGGCCGACACCGCCGACGGCCTGGGCGGCGGGCGCGACCGAGCGCAGCGCCTCGCCATCATGCGCGACAGCCGCATCGGCACCTACGGCGCCAGCGCCCTCGGCCTGGCGCTGCTGCTGCGCATCGGCGCCATCGAGGCGCTGGTGACAGCCAGCGGGCCGCTGCGGGCGGCGCTCACTTTGGTGGCGGCGGCCGCCGCCTCGCGGGCGGCGGGGATCCTGCTGCTGCTCGCCCTTCCCCCCGCCCGATCCGACGGGGCCGGGGCCGCGCTGGGGGAGCCCTCGCCGGAAGCGGCCCTTGCATGCGGGCTCGTGGCGGCGCTGGTGACCGCCGTCATCCTCTTGCCCAGCTTCGGCGTGGGGGCGGTGTTCGCCGGCCTCATCGGCCCGCTCCTGGCCCTTGGCGTGATGATGCGCCTTTCCGGCCGGCTCATCGGCGGACAGACCGGCGACGTGGCGGGCGCCACCCAGCAGGTGGCGGAGATTGTGTTCCTCATCGGCGTGCTTATCTTCGGCTGACGGGGCGCCGGCGCGGGATTCGCCTGCCGCCGGCGCGCCCCGTGGCGCCCTCTGGCGCCGCGACGCCTTTCTGCCCAACGAGCGGTTCCGCGCCATCATGTCCCCAGTGCCCAGCCCCCCTGCGGGCGCACCCGCGACGTCGCCGGCAACGGCCGCCCCGGCCATCGCCTCGCCCTGCGTCAAGAGGTGCGCCATCGAGCCCCTCAGCGGGCTGTGCGAGGGCTGCGGGCGCAGCCTGCGGGAGATCGGGGCCTGGACCTCCTATGCCCCGCAGATGCGCGCGGCGATCATGGCCACCCTTCCCGCCCGCCTCGCCCGGCTGAAGGCCGCCGCGTCGGACACATTCCCGGACTGACCATGCGCGGCGACCGGCTCCTCTGGATCCTCCTCATCGGCCTGTTCGGCGGCGTGGTGGTGCTGGCCGTGCACCACGAGCAGGGGCAGATCGCGGGGCTCGACCTCGACCAGTTCGGCGGCCTGGTGGGCCAGCTTGCCCTCGCCATCTTCATCGGCGCGGCGCTGTGGTCCATCGTGCGCGGGCGGGTGGCCGAATCGCTGCTCGCGGCCACCTTCTGGGTGGTGCTCGCCGCCCTGCTGGCGGTGGGCTACACCTATCGCGAGCCTCTCGCCACCGTGGGCCGCCGCGTGCTGGCCGAGGTGGCGCCCGGCTATGCGGTCAATCTCGCCCGCTCGGGCGCCGGGGCGGTGACCTTGGAGGTGACGCGGGCCGCGGGCGGCGATTTCGCCGTCAGGGCCGCCGTCAACGGCACCGGCATTTCCATGCTGGTGGATACCGGCGCCTCCTCGGTGGTGCTCACCCACGAGGCGGCGCAGGCGGCCGGCCTGCCGGTGGACTTCCTGAAATACGACGTGCCGGTGGACACCGCCGGCGGCCGCACGCGGGCCGCCGCCGTGGTGCTCGACAACATCATGGTCGGCGGCATCGTGGAGCGGCGCGTTCCGGCCCTCGTCTCGCCCGCGGGGATGCTGCGCACCAGCCTGCTCGGCATGAGCTTCCTGTCCCGCCTCGAAGCCTTCGAGTTCCGCGGCGACCGGCTGGTGATGCGCGGGGCGGCCGAGGGGCGCTGATCGCCGCGTCCCCTCTCTCAGGGTCGGCGCTGCCCTAGTGGATCAAGGCGTTGTGGTTCGACCTGGTCGCGACAGATGGGTCCCATCTGTCGCGGTCGAACCACTAGATCATCTCCAGCGCCACCTTGCGGCGCGGGGCGGGGAAGTCGCGGTCGATGGCGGCGAGGTCCTCGGCATCCAGAACCAGCGCGCGGGCGCGGGCATTGGCTTCCACATGGCTGATGCGGCTGGCCTTGGGAATGGCGATCACGTCCGGCCGCCGCATCACCCAGGCCAGGGCCACATGGAACGGGT
Organism: Xanthobacter sp. AM11; assembly: GCF_047444035.1. Lineage (NCBI taxonomy): Bacteria > Pseudomonadati > Pseudomonadota > Alphaproteobacteria > Hyphomicrobiales > Xanthobacteraceae > Xanthobacter > Xanthobacter sp. AM11. The sequence continues at coordinate 3,557,034 of NZ_JBLAOA010000001.1, forward strand.
CCACCGCATATTTCTTCGCCACCGCCCCCAGCGCGCCGCTGCGCGGCAGGCGCGCCTGCTCGATGGGGCTGTAGGCCATGGCGGGAATGCCGGCGCGGGCGAGGAAGGGGAACAGATCGAACTCCGGTCCCCGGCGGCTGACATTGTAGAGCACCTGGTTGGTGGCGCAGGCGCCGCCGCCGGCCTTCTGCAGGTCCTCCATGTCGCTGGTGTCGAAATTGCTCACGCCCCACAGGCGGATCTTGCCCGCCCGCTGCAGCGCCTCGAAACCGGCGATGGTTTCCGCAAGGGGATGGCTGCCGCGCCAGTGCAGCAGATAGAGGTCGATGCGGTCGGTGCGCAGCCGCTTCAGGCTGCGCTCGCAGGCCGCCTGCACCCCGGCCCGGCTGGCATTGTGGGGGAAGACCTTGCTGACCACGAACACTTCGTCGCGCCGGCCGGCCATGGCCTCGCCCACCACCTCCTCGGCGCCGCCGTCGGCATACATCTCCGCCGTGTCCACGAGGGTGAGGCCGAGGTCGAGCCCGGCGCGCAGGGCCGCCACTTCCCCGGCCCGCCCCGCAGCGCTCTCACCCATGTACCAGGTGCCCTGGCCGAGGGCCGGCACCAACTCGCCGTTGGGAAGCGTAACCGACTTTGGCATAAGGTATCCCTGCATTCGGCGCGGACCTTACCCCAGGCAGTGTCCGGGTCCCAAGCTCCATGTGGCGCTGGGTTGCTCCGGCGCGGACGCGCGGGGGATGCAGCCCCGCGCACATCGCATGGCGGCACAGTGCACCAAGGGCCGCCGTCTGTGATAAGGGAGGCGCGATGGCCGCGCGCGTGATTGCGGCGCCGGCCTTTGTGTCGCAGCGACGGCCACCGCCGCCTGCGGCAAAAGCCGCGCATCCCCGAAAGCCGGGGATCGCCGCCCCATTCTGAAGGACGCCGCGACCGTGCTCGACAGCCACTCCCCATTGCCGCAACTCTCCCTTGCCAAGGACAAGATCCGGGTCCTGCTCCTCGAAGGCGTGAACGACAGCGCCGTGGAGATCCTCACCTCGGCCGGATATTCCAACGTCACCCGCCTGCCCAAGGCGCTGGAGGGCGAGGCGCTGAAGGAGGCCATCAAGGGTGTCCACATCCTGGGCATCCGCTCGCGCACCCAGATCACCCCGGACGTGCTGGAGGCGGCCGACCGCCTGATCGCCGTCGGCTGCTTCAGCGTCGGCACCAACCAGGTGGACATCGACGCCGCGCGCCGGGCCGGCGTGCCGGTGTTCAACGCCCCCTTCTCCAACACCCGCAGCGTGGCGGAGCTGGTGATCGGCGAGATCGTGATGCTGCTGCGCCGCGTCATCACCCGCTCCAACGCCGCCCATGACGGCCGCTGGGACAAGTCCGCGAACGACAGCCACGAGGTGCGGGGCAAGACCCTGGGCATCGTCGGCTACGGCAATATCGGCTCGCAGCTCTCCAACCTGGCCGAGGCCATGGGCATGCGGGTGGTGTTCTACGACCACACCGACAAGCTGCGCCACGGCAACACCGAATCCACCGCCAGCCTGTACGAGCTTCTGGCGCAGAGCGACGTGGTGAGCCTGCACGTGCCGGAGACGCCGGCCACCCACGGCATGATCGGCGCCGCCGAGATCGCCGCCATGAAGCCCGGCGCCTACCTCATCAACAACAGCCGCGGCACGGTGGTGGACCTCGACGCGCTGGCGCAGGCCCTGCGCGAGAAAAAGCTGCGCGGCGCCGCCATCGACGTGTTCCCGGTGGAGCCGCGCTCCAACGCCGAGCGCTTCCAGTCGCCGCTGCAGGGGCTGGACAATGTGATCCTCACCCCGCACATCGGCGGCTCGACGGAAGAGGCGCAGGAGCGCATCGGCGCCGAGGTGGCCCGCAAGCTGGTGGACTACAGCGACACCGGCTCCACCATGGGCGCGGTCAACTTCCCGCAGGTGCAGCTGCCGGCGCGCCCCCGGGGCACGCGCTTCATCCAGGTGCACCGCAATACCGCGGGCATGCTCGGCCGGCTCAACGACGTGCTCGCGCACCACGCCGTCAACATCGCCGCCCAATATCTCGAAACCTACGGCGACGTGGGCTACGTGGTGCTGGACGCGGACGCCTCGGCGGCCGACAGCCAGCGCGTCCTTGCCGATATTCGCGCGCTGGAAGGCACCATCTTCGCCAGGCTGCTGTACGAATACAAGGCATCGGCCGACTGAGGCGAAACCCGCCCGGGCGCACGCGGCAACGCCGGCGCCCGGGTCCTGCCGCAACGGCGCGGATCGACCGGCCGGGCGCGCTTCAATGGAGGTCGTCGAGCGAGGCGGCACCGGTTCCACCGGTGATGAGCGCCGGCCACTGCCGGGAGCCGAAGGGCACCTGGGGCGGAAGGAACGCCTCCTTCCCGCGCGCCTTCATCCCGGCGATGATGGCCTTGCGGGCATCACCTCCCATCAGCTCGTAGTCCATCAGCCGGTCGTTGTTGAAGAACAGCCCGCCCACCGAGCGGTCGGAGATGATGCGCACCAGCGCCGTGAGCATGTCGTCGGGGGTGGTGGTGAACGAGATGGTCTCGATGAGCACCAGCCGGTCGTTGATCGCCTCCGGCCCGAAATACTGGGCAAGGACGCTGAACAGCACATTGTTCTGGCGCGCCACATAGATGGTGTTGCTGGCGCCATAGGCCTGGTCGAAGCTGCCGCCAAGCTCCGTCTTCCAGCCGTCGAGCACGCCCATCCAGTGCTCCACCTGCGTCTGCGCCGCCCAGGCGATGGCGTTGCGCAGCACCGGCGCCTGCTTTTTGGCGAAGGCCTGGACCGCATCGAGGCGGATGACGCCCCTGGCGAGGCTCTCTTCCATGAAGGCGATGTTGTTCTCCAGGATCGCGCGCGCGTTGGCCCGCCACTCATCGGGCATCTGCGCCGCGCCGATGCCGTCGAGGGCGCTTTTCATCTCGGTCAGGTAGGCCCGCATGGGCGCAACCCAGGACGTGTCGCCGGGATTGTCCAGATAGGGCAGCACCACCTCCGAAACCGCCATGGTGCTGTGCCCCAGCGACTTCATCACCTGGTAGACCTTGGGCACCGGGGGCGCCTCCAGCGGCGGCTGGCCCGGCCGGTAGAGGATCATGCGCCCGCCGGCGCCGGAGAACAGCGCCAGCACCACCGGATGCTTGGCCAGGATGTTGCGGCGGAAGGCCATGCCCGCAGTGTCGTAGAGCGAGAACATGGTGGTGTTGAGCTGGAGCACGTTGCGCGTGGCGATGTCCTGCGCCGATGGCGGGGCGGGAGGCCCGGAGATGGGCTTCAGATAATCCGGCAGATCGGCGGCCCCGGCGCCCCACGTGGCGGATACGGCAAGCGCCGCCGCCAGGGCCAGTGCGACAGGCAGGTGTCTCATCGCGTCCTCCTCTTTGTGTTGATCAGTCCGGGCAGACGGCGCCGCTCGCGACCCAGGCCTTGGCGAGAACCTTCGCCTGCTGCTGCGAACCCGGTGCCGGCGTGCGCCCGACGCCGGGCTGCCAGGCCCAGCCGACCAGCGTGTCGTCGCCGATATGCGTGACGAGATCGTCCAGCGAGCGCCCGCCGTTGCGCTTCGGGTCCTTGATCTGGACGCAGATTTCGCCCGGCGTCTTGCCCTCCCACGCCATCTGCGCGGGGGCGAGATGCCAGGCGGGGTGGCCCGGCATGCCGGCGGGGTCGAAATTGGCGCCGCGATGGCAGGTGGCGCAGCGCAGGCCGGCCTGCCCGAAGCCATCGGCACCGCGGACCACCGGCGGCTGGTGGAGGCGCGCCCTGTCCCCCTGCCGCGGCCGGTCGGTGGCGGGGTGGCAATTGGTGCAGCGCGGATGGGTCAGGACCTTGCCGAGCTCGGTGAAATAGGCGGCCGAGCGCCGGGCCGGGTCCGCGACCGATGCGAAATCCTGCGGCGAGGCGAGGGTCCCCTCCGGCGCCCCCAGGGCGAGGCCCGCCGCCGCGAGCAGGCCGGCCAGCGCCGCCAGGGGAAGGATCGTCACGAAGCGCCGGCCGATGGTCATGCGGGCACCTCAGGTCAGGAAGCGCTGGGGATCGGCGAGCACCACGTCGCGCACCGCCTCGTGATATTTCACATAGCCCGAGCAGCGGCACAGATGCCCGTCGAGGGCCTCGGCGATGGTGCGCTCCAGTTCCGCCCGGGGGATCGGCGCCCGCTCCAGGCGTTCCAGCAGAACCTGCCCCTCATTGAGGAAGCCGGGCGTGCAATAGCCGCACTGGAAGGCGAAATGCGCGATGAAGCTCCGCTGCAGCGGCGTCAGCCCCCCGTCGGCGGCGTGGCCCTCCACGGTGCGGACCCTGAGCCCGTCGAACTCGGTGGCCGCCACCACGCAGGTGGGCATGGTGGCGCTCGTGCCGTCCGCCTGATCGACGATGACGGCGCAGCTCAGGCACTGGGCGGCGCCGCAGCCGAACTTGGTCCCCGTCAGCCCCAGCACCTCCCGCAGGAGGTCGTTCATGGAGAGGTCCGCGCGCACGTCCATGGGGCCGTGGGCGCGACCGTTGATGGTGAGCGAGATGGCGGGCATGGCGGGCTCCTTCACAAGGCGCGCCGGACATCGTCCGGCGTGACCGGCAAGGCCCGGAAGCGATGGCCGGTGGCATCGTGGATGGCGTTGAGGATGGCCGGCACCACCGGGATCATCACCACCTCGGCCATGCCCTTGGGCGGCTCGTTGGGCGCCACCGGCGCCAGAACCTCCACCTCCAGCGCATGGATCGGCAGATCGGAGGCGCGCGGCACCACATAGTCACCGAGGTTCCAGCGCCCGTTGCCGGGGCCGTCCTCGAACGGCGGAAGGGTCTCCAGAAGCGCGTAGCCGACCCCCATGGCAAAGCCACCCTGGGCCTGTCCGAGCACCACCTGGGGGGTGAGCACCTCGCCGCATTCCAGCACGCTGTAGGCCCGCGCCACGCGCACGGCACCGCTCGCCCTGTCCACCTCCACCCGCACCAGCGTGCCGCAGCTGGAGGTGAAGGCGGTACCGATGCGGTTGTAGCTGGCCGGCGGGAAGGCGACGAAGCTGCGGTCCAGCACCCGGAATTCCCCGTCCCCGCGGCGCACCGCCAGCGCGTCGATGTCGGCCGCCCAGTCGAACCCGTCGAGGGGAAAGGCGGCCTGCGCCCACGCCCAGCGGGAGAAGGCATGCGCCATGGCCCCGGTGAGCGCCCCCATCTCATGCGCCCGGGCGGCCACCTGCGGCTGCGGCAGCGGCGGCAGGCCGGAGAGAAACAGCATTCCCTCCTGCCAGAACGCCTCCTGCCACAGGTAGCGGCGCGGATCGTCCGGCGCGATGCCCCACAGGGAAAGCGCCGCCGGCCACAGGCCGAAGCGCAGGACGATGCGCGCCGCCTCCGCCGCCGCCTGGGTTCCCACATGGGCGCCGATGGAGGCGCTGGTGGCCGAGCTGATGGCCGGCACCCAGCGCGGATTGCGGGCGGCCAGGTCCTGCGCGGCCTGCGTGATGGTATAGGGATCGTCCGACGTGACGAGGCCGAGGGCGTCGTAGGCGTCGATGCGGGCGACGGACACCTCGTCCGCCATCCGCCCGAGGAGGCGCGCCACGCGGTTCGCCACGGCGGTGCCGATGCCGTTGCCCATCTCCACCGCGTCGCAGGCGATGCGGATGCGCCCGGCCGGGTCGATCTCCACCCGGCCGAGGGCGCAGTCGGCGCCGGTGCCGTAGTCCTTGGCGCACACCGCAACGCCGGTGCCCACCAGCGTGCCGGCGGGCGCGGCCCTGCGCGCCGCGGCACGCTCGCGCCACAAAGCGTGGCCTTCGAGCCGGTCGAGGATTTCCGGCGTGCGCACCGAGACGGTCCAGGGGTTGCCCGCCATGGTGCGGCCGCCGGCCTTCAGGAGATTGCGCCGCCTAAGGGTGATCGCGTCGAGGCCGAGGGCTTCGGCGGCCTCGTCCACCAGGGTCTCCAGCGCCGTCGTGGTCTGCAGCACGCCATAGCCGCGCATGGAGCCCGCCGTCACGCCGCGGCTGTGCTCGGCAACGGTGGTCACGTCCACCTTGGGGACATCATAGATGCCGATGGCGGAGGTGGCGGAGACCACCGCCACGCTCGGCGAATAATTGGCAAGGCCGCCGCCGTCGAGCACATGGTCGGCGGCGAAGGCGCGCATCCGCCCGCTGGCGCGCTCGAACGCCACCTGCGTGCGCATCTGGAAGGCGTGGCGCTTGATGCCGCCCTGGAACTGCTGGACCCGATCATGGGCGAGGCGGATGGGCCGGCCCGGAAGGAACATGGCCGCCAGCGCCACGTAGAGCGGGAACGGCGTGTGGTCGCGCCCGCCGAATCCGCCGCCGACATAAGCGAAATGGCTCTCGATGCGCTGCGGCCGGAATGCGGGCGCCGCCGCCCCGAGCAGGTGGCCGAGGGCCTCGCTGGCCTCCAGCGGCGATTGCACCCCGAGCACCAGCCGCAGCGCCTTCGCCTCCGGCTCGTACCAGGCAAGGCCGCCCTCGGGCTCCAGGAACATGGGGTCCACGCTCTGGGTGCGGAAGCTGCGGTCGAGCACCAGCGCGCCAGGGTCCGCGGCGGCGATGGAGGCGCGGATCTCCTCGCCATAGGTGGCACCCTTCCTGTATTGGCCGCCTTCCGCGGTGGGCAGGGGCCGCCAGATGGGCCGCCCGCTGTCCTCCACGAAGCCGGGGCTGACCCAGCCTTCGATCAGCGGGGAATAGACATCGGGCGCATCCGCCGTGGCACCGGCGACGCGGGTAAAGCGCAGGGCGGCATAATTGGGCTGCGCCGCTGGCCCGGTCGCGGCACCGAAGGTCACCGGGCGCGCGGTGCGCAGGGCGAGGCGCGCGCGGTCGAAGGCATCGAAGGTCTCGAACAGCGCCAGCGCCACCGGCTGGCCGAGATAGGCCGGCGTCGTGCCCACCGGACAGAAGAGATCGCCGGCATAGAAAGGCGGCACGCGGATGCCGGCGCGGGCAATCTCCGCCGCCGTCACCACCTGTGCCGGGCGTGCGGCGGCGTCGAGGGCGGCAAGATCGAGGCCGGTGAAGACGTGGGCGGCGTCCGCGGCGCGCAGGAGAAGCGCGTGGGCCGTGGTGGAGGGCCATCCCTCCATGTCCGCGGCGCGGAAATCGGACGCATAGAGCTTCGCCCCCGTCACCTTGGCGACGGCATCGATCCGCCCCCGCGGGACCGGGGCGGGACCGGGCGCGGCAGGACCCGCAGGCGCCGGGCCGGCATCAAGGGGAGCGGCGTGGGGCGGGCTCATGCGCGCCATGGCCAGCATGATCCCACTCGCCGAAGCCCAGCTGACAAACTCACGCCGCGAAGGACGCATCTTGTGTCATCCTTGCCAAACGCAGTCTGCGAACAGATCGGCGAGCCTATAGCAAAATATTTGCCATGCCTCCACCGATTCCTATTCAACAGCCATACTGACCATTTCAATATTTGCGCACTTCATCATGCGCGATGGAGGTATTTTTGTTTCCGCAAAAACCACACCAAAAGAACCGGCATGGATTGCGATGCGGGATTCAGATCCGGCATAAGCGATGAAGAGAGCGTTCAAGGTGCATAACAAAATCGCGGGACAGCCTGCTATTCCCTCATTTGAGGGATAGGGTCGGCGGCAGGTTTATGAATACCGCTGCAAGGTCATGCGCGGTCCCCACCATCGCCCATCTGGAAGCGGCGCAGCAGCATGGCGTGGGAGCGGACCGCGAAATGACGGTACACCGCCCGCTGATATTGGGCGATGGTGTATTCTGACAGGGCGAGGCTCGCGGCCATCTCCTTCCGGGTGCGGCCATCGAGCAGAAGGTTGAGCACCAGGCGCAGCCTCGGGGAAAGGCGGGGCACGCTGGCCCCGCGGTCGGCGGGCCACCCCTGTTCATGCAGCCAGGGCAGCTCGCTGAGGAGAACGTGGGCGATGCGGCATTCCCGCTCCGAAAACGCGGGCGCGTCCCGGCGCCGGAAGACCGAGATGGTACTGACGGCGCGCTCGTCGATCGGGCGCAGGGAAAAGATGAACGGCCCGATATCGGCGTCGCACAGGTGGCCGTTCACGCCGGAGGCGATGAAGGCCGGCTCGTCGATGATCTGCTGGCGCATGCGTGTCACATGGGCGTTCTTTTCCCGCATCTCCCCGAGGAGCTTCTGCGAGGTCCACGCCATGTCGGGATGTCCGGCCGCAAGCAGCAGCCGCGCATAGCGCGCCTCGTCGAGGCCGCCATGGGCCGTGCCGAGATAGACCGGCTGCGCGCCGGGCTCGGCGAGACAGCCCAGGCTCCAGGTCCATGCATCGGCATTGACGAGGGCGCACAAGCCCTCGACCAGCTGCCGCTTCACCCCTGGAAAATCCTGCCGCGAGGTGATGACGTCGCCAAGGAGGCGCACCATCGCGCGCACATCCGCCACCGAGAGCAGGTCGTCGGGACCGGGGCAGAGGGAGGAGGCGTCATGGCTCATGCGACACTCGCGCGGGCGGCGTGGGGCGGGAGGCGTGGGGCGGGCGGCACATCCGCCGGATCTTCGCGGCATGGAGCCGAACGCTTCCACACTGTGACCGCTCGCCAAACCCGCAGCAAGTCGCCTGGCCGACCTCGACGCCTCCGGCCCGGCAGGCGCAGGGGCCCACTACCCGGGCGCGGCCGCCTCGGCGCAGCTCCGTCCCCGGCACAGCTCGATGAATTGCTCCATGTCGAGCGCCCATTCCTCGGCATCCTTGCGGCGCAGGAGCGTCTCGTTGACGTACTGCCCCTTGCGACGGGTCCGGGCTCTCCATGAGCCGGATTTTGGTTTAGTGAAGGTGCAATCCGTGTGCGCTCCCGGTGCGTGCACGGGTCGAAAAAGCGAAAATCGGGGCGTAAAATGAGATGCGCACGACCCGGCCCGGCGCCGTGAAATTACGAGAATAATGCTTATAAATCAAGATATTGCCTTCTCCGTGGCCCCCATGATGGACTGGACCGACCGGCATTGCCGGGCCTTCCATCGCACCTTTTCGCGCCATGCGCGGCTCTATACGGAGATGGTGACGGCGCCCGCCATTCTGCATGGGGACCGCGCGCGGCTGCTGGGCTTCGGCGCGGCCGAGCATCCGGTGGCGGTGCAGCTGGGCGGCAGCGATCCCGCGCAATTGGCGCAGGCGGCGCGCATCTGCGCCGATTTCGGCTATGACGAGATCAACCTCAATGTGGGCTGCCCCTCCGATCGGGTGCAGGGCGGCAATTTCGGCGCCTGCCTCATGCGCGAACCGCAGCTGGTGGCGGAGTTAGTGGCCGCCATGAAGGCGGTGGTGACGGTGCCGGTCACCGTCAAGTGCCGTATCGGCGTGGACGAGCAGGACCCGGAAGTGGCCCTCGACCTTCTGGCCGACGCGGTGGTGGCCGCCGGGGCCGACGCCTTGGTGGTGCATGCCCGCAAGGCCTGGCTGAACGGCCTTTCCCCGCGCGAGAACCGCGACGTGCCGCCCCTCGACTATGACCGCGTGCGCCGGCTGAAGGCCCGCCTGCCCCATGTGCCAGTGGTGCTCAACGGCGGTCTTTCCTCCATCGCCGAAGGGCAGGCCGCCGCGCAGGGGCTCGACGGCATGATGCTGGGCCGCGCCGCCTATCACGAGCCCGAGCTGCTGGCGCAGGTGGACCCGCGTCTCCACGGCGTGCCTGCCCCCCATGCGGACACCTTCGCCGCCCTCGATGCGTTCGAGCCCTATATCGCCCACCATCTGGAGGCGGGCGGGCGGCTCGCCGACATCACCCGCCACATGCTCGGCCTGTTCGGCGGACGCAAGGGTGCGCGCATCTTCCGCCGGCGGCTCTCCACCGAAGCCATCGCCCCCGGCGCGGGGCTGGAGGTGCTGCGCGCCGCGGTGGATGAGGTGCGCCGCCGCGACCGGCTGGCGGCCTGAACGAATTTACCGCGGCTCTGCGTGGAACGCGGGCCTCGCCGGCCGGCGCATGCGGCCGGTGCCATGGACAGGCCGGCGAATCTGCGCGAGGTCTCGCCTCCCGCCGTTCCGCCCCTCCCCGCCGAGGCTGCCATGCTCTCTTCCGTCTCCGCCAGCGAGATCGCTATGCTGCTTGCCGCCCTTCTGGCCGGTGGGGTGCTCACCGGGCTCATTGCCGGCATGCTCGGCGTGGGCGGCGGCGGGGTGATCGTGCCGGTGCTGTACGAGGTGTTCGGCGCCCTGGGGGTGGACGAGAGCGTGCGCATGCAGCTGTGCGTCGGCACCTCCCTTGCCATCATCATTCCCACCGCCTTCACCTCCCACCGCGCCCACATGGCCAAGGGCGCCGTGCTGCCGGGGGTGGTGCGCACCTGGCGGCTGCCGGCCATCGCCGGCATCATCACCGGCAGCGCCATTGCGGCGGTGGTGGAAGGCTGGGTGCTGCAGGCGGCGTTCGTCGCCATCATCTCGCTGCTGGGCACCAAGAGCCTCATCGGCCGCAACGACATCATGATCGCGGACCACCTTCCCGGCGCCACGACCATGCGCATCTACGGCTTCTTCCTCGGCCTCGCCTCCTCGCTGGTGGGGATCTCGGGGGGCGGCATCGCCACCAACATCCTGCTGCTCTATGGCGTGCCGATCCATGCGGCGGTGGCCACCTCCGCCGGCATCGGCATCATCATTCCCATTCCCGGCGTCATCGGCTATGCGGTGGCCGGCTGGCCGCACATAAGCGAGCTGCCGCTGCTGTCGGTGGGCTATGTGTCGGTGATCGGCTTCCTGTGCATCGCCCCGGTGGCGGCGGTGGTGGCGCCCTTTGGCGCACGCTTCGCCCACCGGCTGAGCCGCCGGCAGCTGGAAGTGGGCTTCGGCAGCTTCCTGCTCTTGATCGCGGCGCGCTTCCTCTACGCCATCATCCACGGCTGAGCGGGATCACCAGCGGTGGGAGAAGCCCGCCGTGATGGATTTGTTGAGGGTGGAGCCGGTGTCGGCCACCGAGGTGGTGAGGGAGATGTCGCCGAACAGCTTCTGCTGCGCGCTCACGGTCGGCAGGAAATTCGGCGTCTCCTGGGTGGCCTTGGTGCCGACGGAGAAGGTGGTTCCGGTCTCCACCAGCTTCAGGCTCACGGTCTTGTCCGTCTCCCATGCATCGCTGGCGCTGGTGACGGAATAGGTGTCCGCCAGCGTCGCATCGAGGCCGGTGGCGACGGTGAAGCTGCGCGAGAAGGTGGTGGCCACCTTGCCGGCGCCGTTGGCGGGGCTCACCTCCAGGTTCACCGAACTCTTCTGCCACACCAGCCAGTCGGGCAAGGCGGCGAGATTGAGCCGCGCATAAGCGGTGCCGCCGAGGGTGGATGCGTCGGTGCCTGCCACCGGCGCGGCGCTGGCGGCGGCGGCGGAAAGGTCCATGCCCACCACGGTGCCGATCTCGTCCACCGCGCTCGAATAGGTGAGGGATGTGGTGCCGTCCGCATTCAGCGTCCGCTTCGCCTGCACCGTGGGGTCGGCGGCGGCGGGGCTCGCGGCCAGGAGCGCCAGGGGCAGCAGGAATGCGGCGGTGCGGGGCATCATCGGCGGCGTCCTGCGGTGGGAGGGGCGGGGCTGCCACCGTCCGGCCGCCCGATACCGTGGGACCATCGCGGTGCAGTGCGGAAAGTTTAAGGCGGGGACCGGACGGAACCGTGGCCCCGCCCCCTTTCCACATGCATGCGCCGCATGGCTCGCGCCGGCCCGGCCGCGCACAGGCGCCTTGCGGGCCGGCGCCGGGCGCCCTATCCCGCGACCGGGAGGACCATCATGCAAGACCGCCAGGACGAACGCCGGGACGAACGCCGGGATGAACGCCGGGATGAACGCCAGAACTTGGACGGCGGACCCGCCACCTTCGCCGTGCTCCACCGCATCGCCGCCGCTCTGGAGCGCCTCGCGCCTGCCGCACCGGCCACGCCGGATTTCGACGCCGCGGACGCCTTCGTGTGGCACACCGACCCCGCCCGCTTCGAGCCGGTACCGCGGGTGAACCGGGTGGAGATGGACCTTCTCCAGGGCATCGACCGGGTGCGCGACCAATTGGTGGAGAACACCCAGCGCTTCGCCCGCGGCCTGCCGGCCAACAATGCGCTGCTGTGGGGCGCCCGCGGCATGGGCAAAAGCTCGCTGGTGAAGGCCGCCCATGCCCGCGTCAACCGCGACCTCGCCGCCGCGCCGCCGCGGCTGAAGCTGGTGGAGATCCACCGCGAGGACATCGAGACCCTGCCGGTGCTGATGGGGCTGGTGCGCGCCTCGGCCCACCGCTTCATCGTGTTCTGCGACGACCTGTCGTTCGATGCCGACGACACCTCCTACAAGTCGCTGAAGGCGGTGCTGGAAGGCGGCATTGAGGGGCGCCCGGAGAATGTGATCTTCTACGCCACCTCCAACCGCCGCCACCTGCTGCCGCGCGACATGATGGAGAACGAGCGCTCCACCGCCATCAACCCCGGCGAGGCGGTGGAGGAGAAGGTGTCCCTCTCCGATCGCTTCGGCCTGTGGCTGGGCTTCCACAAATGCAGCCAGGACGAATATCTCGCCATGGTGGCGGCCTATGTGGCCCACCACGCCTTGCCCGCCACCGAAGCCGAGTGGCGCCCGCAGGCGCTGGAATGGGCCACCACCCGCGGCGCCCGCTCCGGCCGCACCGCCTTCCAGTTCGTCCAGGAGCTCGCCGGGCGCCTCGGCGTGCCGCTGAAGGCGGCGTGACATGGAAAGGGCCGCCCAATGGGCGGCCCTTTGGCATTTGGAGCGGGCTCAGGCCCGCCCGCGTCAGTTCTTGGTGATGACGCAGTCGCCGCCCTGGGCGCGCAGGGACTGGCACAATTCGTTCGCCTGGTCGCGGGTGGCGAAGGGGCCCACCTGGGCGCGGTAATAAATGCCCTTGTCGCCGAGATCGGCCCGCTTCACGTTCGCCTTGTAGCTGCCCAGAATGTTCGGGTAGCGCTGCTGAAGCACCTTCCAGGAGCCCAAAGCGTCGGCCTCGGACCGCTGCGAGGCCACCTGCACCACATAGGAGCCGGTGGCCGCCGGGGCCGGGGTGGCGGCGGCCGTCTGGACCGGGGCGGCAGGCGGAAGCTGGATCGCGGCCGCAGGATCGGCCAGGCTCGGCGCGGCCGAGGGGCTGGCGGCATAGGCCGAAACCCCGGTGCCGCCGGAAGCGACGGTGCCATCGGCCCGCACGCTCAGGGTGCGAACCTTCTTGGGCTCGGTCGCGCCGGCCGCTCCGGCCGGGGCGGCGACCGACGCAGGCGCCGCGGTGGGATCGGCAGGGGCATAAGCGGCGGTGCGGGAGACGGCGGAGGTGACATCCACCGGCTGCTCCTCCCGCGGGACCACCCGTTCATTGGCGGCGGAGGTGGCGCCCACCCGGTCGTAGATGAGCTTCTGCTGGCTGTCCGCGGCCGGCGACGGCGCGGGCGAGGCGATCTTTGCGGGGGTGGAATCGGCCTTGATCACCGGCGGCGTGCTGCTGCCGGTCAACAGGCCCGGCTTGCCCACGGCCATGTTGTAGGCGAACACGCCGGCCACGCCGGCCACCAGCAGGCCCAGCACCGAGATGCCCAGCAGCAGCGCCATGCGGCCTTTGCGCTTGCGCGGCTCCTGGTCGTAAACCTCCTCCCCGTGGGGAGGCATGTAGCCGTCTTCGCCGTATTCGGGATCGTAGCTGTCGTCGTAATCGTCGTAATCGTCATCCCGCCGGGCGGCGGAATAGGCGTAGGCGGCCTCGTCCTCGTCCGCCGCATAGCCGCGGGCGTCCTGCGGGCGGCTGCCTGTGGAGCGGGCCGGCGCGGCGCGGGGCGCGCGATCGTCGTAAGCGCGGTCGTCGTAGGTCCGGTCGTCGTAGGCCCGGTCATCGGCGGCGCCATCGTCATAGGCGTCGTCGGCCGCATAGCGCGGGTCCTGTCGGCCGCGCGGGTCGTAGCTGCGCTCATCCTGGGCGCGGCGATCATAGTCCGGCGCCGCGCGGCCGGGGGCCGTGCGGGGCTGGGCGTAGGTGTCGTCGTCCTCGTAATCGTCTTCCGCCGGGGCGCGGGGCGGTGCCACGGGCGACGGGCGGGCGGCGGCCTGCTGGCGCGCCAGGGAGCCATAGCCCAGCCGCACGGTGGCATCGGGCTGGCTTACGGCCGCGGGAACCGCCGGCGCGGCGGCACGGCCGCGGGCCGCCCCATAGCCGGTGGGTGCGGGAACCGGGGGCGGCGTGAAGCGGGCGGGAACGGCCGGCTGCCGAACCGGCTCCGGCGCCCGGGCCGCGGCGGTGCGCGACGGCGCCTGCCAGGAGACGGGAGCGGCCGGGGCGGAAGCGGCCGGGGCGGCATCGTCCTCCTCCTCGTCGTCATAATATTCGCTCGGCGCAGGGGCCGGCGCCGGGCGCACCGGAGCGCGGGCCGCAACCCGCGGATCGGCGGCGCGGGGATCGGCCGCGCGGGGATCGGCAAAGCGGGGGTCCGCCAGACGCGGGTCCGCGCCACGTGGGTCGATCTGGCGCGGCTCGATCTGGCGCAGGGCCGGCGCGGCGGGGGCCGCATAGCGCGGCGCGGCCGCCGGGCGGCGCGGGTCGGGCCGGGGAGCCGGCTCGGGCTCCAGGGCGGAGAAATCGTCGAAGGGGTCCTGCTCGCCGATGAGGCGGGCAAGCTCAACCAGGGGATCGCCGTCGCGATCGCCGCCAGTCGCAGGCGACGTGCCGCTGCGCTGGCGTGCCGCGCCCTCCGCGGCACCATCATCACGCCGGTAGCGGAACCTGCTTTCGTCGCCCATGTCGCCTCGATGTGTTGTCCGTCGCCCGCCTGGCCGGTCCGGAACCGGGCTCAACCGCCCTGTCCGGAGGGCCTCGGGGCGAGCGATCACGTCATCTCGTCTACGGCCTCCACCCCCAGAACCTTCAGACCCGAGGCGAGGACCATGGCCACGCCATGCACCAGAGCCAGGCGAGCCGAAGTCAACTCTCGATCATTCTCCATAATGAAGCGTAAATGTGGCAAGTCTTTTCCACGGTTCCAATGGCCGTGAAACTCCCCCGCCAATTCATGCAAAAAGAACGAGATCCGGTGCGGCTCGCGCGCCGCCGCCGCCTGCTCCACCAGCCGCGGCCAGGCGGAGAGCCGGCGCAGCACCGCGATTTCCCCTTCGTCGTCCAGCCGGGCGAGGGGGGCGTCGGCGAAGGCGCCGGCCTCCATCGGCAGGTCGGGGAACTCCTCGGCCGCGTTGCGCAGGATCGACTTGGTGCGGGCGTGCGCATACTGCACGTAATAGACCGGATTCTCTCGCGACTGCTCGATCACCTTGGCAAGGTCGAAGTCCAGCGGCGCGTCGTTCTTGCGGAACAGCATCATGAAGCGCACCGCGTCGCGCCCCACCTCGTCCACCACCTCGCGCAGGGTCACGAACGATCCCGCCCGCTTGGACATGCGCACCGGCTCGCCCGCGCGGAACAGCCGCACCAGCTGGATCAGCTCCACGTCCAGCGCCGCCCGGCCGGCGGATACCGCCTTCACCGCCGCCTGCATGCGCTTCACATAGCCGCCATGGTCGGCGCCCCACACGTCGATCATCTTGAGGAAGCCGCGGTCCACCTTGTCCTTGTGATAGGCGATGTCGCCGGCAAAATAGGTGTAGCTGCCGTCGGACTTCTTCAGCGGACGGTCCACGTCGTCGCCGAAATCGGTGGAGCGGAACAGGGTCTGCTCGCGGTCTTCCCAATCCTCGATGGGCGCGCCCTTGGGCGGCGGCAGGCGGCCCTCATAGACCTCGCCGGAGGCGCGCAGCGCCTCGATGGTGGCGCCCACGCGGTCCACCGCCCCGGTGGAGAGGGAGCGCTCGGAGAAGAACACGTCGAAGCAGATGCCCAGGGCCTCCAGGTCCTCGCGGATCATCACCATCATGGCGTCGATGGCGAAGGCGCGCACCAGCGGCAGCCATTGCGCCTCCGCCATGGCCTTCAGCGCCGGCCCGTGGGCGGCGGCGAGCGCCTGGCCCACCGGCACCAGATAGTCGCCGGGATAGAGCCCCTCGGGCACCTCGCCCACGGCCTCCCCCAGCGCCTCGCGGTAGCGCAGGAAGGCGGAGCGGGCCAGCACGTCCACCTGCGCGCCGGCGTCGTTGATGTAATACTCCTTGGTCACGGCAAAGCCGGCGAAATCCAGCAGGCGCGCCAGCGCATCGCCGAACACCGCGCCCCGGCAGTGGCCCACGTGCATGGGGCCGGTGGGGTTGGCGGAGACATATTCCACATTCACCGCCTCGCCCGCGCCGAAGCCGGAGCGGCCGAACTCCAGCCCCTGCCGCAGCACGGCGGCCAGCACCTGCGGCCAGAAGCCGGGATCGAGGGCGATGTTGATGAAGCCGGGGCCGGCCACGTCCACCCGTGTGACGCCGGCGACCGCCCGCAGCCGGGCGGCGATGTGGTCCGCCAGTTCGCGCGGCTTCAGGCCCGCCTCCTTCGCCAGCACCATGGCGGCGTTGGTGGCAAGGTCGCCGTGGCTGGCGTCGCGCGGCGGCTCCACCACCACGCGGGAGAGGTCGAGGTCCCGGGTGATGAGCCCCTCGGCGACGAGGGCGGCGACGGCTTCGCGCACGTGATCGGCGAAGATCGCGTAGACGTTCATGGGGGAAGGTCCGATCGGGTTGGTTGCCGGGGCGCCTATCGCAAGTCCGGCGTCGAGTCAAAGAAGCGGGCGTGCTGGTCGAGGGCGTAGCGGTCGGTCATGCCGGCAATGTAGTCCGCCACCCGGCGCGCCAGGCGCTCGCCGTCCAGGCTGTCCACATCGGTATGCCAGGAGGGCGGCATGTCCCTGGGCGTGGCGAGGAAATGGCCGAACAGGTCGCGCACCACCTGCTGCGCGTCGGCCATGATGCGGTTGATGCGGGCGTGCCGGTACATGCGCGGGAAGAGGAAGCCCTTCACCGCCTTCTCCTTCTGCGCCATGGCCGGGGAAAAGGCGACCACCGCCTGGCCCAGCGCCCGCACCTCCTGCGCGCTGCCCACCCCGGCCTCCTGCGCCCGGCGCGCGCTTTCCGCCACCACATCCTCGATGAGGCGGGTGATGACGCGGCGGAACACCTCGTTCACCGTGCGGGCCATGCCGAGGCCGGGATAGCGGGCGCGCACGTCGCTGATGGCCTCGCCCACCAGCGGCAGGTCGGCCAGATCGTCCAGGGTGAACAGGCCGGCCCGCAGCCCGTCGTCGAAATCGTGCACGTCATAGGCGATGTCGTCGGAGATGGCGGCCACCTGCGCCTCGGCCGAGGCGTGGCTCCACAATTCCAGGTCCTGCAAAGCGGAATGGGCGAGGATGGCATGGGGCAGGCCGTCGCTATAGCGGCCGATGCCCCGGCCCGCCCGGTCGGTGAGCGGGCCATTGTGCTTGGCGATGCCTTCCAGGGTTTCCCAGGTGAGGTTCAGCCCGTCGAACTCCGCATAGCGCCGCTCGATGCGCGTCACCACCCGCAGCGACTGGGCGTTGTGGTCGAACCCGCCCTGCCCGGCCATGCAGGCGTCCAGCGCCCGCTCGCCCGCATGGGCGAAGGGCGGGTGGCCGAGATCGTGGGCGAGGGCCAGCGCCTCGGCCAGGTCCTCGTCGAGCCCCAGAGCCCGGGCGATGGAGCGCGCCACCTGCACCACCTCCAGCGTGTGGGTGAGGCGGGTGCGGTAATGGTCGCCCTCGTTGAAGACGAACACCTGGGTCTTGTGCTTCAGCCGGCGGAAAGCAGTGGAATGGATGATGCGGTCGCAATCGCGGCGGAACGGGCTGCGGGGCGGCGCATCCGGCTCGAACACCAGCCGGCCGCGCACATGGTCGGGATCGCAGGCCCAGGAAACACGGGGCCTTGCGCCTGAAACCGCCATGCCTGTCCTCCCCCTCGTGCCTTTTCGCCGGCCCGGCCCTTTAACTCAGGCGCCGTCGGCCTTACCTTAAGGGCCATTGCCAGCTTCAATTCGTAAAGTCGATACCATGGACACAACACTCGCATCGTCTCAGGCTTCCGACGTCCCGGCGCTGGAAGTGGATTTCGCCGTCACCGACGCGGCCGCCCGCCGCATCGGCCAGATTCTCTCCTCCGAGCCGGAAGGCACCTTCCTGCGCCTCAGCGTGGAGGGCGGCGGCTGCTCGGGTTTCTCCTACAAATACGACGTCACGCGCGAGCAGGGTGAGGACGACCTTGTGATCGAGAAGGAAGGCGCCAAGATCGTGGTCGATCGCATCTCGCTCGACTACATCAAGGGCTCCCAGCTCGACTACAAGGCGGACCTGATGGGCTCCGCCTTCAAGATTTCCAATCCGCAGGCCACCGCCAAGTGCGGCTGCGGGTCCAGCTTCGCCGTCTGAGCACCGGGCACGGCCGACGGCGGGACGGGTCCCGCTGCCTGCCGGCCAAGCCGCGCGACGTCCTTCCCGCGCGCCGTCCTTGCCCCCGGGCCTGCGGCTGCGTGGCGTGCGCCGGACCGGCGGCGCCGTCGCGTGGGTGTGAGCCCGCGGCGCTTTGAGCCGGAAGGCTGACGCCAGCCCGGCTTTGCCTTGGCTATCGCTGCCTCGCCGCTTGCTGCCTTGCCGGCCGGCGCGCGCTCCCGGGCGCCTTCGCACCGCCCCCCCCTTCGCCCCGCGCTCGCCCCAGGCTCACCCCGGGTTCGCCCCGGACGCGGGCGCCGCCCCTGTCACGGCGCGACGTTGCGCGGCACGGCACGGGTCCAGGGCCGGGGCAGGCCCGTCGGCCAGTCGTCGCCATAGCAGGGGAAGAAGCGCTCGGTGCGGGCGATGATCAAAAGGTCGGGGCGGAAGCGGCGCACGTCGTCGAAATTGAAATCGCAATTGCCGGTCACCTTGGCGGAGGCGTGCATCCAGCCCACCGCGCTCACGTCGGCATTCACGAACAGCCGTGGCCAGGTCACCGCCGTGAAGGAATCGCCCATGATCAGCACCCGCTGGCCGGTGGCGGCAAAGTCGCGCACCACCGATTTGAAGGCCACGTGCTCGTTGCGGCTTCCCAGCGCCGGATCGGGCCGCGGCCGCGCCGAGCGATCGGGGATTTCGAGGCGGAAATTCTCCTCCTTCACCTCGGGCGGCATGCGCATGGAGCGCAACAGGTCGCCCCGCGGCGCATCCTGCAGCGCGCCCACCACCTGCCCCGGGTCCACCTGCCAGCCGGGGTGCCCCGCTGCCACCATCACCGCATTGAAGGCCAGGACGCTGGAGCGGTTGTTCCAATGGGTGTCGGTGAGCAGATAGCGCGGCCGCGGGCTCTGCCGCAGCACGGCGCGCAGGTCCACCGTGGCGACGCCCTCGGCCTTCAGCCCGTTGAGGGCAAGGTCGTATTCGGTGACGGGATAGGCCAAAGCGTCGGTCCAGGCGGGCAGCGCCTCCAGCTCCACCGACTGGGCATTGGGCGGGATCGCCACCACGATGCGTGTTCCCAGCGGCGCCAGCACCCGCTGCATCTCGCCCACCATGGCCACGAAGCGCTCCACATTGGCAAAGCGCACCAGCGCCCCCGCCGATTGCGGCGGCGCCTGCTCGCGCCCCCAGAACAGCTGGCCGTCGCGCCCGGCATAGAAGGGCCGGCTGTCCGGCGAGGCGAGGGCGGCGCGCACGTCCCGCCGCAGCACCGGCAAGGTGGCGCGGAAGCCGAAATTGTCCTGCACATAGGTGCCGATGTTGCGGAACCAATAGTTCAGCTTGCGGTCCCAGCTGAAGTCGGCCGGCACCTTCACCCGCCACTCCCCCCGCGCCAGGGGATCGGGAATGAGGTTGGACAGGAGCAGGAAGCCGAACAGGCCGGCGAACATCACGCCCAGGTAGCGGCGGTGACGCGCAAGAAGTGTCATGCCATCCCCCTGCCTCAGAACCGGTAATACAGGAACGGGGTGGAGGTGGTGCCCCCGACCCAGGCGATGCTGGCCAGCATGAGCGCCGCCACCAGGGCGAAGTCCGCCGCCGTCGCCAGCGCCCCCTCCCCCGCCAGCGCCTTCCAGCGCGGCCAGCGGAAGAAGCCGATGAGCCCGCCCGCCACCAGCGCGGCGATGGCCAGCGGAGTGAGGCCGAAGCCCAGCGCCAGGGAGGCGCGGCTGAAGCCGTTGAGGCCCGCAAGGCCGCCGAACAGGTCGAGGGCGCCCGGCAGGCTGTCGGCGCGGAACCACACCCAGCCCAGCATCACCACCAGCACGGCATAAAGGTGCCCCACCGCCCCCGGCGCCCGCTTCAGCCAGCGGCCGAGGAAGGCCCGCTCGATGATGAGGAAGGCGCCGTGATGGGCGCCCCAGATGACGAAGTTCCAGCTCGCCCCGTGCCACAGGCCGCACAGGAGGAAGACGATGGAGAGGTTCACATAGGTGCGCATCTCCCCGCGCCGGTTGCCGCCCAGGGGGATGTAGAGATAGTCGCGCAGGAAGGCGGACAGGCTCATGTGCCAGCGCCGCCAGAAATCGGTGATGGAGCGCGCCGTATAGGGCAGGCGGAAGTTCCGCGGCAGCACGAAGCCCACCATCACGCCCAGGCCCACGGCCATGGTGGAATAGCCGGCGAAATCGAAATAGATCTGCACCGTATAGGCATAAAGCCCAAGCCAGGCCTCAACGAAGGTGGGGTGGGTGGTGGTGTCGAACACCCCGTCCACCAGCCGCGCCACCTCGTCGGCGATCAGCACCTTCCAGCCGAGGCCGATGGCGAACAGCCGCGCCCCCGCCGAGAAGCGGCCCAGAGTGACGCGCCGCTGCGAGAGCTGCCGGGCCACCGTGGCGTAGCGCACGATGGGGCCGGCCACCAGCTGCGGGAACATGCACATGTAGAGGGCGAACTGCGCCGGATCGCGATTGGCGCTGACCTTCCGCTTGAAGATGTCCGCCAGATAGGAAATGGCGTGGAAGGAATAAAAGGAGATGCCCAGCGGCAGGGAGATCTTCGGCAGCGGCAGCGCAAGGCCCGCCGGCTCCAGGAGGGTGTTGAGGTTCTCCATCAGGAAGCCGGTGTATTTGAAGACGCCCAGCAAGGTCAGGTTGAACACCACCCCATAGACCAGCATGCGCCGCCGCGCGTCGCCCGCGCGGGCATCAATGGCCTTGGCGAGGAAGAAGTTCACCGCCACCGACGCCAGGAGAATGATGATGTGCGGCGTATATCCCGCCGCATAGAAGACCAGCGAAAAGGCAAGAAAGATATAGTTCCGCGTCGAGATCGTCTTCGCGGAGAAGTAAGCGACCAGGAACAGCGGAAAGAAATAGAAGAGAAACTCGATGGACGCGAACGTCATTCCACACGCCGCCGTTGGGGAGCAGGCCGCGTTCCTGCCACTCTTTGCCCCGCGCCGCAACCCTTGGACCGCCGCGGGCGTGGGTCGGTTTGGAAACAGGGCGGCGCCGAAGCTCCCTCTCCCGCGTGCGGGGGAGGGGTGGGGAGGGGGTGGCCCTCGCCGCCTGCCTCCGGCGCCGGGAGGCAGGCACCGCTTCCCCCTCCCTGCCCTCCCCCGCACGCGGGAGAGGGTTCGGAACCGCACCAGGTCGCCCCGCTCGTTTTCAAACCGGCCCGCGACCGCCGCCGCCACGGATTTCCCGCCGGTGGCATGATGCGCCAAAACCGCCCCGCGCCATTGCCTCCGGCCCGCGCGCGCGTATCCTCCCCGGCCGAAGGAGCCCGCCCATGCGCATCGCCACCTGGAACGTCAATTCCATCCGCCAGCGGCTGGACCATGCGGTGCGCTGGCTGGAGGAGACCCGGCCGGACGTGGTGTGCCTCCAGGAAATCAAGTGCCAGACCGAGGCCTTCCCCGCGGCAGCGTTCGAGGCGCTGGGCTACAATGTGACCGTCCACGGCCAGAAGGGCTTCAACGGCGTGGCCCTGCTCTCGCGCCTGCCGCTGGAGGATGTCACCCACGGCCTGGCCGGCGACGACGGCGACGTGCAGGCGCGCTTCATCGAGGCGGTGGTTTCGGTGAAGGGCGGCGTGGTGCGGGTCGCCTGCCTCTATCTGCCCAACGGCAACCCGCCGGACACGGAGAAATATCCCTACAAGCTCGGCTTCATGGAGCGCCTGCGGGCGTTTGCGGCCGACCGGCTGGCGCTGGAGGAGCCCTTGATCCTCGCCGGCGACTTCAATGTGATTCCCGAGCCGCGGGATGCGGCCGACCCTGCCGCCTGGGCCGGCGATGCTTTGTTCCTGCCCAAGACCCGCAGCGCCTTCCGGGCGCTGACCCATCTCGGCCTCACCGACGCGGTGCGCGCCACCTCCGATCGCGGGCGGCTCTATAGCTTCTGGGATTACCAGGCCGGGGCGTGGCAGCGCGACAACGGGATTCGCATTGATCACCTCCTGCTGTCGCCGCAGGCGGCGGACCGGCTCATCGCCACCGGCATCGACAAGCATGTGCGGGCCTGGGAAAAGCCGTCCGACCACGTGCCCGTCTGGGCCGACTTCGCCATCGCCGCCTGAAGGCGCCCCCGGATACGGAGCCGAACATGGAGCATGCGGCGAACACTGCCCGCCCGCCGGCCGGCGGCCCGCTGACCGGCGGCTGCCTGTGCGGACGGATTCGCTACCGCATCGCCCGCCTCGCCAGCGCCTATTGGTGCCATTGCACCATGTGCCGGCGCGCATCGGGCTCCGCTGCCCTGCCGTGGGCCAGCGTCGAGCGGGCCGACCTTGAGGTGACGCAGGGCACGCCGCAGCGTTTCTCCTCGTCCCCCGGGGTCGCGCGCTTCTTCTGCGGCGCCTGCGGCAGCCCGCTGGTGTTCGACATGGCGCAGGAAGCGCAGGTGGATGTGACGCTGGGCACCCTGGACGACCCCGACCAGGTTCGCCCCACCCATCACATCTGGACACAGACCGCGCTGGCCATGACCGAAGGGCTCGGCGCCGCCCTGCCCCGCCACGCAGCGGAGGCCGACGGCCCGCCGCCCTGATGCGGACGGGCGCGCGCCGGAGCCGTGGCAGGCCATGTCTCGGCCTGGAAACGGGGGAGGCAACCGGGTGCCGCGGGGCACCCTCGCCCACTGACGCGGGACGGCGGGATGGGGGAAGCGACGCTTCGTTCCATGCGCCGGATTCAGGCGCAGCGGGCGCCCCGGACCGAAACCGTCTCTTTCCATGAGAGACGGGGCTTCTGCGCACCTGCGGCGCAGAGCACTCTACCGCTTGGCGGTCTTCAGCCAGCCTTCCAGATAGGTCAGCGCCAGCGCGCGCTCGTCGGTGGTGGCTTCGGAAAAGGCGTCCTCATAGGCGGAGACCACCCATTTGTCCTCGGGACGGGAGGCCGAGTCGCGGGCGACGGTGAGCCACATGAGGCCCCGTGCGCCCTGCCGCGGCACGCCCTCATCGCCCTTGAACAGCAGCCGGCCCAGCATGGCCTGCGCCTCGAACTGCCCCTTCTGCGCGGCCAGGGTGAGCCAGCGCCCGGCATTGCGCGCATCCCGCGGGCCGCCCACGCCGTCGAGATAGAGCCGGGCGAGCTGGTATTGGCCGTCCGCATCGCCGAAATAGGACGCGGCATAAGAGAACATGGCCCGCGCGCGGATCGGGTCGCGCTTCACCCCCGCGGAGGGAATGCCGACGAGGTAATAGGAGCCCAGGGCCACGAAGGCATTGGCCACGAACCGCGATTGCGCCGTGCCGGGATAATCTTCGGCATGGGTGTTGGCGATCTTGGAGAAATAGTCGAACGCCTTGGCGTCGTCGCGCTTCACCCCGTCACCGTCGGCATAGATGCGGGCGAGCTTCCACTGGGCCATGGCATGGCCCTGGGCGGCGGCATAGCCGAGGGCGTCGATGCCCTTGGCGGTCTGCCCGGCGCGGATGGCCTGCGCCCCGGTGCGGAACGCCTCGTCCACCGGGCGCACCGTGGGCGCCAGAGGCACATTGGCCGGCGGCGTGAGCGGCTGGGCGGGCTGGGTGCTGCCATCGAAGGCGCCGGCAAGCGGCGCGGCAAGGCACATGCCCACGAGGCCCGCCATCACCTGCGCCGAAAGGCGGTGTATGGCGCGCGGGCGCACCGCACGGCGGCGGGCCGGCGCCCCATTCCAATCTGCTATGGTTGCCCTGAAGGTCATCGTGCCGGCAACGTAGTGAGACGCGGCGGCAATATCGGGGCCGAGGCAAGGCCGAGCCGCGGCCTCTCTTTGGCGTTCCATGGCGCGCGCCGGCTCTGCCCGGCACGTTTGCGCGATGGCGGTTTCGGCCATTGAGGTATCGGCGGCGGCAACAGGCCGCCCGGCGGCCGAAAGCTCCGCCGCCTGCGGGCCGCGCAGCTGCGGAAAATACGAACGGCGCCCCTTCAGGTGCCGTCCCGCGGCGCCCCCCGGCGCGATGCCCTGTGCGATGCAACGTCCGTCCATCAGGACCCACCTCGAGCACGACGGCCGGAAACACTTTCCGAGTACGCTCACCGCCGCGCGTTTCATCTGGTTTCGTGACGTTTTGTGGCGGCTTCGCGGCGTCGGGGGCCGGCCCGGTCCCGCCGCGCCGGAAACGGCTCTGGTGTGACTTTGCCGTCACATGCTTTTGATGGGCCGGACGGGGGCGCGGGCCGAAAAGGCGGCATGCCGCCGAGCGCCGCCGGGGCCGGGCCAGCCAGAGGAAAACAACGTTACATCAGAATGCTATGGGGCCATCCCGGGGCCGGGGCATCGCCGCCTCACGGCGCGGCCGCCCCGCTTCGCCAGCGCAGGTCCGCCATCAGCCCGGCCGAAACGGTGGCGGCCGCAAGGGACATCGGCAGGCCGGCACCGTTCAACAGACGAGCCACCCAGTGGTTGCAATTGCGCGTGAGGTGATAGGCGCCGGCGGCGCGGAAGAACAGGCTGGGGCCATAGAGGCCGGGACCCAGCTCCTGCGGGGCGTCCTGCAACCTGTCGGATGAAGGGGGCTTCGCGGCCCCGTGTGAATCGCCGCGCCGATCCCGCGGGGCCAGACCCGGCTCCAGCGTCGCCTCGATGCCGCGGGCGAGGGCGTCGAGGCCGTCGCGGTCCAGCGCGAGGCGCACCATGTCCGACCCCGCGAACACCGACCGCGGCGCGCCCACGCCCCCCATCACATGCAGCACGGAGGGATTGCCGGGCGCGAACAGCGCCCGCAGTGCCTCCGGCAGGGTCAGGGCCGAAAGGTAAGGCACATTGCGGTAGAAGCCCTCGTCGCCCCAGCCGATTTCCAGCCAGTCATAGGCCACGAAGCGGCCGGCCACCGCCGAGAGGCGCGGCAGGCCGAGAGCCGCCGCCCGCGCCGCCAGCGCCGCCCGGGGCAGCACAAGGCCGGCGTGGTAGCCGTGATCCACCACCAACACCGGCACGGCCGCCGCACCGTCCACGGCCCCTTCCACCCCGACAGGCCGATGGCCCCGCCCCGGCAGGTCCGTGGCCATCACCACAAGGAGGGCGAGCAGGAGCAGGACGCCGAGCCCCCCGGCGACGCCGGCCACAAGCGTCCGCAGGCGCAGGGGGCCGGCGCGACCCATCAGCCGCCGGAAAGCTGGGTGATGGCGGCGCGGACCTTTTCCTTGCGGTGGAGATATTCCTCCCGCTTCTCGCGCTCGGCCTCCACCACCTCTTCCGGCGCGCGGGCGACGAAGCTCTCGTTGCCCAGCTTGGCGTCGATGCGGGCCACCTCCTGGTCGAGCTTGCCCTCTTCCTTGCGGAGGCGGGCGAGCTCGGCGGCAAGGTCCACCACGCCGGCCAGCGGCAGCGCCGCCACTTCGCCGCGCACCACCATCTGCACCGATTCGGCGGGCACCTGTGCGGCCACCTCCACCTGCGAGAGGCGGGCGAGGCGGCGCAGGGCATCGTCCCATGCGGCGGCACGGGCGCGCGTCTCCTCGCCCGGCTCCACCAGCACCAGCGGCACCTGGGCGCCGGCGGGAACGTTCATCTCGGCGCGGACGGAACGGATCTCGGTCACCAGGTCCACCACCCAGCCCACCTCGGCCTCGGCGTCGGGGGCTTCCAGGCCCGCGAGGTCCGGCCAGGGGGCGAGGGCCAGGAGGCTGGCACGCGGCGGGCCATCCTTGCCGGTCTCGGCCCACAACTCCTCGGTGAGGAAGGGCATGAAGGGGTGCAGCAGCGCCATGGCCACGTCCAGCACATAGGCCGTGGCCGCCCGCGTCTCGTCCTTGGCGGCGCCGTCGGGGCCGGAGAGCACGGGCTTGGCCAGCTCCAGGTGCCAGTCGCACACCACGTTCCACAGGAAGCGGTAGATGGCGCCGGCCGCCTCGTTGAAGCGATAGGCCAGGATGGCGCCGCTCACCTCGGCGCTGGCGCGGGCCGCCTCGCCGATGATCCAGCGGTTGAGGGTGCCCTCCACCTTGGCCGGGTCGAAGCCGTCCACCCGCACGCAGCCGTTCATCTGGGCGAAGCGCACCGCGTTCCAGAGCTTGGTGGCGAAGTTGCGGTATCCCTCCACCCGAGAGGTGGCGAGCTTGATGTCGCGCCCCTGCGCCGCCATGGCCGCCAGGGTGAAGCGCAGGGCATCCGCCCCGTACTGCTCCACCAGGTCGAGGGGGTCGATGACGTTGCCCTTCGACTTCGACATCTTCGCGCCCTTCTCGTCACGAACGAGGGCGTGGATGTAGACGTCCTTGAACGGCACTTCGCCATCCATGAAATGCAGGCCCATCATCATCATCCGAGCGACCCAGAAGAAGATGATGTCGAAGCCCGTCACCAAAACTGAAGTCGGGTAGAACTTCTTGAGTTCGGCGGTCTCGTCCGGCCAGCCCATGGTGGAGAAGGGCCAAAGGGCGGAGGAGAACCAGGTGTCCAGCACGTCCGCGTCGCGGGTGAGGAACTGGGCGCGCCGGTCGGCATCGGCCATCAAAAGCTCGGCGTCCTCGGTGGAAAGGCTTTCATTTCCAACGTTGTGCGCCAATGCCTGCTCGAAGGCCCCGTCCTCGTCCTCGGCCACGAACACGTTGCCGAACGGGTCATACCAGGCCGGAATCTGGTGGCCCCACCACAATTGCCTGGAAATGCACCAGGGCTGGATATTGTCCAGCCACTCGAAATAGGTCTTCTCCCAATTCTTGGGAACAAAGGCCGTCCGGCCCTCGCGAACGGCCGCAAGTGCCGGTTCTGCAAGGGTTTTTGCGTCCACATACCATTGGTCGGTCAGCCACGGCTCGATGACCACGCCGGAGCGGTCGCCGTGCGGCACCATATGGGTGTGCGGCTCGATCTTCTCCAGCAATTCCAACGCGGTAAGCAGTTCCACGATGTGCTTGCGCGCGGCAAAGCGGTCCATGCCCTTCAGGTGCGAAAGCACGCCGGCGGCGTCGGGCGCATCCACATAGGCCTCGGGGCGTTCCGCATAATCGTCGAGAATGCCGGTGGGTTCGATCCGCGCTTCCGCGTCGAGCACGTTGATCATCCGCAGGCCGTGCCGCTTGCCCACCTCGAAGTCATTGAAATCATGGGCGGGCGTGATCTTCACCGCGCCGGACCCCTTGTCGGGATCGGAATATTCATCGGCCACGATGGGAATGCGACGGCCCACCAGCGGCAGGATCACATGCTTGCCGATGAGGTCGCGGTAGCGCTCATCCTCCGGGTGCACCGCCACTGCCGTGTCGCCCAGCATGGTCTCGGGCCGGGTGGTGGCGACGACGATGAAGCGGTCCTTCTCCCCCTCGATGGGATAGCGCAGGTGCCAGAGATTTCCCTTCATCTCCACCTGCACGACCTCCAGGTCGGAGATGGCGGTGATGAGCTTGGGGTCCCAGTTGACGAGCCGCTTGTCCTTGTAGATCAGCCCCTCGCGATAGAGCTGCACGAACACTTTGAGGACGGCGCGGCTGAGGCCCTCGTCCATGGTGAAGCGCTCGCGCGACCAGTCGCAGGAGGCGCCCAGCTTCTTCAGCTGGTTGACGATGGTGCCGCCCGATTCGGCCTTCCATGCCCACACCTTTTCAATGAAAGCAGCGCGGCCCATGTCGCGGCGGCCGGGCAACTTCTGGGCGGCGAGCTGGCGTTCCACCACCATCTGGGTGGCGATGCCCGCATGGTCGGTTCCGGGCTGCCACAGCACATCCTTGCCGCGCATGCGCTCGAACCGCGCCAGCACATCCTGCAACGTGTTGTTGAGTGCGTGGCCCATGTGCAGGGAGCCGGTGACGTTGGGCGGCGGAATGACGATGGAATAGCCTTCCGCGTCCTTGCGCTCGGGGCGGCCGCAGCGAAAGGCGCCGGCCGCGTCCCAGGCGGCGGCGATGCGCTGTTCCACGGCGGCGGGATCGAACACTTTTTCCAGCATGAAGGTGGCTCCGCGGATGCGCTCGGCCAGGGGCAGCGCGGCGCGCCACGCCCCGGCTCCGCGTCCGCTCCGGACGGGAAAGGTCAGCGGGCGTTAAAGCCGCATGGCGGGGGTTGCGTCAACACGCGGGGCTCCGCCGGCGTGGCCCGGCCCGGAATTTGAGGCCGGTTGGCCTGAAGGCGGGCGGGAGGCGGCGCGGCCCGCGCGCACTTGGCCGGGATGCGCGCCGCATGGGGCGGGCGGCCCAACCGGACCCCTTCGCCCCACCTTTTTCGGGCCGCGAGGCCTCGCGCGTTGGGTCCCCGCTGCGCCTGCCGGTGCGGATTCTGCCGCTTCTTCCGGCGACGGCTCAGCGACCCTGGCGGGTCACCCGCTCGATCTCCGCACGCACCAGGCCTTCCACGATGCCGGGCAGGCGCTGGTCCAGCCAGTCCTTCAGCATAGGGCGCAGGATTTCCTTCACCAGATCCTCGATGGTGCGCTCCTTATGCGGCAGCACGGCATCGCCGAGGGACTGGAAGGCCGCGGCCACCGCGGCGTCAACGCCGGGCGAGAGCAGGTCGCGCCGGCGCGGGCCATCCTCGCGGTGCGGCCGGGGCGCGGCGTCACGGGCCGGTGTGGCAGCGGGCGATTCCG
The DNA here is from genome assembly GCF_047444035.1 of Xanthobacter sp. AM11. Lineage (NCBI taxonomy): Bacteria > Pseudomonadati > Pseudomonadota > Alphaproteobacteria > Hyphomicrobiales > Xanthobacteraceae > Xanthobacter > Xanthobacter sp. AM11. The sequence continues at coordinate 3,585,869 of NZ_JBLAOA010000001.1, forward strand.
GCGCATCCCGATCGGACTGCGCCCAATCGGCAGAGCGGGCGGGCGAGGGCGCCGCGGGGCGCGGCTTGAAGGCGGGGGCAGCGGCGCGGGGCGCGGCAGCCATCTCATCCGCCTGGGCTGCGCGCATGGCCGCCTCCAGATCCTGCAACGCGCCGTTGCGCTCCACCTCGTCGCGGAGCGGGCGCACGGTGCGCGCGAACTCGTCCTCGAAACCCTGAATGTCCGCCTCCGGCCCGGGGCGATGCGCATCCTCGGGTGGCGCGCGATAGGCCTTGGGGCGGGCGGCAGGCTGGGGGGACCGCACCTCCCGCACGGGCGGGCGCTCCTCCTCGCCGGCCGGCGGCACGGGACGCGGGGCGCGGGGCGCACCTTCCGGCGCGACGGGGCGCATCCGGCCTTCGGGCGGCTGGGGGCGGGCCACGGATTCGGGCGGCAGCGGACGCTGGGAAGGCCCGGCCGCATGGCGTGCGGGACGGTGCCCCTCTTCGGCCACCTGATCTTCCGGCATTCCGCGCCCGTCATCGGCCATGGGAGGGGCCGGACGGCGCGGCGGAGGCGCCGCCGGCTCGCCATAGCGAGCCGCATCCGCGGCTGCATCCCCGCCATAGCGATGCGGGGGCGGCGGCACCACGGCAGGACGCCGGGGCGGCATGGGCAGCTCGTCATCCGCCATGATGCGGCGAATCGAGGCCAGGATTTCTTCCATCGAAGGCTCTTGCACTTTTGGGCTCGCAGCCATGGTCAGACCTCGGCCGAACACGACCCGACAGACCACCGCAGCAAAACGCGGAGCTGGGCGTCAGAATCGCCATTTCCATGGGAAGTATGGCATTGCCGCTCGGGGCTGCAATAGTGCCTGCGGCACCTGTGCGCGGGATTATTTGTACCGGACTACTTTCCGTCCGGCGTGCGCACGCCCGCCCAGCTGTCGCGCACCTGATTATAGTGCACCACCGGATTATAGACGTTCACCTTCAGCCCCAGCGCCACGGCATCCAGCCGGCCGATGATGGAGATGAGCGAATAGGCCGCCACCACCCGGTCGCGCTGCGCCACAACCAGCGCCGATTGGGAATTGGTGAGGTCGCGCTGCGCGTTCAGCACGTCGGTGGTGGTGCGCTGGCCCACCCGCCATTCCTCGCGCACGCCTTCCAGGGCGAGGGTGTTGGCGGCCACCGCCGCCTGCGCCGCCTGGATCTGCGCCTTGGCAGCCTCCAGCGCGCCCCAGAACTGCACCGCCTGGGCGCGGATGGTATCGCGGTTCACGTCCACCTCGATCCGGGCCTGCGAGAGCAGTTCCTTGGCCTGGCGGATGTTGGCGTACTCCACGCCGCCCTGGTAGATCGGCACAGACAGGTTGAGCGACACCGCTGCCCCGCCCTGCGCATCCACCGAGAAGGACTGGTCGTAGGACTGGGAGAGCTGGCCCTGCACGTTCAGGCTGGGCATCAGGCCGCCCTCGGCCACCTTCACCTGGAACATGGCGGCGTCCACGGCGAATTCGGACGCCTTCACCGCAGGGTGGTGGTTGAGGCCGGTGGAGATCACCCGGTCGAGGCTGCCGGGCAGCACCCGCTCGATGGACGGGGGGGTGGAGAGCTTGCCCGGCTCCACGCCGATCACCTGACGGTAGACCGCGCGGGCCGACGACAGGTTGGCCACCGCCTGGCTCACCTGATACTGGGCATCCGCCACCCGGGCCTCGGCCTGGGCCACGTCGGTGCGGGTCACCTCGCCCACGTTGAAGCGATCGCGGGTGGCGCGCAATTCCTGCTCGAAGGCGGCGAGGCTTTGCCGCTGCAGGTCGAGGAGCGCGATCGCCTGGATCACGTTCATATAGGCGGTCACCGCATTGAGCATCACCGTCTGCTCGGTGTTGCGCAGGGTTTCCCGCGAGCCGCGCACCTGCGATTCGGCGTTGCGGGTCTGGTTGGCGGTGACGAAGCCGTTGAAGATGGTCTGCGTCGCGGTAAGGGCGAACGCGCGCGGCCACAGGCCGCCGCTGGTCCGCTGGCCACCGGAATCGGCGCGGCCATATTCGGTGCCCGCGGAAGCGGTGGCGGCGAGGGTGGGCCGGTAGCCCGACAGCGCCTGGGGCACCGTCTCATCCACCGCGCGCGTGCCGGCGCGCTGCGAATTCAGGGATGGATTGTTCACATAGGCCTGGGCCAGCGCCACATCGAGCGACTGGGCGCCCGCGCCTCCCACAGAGAGAGAGACGATGCCGGCCCCCGCCAGAAGAGCAAAACCAGTTCGGCGAATGCGCGTGGCAACCGACATTTAGGTCTCCCGATCCGACGCGGCCATGCGGCACTGCCGCCCTGACGCTGCCGCGCGGTAACTTTCCGGTAAGATATCTGCGACGCCCGCAATACGAAACCGATCGGTTCGATGCACCGACCGTTTTCCCGTCACCGCTGCAAACGTGTCACACAGGGGCTCAGAAAGTGAAGCTCGGCGCGGCTTCGAAGCCCGGGAGCGGGGGCACCGCGGCGTTGAAGGCCACCCTTTGGCCCATCACGCCGCCCACCTTGGAGAACACGCAGGCGCGCCCGGCGCCGCCGTGGCCCAGCACGGCGATCAGGCGACCGCCTTCCTTCACCTGAGCGAACAGCGATTCGGGCACCGAATCCACGGAGCCGTTCACCAGCACCAGGTCATAGGGGCCTTCCGCCGGCCAGCCGGCCTTGAGCGGCCCCTGCATCACCGCCACGTTGGCGACGCCCAGAGCGGCAAGGTTCGCGGTGGCGGCCGCGGCCAGCTCGGCATCCTCCTCCACCGCCACCACCTGCTGGGCGAGGCGGGCGAGCACGGCGGCCGAATAGCCGGTGCCGGTGCCCACATCCAGCACGTGCTCGTGCTCCTGGACGTCGGCGACCTGCACCAGGCGGGCGAGAATCATGGGCTCGATCAGGTAGCGCGGCGGCGCGCCGGGGCGCAGCATCAGGTCGTCGTCGATATAGGCCAAGGACTTCAGCGCGGCAGGCACGAAGCGTTCGCGCGGGATCTCCAGCATGGCCGAGACGATGCGATGGTCGGTCACGTTGTTGGTGCGGACCTGACTGTCCACCATGCCGCGGCGAAGCTCGGCGAAATCAATCATGGCGTATCTCCGACCCATCCCTCGCGCGGCGGCATGACCCCGGACGGGCCCGCCTCGACAGGAAGCCCGCCGCCGACGGCGCCCGGACGCAACCGGCAGGAAGCGCCCCGCGCCCGCCGGCCGGAGCCTGCGTGCCGCACGGCCCAAGAGCCACATTGCCGCCGTTTTTGCAAGGCGCCGGCAGGGGGCCGCCCGCAGGAACCGCCCGCCCCCGGCGCGGGCCATGTGGCCGCAAGTCGCATGGCCCGGCGCCGCACGGTGGGAAAGGCTGGCGGCCGATAATGCGGAGCCTGCGCCATTCCGCCGCCCGGCCGGGGCCGGATCATCACGTGCGCAGCAGCAGTCCCGTGCCGTGCCCCCGGACGGATGCCGCCGTCAATGCCGCCGGACGCCATGACGGGCAGGACCCGAGGCGCCCCGCGAATGGAGAAGCCGTCATGATACCCGCCGACACCCCCTCCCCGGCCCCGCAGGCGGCCGAACCGCGCGCCCTGGACGAGGAGGCCATCTTTCGCCTTGTCCACCGCTTCTATGATCGCGTGCGCGACGACGCCCTGCTCGGCCCCGTCTTCGGCGGGCGGATCGCTCCCGAGGCCTGGCCGGTGCATCTGGCCAAGATGTGCGATTTCTGGTCTTCGGTGCTGCTGAAGTCCGGCCGCTACGAGGGGCGCCCCCTGCCCCCGCACCTCGCGCTGGGGGACGACGCCGGCGAGGCCGCCTTCGCGCGCTGGCTGGCGCTGTTCCGCCCCACCGCGCTGCAGGAGTTGCCCCCCGCAGCCGCGCAGGCCGCCATCGCCCATGCCGAGCGCATGGCCTACAGCTTCCGCCTGGCCATCGCCTTCCACCGCGGCGAGGACACCACCCGCATCGCGCCGTAAGACGACATGAACAGCGCCCGGACGGGCGCCCGCCGCGCCGCCCAACCGCCGCCCACCCGGGACTGACACCCCTCCCCCGCCCGGCCACACCGGCAGGGCCGTCCTGGCCGCGGCGTGATCGTTCCGCGGCGGCGGGGGCACAGGCGCGTGCTCTATCCTTAAGTTAGAGGGCAATTCACCGATCAGGCTCTAGTGGCCCGGCACGCCATGGCGCGGAGCCTCCCGGCGCGCTTTACGTTTGATGAAGTTTTGTTTCCGTTTGCAATGTTTCTCGTCCAACCAGGCCCAAGCCACCAAATTGTCCGATGGTAAAATATTCACCTGACGCGACGGCAACCACCAGATGTTACCTATTGTTGCAAATTGCAAAACCCAAGGGCAACGTGAACTTTTCCCGCCATTGCTGCACTATAGTTCCTGAGCTATCTGATTTGTGTCCACACCGGACCGTTTCAAGACCTCTTTGCCCAAAAGGACGCCTGCCTTGCCTGCGATCACGGTTGCAGCCGTCATCCCTCTCTACAATGGCGCACCCTTCATCCGCGAGGCGCTGGAAAGCGTGCTGCGGCAGACCGTTCCGGCAGACGAGATCATCGTCGTGGATGACGGCTCCACCGATGACGGCGCCGCCATCGTGGAGGAGATGGCGCAGCGCCATCCGGTGACCCTGCTGCACAAGCCCAATGGCGGGCAATCCTCGGCCCGCAACCTGGCGGTGCGGCACACGCGCTGCAGCCATGTCGCCTTTCTCGACCAGGACGACGCCTGGTACGAAGACCATATCGAGGTGCTGCGCCGCCCCTTCCTCGTCGGCACGGTCCGCAATCTCGGCCTGGTCTACGGCAATTTGGACCAGGTGGACCGAAGCGGGCGCATGATTCGGCAAGGCTGCCTGGACGACATCCCCGCGCCGCACCCCAAGCGCTCGCTGGCGCAATGCCTGCAGCACGACCTCTTCATCCTGCCCGGAGCCACCCTCGCCGCAAAGGATGCCATGATCGCTGCGGGATTGTTCGACGAGCGCCTCAGCGGATACGAGGACGACGACCTGTTCGTCCGCATGTATTCCATGGGGTTTCGCAGCACCTATCTGAATACCCCGGTCACGAAATGGCGCATCTATTCCGGCTCCACCTCCTTCAGCCGGCGCATGGCGAAATCGCGGATGATCTATTTCAAGAAGCTGCTGCAGGAATATCCGGACGACCCGCGCCTGAACCTGTATTGGGGTCGGGACGTCATCGGCCCGCGATTCTTCCATCTGGTGTGCAACGATTTTTTCCAGGCCTCCAAGGCCGGCGACCGGGATCGCCTGCGGCAGGCCTGGAGCGACATCCTGGAAGTGCTGCCCGTTCTGCGGCAGCGGGTGCGCCTGCGGGTGCAGATGGTGCGCCCGCTGGTGGCGATGCTTTATCTCGGGCCGTTGACCGGCATCACCCGCAACCTGCTGCGCCGGGCCATCCGCTGACGCCTGCGGCCGGCAGATGGCGGCAGCGGTGGCGGCGACGCGGACCACGCGCTTGCAGGGGACAAGGCGCAGGCACCGCTTGCGCCCGTCAGCGGAAGTCCGTAAGAACACGCGCTCGTGAGGCCACGTGGCGGAGTGGTTACGCAGCGGACTGCAAATCCGTGCACCCCGGTTCGATTCCGGGCGTGGCCTCCATTCCAGCCCGGCAGGACATCCGATTGCCAGGCGCCGCCAGCCATGCATCAGGCGCCGCCAGCCTTGAATCAGACGCCGCGGGCCCTGCATCTCGCACCCCCGCCCGAGCCTGCGCCCGCAGCGCACCGCGCAAGCATGCGAACCGGCGCCGCACCCGCCCGCCGGCCTTGGAAAGAGCCCCTGCCGCAGCTCTTCGGGCATCGGCCGCGACGGCACGTCCGGGGCGCGAACGTTGACTTGCAGCCCCTGTGACGGTTCATGGGCACACAAGCGGCCCGCCCCCGCCGGCCGCCGGAGACAGGCATGAGTGCAAAAGCCCCCCAGCGCAAAGGCCCCGCGCACCAGGGCCCGCCGCCCACCACGGACGAGACGCGGGAGGTGCTCCGGCGCCTGCTCCTGTCCGACGGACGCATGCACTGGAAAGGCTATGCGCTCGCTTTCAGCTTCATGGGCATGATGGCGGCCTGCACCGCAGGCCTCGCCTACCTCATGAACGACGCGGTGAATGCCATCTTCGTCCATCCCACGCCGCAGGCGGTGTGGGCGGTGGCCGGCGCGGTCATGGTGCTGTCCCTGGTGAAGGGCGCATCCGCCTATGGGCAGAGCATCACCATGGCGCGCATCGGCAACCGCATTGTCGCCGACAACCAGAAGCGGGCGTTCGACCAGCTGCTGATGCAGGACGCCTCCTATTTCTCCCGCCACCACACGGCGGAAATCACCTCGCGCTTCACCGCCGGCGCCAATGGGGCGCGCAGCACGCTGGATCTGGTGATCACCAGCATCGGCCGCGATTTCCTCTCGCTCATCATGCTGGCCCTGGTGGCCTTCGTGCAGGACCCATTCCTGGCGGTCATCGCCCTGGTGGTGATGCCGGCGGCGGTGTTCGGCACCCGCACGCTCATCAAGAAAGCGAAGTCCATCTTCACCTCGGGCTTCACCTCGGGCGTGAAGCTCTCCTCCATCGCCATGGAGGTGTTCCAGGGCGTGCGCACCGTGAAGGCCTACACGCTTGAGCCGGAGATGCGTGCGCGCACCCACCGGTTCATCGACGACGTGGAGGCGAACAACAACAAGCTGGTGCGCACCCAGGCGAAATCCAGCCCGCTGATGGAGACGCTGGGCGGCCTCGCCATCGGCGGCGTGGTGCTTTATGCGGGCTACAACGTGATCGTGGTGGGCCGCTCGCCGGGGCAGTTCTTCTCCGTTCTCACCGCCCTTCTGCTCGCCTACGAGCCGGCCAAGCGCCTCGCCCGCCTGCATGTGGAACTGGTGAACCATGTGATGGGCGCACGCATGCTGTTCGAGCTGCTCGACGCGCCCGCCCCCGACCGCGATGCCCCCGGCCTGCCGGACCTGCCCCGCCCGCGCGGGCGGGTGGAGTTCCGCGACGTGGTGTTCGGCTATCGCCCGGGCGAAAGCGTGCTGCGCGGCCTGAACCTCGTGGCCGAGCCGGGCCAGACCACGGCCCTGGTGGGCCAGTCCGGCGGCGGCAAGACCACCATCATCAACCTCATCGAGCGCTTCTACGACCCGCAATCGGGCGCCGTGCTCATCGACGGGGAGGACACGCGCGGCTTCACCCGCACCTCCGTGCGCTCCGCCGTGGGGCTGGTGAGCCAGGATGTCTATCTCTTCTCCGGCACCATCCGCGAGAATATCGCCTTCGGCCGGCCCGGCGCTTCCCAGGACGAGGTGGAGGCGGCCGCCCGCGCCGCCCATGCCCACGCCTTCATCATGGGCTTCGAGCATGGCTACGACACCCAGGTGGGCGAGCATGGCACCCAGCTTTCCGGCGGCCAGCGCCAACGCATCGCCATCGCCCGCGCCTTCCTGAAGGACGCCCCCATCCTGCTGCTGGACGAGGCCACCGCCGCCCTCGATTCCGAATCGGAAGCGGAAGTGCAGAAGGCGCTGGGCGAACTGGCCCACCAGCGCACCACCATCGTCATCGCCCATCGCCTGCAGACCGTGGTGCGGGCGGACCGAATCTGCGTGGTGGAGGGCGGCCGGGTGGTGGAAAGCGGCACCCACGAGGCGCTGCTGGCCCAGCGCGGGCGCTATTACGGCTTCTATTACGCCCAGTTCGCCCATGAACAGGCGCAGGAGCAGCCCGGCGCGCCGCGGCCGGGGGCGGAAGGCGCCGCCGACATATCCACCGGCGATGCCGCCCCGGCCGGGCCGGACGCAAAGCGCCTCCACGCCTGACGGGGCAAGGCCCGGCGCCCTCTTTGCCGGCCGCATGCCACCCGATCGGCGGACCACGGCCGGCAGGGCCCGCCGCACCGGAAACGGGAAAAGCGCACCTTCCCGCTTCACAAGCGGCCAAGGGGTTGCTATATGGCCCGCCTCGGTCGCGAGACCCACGGTCCCTGATAGCTCAGTTGGTAGAGCGTTCGACTGTTAATCGAATGGTCGCAGGTTCGAGTCCTGCTCAGGGAGCCATCCACCTTTACAAACATCCCCGAATAGCACCACGGCAGCGCCCGCGCGCGTCGTCCTGCGGCCGCAGGGGCTGCATGCGGCGTTTCCGGCGCAAGTGCCGCTTTGGCTTTCCGAGGTCGGAAACAGGCGGCGCAGGGGCACGGCCCTGCCCTCCGCCGCCCCCACGCGGAGACGTCCATGCTTCGCTCTTCAACGGCACGCCCCGCATCCGCTCTTGCCGCGGGCACGCCGGCTCCCGGCTTCGCCCTGATGGCGACGCCGGACCGGCGCCTGTCCCTCGCCGACTTCAGGCACCGGCCCGTCATCCCTGCCGTCTATCCCACGGACGGGAGCCCGGTCTGCGGCGACCCGATGGCGTGCTGCAATCGGGCGGCGGCGGCGAACCGGAGGGGTCAGCCGGCCGCCTTCAGCCGCGCCGAGACGGCCTCGATGAAGAGGCGCACCCGGGGCGGCACCATGCGCCGGGTGGGATAGACCGCCCAGATGCCCAGCGGCTCGGGCACGGCATCGGCAAGGACGATGACCCGCAAAGTGCCGGCGGCGATGTCCGCCTTCAGGTTCCAGGCAGACAGGTTGGCGATGCCCAGCCCGCCGCGGCACGCCTCGTGGATGGCGTCTATCGAATTGGCGGTGAAGCGCCCCGCCACCTTCATGCGGCGCCCGTCGCCACCGGCGCGGAAGCTCCAGTGGGGCGTGCCGGCGATGGTGAGGCATTCGTGGGCGGCAAGGCCGGCAAGGTCCGCCGGCGCGCCCCGGCGGTCCAGATACGCGGGGGCGGCAACCAGCAGGCGCGGGCTGTCCTCCAGCCGCCGGCCCACCAAGGAGCTGTCGCCCGGCGTGGCGATGCGGATGGCAAGGTCGATGCCCTCCGCCACGATATCCACCAGGCCGTCCGCCAGATGCAGGTCCACCTGCACCTGCGGATGGGCCAGCAGGAAGTCCGCCATCAGCGGCGCCACCACATGCCGGCCGAACGCAAAGGAGGTGGTGACCCGCAGGAGGCCGCTGGCCCCGGCACCGCGGCCCCGCACGCTGGCCAGCGCCACGGCGTGCTCCTCCAGCATGGCCCGGGCGTGGGGCAGCAGAGCGTGCCCCTCTTCCGTCAGCGACAGGGACCGGGTGGTGCGATGCACCAGCCGCACCCCGAGGTCGCGCTCCAGCGCCGCCAGCAGCCGGCTCGCCGCCATGGGTGAAAGGCGCAGCCGCCGAGCCGCCGCCGCCAGGCTGTCAGCCGATGCGGTCTCCACCAGCAAGGCAAGGCCGGCCAAATCCATCATAACGAAATCCGATACGATCGTGCATCCGTGGAAGATATTATATCCCAGCGAGCGGAATTCTATTCTGTATCCGAAGACCGGGCGCGCGCCCTCCACCCGCGCCCCGACAGGAGAGAACCATGACCGCGCGTGACATGCCCGCCGAACAGGCCGCCGCAGGCCCGGGTGCCACCTTCGCCATGGCCGCCGCGGCAGGCATCGCGGTGGCCAACATCTATTACAGCCAGCCCATGCTGGCGGTGATCGAGGTGGAGCTGCCGGGCAGCCTCATTGCCGCAATTCCCACCGCCACCCAGCTGGGCTACGCGCTGGGCCTGTTCCTGCTGGTGCCGCTGGGCGACCTGGTGGAGCGGCGGCGGCTCATCGTGGCGCAGTTCGTGGTGCTGGCGGCGGCGATGCTCGTGACCGCCATCGCGCCGAGCGCGCTGGTGATCGTGCTGGCATCGTTCGGGGTCGGGCTTGCCTCCACCGTGGCGCAGCAGATCGTGCCGCTGGCCGCGCACCTGGCGGCGCCCGAGCGGCGTGGCGCCACCGTGGGCATGGTGATGGCCGGCCTGCTCAGCGGCATCCTGCTCAGCCGCACCCTGGCGGGCTTCGTGGCCACCCATGCCGGCTGGCGCGAAATGTTCTGGCTGGCGGTGCCCCTCTCCCTCGCCGCGGCGGCGCTGATGGCGCTGGTGCTGCCGCACAGCGCCCCGGATTCCCGCATGGGCTACGGGCGGCTTGTCGGTTCCATCGCGCACTTGTGGCGCGAGCTGCCGGCGCTGCGGCTGGCGGCGGCGACGCAGGCGCTGCTGTTCGCCACCTTCTCCATATTCTGGACCATCCTGGCCTTCCGGCTGGCGGAGCCGCGGTTCGGCCTCGGCCCCGAGATTGCCGGCCTGTTCGGGCTGGTGGCGCGGTGGGCATCCTTGCCGCCCCGGTCGCCGGCCGTTTTGCCGACCGGCGCGGCCCGGCCGGCGTGGTGCTGCTGGGCACCGCAATCACCCTTGCGGCCTGGCTGGTGTTCGGCCTGTGGGGCTCCCTTGCCGGGCTGGTGGTGGGATGCGTGCTGCTGGATTTCGGCATGCAGAGCGCCCTCGTCTCGCACCAGCACATCGTCTTCGCCCTGCGGCCGGCGGCGCGGGCGCGGCTCAACACCCTGTTCATGGGCACCATGTTCATCGGCGGAGCCGCCGGAGCCGCGCTGGCCACCCTCGCCTGGAGCAGCGGGGGCTGGATGGCGGTGTGCGCCCTCGGCACCGGCTGTGCCGCCCTCGCCATGGCCCTGCAGGTGGCGCACCATGCGGCACGGCGGCGCGGCGCCTGAAGCGCGCTCCACCGCCGGATTATCCACCCCGCCGCCCCATGGCGGGACCGCCTCAGGACCCCAGGGCGCGGCGCATCACCTTGCCGGATGCGGTGTGCGGCAGCTCCTTCACGAACACGAACGCGCGCGGGCGCTTGTAGTCCGCGAGCCGCGCGGCGGCATGGTGTTCCAGCGCCTGCGGGTCGGCCTGCGCCCCCTCGGCCAGGACCACGAAGGCGGTGATGACGCTGACGTCGCCCGTGCGCACCTCCTTTACCGCCACCTCGGCCACCTGCGGGTGTGCGACAAGGGCGCGCTCCACCTCCTCGGGTGCCACACGGTAGCCGAAGGCGTTCATCTGGTCGTCGGCGCGGCCCTCGTACCATAGGTAGCCGTCGGGATCGAAATGGGCGAGATCGCCGGTGAGAAACCAGTCGCCGCGCATCACGGCGGCGGTTTCCTGCGGCAGGCCCCAATAGCCCAGCATCAGCCCGGGATCGGAGCGATGGACGGCGATGAGCCCGCTCTCTCCCGCCGGCAGCGGCGCGACCGCGCCCTCGCCGGTCCCCTCCTGCGGCAGGATGGCGACGCGGCGCCCCGCCTGGGGCTTGCCCGGGCTGCCGGGCCGGGTAGGCACCGTGGGGCCGGAGGAGACGTAGGTGGAAATCTCGCTCATGCCCAGCGCCTCGAACAGCGCACGCCCGGTGGCGTCCACCCACGCGCGATGCAGCGGCGGCTTCAGCGCCTCGCCGGCGGTGAGGCCGTGCCGCAGGGCCGGGAAGCGGGAGGGGCCGACAGCGGCATATTTCAGGATGCGGCGGTAGAGGCCCGGCACGGCGGCGAACAGGGTGGCGCCGGTGGCCTCCAGAAGGTCGGGCCAGGCCTGCGGCGGGCGCTCCCCCAGATGCACGATGCTGGTGGCCCCCACGGACCACGGGTCCATCAGGCCGCAACCCAGTGTATAGGTCCAGTTGAAGGCGCCGGCATGGAACAGCCGGTCGGCGGCGGAAATTCCCAGCCAGCCCTCCCGCATGGGGCGGCGCCCCAGCGCCACGCGCTGCGCATGGGCCACCCCTTTCGGCCGCCCGCTGGTGCCGGAGGTGTAGACCAGGAAGGCGAGGTCTTCCGCATCGGTCGCGGCGAAGGGGGCCGGCGCCGCCGCGGTGAGTCGCTCCATGTCCGCCGGGCCGAGGAGGATGGCCTCCCCCGCCTGCGACGGCATGGCGCCCGACCCGTCTCCCACCACCAGGCGCGCACCCGAATCAGCGAGGATGAGGTCCACCTCATGCCCGGTAAGCATGGTGGAGGTGGGAATGGGGGCGAGCCCCGCGGCAATGGCGCCGAAGAACATCAGGGGAAAGGCGGAGGTATTGCCCACCCGCAGCAGCACGCGGGTGCCGGGGGGAAGCCCATAGGCGCCGAAGCCGCCGGCCGCCCGGGCGACGGCCTCGCGCAACGCGCCGTAGCTCCAGGTTTCGACGATGCGTCCCTGCGGCCCCTCGGCCACGATGAGCGCGGGCTTGGCCGGATCGACCTGCGCACCGAGGCAATAGCGCGCCAGGTTGAACGGCTGGCCGCCCGCTGCCGCGCCCGGCTCGTTTCGGGCGAGAACGCCGCCATCGTCGCTGCCACCGGCCGACTGCCTGCCCAAGCTGCTGCTCATGCCGCTGCCCATCCTTTCCGCCCCCCAAGCGGGGGCGCGACCCGATCATGGACCGGGAGGCGCCGGCGTAGCCAGACGGGCGGCGGACGGCGGGGGCATATTGCGGCGGCGCGCCACAGTCCCGGAGCCGGAAGGGACTGTGCGCGCTCAATCCCCCGTGGTTCCGGGCGGCACCGGTGCGCTGGCGCTGCGGACCAGCCCTGCGCCCATGCCCTTCCCTCCCGCCCGTCGATCGTGTAGATCACCGGCGACCTGCGTGCCCGGCCCTGACGGCCGTGGCGCGAACATGATGGATTCCATGCAGACGGTTCTCATCGTTATTCACCTCATGGTGGTGCTCGCGCTCATCGGCGTGGTGCTGATCCAGCGCTCCGAGGGCGGCGGGCTCGGCATTGGCGGCGGGGGCGGCGGCGGTGCCGGCGGTTTCTTCACCGCGCGCGGCACGGCCAATGTGCTCACCCGGGCCACCGCCATCCTGGCCGTGATCTTCTTCATCACCTCCCTTTCGCTGACCATCGTCGCCGGCCTCGGCCGCGCGCCGCGTTCCATCCTGCCGGCCAACCAGGGCCAGGGTGGCCCGGTGGTGCCGCAGAGCGGGGGCAGCATCCTCGACCAGATTCGTCCGCAGGCCCCTCAGGGCGGTGACGCGCCGCAGGGTGCGCCTTCCACGCCGGCGGCTCCGGCCGTGCCGGGCGGACCCCAGGTTCCGCAGTCCCAGTAAGCCTGTCGCCGCGAGCCCGGGCTCGCGACGGCGCACTTTCTCCACAGGCGAGGCGAGGCCCCTCCGGGCTTCGCCCTCGCCGAATCGCGTTTGCACGAGCTAAGGTCGAAGCCCATGGCGCGCTACATCTTCATCACCGGCGGCGTCGTGTCTTCCCTGGGCAAGGGTCTCGCCTCCGCCGCCCTCGGCGCGCTGCTTCAGGCGCGCGGCTACACGGTTCGGCTGCGCAAGCTGGACCCGTACCTCAACGTCGATCCGGGCACCATGAGCCCGTACCAGCACGGCGAGGTGTTCGTGACCGACGACGGGGCCGAGACCGACCTCGACCTCGGCCATTACGAACGCTTCACCGGACACCCGGCGACGAAGCAGGACAACATCACCACCGGCCGCATCTATCAGGACATCCTGACCAAGGAGCGCCGCGGCGACTATCTGGGCGCCACCATCCAGGTGATTCCCCACGTCACCAATGCGATCAAGGACTTCGTGCTGGAAGGCAACGAGGGCTTCGACTTCGTGCTGATCGAGGTGGGCGGCACGGTGGGCGACATCGAGGGCCTGCCCTTCTTCGAGGCCACCCGCCAGCTGAAGAACGAGCTGCCGCGCGGCCATGCCATCTTCATCCACCTCACCTTGATGCCCTACATCCCCTCGGCCGGTGAGCTGAAGACCAAGCCGACCCAGCATTCGGTAAAGGAACTGCGCTCCATCGGCATCCAGCCGGACATCCTCTTGTGCCGTACCGACCGCGAGATCCCGCGCGAGGAGCGGCGCAAGCTCTCGCTCTTCTGCAATGTGCGCGAGACGGCGGTGATCGAGGCGCGGGACGTGGACAACATCTATGCCGTGCCCTCCGCCTACCACGCGGAAGGGCTCGACAAGGAAGTGCTCGCCGCCTTCAACATCGAGCCGGCCCCGGCCCCCAACCTCAAGCGCTGGACCGACATCGAAGGCCGCGTGCGCAACCCGGAGGGCGAGGTCACCATCGCCATCGTCGGCAAGTACACGGGCCTGAAGGACGCCTACAAGTCGCTGATCGAGGCGCTGGCCCATGGCGGCATCGCCAACAAGGTGAAGGTCAATCTCGACTGGATCGAGAGCGAGACCTTCGAGCGCGAGGACCCCGCACCCTTCCTGGAGCATGTCCACGGCATCCTGGTGCCGGGCGGCTTCGGCCAGCGCGGGGCGGAGGGCAAGATCCGCGCGGCGCGCTTCGCCCGCGAGCGGCAGGTTCCTTATTTCGGCATCTGCTTCGGCATGCAGATGGCGGTGATCGAGGCGGCGCGGAACCTTGCGGGGGTTGGCGCGGCCAATTCCACCGAGTTCGGCCCCACCAGCGAGCCGGTGGTGGGCCTGCTGACGGAATGGCTGCGCGGCAACGAGCTGGAGCGCCGCTCGGCGGCCGGCGACCTCGGCGGCACCATGCGCCTGGGTGCCTACCAGGCGCAGCTGGAGGCGGGCAGCCGGGTGGAGCAGATCTATGGCCGGCGCGAGATTTTCGAGCGCCACCGCCACCGCTATGAGGTGAACACCTCCTATCGCGAGCGGCTGGAGCAGCACGGGCTTCGCTTTTCCGGCATGTCGCCGGACGGGCTGCTGCCGGAGATCGTGGAATATTCCAACCACCCCTGGTTCATCGGGGTGCAGTTTCACCCCGAGCTGAAGTCGCGTCCGTTCGAGCCGCACCCGCTGTTTGCTTCTTTCGTGGGTGCCGCCATGGAGCAGAGCCGCCTCGTTTGACGGTAAGAGGGTAGCTAAATCTACTACCGAGAGTTGTTTCCATCTTCGGCCATGCCGCTTTAATCTCTCTGCCGGGCGGCTGGGATCATTGCCCGTCCTTGACCGAAACGACGTGGGCCCGGATCGGGCTCACGCGTCTCATTCCTTTGATTTGTGCAATGCTTTTTTCGTTCTCAAAGTATTCATTGCACGCCGGAAAGAGGAGAAGCCATGCGACGCGGCCTCGACCATGTGGTGCACCTCGTTCGCGATCTTGATGCGGCAGGAGAAATTTACGATCTTCTCGGATTCACCGTCGGCTCCCGCAATCGCCACCCGTGGGGCACCGAGAATCGCATCGTCCAGATGCCAGGATTCTTCATCGAACTGTTGCAGATCGCCGATCCGGCAAGCATTCCCCCGGACGGCGAAACCTCCTACTCCTTCGGCGCCTTCAACGCGAAATTCCTCGAACGCGCCGGCGAGGGCCTGTCCATGCTGGCCCTTGAGGGCACGAACCCCGCGGCGGAAAAGACCGAGTTCGACGCCGCCGGCTTCGGCGGATTCGACACCTTCGCCTTCGCCCGCAAGGCGCGCCGGCCCGACGGGCAGGAGCTGGACGTGGGCTTCACCCTCGCCTTCGCCCGCGATCCGCAGGGGCCCGACCTCGGCGCCTTCACCTGCACCCAGTCCCAGCCGGACAATTTCTGGTCCCCCGATCTGCAGCGCCATTCCAACCAGACCGTCGGCGTGGCCGGGGTGGTGCTGGTGACCGATGCGCCCGCCCGCGCCCAGACCTTCGTGGAGGCGCTGGCAGGGGTGCCGCTGCAGCGGGCGGTGGACGAGTGGTTCGTGGCCCAGACCCCGCGCGGCTCCATCGACGTGATGACCCGGGGCCTGTTCTCCGAGCGCTTCGGCGTGCCGGCGCCGGGCATGGAGGGGCTGCGCCTCGCCGCGGTCCGCGTCTTCACCACCGGCGCCCCCCAGCTGCGGCGGGCCCTTGCGGCGCGGCGCATGGTGGAGGAAGCGGTGGAGGGCATCGTGGTGGTGCCGCCCCGTGCGGCGCTGGGGGCGACGCTGGTGTTCGAGCTGCCGGCCTGACGGCGCCGGCCTCCCGCTCGTCCGGCGGGGCGACAAGAGATCGGGGCCGGCGCCGTGCCGGCCCCGTTCCGGCATGCGGACGGCCGCATGCCTTGCTTCTCGAGCGGCGGGGACGGCCCCGCCACCCGTGGTGTGCGCCCATGGCGTGGATCTATCTGTTCGTCGCCGGCCTCCTGGAGATCGCCTGGGCCATCGGCATGAAGCAATCCGAAGGCTTCACCCGCCTGGGACCCAGCGTGTTCACGCTCGGCACCATCGGCGCCAGCCTGTTCCTGCTCAGCCTCGCCCTGCGCGGGATTCCCATCGGCACCGCCTATGCGGTGTGGGCCGGCATCGGCACCGTGGGCACGGCGGTGGCCGGCATTGTCTTCTTTTCCGAATCCACCGATCTCCTGCGCCTTGCCGCCATCGCCCTCATCGCCGTGGGCATCGTGGGGCTGAAGCTGGTGACCCCGTGAGGCGGCCGCAGGGGCAGCGGCGCTTTCGCGCTTTTGCGATGGGGCGAAAATGCTCTATCTAGAGCACGCGCCGATCAGCTCGCATCGCAAGCTGATCGGACAACGCATTCTCTATCCTCAAGTGAGAGGGCGATTGACCGTTCAAATTGAGTCCATTTGATCGGATCGCGCTCTAGAGCCTGATCCGATCAGGTTGAATCAACCTGATCGGTGAATCAGTCTCTAAATTATTGATAGAGAACGTTTTACCGCTCAGCTTGCGATGCAAGCTGAGCGGAACGTGCTCTAGGGGATCAACCGAAACGGATGGGACCCATCCGTTTCGAAAAGTTGATCCACCATATCAACGAGTTGTGGTTCGACCTGCAGGCGGCGCCGTGCCGCCCGCAGCGCTTGCAGGATTGGTGCGCCCGCGTGCCTGATGAATGAGCCGGATGCGGGCTGCGGCCCGGCGCCCGGCCCGGACGGAACGCCGGCCCGCTGCCGGAGGTCCCGGCCGCGCTTTTCGAGGATGACCCCATGACTGCCGCCCCCCCGCTTGTCACCCCGCAGGCCGTCGTGGATATCGGCGGCGTGCGCTTCGGCAATGCGCTGCCGCTGGCGCTCATCGCCGGCCCCTGCCAGATGGAGAGCCGGGCCCATGCGCTGGAGGTGGCCGCCGCCCTGAAGGAAATGGCGGCGCGGCGCGGCATCGGCCTCGTGTTCAAGACCTCGTTCGACAAGGCCAACCGCACCTCCCTTTCCGCCGCCCGCGGCCTGGGGCTTCAGGCGGCCCTGCCGGTGTTCGCCGAGATCAAGGAAACCCTGGGCCTGCCGGTGCTCACCGACGTGCACGAGATGGACCAGTGCGCCGCCGCC
Source organism: Xanthobacter sp. AM11 (assembly GCF_047444035.1). NCBI lineage: Bacteria > Pseudomonadati > Pseudomonadota > Alphaproteobacteria > Hyphomicrobiales > Xanthobacteraceae > Xanthobacter > Xanthobacter sp. AM11. Next base: position 3,603,046 of record NZ_JBLAOA010000001.1, read on the forward strand.
GCCGAGGTGGTGGACGTGCTGCAGATTCCCGCCTTCCTCTGCCGCCAGACCGACCTTCTGGTGGCCGCCGCCCGCACCGGCCGGGTGGTGAATGTGAAGAAGGGCCAGTTCCTCGCCCCCTGGGACATGGCCAATGTGGTGGCCAAGCTCACCGGCGCGGGCAACGGCCGCGTGCTCGTCACCGAGCGTGGCGTCTCCTTCGGCTACAACACCCTCGTCTCGGACATGCGCGGCCTGCCCATCCTGGCCAAGACCACCGGCGCACCGGTGGTGTTCGATGCCACCCATTCGGTGCAGCAGCCCGGCGGGCAGGGCACATCCTCCGGCGGCCAGCGGGAGTTCGTGCCCGTGCTAGCCCGCGCCGCCGTGGCGGTGGGCGTGGCCGCGGTGTTCATCGAAACCCACCCCGACCCCGACACGGCCCCCTCCGACGGCCCCAACATGGTGCCGCTGCGGGAGTTGGAAGGGCTCATTGCCACGCTTCAGGCCTTTGATGCCGTTGCAAAGGCCAATCCCGTCACCATCTGATGTCAGCTTGGGCGTGGCTGCCGTGCGGGGCAGCCCTCGTCCGCACCCGGGCTGCGGTCGGCCGCCCGGCAGGCGCGCGCTTCAGGCCCGGTCGCGCCGCGGGACATGGCTGCCCCCTGCCCTCCTCTCTGCCAGAGGGAGCGGCAGGCCGGCGGCCCTGCGATCAAACTGTGAACAGGCCCGCCGCCCGCGCGTCTGTTGCCTTGGCCGGGGCGGCGTGTATGGTCTCGCGCCCCATTCGTTGAAGAGATTTCGTATGGCCCGCGACACCCTCGACGCGACCCCCATTTCCGCCCGCGATGAACTGGTCGCCTGGATGGAGCAAGGGTCGAAACCGGAGCGGGCCTTCCGTATCGGAACCGAGCACGAGAAGATCCCCTTCACCCTCTCCCGGCACGAGCCGGTGCCCTATGAAGGGCAGAAGGGCATCCGCAAGCTGCTGGAAGGCATGCGCCACCTGCTGGGCTGGGAGCCCATCATGGAAGGCGACACCATCATCGGCCTGGCCGATGTCACCGGTGGCGGCGCCATCTCCCTGGAGCCGGGCGGACAGTTCGAATTGTCCGGCGCGCCGGTCTCCACCATCCACGAGACCTGCGCCGAGCTGAACGCCCACCTCGCCCAGGTGCGGGAAGTGGCCGAGCCGCTGGGCATCGGCTTCCTCGGCATCGGCATGAGCCCCAAATGGTCGCGCACCGAGACGCCGGTGATGCCCAAGGGCCGCTACAAGATCATGGCCGGCTACATGCCCAAGGTGGGCAGCTACGGCCTGGACATGATGTTCCGCACCTGCACCGTGCAGGTGAACCTGGATTTCTCTTCCGAAGCCGACATGGTGAAGAAGATGCGCGTGGGCCTCGCGCTGCAGCCGGTGGCCACCGCCCTGTTCGCCAATTCGCCCTTCACCGAGGGCCGGCCCAACGGCTTCCTCTCGTTCCGCTCGGAGATCTGGCGCGACACCGACAACGCCCGCTCCGGCATGCTGCCCTTCGCCTTCGAGGACGGCTTCGGCTTCGAGCGCTATGTGGACTATGCCCTCGACGTGCCCATGTATTTCGTGAAGCGCGGCGACGCCTATATCGACGTTTCGGGCTCCTCCTTCCGCGATCTTCTCGCCGGCCGCCATCCGCTGCTGCCCGGCGAGACGGCCACCCTCTCCGATTGGGTGAACCACCTGTCCACCATCTTCCCCGAGGTGCGGCTGAAGCGCTTCCTGGAGATGCGCGGCGCCGATGCCGGCCCCTGGGCCAAGCTGTGCGCGCTGCCCGCCTTCTGGGTGGGGCTGCTGTACGACCGGCAGGCGCTGGATGCGGCGTGGGAGCTGGTGAAGGACTGGAGCGCCGAGGACCGCCAGAAGCTGCGGGACGATGTGCCGCGCCTCGCCCTCCATGCGCAGATCGGCGGGCGCTCCCTGCGCGAGATCGCCCGCACCACCCTTGCCCTTTCGTCCGCCGGCCTCAAGCGCCGCGGCTTCCACGACCGCCTCGGCCGCGACGAGACGCGCTTCCTGGAGCCGCTGGAAGAGGCCGTTCTCACCGGCCGCTCGCCGGCCGAAGGCCTGCTGGAGCGCTTCAACGGCGAATGGGACGGCTCGGTGGAGCCGGTGTTCCAGGCGCTGGCCTATTAGAGCGCGATCCGATCAAACGGAAGCCATTTGATCGGTGAATCGCCCTCTAACTTTTGGATAGAGCACGCGTTGTCCGACCAGCTTGCGATGCAAGCTGATCGGCGCGTGCGCTAGGCCGAAGGCCCGGGCGCTGCGCGTCCGGGTGGTGTCGGAGCGGACCAGCGGCGCGGGCATCTGGCCGGCCGTCCGCCCCCCGGACCTGTCACGCAGATCCGCCGGGGCCGGGACGCCTGCACGTCCCGGCCCCGGCGCTTTTCACTTCAATGCCCCAGCACCGCCAGAAGCAGCAGGGCGACGATGTTGGTGATCTTGATCATGGGGTTCACGGCGGGGCCGGCCGTGTCCTTGTAGGGGTCACCCACCGTGTCGCCGGTGACGGAAGCCTTGTGCGCCTCCGAGCCCTTCATGTGGCGCACGCCGTCCTTGTCCACGAAGCCGTCCTCGAACGATTTCTTGGCATTGTCCCAGGCGCCGCCGCCCGAGGTCATGGAGATGGCCACGAACAGGCCGGTGACGATGACGCCCAGCAGCATGGCCCCCACCGCCGAGAAGGCCGCAGACTTGCCCGCGACCCCGCCGCCCGCCACGAAATAGATGGCGAAGTAGCAGACGATGGGCGAGAGCACCGGCAGCAAGGAGGGGATGATCATCTCCTTGATGGCGGCCTTGGTCAGCATGTCCACGGCGCGGGAATAATCCGGCTTCTCGGTGCCGGCCATGATGCCCGGCTTCTCGCGGAACTGCCGGCGCACCTCCTCCACGATGGCGCCGGCGGCCCGGCCCACCGCCGTCATGCCCATGGCGGCGAACAGGAAGGGCAGAAGGCCGCCGAACAGCAGGCCCACCACCACATAGGGGTTCTCCAGCGAGAAGTTCGGCGCCACCCCGGCGAAATAGGAGCCGGGCGCCGCCTGGGCCACGAAATACTTCAGGTCCTGGCTGTAGGCGGCGAACAGCACCAGCGCGCCGAGGCCGGCGGAGCCGATGGCATAGCCCTTGGTGACCGCCTTGGTGGTGTTGCCCACCGCGTCCAGCGCGTCGGTGGACTGGCGCACCTCCTTGGGCAGGCCGGCCATCTCGGCGATGCCGCCGGCATTGTCCGTCACCGGGCCGAAGGCGTCGAGCGCCACGATCATGCCGGCCACCCCCAGCATGGTGGTGGCGGCAATGGCGATGCCGAACAGGCCGGCAAGGCCGTAGGCGCACAGGATGCCGGCGATGATCACCAGGGTCGGCAGCGCGGTGGATTCCAGCGAGACGGCGAGGCCCTGGATGATGTTGGTGCCGTGCCCCGTCACCGAGGCCTGGGCGATGGACACCACCGGGCGATAGCCGGTGCCGGTGTAATATTCGGTGATGACGACGATGGCGCCGGTCACCGCGAGGCCGACGAGGCCGCACAGGAACAGGCTGGTGCCCGTATAGCCCACCCCCTCGATCGCCCCGAAGCCGGGCAGGAGCCAGGTCACCGCCGCCAGGGCGATGACCGAGAAGCCGGCGGTGGCCATCAGCCCCTTGTAGAGCGCCCCCATGATGGAGGAGTTCGCCCCCAGCCGCACGAAGAAGGTGCCGGCGATGGAGGTGAGGATGCACGCCCCGCCGATGGCCAGCGGATAAAGGATCATGGTGGAAAGCGTCGCCGGCACCGCGGCGAAGAAGATGGCCGCCAGCACCATGGTGGCCACCACGGTCACCGCATAGGTCTCGAACAGGTCCGCCGCCATGCCGGCGCAGTCGCCGACATTGTCGCCCACATTGTCGGCGATGGTGGCGGGGTTGCGCGGGTCATCCTCCGGGATGCCGGCTTCCACCTTGCCCACCAGATCGCCGCCCACGTCGGCCCCCTTGGTGAAGATGCCGCCGCCGAGCCGGGCGAAGATGGAGATGAGCGAAGCGCCGAAGCCCAGCGCCACCAGCGCATCCACCACCGTGCGGCTGTTGGGCGCGAAGCCCAGGAGCTGGGTCAGGACGCCGAAATAGACGGTGACGCCGAGCAAGGCGAGCCCCGCCACCAGAAGGCCCGTCACCGCCCCCGCCTTGAAGGCGAGGTCGAGGCCGCCGGCCAGCGACACGGTGGCCGCCTGCGCGGTGCGCACATTGGCGCGCACCGACACGTTCATGCCGATGAAGCCGGCAAGGCCGGACAGGATGGCGCCCACGGCGAAGCCCACCGCCACCAGCCAGCCGAGGAAAATGCCCACCACAACGAAGATGACGACGCCCACCACGCCGATGGTGGCGTACTGGCGCTTCAGATAGGCCTGCGCCCCCTCGGCGATCGCCGCCGCGATCTCCTGCATCCGCGCCGTTCCCGGGTCCGCCTCCATCAGCGTGCGGACAGCCCATGCGCCATAAGCCACGGCCAGCAGGCCGCAGGCGATGATCAACACCAAAGCCAGCATCTATCCCACCCTTTTCGTTTCCTGCCCGTCTTCTTTTATGCCCCGAGTGTGAGGGGAGCCGTGATCCACGGCAAGAGGCGCCAAGGCGAACTGTCGCAGCATGGAGCCCCTCCAGTTGGAGGCGGGATTGCGCCGCGGCCGCGCGCGCCGCAGGCGGACCCCGAGCCCTCATGCCCGGCGCGGGATTGACGGGACGTCCGCCCTCCCCTATCGCCTGCCGTATCCATAAAGCTTGAAGAGCCCCGTCGCGCCCATGGCCGAGCCTGCGCAGAAGTCGCCCCGCATCTCCTTCGTCTCCCTCGGCTGCCCCAAGGCGCTGGTGGATTCGGAGCGCATCGTCACGCGCCTGCGGGCCGAAGGCTATGAGCTGACCAAGACCCACACCGGGGCCGACCTGGTGGTGGTGAACACCTGCGGCTTCCTCGACAGCGCCAAGGCGGAGAGCCTGGCGGCCATCGGCGATGCGCTGGCGGAGAACGGCAAGGTGGTGGTCACCGGCTGCATGGGCGCCGAGCCCGAGCAGATCCGCGAGGTGCACCCGAGCGTGCTCGCCATCACCGGCCCGCAGCAATATGAGAGCGTGCTCGCCGCGGTGCATGCGGCGGTGCCCCCCGCCCACGACCCGTTCCTCGACCTGGTGCCCGAGCAGGGGGTGAAGCTCACGCCCCGGCACTATGCCTATCTGAAGATCTCGGAAGGCTGCTCCAACCGCTGCACCTTCTGCATCATCCCCAAGCTGCGCGGCGATCTGGTCTCGCGCCCGGCCGGCGACGTGCTGCGGGAGGCCGAGCGGCTGGTGAAGGCGGGGGTGAAGGAGCTGCTGGTCATCTCGCAGGATACCTCCGCCTACGGCATGGACCTGCGCTATGCGGCGAGCCCCTGGAAAAGCGCCGACGGCGAGCGGGAGGTGGCGGCGCGCTTCCTCGATCTCTCCCGGGCGCTGGGCGGGCTCGGCGCCTGGGTGCGCCTGCATTATGTCTATCCCTACCCCCATGTGGACGCCATCATGGAGCTGATGGCGGCCGGCACGGTGCTGCCCTATCTCGACATTCCCTTCCAGCACGCCAGCCCCACGGTGCTGAAGCGCATGAAGCGCCCGGCCGCGCAGGAAAAGACCCTCGCCCGCATAAAGGCGTGGCGCGCGGCGGTGCCGGACCTCACCCTGCGCTCCACCTTCATCGTCGGCTTTCCCGGGGAGACCGAGGCGGAATTCGCCGAGTTGCTGGCCTTCCTGGAGGAAGCCGAGATCGACCGCGCCGGCTGCTTCAAGTTCGAGCCGGTGCGCGGGGCCGATGCGAACGCCCTTGCCGACCCCGTGCCCGACGCGGTGAAGGCCGAGCGCTACGACCTTTTCATGCGCACCCAGCAGAAGGTTTCCGCGCGCCGGCTGAAGAAGAAGGTGGGCACCCGCCAGCAGGTGATCATCGACGCCGTGACCGCCGACGGCGCCATCGGCCGCACCAAGGGCGACGCGCCGGAGATCGACGGCACGGTGAAGGTGTTCTCCCGCCGCCCGCTGCGGGTGGGCGAGATCGCCACGGTGAAGATCGAGGCCGCCGGCCCCTACGACCTCACCGGCACCGCGGTGGGCTTCTGACCTCAGCCGGCCGGGCCGCGTACGCCGCCGCGCCCTTTCTCAGCCGCGCTTGGCGTCGAAGGGCATGGGCAGGTCCTCCAGCAGGATCACGCCGCTGGTGATCAGATAGACGATGCCCGCCGTCACCACCGCCGCCAACAGGGAGGTGGCCAGCGCCTTGCGCAGCAGGTGCGGCCGCACCGGCGCGCCGGGGTCGGTTCCCGGCGTCACGTCCGCGCTTTCCGCCTGGGAGCGCACGCCCCACGGCAGCACCGCGAACAGGGACACCCACCAGACGATGAAATAGATGGCGACGACGGCACCGATCGACACGCTCGCTCCTCACGCGAAAGGATGCACGCGCCGGCACCGCCCCGCGGGGGCCGCGCCGGCGCGGGGACATCAGGCCTGCTCCAGCTCCACCAGCGTGCCGTTGAAATCCTTGGGATGCAGGAACAGGACCGGCTTGCCATGGGCGCCGATCTTCGGATCGCCCGAGCCGAGCACCCGCGCGCCGGCCGCCTTCAGCTGGTCGCGCGCCACCAGGATGTCGTCCACCTCGTAGCAGATGTGGTGGATGCCGCCGTCCGGGTTGCGCTCCAGGAACTTGGCGATGGGGCTGTCGGCGCCCAGCGGCTCCAGGAACTCGATCTTGGTGTTGGGCAAAGTGACGAACACCGTGGTCACGCCATGCTCCACCTGCGGCACCGCGGCGGAGACATCCGCCCCCAGCGTGTCGCGATAGAGCGCGGCGGCCGCGGAAATGTCGCGCACGGCGATGGCCACATGGTTCAGGCGTCCGATCATGATCCCCTCCAGCTTCCTGCGATCCATAACAAAGGCGCGCGCCACGGGAAACACGCCGGATGTCGAAGCCGCATCACACCTCCAGGATGTGCACGTGGCACACCGGCTTCTTGCCCCACACCGCATTCACCGCCGCGCGCACCGCCCGTTCCAGGGTTTCGGCAAGGGCGTCGGGGTCGCGGCGGCGGGCCTTGGGCAAATTGTCCAGGGTGGCCACAACCGTGTCGAGCACGTGGTCCAGCATGTCCACGCCGCCCTCGCCGCGCTCCGGCACGCCGGTGATCTCCACCGAGGGATCGCCGGCGATGCCGCCCTGCCGGTCCACCGCCACGGCGATGGACACCGCGCCCACGAAGCTGAGCTTGCGCCGCTCGGGAATGGTGCGGCCGCCCTCGGCCAGCAGCAGCCGGCCATCCTTGTAGAGCCGGCCGAAGGGCACGTCGTCCACCCGCTCGGCCGGGCCGGGGGCCAGGCGGATCACCTGCCCGTCATAGCAGGTGACCACCTCCGGCACCCCGAGGCCCTTGGCCAGCAAGGCGTGCTCATGCAGGTGCAGGGCCTCGCCGTGCACCGGCACCGCCACCTGGGGGCGGATCATCCGGTACATCTCCATCATCTCGCCGCGGCGGGGATGGCCGGAGACATGGACCAGCGCGGTGCGGTCCGTGAGCACCTCCACCCCGCGCTTGATGAGCGCGTTGACGATGTGGTTCACCACCTTCTCGTTGCCGGGAATGGTGCGCGAGGAGAACACCACGAGATCGCCGGGGGAGAGCGCGATCTCCGGGTGGTCGTCGTCGGCGATGCGGCGCAGGGCGGCGCGCGGCTCGCCCTGGCTGCCGGTGAGGATGGCCACCACCCGCTCACGCGGCAGGAAGCCGTAGGCCTCCGCCGAGCGGAAGGCCGGCACGCCATCCAGCAGCCCCTGCTCGCGCGCCACGCCGATGACCCGCTCCAGGGCGCGGCCCACCACCACCACTTCGCGCCCGTTGGCATGCGCCGCCTGGGCGATGGCGCGCACCCGCGCCACGTTGGACGAGAAGGTGGTGAACGCCACCCGGTGCTTGGCCTTGGCCACCACCGCGGTCAGGGATTCGGCCACATCCTTCTCCGAGGGGGAAACCCCGTCGCGGATGGCATTGGTGGAATCGCAGATGATGGCACGAACGCCCTCGTCGCCGAGGGCCTTCAGCCGGGCGATGTCGGTGGGCTCGCCCACCAGCGGGGTCGGATCGAGCTTCCAGTCGCCGGTATGCAGCACCAGCCCGGCCGGCGTGCGGATGGCCACCGCATGGCTGTCGGGGATGGAATGGGAGACCGGCACGAACTCCACCGAGAACGGGCCGATCTGCACCTGCGCCCCGGCCCGCACCACGGTGATGGGCAGGGAGGACGGCGCCCCCGGCTCCCCCGCCCTCTTGGCCTCCAGCAGGCCGGCAGTGAAGCGCGTGGTGAAGATGGGGCACTTGAGCTTCGGCCACAGGTCGAGCACGGCGCCCACATGGTCCTCATGGCCGTGGGTCAGCACCAGGCCGGCGATGTTCCTCTTCTCGGCTTCGAGGAAGCGGATATCGGGCAGGACGAGATCGACCCCCGGGGCCTCCTCGCCGGCGAAGCTCATGCCGAGGTCCATCACCAGCCAGGAGCGCGCCTTGCGGGGGCCGAAGCCGTAAAGGCCGAGATTCATACCGATCTCGCCCACACCGCCGAGGGGGGCGAAGACCAGTTCGTCGTTGGGTGCCATCAATGGGTCGCTTCCAGGAACTGTGCCCGCCGGGCCGGGTCACACGGAGGCGGGCTGGCGGGCCGGATAGGATGGACCTCCGGATGCGGCGGGGAGCCGAAAGGGCGGAGGCAGGGAAAGGCAAGGTGACGCATGATGAGGCCCGGGCGCCGCATTGCAAGCCTTGCGCGCGGTCAATTCGGACTGCGACAGCCCCGCGGCGCTCAATCCGGCTTGCCGAGGGAGACGTCGCCCGCGGTGATGATCTCGGCCACGCCGTCGCGCCGGCGCAGCATCATGGCGCCGCGCGCGTCGATATTCTCGAACCGGCCCACCACCTCGCGCGTGCCGATCTTCACGCTCACCTGGTCGCCCATGCCCAGCGCATGGCGCATCCAGTCGGACCGGATGGCGGAGAAGCCGTTGCCCGCGTTCCATTGGTTGAGCCGCACCGCCATGGCCAGGTCCAGCGCCTCCAGCAGCCGGTCGGGGGCGGTCGGGGCGCCGCTGGCCTCCAGGCTGGTGGCCTTGTAGGGCAAATCCTCGGGGTGATGCAGGCAATTGACGCCGAAGCCGATGACCGCCGCCGGCCGCCCCGAGGGATCGCTGCCGCCTTCCACCAGGATGCCCGCCACCTTGCCGCCTTCCAGCAGCAGGTCGTTCGGCCATTTCAGCTTCAGCTGCTCCGCCGGGATCTGCGGCGCGGCGGAGAGCACCGCATCGCGCAGGGCGAGGCCGGCCACGAAGCACAGCTGGGCAAGGTTGGCCACCGGCGCCGGATTGGGCAGCACCAGGGAGGCGAAGAGGTTGCCCAGCTCCGACGTCCAGGGCCGGCCGCGCCGGCCGCGCCCCGCGGTCTGGATGTCGGCCACCAGCCAGACGGGAACCGTCTCGCCACGCTGGATGCGCGCCATCCCCTCGGCGTTGGTGGAGCCGATCTGCGTGAAACGGATGATGGGGACCGTGGAACCCTGGAATTCGTAATGAGCCATCGTTCAGAAGAGCGAACGGGCAGCGGCACCCGCCGCCTCGATGAGAGGAGCGGGATAGACGAAATAGAAGATGGTGAAAAGCCCGCTCACCGCCAGAACCGCCTTCAGCTCCGTGGGCATGGGGTCGAAGGCGTCCGCCGGCTCGTCGAAATACATGACCTTGACCACCCGCAGGTAATAGAAGGCGCCCACCACCGAGGCGAGCACGCCCACCACCGCAAGGCCGTAGAGCCCCGCCTGGATCGCCGCCACGAACACATAATATTTCGCCAGGAAGCCGGCCAGGGGCGGAATGCCGGCCAGGGAGAACATGAGCGCGCCCAGCATCAGCGCCATCAGCGGGTTGCGGCTGGACAGGCCGGCCAGATCGTCCACCGTCTCCACCGCCTGCCCCTTGCGGCGCATGGTGAGGACGCAGGCGAAGGTGCCCAGCGTCATGACCACATAGATGGCCATGTAGACCAAAACGCCGCGCACCCCTTCGGGCGTGCCCGCGGCCAGCCCCACGAGGGCGAAGCCCATGTGGCCGATGGAGGAATAGGCCAGCAGCCGCTTGATGTTGCGCTGGCCGATGGCGGCGAAGGCGCCGAGCACCATGGAGGCCAGCGAGACGAAGGCGACGATCTGCTGCCACTGGTGGGTCACATGGGGGAAGGCTTCGATGACCACCCGCACGAAGATGGCCATGGCCGCCACCTTGGGAGCGGAGGCGAAGAAGGCCGTGACCGGGGTGGGCGCGCCTTCATACACGTCCGGCGTCCACATGTGGAACGGCACCGCCGACACCTTGAAGCACATGCCCGCCAGAAGGAAGACCATGCCGAAGATCAGGCCCAGGCTGGGCTCCTTGGCCACGGCGGCGATCTCGTGGAAATTCACCGAGCCGGTGAAGCCGTAGATCAGCGAGGCGCCATAGAGCAGCATGCCCGAGGAGAGCGAGCCCAGGACGAAATATTTCAGGCCCGCCTCGGTGGAGCGCACCGAATCCCGGTTGATGGCGGCCACCACGTAGAGCGGCAGGCTCATCAGCTCCAGGCCCAGGTAAAGGGCGATGAGGTCACCCGCCGACACCAGCATGAACATGCCCAGGGTGGCGATGACCATGAGCACGGCATATTCGAACTTGGCCTGCTTCTCCCGCGCCTGCCAATCCACCGACATGATGAGGGAGACGAGGGCGCCCAGCACCGCCAGCAGCTTCATGAAGCGGCCGAACGGATCCAGCACCAGCGAGCCGTGGAAGGCCGAGAGCTCGCCCGCCGGCGACAGCATCACCAGGATGCCGGCCGCCGCGAGCACGGCGATGGCCAGCCCGGTGACGAGGTTTGCCGCCCCCTCCCCGCGGAACGCGCCGATGAGGATCAGCGCGATCGCCGAGATGGCGAGCACCAGTTCGGGCAGGACCGCGCCGAGGGGAGGCAGGAGCTGCGACATGAGGCGTCCTTAAGGTCTAAAAGCTCAGCAGCAGGGCGGTCTTCACCGCGCCCGCCACAGAATCGGTGCGCGCGACCACCGCGTTCACCGCATGGGAGGTCATGTTCAGGATGGGCGCCGGCCACACGCCGAAGAGGATGGTGATGACCACGAGCGGCACCAGGATGGCGGCTTCGCGCGGGGACAGGTCCATCATGCTCTTCAGCTTTTCCTTCTCCAGCGGCCCGAAGATCACCCGCAGGTAGAGCCACAGGGCATAGGCCGCCGAGAGGATGACGCCGGTGGCCGCGAAGAAGGCGATCCAGGTGTTGCGCTCGAACGCCGCCAGCATGGTGAGGAACTCGCCCACGAAGCCCGAGGTGCCCGGCAGGCCCACATTGGCCATGGTGAACACCATGAGCACCGTGGCGTAGAGGGGCATGCGGTGCACCAGCCCGCCATAGGCCGCAATCTCGCGGGTGTGCAGGCGGTCGTAGATGACGCCCACGCACAGGAACAGCGCGCCGGAGACGAAGCCGTGGGAGACCATGAGGAACATGGCGCCCTGCAGGCCCTGCTCGTTCATGGCGAAGATGCCCATGGTCACGAAGCCCATGTGGGCGATGGACGAATAGGCGATCAGCTTCTTGATGTCCTCCTGAACGAGGGCCACCAGCGAGGTGTAGATGATGGCCACCACCGACAGGGTGAACACCATGGGCGCGAAATAGTGGCTCGCCTCCGGGAACATGGGCAGCGAGAAGCGCAGGAAGCCGTAGCCGCCCATCTTCAGCAGCACGCCCGCCAGGATGACCGAGCCGGCCGTCGGCGCTTCCACATGGGCGTCCGGCAGCCAGGTGTGCACCGGCCACATGGGCATCTTCACCGCGAACGAGGCGAAGAAGGCCAGCCATAGCCAGAACTGCATGCCCGAGGGGAAGCCGTGGGTGAGCAGGGTCGGCACGTCGGTGGTGCCCGCCTGCCAGTACATGGCCATGATGGCCAGCATCATCAGCACCGAACCGGCCAGCGTATAAAGGAAGAACTTGAACGCCGCGTAGATGCGCCGCGGTCCGCCCCAGATGCCGATGATGAGGAACATCGGGATGAGGCCGCCCTCGAAGAAGAAGTAGAAGAGGACCAGATCCAGCGACGTGAAGGTGCCGATCATCATGGTCTCAAGGACCAGGAAGGCGATCATGTATTCCTTGACGCGCTTGTGCACGCTCTCCCACGAGGCGAGGATGCAGAAGGGCATGAGGAAGGTGGTCAGGATCACGAAGGGCAGGGAGATGCCGTCCACGCCCATGTGGTAGGCGGCCAGATCGCCCAGCCACGGCTTCTTTTCCACGAACTGGAAGCCGGGCGCCGCGGCGTCGAAGCCGGGCAGCAGCAGCAGCGACACCACGAAGGTCACGAGGGTGGTCCACAGGGCCACCCAGCGGGCATTGCGCGCCGAGACCTCGTCGTCGCCCCGCACCACCAGGATGAACAGGGCGCCGATGAGCGGCAGGAAGGTTACGACGGAGAGGATGGGCCAGTCGGTCATCGTCACACTCCGGCGAACATGAACCAAGTGATGAGGGCCGCGACGCCGATGAGCATCACGAATGCGTAGTGGTAGAGGTAGCCGGTCTGCAGCCGCACCACCCGTCCGGTCACGTCGAGCACGCGCGCGGACACGCCGTCCGGCCCAAACCCGTCGATGATCGTGCCGTCGCCCCGCTTCCACAGAAGCCGGCCGATCCACAGGGCGGGCTTCACGAAGATCCGGTCATACAGCTCGTCGAAATACCATTTGTTGAGCAGGAACTGGTACAGCGCGTCCTGCGACTTCGCCAGCGCCACCGGCACCTTCGGGTTCATGATGTAGAACCAGTAGGCCACCAGGAAGCCGAGCGCCATCATCACCGTGGGCAGGTATTTCGCCCAGCCGGGAATGTCGTGCATGGCATGCAGGATGTGGTTCTCCGCCCCCATGAAGATGGAGTGGCGGAAGAAGTGGTGCACACCCTCGCCGACGAACACGTTGTAGAGCAGGAAGCCCGAAACCACCGAGCCGAAGCCCAGCACCCCGAGGGGAATGGTCATCACCTTGGGCGATTCGTGCGCCGCCTCGTAGTGATGGTGATCGTGCGGGTGGCCATGGAAGGTCATGAACACCAGGCGCCAGGAATAGAAGGAGGTCAGCGCCGCCGCCGCCACCGTCATGGTCCAGCCGTAGACCCCGAAATAACTGTGCGAGGCCCAGGCGGATTCGATGATGGCGTCCTTGGAATAATAGCCGGCCAGGAAGGGGAAGCCGGTGATGGCCAGGGTGCCGATGAGCATCATGGCATAGGTGAAGGGGATCTTCTTGTAGAGCCCGCCCATGTGCCGCATGTCCTGCTCGTGGTGCATCGCATTGATGACCGAGCCGGCGCTGAGGAACAAAAGCGCCTTGAAGCAGGCGTGGGTGACCAGGTGGAACATGCCGATGGAATAGGCCCCCGCCCCCATGGCCACGAACATGTAGCCGAGCTGGGAGCAGGTGGAATAGGCGATCACCTTCTTGATGTCGTTCTGCACCAGCGCGATGGTGGCGGCGAACATGGCCGTGGTGGCGCCGATGAGCATCACCACGTCCAGCGCGGCGGGCGACAATTCGAAGATGGGCGACATGCGCGCCACCATGAACACGCCGGCGGTCACCATGGTGGCCGCATGGATGAGGGCGGAAACCGGGGTGGGCCCCTCCATGGCGTCGGGCAGCCAGGTGTGCAGCAGGAACTGCGCCGACTTGCCCATGGCGCCCACGAACAGCAGCAGGGCGATGACGGTGGGCGCATCCCACGGGTGGCCGAGGAAGTTTATGGTCTTTCCGGCGAGGCCCGGCGCCGCCGCGAAGATCTGCTCGAACGCCACCGAGCCGGTCATCACGAACAGGGCGAAGATGCCCAGCATGAAGCCGAAGTCGCCCACGCGGTTGACCACGAAGGCCTTCATGGCTGCCGCATTGGCCGAGGGCTTCTGGTACCAGAAGCCGATGAGCAGGTAGGAGGCAAGGCCCACGCCTTCCCAGCCGAAGAACATCTGCAGAAGGTTGTCCGCCGTCACCAGCATCAGCATGGCGAAGGTGAACAGCGACAGATAGGCGAAGAAGCGCGGCCGGCTCGGGTCCTCGTGCATGTAGCCGACGGAATAGAGATGCACGAGGGACGACACGGTGGTGACCACGATCAGCATGATCACGGTCATGGTGTCGATGCGGAACGCCCAGTCGATCTTGAGGTCGCCCACATGGATCCACTGCATCACCTGCACGCGGGTGTCGTGCTCGCCGAAGCCGACGGCGAAGAAGGCGATCCAGGCCAGGAGGCAGGCGATGAAGAGGAAGGAGGTGGTCACCACCTCGCTCGCCCGCGCGCCGATGCTGCGGCCGAACAGGCCGGCGATGAGAAAGCCGAGAAGGGGGAGGAAGACGATCGCCTGATACATGGCCTCAGCCCTTCATGGCGTTGATGTCCTCGACGGCGATCGAACCGCGGTTGCGGTAGAATACCACGAGGATGGCGAGGCCGATGGCCGCCTCGGCCGCCGCGACGGTGAGGACGAGCAGCGCGAACACCTGTCCCGTCAGGTTGCCCAGGAAGGCCGAGAACGAGACGAGGTTGATGTTCACGGCGAGCAGGATCAGCTCCACCGACATGAGGATGACGATCACATTCTTCCGGTTGAGGAAGATGCCGAGCGTCCCGAGCGTGAACAGGATCGCCGCGACCGTGAGGTAATGGGAGAGACCGATATCCATGCCCGCCCCCTACAGACCCTGGCCCGGACGCACCTTGACCACTTCCATGGTGGTCTCGGGCGTCCGCGCCACCTGGGCCGAAACGTTCTGGCGCTTCACGTTCACCTTGTGGCGCAGGGTGAGCACGATGGCGCCGATCATGGCGACCAGGAGCACGAAGCCCGCCGCCTGGAAGAAGTAGATGTAGTCCGTGTAGAGCACCCGCCCGAGGGCGACGACGTTGCTCACGTCGCTGGCCGCCTGCGGCGCCGACTTCACCGCCGACGCGACGCCCGGGCCCGCCACCCAGGAGCCCACCACCAGGATCAGCTCGGCGAGGAAGATGAGCCCCACCACGACGCCCACCGGCAGATATTGCAGGAAGCCCTGGCGCAGCTCCACGAAGTCCACGTCGAGCATCATCACGACGAAGAGGAACAGCACCGCCACCGCGCCCACATAGACCACCACCAGGATCAGCGCGAGGAACTCCGCGCCGATGAGGATGAAGAGGCCCGCCGCGTTCACGAAGGCGAGGATGAGGAACAGCACCGACTGAACCGGATTGCGCGATGAGATCACCATGAAGGCGGATGCCACCAGCACAAAGGCGAAGAGATAGAAAAACGCCGCCGCGACGCTCATGCGCGAAGCCCCCCTCCCCGCGGCGCGCAAGCGCCGGTCATTTCCGACCCCTTAAGGCGGCCGGTGCATGGATTGCCTTGACGCATCCCAAAAGTCCACTGTCGTGACGCCGCGCAGGACGCGGGGCGCCGGGCCGATCCATGAAGCCAGCCCGAAGCCGGCCCCCCAATGCGAACTCAGCGGTAAGGCGCATCGAGCGCGATGGACCGCGCGATCTCGCGCTCCCACCGGTCGCCGTTCGCCAGCAGCTTTTCCTTGTCGTAATAGAGTTCCTCACGGGTTTCCGTGGCGAACTCGAAGTTCGGGCCTTCCACGATGGCATCCACCGGGCAGGCCTCCTGGCAGAAGCCGCAATAGATGCACTTCACCATGTCGATGTCATAACGGGTGGTGCGGCGCGTGCCGTCGTTGCGGCGCGGCCCGGCCTCGATGGTGATGGCCTGCGCCGGGCAGATGGCCTCGCACAGCTTGCAGGCGATGCAGCGCTCTTCCCCGTTGGGATAGCGGCGCAGGGCATGCTCGCCGCGGAAGCGCGGGGAGAGCGGCCCCTTCTCGAACGGATAGTTCAGGGTCGCCTTGGGCTTGAAGAAATAGCGCATGGCGAGGAAGAAGCCCGAGACGAGCTCGGTGAGGAAAAGGGCGCGCGCGGCCTGATCGAGCTTCATGGACGCTCTCCCGCAAGGCGGTGCGGATGGGGGCAGGGATGGCGCGGTGCGGCGATCATCGCGGCGCCGTCCCGGTGAAGTGCAGCACCGCCGCCACCACGACGACAGCCACCAGCGAGATGGGCAGGAACACCTTCCAGCCCAGCCGCATGAGCTGGTCGTAGCGATAGCGCGGCACCATGGCCTTCGCCATGGCGAAGAGGAAGAACATGAAGCACAGCTTGAGCACGAACCACACCAGCCCCGGCACCCAGGTGAAGGGCGCGAACGGCAGCGGGGAGAGCCAGCCGCCGAGGAACAGGATGGTGGCCATGGCGCACATGGTCATGATGGCCACGTACTCGCCCAGCATGAACAGGAGGTAGGGCGTCGAGCCGTACTCGGTCATGAAGCCCGCCACCAGCTCCGATTCCGCTTCCACGAGATCGAAGGGCGGGCGGTTCGTCTCCGCCAGAGCGGAGATGTAGAAGATGACGAACATGGGGAACAGCGGCAGGAAATACCAGTTCAGCAGGCCGAGCCCGCCGTTCTGTGCCTCCACGATGGCGCTCAGGTTCAACGAGCCCGCGCACATCAGCACCGTGATGATGACGAAGCCGATGGACACCTCGTAGGACACCATCTGCGCCGCCGAGCGCAGGGCCGCCAGGAAGGGATATTTCGAGTTGGAGGCCCAGCCGGCCATGATGATGCCGTACACGCCCAAAGACGAGATAGCGAAGATGTAGAGCACGCCCACGTTGAGGTCGGCGATCACCCAGCCGTCGGCAATGGGCACCACCGCCCAGGCCGCCAGCGCCAGCACGCAGCTCACCAAAGGCGCCAGCAGGAAGATGACCTTGCTGGAGCCGGCCGGGATGGTGGGCTCCTTCAGCACGAACTTGAGCAGGTCGGCGAAGGATTGCAGCAGGCCGAAGGCGCCCACCACATTGGGCCCCCGCCGCAGTTGCACCGCCGCCCAGATCTTGCGGTCGGCCAGCAGGATATAGGCGATGAAGATGAGCAGTCCCACGAGCAGAGCCAGGCTCTGCCCGAGGATGATCAGCACATGGATAAGGGTATCCTGCCAGTTCATGTCCGCGATCCCGTGCCGCTGTCAGCCGTTTCGCTCGCCACCGTCGCCATCGCCCTACTCCGCCGCCTGCGCCGTCGCCGCAAGGCGAAGCGCGGAGCATTCGGCCATCACCGCAGAAGCGCGGGCGATGGGATTGGTGAGGAAGAAGTCCTCGATGGGCAGCGCAAAGGCCGCCTTGTCCACGCTGCCGCCGCGCTGGGCCAGGGCCGCCACCGCCGCCGGATCGGCCGCCGCCACCTCGTCGGTGTGGCCGAGATGGGGGTGGGCCGCCACCAGCTGGCTGCGCAGGGCGAACAGATTGTCGAACGGCAGGGTCTGCCCCAGCACTTCCGACAGCGCCCGCAGCACCGCCCAGTCCTCGCGGGCCTCCCCCGGGGGAAAGGCGGCGCGGTTGGCGAACTGCACCCGCCCTTCGGTGTTCACATAGAGGCCGGATTTCTCCGAATAGGCGGCGCCGGGCAGGATCACGTCCGCCCGGTGGGCGCCGGCATCGCCATGGGTGCCGAGATAGACCACGAAGGCGCCGGGGGCCACCTCCACCTCGTCCGCGCCGAGGAGGAAGGCCACGTCGAGCCCGCCCGCCGCCGTCATGGCCGCCACGTCGAGCCCGCCAGCGCCGGGCACCGCGCCCACATCCAGCGCGCCCACGCGCGCCGCCGCAGTGTGCAGCACCGAGAAGCCGTTCCACCCCTCCTTCACCGCGCCCACCGCCACCGCCACCCGGGCGGCCAGCGCCAGCACGGCGGCACCATCGGGACGCGCCAGCGCGCCCTGGCCGACGATCACCAGCGGCCGTTCAGCGCTGCGCAGCACCTCGGCGAAGCTGCCGGCGCCGGCGAGGTCGGCCAGGCTCTCCGGGCCGGAGCCCAGATATTCATAGGGATAGGTGAGGTCCACCTTGGGCCCCACCAGGCCAACCTTCAGCCCGCCGGCACGCCAGCGCTTGCGGATGCGGGCATTGATGACGGACGCCTCGTGCCGCGGATCGGTGCCCACCAGGAGGATGGCGTCCGCCGCGTCGATGCCGGCGATGCCGGGATTGAACACATAGCTGGCGCGGCCCGCCGCCGGGTCCAGGGCGGCGCCGTCCTGCCGGCAGTCCAGGTTGGCGGAGCCGAGCTTGCCCATGAGGGCCTTGAGCGCGAACACCTCTTCCACGCTCGCCAGATCGCCGACGATGGCGCCCACCCGCGCGGGGGCGGCGGCCTTCACCTTGGCGGCGACGGCGGCGAAGGCCGTGCTCCAGGAGGCCGGCACCAGCCGCCCGTCCTTGCGCACATAGGGCCGGTCGAGGCGCTGGACCTTCAGCCCGTCCCACACGTAGCGGGACTTGTCGGAGATCCATTCCTCATTCACGAGGTCGTTGTTGCGCGGCAGGATGCGCATGACCTCGCGGCCGCGGGTGTCGATGCGGATGTTGCAGCCCACCGCGTCCATCACGTCCACGGATTCGGTCTTGATCAGTTCCCAGGGGCGGGCGTGGAACTGATAGGGCTTGTGGGTAAGCGCGCCCACCGGGCACAGGTCGGCCACATTGCCCTGCATCTCCGAGCGCATGGCGTGCTCGAGATAGGTGGTGATCTCCATGTCCTCGCCGCGGCCGATGGCGCCGAGGTCCGGCACGCCGGCCACTTCCGTGGAGAAGCGCACGCAGCGGGTGCAATGGATGCAGCGGTTCATGGAGGTCCGCACCAGCGGGCCGATATATTTGTCCTCGACCGCCCTTTTGTTCTCGGCGAAGCGCGAGGTGTCCACGCCATAGGCCATGGCCTGGTCCTGCAGGTCGCATTCGCCGCCCTGGTCGCAGATGGGGCAGTCGAGCGGGTGGTTGATGAGCAGGAACTCCATCACCCCTTCGCGCGCCTTCTTCACCATGGGGCTCTTGGTGAGCACCACCGGCGGCTCGCCATTGGGGCCGGGGCGCAGGTCCTTCACCGCCATGGCGCAGGACGCGGTGGGCTTGGGCGGGCCGCCCTTCACTTCCACCAGGCACATGCGGCAGTTGCCGGCAATGGACAGGCGCTCATGGAAGCAGAAGCGCGGAATCTCGACGCCCGCCGCCTCGCACGCCTGCAGCAGCGTGTATTCGGCCGGGACATCGACTTCTGTGCCGTCGACGACGATCTTCGCCATCACTCCCACCTCGCCTTATGCCGCGCCGGGCGCGGCAACGGGAACGCCGACGCGCAACAGGTTGCCGTCCGGGTCCCACACATGGAATTCACGCATGCCCCACGACCGGTCCTCGATCGCCGAGATGCGCCCGCCTTCGGCCGCGCCCGCCATCTCGGCGTGCAGGGCCTCGATATTGTCCGGCCGCACATAGACCGAGGTCGCTTCGGCAATGGCCTTGTCGGCGCATCGCCAGAAATGGATTTCGATCTCCTCGTCGCGACCGATGATGGCGTAATCCTCCATCACCCCCTTCACGACGAAGCCGAGCTTGTCCCGATACCAGGCCGCGGCGACCGCAGGATCGGCCGCAGGCAGGGTGGGACAAAGCTGGGCGATGCGGGCCATCCCCTTACTCCGCCGCCACCGGAACCACCGAGACCGGATGCGGATTGGCCGCATATTGGTCGATGCGCTCTTCGATCACGTGGCGATAGTGCCGGATGAGGCCCTGCACAGGCCACGCCGCCGCGTCGCCCAACGCGCAGATGGTGTGGCCCTCGATCTGGGTGGTCACCTCCAGCAGCATGTCGATCTCGCGCTTCTGGGCGCGGCCCTCGGCCATGCGGCTCACCACGCGCCACATCCAGCCCGTGCCCTCGCGGCACGGCGTGCACTGGCCGCAGCTCTCGTGCTTGAAGAAGGCGGAGATGCGGGCGATGGCCTTGATGATGTCCGTGGACTTGTCCATCACCAGCACGCCCGCCGTGCCGAAGCTCGACTTCACCGCGCGGGTGCCGTCGAAATCCATGATCAGGTCTTCGCACTGCTCGGCCGGGATCACCGGGCAGGAGGCGCCGCCGGGGATGATGGCGAGCAAATTGTCCCAGCCGCCGCGCACGCCGCCGCCATGCTTTTCCACCAGCTCCCGGAACGGGATGCTCATGGCCTCTTCCACCACGCAGGGGGTGTTCACGTGGCCGGCGAGGCTGAACAGCTTGGTGCCCACGTTGTTCGGCCGGCCGATGCCGGAAAACCACGCCGCCCCGCGCCGCAGGATGGTGGGGGCGACGGCGATGCTCTCCACGTTGTTCACCGTGGTGGGGCAGCCGTAAAGGCCCATGTTGGCCGGGAACGGGGGCTTCAGGCGCGGCATGCCCTTCTTGCCCTCAAGGCTCTCCAGCAGCGCGGTTTCCTCGCCGCAGATATAGGCGCCGGCACCGTGGTGCACATAGAGGTCGAAGGGGTAGTCGAAGACGTTGGTCTTGCCGATGAGGCCGGCGTCATAGGCCTGGTCCACGGCCGCCTGCAGGCGCTCGCGCTCGAAGATATATTCGCCGCGCACATAGATGTAGGCCGCGTGGGCGCCCATGGCGAAGGAGGCGATCAGGCAGCCCTCGATCAGCGTGTGCGGATCGTTGCGCATGATCTCCCGGTCCTTGCAGGTGCCGGGCTCGGATTCGTCGGCGTTCACCACCAGATAATGGGGGCGCCCGTCGGACTGCTTGGGCATGAAGGACCACTTCATGCCGGTGGAGAAGCCCGCCCCGCCGCGGCCGCGCAGGCCGGAGGCCTTCATCTCGTTGATGATCCAGTCGCGGCCCTTCTCCAGGATGGCCTTGGTGCCGTCCCAGTTGCCGCGCTTGAGCGCGCCCTGAAGGCCGAAATCGTGGAAGCCGTAGAGGTTGGTGAAGATGCGGTCCTTGTCGGCGAGCATGTCTCTCACTCCTCCGGATCGCGGACGCCGGTGCCGGACTTCACCGGCTCGCGGTCGGAGCCGGTGACGGACGGGCTGGACGCCTGGGCTTCGTCGGCCACCGCCTCGCGCTTCTCGCGGGTGTCGGCGCCATCGGCTGCCTTCTCCTGGGCGGCGGCCACGGCGCCGGTGGGGTCGGCCGGGCTTTCGACGGCAGCGCGGGGCTGGCCGGCGGAAAGCAGGTCCGGCGCTTCCGCCGTGGGGGTCCCCGCCAGGGACCCGATGGTGGTGGTGAAGGCGTAGAGCGCGGGATCGGTCAACACCCGCAGGCCGCCCTCCGGCTCGGAGCCGCGGCGGCTGTTCTGCGGCCCGATCTTCACCGGACGGCCGGCGGCGAGATCGTCCAGCAGAGTGGCGAAGCTCTCGGGCGTCAGGTCTTCGTAATAATCGTCGTTGATCTGCACCATGGGCGCGTTGGTGCAGGCGCCCAGGCACTCCACCTCCAGCCAGGAGAAGTTGCCATCGGCGGAAACGTGCCGCTCATGGCCGATCTTCTTCTTGCAGACCTCGCGGATCTCCTCGGCGCCGCGGAGCATGCAGGGCGTGGTGCCGCACAGCTGCACGAAATACTTCCCCACCGGCTCAAGGTTGAACATGGTGTAGAAGGTGGCGATCTCCAGCACGCGGATGTGCGCCATGCCGAGGCGGTCGGCCACCGCGCGGATGGCCGGCTCGGGCAGCCAGCCGCCGGCGGCCTTCTGGGTTTCCCACAGAAGCGGCACCACGGCACTGGCCTGCCGTCCTTCGGGATATTTCGCGGTCAGCTTCTGGGCAACGCTCTCCAGCTCCGGCGAAAAGGCGAAGCTCTCGGGTTGCTCGGCGGCGAGGCGGCGGACGGACATGGATCAGACCCCGGAGCTTGCGGCGTGCGCGCGGCACGCCGGCATCGGGCGGCAAGGAACCCGGCGGAGGGAAAGGGCGAAGCGGGCCATCAGCGGTCCACCTCCCCGAACACGATATCGAGCGAGCCCAGCACCGCCGACACGTCGGCGAGCATGTGGCCACGGTTGAGGAAGTCCATGGCCTGCAGGTGGGCGAAGCCCGGCGCGCGGATCTTGCAGCGATAGGGCTTGTTGGTGCCGTCGGACACCAGATAGACGCCGAACTCGCCCTTGGGCGCCTCCACCGCGGCATAGACGTCGCCCTCGGGCACGTGGAAGCCTTCGGTGTAGAGCTTGAAGTGATGGATCAGCGCTTCCATGGAGCGCTTCATCTCGCCCCGCTTGGGCGGCGCGATCTTGTGGTCGGTGGTGTGGACCGGACCAGGCTCCTTCAGCAGGCGCTCCACGCACTGCTTCATGATCTTGGTGGACTGGCGCATCTCTTCCATGCGCACCAGGTAGCGGTCGTAGCAGTCGCCGTGCTTGCCGATCGGGATGTCGAACTCCAGCTCGGAATAGCACTCGTAGGGCTGGGCGCGGCGCAGGTCCCAGGCGGCGCCGGAGCCGCGCACCACGGGGCCGGAGAAGCCCCAGGCCAGCGCATCCTCCAGCGACACCACGCCGATATCCACGGTGCGCTGCTTGAATATGCGGTTGCCGGTGACCAGGCGGTCGAGGTCGTCCACCAGCTTCAGGAACGGGTCGCAGAAGGCGCCGATGTCCTCCACCAGCGCGCGCGGCAGGTCCTGGTGGACGCCGCCGGGGCGGAAATAGGCCGCATGCATGCGGCTGCCCGAGGCGCGCTCATAGAAGATCATGAGCTTCTCGCGCTCCTCGAAGCCCCACAAGGGCGGGGTCAGCGCGCCCACGTCCATGGCGAACGTGGTGACGTTGAGGAGGTGGGAAAGCAGGCGGCCGATCTCGCAATAAAGCACGCGGACCAGCTGGCCGCGCCGCGGCACCTCGATGCCCAGCAGCTTTTCCACCGCCAGGCAGAAGGCGTGCTCCTGGTTCATCGGCGCGCAATAATCGAGCCGGTCGAAATAGGGCACCGCCTGGAGATAGGTCTTGGCCTCGATGAGCTTCTCGGTGCCGCGGTGCAAAAGGCCGATGTGCGGGTCCACCCGCTCCACCACCTCGCCGTCCAGCTCCAGCACCAGGCGCAGCACGCCGTGGGCCGCGGGATGCTGCGGGCCGAAATTGATCTGGAAGTTGCGGACCTTGTCCGCCGGCTTCATCTCGTCGGCAATATCAACCATGAGACGCTCCCTCAGCCGGCCTTGGGGGGTGCGGGCGGCTGGCCCGAGGCCTTCTCGTCGCCGGGAAGGACGTATTCCACGCCCTCCCACGGGGAGAGGAAGTCGAAGTTGCGGAACTCCTGCGGCAGGCGCACCGGCTCGTAGACGACGCGCTTCAGCTCGTCGTCGTAGCGCACCTCCACGAAGCCCGTGGTCGGGAAGTCCTTGCGCAGGGGGTGCCCGTCGAAGCCGTAGTCGGTGAGCAGGCGGCGCAGCTCGGGATGGCCGGTGAACAGGATGCCGTACATGTCGTAGGCCTCCCGCTCGAACCAGTTGGCGCCGACGAACACGCCGCAGATGGACGGCACGGGGGTGTCCTCGTCGGTCGCCACCTTCAGCCGCACGCGCAGGTTCTGCTTCAGCGACAGCAGGTGGTACACTACGTCGAAGCGCTTCTCCCGGGCGGGGTAGTCCACGCCGCACACGTCCACGATGCAGTGGAACAGGCAGGCGGGGTCATCCCGCAGGAAGGTGGCGACCTTCACGATCTGGGCCGGCTCCACGTCCAGCGAAAGGTCGCCATGGGCCACCTTCCAGCCGGTCACGGCGCCCGGCAGGGCAGCCGATACGTGGCTTGCGAGGTCCTTCAGGGTCTCGTCCATCTCAAGCATCCCGTCCCGAGCCCATGCGGCTCAGCGCTCGATGGTGCCGATGCGGCGGATCTTCTTCTGCAGCAGCAGCACGCCGTAAAGCAGCGCTTCCGCCGTGGGCGGGCAGCCCGGCACATAGATATCCACCGGCACGATGCGATCGCAGCCGCGCACCACCGCATAGGAGAAGTGGTAATAGCCGCCGCCATTGGCGCAGGAGCCCATGGAGATGACGTAGCGCGGCTCCGGCATCTGGTCGTAGACCTTGCGCAGCGCCGGGGCCATCTTGTTGGTGAGCGTGCCGGCGACGATCATCACGTCCGACTGCCGCGGCGAGGCGCGCGGCGCGAAGCCGAAGCGCTCCACGTCGTAGCGCGGCATGGAGGCCTGCATCATCTCCACCGCGCAGCAGGCGAGGCCGAAGGTCATCCACATGAGCGAGCCGGTGCGCGCCCAGGTGATGAGGTCGTCCGCCGTGGTGATGATGAAGCCCTTGTCCGCCAGCTCGGCATTGATCTCCTTGAAGAAGGGATCATCCGCGCCCACAGGGCGGCCGGTGGAGGGATCGACGATGCCGGTGGGGGCAGGTGCGATCTCGGGCTTGGTGGCCGAAGGGGTCAATCCCATTCCAGAGCTCCCTTGCGCCATTCGTAGATGAAGCCAACGGTGAGCACACCGAGGAAGGCCATCATCGACCAGAAGCCGAGGTCGCCAAGGCTGCCGAAGGTCACGGCCCAGGGGAACAGGAAGGCCACTTCCAGGTCGAAGATGATGAACAGGATGGAGACGAGATAGAAGCGCACGTCGAAGGTCATGCGCGCATCGTCAAACGCATTGAAGCCGCATTCGTAGGCCGACAGCTTCTCCGGGTCCGGGTTCTGATAGGCCACGAGAAACGGTGACACGAGCAGGGCAAGCCCGATCACCAGCGAGACGCCGATGAAGATCACCACCGGCAGATAATCCATGAGCAACGCGTTCATTTGCTCGCACCTCGGGGCGCATGTGGCAGCGCAAAAGTACCGCACTTGGGCGATGCGCTTGAAGCGTGACCGCGCCGTCTTCGGTTGGAGGAATTCGAAACGACGCCGCAGCCTTATCGCAGCGCCAGAGGGGAGGCAAGTGCGCGGTTAGGCCAAGTTGACCCTCGCTCCCGGCGGGGCGGGGGGACGGCCGGCGGCCGTCCGTTGCGGTCACGCTCCAGCCCCTCGGCGGCGCGGCGGAAAAGCGGCGTGCGCGGGGCCTTTCCATGGTTGCGCCGGCGGTGAGCCGGCTGATGGACCGCGGCGCGGCGGCGTGCTTCCGGCGCTGCGCCGGCGAACTTATCCATGCGACACAATGCCGTGCGCCCACCGTCGGCCGCGCCGCCGTTACCCGGGCGACCGGTGGGCGGGAGCGGCCGGCAGGGGCCCGTGCAACCCGAGTCGCACCGGCCCCGGCCAATCGTCATCAGCGCCGGACGCCGCGGCCGCCACCGCCGCCGCCGCGGAACTTGGCCCCGCCGCCGCCGCCACCGCCGCGGAACTGCGCAGCCCCACCGCCGCGGAACTGTCCGCCGCCACTGCGCATCTGCGGCGCGCCGCCGCCGCGGAACTGCCCGCCGCCCTGGAAGCGGGCCCCCCCGCCGCCACGCGGTGTGACACCCTGCGCGCGGGTCGGCTTGCGGAACTGCCCGCCCTGCGCGCCCGGACCGGCACGCCCGGCCTTGGGGCCGCTGTAGCCGCCGCCGGTGCGCACGCCGGGTTTGCCGCCGCCGGGCTTGTAGCCCGCGCCGCCGGACCGGGCACCGGGCTTGCCGGCAGCTCCTGCGGGCTTATAGCCCGCGCCGCCACCGGGACCACCGGGTCCACCCGGTCCGCCACCCGGCTTGCCGCCGGGCTTGAAGCCGGCACCACCCGCCCCCCCGGGCTTGTAGCCGCCGCCGGGCCGATAACCCGCGCCGCCCGGTCCACCCGCGCCGCCGGGCTTGAAGCCGGCCGCCCCCGGGCCACCTGGACCACCTGGACCACCCGGGCCACCGGGCTTGCCGGCTCCACCGGGCTTGAAGCCTGCTCCCCCCGGGCCGCCCGGTCCACCGGGCTTGAAGCCGGGGCCACCGAAACCGGGACCGCCGGGACCCCCCGGACGACCGGGGCCACCGGGACCGCCCGGACCACCGGGTTTGAAGTCGGGGCCACCGAAACCGGGACCGCCCGGGCCGCCCGGACGACCGGGGCCACCGGGACCGCCCGGGCCACCCGGACCACCGGGTTTGAAACCAGGGCCACCGAAACCGGGACCGCCGGGACCCCCCGGACGACCGGGACCGCCCGGGCCACCTGGGCCGCCCGGACCACCGGGTTTGAGGCCAGGGCCACCGAAACCGGGACCGCCGGGACCCCCCGGACGACCGGGACCGCCGGGACCACCAAAACCGGGACCACCGGGACGGGCGCCCGGCGGGCGGAACTTGCCGGGGTTCGGTTGCCAGGGCCGCATGCCCCCCGGGCCGCCGGGACCACCGGGACCGCCGGGACCACCCGGCCCACCGGGACCGCCGGGACCACCCGGCCAGCCGGGACCGCCGGGACCACCCGGGCCACCGGGCCAGCCGGGGCCGCCCGGCCCACCGGGTCCACCCGGCCAGCCGGGGCCGCCGGGACCGCCGGGACCCGGCCACGGGCGCGGGCCCGGCGGGCGCGGCGGCGGCGGGCGCCAGCCGGGATAGCCCGGCCACACCGGCGGATAGACCCAGCCGCGCCCCCAGTTCCACGAATTGTTCCAGGCATTGCCCACCAGCACGCCGGCGCCGAAGCCCAGCAGCCCTGCGCCCGCTACGGTGTAGATGCTGTAGGGGTCATAATCGGGCACATAGACCACTTCCGGGTCGGCGGGCGTGATGTAATAGACCGCGCCCCCGCCGCCGCTGCCCCCACTGCCGCCGCCGCTCGCAGGCTGGCGCGTCACCACCTGCTGCTGGGTGGATTTCAGGGCGCCCGCGGCATCGGCCTTGGCGCGCAGGGCCTGGATGGCCACCGAGACGTCTTCCGGCTGGTTGACGAAGGCGACGCCGATGGCGGTGGTGGCGTCGAGATCTTCGTTCAGCTTCTCCACCACCGTGGGAAAGCGCAGCAGCGCCTTCACGGTGGGGTCCCAGCCCTGGGCATCGGCGCCGGAAAAGTCGCTTCTGGCGATGGCCGCGCGGTTGCGCTCCGCCCAGCGGGCCGCCTGCACGATCTCGATGGGGTAGGCCGTGGCCGGCAGCATCTGCGCCAGCAGCGTATCGGGATAAAGCGCATAAGGCGCCAGCAGCTGTTCCAGCTGCTCAAGGGTGTAACGGTAGGCCCCCTCCGCCGTGGCCGGCGCATAGCCCGTCTCCGGCCCGGGGCCGGCTTGCGGCATCTGCTGCGGCATCTGGCCGGCCGGCGGCGCATAGGGCGCGGCGGGCGGCGGCGGCGGTGCGCCGCCATCGGGCAGCGGCGGGGTCTGCGCGAGAATGGGATAGACGCTGGTGGTCCAGCCGAAAGCCACGGCCACGGCCAGCCTTGACCACCCTGCCGGATTCCAGGGCCGCTTCTTATTTTGCGTCATGGCCGCTCCTCCACGCCACACACCGATGACAGTAGAAGACTTGGACCAAAAGCCGAGCGGCAAAATGACGTTCGTCAAGCTTTTGCGGCCGTTTCCGCCGGCCTGCGCAGCCATTTACCTCCATGCGGCGGCGGGCGCCGGAAAGCCGCCGCCGCAACCCGGCGCTGCAGGCGCCCCGCCCCTCGCCTCCAATGGCGAGAGGCGCGCGCCGTCCGCGCTCCGGCGGGCTGCCTTCAGCCCCGCAGCGCCTCGTTCACCGCGGCCACCAGCTGCTTCAGGGAGAAGGGCTTGGAGAGATAGGCGAACTGCTCGGTGGGCGGCAGGTTGCGGGCGAACGCTTCCTCCGCATAGCCGGAGATGAAGATGAATTTCAGCGCCGGGTCGCGGGCGCGCAATTCCCGCAGGAGGGTGGGGCCGTCCATTTCCGGCATCACCACGTCGGAGATGACGAGATCCACTTTGCCCTCGCGGGCGAACACCTCCAGCGCCTCCACCCCGCTGGCGGCCGAGAGCACCTCGTAGCCGCGATTGGTGAGGGCGCGGCTGGCCAGGGCGCGGACCGATGCCTCGTCCTCCACCAGCAGCACCCGCCCCTGCCCGGTCAGATCGGTGACCTTCGCCTCCGGCTCCGGGGGCGGCGGCGGCGGCGTTTCGGCGCCGGCCTCGTGGCGGGGCAGGAACACGCGGAAGGTGGTGCCGTTGCCCGGCGCGCTCTCGGCCAGGATGATGCCGCCGGTCTGCTCCACGATGCCATAGACGGTGGAAAGGCCGAGCCCGGTGCCCTTGCCCACCTCCTTGGTGGAGAAGAAGGGCTCGAAGATCTTGTCCATGATTTCGGGCGGAATGCCGGTGCCGGTGTCGGCCACCTCCACCATCACATAATCGGCCTCGGCCAGCCCCTGTCCGTAGGCGGCGCAGGCGGCGGCGGGCACGTTGGTGGTGCGCAGGATGAGGGTGCCGCCGTCGGGCATGGCGTCGCGGGCGTTCACCACCAGGTTCACGATCACCTGCTCGAACTGGTTCTTGTCCACCTTCACCGGCCACAGGTCGCGGGCGTGGTGCACCTCCAGGGTGATCCGCTCGCCGATGAGCCGGCGCAGCAGCTCGGAGACGTCGGAGATGACGTCGGTCAGCTCGATCACCTCCGGGCGCAGCGTCTGGCGCCGGGAGAAGGCCAGCAGTTGCCGCACCAGGCCGGCGGCGCGGTTGGCCGCCTGCTTGATCTGCATGATGTCCGGGAAGGAGGGGTCGCTCTGGCGGTGGCGGGCCAGCAGCAGGTCGCAATAGCCGATGATGGCGGTGAGCATGTTGTTGAAGTCGTGCGCCACCCCGCCGGCAAGGTGGCCCACCGCCTGCAGCTTCTGCGATTGGGCGAACTGCACCTCCAGCGCCTTCTGCTCGGTGGTGTCGATGGCGCACAGGGCGATCTCGCCGCCCCCGGCGGACCCCAGGGTGGCGGCATAGAGCCGGGCCGAACGCCCGCCGGGGCCGGCCACCGTCACATCGCAGGGCGCCGGCGGCTCCATGCCCTCGCGGGCGGCGGACAAAAGCGCCTGTGCGCCGGCGCCGTCGGCCACCAGGTCGGCCACCGGGCGGCCCGCCGCCGCGCGCCCGAACAGGCGGGCGAAGGCGCCGTTGGCGGCCCGCACCCGGCCGGCGGGGTCCACCAGCGCCAGGGCCAGGGGCGCCCGCAGGAAGAACAAATCGCCGTCCGCATCGCGGCCCGGTGCGGCCGCGGGGGCGAGATCGAGCACCGAGTCCAGCGCCAGCACCACCGCGGTCGCCCCCTGCCCGGCCTCCCGGTCCGGGGCGATCCGCACCAGCGCCGGCAGCACGCAGGCATCCTTGCGGGTGAGGTTGAGGGCAAGGCTTTCCGCCGTGTTGCGGTCCGCCAGCGCCCGGCGCAGGCGCGCGAGATCCTCCGGCGCCACCAGCTCGCGGATGTCGAGGCCCTCCGGCGGCCAGTCGGCCAAGGGATAGCCGAGCATGCGGCAGAGGGTCAGGTTGGGGGCGCTGGCCCGGCCGGGATCGAGATGGACGAGGCCGGCCGGCGCGCTGTCCCAGCGGGCCAGCAGATCCGCCCCCGGCGCCGGCAAGTCCGCCTGCGGCGCCTGCAGGTCCGCCCCCGGCGCCAGCAGGTCCGCCTGCGGCGCAGGCTGGGTCAGTGGCGCCACCGGGGCCGCCACGGCAGCGACGGAGGGCGCCGCCAGAGGGACGGAAAGGGGCGCGGCCGGGGATGCCCCCGGAGGCGCGGCCACCAGCGGCGCCGGCATGGACGCAGGCCTGGACGCCGACAGCGACGCCGGCTCGGCCGCGGGCGGCTCCCCTGCCATCCGCAGGGTCCACAGCACCCGGCGCGCGCTGCCCAGCGGGTGGACGGAAACCTCGAACTGCCGCCCCGTTCCCCCCGTGCCATAGGCCATGGCGCCGGCGTGGCGCCGGCCGTCGGCGACGGCGTTCAGCATCTCCCCCACCAGCGCCTGGCTGCCGGGAATGCGGGCGAGGAAGCGCTCGGGAAGCGCGGGCTCCGCCGCGCCGCTGCGGCACAGGCGCAGATAGGCGGCGTTGGTTTCCACCACCTTCTCGCCGTCCTCCACCACCGCCATGGCGTCGCTGGAGGCGGCGAGGGCCGCCGCACCCAGAGGGTCCTCCGCGGCCGCGCCGGAGACGGCGCGGCGCATTGCCGCCACCAGCTCCACGGCGCCCACCACCGCAAGGGCGCTCACCAGCCCGGACACCAGGATGCCGGAGGTATCCGCCAGCCCGAGCCCCGCCAGATAGCCCCCCGCCAGCGCCGCCAGCAGCAGAGCGATGCGCCCGGCGGAACGAAGGAACGCACGGTTGCGCTTCGGCCGCCTGCGGGCGCCACGAGCCGCCTTCGCATCCCTCGTCTTCGGGTCCCTCATGATGTCTGCACTGCCTCTGCCGTGACGGTCCACACGAACGGGCTTTCTGCCCACAGATTCGCACCCGACTAAAATCCTGCCATGATTATCAACAAAACCTTAGGCGTTGAGGATCATAATGGGCTCGAAGCGTCCGTCCGTGCCATGGGTCGGGACATGGCTTCAGGAGGGTCGCGCCCAAGATCCACAGAACCTTGCCCGGCGGGGACGGCGCCGTGCGACGAATTGAGCATCCGGCCCGCGCTGGAAGCCGCCGTGCCGCCGGGGATGCCGGGCATCCGGGCGGGGCGCGCGTCGCGGGCCTGATATCGCGACAGGAACCTCGCGCTTGAGGACCACGTGTTCCGCCGATGGCTGGCATGTGGACCTGCAAGGCGCGACATGATTTGAGCGGAGGCATGATGCTACAGCAATTGTTCGGTACAGAGCTGGCGTTCCCGATTCGGGTTGCTGTTGCGCTCGCGGTCATCGCCACCCTGCTGGGCGTCACCGTCCTGGCCATGCGGCGCCTCGGAGCGCGCAACCGTGCGGCCGGGGGCCGCGGCCGCGCCGGCCCGCGCATCGCCGTGGTGGAAACCGTCGCCGTGGACCAGCGGCGCAAGCTCGTGCTCGTGCGGCGCGATCAGGTGGAACACCTGCTGCTCATCGGCGGCAGCAGCGATATCGTGGTGGAACCGCAGATCATGGTGCAGGACGAGGGCGCCGCCGCCGGCCTCACCCCGCCGGCGGGCGGCCTTCCGCTGCCGCCCGGGCGGGACGCGCCGGCCCTGCAGCGCCCGGCCCGGCGTGGCATTCCCGCCGCCGCCGCCCCGGCCGCGCTGGCGATGGAGCCGCCGGCCGCCACCCTGCCCCCTCCGCCCCCCGCAGCCGAGGCCGCCGCGCCCGCCCCCGCCGAAATCCAGCTGCGGGAGGAGCGCCGCCCCATTCCCGGCCGCCGGCCGCTGCCGCGCGGTGACGGCACCCTTTCCGGGCAATCGCCGCAGCGGCCGGGGTTGGTCCGGCCGGCGGCCGCCGCTTCCACCCCGCCGGCGCCCGCCGCCGAGGGTGCGCCCGCGCTGCCGCGCGCCGAGGCGCCGCGCCTGCTCCATGGCGGCGAGCCCCGGGCCGCCGCCATCCCCGAGCCGGCGCCGCAGCCGAAGGCCGAGGCCCCCACGGCGCCGCCGGCCGCCCCCCGGTTTGATGCCATGGCCCAGCGCCTCGATGCGGCGCTGACCCAGCCCGCGCCGCAACCCGCGACCCCGCCCGCGCCCCAAACCACGCCGACTGCGCCGGCCCCCGCCGCGCCGCAGCTCAGCCTTTCCGATCTCCTCGGCGACCTCGCCGACGCGCCCGAGGCCCCGGCGGTGGAGCCGCCCCCCGAGCGCCCGGTGGAGCGCGCCCTGTCGCGCTTCGCCGCACAGCCCCGCGGCCGCACCACCGAGCTGCGCAGCCCGCTGGAGCCGCGCCCGCGGCTTGATCCGGTGCCGCGCATCGACCGCCCGCGGGAGGAAACATCGGTGCGCGCCGGCGCCACGCCGCGCGCGGAACCGCCCATGCGCCCGCGCGAATTCGCCTTCCGCCCCTCCCCGGCGCACGACGCCGCGCCGGCCCTGCGCGATGCCCCGGCCCGCGACCTGTCCGCGCGCGGCATCGAGGCGGCTCTGAAGGACGCCCTGCCCAAGACTTCCGAGCCCGCGGCCCCCGACGATGCGCCGCGCCCGGCGGTCGAAACCCCGGCGGTGAAAGCCGAGCCGCTACTGTCCGCCACCCGCGGCGACGATGCGCTCCCCGTGGCGCCCCCCGTCCCGGAGGGGGAGGCCCCGGCGGCCGCCGATCCCCTCGACGATTTCGATGCGGAGATGGCCAACCTGCTCGGCCGCAGCACCGCCCGCGGGCGGTGACACCGGGCGGGTGATGTGCCCGGCGGCGATCCGGTGGCGGCCCCCGCCATCGGACCCGGCCCCTCCGCGGGCTCCGGCTTGCTTGCAGACAAACAAAAGGGGCCGGCGACAGGATGCGTCGCCGGCCCCTTTTGATTCTTGCAGCCTGTCCGCGGCGAGCGTCCCATCGGCCGCGGGCGCAGGAACGAAACCCGCCGCTCCGGTCGCGGACCGGGGCGGCGGCGGGATCAATCGTCCCGATACACCCGCTCGCGCCGCTCGTGCCGCTCCTGGGCCTCCACCGACAGGGTGGCGATGGGACGGGCCTCCAGCCGCTTCAGCGAGATGGGCTCGCCCGTATCCTCGCAATAGCCGTAGGTGCCGTCCTCGATCCGCAGCAAGGCGGCGTCGATCTTGGCGATGAGCTTGCGCTGGCGGTCGCGGGCGCGCAGCTCGATGGAGCGGTCGGTCTCGGAAGAGGCCCGGTCGGCGAGATCGGGGTGGTTCTGGTTCTCGTCCTGAAGGTGCTGCAGGGTCTCGCGGGCCTCCTTGAGGATGTCCTCCTTCCAACGCAGCAGCTTCACGCGGAAATATTCCCGCTGCCGGTCGTTCATGAAGGGTTCGTCCTCGCGGGGCCGATAGTCCTCGTCGATTTGGGTCGACATCAGCAGGGTCCTCAATAAGCGTCGCTGATCCCGTGGCGCAGGGCCGCTGGAGCCCCTCATCTCACGATGAGTCCAGGGCGGGGCATGCCCTGCCCCGTCAACGAACTGGTGCGATGCCCTGCCTGGACGGCCGGCGGAGCCGACCCTCCCGGCCAGGATGACGCTCCAAGGTCGCCGCGCTTATATCGACGCCGCAGCCCCACGACAACCATTACCGCCGCAATCCCGGGGCTTGACGCCGGCCGCCGCGCTGCCGACCCTGCTGCAGCGCGGCGAAACGGCCGCAGGCGGGAGGCGTATTTCCATGCGGTTCGAGGGCACCCGAAGCTATGTGGCCACCGACGACCTGAAGGTCGCCGTCAATGCGGCCATCGTCCTCGAACGCCCGCTGCTGGTGAAGGGCGAGCCCGGGACGGGCAAGACCGTGCTGGCGCAGGAGGTGGCGCAGGCGCTGGGCGCCCCGCTCATCGAATGGCATGTGAAGTCCACCACCAAGGCGCAGCAGGGCCTTTACGAATATGACGCCGTGGCGCGCCTGCGCGACAGCCAGCTGGGCGACGCCAAGGTGAACGACATCGCCAACTACATCCGCCGCGGAAAGCTGTGGACCGCATTCGCGGCCGACGTGCGGCCGGTGCTGCTCATCGACGAGGTGGACAAGGCCGACATCGAGTTCCCCAACGACCTCCTGCAGGAACTCGACCGCATGGAGTTCCACGTCTACGAGACCGGGGAGCAGGTGAAGGCCCGCCAGCGCCCGCTGGTGATCATCACCTCCAACAACGAGAAGGAGCTGCCGGACGCCTTCCTGCGCCGCTGCTTCTTCCACTACATCCGCTTCCCCGACACCGAGACCATGCGGGCCATCGTGGATGTGCATTTTCCCGGCATCAAGCAGCGGCTGGTGGCCGAGGCCCTGCGCATCTTCTACGAGCTGCGCGAGGTGCCCGGCCTGAAGAAGAAGCCATCCACCTCCGAGCTGATCGACTGGCTGCGGCTGCTGGTGGCGGAGGACGTGGAGCCCGAGACGCTGCGCGAACGCGACGTGCGCAAGGCCATTCCCCCGCTGGCCGGCGCGCTCCTGAAGAACGAACAGGACGTGCACCTGTTCGAGCGCCTCGCCTTCCTCGCCCGGCGCGAGCAAAGGTGATGATGGAGCCGCGCGAGGTCCTCGTGGCCCTCCTGGTGCTGGGTGCGCCGCTGGCCCTGTTCTTCGCCATGCGGCGGGCGGGCAGCAGGCCGCCGGCGCAGCCGCCGGCCGCCGAAGCCACCGGGGCGGCGCCCCCCGCCGATTACGGGCTGGCGCGGGAGGATTCGGGCCCGCGCCCCGCCGGCGAAGCCAATGCCTCCGCGCCCGGCCTCGCCGCCGGCGCGGCGGCTGCCGCGGCAGGCGGCGCCTTCATCCTCGTGGCCGGGGCCGCCCGCTCCCATTCCGCCGAGGGTGGCGGGGAATCACCCCATGCGGGGGAGAGCCGGCACGGGCCGGGCATGGAGGAGGCCGGCGACGGCGCCCAGGCGGACGGGGCGGGCGATGGCGGGGCGGGCGACGGCGGGGATGGTGGTGGCGGGGATTGAGTCCACCGGCGAGCGCCCGCCCGCGACGGTGAGGCGGGCATTGCTCCGGTGTGGCGACCACTCCTGTGGCGACCGCTCTCCTGTGGCGACCGCTCCGCGCGGCCATGGTAGGCGTCCATGGCAGGCGGCGCCGGCCGCGGTCTTCGCCCCGAATCGCCCCGGCATCCGGCAGGCCGCGCCGCAGCGCTGCGGCGGACCTGGGCTGCGGACCTCAGATCACCACCAGGCCTTGCCGATGTTGAAGGTGTAGCTCAGCGACAGGCCCGCCATGAACTGGTTCTCGTCGCTGGTGATGGGCGAGGACGCCGCATCCCCCAGGAGGCGGCCGTAGGAGCCGAACATGCCCGCCTCGAAGCCGTTGCGGAAATTGTAGGTGAGCTGCGCCGTCGCCCCCACCAGGTCGAAGCCGGCGCCGGGGGTGTAGACCGGCAGCGGATTGCCCAGGAGGTTCGCCACCAGCGCCTGCTGCGCCGTGACGCCGAAATAGGTCTCCATATAGCCGGAGCCGCCATAGGTGAGGCGCGGGCCGACGGCGAACCGCCACTGGCCGTAGGGCAGGATCACATCCGCCCCGAGGAGACCGCGCACGCCCTCGAAGCCGCCCATGCCGTAGCGCAGCTCGGCCCGGGTGCGGAACCAGTCGGTCACGTACCACTCGGCGAAGGCGCCGGCTTCCACCGACATGTCGATGTCGCCCATGCCGGTGAGGCGGAAGGCGTCGTCCGCGTCGCGGCCCCAGTCCAGCCGGCCCACGGCGCCGATGCGGAAGGTGCCGGTGTCGAACAGGGCGATGGAGGGGTTGTCGTCCACGCTGCGGAAGACGTTGAGCTGGGACGCCTTGCGGATGGAGAAGATGAGGCCGGGCCGGAACGACGTGCCGTCGGCCCCGGGATAGGTGGATTCCAGCTGCCCGGACGCACCCAGGGTGAGGTACCAGTCTTCATGGGCGGAAGCCTTCACCGGCTCCGCCGGCGGCGGGGAGAACAGATCCGCCGCATGGGCGCCGACCACCCCGCCGGCAGAGAACACCACGCAAAGCAGGGCAAGATTCAATGTCCGCGACCCGACCATCTGAAGACCTCTGACTGAACCCTCGGCCATCCTCAGCCCGAGCCGTTTGCAATTTCCGAAGGCAGCGCAGCTCGCCGCGCGCCATCCACGGACATCACAAGAGAGGGTTAACGGCTTTTCCCGTCAAGGGCTTGGGGACGATCTGCCGGTCCCGTGGCAAAACCGCAACGCCGCCGGGCGCGGCTCAGGCCGCCCGGCGGCGGCGGCGCGACCAGAGCAGCGCGGCGCACACCCCCGCCAGCGCGCCGGCAAGGCCATACCAGGTAAGGGCATATTCCAGGTGCCGGTTGGGAAAGGCGATACGGGTTCCCCCGCCCTCGGGCAGGCCGCCGGGCACCGGCGCCGCATCCGCATCCACCAGGAACGGGGCGGCCCCCGCAAGCCCGACTGCGGCGGCGATCTCGGCCGGGTCCATGCGATAGAAGGCGCGGCGCGCGGCATCGTTGGCGGGGACGAACCAGCTCGCCTCCTCCGGCAGGCGCAGAAGGCCGGTCACCTCCACCTCCCCCGCAACCTGGCCGGCGGCACGGGTGGCGGGATCGCGCCGGTCCAGGGGTACGAAGCCGCGATTGACCAGAACGGGCGGCCCATCGGCCCGCATCAGCGGCGTCACCACCAGGAAGCCCTGCCCCTTCAGCGGGCCCGGCGCATCCGTGCCGCGCACGGTGAACACCAGCGCCTCGCGGCCATGATCGAAGGTGCCGCGCACGGCGACCCGGCGATATTCGTCGGCCTCGCGGGTCAGGCCGGCGAAGGCGGCGGGGGGCGGCAAAGGCGCCGGCGGGGCGTGGATGCGCGCCTCCACCCGCTGCAGCAGGGCGTCCTTCCAGGCCCGGCGCTGCAACTGCCAGGTGCCGAGGCCCACCAGCACCGCGAAGGCGGCCAGCGCCACCAGCGCCGGCCATAGGAGGCCGCGGCGCCCCCCGCCCCCCGCCGCGGCGGGTCGCAAATCAGGCATCACGGCGCGGGGGGATCGAGCCGCCCTTCGGCGGCCTTGTTGCGATATTGCAGCGCCACCATCAGCGACTTGAACGGACGCAGCAGCCCGAGGGTGACCACCAGGATGGCGGGAATCCACAGCAGGGCATGGAGCCAGAGAGGCGGCTCGAACGTCACTTCCACCCAGAAGGCCAGCGCCACCACGATGAAGCCGCCCAGCAGGATGACGAACACCGCCGGCCCGTCCCCCGAATCGGCAAAGCCGTAATCCTGGCCGCAGGCGGAGCAGGAGGGCGCCAGATCGAGGAAGCCCTTGAACAGGGGGCCCTTGCCGCAGCGCGGACAGCGGCAGGCGAGGCCGGCCGCAAGGGGAGAGACCGGGGCGCGATAGGGTTCCAGGGACATCTTCAGGCTCCTTTCGCCCGCGCCCCCGGCGCGACGGCCGCGCCCGCGGGGGCTTGCGGCAGGCGCCCAGCCGTCGCCGCGCCTGCTCGCCCATCTTCGGACCCGGCACCCCGCGGCACCAGGCCAACCCGCCCGGACCTGCCGGCCGGACGACACGCGATCCGGCCCCGCCGGGCCGGACCACGCTTCACATGCGTGATGGAGAGCGTCTTGCCGGTCCGCTTGCGATGCAGGCTGACCGGCGCGTGCTCTAGAGCGCGATCCGCCCTCCAACTTAAGGATAGAGAACGCGTTATCCGATCAGCTTGCGATGCAAGCTGATCGGCGCGTGCTCTAGTGCCCGCCGCTGGAGCCCGCACCCCACACATAGATGAAGGTGAACAGGAACAGCCACACCACGTCCACGAAGTGCCAGTACCAGGCCGCCGCCTCGAAGCCGAAATGCTTCTGCGGGGTGAAATCGCCGGCATAGGCGCGGATGAGGCACACCGTGAGGAAGATGGTGCCGACCATCACATGGAAGCCGTGGAAGCCGGTGGCCATGAAGAAGGTGGCGCCATAGATGTTGCCGGAGAAGGCAAAATGGGCGTGCAGATATTCATAGCCCTGCACGAAGGAGAACAGCACGCCCAGCGCCACGGTGCACCACAGGCCCCACTTCAGCCCTTCGCGGTCATTGTGCACCAAAGCGTGGTGCGCCCAGGTGACCGTGGTGCCGGAGGTCAGGAGGATCAGGGTGTTGAGCAGCGGCAGGTGCCAGGGATCGAGACTCTCGATGCCTTTCGGCGGCCACACGCCGCCGGTGAATTCCAGCCGCTGGAAATTGATGGCCTCGCCGGCGAACAGCGAGGCATCGAAGAAGGCCCAGAACCAGGCCACGAAGAACATCACCTCGGAGGCGATGAACAGGATCATGCCGTAGCGCAGGCCGATCACCACCACGCGGGTGTGGAAGCCGGCGCGGCTCTCATGAACCATGTCCCGCCACCAGCCGAACATGGTGTAGAGCACGCCCAGGAAGCCGGCGATCATGGCCAGCGCGGTGCCGCCATGCATCCACACCACCGCGCCGGCGGTGAGGATCAGCGCGGAGACGGCGCCGATGATCGGCCAGGGGCTCGGATCGACGACGTGGTAATCGTGCTTCTTGACGTGTGCCTCGGCCATCGCGAACGGCCTCCCTTCCCTCGGGTTCTCGTCTGGTTCCCCGGCCCTGAGGGGGCCGGCGACCCGGTTCAATGGGGCGGCTGCCGGCCGCCCGAAAACTCTTTCCGCGCCCTTGGAACCCCTCGCGGGGACCCGCTCACAGGGGCTTGCCGGACCCCTCCGCACCGGCGGCCCGCGCCACCGGCTTCTCCGCCGTGCGCGCGGGGAAGAAGGTGTAGGACAAGGTGATGGTGCCGAGCGTCTTCAGGTCGGGATCGTCCGCAATGGCGGGGTCCACATAGAAGACCACCGGCATCTCCATCCGCTCGTTGGCCGCCAGGGTCTGCTCCTCGAAGCAGAAGCATTGCAGCTTCACGAAATAGGCCCCCGCCTGGGGCGGCGAGACATTGTAGGTGGCGTTGGCGCGGGTGACCTGCGCCGCGCGGTTGGTGGCGGTGTAATGGGCGAGGCTGGTGGCCCCCACCTTCACGGTGATTTCCCGCGCCACCGGGGCGAAGGCCCAGGGCAGGCCCGGCGCCACATTGGCATCGAAGCGGATGGTGATCTCCCGGTCCAGCGGAACCGCCGGGGCCGCCTCGCCCACGCGGGTGGAGCCGCCGAAGCCGGTGAGGGAACAGAACATGGCGTAGAGCGGCACCGAGGCATAGGTGACCGCGGCCATGGTGGCGATGAAGGCGACGCATGCGGCCGCGACCACGCCATGGCGGCGCCCGGCCGTGCGCTTGTCTTCCCTCGCCTTATGCCCGCTTGCGCTGCCCATGGGTTCGACCTCGTTCCGCCCCCTCGCCCCGCCCGTGTACTGCCTGCCTGTGGTCCGCCTGTCTGTGGTCCGCCTGCCTGAATTCCGCCTGCCCCAGCGCCGCGCGCACCGGGCGCGACCAAGGACCCCAGTGGCTCGACCGCGACAGATGGAACCCCTCTGTCGCCAGCAGGTCGAACCACAACGCCTTGATCTGGTGGATCAACGTTTCGAAACGGATGGGTACCATCCGTTTCGGTTGATCCACTAGAGCGGCCGATTCAGAACATTCGGACCAAGTTTCACTATGGTCACAACGTAGAACAGCAGCGCCAGGAATCCGAGCACGGACGCGATGGCGATGTTGCGTGCACGCCGGCGCCGGATCTGCTCCGGCGTCAGCACCACGCCATCCTCCTGCGGAGGCGGCGTCTTCTTTCCCGTGTCGCTCATCGCATCAGGCCACCAACCAGCGCCTCACCGAGGAGCGTTGCAAACAAGGCGAACAGATAAAGGATGGAGAAGCCGAACAGCGCCTTCGCCGCCTTCACCGCCGCCTCGCCCTCGCGCTGCCGGAAGACCCGCAGCGCGAAATGGATCATCCCCGCGCCCGCCCCCAGCGCCACCGCGCCATAAGCGAAGCCGGCATAGCCGAGAAAGGCGGGGCTGGCCGCCAGCGGCACGAGGAAAAGGGTGTAGAGGAGGATCTGCAGCCGGGTTTCGTCCGGGCCGGCGGTGACCGGCAGCATGGGCACGCCGGCCCGCGCATAATCATCCGCGCGATACAGGGCGAGCGCCCAGAAATGCGGCGGCGTCCAGAAGAAGATGATGGCCACCAGCAGCAGCGGCTCCAGCGACACCGAGCCCGCGGCGGCGGCCCACGCCACCAGCGGCGGAAAGGCGCCGGCCGCCCCGCCGATGACGATGTTCTGCGGCGTCGAGCGCTTCAGCCACATGGTGTAGATCACCACGTAGAAGAAGATGGTGAAGGCCAGCAGCGCCCCCGCAAGGGCATTCACCAAAAGGCCCAGAACCACCACGGAGAAGGCGGAAAGGGTGAGGCCGAAGGCGAGCGCCTCCTGCGCGCTGACGCGGCCCGAGGGCACCGGCCGGCCGCGGGTGCGCGACATCACGGCGTCGATGTCCGCATCCCACCACATGTTGAGGGCCCCCGCCGCGCCCGCGCCCACGGCGATGCACAGCAGGGCGGTGAAGGCGATGATGGGGTGGACATCCCCCGGCGCGCGCACCAGACCCACCACGGCGGTGAACACCACCAGCGACATGACGCGCGGCTTGAGCAGCTCGAAATAGTCGCGGGGCGAGGCAAGCCCCTCCCCGGCCACCACCGCGAAGGCGGAAGGCTCGGAAGTCGTCAGGCTGGCCCGCTCGTCACGCATTCCACTGCTCCGTTTCCCCTGCGGCTCCGGCCCTGGCTGCCCGGCGCCGGCTTCGCGCCAATGCCGCCGGGTTCATTGGCGGTCCGGTCCCGGGGAGAGGAAGGAACCGCCGCCAGCGACCGTTCGTCCCGTTGCCTGGAGCCGGCGCCGCCCTTCCGGGGTCATCGCCGCAAACCGTCACCCGAACAGCGCCCCCCCATGGAGGCGCCCGGTTCCGGGGGTCCCTGCTCGCTTCGGCCCATGGCCGCGAGAGCCGTTTCATCCCGTCGCCCGATGGGGCGTTGTTGTTGTCTTTGCCCCGGTGGGGCGCATTCCATGCCCGCCCGGCCAGCGGGCGGGGCACCGGGGGAACCGCGGATCACCGCGGCTCCCGGGTCGTTACGTGGACCGAGCCCGGCCCCGGACGGGGCAGGGACAGCCTCACTTGATCCGCGGCAGCACCTCGAACTGGTGGTAGGGCGGCGGCGAGGAGAGGGTCCATTCCAGGGTGGTGGCGCCCTCGCCCCACGGATTGTCCGCCGCCTTCTCCTTGCGGATGAAGGCGATGGCGGTTCCGGTGAGGAAGATCAGCACGGCGACGCCGGAGATGTAGGAGCCGATGGACGACACGAAGTTCCAGCCGGCGAAGGCATCCGGGTAGTCCGCATAGCGGCGCGGCATGCCGGCGAGGCCCAGGAAGTGCTGCGGGAAGAACACCAGGTTCACGCCGATGAAGGTGACCCAGAAGTGCAGCTTGCCCCAGAATTCCGGGATCATGTAGCCGAACATCTTCGGGAACCAGTAGTACCAGCCGGCGAAGATGGCGAACACGGCGCCCAGCGACAGCACGTAATGGAAGTGGGCCACCACGTAATAGGTGTCGTGGAGCGAGCGGTCGATGCCCGCGTTGGACAGCACCACGCCGGTCACGCCGCCCACGGTGAACAGGAAGATGAAGCCGATGGCCCACAGCATGGGCGCGCGGAACTGGATGGAGCCGCCCCACATGGTGGCGATCCAGGAGAAGATCTTCACGCCCGTGGGCACCGCGATGATCATGGTGGCGGCCACGAAATAGGACTGCGTGCCGGTGGAAAGGCCCACCGTGTACATGTGGTGCGCCCACACCACGAAGCCCACCACGCCGATGGCCACCATGGCATAGGCCATGCCGAGATAGCCGAACACCGGCTTGCGGGCGAAGGTGGAGACGATGTGGGAGATGAGGCCGAACCCGGGCAGGATGAGGATGTACACCTCAGGATGACCGAAGAACCAGAACAGGTGCTGGAACAGGATCGGATCACCGCCGCCCGCCGGGTCGAAGAAGGTGGTGCCGAAGTTGCGGTCCGTCAGCAGCATGGTGATGGCGCCGGCAAGCACCGGCAGCGACAACAGCAGCAGGAAGCCGGTGATGAGCTGCGACCAGGCGAACAGCGGCATCTTGTGCAGCGTCATGCCCGGCGCGCGCATGTTGAAGATGGTGGTGATGAGGTTGATGGCGCCCAGCAGCGACGACGCGCCGGCGATGTGCAGGGAGAAGATCAGAAGGTCCATGGCCGGGCCGGGGTGGCCGAGCTTGGACGACAGGGGCGGATAGATGGTCCAGCCGCCGCCGAAGCCGTTGGAGCCCGCCGCGCCCTCCACGAACAGGGACGACAGCGCCAGGATGAAGGCCGGGGGCAGCAGCCAGAAGGCGATGTTGTTGATGCGCGGGAAGGCCGTGTCCGGCGCGCCGATCATCAGCGGGGCGAAATAATTGCCATAGCCGCCGATAAGCGCGGGCATCACCATGAAGAAGATCATGATGAGGCCGTGGCCGGTGGTGAAGACGTTGAAGGTCTGCGGATCGGAGAAGATCTGCATCCCCGGCTCCTGCAGCTCCATGCGGATGCCGATGGACAGGATGCCGCCCACGATCCCCGCCACGATGGCGAAGATCAGGTACATCACGCCGATGTCCTTGTGGTTGGTCGAAAAAACCCACCGCCGCCATCCCGTGGGGATGTGGTCGTCGTGCGCGTCGTCATGAACGTCGCCGTGGGGAAGTGCCTGGCTGGCCATGCCCGTTATCCTTGTCTTCCGGCGAGGGCGCCGCTCCCGCCCACCGCATCCAACGTTTGTTTCTTGCTGCCCGGTCGTTCGTCCGGCCAGCTCCTCCCTCGTCCGCCGCTGCCGGGCCGCGCCTCAGCGCGCCGGCGCCGCCTCCGCCAGCTTGCCGGCGGCATCCGCCGCGCTGGCGAACTTGGCCTTGGCCTGGGCCAGCCATGCCTCGAAGTCCTTCTCGCTCACCGCCCGCACGGCGATGGGCATGAAGGCATGGTCGCGGCCGCACAGTTCCGAGCACTGGCCGTAATAGACGCCCTCGCGCTCCACCTTGAACCAGCTCTCGTTGAGGCGGCCGGGAAGCGCGTCGATCTTCACGCCGAAGGACGGCATGGCGAAGGAGTGGATCACGTCCGCAGCGGTCACCTGGATGCGGATGTTCTTGTTGACCGGAACCACCACCTCATTGTCCACGGCGAGGAGGCGCGGCTGGCCGGCCTTCAGGTCCTTTTCCGGGACCATGTAGGAATCGAAGCCGAAGCCGCCATTGTCCGGGTATTCATAGGACCAGTACCACTGGTGCCCCGTCACCTTCACCGTCAGGTCCGGCTTGGGGATGTTCAGCTCCAGGTGCAGAAGCCGGAACGAGGGAATGGCGATGAGCACCAGGATCATCACCGGCAACACCGTCCACGCCACCTCGATCATGGTGTTGTGGCTGGTCTTCGACGGCACCGGGTTGGAGCGCTCGTTGAAGCGCACCACCACCACCACGAGCAGCACCAGCACGAACAGCACGATGAGCGTGATGATCCAGAGCAGCAGGGAGTTGAAACCATGGATCTTCTCCATGACCGGCGTGGCCGCGGCCTGGAGGTTGATCTGCCACGGCGACGGCTGGCCCATCTCGGCGTGGGCGGCCGCGCTCGCGAACACCGCAGCTGCGAAGGTGCCCATGGCGAGGGCAGCGGTGCGAATGAGCGAATTCATCGTCTTCGACTCTCCCTGATCCGGCCGATCTATCGCCGAATATTCTTGCCGGCCGGCATGCCCGCGGGCGCCCCCGGCGGCGAACGCATTCTCCATGCGCGACCGGCCGGCTTTTGCGCCGTTTTCGGACAGCCACTCTCCCTAGAATTCATCAAACACAATTGGCTGCGCCTTGCAATCGCCCAAGGTTTGCCCCCGATGCGACATTAAGTCGGATGCCAAACGCCCCTGTTTTCCGCCCGGGGCGGCGGGTCGCGCAAACTCCGCGTGAAGCCTTGGCTTTCGGCGGCGCGCGCAGCCGCCTGCGGGGCTCCCTCCAGGTTAAATACCGCAACGGCAGGATGACAAAATACCGCGCCAACGGCGGGGCCCCGGGCCGGCCGCGCGCCCCTCCGCGGGCGCAGGAAAGCCCCTGCTGCCCCACCCTGGCGGACGCCGATTCCCCCGGCCGGCACCCACTCCCGGGCCGGTGGGATTTCACGGCATCATCGGCTTTCCCCGATTGTGGGGGCGCATCGCCCCATTGTTGACAGGAAGCCTTGGGCATTAAGGCTCTGGTTCAGAAAATCAGATAAGGCAGAAGCCGCCCGCGCCGCCGGGTGGATGCCGGAGTTGCCGATGGCCGTGTCGTTCCCTGCTCGCCGCCTGCCCCTGTTTCGCCGGACGACGGCGGACCTCGTCCGGCGCCGGGCCGCAGGCCTCGCCGGCCTTGCCGCCGCCGGCCTCTTCGCCGCCGCCCTGGCGCTGTCCGCCGCGCTGCCCGCCGCCGCGCAGGGGGTGGTCAAATCGGTGCACGGGGAATGGCAGATCCGCTGCGATACCCCGCCCGGCGCCCAGGCCGAACAATGCGTGCTGCTGCAGTCGGTGCGCGCCGAGGACCGGCCCAACGTGGGGCTCACCGTCATCGTGCTGAAGACGGCGGACAACAAGAGCCGCCTGCTGCGCGTGCTGGCCCCGCTGGGGGTGATCCTGCCCAAGGGCCTGCGCCTCGTCATCGACGAGCAGGACGTGATCGGCCCCGCCCCCTTCGTGCGCTGCCTGCCCAACGGCTGCATCGCCGAGGGCGAGCTGACGGAGCAGATGATCTCCAAGCTGAAGAACGGCAAGAGCGCCCTGTTCATCTTCTTCGAGACGGAAGAAGAGGGCATCGGCGTGCCGCTCAGCCTCAACGGCTTCGGTCCCGGCTTCGATTCGCTGCGCTGAGGCGCCCGCGGAAGGGCCGCATCCGTGCCTGGGGGCGGGCACGGTTTCGACATGCTTGGTACGCACAAGGCCAGGGCGTAGCCGGATACGCCGCAGGGAGCGCGTCGTCCTGCGGCCAGGGATTGCGCAGGATGGGGCAGGGAGAGGCGGGATGCACGGGGAAGAACACGCCTTGTTCGGAGCGGCGCTCGCCTTCCTGTGCGCCGCCGTCATCTCGGTGCCGGTGGCCAAGCGGCTCGGCTTCTCCCCTGTGGTCGGCTACCTTCTGGTGGGCATCGCCATTGGCCCGGTGGGCTTCAACGTGGCCGACCCCGCGGTGGTCTCCACCGTCGCCGA
The DNA here is from genome assembly GCF_047444035.1 of Xanthobacter sp. AM11. Classification (NCBI taxonomy): domain Bacteria; kingdom Pseudomonadati; phylum Pseudomonadota; class Alphaproteobacteria; order Hyphomicrobiales; family Xanthobacteraceae; genus Xanthobacter; species Xanthobacter sp. AM11. The sequence continues at coordinate 3,647,755 of NZ_JBLAOA010000001.1, forward strand.
GCTGGGCGTGGTCATGCTGCTCTTCCTCATCGGGCTGGAGCTGAAGCCGTCCCACCTCCTGTCCATGGGCCATTACATCTTCGGGCTCGGCACCGCGCAGCTGATGCTGACCGCCCTCGCCTTCGCGCTCCTGGCCTATTTCGGCCTCGGCTTCGGCGTGGCGGCGGCGGTGGTGAGCGGGCTTGCCCTTTCGGTCTCGGGCACCGCCATTGCCCTGCAGCTGCTGGGCGAGCGCGGCGAGCTGTCGAGCCCCTACGGCCAGCGCGCCTTCTCCATTCTCCTGTTCCAGGACATTGCGGTGGTGCCCCTTTTGGCGCTGGTGCCGCTGCTGGCCCCCGGCGGGGAGGCGGAACTGGCGCGCGACCCCAAGGCCACCCTGCTCCAGGCCCTGCTGGCGGTGGCGGCCATCGCCATCATCGTGGTGTCGGGGCGCTACCTGCTCAATCCTTTGTTCCGCGTCCTCGCCCGCTCCGGCGCGCGGGAGGCGATGACGGCTGCGGCGCTGATGGTGGTGCTGGGCGCGGCGGGCCTGATGGAGGCGGCGGGCATGTCCGCCGCCCTCGGCGCCTTCCTGGCCGGGCTGCTGCTTTCGGAAAGCACCTTCCGCCACGAGCTGGAAGCCAATGTGGACGCCTTCCGCGGCCTGCTGCTCGCCGTGTTCTTCATGAGCATCGGCATGTCGCTCAACATCGATGTGGTGCTGGCCCACATTCCCCGCCTGCTCGCCGGGGTGGTGGCGGTGGCGGTGGTGAAGGGCGTGGTGGCCTATCTGGTGTTCCGCGCCGACAACATCTCGGTGGAAAACGCCCTGCGCTCGGCGGTGGTGCTGCTGTCGGCGGGCGAGTTCGCCTTCGTCCTGTTCCCCCTCGGCCTCGACACCGGCATCCTGCGGCCGGAGCAGGCGGACCTGCTGATCGCCCTTGCCGCCCTCACCATGATTCTCGGCCCGCTGCTGTTCGCCGGCCTCGCCCGCATCATGCCCCGCCTCGCCCCGCCCAAGGAGGAGCCGCCGGCGGACGACTTCACCGACGCCGACGGCTCGGTGCTGGTGATCGGCTTCGGCCGCTTCGGGCAGATCGTGTCCCAGTGCCTGCTGGCCCAGGACGTGAGCGTGACCATCATCGACAACGACGTGGAGATGATCCAGAGCGCCGGGCGGTTCGGGGTCCACATCTATTATGGCGACGGCACCCGGCTGGACGTGCTGCGGGCGGCCGGCGCCGAGACGGTGGAGGTCATCTGCGTGTGCGTGGACGACAAGGAGGATGCCAACCGCATCGTCGAGATCGTGCGCGCCTCCATGCCCCGGGCCCGCCTGTTCGTGCGCAGCTTCGATCGCGTCCACTCCATGGAGCTCATGCGGCTGGGCGTGGACTACGAGCTGCGCGAGACCCTCGAATCGGCCCTCTCCTTCGGCGGGCGCACTCTGGAGGCGCTGGGCGTGGCAGCCGATCTCGCCACCGCCCGGGTGGCCGACGTGCGCCGGCGCGACCGCGCCCGGCTCGAACGCCAGATGGAGGAAGGCATCTTCGCCGAGGCCGACATGTTCCGCGGCCGCAAGGTGGAGCCCGAACCCCTCATCCAGCCGGAAAAGCCCGCGCGCCCGCTCAATCCCGAGGCGCAGGACATCCTCTCCCACGAGACCGAATTCTCCGGCTAGTGGTTCGACCGCGACAGATGGCCCCCATCTGTCGCGACCAGGTCGAACCACAACGCCTTGATCCACTAGGGCGCACCGCTCCGCGGGAGCGGTGAACCGGCCTCCAATCTATTGAATAGAGATGGATTGGCGGCGCCAGAGCGCGCGTCGACCGGCCGCGCCGGCGCGGGCTCCCGCCTGGAAAGCGCGCGCGATCCAGCCACCGGGGGCAAGGAGCGCAAAGCGCGCATCCATTTCGTGATTTCGCAACCCCGATGGCGTAATGTCGTTCCAATCCTTGAGGAGGGGTCTGCCCTCGCACCTCGGGGACCGCACGAATCTTCGCGACGGAAGCGCCGGCCAGATTGAACATCTGATCGACCCGGCTGCGGTGGAGTACGCAGGGATGGATCAGTTCGTGGAGATGCTGAGGGCGGCCCAGGGTGGGCAGGCCCTCGAAAATCTCGCCCGCGTCTACGGCTTGTCCGGGCAGCAGGCCCAGGCCGTGACCGAGGCGGTGATGCCGGCCTTCGCCGAGGCGTTCAAGCACGCCACCCAGTCTCCCGAGGCGCTCGCCTCGCTGATGGCCCTCATGAGCAGCGGTCCCTACGGGGCCTTCTATTCCCAGCCCGCTCCGCCGGCGGAGCTGACCCGGGCCGGCGGCGAGGCGCTGGACACCGTGTTCGGCTCCAACGAGGTGTCGAAGGCCGTGGCGACACAGGTGGCGGCAACCACCGGCCTCGGCGTCGCCATCGTGCGGCAGATGATGCCCAGCTACGCCACCCTGGTGGTGGGCGGGCTTGCCAAGTCCCTGGCCGCCTCCGGCGCCCTGCAGCAGATGATGGCCGCCATGCTCAGCCGCATGCCGGGCCAGACCGAGCACCGCATCGCCCCCATTTCCAGCGGCAATCCCTGGATCGACGCCTTCCTCGCCTTCACCAGCACCGCGGCGGAAACCGCGCCGCGCGCCTATTCCAGCGGCAATCCCTGGGCCGATGCCTTCGCGCAGATGATGTACCAGCGCGCGGCCCCCGCCCCCGCGCCGCAGCGCCCGCCGGCCAATTCCTGGCAGGACGTGGTGAACGCCATGGCCAACACCATGACGCAGGCCGGCATTCCCCCGCGCGCCGCGCCGCCGCCGGAGCCGCCGCCGCCGCCGCTGATGCCGTTCCAGCGCTTCTTCGCCCAGCTCTTCGCCCAGGGCTTCCCGCCCGCGGTGCCCGGCAGCGACGGCAGCCGGCAGGCCTATGGGGTGCCGGAATTCTGGATGGACATGATGTCCCCCTCCTCCAGCCAGTCCGTGCAGGAGGCGGAAACCCTGCCGCCGGAAAAGCCACGCCTGGTGAAGGCGCAGCCCGATGCGCGCCAGCCCGGCCGGACCCCCGCGGGCAAGCCTTCCGCCGGCGGCCCTCCGGGCCGGCAGGACACCAAGTAGCGGGCCCGCTGCGCCCCGTCTTCCGGCGGCCCGGGCCGCAGACAGAAAGCGACCCGCGCCGGTTGCGGACGGCGCGGGTCGAGTCACGGCGGAAACGAGGGGCACTTCCGCCGGATCACGCTCTATCCTGTTGGATAGCGAAGGATCTGACCCGGCCAGATCGGGCTCTATGCGCCGCGGCTGCGGCCGGCGAGGCGGGTGGCGGTGCGCCGCTCGATGGTGCGCAGCACCAGGAGGCGGGTGGGATCGGCGGGGAACGGCGTGGCCGCCGCATCGCGCAAATCCGCGCGCGTGACGCCGATGTCCCGCAGCATATGATCATCAAGGCCGGCAAGCTCGGCGAGCACGCGGCGTCGCTCGATGGCGCGGCCCACGGCGCCCGCGGCCTTTGCGCCATGGACCGCCACGGCCACGAGGGCAAGGCAGCAGGCGGCCAGCATCTCGCCCACCGGGGCAAAGACGACACTTCGGGTTTCTCCGTGAACGCTCATCTTCATCTCCATCGCCGCTTGCGCGTTCCGCAGGCCTCCTTTCTGGGCCCCCGGCGGCTGCTCAGGCCACCCGGTTTCGCGTCTCGTCGCTTCGGCGTGACCCTTTGTGGCGGTGCGGGATAAATCACGCTAGCGAATGTTTTTCATCTCTCGTATCATTCCGTTTGATGAATGAGAGCGCCATCCGGCCGCGCCAAAGCTGGCTGGAGGCGGATCTTTCATTGAGTTACAACAGCTTGCACGCGCCGCCGCCCCCAGGGCCAAAACGGCGCAAAATGTGCGGGAAGGCGTTTGCATGACAGCCATGCTGGACCCGGACCAGTTGCGCACCTTCGTCGCCATCGCCGAAACGGGCAGCTTCACCCGCGCGGCGGAGGTGGTGCACAAGACCCAATCGGCGGTCTCCATGCAGATGAAGCGCCTGGAGGAGCGCGTGGGGCGGCCGGTGTTCGTGCGCGACGGACGCGCCTCCCGACTCACCGAGGATGGCGAGCGGCTTCTGGATTTCGCCCGCCGCATCGTCAAATTGAACCTGGAGGCGGTGTCGAGCTTTGCCGATGCGGCGCTGTCCGGGCGGGTCTGCCTCGGCGTGCCGGACGATTACGCCGACCGCTACCTGCCGGACATCATGGCGCGCTTTTCCCGCACCCATCCGTCAGTGGAGCTCAGCGTCATCTGCGAGCCGTCGAGCGAGCTGGTGCAGCACATTGCCGGCGGCAGCATCGACCTTGCCATCATCACCGCCACCGAGATCACCGCCCGCAACGCCCACGTCATCCGCCGCGAGCGCCTGCTCTGGGTCTCCTCCGCCCGCCATGCGGTGCATCTGGAAACGCCGGTGCCGCTGGCGCTGGGACGGCCCACCTGCCAATGGCGCGACCTCGCCGTCTCGCGCCTTGCCGGGGCGGGGCGCGGGCATCGGGTGCTTTATGCGAGCCCCAATGCGGGCGCGGTCGCCGCCGCCGTGCTGGCGGGCCTTGCGGTTTCCGTCCTGCCGGAATCGGCCTTGCGCACCGGCATGCGGGTGCTGGGGACGGCGGACGGCTACCCGCCGCTTCCGCCCTGCGACATCGGCCTCCTGCGCAACCGCCACGAGCCGTCCGCCCTCGCCGACGCCTTGGCGCAGCATATCGTGCAGGGGCTCGACAACCTCACCGACGCCGACGCCGCGCAGTGAGCGCGGAGCCGCCATCGGGGCATCGGCTCCGGTCTTCCGGGCTGGGCCGGACGGATGCGCCGGCTCACACGCTCTCGGCGTAGCGCTCGTAGGCGTCCTCGACGGTGAGGATGTGGGCGCGCATGGCCGCCGCCGCCTCCGCCTTGTCGCCGCGCAGGATGGCGGTCACCACCCGGTCGTGCTCCTGGTAGGACAAGGCCAGACGGCCCAGGGTGCGGAACTGTGCCCGGCGGAACGGCTGCAGGCGGGCGCGGGTGGCCAGCGTCAGCTCGGTGAGATAATCGTTGTGGCTGCCGGCATAAAGGCTGGTGTGGAACCGCTCGTTGAGCACGGTGTAGCCGCTCTCGTCGCCGCGGCGGGTCAGGTCGGCCAATTCGCCGTGGATGGATTCCAGCGCGGCCCGCTCCGGCGCCGTCATGTGCACCGCGCACAGGCCGGCGCACAGGGCTTCCAGCTCCGCCATCACATCGAACATGCCGCGCAGCCGCTCCAGCGAGGGCTGCGCCACCAGCGCGCTGCGATGGGGCCGCGCCTCCACCAGGCCCGAGCCCGCCAGATCGCGCAGCGCCTCGCGCACCGGAGTGCGCGACACGCCGTAGCGGCGGGCGATTTCCACCTCTTCCAGCGCCGTTCCGGGGGCGAGGCGGCCGCGAACGATGTCGTCGGCAATCTGCAGCCGCAATTCCTCGGTCCGGGTCACGGGGCGGCCGGCACCCCGGCGCCTGCGGCTGCGCGGGGCGGGTTCAGCAGACTTGAGAGGGGGCGGCGTAAGCAGGGTCATGACTTTAGAAATCTAGCCGGATTCGGGGGCGGCGCGAAATCCGGTGGAAACCGGAAGCGCGGTCAGCCGCCCTGCGGAATCATCGAAACATGGGCTGCGACCACCCGCCAGCCATCGGGAAAACGCACCCAGCTCTGCTGCTGCCGGCCCACCTGCCCCGGCGCGGACGCGCGGGTGAACAAGGTGGAGGCCACCGCGAAGTCGCGACCATAGGTGGTGATGACGGTTTGCGCGAGGGTGCGCTCCAGCCCCACGGGCGCACGCGCCCGGCGAAAGGCGCGGATGGCGTCCATGCCGTAGAGATTCTCGCCGCCGCCGAAGCGGATGGTACGCGGGTCATCGCGGAACAGGGCCTCCAGGGTTGCCACGTCGTTGCCCACCAGCGCGGCTTCGTAGCGGGCGAAGGCCTCCTCCACCTCGGCCTTCACCTGCGCAATGTCGATGTCCATCATGCCTCCCCTCAGTGTTCCGCCACCGGCGCCCGAGCGACGCCGGCGCGCTCCAGCGCCGCGGCCACGCGCAGCGCCAGGTCCTCCCGCCAGGGCGGGGCGATCACCTGCACGCCCAGGGGCAGGTGCGGCGCCGCCCCCGCCGCCACGAACACCGGCACCGCGGCCACCGGCAGGCCGATGAAGGATATGGGCTGGGTGAAGAGGCCGATATTGGGCCGGGCCGGCATCTCCTGCCCATCCAGCACGAAGGTCTTCTGCCCCAGCTTCGGCGCGCGGCAGGGTGTGGCGGGGGCGAGCAGCACGTCGCAGGTCTCGAACAGGCGCAGCATCTGCGTGCGGAAATGGCGGCGGAAGCGCTGCGCCGCATCCACCCACGCGGCGGGAATGGCGAGGCCGGCGAGCAGGCGGTCGCGCACCGCCGGGTCGAAATCCTGCGCCCGGGCGGCGAGGCGGCGGGCGTGCAGGCTCGCGCCCTCGGCCGCGGTGATGACGAAGGCGGCGGCGCGGGCGCGGGCCGCGTCGGGCACATCCACCCGCAGGCTGGTGCCGAGGGCGTCGGCGCAGGCGTCCACGGCGGCGAAGGCCTCCGGCAGCGCGCGGTTGCGGAAATAGCCGCCGGCCACCGCCACCCGCAGCCCCTCCGCCCCCTGTCCCAGCAGCCCGCAAACCGGCTCGAAGGGGCGCTCGGTCTGGCCCGGGTCGCGCGCATCGGCGCCCTGCATGGCGTCGTAGAAGGCGGCGAGGTCGGCGGTGGAGCGCGCCAGCGGGCCGAGATGGTCGAGGGCGGTGACGAAGGGAAAGCTGCCGCCGCGCCCCAGCCGGCCATAGGTGGGCTTCAGGCCGAAGGTGCCGCACAGGGCCGAGGGCACGCGGATGGAGCCGTTGGTGTCCGAGCCCAGCGCCACCGGCACCAGCCCCGCCGCCACCGCCGCCCCCGACCCGCCGGAGGAGCCGCCCGACATGTGGCCGAGGTCGCGCGGATTGCGCGAGGGCCCGTCATGCACGTTCTCTCCGGTGAAGTCGTAGGCATATTCGCCCATGTTGAGGGCACCCACCAGCACCGCGTCCGCCGCCTCCAGCTGCGCCACCAGCATGGCGTCACCGGCGGCCGGCGACAGGTCGCGGTTGATCTTCGAGCCGGCGCGGGTGGGCAGGCCCGCCACGTCGAACAGATTCTTCACCGCGAACGGCGCCCCCGCCAGCGGCCCCAGCGGAGCACCGGCGGCACGGCGGGCGTCGATGGCGTCGGCCCGGGCGCGGGCGCGGGCGGCGGTCACGTCGGTGAAGGCGTTGACGGCGCCGTCCACGGCGGCGATGCGGGCCAGGGTGGCCTCGGTCACGGCGCGGGCGGTGACCGCGCCGCCGGCCACGGCCGCGGCGATCTCCATGGCGGTGGCGGTGGCGAGGCCATCGGCATCCGCCGGGGCGAGGGGCGCATTCATTCGGACCTCACGGATGGTAGACGGGGGCCGGCTCGGCGGCATCCCCGAGGTCCAGGCTGCGCACCAGGGTTGCGGCATCGGCGATGGTGCGCAGATTGACCAGCGCCTCGGCGCGCCATGCGGGCTCGGGGGCGATGCCATGGGCGGCCAGTGCCCCGTCCAGCAGGGCTTCGAGCGCCGCGTCGGGCACGGATGGGAGTGCGGTTTCCTCGGCCATGGGCGCCTCAGACGGGGGGATGGGGAATGGCGGAGATGAGCTCGCGGGTATAGGCGTCCTGCGGCGCTTCCAGCACCGCGCGGGAGGCGCCCTCCTCCACGATGCGCCCCTGCCGCATGACGATCACCCGGTCGCACAGCAGGCCCACCACGTGCAGGTCGTGGGAGACGAAGAGATAGCTCATGCCCAGGCGCAGCTTCAGCGCCTCCAGAAGGTTCAGCACCACCGCCTGCACCGACACGTCGAGGGCCGCCGTCGGCTCGTCGAGAATCACCAGGTCCGGCTCCAGGGCGATGGCGCGGGCGATGCCCACGCGGGCCTTCTGGCCGCCGGAAAGCTGGTGCGGGAAGCGCTCCAGCAGGCCCTGCGGCAGCCCCACCATGTCGGCCAGCTCCGCCACCTTGGCATCGAGGGCCGCTCCGCCGGACATGCCGGCCATGCGCAGGAGCGGATCGGCGATGGCACGGGCGGCGGTGTAGCGGGGGTTCAGGCTCTCCGTGGGGTCCTGGAACACCATCTGGATGCGCCGGCGCATGGGATGATGGGCGAAGTCTTTAGCCGGCACATCGCCAATATCTTCGCCGGCAAATGAAATGCGGCCGGCAGTCGGGTCGATGAGGCGCATCACCATGGTGGAGGTGGTGGACTTGCCGCAGCCGCTCTCCCCCACCAGCCCCACGCTCTCGCCCTTGCGCACCTCGAAGGAGATGCCGTCCACGGCGCGGAAGATGGCGTCCTCCGCCGGCGCCTTCTTGCCCAGAAGGCCGGCGAGGAAGGCCGAGGGCGCGCCCTGGCGCGGATATTCCTTGAGGAGATTTTCGACCTTGAGCAGCGCTACTCCCTCTCCCGCTTGCGGGGGAGGGCTGGGGAGGGGGCTGGCGCCTTCACCTGCAACCACGGCCGGACAGGAGGCATCTGCCCCCACCCTGCCCTCCCCCGCCTGAACTCGGCTGTTGCCGAGTTCGGTTCCCAAGTGCTGAAGCCGGATGTTTCCGGCTTCAGGCGGGAGAGGGTTCTCCGCCGGCTCCTCCGGCAGCAGATCCTTCAGCGTGATGCCCGGGCGCGGCGTCGCCCGCATCAGCTTGCGGGTATAGGGGTGCTGGGGGTCGCGGAAGATGCGCTCGGCGGGGGCGGTTTCCACCACCTTGCCCTTCTCCATCACCATCACCGTGTCGCAATAAGCGGCGGCAAGGCCCAGGTCGTGGGTGATGAGGATGGTGGACATGCCGCGCTCGCGCGTCAGCTCGGTCACAAGGTCCATCACCGCCTTCTGGGTGGTCACGTCCAGGCCGGTGGTGGGCTCGTCGGCGATCATCAATTGCGGCCGGCACGCCAGCGCCAGGGCGATGACGATGCGCTGGCACATGCCGCCCGACAATTCGAACGGATAGGCGTGATAGCGCTCCTCCGGCCGGGCGATGCGCACCTGGCGGAGGATGTCGATGACCTTCTCCTTCACGTTGCGGGCATCGGCCTGCACGTGCTGCAGCAGCACGTCGCCGATCTGCGCGCCCACCTTGCGGATCGGGTTCAGCGCGGCGCGCGGATTCTGGAAGATCATGGACATCTCGCGCCCGCGCAGGTCGCGCATGGTGCTTTCGGGCGCGTGCGCCACGTCGATGCCGGAGAAGGTGATGGAGCCGTCGGCGATGCGCCCCGCCCGGTCGAGGATGCGCATGACCGTATAGGAGGTCACCGACTTGCCCGAGCCGCTCTCGCCGACGATGCCCAGCGTCTCGCCCTTGTTGAGGGTGAGGTTCACCTGGCTGACCGCGGTGACCACGCCGCGGCGGGTGAGGAATTCCACGGTGAGGTCCCGCACCTCCAGCAGCGGCCCGCTGGGGGCCTCGGAGCCGGCCGCCTCGGCCTTCACGTCCACGACGCCGTGCATGTGCGTCTCCATCAGGTGCGACGCTGGGGATCGACGATGTCGCGCAGACCGTCGCCCAGGAGGTTGAAGCAGAACACCGCGAACATGAGGGCAAGGCCGGGGAACAAAGCGATCCACCATTCGCCCGACACGATGTAGCCGGCGCCTTCCGCCACCATGATTCCCCATTCCGGGGTGGGCGGGCGCACGCCGAGGCCGATGAAGGAGAGGCCCGCCGCATTCAGGATGGCGTAGCCCATGGTGAGCGACATCTGCACCATCATGATGGGCATGATGTTGGGCAAGATGGTCGTGAGCAGGATGCGCCACTCCGAATTGCCGGTGAGGCGCGCCGCCTGCACATAGCCGGCATTGCGGCGGATGGCGGCTTCCGCCTTGGCCACCCGCACATAGAGCGGAAAATTGATGATGGCGGTGGCGATGACGATATTGGTCACCGTATTGCCCAGCGCCGCCACGATGCCCATGGCCAGCACGAACAGCGGAAAGGCCATGATGGTGTCGGAGATGCGGCCGATGATGCGGTCGGTCCACCCCCCGAAGAAGCCGGAGGCGATGCCGGCGATGCCGCCCGCGGCGAACACCAGCGCCACCGAGAAGACGGCAATGGCCATGTCCAGCCGTGTGGCGACGACGACGCGGGAGAAGATGTCCCGCCCCAGATTGTCGGTGCCGAACCAGTGGGCGGCCGAGGGCGCCTGCAGCGCGGCCGCGGTGTCGCTGGCCAAAGGGTCGTAGGGCACGATGAACGGCCCGATGGTGGCGCACACCACCAGCACCAGGAACATGCCGAAGGCGATACCGGTGACCGGATTGTCGGAGATGACGTAGCGCGCATGCGCCAGCGTCGCGGCGAGGCCCCGGGGGGCGTGGGTTTCGGCCGTGGCGAGGGTCATGCTTCGCTCCGCGCGCGGGGGTCGATGATGCCGTAGGCGATGTCGATGAGGAGATTGAGGACCACGTAAAGCACCGCCATGGCGAGCACGAAGCCCTGCACCGGCGCAAAGTCGGACGTGATCAGCGCCTCGACCGCATAGGAGCCGATGCCCGGCCAGGCGAACACCTTCTCCACCAGCACGTTGGCGCCCAAAAGGAAGGAGAAGACCATGCCCAGCGTGGTCACCACCGGCAGCATGGCGTTTCGGAAGGCATAGGTGATGATCACCGTATAGTCGGTGAGCCCCGCCGCGCGCGCCGTGCGCACGAATTCGGAGGAGAGCACCGCCAGCATGGAGGCCCGCGTCATGCGCGCGATGGGCGCCAAGGCGAAGATGGCGAGGGTGATGGCCGGCACTGCCAGCTGCGCCAGCGCCGCCCGGAAGGTTTCAAGGTCGCGGGCGATCAGGCTGTCGATGAGATAGAAGCCGGTCACCGTCTCCGGCGCCGAGAAGTAGACGTCGAGCCGGCCCAGCGGGGCCGGCGCCCAGCCCAGCTTGAAGTAGAACACATAGACCAGCAGCAGGCCGGTGAAGAACACCGGCAGGGAGACGCCCGCCGTGGTGATGAGCCGGCAGGCGTGATCCACCCACGAGCCCTGCTTCACCGCCGCCATGATGCCGAAGGGAACGGCGATGGCGAGGGCGAGGATGAGCCCCGCCAGCGTCAGTTCCGCGGAGGCGGGAAGCCGCGCGGCGATCTCCGCGGCCACCGGCTGGCCGGTGGACAAGGAGGTGCCGAAGTCTCCCGCCGCCAGCGCCGAAACATAATCCACGAACTGCGCGGGCAGCGACTTGTCGAGGCCGAGCTTGGTGCGGATTTCGGCGATGGCCTCCGGCGTCGCGGCCGGGCCGGCGAAATAGGCCGCCGTATCGCCCGGCAGCACGCGGGTGAGCAGGAAGGTGACGATCACCACACCGATGAGGCTCGGCACGGCGGTGGCGAGACGGCTGCCTATAAGCTTCAGCATGGTGCAATCCCTTGATGCGACGGGGCCGGCGGCGCCGTGGACTGGCTGCCGCCGCACCCGCAGTAATCCCGCCTTCGCCCGCGGCGGGGCCGCAGGGCGGCGGACCGCCCCCGGCTGTGCCGGAAGGCGCGCCTCAGCCCTTCTGGAAGGCGCGATAGTCGAGCCGGCGGTGGAACCAGTATTCGTAGCCGGTGACGTTCTTCTGCATCGCGACGTTCACATAGGGCTGGTAGAGCGGGATGCGCGGCACGTCGGCGAAGGCGAGGTCCACCATGCCCTTCACATTGGCATCATACGCCGTCCTGTCGCCATTGGCGGCCGAGGCGCGGGCCGCGTCGATGAAGGCGTCCATCGCCTGCGACTGGTAGCTCATGGTGTTGAAGATAGAATTGTTGCCGTGGTAACACCAGAAGAAGAAGTATTCGGGGTAGTCCAGCCAGCCCGAAAACACATTGGTGTAGAGCGGCAGCACCTTCTTCGTCAGTTCCGTGCGCCAGTTGGCGCCGGGGATCTTGTTGATGGTGGTCTTGATGCCGAGCTGGGCCAGGTTCTCCTGCAGCAGCACGCAGATGGGCTCGTTGACGCCGGCAAAGCCCAGGTCGAACGAAAGGGTGGTCTCAAGCCCGTTGGGGTAGCCCGCCTCGGCGAGGAGCTGCTTGGCCTTGGCAAGGTCGGTGGTGAATTTTGTGGGCTGCGGCCAGGCCACCTGGGTGGGCGCATCCGCCGGGGCGCCGAACATGGGCTTGGCCAGGCCGTACAAGGCGGCGTCCATGATCTTCTGGTAGGGGATGGCATAGGCGATGGCCTGGCGCACCTTCACATTGTCGAAGGGCGGGTTCTTCACGTTCATGCCGATGTATTGCACGCCGTTGGAATAGGGCACGGACGTGATGGTGAGCTTGCCCGCCTGCTTCATCTCCATGAAGTCCTTGCTGGGCAGGTCGTAGGAGATGTCCGCATCGCCGCGCTCCAGCAGCGCCCGGCGGTTGCCGGCGGACGGCACCATGCGCCAGATGACGCGCTTGATCTTGGGCAGCGGGCCGCCCTTCCAGTCGTCGAAGCGCTCGAAGATCACTTCCGTGCCGGGGGTCCACTTGGTGACGCGATAGGCGCCGGAGCCCACCGTGTTCTGCTTGGTGTATTCGAGGCCCCAGGGGTCCTTCTCGGTGGCGTTCTTCTGCACCAGGCCGGAATTGATGACGCACGGCACGATCACCGCAAGGTCGGGGATGGTGAGGCGGTCCTTGCGCAGGAAGTCCACGCGCACCGTGTGGTCGTCCACCACCACGAACTGCTCCGGCTTCTCCAGCGAGCCGGCCTTCATCTGGAAGGTGGGGAAGCCGCCCACCGAGACGGCGCGGTCCAGCGACCACTTCACATCCTTGGCGGTGACCGGGGAGCCGTCCTGGAAGGTGGCATTCTTCTTCAGCTTGAAGGTCACCGACATGTCGGAGATGTTCATGTCCTCGGCCAGCTCGCCCTTGAGCTTGTCGCGGTCGTAGTAGCGCACCCCGTCCTTCTCGGTCATCTCGTGGGTGATGAGGCGGTCGTAGCAGTTCCAGTTCGCCTCATAGCCGGGCACGTTGGTGCCGACGCCATGGATGTCGAGATTGTTGGGGCCGCTCTCCGAGACGATGAGCAAGGTCTCGTTGCGCGCCTGCGCCTGCGCCGAGGAGAAGACGGCGGGAGCTGCGACGCCGGCGCCGGAGGCAACGGCGGTGGCGGACGCGGACTTCATGAATTCACGGCGGTTCATCGGGAGGCATCCCCATGGGTGATTGTCCCCTCCCCTTATTCAAGCCATGTGCCAATTGCATACAAAAAGTTTAAATATGTTTTATTTCAAATAGTTATTAGCTATTTCGGCCCGCGGCCACGCCCGCGTCACACGGTCATGAGCCTAAAAAATAGGCTGATATGTGACTATTGTATGCATTACTGCCGCAAACGGTGGCGGCCAGATTGGCCATCCGGAATGGGCGCTCGAAACGGGCGCCGCGGGCCGGCGGCTTCAGGACGGGCGCGGGCCCGCCCCTTCCGCTGCCGGATGCTCCGCCCGGAACGCCGCCATCAGCCGGCGGTGGCGCAGGGTCGAGACCGGCAGCAGCGCGAGATAGAGCACCGAGCAGACGGTGAGCACGATCCACGGATAGCTCGCCAGCAGCGCGAAGAAGAGGGCCACCAGCACGAACAGGGGCAGCACCATGTCGCGGCGCACCCGGCGCCCCAGCGTCTTGCCGGACCAGGCGGGGACGGTGGAGATCATCAGGAAGGCGATGGCCACGGTGTAGATCAGCGCCAGCGGCGCGCTCACGCCGCCGTGGGGCACGCCGATCAGCTCCAGATAGACCGGCAGCAGCACGGTGATGGCCCCCGCCGGGGCCGGAATGCCGGTGAAGAAGTCGCCGGCGAAGGGCGGCTTGTCCGGGTCGTCCAGCATCACATTGAAGCGGGCGAGGCGCAGGGCGGCGCAGATGGCATAGGTGAGCGCGGCGATCCAGCCGAACGAGCCGGCCTCGTTCAGCCCCCAGAAATAGAGCATGAGCGCCGGCACGCAGCCGAAATTCACGAAGTCCGCCAGGCTGTCCAGCTCGGCGCCGAAGCGCGAGGTGCCCTTCAGCGCCCGGGCGAGCCGCCCGTCGATGCCATCCAGCAGGGCGGCGAAAACGATGGCGGCCAGCGCCAGCTCGATGCGCTCCTCGATGGCCAGGCGCACGGCCGTGAGGCCCGAGCACAGGGCCAGCAGCGTCACCAGATTGGGCAGCAGCACCCGCACCGGCACCCGGCCGAAGCGGCCGAAGCGCGGGCGCGGCCGGCCCTCTGGATCGAAGGGCGGAAACGGGGTTTCCATCAGCTCACCCGGTATGCGGTGTCGCGCGGGGGCGCGGCCGCGAAATCGCACAGCACCGTTTCCCCGGCCACCGTGAGCTGGCCTTCGGCCACGTGAACCCGCGTGCCCACCGGCAGGTAGACATCCACCCGCGAGCCGAAGCGGATGAGGCCGAAGCGCTCGCCGGCGCCGATGGATTCGCCTTCCCGCACGAACGAGACGATGCGCCGGGCGATGAGGCCGGCAATCTGCACGCAGCCGATGCGGCCGAACGGCGTTGCCAGCACCATGCCGTTGCGCTCGTTGTCCTCGCTCGCCTTGTCGAGGTCGGCATTCAGGAAGATGCCGGGCTTGTAGGCGACGCGCTCGATGCGCCCGGTCACCGGCGCCCGGTTCACGTGCACGTTGAACACGTTCATGAAGATGGACACGCGCAGGAGCGGCGTGTCGGACAGGTCCAGCTCCCGCGGCGGCACGGCAAGGCCGATCTGCGAGATGCGCCCGTCGGCCGGCGCCACCACCAGCCCTTCGCGCACCGGCGTCACCCGCGGCGGATCGCGGAAGAACAGCGCGGTCCAGATGGCAAGGCCCACCGCGATCATGCCGAAGAAGGTGGAGAAGGCGAGCAGGACGAGCGCGATCACCGCCGCGAAGGCGATGAAGGGGTAGCCCTCCGGGTGAACGGGGACCAGCGACTTGCGGATGGTGGTGACGAGGGACAACAGAGCCTCCGGCGGCGCCGCTCCGCCGGGAGCGTAGCGCACAGGTCATGAGGGGCACAGGTAGTGAGGGCGCGCCCCGCCGTCAAATACCCCCCGGCGCCGGCTACCGTCGCACGGACCGGCGGCGGACGCCACCTCGTCGCGCGTCTTGCCAGCGGCCGGCAAGATACGTGTTGACAGGCCGGCCTGGCCTCCGTTTGCGTTGTCGGACCGGACTCGCCCAGGAGCCGGGCAACGCTCATGCTGCCGCGACCCGCCCGGTCGATGCGCCGCGGGGCCGGTGCCTTGAAGCGCCACGCGCCGTACCGCCGGGCCATCCGGCCGGCGCGGGCTCCGGCGGCGGAAAAGAATCGGTGGAGGAAGACATGTCGGACGACCGCGTTTTCAATGTCCTGTTCCTGTGCACCGCCAATTCGGCGCGCTCGCTCATGGCCGAATGCATTCTCAACCGGCTGGGCAAAGGCCATTTCCGCGCCTATTCCGCCGGCACTGCCCCCGCGGCGCAGGTGCACCCGGAAACGCTGAAGCTGCTCGCCGGCCTGAATTACGACGTGAGCGCCCTGCGCCCGAAAAGCTGGCACGAATTCACAGGCCCCGACGCGCCGCACTTCGACTTCGTGTTCACCGTCTGCGACGACGCCGCCAACGAGACCTGCCCCACCTTTCCCGGCGAGCCGTGGCATCGCATGTCCGCCCATTGGGGCATTCCCGACCCCAAGGTCGTCGGCGGCACCGCCACCGACCTGTCCTTCGCCTTCGCCGACGCCTATCGGCTGCTGGACCGGCGCATCGCCATCTTCGTCGCCCTGCCCATCCGCTCCCTCGATCGCCTCGCCCTGCAGGAGCATCTGGAGCAGATCGGGCAGGCCGGCGGGGAAGTGCAGGCGCAGGCGAGCTGAGGCGGCTCAGTCCGCCGGCCTGCGGCGGAAGGCGCCGGGGCTGAGGCCGGTCCACTTCAGGAAGGCGCGATGGAAGGCGCTGGGCTCGGAAAAGCCCAGCTCCGCGGCAATGTCCCCCACCGGCAAGGCGGTGGAGAGCAGCAGCGCCTCGGCCTTCAGGCGGCGCAGCTCGTCCTTGATGTCGCGATAGGTGCGGCCCTCATGGGCCAGCCGGCGACGCAGGGTGGACGCCGGCAGGCGCAATTGCCGGGCGAGGTCCTCGAAGCCCGGCCACGCGCTCGCCGGCAGGTCGCGCAACCGCGCCCGCACCTTGGCGGCAAGGCCGGCATCATGCCGGTAGCGCACCAGGATGTTGGCCGGCGCGGCACGCAGGAAATCGCGCAGGGCCCGCTCGCTGCGATGGGCCGGCAGCTTGAGGAAGTCGGCATCGTAGACCAGCCGGCTGACCGGGGCATGGAAGCGCACCGGCGCGCCGAAGAACAGGCCGTAGTCCGCCCCGTGCGCCGGCGGCCCGCAGCGGAAATCCACCTGCCGCAATGGAATGCGCCGGCCCACCAGCCAGCAGGTGATGCCGTGCACGATGATCCAGTAGGTGCGATAGGCGAAGGCCGAGCGCGCCGCCCCGCGGTCCTCCAGCACGATGGCGGCGCGCCCTTCCGCCACCTCCAGCTTGCCCACCGGATCGTCCAGCACCACGCGCAGGAAGCGCAGGGCGCGCTTCAGCGCCTGCTCCAGCGTCGCCGCGCCCATCAGGGCATGGCACAGCAGGGTGAAGCTGCCGCAGCGCATGGGACGCGCGCCGAGGCCGAAGAATTCGTCGTCGAGGGCCTCGGCCACCGCCGTCCAAAGCGCCCCGTACTGTTCCGCCGAAACATGCCCCAACACTGGCGGAACGAGCCCGGCCCGCGCCAGCACCGGCTGCGGGTCGATGCCCCGCCCTGTCAGGCAATCGAGCGCATCGTCCACGAAGCGGGCGGATATCATGCGCCGTTCCAAGGGGCGGGGCTCCATTCTCGCATATGGCAGAATCGCTCAAAAATTTAGATCGCTTCCGCCATCGAATGCCACACCCATCGTGGCTACAGCACATGACGGTCTCTCTTCTTGAGCGTAGAGGCGGCAACCGGCCTTCCCACCCGGCGGGGACGGCCCAGGCATCATCCCGGGAGGAAACCATGAAGATCGAAGGCCGCGTGTTTCTCGTCACCGGCGCCGGCTCCGGCCTCGGTGCCGCCGTCACCCGGATGCTGGTGGCGGAAGGCGCCAGGGTGGTGGGTGTGGATATCAACGCCGCAGCCGGCGAGGCCATCGCCGCGGAGCTGGGCGATGCGGTGCGCTTCCAGAAGGCCGACGTCACCAGCGAGGCTGACGGCATCGCCGCCGTCACCCTCGCCAGGGAGGCCTTCGGCCACCTCCACGGCCTCGTGAACTGCGCCGGCGTCGCCCCCGGCGAGAAGGTGGCGGGCCGCGACGGCCCGCACCGGCTGGACAGCTTCGCCCGCGCCGTCTCCATCAATCTGGTGGGCACCTTCAACATGCTGCGGCTCGCCGCCGATGCCATCGTGAAGGAAGAGCCCGACGCGGAAGGCGAGCGCGGCGTCATCATCAACACCGCCTCCATCGCCGCCTTCGACGGCCAGATCGGCCAGGCCGCCTATGCCGCCTCCAAGGGCGGCGTCGCGGCCCTCACCCTGCCGGTGGCGCGGGAGCTGGCGCGCTTCGGCATCCGCGTGGTCACCATCGCCCCGGGGATTTTCGAGACCCCGATGATGGCCGGCCTGCCCCAGGAAGTGCAGGATTCGCTGGGCAAGACCGTGCCCTTCCCGCCCCGCCTCGGCCGCCCGCCGGAATATGCCGCCCTGGTGCGGCACATCTGCGAGAACACCATGCTGAACGGCGAGGTGATCCGCCTCGACGGCGCGCTGCGGATGCCGCCGCGCTGACGGCAGCCACACCACGGCCGCTGCCGGGTGCGCCGGCGCCGGCCGCCATCGCAACACCGGGAGGAAAATGAAAATGACTGCCGCTGATCCCATCGTCATCGTCGGCGCCGCCCGCACGCCCATGGGCGGCTTCCAGGGCGACCTGAAGGACGTGGCCGCCCCGGCGCTGGGCGCCGCGGCCATCGCCGCCGCTTTGTCCCGCGCCGGCCTCGCGCCGGACCAGGTGGACGAAGTGGTGTTCGGCTGCGTGCTGCCCGCCGGCCTCGGCCAGGCGCCGGCGCGCCAGGCCGGCCTCGGCGCCGGGCTGCCCCTTTCCTCCGGTGCCACCACCGTCAACAAGATGTGCGGCTCGGGCATGAAGGCCGCCATGTTCGCCCACGACCTCCTCCTCGCCGGTTCTGCCGGGGTGGCGGTGGCCGGCGGCATGGAGAGCATGAGCAACGCCCCCTATCTGCTGGACCGCGCCCGCGGCGGCTACCGCATGGGACACGGCAAGGTCCTTGACCACATGTTCTTCGACGGGCTGGAGGACGCCTACGACAAGGGCCGCCTCATGGGCACCTTCGCCGAGGATTGCGCCCAGGCCTACCAGTTCACCCGCGAGGCGCAGGACGCCTTCGCCATCGCCTCCCTCACCAAGGCCCAGAAGGCCATGACCGACGGCGCCTTCGACGCCGAGATCACCCCGGTGACGGTGAAGGCCGGCAAGGCCGAGCGCGTGGTGGCGGCGGACGAGCAGCCGCCCAAGGCGAAGCTGGACAAGATCCCCACCCTGAAGCCCGCCTTCCGCGACGGCGGCACGGTGACCGCGGCCAATTCCTCCTCCATCTCCGACGGCGCCGCCGCTTTGGTGCTGATGCGCCGCTCGGAAGCCGAGAAGCGCGGCCTCACCCCGCTCGCCGTCATCGCCGGCCATGCCACCCACGCCCAGGCGCCCAACCTCTTCACCACCGCCCCCGTGGGCGCGGTGCAGAAGCTCGCCGAAAGGACCGGCTGGGCGCTGGCGGACGTGGACCTGTTCGAGATCAACGAGGCGTTCGCGGTGGTGCCCATGGTGGCCATCCACGACCTTGGCCTGCCGCAGGACAAGGTGAACGTGCACGGCGGCGCCTGCGCGCTGGGCCATCCCATCGGCGCCTCCGGCGCCCGGGTGATGGTGACGCTTCTGGCCGCGCTGGAACGCTACGGCATGAAGCGCGGCATCGCCTCCTTGTGCATCGGCGGCGGCGAGGCCACCGCGGTGGCCATCGAGCGGGTGGGCTGAGGAAGGTTTGCCTCGCCGCCCTCTCCCGCACGCGGGAGAGGGGTCCCACCGCGACAGGAACCACTCCCGGAGGAGCCCCCCATGATCCTCACCGAAACCCAGACCGAGATCCGCGAGGCGGTGCGCGCCTTCGCCTGCGAGCGCCTCGCCCCCGGCGCCGCCGCCCGCGACCGCGAGCACCGCTTTCCCGGCGCCGAGCTGAAGGAGATGGGCGCCCTCGGCTTCCTCGGCATGCTGGTGCCGGAAGCCTATGGCGGATCGCAGACCGACCTTGTGTCCTATGCCCTGGCGCTGGAGGAGATCGCGGCGGCGGACGGCGCCTGCTCCACCATCCTCAGCGTGCATTCCTCCGTGGGCTGCATGCCGCTGGTGAAGTTCGGCACCGAGGCGCAGAAGGAGCGCTTCCTGCCGAAGCTCGCCTCCGGCGAATGGATCGGCGGCTTCGCCCTCACCGAGCCCCAGGCCGGCTCGGACGCTGCGAACCTGAAGACCCGCGCCCGCCGCGACGGGGACCATTACATCCTGTCCGGCGCCAAGCAGTTCATCACCTCCGGCAAGAACGGGCAGATGGTGGTGGTGTTCGCCGTCACCGATCCCGATGCGGGCAAGAAGGGCCTTTCCGCCTTCATCGTGCCCACCGACACCCCCGGCTATGAGGTGGTGCGGGTGGAGGAGAAGCTGGGCCAGCATTCTTCCGACACCTGCCAGCTCGCCTTCAACGACATGCGCCTTCCCGCCGATCTGCGCCTGGGTGCCGAGGGCGAGGGGCTGAAGATCGCGCTGGCCAACCTGGAAGGCGGGCGCATCGGCATCGCCTCCCAGTGCGTGGGCATGGCACGCGCCGCGTTCGAGGCGGCACGGGCCTATGCCCGCGAGCGCGTGACCTTCGGAAAGCCCATCATGGAGCATCAGGCCATCGCCTTCCGCCTGGCGGACATGGCCACCCGCATCGAAGCCGCGCGGCAGATGGTGCTGCACGCGGCCGCCCTGCGCGAGGCCGGCCTGCCCTGCCTCACGCAAGCCTCCATGGCCAAGCTGTTCGCCTCAGAAATGGCCGAGCAGGTCTGCTCCGCCGCCATCCAGATCCATGGCGGCTACGGCTACCTCGCCGATTTCCCGGTGGAGCGCATCTATCGCGACGTGCGGGTGTGCCAGATCTATGAGGGCACCAGCGACGTGCAGCGCATCGTCATCGCGCGGGGGCTGTGACGACGCGCCCTCTCCCGCTTGCGGGGGAGGGCTGGAAGGGGCCGCCCCTTCCCCGCAGATCAATGCCGGGCGAACCGGACCCGTGCACACCTGCCAAGTCCCCTCCGCCACCCCCTCCCCCGCAAGCAGGAGCGGGGGCGAGCCGGAGGACGAACCGAGGAACCGCCATGTCCGACGCCAACGCTTCCCGCGGCCCCCTCGCCGACATCCGCGTGGTGGATCTGTCCCGCCTCGCCCCCGGCCCCTATTGCACCATGCTGCTGGCCGACCTCGGCGCCGACGTGATCGTGGTGGGCGGCGGGCGGGCCGGCGTCGCGATCCCGGAATTCTCCCGCGGCAAGCGCCACATCGCCCTCGACCTGAAGGCCCCCGCCGGCCGCGCCGCGCTGCATGCGCTGGCGAAGACGGCGGACGTGGTGGTGGAGGGCTTCCGCCCCGGCGTCGCCGACCGCATCGGCGCGGGCTATGGCGAACTCTCCGCCCTCAATCCGCGCCTCGTCTACTGCGCCCTCACCGGCTTCGGGCAGGACGGCCCGCGGGCGAAGGAGGCCGGGCACGACATCACCTATCTCGCCCTTTCGGGCGTGCTCGGCGGCCTCGGCCCCAAGGGGGCGCCGCCGGAAGCGCCGCTCAATCTGGTGGCCGATTTCGCCGGCGGCAGCCTGATTGCCGCCATCGGCATCCTTGCGGCCGTGGTGGAGGCGAAGGCATCGGGCCGGGGGCAGTTCATCGACGCGGCCATGATGGACGGCGCGCTCTCCCTCATGGCCATGCACCTGCCCCTGTGGCGGACCCCCCTGTGGCCGGAGCGCGGCGACGGGCTGCTGGGGGGCGGGGCGCCCTTCTACCGCACCTATGCCTGCGCGGACGGCGGCTTCATGGCCGTGGGGGCGCTGGAGCGCGGCTTCTTCGAAACCCTGTGGCGCACGCTGGAGCTGGGGGCGGCGCCCGACCACATGGACCGCGCCCAATGGCCGGCCATCGAGCGCACCCTGGCCCGCACCTTCGCTTGCGCCCCCCGCGACCACTGGACCGCCCTGTTCGCCGGAACCGACGCCTGCGTCGCCCCGGTGCTGGCGCCGGACGAGACCTGGAGCGACCCCCACGTGGCCGCCCGGCATCCCGGCTGCGGGCCGCAGCGCGTGCCGGCGGTGCCCCGCCTGTCGCGCACGCCGGCGCTGGCGCGGCCCCTCGATCTGTCGGACCGCACCGGCGAGGTGCTGCGCGCCCTCGGCCTTTCCGACGCCGAGGTGAGCGCCGCCGCGGCGCCGGACGAGCCGGAAGGCCGCACCGGCCTCGCCTGGCCGCCGGACCTGCGGTGACCAGGCGCCGCGCGGCGCCGGTGGAGACCATCCGCGGGGGCGTCCACCCCGCGCGGGCAATTTGCTATAGCCTTCCCCCTTTCAATCCGGCTTTGCGGTGAAGGGGATTTGCTGATGGGCGCGACGATCTACGGCATCAAGGCGTGCGACACCATGAAGAAGGCGCGGGCGTGGCTGGACGCCAACGGCGTGGCCTACGTCTTCCACGACTACAAGACCGCGGGC
This sequence comes from Xanthobacter sp. AM11, assembly GCF_047444035.1. Lineage (NCBI taxonomy): Bacteria > Pseudomonadati > Pseudomonadota > Alphaproteobacteria > Hyphomicrobiales > Xanthobacteraceae > Xanthobacter > Xanthobacter sp. AM11. Next base: position 3,669,600 of record NZ_JBLAOA010000001.1, read on the forward strand.
ATCGAGCGCGCGCGGCTCGAAGGCTGGGTGCGCAAGGCCGGGTGGGAAAAGCTCCTCAACCGCTCCGGCACCACCTTCCGCAAGCTGCCCGACGCCGACAAGGAGGGCCTGGACGAGGCCCGCGCCATCGCGCTGATGCTGGAGAAGCCCTCCATGATCAAGCGGCCGGTGCTGGAAGCCGGCGACGACCTGCTGGTGGGCTTCAAGCCGGACGACTATGCGCAAAAGCTCGGCTAGAGCACGCGCCGACCAGCTTGCACCGCAAGCTGGTCGGATAACGCGTTCTCTATCCTTAAGTGAGAGGGCGATTCACCGATCAAATGGGTTCCATTTGATCGGATCGCGCTCTAGAGCACGCGCCGACCAGCTTGCACCGCAAGCTGGTCGGATAACGCGTTCTCTATCCTTAAGTGAGAGGGCGAAGGTCGCCTCAGGAGGCCTCCGCCTCCGGCGCCGTCTCCGCGGGCGCGTTCAGCGCCTCGGCGAAGGCGGTGAAGAACTGGTCCGAGAGCTTCTTCGCGGTGGCCTGCACCAGCCGGCCGCCGAGGGCGGCGAGCTTGCCGCCGATCTGGGCGTCGGCCACGTAGGCGAGGAGGGTGTCCGCGCCATCCTCCGCCAGCGACACCTTCGCCTCGCCCTTGGCGAAGCCGGCAATGCCGCCATTGCCCTGCCCGACGATGCGGCAGCCGGCGGGCGCCTCCATGTCCACCAGTTCCACCGTGCCGGCAAAGGTGGCCGAGACCGGCCCCACCTTCACCTGCACCTTGGCGGCATAGGCATTGTCCCCGGTCTGCTCCAGTTCCTTGCAGCCGGGAATGCAGCGGCGGAGCATCTGCGGGTCGAGGATCGCCTGCCACACCGTCTCGCGCGGGGCGTTGATGCGGTATTCGCCTGTGAGTTCCATGGTGTCCTGCCCCGTGATCAGACCGCGCAGTAGCGGTCCTGGATGTCGGTGTCGGCGAGCAGCGCGGCGGCGCTGGATTCATGCACCTTCTCGCCCTGGTCGATGATGATGGCGCGGCCGGCGAGGTTGAGCGCCCATTCCACATTCTGCTCCACCAGCAACAGGGTGGTGCCCTGGTCGCGCAGGCGGCGGAACAGGGCGCCCATCTCCTCCACCAGCACCGGCATGATGCCTTCGGAAGGCTCGTCCAGCAGCACCATCTTCGGCCGGGCGATGATGGCGCGGGCGATGGCCAGCATCTGCTGCTCGCCGCCCGACATGGTGGTGCCCTGCTGGGTCAGCCGCTCCTTCAGGCGCGGGAAGCTGCGGGCGATCTCGTCGATGGCGGCGCGCTCGTCGGTGCGGCCGGCGGCCACCAGGCCGAGCTGCAGATTCTCCCGCACCGTGAGGCCGGAGACGATGCGCCGTTCCTCCGGCACATAGGCAAGGCCCAGGCGGAAGCGGGCGTGGGCGCCCAAAGGCAGGAGGTCGGTTCCGTTGAAGGTCACCCGCCCCTCCGCCCGGGGCATCAGCCCCATGATGGCGCGCAGGGTGGATGTCTTGCCCGCGCCGTTGCGGCCCACCAGGGCGACGATCTCCCCCTCCTCCACCGCGAAGGACAGATCGTGCACCACATGGCTCGGCCCATACCAGGCGTTGAGCCCTGAAACCTCAAGCATAGCCATCGTTCTGCCCCAGATAGACGCGGCGGACCTCGGGGTCGGCCTGGACGGCGGCCGGCGTGCCGTCGGCGATCAGCCGGCCGTGGTGAAGCACGAGGATGCGGTCGGACAGGCCGAGGATCATCTTCATCTTGTGCTCGACCAGGAGGATGGTGCGGTCCGCCGCGAGGCGCTCGATGAGCGCCACCATCTCCTTGGTTTCCTCCGGGCCCATGCCGGCGGTGGGCTCGTCCAGCAGCAGCAGCTCGGGCGCGGCCACCAAAGCGATGGCGATCTCCAGCGCCCGCTGCTCGCCATGGGCGAGGTCGCGCGCCATGCGGCCGCGGCGGTGGTGGAGCCCCACCTGGCCCAGCGCGGCCTCCGCCTTCTCCGCAAGCTCAGGATAGCGCGCGCGGTGGGAGAAGACATCGTAGCGGGTGCGCAGGGCCTGCGCCGCCACCCGGACATTCTCCTCCACCGTGAGGGCGGGGAACAGATTGGTGATCTGGTAGGAGCGCGCGATGCCCAGATGGGCGAAGCGGTGCTGCTTCAGCCCCTTCAGTTCCTGCCCCTTGAAGGTGATGGAGCCGGTGGAGGGGGCGAGCACCCCCGAGAGCACGTTGAAGAAGGTGCTCTTGCCGGCCCCGTTGGGGCCGATCACCGCCGTCACCTTGTTGCGCTCGAACCGGGTGGTGATGTCGGCCAGGGCGACGAAGCCGCCGAACGAGCGGCCCACGTTCTGCACGGTCATGAGGGCGGTCATCGCGCAGTCTCCCCCTCGCGGCGGGCGCGGGCAATGAGGCTGCCCCAGATGCCCTTGGGCAGGAACAGCACGAAGACGATGAAGACGATGCCGACGATGAGCTGCCAGTGGGAGGTCCACAGGGAGGCCACATCCTCGATCAAAAGGAACACCAGCGCCCCCACGAACGGCCCGAAGAAGGAGCCGACGCCGCCCAGCATGGTCATCATCACCACGATGGACGAGGTGTGCACCCCCAGCGCATCCAGCGGCACGATGGACAGGTGCAGGGCCGAGAGCGTGCCGGCGAGGCCGCACAGGGCGCCCGAGAGCACGAACGAAAGCAGCTTGGTGCGCTCCACGTCGAAGCCGCAGGCCCGTGCCCGGGTCTCGTTCTCCCGCACCGCCTCGATGGCCGCGCCGAAGGGCGAGTTCAGCACGCGCGAGACGAACCACAGGGCCAGCGCCGCAAACACCATGAGAAAATAGTATTTCTGCACCGGGTCGAGCAGGTTCACCGAGACGAGCCCGAGAATGTCCGCGCTCGCCACGGTGAAGCCGCGCAGGCCGTTCTCGCCGCCGGTCCAGCCGGATGCCTGCAAGGCAAGGTAATAGACCAGCTGGGACAGGGCCAGCGTCACCATGCAGAAATAGATGCCGCGGGTGCGGATGGAGAGGGCGCCGACGACCGCCGCCAGCAGGCTCGCCCCGCCCACGCCCACCAGCATGGCGGAAAACCAGCCGAGGCCGAAATGGGCGATGGCCATTCCCGTCAGATAGGCCCCGCCGCCGAAGAAGGCGGCATGGCCGAAGGAGAGCAGGCCGGTGTAGCCGAACAGCAGGTTGAAGCCCACGGTGAACAGCCCGTAGATGAGCACGTTCACCGCCAGCGCCTGCGACGGCAGCACCCACGGCAGCACGCACAGCACGCCGATGGACAAGGGCACGCGCCAGCGATCGAGCACGGCGCCGGCAGAAAGCGGCCGGCGGTGCACCACCCGCCCGGCGGCGAGTTCGGAAGGGGTCATGGTCTCGTCTCCGCTCACGCGCCAAATCCGCTCATGCGCCCACGCCCGGCCGGCCGAACAGCCCCTGCGGGCGCACCAGCAGGATGAAGGCCATGAGGGCGAACATGACGATGGTTGCCATCTCGGGGGCGAACAAAGCCGTCATGCTCACCGCCACCCCCACGAGGAGCCCGGCCACCACCGCCCCCAGCAGCGAGCCCATGCCGCCGATGACGGTGACGACGAAGGCTTCCGCCAGAACCAGGGTGCCCATTTCCGGGCTCACATTGCGCATGGGGGCCGCCAGCACGCCGCCCAGTGCGGTCAGCCCCACGCCGAGGCCGAACACCAGCAGCCACAGCCGGCCCACATCCACGCCCAGCACCTTCATGATGAGGGGATCGCGCGCCCCGGCCCGCACGATGAGGCCGAAGCGCGTCTTCTCCAGCGCCAGCCACAGCAGCACCAGCACCGCCGCCACCACGCCCATCACGAACAGCCGGTAGAGGGGGAAATAGCCCACCCCCAGGTCCACCACGCCCTGCAACTCCTCCGGCGCGGAAAACGGGATGCCGTCGGTGCCGAAGGTGATGCGCACGCTCTCCACCAGCACGTAGCCGAGGCCGAAGGTGAGCAGCAGCGGATCATCCGGCGTGCGGCCGTAGAGCGGGCGGATGAGGAAGCGCTCTATGACCATGCCGAGCACGCCGATGGCGATGGGGGCGACGAGGAGCGCCCACCAGAAGCTGCCGGTCTGCGCGGCGATCCACAGGCCGGCATAGGCGCCTACCATGAACAGGGCGCCATGGGCGAAATTCACGATGCCCAGCATGCCGAACACGATGGTGAGGCCGAGGGCGACCATCACCAGGATCGACCCCAGCGCCAGGCCGGAGAACAGCTGCATGAGAATGAGTTCGAGGTCCATGGGCGGTCTTTCGGGGCAATCGTTCGGGGCAATCGGGCGAAGGCGTCATCCCCGCCTGCGGGGAGGGGTGAATGTCGGGCGGGACCGGCGTTCCCGCCTGCACACTGATCTCCCTCTCCCGCTTGCGGGGGAGAGGGCAGGCCCCTCCATTCAGCACGGTCGGCTGAGGCGGAAGCACCGCTTTCCCCCTCCCTGCCCTCCCCCGCAAGCGGGAGAGGGTCTGCGCCGGTCTCGCCCCGCAAGCGGGAGAGAGGGGCTGCGCCGGTCTCGCCCCGCAAGCGGGAGAGGGTCTGCGCCGGTCTCGCCCCGCAAGCGGGAGAGGGGCTCCTGTCCGTGGCCTCAGGTCGGGAAGCCCAGCTCACCGCAGGAGCGCAGCATCTGCTCCGAGCCGGGCACGTTCTGGATGATCTCGAACAGGTCCTGATCGCTCTTCATCTCGGCCTTGGGCTTGGACTTGAGCACCAGCACCGACTGCACCGATTGGTGGTCGCAGGTGCGGAAATATTGCGGCCCCTTGGCCACATCGTATTTCAGCCCTTCCAGGGCGGTGATCACCTTGTCCGTGTCGGTGCCGCCGGCCTTCTCCATGGCGAGAAGCAGGGCCGAAACCCCGGTGAAGCCATAGGCGCCGTAATCCGTGGGCAGGCTGCCGTAAGCGGCCTTGTAGGCCGCATTGAAGGTCTTGGCGGAGGGAACGCCGTTCTCCAACTCCCAATAATAGTTCGCCCCGCCGATCACCCCCTCGAACACCTCCGGCGCCACGGCGATGCGCTGGTTGTGCAGCAGCACCGGAACCACGATCTGCATCTGCTTCTTCATGCCGAAATCGTTGGCCTGCTTGATGGAATTGGCCTGGTCGCGACCGAAGTTGCAGATGGCGAGGATGTCCGGCTTCATGGCGCGGATGCGGGGCATCAGGGTGGAATAGTCCGCTGCGCCGAACGGGTGCAGGATCTCGCCCACGATCTCGGCGCCCAGCTCGCCAGCGGCACGCTTGAAGCCGCGCATCATCTCGTGGCCATAGGCATAGTCGGCGCCGAGGAGGGCCACCCTGGAGCCCTTCCTGAAGGTGGCCCGCGCCACCGCGGCGGTGGTCATGTGCGGGTTCAGCGCCTCGTGGAAGGTATAGCGGGAGAAGTCCTTCACCTCGTTGATGGTGTCCGACTGGCTGATGGACACGTAGATGACGCCGCGGGCGCGCGTCACCTCGTTCACCGCCAGCTGCACGGCGCTGGAGAGGGCGCCCACCACCGCATGCACCTTGTCCTTCTCGATCAGCTCCAGGGTGCGGGTGGCCGCCTCGCCGGCATTGAGCTTGTCGTCGCGGACCAGCAGCTCCACCTTGCGGCCGGCGATGCCGCCCTTGTCGTTGGCGAGCTTCACCGCCAGCTCGGCGCTCTTCACCTGGTCCTTCGCCTCGGCGCCGAAGGGGCCGGTGAGCGGGGTGGGAAAGCCGATGCGGATGGTCTCGCTTTGGGCCCGCACGATGGCGGGCGCGGCCATGAGGCCGACGCCGGCTCCGAGCCCGGCAAGCACGGCACGGCGCGATACGCTGGAGAAGGGACGCTCGTTCTGTCCGGTCATTCAATCCTCCCGAATGGTCTTGTTCGTTGGTCGTCGTCTGGCGTCGGCGTTCGGTGGCGTCAGAAGGTGCCCAGCGCTTTCAGGATGCGCGCCGGGGTCATGGGGATCTGGGTGAGAAGGGCGCCCAGGGGAGCCAGCGCGTCGTTCACCGCATTGAGGGCGGCGGCGGAGGACGCCGCGGTTCCGGCCTCGCCGCAGCCCTTGGCGCCAAGCTCGGTGTCGCGGGTGGGGGTCTCCACATGGTCGATCACCATGTCCGGCATCTCGCACGCCATGGGCACGAGATAATCGGCCAGCGAGCCATTGGTGAGCTGGCCGGTGTCGCTGTAGCGGCACTCCTCGAAGAAGGCTGCGCCCAGCCCCTGCACCACGCCGCCGCGCACCTGCTCTTCCACCAGCAGCGGATTGATGATGCGGCCGCAATCCTCCACCACGAAGTGCTTGAGGATTTTGACAAGACCGGTCTCCGCATCCACCTCCACATGGCAGCCGTGCACGCCGTTGGTGAAGGCGAAGGGATAGCCCGAAGGCGCATAATGATGGGCGACGGTGAGCTGCGCCTCGGTGCCGGGCGGCAGGGTGTCGGAGCGGAAATAGGCGATGCGTGCCACCTCCGACAGCGGCAGGCGCACCGCGCTGCTCGCCTGCTCCACCACCTGCCCGTCCACCAGGTCGAGATCGCCGGCCCGGGCCTGGAGGATGGCGCCGGCCAGCGCCAGCACATTGGCCTTCAGCTTCTTCGCCGCCTGCAGCGCCGTTTCCCCGCCGATGCCGGCGCCGCGGCAGGCCCAGGTGGCGCCGCCGTGGGGGGTGACTTCCGTATCGCCGGTGATGACCTTCACGATGTCGCGGGACACGCCGAGATAATCGGCCACCACCTGACCGATGATGGCCTCCGTGCCCTGCCCCTGCTCGGTGACGGAGATGAGGCAGCGCACCTCGCCGGAGGGGGTGACGGTGAGCACCGCCCCATCCTGCGCCGAGATGCGCGCGCCGCCGATGCCGTAGAAGGCCGGCGTGGGATTGGTGATCTCCACGAAGGTCGCAAGGCCGATGCCGCGCCAGATGCCGCGCCGGCGCAGTTCCTCCTGCTCGGCGCGCAGGCGCTCGTAGTCCATCAGGGCCTTCAGCCGGGCGAGGCAGGCCTCATGGGAGAGCTTCTCGAACCAGTAGCCGGTGGGAGACTGGCAGGGATAGGCGTCGTCCGGGATGAGGTTGCGGGCGCGGATGGCGAGCGGGTCGAGCCCCACGCGGGCGGCCGCCCGGTCCATCAGATGCTCGGTGACGGCGCAGGCGATGGGGTGGCCCACGGCGCGATACTGGCTGGTCTGCGTCTTGTTCTGGAACACCACCTTCAGGCCCGCGCGATAGCCCTGAAGGCGATAGGGCGCGCCGACGAGGCGGATGACCTGGTTGCCTTCCACCGCGCTGGTGCGCGGATAGGTGGAGAAGGCGCCGATGGCGGTCTCGTCCTCCACCTGCATGGCGAGGATGCGGCCATCCGCATCCACCGCGGCCTTCGCCTTCACCCGGTGGTCGCGGGCGTGGATGTCGGAGACGAAGGCCTCCAGCCGGTCGGCGACGAATTTCACCGGCCGCCCGGCGAGCATGGACAGGCCGATGACGGCCATGTCCTCATGGTAGACGTGCAGCTTCACGCCGAAGGAGCCGCCCACGTCCGGCGCCGCCACCCGCACCCGGGATTCGGGGATGCCGTAGTGGCGGGCATAGAGGTCCTGGAACTGGAACGGGGTCTGGGTGCCGTGGTGGACGGTGAGGCGGTGCTCGCTGGCGTCATAATCGGCAATGAGGGCGCGCGGCTCCAGCGTCACGCCGGTGTGGCGGCCGAAGACCATCTCCGCCTCCACCACATGGGCCGCGCCGGCGAACAATGCGTCCACCGCGCCGCTCTCCAGCGCGCTGCGGAAGCAGATGTTGTCGGCGAAGCCCTCCACCAGGCGGGGGGCGTCGGGGGCCAGCGCCGTGTCGAGGTCGGCGAGGACGGGCAGCTCCTCATACTCCACCTCCACCAGCTCGGCCGCATCCTCGGCGGCGGCGCGGCTTTCGGCGACGATGGCCACCACCGCCTGCCCGCACCAGGTGACGCGCTCCAGCGGCAGGGGCAGCTGCGGCGCGGACTTCATGCCCTTGAAATGGTCGAGGGTGCCCACCCAGGGCGTGCAGAGCTGCGCAAGGTCCGCCCCGGTCGCCACCAGCGCCACGCCGGGCGCGGCGCGAGCCGCCGCCACATCCACCCGGACAATGCGGGCATGGGCGAAGGGCGAGCGCACGAAGGCCGCGTGCAGCATGCGCGGCAGCTTCATGTCGGTCACATAATTGCCCCGCCCGGCCGCAAGGCGCTTGGCATTGGGGCGCGGCAGGGGCCGGCCCACATGCACGCCGGGCTGAAGATGGGGCGCGGCCCGCTCGGGGGGATCAAAGGGGGCGTTCACCGCGCATCCTCCCCGTTGGCGGCGCGCGCGGCGGCCTCGATGGCGTCCACGATGGCCTCGTAGCCGGTGCAGCGGCAGTAATTGCCGGAGATGGCATCGCGGATCTCCGCGCGGCCGGGCACGCCGCCCCGCTCCAGCAGGGCGTAAGCGTTCACCAGCATTCCCGGCGTGCAGAAGCCGCATTGCAGGGCGTTGCGGGCATGGAACGCCTGCTGGAGCCCGGCCAGCGCGCCGCGCGCCACGAGGCCTTCCAGCGTTTCCACCGCCTGCCCTTCCACCTGCACGGCGAAGACGAGGCAGGAATGCACCGGCACGCCGTCCAGCAGCACCAGGCAGGCGCCGCAGGCGCCCATCTCGCAGCCCAGGTGGGTGGCGGTCAGCTCCAGTTCGGTGCGCAGGAAATCGGCCAGCGTGGTGCGCGGCGCCACCATGCGGGCGACCGGCGCGCCATTGACCGTGAGCGAGACCGGCACCAGGCCGGTGGCCATCATGTTCATCGCGCGATCTCCAGCTGGCGCAGCAGGCGGCCCAAAAGCACGCGGGCGAGGTGGCGGCGCATGGCGGCGGGCACCTCCTCGTCGTCGAGGGGGTCGATGTCGGTGTCGAGGGCGCGCTGGGCGGCGGCGATGGCTTCGGCGTCGGGCGCACGGCCGGCGAGCGCCTGTTCCGCGCCGCGGGCGCGCACCGGAGTGGGCCCCACGGAAAACAAGGCGATGCGGATGGCCCGGATGATGCCGCCGTCGCATTCGGCCAGGATGCCGCCGCCCACCATGGCATAGTCGCCGCGGCGGCGGGCCAGTTCGTCGAACGCCCAGCAATGGCGCGGCCCCACCGCCGGAACATGCAGGGCAACCAGGATTTCGCCCGGCTCAATGGCGGTCTGGTAGAGATCCTGAAAGTATTCGCCCGCTGGCACGCGCCGGGTGCCTTCAGGGGCGGAAATCTCCATCTCGGCGTCCATGGCCAGCATCATGGCGGGGAATTCCGAGGCGGGATCGGCCAGCGCCACGCTGCCGCCGAGGGTGCCGCGGTTGCGGATGGCAGGGTGCGCCACGAACGGGGCGGCGGCGGCCAGAAGCGGCGCGTGGGTGCAGATCAACGGGTCGGTGAGGGCTTCGGCATGGCGCGTCAGCGCGCCGATGCGCAGCACCCCGCCGTCCAGCCAAACCCCACGCAGCGCCTCGATTCCCGCAAGGTCGATGAGCACCTGCGGCGCCTGCAGGCGCATGGCCAGAGCCGGCACCAGGCTCTGCCCGCCGGAAATATAGCTGGCGTCCCCCTGCGCCCCGGCATAGGCGGCGTGGGCCTCTCCAAGGGTGCGCGGACGCGCATAGGCGAAAGCACGGGCTTTCAACGGCACTCCTCCCGGTGGCGTGTGGCTTCATTTTTGTGACCACTTGGTCACAAGATGATGCGGACCGGGGCGGGCGTCAACGGGAATTATGCCCTCCACTGGGGAATAACTTGCTGCATTGCCGAATGGCCCTGTATTTCAACGCAGATTAAGCGTTATTGTCATTTATATATAGCTTTTAATCTTGGCCGTCACTTGCCCTCCCGGACAGCCCCTCCCCCTTGGTGGCGGCGGCCGGTTGCGCTATCGCAGGCAGGCGGCCCGCGGGACGCGACGGGGACCCTATCCTCAAGTTAGAGGGCGATTCACCGATCAGATTGAGTCAATTTGATCGGTGAATCGCGCTCCAGGACAGCCGGTGAAGCCTTTGCCCGAAAACACCTCAGACGATCCGGCCCAGCGGCCGCGCCGCCGCCACATGCGCGCCGCCGACCGCGAGCAGGCCATCATCGAAGAGGCGGTACGCTTCTTCGCCGAGCACGGCTTCGAGGGGCAGACGCGCGAGCTGGCCAAGCGCATGGGCATCACCCATTCCGCCATCTACCGCTACATTCCCTCCAAGGAAGCACTCATCGAGCGGGTCTACGAGCATGTCTACCTGAGCCGCTGGAACGACGGCTGGGCCAGTCTCGTCACCGATCGCAGCCGGCCGCTGGAGGCGCGCCTCACCCAATTCTACCTTGAATATGTGGAACGGGTGTTCGACTATCATTGGGTGCGGATCTTCGCCTTCTCCGGGCTGAAGTCCTTCGACATCACCTCCCGCTACCTCGCCATCGTGCGCGAGAAGATCATCCTGCCCGCCTGCGCCGAGCTGCGGGCCGAACTGAAGCTGCCGCCGCCGGCGCAGGTGCCGGTGGGCGAGCGCGAGGCGGAACTGTTCTGGGGCCTGCACGGGCGCATCTTCTACCTCGCCATCCGCCGCTATGTTTACGGCACGCAGACGCCGGACGACCTCACCCCCATCGTGCGCGACGCCGTGCGCGCCTTCCGGGCGGGCGTGGGGCCGGTGCTGGCGGACATCGTGGCGGAGGCGGGTCCACAGGAGCGGTGAACCGCCCTCCAATTCCGGGAGGAAGCCGGCCGCCATCGCCCGGCCGGCGCGCACCTCAGGCGCGGAAGCGGGCGCGGACGGCCTTCACCTCGTCAACGATGAAGCGCTCGGTCTCGGTGATGCGCTTAAGCCCGTGCATGTCGGCATGCACCACCAGCCAGTAGCTGCGCTCGAACCGCACCTGGGGCAGGATGCGCACCAGGTCTTCATGCGCGGCGGCGGCGTAATCATGCAGCACGCCGATGCCCGCCCCCGCCCGCACCGCCTCGAACTGCCCCACCGCGCTGGCGCATTCGAAGCGCCGGCCGGCGCCCTTCGCTACCGCGCCGGCATAATCGAGCCCGGATGAATAAGCGAGGTCGTCCACATAGGTGACCACGGTGCGGTCGGCGAGGTCGGCGGCCGCGCGCACCGGCCCCGTGCGCTCCAGATAGGCCCGGGCGGCATAGACGCCGAGGGTATAGTCCGTGAGCTTGCGGCCGTAGAGCCGCCCTTCCTGGGGCTGGTCCAGCACCACGGCGATATCCGCCTCGCGCCGGGAGAGGGAGAAGGTGCGCGGCAGCGGCACCAGCTGCAGCACGAGCCCGGCGTGGCGCTCCACCAGCCGCGGCAGGCGCGAGGCGAGGAAATAGGTGCCGAACGCGTCCGGCGCGCCGATGCGCACCGTGCCGTCGATGCGCGCGGCCGCCTTCAGCAGCTCCTGGGCGCGCAGCATCTCCGTTTCCATCCGCTCCGCCCCGGGCAGGAGCCGTTCGCCCTCCGCGGTGAGGGTGCAGCCGGTGGGCCGGCGGGCGAACATCTTCGCCCCCAGCGTCGCCTCCAGCGCATTGAGGCGGCGGGTGACCGTGGCGTGATCGAGGCCGAGGCTGCGCGCGGCAGAGAGCATCTGCCCGTCCCGCGCCACGGCGAGGAAGATGCGCACGTGGTCCCAGTTCACCGCACCGGCCATGATGAACGCCTAAATTCGCGGAATGAATGCGCCACCTTACCGGTTGATGTGCGCTGCTGCCAGAGCTTCCCTGCGGCTCCCGGACCTTCAGGAGACGCGAGATGCACACCATCGGCCATTACATCGCCGGCCGGCACATCGGCACGGCGGCGCAGGGCGAGACCACCGCCCCCGTCTTCAACCCCGCCACCGGGGAGGAGACCGGCCGCGTCCTCCTCGCCGATGCCGCCCGCGTGGACGAAGCGGTGTCCGCCGCCGCCGCCGCCCTGCCGGCCTGGGCCGCCACCCCGGCCCCGGCGCGGGCACGGGTGATGTTCCGCTTCAAGGAGCTGCTGGAACGCCACCTGGACGAGCTGGCCGCCCTCATCACCAGCGAGCACGGCAAGACGGTGGATGACGCCAGGGGCGAGATCACCCGCGGCATCGAGGTGGTGGAATTCGCCTGCGGCATCCCCCACGTGCTCAAGGGCGAGTTTTCCGACCAGGTGGGCCGCGGCATCGACACCTTCTCCATGCGCCACCCGGTGGGCGTGTGCGTGGGCATCACCCCGTTCAACTTCCCGGCCATGGTGCCCCTGTGGATGATCCCGGTGGCCCTCGCCACCGGCAACACCTTCGTGCTCAAGCCGTCGGAGAAGGACCCCTCCGCCGCCCTGCGCCTGGCCGACATGCTGGCGCAGGCCGGGTTGCCGGCGGGCGTGTTCAACGTGGTGCAGGGCGCCAAGCCCGCGGTGGATGCGCTGCTGACCCATCCCAGGGTGGCGGCGGTGAGCTTCGTGGGCTCCACCGCGGTGGGCGAATACATCTACCGCACGGCGGCGGCGCACGGAAAGCGGGCGCAGGCCCTGTGCGGCGCCAAGAACCACATGGTGGTGATGCCCGACGCCGACCTGGACAAGGCCGTGGATGCCCTCATGGGCGCGGGCTACGGCTCCGCCGGCGAGCGCTGCATGGCGGTTTCCGTGGCCGTGGCCGTGGGCGGCATCGGCGATGCGCTCATGGAAAAGCTGGCGCCGCGGGTGCAGGCGCTGCGCGTCGGTCCCGGCAATGATCCCGACAGCGAGATGGGCCCCCTCGTCACCCGCGAGCACCTGGCCAAGGTGTCCGGCTATGTGGACCTCGGCGTCAAGGAAGGCGCCAGCCTGGTGGTGGACGGCCGCGGGCTGAAGCTGCAGGGCCATGAGAACGGCTATTTTCTCGGCGGCTGCCTGTTCGACCACGTGACGCCCGAGATGCGCATCTACCAGGAGGAGATCTTTGGCCCCGTTCTCTCCGTGGTGCGCACGGATACGTTCGACGCGGCGCTGAAGCTGGTGAACGACCATGAATACGGCAATGGCGCCGCCATCTTCACCGCGGACGGCGCCACCGCCCGGGCGTTCGACTATGGCGTGCTGGCCGGCATGGTGGGCATCAACGTGCCCATCCCGGTGCCCATCGCCTACCACTCCTTCGGCGGCTGGAAGCGGTCCATCTTCGGCGATCGCAACGTCTACGGCCTGGAAGGCGTCGGCTTCTACACCCGGCTGAAGACCACCACCGCCCGCTGGCCGCAGGGCGTGCGCACCGGCGCGGAATTCGTGATGCCCGTGCTGCGCTGAGCCGCCCGCGCCGCGCCGCAGCCCCGCACGCTGCGGCGCGGCATCGCCTCACCCTGGGTCATGGGTCGCACTCGCCAAGGCGGCCGCAGATTGCTAGTCTGCACGCTCCGGCGGGACTCACGGGGCCGTGATGCGGCCATGTTCTCGCCCTCGTGATCTGGTGTAGGGGGTGGCGTAAAGGGAATCGTTACCGGATTTCGGCAGGTTCGCGGGGCTGGCAGGCCGTGTGTTTCTCGCACGTGCACAGCGTCCATGGCGCCGGCAGGCCGGGCGGGCTCACCGCCGGGTCCGAGGTCGTCGGGCGCAACCAGGTGGCCCTGCGAGGGATGAACGAGGCCGGGTGCGGCCGTCAGGTCGAATAGCGGGGACCATGAGTCACACGAACTGGACACCGCAGGAAGACGAGAACTTCTTCGACCCGCTGGGTCCGGAGGGGCGTCCGCGCGGCACCCTGCGGCACGGAACCCTGATCGGGGTCGGTGCCGGTATCGCCTTCGGCCTCATGGTGACGTTGGGCGCGGTGTGGGCAACCCAGGGCTCCTTCAGCTTCAACGTTCCCGAGCCGGCCACGGTTCCGCAGGCGCAGGTGCTCGCCGCAGTGGGCATGAGCGTCACCGAAATCACCTTCCTGACCCCCTCCGGCGCCCTCGAAATCGAGGAAACCCGGCTCTATGCCACCTCCCTCGGGCTGGACGGGCGGGCCTTCACCGGCGCCGCCGCGCCCGCCGATGCGCCCAGGGCGCCCACCGTGCAGGTGACGCGCAGCGTGCCGCTGCCGGCGGCCAACCCTCTCTTCGCCGGCCGCGCCCCCGGCGACGCCCAGAGCCTCCAGGGCACGGACCCGGGCACCGCCGCCCCCCTGCCCCAGCGCAATCCCCTGGTGCGCGACCAGCGCCTGGCCTACGCCTCGCTGCCCGATCCCGCCGCGCCGCTGGGCGACACTCCCGCCCCCCCGGCCCCGGCGGACACGCCGCTGGGCGAGGACGACGTGGCCCTGCCCACGCCGCAAAGCGACTATGCCGTGTACGACATCAAGGGCCGCAAGCTCTACATGCCCGGCGGCGACCGCTTCGAGGCCCATTCCGGCTATGGTGAGATGATGGACGACGTGCGCCACGTCTCGCGCCGCATGGTGGGCCCCACCCCGCCCAACACCTATTCGCTGACCATGCGCGAATCGCGCTTCCACGGGGTGGAGGCGGTGCGCATGAACCCGGTGGGCACCGGCAAGATGTACGGCCGCGCCGGCATCCTCGTGCACCCCTACATGCTCGGCCCGCGCGGCGATTCAAACGGCTGCGTGTCGGTGAAGGAATATGAGAAGTTCCTTGCCGCCTTCAAGCGCGGCGAAGTCAAGCGCATCGTCGTGGTGGCGGAGTTGAAGAAGCCGCCGGCGGATGCCAACTCCCTGTTCTCCTGGCTCAAGCCCAAGACAGACTGACGACCCGCCGCCCCGCACTGCATCCGCGCGTGCCGGCAGTGTACGACTTAAGTCGTAACCCTCGCAAATTGAAGCCATTGGCTCGGGGCATAGTCCTCTAAACTCAAGAAAAAGAACGCGTTTTCCCATACGCTTGCGATGCGGGCCGATCGGCGCGTGCTCCAGGGGGACTTAAGGTCAGCTCCGCTCCGGTCTATAAGAGGTGCGGAGGAACCCCCATGAAACACTTCGCGTCCGCATTCACGCTCGCCCTCGGCCTCATGTCGGCTGCCGTCTGCGGCCTTGCCGCCGGCCCCGCCGCCGCCCAGCAGACCTTCCCCGACCGGCCGATCCGCCTTGTGGTGCCGTTCGCGGCCGGCGGCTCCACCGACATCGTGGCGCGCATCATCGCCGCCAAGATGAGCGAGATCCTCAAGCAGCAGGTGATCGTGGAGAATCGCGCCGGTGCCGGCGGCAATGCGGGCGCCGCCGCCGTGGCCCGCGCCGCGCCGGACGGCTACACCGTGCTCATGGGCACGGTGGCGACCCATGCCATCAACCCCGCCCTCTACACCAAGATGCCCTATGACCCGGTGAAGGATTTCGCGCCGGTGTCGCTGCTGGTGAACGTGCCCAACGTGATCGTGGTGCACCCGTCCTTGAACGTGAAGAGCGTGGCCGAGCTGATCGCCCTGCTCAAGGCCAACCCGGACAAGTATGACTACGCCTCGTCCGGCATCGGCACGCCCCTGCACCTGTCCGGCGCCCTGTTCGAGAGCATGGCGGGCGTGAAGATGCAGCACGTGCCCTACAAGGGCGCCGGCCCGGCCCTGCTCGACGTGGTGGCCGGCCAGGTGAAGATCATGTTCGACAACCTGCCCTCCTCCATCGGGCAGATCCGCAAGGGCGGCGTCATCGGCCTTGCCGTCACCACCAAGGAGCGCTCGCCGGCCGCCCCGGACATGCCCACCGTGTCCGAATCCGGCCTGCCGGGCTACGAGACCTATTCCTGGAACGCCATCTTCGCCCCGGCGGGCACCCCGCAAGCCTATATCGACATCCTCGCCAAGGCCGGCGCCCAGGCGGTGGCCGACCCGGCGGTGAAGGCCCGCCTTGCGGACCTCTCGGCAGTGGCGGTGGGCTCCACCCCGGCCGAGCTGGCGGCCCATGTGAAGGCGGAGCTCGCCAAGTGGGGACCGGTGGTGAAGGCCTCCGGCGCCTCCGTCACCGAGTGACCTGTTGCGGGTGAAACCCCGCGCGTGCATCGCGGCCCGCCCGGCCGCTGCAGCAGCCGCCCGCCCCGTTCAGCGTGTCACGTTGAGCGGGGCGGGCGTTGTTATTTCCGGTGAACGGGCGCCGGCGCTTCAGCCCCCGGCCCCGGGCAGCATCCCGCGCAGCAGCAAGTCGTAATAGTCCTGCGCCACCTCTTCGGCGCTCTTGCGCCCGCCGGGCTTGAACCAGCGCACCATCCAGCTCAGGAGCGAGAGCACCGCGCGCCCGGTCATGGCCGCATCCATGCCGCGGAAGGCCCCCTCGGCAATGCCCGCCGCCAGGATCTCGCGCAGCAGGCCCTCATGGGCATCGCGCAGGCGCAGGGCATCGTCCTTCAGCTCGGCATTGGCCATGCCGGAAAAGCCCACCAGCATGGTGACGAAGCTGTCGTAATTCTCCGCAAGGAAGCGCGCGTGGGCCACCATGAACTGGCGCAGCCGCTCCGCCGGCGGAGCGGCTGGCTGCACCGCGGCCGCCGCGCTCTCGTAAAGCCCGGTCAGGGTGAAGATGATGATGGCGTCGTAAATCTCCTGCTTCGAGGAGAAGTAATTGTAGATGGCGCCCTTGGAATAGTTCATGCCGCGCGCCAGCTCGTTCAGCGAGCTTTCCTGATAGCCCTTGCGCGCAAACAGCTTCGCGGCGCTGCGCAGGATCTGCGCGCGCGGGTCGTCCATCAGCGGCGGCCGGCCCGGCCGTGGCGGCGCGCCGGCCTTGCGCCCGGCACCGGGCGCGGCTGCGGGCACCGCCTGCGTCTTCAGCTCTTGCGTCAGCGGACCACTCCCTTGACCAATCCATCAGAATTATATACCGACTGGGCGGAATGTAAACAACACCACGCCACCCGGGAGACAGACCATGGCCGCAGCCTCCAAGCCCGTGTTCGACTGGACCGACCCCTTCGACCTCAATGGCCAGCTCACCGAGGACGAACGCCTCGTGCGCGACACGGCGCGGGACTATGCGCAGGAAAAGCTGCTGCCGCGCGTCACCTCGGCCTATCTGGAAGAGCGCTTCGACCGCGAGATCATGAACGAGATGGGCGCGCTCGGCCTGCTCGGCCCCACCATCCCGGCGGAATATGGCGGCGCCGGCCTCGGCTATGTCTCCTACGGCTTGGCGGCCCGCGAGGTGGAGCGGGTGGACAGCGGCTACCGCTCGGCCATGAGCGTGCAGTCGTCCCTCGTCATGCACCCCATCTATGCCTATGGCACCGAGGCGCAGCGGCAGAAGTACCTGCCCAAGCTCGCCACCGGCGAATGGGTCGGCTGCTTCGGCCTCACCGAGCCGGACGCCGGCTCCGACCCCGCCGGCATGCGCACCAAGGCGGAGAAGATCGACGGCGGCTATCGCCTCAACGGCGCCAAGATGTGGATCACCAACTCGCCCATCGCCGACCTCGCGGTGGTGTGGGCGAAGTCGGCGGCGCACGACAACGCCATCCGCGGCTTCGTGGTGGAGCGGGGCATGAAGGGCTTCTCCACGCCCAAGATCGAGGGCAAGCTCTCCCTGCGCGCCTCCATCACCGGCGAGATCGTGCTGGAGGACGTGGAGATCCCGGAAGAAAATCTCCTGCCCAACGCCACGGGCCTTGCCGGCCCGTTCGGCTGCCTCAACCGGGCGCGCTACGGCATCGGCTGGGGCGTCATGGGCGCGGCGGAGGCCTGCTATGCCCAGGCGCGGCAATACACGCTGGACCGCAAGCAGTTCGGCAAGCCGCTGGCGGCCACCCAGCTGGTGCAGAAGAAGCTGGCGGACATGGCCACCGACATCGCCTTCGGCCTGCAGGCCTGCCTGCGCGTCGGCCGGCTGTTCGAGGAAGGCCGCCTGCCGCCGGAAACCATCTCCTTCATCAAGCGCAACAATTGCGGCAAGGCGCTGGACATCGCCCGCACCGCCCGCGACATGCACGGCGGCAACGGCATTTCCGCCGAGTTCCACGTCATCCGCCACGCCGCCAACCTGGAAACGGTGAACACCTACGAGGGCACGCACGACATCCATGCGCTGATCCTCGGCCGGGCCATCACCGGCATCCAGGCGTTCTTCTGAGCCCTGCCCCCTCTCCCGGTGCGGGAGAGGGGCCCTTCCGTTGCGAGAGCAAAGCCATGTCCCCTCCCCTCGCCGGCCTTCGCGTCCTTGAGCTTGCCCGCATCCTCGCCGGGCCGTGGTGCGGGCAGTTGCTCGCCGACCTCGGGGCGGAGGTGATCAAGGTGGAGCGGCCGGGCGGCGGCGACGATACCCGCACCTGGGGCCCACCCTTCCTGAAGGGCGCGGACGGGGCGGACCTCGGCGCCGCCTATTTCCATGCCACCAACCGCGGCAAGCGCTCGGTGGCGGTGGATTTCGAGACGGCGGAGGGGCAGGAGACCATCCGCGCGCTGGCGCGGGAGAGCGACGTCCTCATCGAGAATTTCAAGGTCGGCGGCCTGAAGAAATACGGGCTCGACTACGAGAGCCTGAGGCAAGAGAACCCCCGCCTCGTCTATTGCTCGGTCACCGGCTTCGGCCAGGACGGCCCCTATGCCCCGCGCGCCGGCTACGACTTTCTCGTGCAGGGCATGGGCGGCATCATGGACCTCACCGGCACACCGGATGGCGAGCCGCAGAAGGTGGGCGTCGCCTTCGCCGACATCTTCACCGGCCTTTATGCCACCGTGGGCATCCTCGCCGCCCTGCGCCGGCGGGACGAAACCGGCACCGGCGGGCATGTGGACATGGCGCTTTTGGACACCCAGGTGGGCGTGCTCGCCAACCAGGCCATGAACTACCTGGCCTCCGGCAAGGCGCCGAAGCGCATGGGCAATGCCCACCCCAACATCGTGCCCTATCAGGTGTTCCCCTGCGCCGACGGCTATTTCATCGCCGCCATCGGCAACGACAGCCAGTTCGCCCGCTTCTGCGCCGTGCTCGGCGCGCCGGAGCTGGCGGACGACCCGCGCCATGCCACCAATCCCGAGCGCGTCGCCAGCCGGGCCGATCTGGTGCCGCGCCTTGCCGCCCTCACCGCCACCTTCCGGCGCGACGAGCTGCTGGCCGCACTGGAGGCGAAGGGCGTGCCCGCCGGCCCCATCAATACCGTGCCGCAGGTGTTCGACGACGCCCAGGTGATCGCCCGCGGCCTGAAGGTGGACCTGCCCGAGGCGGGCGGCGGCACCGTGCCGGCGGTGGCAAGCCCCATCGTGCTCGACGGCGAGCGGCAGGTGGCGAAGGCCGCCAGCCCGCGCCTCGGCGCGGACACCGAGGCGGTGCTGGCGCGCATCGCCGCCATCATCAGGGCCTGAGCGGGGAGAGAGCGCCATGGCCGGCGAGGCGTTCGACGTGGTGGTGATCGGCGGGGCGGCTACCGGCTCGTCCGTCGCCTTCCACCTGGCCGCCGATCCCGCCTTCGCCGGCCGCGTGCTGGTGCTGGAGAAGGACCCCTCCTACCAGCGCTGCGCCTCGGCCCTCTCGGCCGCCTCCATCCGCCAGCAATATTCCACCGCCATCAACGTCCAGATCTCGCTTTTCGGCATCGCCTTCCTGCGCAGCATCGGCGCACGCCTGGCGGTGGATGGAGAGCGGCCGGATATCGGCCTCACCGAGGGCGGCTATCTCTTCCTCGCCGGCCCGCAGGGGCGCGCGGCCCTGGAGGCCGGGCACGCGGTGCAACAGGCGCAGGGGGCCCATGTGGCCCTGCTGGAACCCCCGGCCCTGTCCGCCCGCTTCCCATGGCTCAACACGCAGGGCCTGTCCGCCGGCTGCCTCGGCCTGTCCGGAGAAGGCTGGTTCGACGGCTACGGGCTGATGCAGGCCTTCCGCCGCAAGGCGCGCGCCCTCGGCGTGACCTACCGGGCGGCGCATGCGCGCGCGGTGACGGTGACCGGCGGGCGCGTGACCGGCGTGGTGCTGGAGGATGGCGAGACCATCGCCTGCGGCGCGGTGGTGAATGCGGCGGGCGCGGGCGGGCGGGCCATCGCCGCCTCGGCCGGCATCTGCCTTCCGGTGCACATGAAGAAGCGGATGATCTTCACCTTCACCGCCGAAGACCCGGTGCCCGGCTGCCCGCTGCTCATCGACCCCACCGGCACCTATGTGCGGCCGGAGGGCCGGGGCTTCCTGTGCGGCGCCGCCCCCGCGCCGGAGCACGACCCGGACAGCGACGATTTCGAGGTGGACCACACCTTGTTCGAGGATGTGGTGTGGCCGGCGCTGGCGGCGCGCATTCCCGTCTTCGAGCGCATCCGGCCGGGGCGCGCCTGGGCCGGGCATTACGACATGAACGCCTTCGACCAGAACGCCTTCATCGGCCCGGTGGAGGGGGTGGCCGGCTTCTACCTCGCCAACGGCTTTTCCGGCCACGGGCTGCAGCAGTCGCCGGCGGTGGGGCGCGGCATCGCCGAATGCATCGTCCATGGCCGCTATGTGAGCCTGGACCTCTCCCCCCTCGCCTTCTCCCGCCTCGCCGCCGACAAGCCGCTGCGCGAGCTGAAGGTGGTGTGAGGCGCCGGGCGGACGCTGCCGTCAGGCCGTCGCGCCTTCCTTCAGCAGCTTCCAGGTGATGGAATCGATCAGCGCCTCGAACGAGGCGTCGATGATGTTGGGCGACACCCCCACCGTGGTCCAGCGGTCCCCCGTCTCGTCGGCGCTCTCGATCAGCACCCGGGTGACTGCCTCGGTGCCGCCGTTGAGCACGCGCACGCGGTAGTCGGTGAGGTGCAGGCCGGCGATGACCGGCTGATACTTGCCGAGATCCTTGCGCAGCGCCACGTCCAGCGCATTCACCGGGCCGTTGCCTTCGGCGGCGGAGATGAGCACGTCGTCGCCCACCTTCACCTTCACGATGGCCTCCGCCACCGTGGTCAATTCGCCCTTGGCGTTGAAGCGGCGCTCCACGTTCACGCTGAAGCGCTCCACGTCGAAGAAGTCGGGCACCGAGCCCAGCATGCGCCGCGCCAGCAAGGCGAAGGAGGCGTCCGCCGCCTCATAGGCATAGCCCAGGGCCTCGCGGGCCTTCACCTCGTCCAGCAGGCGGGCGATGCGCGGGTCGGCCTTTTCCACCTTAACGCCCAGGCGCTCCAGCTCCGCCAGCACGTTGGACTTGCCCGCCTGGTCCGACACCAGGAGCTTGCGCCGGTTGCCCACGGCCTCCGGGGCCACATGCTCGTAGGTGGCGGGGTCCTTGAGGATGGCGGACGCGTGGATGCCGGCCTTGGTGGCGAAGGCGCTTTCGCCCACATAGGGCGCGTGGCGGTTCGGCGCGCGGTTCAGCATCTCGTCGAGGGTGCGCGAGACATGGGCGATGGCGGCCAGCCCCTCGGGCGTGACGCCGATGTGGAAGCGCTCGGAAAACTCCCGCTTCAGCAGCAGGGTGGGGATGAGGGAGCACAGATTGGCATTGCCGCAGCGCTCGCCCAGGCCGTTGAGCGTGCCCTGGATCTGCCGCGCGCCGGCCCGCACGGCGGCCAGCGAATTGGCCACCGCCTGCTCGGTGTCGTTGTGGGCGTGGATGCCCACATGGTCGCCTGGCACCTGCTTCACCACCTCGGCCACGATGGCCTCCACCTCGTGCGGCAGGGTGCCGCCATTGGTGTCGCACAGCACCACCCAGCGGGCGCCGGCCTCATAGGCGGCGCGGGCGCAGGCGAGGGCGAAGTCGCGGTCTTCCTTGTAGCCGTCGAAGAAGTGCTCGCAATCCACCAGCGCCTCGCGCCCGGCACCGACCGCGGCGGCGACGCTCTCGCGGATGGAGGCGAGGTTTTCCTCCTTCGTGGTCTCCAGCGCCACCCGCACCTGATAGGCGGAGGACTTGGCCACGAAGCAGATGGCGTCCGCCCTGGCATCCAGCAGCGCGGCGATGCCGGGGTCGTTGGAGGCGGAGCGGCCCGGGCGCTTGGTCATGCCGAAGGCGGTGATGCGCGCCTTCGCCGGATGCTCCTGCGCGAACAGCTGCGTATCGGTGGGATTGGCGCCGGGATAGCCGGCCTCCACATAATCCACGCCCAGTCCGTCCAGCAGGGAGAGCACCCGCAGCTTGTCGGCGACGGTGAAGTCCACCCCGTTGGTCTGCGCGCCGTCGCGCAGGGTGGTATCGAAGAGGTAGAGGCGCTCGCGCCCCGCGGCCGCTTGCGTGCTCATTGCCTTGTCCCCTCCGCCAGCTTCTTTTCCATGGCCGTGTTGCCCAGCCAGGTGTCGCCCCGTGTCACCATGTTGCGGCGCTGGGGCACGTAGCCGCGCTTCTGGAAGAAGCCGAGGGCGGTGTCGCTGGCATCGACGGTGAGGGCCTTGGTGCCCCGGCTGCGGGCGAGGGCCTCCAGCGCATCGCACAGGGCGCGGGCGACGCCGGTGCCGGCCGCGTCCGGGTGCACATAGAGGAATTCGATGTGCCGGTTGTCCTCCAGCGCAGCGAAGCCCACCGGCGCGCCGCCCTGCACCGCCACCAGGGTGAGCAGGGCCTGGAGGCGGGCGCCGAAGGCGTCCTCGTCGTCGGCCGCCATGGCCCAGGCGTCCTGCTGCTCCTCGTCATAATCCTCGCCGGTCAGGCCGGCGATGGCGGCGCGGAACAGGGCCGCCAGCACCGGAGCGTCGGCCGGCAGGAAGGGGCGCAGGGACAGGCGCGCAGCGGAGCCGGTCATCGCGCCACCTCCCAGCTGGTGGTGCCGTCCTTGTTGTCCATGAGCACGATGCCCTTGGCCGCCAGCTCCTCGCGGATCTGGTCGGCGCGCTTGAAGTCCCTCGCCTTGCGGGCGGCGAGGCGCTCGGCGATGAGGCCGGCGATCGCCCCCTCGTCGAGGCTGATGGCCGCTTTCTGCCGCGCCAGCCACCCGCTTTCGGTATCGTTGAGCAGCCCCAGCAGATTGGCCGCGCCCTTGAAGCGGCGGCGCAGGGCCGAGGAGGCCTCCTCATGCTCGGCCACCTCGGCCAGATGGTGCAGGTGGGTGATGGCCGAGGGGGTGTTCAAATCGTCCGCGAGGCGGTCGGCGATCTCGGTCTCGAACGGGTTGGCGTCCCCGGTCTCCGCCTCCACGTCGGCGATCACGCGGTACCATTTGTCGAGGGTCTTGGCGGCGAAGCCGAGGCCCTGGCGGGTCCAGTTGATGGGCTGGCGATAATGGGTGGAGAGCATGGCGAGGCGCAGCACCTCGCCGGGCCACTCCTCCAGCAGTTCGCGGATGGTGACGAAATTGCCCAGCGACTTGGACATCTTCTCGCCTTCCAGCATCAGGAAGCCGTTGTGCATCCACATCTGCGCCATCACCCCCGTATGGAAGGCGCAGCGCGACTGGGCGATCTCGTTCTCATGGTGGGGGAACACCAGGTCGATGCCGCCGCCGTGGATGTCGAAGGTCTCGCCCAGGTGCTTCCACGACATGGCGGAGCACTCGATGTGCCAGCCCGGCCGGCCCGGGGTGACGATCCCGCAGGGGGAGGGCCAGCCCGGCACGCCGGCATCGCTGGGCTTCCACAGCACGAAATCCATGGCGTCGCGCTTGTAGGGGGCGACATCCACCCGGGCCCCGGCGATCATCTCGTCCAGCGGCCGGCGGGAGAGGCGGCCGTAATCGGGCATGGACGGCACGTGGAACAGCACGTGCTCGTTGGCCACATAAGCATGGCCGGAGGCCACCAGCCGCTCGATGAGGGTGCGCATCTCGCCGACATGCTCGGTGGCGCGCGGCTCGACGGTGGGCGGCAGGCAGCCCAGCGCGGCGGTGTCCTCGCGGAACCAGCGGTAGGTCTCCTCCGTCAGGTCGCGGATGGAGATGGAGCGCTCGGCGGCGCGGGCGTTGATCTTGTCGTCCACGTCGGTGATGTTGCGCACGTAGCGCACATGGTCCGCGCCATAGAGCCGGCGCAGCAGCCGGAACAGCACGTCGAACACGATCACCGGGCGGGCATTGCCGATATGGGCGTGGTCATAGACCGTGGGCCCGCACACATACATGCGCACGTCGGCGGGATCGAGCGGACGCAGGGCGTCCTTCGATCGGGTCAGGGTGTTGTAGAGCCTGAGCTCCATGGATCGCTTCCCCCTCACGGCGCGCGGGCGCGCGCCAAAGCCGGTCCACCGGCCGGGGCGTCCAGATCCTTAAAATCCTTAAGGGTGCAGCAAGGGACGGCCGCGGCCAGCTTTTCGGGCTAACCGCAGATAATCGCCGAAATGGCGCAGGTGATGCTGTGACGGCCGTTCATGGCGCGGGACAATGGTTCGCCGATCGTCCCCCGTCAAGGGCTTTCCGCCACCTGCGGGCGCGCGGCCGCGCGAGCGGCCTCACCGCAGGAAATCGGCGCAGCGGGGCACGTCCCCGGCCCCGCCCCAGGGCATGATGGGCACGGTGGAGGTGGAATTCTTCGGGCTGCCGTCGATCAGCTTGTCCGAATAGACCAGGTAGACCAGCACGTTGCGCTGCGCATCGCAGCCGCGGACGATCTGCATCCGCTTGAAGAAGAAGGAACGGCTCTCGCGGAACACCACGTCGCCCTGCTCGAACTTGGTCTTGAACGAGATCGGCCCCACCTGCCGGCAGGCCAGCGAGATGTCCGACACCTCCTCCGCCACCCCGAACATGCCGGAGACGCCGCCTTTCTCGGGCGTGGTGTAGTGGCAGGCCACGCCGGCGACGACCGGATCGTCGATACCGTAGACCGCGAGCTTGTCGTCCGGCGTCAGGAACTTCCACACGGTGGACTTGCGGAAGATGAGATTCGGCTCCTGCGCCGCGGCCGCACCGGGCAGCACGGCCGGGGCCAGGACAAGAGCGGCGCCCATCAGGGCGGCGGCAACACGCATCGGGCTGGTCACAGCTTTCATCAAGGCCCCCGGGTTCGACACCCTCCATATGGGGGCGCGTGGCGGGAAGGGAAGCGGGCGGCGGCGGGGGCCGGGACCCGGAGGCGGCAAACATTGACTTTGCACCGCCAGACCCCTATGAAGCGCCCACCTTGAGGGCCGGTTTCGGCCCGCTTGGCGTTTCACGCACCCGTGGCATCGCATGGCAGCGCGCCGGGCGAGCCTGTCGGCGGATGGGGCCTCCAAGGCCCGGTCCGCAGAGGAGGGGCGCGATCCCAACCAACCTTAAGACCTAAGGATCCGCGTTACATGAGCAAGCGCATTGCGGCCAAGCACAAGATTGATCGCCGTATGGGCGAGAACATCTGGGGCCGCCCCAAGAGCCCGGTGAACCGCCGCGAATACGGTCCCGGCCAGCACGGCCAGCGCCGCAAGGGCAAGCTGTCCGACTTCGGCGTGCAGCTGCGCGCCAAGCAGAAGCTGAAGGGCTATTACGGCTCCATCGGCGAGAAGCAGTTCCACAAGGTGTATGTGGAGGCCTCGCGCCTGAAGGGCGACACCGGCGCCAACCTGATCGGCCTGCTGGAGCGCCGCCTCGACGCGGTGGTCTACCGCGCCAAGTTCGTGCCCACCATCTTCGCTGCGCGCCAGTTCGTCTCCCACGGCCACGTGAAGGTGAACGGCCAGCGCGTGAACATCGCCTCCTACCTGGTGAAGGTGGGCGACGTGATCGAGGTGAAGGAAGCCTCCCGCCAGATGGCGCTGGTGATGGAAGCCCAGCAGCTGGCCGAGCGCGACGTCCCCGACTACATCGAGCTGGACACCCACAAGCTGGCCGCCCGCTTCGCCCGCGTGCCCGAGCTGAACGAGGTGCCCTATCCGGTGCAGATGGAGCCCAACCTCGTGGTCGAATATTATTCGCGCTGACGCGCGCCACGTCCCGGAATATGGAAAGGCCGCCCATCCGGGCGGCCTTTTTGTTTTCGGGCCGCGTTGTCCGGCTTCGGTTTCCGGTTCCGCCTGCCGGTCCCGCCCCGGGGCGCGGCAGGGACGACCGGCGGAAGCCCGCCGGCCGGCTGCACGCCCGGCCGGATCAGCCGGCCTTCATTTCCTCGGCGGCCGCGACCATGAACTCGTCCATGCTGCGGCGGATCTGGTGGTCGGACACATCCACGCCCTTGGCGTCGAAATCCCCGCGCACCTTGCGGAACACATCCTCGTCACCGGCCTCCTGGAGGTCGGCGATCACGACTTCCTTCGCATACTCGGCGGCGGCGTCGCCGGTGAGGCCGAGCTTGCCCGCCGCCCACAGGCCGAGCTTCTTGTTGCGGCGGGCGACGGCCTTGAAGCGGGTTTCCTCGTCGAGCGCGAAGCGCTTCTCGAACCCTTCCTCGCGCTTGTCGAACGTGGTCATGGCACCCCTCTTCCTGACGATCTGGTGACCGGTTGGCGACCGGTATCGGTCTGCACGGCCGATGGGCCGCGCGCGTGACTTGAATATCCTTCACCTCACCCTAGATCAACGGCACTGAGGCGCTGCCCCATGTCGCGTCCCGGCGCGGCGCGGGCGGAAACGCAGTCGCGTTGTATTGCGCCTTCCAATGGGCTAGTGTCCGACCGGGTGTGGAAAGGCCTGCGCAAGCAGGCATCCGCACCCAGCCGAGGAGCGTCACCAGAACGGAGCCTTGGCAAACCAATGGATTTCCTCAATCGACGGTATATTCCCATGAGCCGCCGCCGCCGAATCTACGAAGGCAAGGCGAAGGTCCTCTATGAAGGCCCCGAGCCGGGCACGCTGATCCAGCACTTCAAGGATGATGCCACCGCCTTCAACGCCAAGAAGCACGAAGTCATCGACGGCAAGGGCGTGCTGAACAACCGGATCTCGGAGTACATCTTCTCCCGGTTGAACGACATCGGGGTGCCGACCCACTTCATCCGCCGGCTGAACATGCGCGAGCAGCTCATCCGCGAGGTGGAGATCATTCCGCTCGAAATCGTGGTGCGCAACGTCGCCGCCGGCTCCATCTCGACCCGCCTCGGGATCGAGGAGGGGACGCAGCTGCCGCGCTCCATCATCGAATTCTATTACAAGAACGACGCGCTCAACGACCCCATGGTGTCGGAAGAGCACATCACCGCCTTCGGCTGGGCCACCACCCAGGAGATCGACGACATCATCGCCTTGGCGATCCGCGTCAACGACTTCCTGTCCGGCCTGTTCCTCGGCGCCGGCATCCGTCTTGTGGATTTCAAGATGGAATGCGGCCGCCTGTGGGAAAACGACATGATGCGGATCGTGGTGGCGGACGAGATCAGCCCCGATTCGTGCCGGCTCTGGGACATCAAGTCCAACGACAAGATGGACAAGGACCGCTTCCGCCGCGACATGGGCGGGCTGGTCGAGGCCTACAGCGAAGTGGCGCGGCGGCTCGGAATCCTCATGGAGAACGACCCCAATGCCGGCAAGGGGCCGGTGCTGGTGAAGTGAGGCGTTGAGCCTTGCGCCTGAATAGTGCTAGGCGGGGGCCGGATCGGCCCCCGTTTTGCGTTGCGCCGGATGCCACCGCAGCGGTGGCCCCGGCACAAGGCGGCGTTCATTCCTGCCGGCCCGGACCGGATGCGGCCTGCCGCATCCCGCGCCACGGCCGCGACAGACAGAGAGCAGAAGGTGTCATGAAGGCGAGGTTTTCATGAAGGCCCGTGTGATCGTCACCCTGAAGTCGGCGGTGCTGGACCCCCAGGGCAAGGCCATCGAGGGCGCCCTGCGCTCCCTCGGCGTCGCCGGCGTGCAGAGCGTGCGGCAGGGCAAGGTGTTCGACGTGGAGCTGGCCGGCAACGACCGCGCTTCCGCCGAGGGTGCCCTGAAGGAAGCCTGCGACAAGCTTCTCGCCAACACCGTGATCGAGACCTACAAGGTCGAGTTCGCGGAGTGATGCCGCCCCGGGCGGCGTGCCGGCCACCGGCATGCCGCCTCGCCCGATCGAACGCCGGCCCGGCCGTGCCCGCTGAGAGACCATGAAACCAGCCGTCATCCTCTTCCCCGGCTCCAACCGCGAGCAGGACGCCGTGCGCGCGCTGCGCCTCGTCGCCGGCGCGAAGCCCCAGGTGGTGTGGCACGCCGAGCACGAGCTGCCCGCCGGCACCGATCTCGTGGTGCTGCCCGGCGGCTTCTCCTATGGCGACTACCTGCGGTGCGGCGCCATCGCCGCCCGCGCCAACATCATGGAAGCCGTGCGCGCCCACGCCGCCCGCGGCGGGCTGGTGCTGGGCATCTGCAACGGCTTCCAGATCCTGTGCGAGGCCGGCCTCCTGCCGGGGGTGCTGGTGCGCAATGCGCGGCTGCGCTTCGTCTGCCGCGAGGTGGTGCTGCGGGTGGAGCGGGCGGACACGCCCTTCACCAAGGCCTATCGCAAGGGCGAGCTGATCCGCATTCCCGTCGCCCATGGCGAGGGCAACTACACGGCGGACGAAACCACCATCGCCCGGCTGGAGAGCGAGGGCCGCGTGGCCTTCCGCTATGCCCGGCGCGACGGCCAGATCGACGAGACCGACGGCCCCAACGGCGCCATCAACGGCATCGCCGGCATCTATTCGGAAAAGTTCAACGTGCTCGGCATGATGCCGCACCCCGAGAACTACATCGAGCCGGAGATCGGCCCCACGGACGGCCGCGGCCTGTTCGAGAGCCTCGCCGGTGCCCTGAAGGCGGCATGAGCGCACCCTCAATTCGGATCGAATGCCCGTGACCTCCATCCCCAACACGCCCCGCATCACCCCCGAGCTGGTGGCCGAGCACGGCCTGAAGCCCGAGGAGTACGAGCACTTCGTGAAGCTGATCGGCCGCGAGCCGTCGATCACCGAGCTGGGCATCGTCTCCGCCATGTGGAACGAGCACTGCTCCTACAAATCGTCCAAGGTCTGGCTGCGCACCCTGCCCACCAAGGGCAAGCGGGTGATCCAGGGGCCGGGCGAGAATGCGGGCGTGGTGGACATCGGCGACGGCCTGGCGGTGGTGTTCAAGATGGAGAGCCACAACCATCCCTCCTTCATCGAGCCCTACCAGGGCGCGGCGACGGGGGTGGGCGGCATCCTGCGCGACGTGTTCACCATGGGCGCGCGGCCCATCGCGGCGCTCAACGCTTTGCGCTTCGGCGACTGCCACAATCTGAAGACCCGCCGCCTGCTGGCCGGCGTGGTGGCCGGCATCGGCGGCTATGGCAATTCCTTCGGCGTGCCCACGGTGGGCGGCTCGGTGGGCTTCCACAAGCGCTACAACGGCAACATCCTGGTCAACGCCATGGCGGTGGGCATCGCCAGGACCGACGAGATCTTCTATGCGGCCGCCACCGGGGTGGGCCGCGCCATCGTCTATCTCGGCTCCAAGACCGGCCGCGACGGCATCCACGGCGCCACCATGGCCTCGGCCGAGTTCGGCGCCGACGCGCAGGAGAAGCGCCCCACCGTGCAGGTGGGCGACCCCTTCGCCGAGAAGCTGCTGCTGGAGGCCTGCCTGGAGATCATGCAGGCCGGCTGCGTGGTGGCGATCCAGGACATGGGCGCCGCCGGCCTCACCTGCTCGGCGGTGGAGATGGGCGCCAAGGGCGGCCTGGGCGTGGAGCTGAACCTCGACGCCGTGCCCTGCCGCGAGGCCGGCATGAGCGCCTATGAAATGATGCTCTCGGAGAGCCAGGAGCGCATGCTCATGGTCATCGCCGACGGCAAGGAAGCAGAGGCCGAGGCCATCTTCAGGAAGTGGGGCCTGGACTTCGCCATCGTCGGCCACACCACCGACACGCTGCGCTTCGTGGTGAAGCACAAGGGCCTGCTGGAAGCCGACCTGCCCATCATGGAGCTGGGCGACGAGGCCCCCGAATACCGCCGCCCCTATGAGGAGCCCCTGCCCCGCCCGGTGATCGACCCGGCGGAGGTGCGGCCCGGCGTATCGGTGGCGGACGCGCTGGAGCGCCTCATCGCCTCGCCCGACCTGTGCTCCAAGCGCTGGGTGTGGGAGCAGTATGACCACCTCATCCTCGGCAACACCGTGCAGCGGCCGGGCGGCGACGCCGCCGTGGTGCGGGTGGGCGACGGCCCCAAGGCGCTGGCGATGACCACCGACGTGACGCCGCGCTATTGCGAGGCCGGCCCGTTCGAGGGCGGCAAGCAGGCGGTGGCGGAAGCCTGGCGCAACCTGACCGCCGTGGGCGCCCTGCCCATCGCCGTCACCGACAACCTGAATTTCGGCAATCCCGAGAAGCCGGAGATCATGGGCCAGTTCGTCGGCTGCGTGAAAGGCATCGGTGCGGCCTGCGAGGCGCTGGATTTCCCGGTCGTGTCGGGCAATGTGAGCCTCTACAACGAGACCAACGGCAAGGCCATTCTGCCCACCCCCACCATCGGCGGCGTCGGCCTGATCGAGGACCTCGACCAGACCATGACCCTTGCCTTCAAGGCGGCGGGCGAGCCCATCCTGCTGGTGGGCAAGACCCAGGGCTGGCTCGGCGCCTCCGTATTCCTCGCCACCGTCTGCGAGCGCGAGGAGGGGGCCCCCCCGCCGGTGGACCTGCTGGCGGAGAAGCGCAACGGCGACTTCGTGCGCGGCCTCATCCGCGACGGCATCGCCACCGCGGTGCATGACATCTCCGACGGCGGCCTCCTGGTGGCCATCGCCGAAATGGCCATGGCCGGCCAGCATGGTGCCACGCTGGAGGACGGCCCGGCCGGCATGGACCCCTACGCCTGGTGGTTCGGCGAGGACCAGGCCCGCTACGTGCTCACGGTTCCCTCGGGCCAGAGCGCCGAGGTGATCCACAAGGCGGAGATGGCCGGCGTGCCCATGGTCAAGATCGGCAAGACCGGCGGTGACCGCTTGATCCTGCCCGATGACCGCTCGATAGTTGTGGAAACGCTGCGCGACCGGCACGAAACCTGGCTGCCCATCTATATGGGCGCGTCGGCCTGAGGCCGGCGCCATCCGTTCGAGGACGAACCTATGCCCATGCATGCCCG
Organism: Xanthobacter sp. AM11; assembly: GCF_047444035.1. Classification (NCBI taxonomy): domain Bacteria; kingdom Pseudomonadati; phylum Pseudomonadota; class Alphaproteobacteria; order Hyphomicrobiales; family Xanthobacteraceae; genus Xanthobacter; species Xanthobacter sp. AM11. Next base: position 3,700,345 of record NZ_JBLAOA010000001.1, read on the forward strand.
CGACATCGAGCAGCTCATCAAGGCGGCGTTGCCCGACGCGACGGTGGTGATCGAAGATCTGGCCGGCGACGGCGACCACTATGCCGCCCGCATCGTGTCCGAGTCGTTCCGCGGCAAGAGCCGGGTGCAGCAGCACCAGATGGTCTATGCCGCGTTGCAGGGAAACATGGGCGGGGTGCTGCACGCTCTGGCCCTGCAGACCTCGGCGCCCGAAAAGGCCTGAGCCGCGGCGCTCACGGGCCGGCGCTGCGGAGCCGTTGCGCGGTGCGGTCTTGCGCTTTGCGTCGCGAAGGTCGATCTTCAATCAAGAGGGCCACCTGTTCCGGCCCGCCATACTGGATTTGACCTATGAGCATTCGCGAAGACATCGACGCCATCGTGAAGTCTGGTGACGTGGTCCTGTTCATGAAGGGCACGCCCCAGTTTCCGCAGTGCGGTTTTTCCGGCCAGGTGGTGCAGATCCTCGACCACGTGGGCGTGCCCTTCAAGGGCGTGAACGTGCTGGAGAACGATTCCGTCCGCCAGGGCATCAAGGAATATGCCAACTGGCCGACCATTCCCCAGCTCTACGTCAAGGGCGAGTTCGTCGGCGGCTGCGACATCATCCGCGAGATGTTCCAGTCCGGCGAACTGGTGCCGATGCTTGAGGAAAAGGGCATCGCCATCCGCGACAAGGCCATCGGCTGAAGCCCGCACCGGCACGGAAGAGCGCATCTTGAGCGCGCCTGAAGCCAAGCCGCCGGCGCCGCTTGCGCTCAAGCTTGCCATCGGCCTCGGCCTTCTGGCCAATGCCGGCCTGGCGGCGCTCCTCATCGGCATTTCCGGGTTCGTCTTCGGCGGCCCGGAAGGTGCGCGGGGGGAGGCATCCGCCGTCATGGGCTGGGCATCGACCTTGGCCATCTGCCTCCTGTCCCCCGCCCTCGGCCTGTGGATGTGGCGCCGCAACCGGCGCGACCTCGCCCTGGCCATGACCTGGCTGCCGCCCCTGGCCTTTCTCGTGGGCGTCGTCGCGGTGTTCTGAGGGGCGGCGGTGTTCCGAGGGCAAGCGGCGGGTTCGCCCTTGCCCTGCCCTGCGCCCGGATCTCCCCGCCGCGCGCGGACCGGCAGCCATACGCCGCCGGTCACGATTGCGGGAGGGTCGGCTGCGGGAGGGTCGGCGGGCTCAGGCCCGGCCGAACACCCGGGTGAAGATCGTATCCACGTTCTTCAGATGATAGCCGAGGTCGAACTTCTCGTTGATGTCCTCTTCCGAGAGGTATTTGCGCACGTCCGCATCGGCGAGCAGGAAGGTGCGGAAGTCGCCCTCGCCCCGCCACACCCGCATGGCGTTGCGCTGCACCAGGCGGTAGCTGTCCTCGCGGCTCGCGCCCTTCTGGGTCAGCGCCAGCAGCACCCGCTGGGAGTGGATGAGGCCGCCCAGCTTGTCCATGTTCTTCTGCATGTTGTCGGTGTGCACCACCAGCCTGTCCATCACCGAGGTGAGGCGGGCGAGAGCGAAGTCCAGCGTCACCGTGGCATCGGGGCCGATCATGCGCTCCACCGAGGAGTGGGAGATGTCCCGCTCGTGCCACAGGGCCACGTTCTCCATGGCCGGCAGGGCATAGGCGCGCACCATGCGGGCAAGGCCGGTGAGATTCTCGGTGAGCACCGGGTTGCGCTTGTGGGGCATGGCCGAGGAACCCTTCTGCTCGGGGGAGAAATACTCCTCCGCCTCCAGCACCTCGGTGCGCTGCAGGTGCCGCACCTCGATGGCAAGCCGCTCCACCGAGGAAGCGACCACCCCCAGCACGGCGAAGAACATGGCGTGCCGGTCGCGCGGGATCACCTGGGTGGAGACGGTTTCCACCGCAAGCCCCAGCTTGCGCGCCACATGGGCCTCAACGCGCGGGTCCACATGGGCGAAGGTGCCCACGGCGCCGGAGATGGCGCAGGTGGCCACCTCGGCCCGGGCGGCGACGAGGCGGGCGCGGGCGCGCTGGAACTCGGCCGCGGCGATGGCGAGCTTCACGCCGAAAGTGGTGGGCTCGGCATGGATGCCGTGGGAGCGCCCCACGGTGGGGGTGAGCTTGAACTCGAACGCCCGGCGCTCCAGCACCGCCAGCAGGCCGTCCACGTCGGCGATCAGGAGGTCCGCGGCGCGCGAGAGCTGCACCGCAAGGCAGGTGTCCAGCACGTCCGAAGAGGTCATGCCCTGGTGGACGAAGCGCGCCTCCGGCCCGACGAACTCGGCCAGATGGGTGAGGAAGGCGATGACATCATGCTTCACGTCCCGCTCGATCTCGTCGATGCGGGCGACATCGAACTCGGCCGCGCCGCCCAGCTCCCAGATCTTCGCCGCAGCCTCCTTCGGCACGATGCCAAGCTCGGCCATGGCGTCGGCGGCGTGCGCCTCGATCTCGAACCAGATGCGGAAGCGGGCCTCGGGGGACCAGATGGAGGCCATTTCCGGCCGGCTGTAACGCGGGATCATGAGGTGTGCTCGTCCAAGTCCAGGGCTGGCGCGGGCTCTCGCTCGCAAGGGAGGCCGCAGGCCCCGGCTCTAGCAGATCGGGCGCGCCGTGAGTAGCCGCGCCGGGCGCATCCCTCAGCCCGCCGGTTCGCGCCCGCCCGCATCCCGCGCACGGATGCGCCGGGCCAGCGGCAGCAGGAACAGGGGCATGAGATAGATGGGAAACTGCGCTGCCGCCACATAGAGCCAGGTTTCGGGCGGCAAGGCGGCGCCGGTGGCGGCGATCATCACCGATATGTTGCGGTGCCCGGCCGCGAACCCCAGCATCAGCGCATCGCCCGCCCCCACGGCGCGGAACACCAGGGCGGTCAGGCCCAGCCCGCTTAGGGAGAGGGCGAAGGCAAGCCCGGTGAGGCCCAGCACGAAGGCAGGATCGGCCATGAACCAGGCGGTCACCCCGTCCATCAGCCCCACCGCCAGAAGCCCCAGCAGCAGCACGTTCGCCCCGTCCAGATGGGCCCGCAGGCGGGCGATCCTTGCCGGCGTCACCAGCCGGCGCAGGCCCAGCCCGGCCCCCGCCGTGCCGCCCAGCACCGCCCCGAGCCGCAGGGCGAGGCCGAGGGAATCCAGCGCCAGCGCCCCGTGGGAGAAGAAGGCCACCAGCAGCGGCGCGGACAGCGGCGTCAGCACCATGGAGCCCACCATCACCGCCAGCACCAGCCGGGGGTCCAGCCCCAGCAGCAAGGCGAAGGCGGGCGCCGACATGATGGGCGGCGCGCAGGCCTGCATCAGCAGCGCCAGCGTGAGGTCCGAAGGCTCGCCCAGGGCCAGGGTGACGGCGCCCAGCCCCGCCGGCAGGGCCAGCATGATCCAGCCGATGGCCAGAAGGCCGACCACGGCGCGCCGGCCGCCGAAGCCCCCGGCCGGCTCGGTGCGCAGGAAGGCAAGGGTGAGCAGCGCCAGGATGGCCGGCACGATGAGCGGCTTCGCCAGCGCCGCCAAAGGCGGCAGGGCCAGCCCCACGAACACGCTCGCCGCCACGGCCGGCGCACTCCGGCGGCCGAGGGCGGCAAGACCGCGGGAGAGCAGCGAAAGCAGGACGAGCGCGGAACCGGGGGGACTGGAACGGGGGGAACTGGAACGGGGGGGCATGGGCAGGCCTCGGCGGTCCTTCCTACCGGCTCGCGCCGCAACGGGAAAGGCCGGGTCGCGCAATGGCCCCCTGCACCGTCCGACGCCCGCGCATGATTGACGCGCGCGAGCGACCGTGACACCCCTTTGCGCCCACCGATCCCGCAAGCAAGAAGATTCTGCACAAGCCCCCAAGGAGCCTTTCCCCATGGACATCAAGCGCCGGCGCTTCCTGGGCGCCTCCGCCGTCGCCGCCACCGGCGCCGCCGCCTCGACCCTCGCCGCGCCGGCTCTGGCGCAGACGCAGCCCGAGGTGAAGTGGCGGCTGACCTCCTCCTTCCCGCGCTCCCTCGACACCATCTTCGGCACTGCGCAGACCTTCGCGCGGCTGGTGTCCGAGGCCACCGACGGGCGCTTCCAGATCCAGGCCTTCCCGGCGGGCGAGCTGGTGCCCGGGCTGCAGGCGCTGGACGCGGTGTCCAACGGCGCCGTGGACTGCGCCCATACCGCCACTTATTTCTACACCGGCAAGGATGCCGCCCTCGCCTTCGGCACCGGCGTGCCGTTCGGCTTCAATTCCCGCCAGCAGCACAGCTGGTGGTTCTTCGGCGGTGGCGCCGAGATCATCAATGGCGTGCTGGCGAAATACAATGTCACCTCCATGCCCATGGGCAATTCCGGCTGCCAGATGGGCGGCTTCTTCCGCAAGGAGCTGAATTCGGCGGACGACCTGAAGGGCCTGAAGTTCCGCATCGGCGGCATCGGCGGGCAGGTGCTGGCGAAGCTCGGCGTGGTGCCGCAGCAGATCGCCCCCGGCGATGTCTATTCCGCTCTGGAACGCGGCTCCATCGACGCCGCCGAGTTCGTCGGCCCCTATGACGACGAAAAGCTCGGCCTTGTGAAGGTGGCCAAGTATTATTACTACCCCGGCTGGTGGGAAGGCGGGGCCATGCTGCACCTCGTCGTCAACTCGGCCCAGTGGGAGGCGCTGCCCAGGCACTACCAGGCCATCGTGCGCAACGCCGCCGAGGCGGCCAACAACTGGATGCTGGCCAAGTATGATTCCGTAAATCCCCCGGCCCTGCGCCGGCTGGTGCAGCAGGGGGTGGAGCTGCGGCCCTTCCCCGCCTCCATCCTGGAAGCCGGGCACAAGGCCGCCTTCGAGCTTTACGGCGAACTGGCCGCCACCAACCCGGCCTTCCGCCAGGCGCTCGAGTCCATGAACGCCATCCGCTCCGACCAGCTGGTGTGGTGGCAGATTGCGGAATACGCCTTCGACAGCTTCAACATCCGCTCCCGCGGCAAGAGCTGAGGCCGGGCCCCGGCGGGGTGCGAAGCCATAGTTTCGTCACCATTGCCGGGCGCTCTCGGTCTATAGGAATGGGGCGTGCCGCCGCCGGCGGACATTTGCGAGCGAGAAGGTGCGGATGGGTCGTTCGGGACGGATGGGCAGGGTCGGCCGCGCCGGAATCGTCGCGCGGTGCGCCGCCTTCATGCACGCCGCGGCGCCGAAGGCTGCCGCACCGGCGGGCGCCCCCCGCACCGCCGCCCGGCGGGTCCTGCTGGCGGCGCTGGCATTCGCCATGGCGGCCGGCGCCATGGGCGAGGCCCATGCGCAGGGGGCCTCCTGTGCCCAGCTTGAAGCCTCCCTCCAATCCCTCGATCGCAGCGCCAGCGGCGCCTCCTCCCAGCAGGCCCAGGCGGCGCGGATGCGCGGGGAGCTGGACCGCCTCTCCTCCCAGGCCCGCGGCATGGGCTGCGATGCGCCGCGCGGCTTCCTGATCTTCCAGGGGCCGCCCCGGCCGCCCGAATGCGACCAGATCAGCGACCAGATCTCGCGCCTGCGCTCCTCTCTCGCCGGCATCGAGCGCGGCGGCTCGGACCACAGCGGACAGCGCCGCGCGCTGATCCTGGCGCTCGCCCAGAACAATTGCGGGCCGCAATATACCGCCGCCGTGCAGGCCGCCCGCCGGGCCGATCCGCAGCCGCAGCGCCCGCGCAACTTCTTCGAGGCCATCTTCGGCACGCCCCAGAGCGAGCCGGAGGAGAGCGCCCCCGACCTGGACAGCATTCCGCTGGATGCGGTGAAGCCCTCCTATTCGCGCACCGTGTGCGTGCGCACCTGCGACGGCTATTTCTTTCCGCTCTCCAGCTCCTCCAACCCCAGCCGCTTCGCCACCGAGGATGCGCTGTGCAAGCGCCTGTGCCCGGCCTCGGACACCCAGCTGTTCACCTATGGCGGCGACATCCGCTCCGCCGTGAGCATCTCCGGCCAGCCCTACATGTCGATGCCCAACGCCCTGCGCTACCGCAAGGAGCTGGTGTCGTCCTGCACCTGCAAGCCTGCCGGCCAGTCCTGGGCGCAGGCGCTCGCCGGGCTTGAGGACCAGACCACCCTGCGCAAGGGCGACATTCTGGTGACCGAGGAGCAGGCGCGGGAAATGTCCCAGCCGAAGTTCAACGAGCCGGCCGCCGGAGCCAAGGGCAAGACGGCCAGCCGCGACGCGGCGGCCGAAGCCGGCGGCCCGGTGGCGGCGACCGTGGCGGCGCCGCTGGCGCCCGCCTCCGAGCAGCCGGGCCAGCGCCAGGTGCGCATCATTCCCCTGCCCCGCTCGCAGAATGCCCGCACCGCCGCCACCAGCGATGCCGCGGCGCCGCAGCCGGCGGCTCCCGCCACCCCCTCGGGCGCCGGGCGCGGCACCGGCCAGTAGCCGCGCCGGGCGCCGGACCGGACTGCGCCTGTTCAATAAAAGAGAGCGTGATTCACCGCGCACCGGGAGCCGCGCCGCGCGGCTCCGCATGTGAGCGGACCAGCGCCTACGCCACTTCGCCCCGCAGCCGCCCCGCCACCCGCGCCCGGCCCATGAGGGGCAACAAGGCGGCAAGCTCCGGCCCGGTGTCGCGCCCGGTGAGCGCGCGCCGCAGGGGATGGAACAGCCCCTTGCCCGCGCGCCCGCTCGCCGCCTTCACCACCTTGATCCATGCGCCATAGGTGGCGCCGTCCCACGGCTCGTCCGGCAGCAGGCCGGCCGCTTCGGCCAGGAAGGCGCGGTCCTCCTCCGCTATGGCGCCGGCGCCGGGCGCCGCCACACACGCCCACCACGCGCCCGCCTCGTCGAACCGCGCAAGATTGCCCCGCACCGCCAGCCAGAAGGCCTCCCCGCCGCCGATGTCCAGGGCGGCAAGGCGCGGGCGCGCCGCTGCGAACGGCATCATGTGCACGGTGCGCGCCGTCAGCGCCGGCAGGTCGTCGGGGTCGAAGCGCGCCGGGGCGCGGGAGATGGCGTGAAGGTCCACCAGCGCGGCCAGCGCATCGAGGTCCGCCACCGGCTGCACCGCGTGGGAGGTGCCCACCAGCACCGCGGCGGCGGCCACCGCGAGGGCCTCGTGGCCCGCTTCCCGCAAGGCGGCGAGGGAGAGGTGGCCGAGGCGCTTGGAAAGGCCTTCCCCGCTCGGCAGGGTGAGCAGGTTGTGATGGGCGAAGCCCGGCACCGGGCCTCCGAGCGCCTCGAAGATCTCGATCTGCACCGCGGTGTTGGTCACATGGTCCTCGCCGCGCACCACCTGGGTGACGCCCATGGCCATGTCGTCCACCACCGAGGGCAAAGTGTAGAGGAAGCTGCCATCGGCCCGCACCAGCACCGGATCGGAAAGGGTGGTCGTGTCCACCTGCTGGGGGCCGCGCACGCCATCGTCCCACGCCACCAGCCGATGATCGAGGCGAAAGCGCCAGTGCGGCGCGCGCCCCTGCGCCGCAAGGGCGGCGCGGCCGGCATCGTCCAGCGCCAGGGCGGCGCGGTCATAGACCGGCGGCAGGCCGCGGGCGCGCTGGAGGCGGCGCTTCAGCTCCAGCTCCTCCTCCGTCTCATAGGCGGGGTAGAGGCGGCCGGCGGCCTTCAGGCGCTCGGCGGCCGCCGCATAATCGGCGAGGCGGTCGGACTGGCGGAAGGTGCGGTCGGGCGGAATGCCCAGCCAGTCCAGATCCAGGGCGATGGCCTGCGCATATTCGGCCCTGGAGCGGGCGGCGTCGGTGTCGTCGAACCGCAGGATGAAGATTCCGCCGCCGCGCCGCGCCAGGAGCGCATTGATGAGGGCGGTGCGGGCATTGCCCACATGGATGAGGCCGGTGGGCGACGGGGCAAAGCGCAAGACGGGTGGAGACATGAAGGGACCCATGGAGGCGTACGGCCGCGCGGGCCGGGCGGGCCGGAGCCATCCGCCTCCCATGCAGGATGAGGAGAATGCCCGCGGCCGGCGCATGGTGGGCGCCGGCCGCGGAAAGCTCTAGAGCACGTTCCGATCAGGTTGATTCAACCTGATCGGATTAGGCTCTAGAGCGCGATCTAAGCAAATTGAACTCATTTACTCGGTGAATCGCCCTCTAAACGCGAGAAGGAGCACGCGCGATCAGGCCGGAGGGAACCACCCTGCGGCTCCCCGTGCGGTGAACCGCCCGCTCGCCTCCAGAATAAGGCGGATTGCCCCGCCATCCGCAATGGCCGCGGCGGTTGCGTGCGGCCGGAACGGCGGGAGCCCGGCGCTGGGCCGGGCTCCCGTGTATCAGCGTGGCGGACGGCAATCCGGCCCGGTGCACGGCGGCGGGCGCCGGCCCTGGCCTTGACCCTGACCCTGACCTTGGCCCTGGCCTTGGCCCTGCGGGCGGGACTGCTGTTGCTGTTGCTGACGCATCTGCTGCTGCTGTTGCCGCATCTGCTGCTGTTGCTGGCGCATCTGCTGCTGTTGCTGCTGACGCATCTGCTGCTGCTGTTGTTGTTGCTGCTGCCGCATCTGCTGTTGCTGTTGCTGCTGCTGCCTCATCTGCTGCTGTTGCATCTGCTGCTGCTGCCGCATTTGCTGCTGTTGGCGCTGCTGATCCTGCTGGAACTGCTGCCGGCCGCCCGCGCCACCGGGACCCATGCCCGGCTGCCCGGCACCACCGGGGCCGCCCGGACGACCGGGACCACCCGGCATGCCGGGACCTCCCGCGCCGCCCGCGCCACCGGGACCCATGCCCGGCTGGCCGGCACCGCCGGGGCCGCCCGGACGACCGGGACCACCCGGCGTGCCGGGACCTCCCGCGCCGCCCGCACCGCCGGGACCCATGCCAGGCTGGCCGGCACCACCGGGGCCGCCCGGACGACCGGGGCCACCCGGCGTGCCGGGACCTCCCGCTCCGCCCGCGCCACCGGGACCCATGCCCGGCTGGCCGGCACCGCCGGGGCCGCCCGGACCCACGCCCGGAGCACCGGGGCCGCCGGGATGGCCCGGTCCGCCGGGACCACCCGGACCGCCGGGGTAGCCGGGGCCACCTGGGCCACCCGGATGCCCGGGACCACCGGGGCCGCCGGGACCACCTGGATAGCCGGGGCCACCCGGTCCGCCCGGATAGCCCGGACCGCCGGGACCACCCGGATAACCCGGACCACCCGGACCTCCCGGATAGCCGGGTCCACCCGGACCACCCGGTCCGCCCGGATAACCGGGATAGCCCGGCCGGCCCCAGCCCGGAGGCGGCGGCGGCGCGCCGGGGGGCGGGGGACGCATGCCGGGCGGCGGCATGTAGCCGTTGCGCCACCAGCCGGGATTACGCGGCCCGGGCGGCGGAGGATACCAGCCCGGCCGCGGGCGCGGCGCATAGGCTTCCCAGCGGTAGCGCTGGGCATACCATGGCTGGTTCACATAAATGGGCCGGCCCACATAATACTGGTTCCAGTATTGGGCCGCGGCAAAGCCGACAACCGGCACGCCAATGGCTGCAAGGCCCCAATCGGGCAGCACGGCCGCGCGCCCCTGCTGCTCAAATCCTAAGTATTCGCTGTAGACCCAGCCGCGATAATCCAGCCAGATGACATCGCACCAGGATTCGTCTTCGAGACAGCCTTCTATCTGCAGCGGCGAGCCTTCCGGTATGACGCCGAGGCTGGGAAATTCCGTGTCCGGTCCGGTTCTTATGTTCACATTGGCGGTGGAATAGCCCGGCGCGGCTTCAGCCGCCACCACTCCAGCCATGGCCAGGCCGGCGACGAGACCGGCCAGTTTCAGCACCCTCATGGCATGCTCCCATTCGACTCAGCACCGAGTCGATCCGACGACTGTAGCCTTTACGTCGTGGCGTTTCATTTACGCAGGCGCGGCGTTTCGCAAGCACAAGCGCGGCGCAATTGCGTCAGGCGATGGTAAACGGAACGATGTCGCGCACATTGGCATCGATGCGGATCTCCCGGTCCAGTGGCGGGAAGGCCCGCAGGTCGCAGTCGCGCCGCGGGCAGATGCGGCAGGAAACCCCCAGCCGCGCCACCGGGGCGGCCTTCAGGTCCAGCCCGTCCGCATACACGATGTCATGGGCGAAGGAGACCTCGCAGCCCAGGCCGAAGGCGAAGGCCCGCGCCGGCTGCCCGTGCCGCGCGGGCGGGCTCGCCACCGCCCGCGCCAGGCAGATGTAGCGCGCCCCATCGGGCATCTCGCCCACCTGCACCAGGGTGCGCCCGGCCATCTCGAACGCCTCGTGCACGTTCCAGGCGGCGCAGGCCCCGCCGTGGCGGGCGAACTGGAAGCGGGTGGCGGAATGGCGCTTGGTGATGTTGCCGGCCCGGTCCACCTTGGCGAAATAGAAAGGCACCCCCTTCGCCCCGGGCCGCTGCAGGGTGGAAAGGCGGTGGCACACCTGCTCCAGGCTGGCGCCGGTTTCCAGCACCATGCGGTCCAGGTCATGCCGCAGCCGGCGGGCAAGGTCGAGGAAGCGGCGGTAGGGCAGAGTAATTGCGCCGGCAAAATAATTTTGCAGCGCCAGCCGGCAGATCTCCGCCGCGGTCTGGCTGCGGAAGGCGCCGGAGGCCACCGTCTCCGCCACCAGGTCGCCATGCTCCAATTGGGCGATGACGGCGGCGATGCGGAAGGCCCGGCTGGGCGCCGGCAGCACGCCGGAGAGCACCAGCCGGCGGGCGCGGGGATCGAACAGCGACAAGGCCGCGGCAGGGTCCGGCGGCCCCACCTCCACCTGCACGCCATGGCGCCGGGACAGGTGCGCCGCAAACGCCGCGGCGGGGTCCGCCCCCTCCAGCACGCCGAGCGCGGCGGCGGCATTTTCCGCTGCGCGATCAAGACCATCCACGTAATTGTCGATATAATGGAAGAAGTCCCGCACCTCTTCATAGGGGATGAGCTTCGCCTCGTCCGCCCCCGGGGCCACGCCGGCGGTGAGCATGTCGTCGAGGGAGGCGCGCCACTCGGCGGTGCGCCGCAGCGCCACGTGCATGCGCAGGAAGGCATGGGCGAAGGCGGGAGAAAGGTTCGCCACCGCCTTCACATCCTGCAGGCCCAGGTCCAGGTCGCGGAAGAAGGGGTCGGCGGTCACCTCCCGCAGGTCGGCCACCAGCCGGTCCAGGTCCTCGGCCCCGAACGAGGTGATGTCCACCGCGAAGGTGCGCGAGATGGCGATGAGGATGGAGGCGGTCAGCGGGCGCTGGTTGCTCTCGATCTGGTTGATGTAGGAGGGCGACACGGCGAGGCGCTGGGCCAGCTCGCTCTGCTTCAGCCCCAGCTTCTCGCGCAGGCGGCGCACCGCGTGGCCGGCATAGACCTTTTGGCGCATGGCGCTCCCCCGACTTCGCAATTGCAAAAACTTCACAATAAACATCGTGAAGTTTTCACACATTCCAAAGCCGTGCAACTCCTGCTAGCGGACGTGAATTGATCCGGCGGGACGGAATTGGGGCGAAGCTGGCGCTTCCGCGCCCTCCGGCCCGCCGCTACACTCGACCCATAAACAGCCGAATGAGGGCGGACGCATGAAGGATATCCTCGAAGAGCTCGAGAGCCGGCGCGGCGTCGCCCGGCTTGGCGGCGGCACGCGGCGCATCGAGGCGCAGCACGCCCGCGGCAAGCTCACCGCCCGCGAGCGCATCGAGCTGCTGCTCGACCGCGGCACGTTCGAGGAATACGACACGTTCGTGCAGCACCGCTGCGTGGACTTCGGCATGGAAGACCAGAAGGTCCCCGGCGACGGCGTGGTCACCGGCTGGGGCACGGTCAACGGCCGCAAGGTGTTCGTGTTCGCCAAGGACTTCACGGTGTTCGGCGGCTCCCTCTCCGAGGAGCACGCGCGCAAGATCACCAAGATCCAGGACATGGCGCTGAAGACCCGTGCGCCCATCATCGGCCTGTTCGACGCCGGCGGCGCCCGAATCCAGGAAGGTGTCGCGGCGCTGGGCGGTTATGGCGAAGTCTTCAAGCGAAATGTCATCGCCTCGGGCGTCATTCCGCAGATCTCGCTCATCATGGGCCCGTGCGCCGGCGGCGACGTCTACTCCCCGGCCATGACCGACTTCATCTTCATGGTGCGCGACACGAGCTACATGTTCGTGACCGGCCCCGACGTGGTGAAGACGGTGACCAACGAGACCGTCACCGCCGAGGAGCTGGGCGGCGCCAAGGTGCACACGTCCAAGTCCTCGGTGGCGGACGGCGCCTATGAGAACGACGTGGAGATGCTGCTGGAGACGCGGCGGCTCATCGACTTTTTGCCGGCGAATAATATCGAGGGCGTGCCGGAATGGCCTTCCTTCGACGATCCGGGCCGCTATGATCACAGCCTGGACACCCTGATCCCCGACAATCCCAACAAGCCCTACGACATCAAGGAGCTGATCCTCAAGGTCGTGGACGAGGGCGACTTCTTCGAGATCCAGGCCGCCTACGCCAAGAACATGGTCACCGGCTTCGGCCGCATCGAGGGGCGCACGGTGGGCTTCGTCGCCAACCAGCCCATGGTGCTCGCCGGCGTGCTGGATTCGGACGCCTCCCGCAAGGCGGCGCGCTTCGTGCGCTTCTGCGACGCGTTCGAGATCCCCATCGTCACCTTCGTGGACGTGCCCGGCTTCCTGCCCGGCACCGCGCAGGAATATGGCGGCCTCATCAAGCATGGCGCCAAGCTTTTGTTCGCTTATTCGCAGGCCACCGTGCCGCTGGTCACCGTCATCACCCGCAAGGCGTTCGGCGGCGCCTATGACGTGATGGCCTCCAAGCACGTGGGCGCGGACGTGAACTATGCCTGGCCCACCGCGCAGATCGCGGTGATGGGCGCCAAGGGCGCGGTGGAGATCATCTTCCGCCAGGACATGGGCGACCCGGAGAAGATCGCCGCCCAGACGAAGAATTACGAGAAGCGCTTCCTCTCGCCCTTCGTGGCGGCGGAGCGGGGCTATGTGGACGAGGTGATCATGCCCCACTCCACCCGCCGCCGCCTCGCCCGCGCGCTCGCCATGCTGCGCACCAAGAAGCTGGAGCAGCCGCCGCGCAAGCACGACAACATGCCGGTGTGAGGGCGGGCCTCCGACGGCTCTCTGCGCCGTCCTGACGGGCGGCGCCCCCTCCCAACCCTCCCCCGCAAGCGGGAGAGGGCTTTCCCAACCCGACGCAACGCGGCTCCCTCTCCCGCTTGCGGGGGAGGGCTGGGGAGGGGGAACACGGACTTCAGCAGATTTCAGCGCCCAGGGCGCGGGAGACACAGATGTTCACGAAGATCCTGATCGCGAACCGGGGTGAGATCGCCTGCCGCGTCATCAAGACCGCGCGCCGCATGGGCATCAAGACCGTCGCCGTTTACTCGGATGCCGACAAGGACGCCCTCCATGTGGAGATGGCCGACGAGGCGGTGCACATCGGCCCGCCGCAGGCGGCCCAGTCCTACCTGATCGCCGAGAAGATCGTGGAGGCCTGCAAGCTCACCGGGGCGCAGGCGGTGCATCCCGGCTACGGCTTCCTCTCCGAGCGCGCCTCCTTCCCCAAGCTGCTGGCCGAGCACGGCATCGTCTTCATCGGCCCCAACCCCCATGCCATCGAGGCCATGGGCGACAAGATCGAATCCAAGAAGGCGGCGGCGGCGGCCCATGTCTCCACCGTGCCCGGCTATCTGGGCGTGCTGGAGAACGGCGCCGAGGCGGCCAGGATCGCCGACGAGATCGGCTATCCGGTGATGATCAAGGCCTCCGCCGGCGGCGGCGGCAAGGGCATGCGCATTGCCTACAGCCGCGACGAGGTGCAGGACGGCTTCGACCGCGCCAAGAGCGAGGCCAAGTCCTCCTTCGGCGACGACCGCGTGTTCGTGGAGAAGTTCATCGTCGATCCGCGGCACATCGAAATCCAGGTGCTGGGCGACAAGCACGGCAACGTCGTCTACCTGGGCGAGCGTGAGTGCTCCATCCAGCGCCGCAACCAGAAGGTCGTCGAGGAGGCCCCGTCCCCGCTGCTCGACGAAGCCACCCGCAAGAAGATGGGCGAGCAGGCCGTGGCCCTGGCCAAGGCGGTGGGCTACGACAGCGCCGGCACGGTGGAGTTCGTCGCCGGCCAGGACAAGAGCTTCTACTTCCTGGAGATGAACACCCGCCTGCAGGTGGAGCATCCGGTCACCGAGCTCATCACCGGCATCGACCTTGTGGAGCAGATGATCCGCGTCGCCGCCGGCGAGCCCCTCACCTTCACCCAGGACGAGGTGAAGCTCACCGGCTGGGCGGTGGAAAGCCGCATCTATGCGGAAGACCCCTACCGCAACTTCCTGCCCTCCACCGGCCGCCTGGTGCGCTACCGCCCGCCCCAGGAAGGCAAGGACGGCCCCATCACCGTGCGCAACGACACCGGCGTCTATGAGGGCGGGGAAATCTCCATCTTCTACGATCCCATGATCGCCAAGCTGGTGACCCACGCCCCCACCCGCGCCATGGCCATCGAGGCGCAGGCGGATGCGCTGGATGCCTTCGCCATCGACGGCATCGGCCACAACATCCCCTTCCTCTCGGCGCTGATGGCGCATCCGCGCTGGCAGTCGGGCAACCTGTCCACCGGCTTCATCGCCGAGGAATATCCCGACGGCTTCCACGCCCGCGCCCCCGAAGGCGAGCTGGTGCATTACCTGTCCGCCGTGGCGGCGGTGATCGACCACATCCACAATTCCCGCAAGCGGCAGATTTCCGGCCAGACCTCCGGTGTCACCTGGACCATCGCCCGGCGCCGCATCGTCCAGCTCTCCGCCGGGGAGGCGACGCTCTCCACTCCCTGCGAGGTGGAAGCGGTGGACGGCGGCTACAAGGTGCAGATCTTCGACGCCGACGGCACCCCCGGCCACACCCACCTGCTGCGCTCCTCCTGGAAGCCCGGCGACGTGGTGTGGACCGGCACCATCGACGCCGACCAGGTGGCGGTGCAGGTGCGCCCCATCCCCAACGGCTATGTGCTGGCCCATCGCGGCATCTCCACCAAGGCGCGGGTCTATACCGAGCTGTCCGCCGCGCTGGCGGCGCTGATGCCGAAGAAGGAGAATGCGGGCGGTGGCAAGGAACTGCTCTGCCCCATGCCCGGCCTCGTGGTTTCCATCGCCGTGGTGCCCGGCCAGGAGGTGAAGAACGGCGAGATCCTCGCCATCGTCGAAGCCATGAAGATGGAGAACGTGCTGCGCGCCGAGCGCGACGGCATGGTCAAGGCGGTCCACGCCAAGGCCGGCGACAGCCTTGCCGTGGATGCGGTGATCCTGGAATTCGCGTGATGCTTGCAATGCGTCCGGCCCTGCCCCCTCCCCAACCCTCCCCCGCAAGCGGGAGAGGGAGGTCTACCGGCTGGAGCGGAACAAGCCCTCTCCCGCTTGCGGGGGAGGGTTGGGAGGGGGCCGACCGCCGACTCGAGCACGAGTGCTTCCGCGACAAAGGCAGCAGCGGCGGCTACCTTCTGGCGGCACTCGCCCGGAAGGACTCCTGAATGCGCCTCCTCTCCCACCTCCTCAGCCGCTTCGTGGAGAAGGGCCAGCTCACGGTCCTCACCGCGGACGGCCAGCGCCACGTGTTCGGCTCGGGGCAGGACGGGCCGTCCGTCACGGTGCGGATGCACGACAAGAGACTGGAGCGCGACCTGTTCTTCAATCCCGAGCTGGTGGCGGCGGAGGCCTATATGGACGGCCGCCTCTCCTTCGAGGACGGGGCCGGCGCGTTCGAGCTACTGATGCTGTTCTCGGTGAACCGCAAGGGCCTCGGCTCCCACCCGGTGCAGCAGGCGCTCAGGCAGGCGTGGCGCTCGGTGCGGCGGTTCCAGCAGGCGAACCCGGTGGGCAAGGCGAAGGAGAACGTCTCCTCCCATTACGACCACCCGGCCGAATTCTACCGGCTGTGGCTGGACGAGACGATGGCGTATAGCTGCGCCTACTTCACCCACCCCGACCAGCCGCTGGCCGATGCCCAGCGCAACAAGTTCCGCCACATCGCGGCCAAGCTGAACATCTCCCCCGGCATGCGCGTGGCGGAGATCGGCTCCGGCTGGGGCGGGCTTGCCATCTATATGGCGAAGGAATGCGGGGCGCAGGTCACCGCCATCAACGTCTCGCCCGAGCAGCTGGCGGAAAGCCGGCGCCTCGCCGAGGCGGCGGGCGTCATCGACCGCATCGACTTCCGCGAGGTGGACTACCGCAACCTTTCCGGCAAGTTCGACCGGGTGGTCTCCATCGGCATGATGGAGCATGTGGGCGTCTCCCACTTCGACGAATACTTCACCACCATCCGCAATCTTCTGGACGAGGGCGGCTTCGCGCTGGTGCATGCCATCGGCCGCATGTCGCCCCCCGGCACCACGGCGCCCTTCATCCGCAAGTATATCTTCCCTGGCGGCTATGTGCCGGCGCTGTCCGAAGTGTTCGCCTCCACCGAGCGCACCCATCTGTGGGTGGACGATTGCGAGGTGCTGCGCCTGCATTATTACTGGACCATCCGGGCGTGGCGGCGGAACTTCATGGCGCGCCGCGCGGAAGTGGACGCCATGATGGGCGAGCGCTTCGGCCGCATGTGGGAATTCTACCTCGCCGCGGTGGAGCTGGGCTTCCTGCACGGCTCCAACATGGTGTTCCAGTTGCTCCTCTCCGACAAGCGCGACGACGTGCCGGTGATCCGCGACTACATCGTGGACGCCGAGCGCGCGCTGGCGGCGCGGGAGGGGCGGTGATGGAGGCCTTCGGTGCCGGACATGGGCGCCGGCTGCGCCATGGACCCTCCGGTCAAGCCGAAGGGCGACGCCCTGCCGATTGTCTACCGCCGTCGTGCTCCGGCTTGACCGGAGCACCCATGCCGCGCCCGCAGCCGCCCGCGGCGCGCGAAGCCCAAACCTTTTCGGAGGCCCTGCCATGACCACCCTCCCCTTCGCCCAGGACATCGCCCGGGGCCTTGCCCCCGTCACCCGCGCCGACTGGCTGAAGCTGGTGGAAGGGGTGCTGAAGGGCGCGCCCTACGACAGGAAGCTCGTGACCCGCACCTATGAGGGCCTCGCCCTCGATGCCCTGCCCGAGCGCAAGGCCGACGCCCCCATCGTCGCCGGCCGGCCGGCGGGGGCGCCGTGGGTCATCTCCATGCGGGTGGACCAGGGCGACCTTGCCGCCGCCCATGCCCAGGCCCTGGAGGATCTGGACGGCGGCGCCTCGGGCCTGGCGCTGGTCTATGCCTGCGCCCCCTCCGCTTATGGCTTCGGCCTGCCCGACGGCGCCGACCTTGGCGTGGTGCTGAAGGACGTGCTGCTCGACCTCATCGAGACCCGCATCGAGAGCGGCAATTTCCAGGGCCGCGAGGATGTGCTGGCCTTCGCCGACCATGTGGCGGGGCGCGGCTTCGATCCCAAGGGCATTGCCGCCTCCTTCGGCCTCAACCCGCTGGGGGATTTCGCCGCCCACGGCACCCTGCCCATGGCGTGGCCGCTCCTGGCCAAGCGCTTCGCCGAAACCTCGGCCATCCTCGCCGCCCGCGGCTTCGCCGGCCCCTTCGCCCGGGCCGACGGCGGCGTGTTCCATGCCGCCGGCGCGTCCGATGCGCAGGAGCTGGCGGCGGTGCTGGCCACCATGGTGGCCTATCTGAAGGCCTATGCGGAGGCGGGCATTCCCGTGGCCGAGGCCGCGACCCGCATCGAGGCGGCGCTGGTGGCCGACGTGAACCAGACCGCCACCATCGCCAAGTTCCGCGCCATCCGCCTGTTGTGGGGCGCGGTGCTGCGCGAATGCGGCGTGCCCGAGACGGCGCTGAGGCTGCACGCCACCACCGCCTGGCGCTCCCTCACCCGCCGCGATCCCTATGTGAACCTGCTGCGCAATACGGTGGCCGGCTTCGCCGCCGGCGTCGGCGGGGCGGACAGCGTCACCGTGCTGCCCTTCACCCAGGCGCTGGGCCTGCCGGACGCCTTCGCCCGCCGCCTCGCCCGCAACACGCAGGTGATGCTGCTGGAAGAGAGCAACGTCCACCGCGTGGCCGACCCCGCCGCCGGCGCCGGCGCTGTGGAGGCGCACACGGACGGGCTGGCGGAAAAGGCGTGGGACCTGTTCCGCACCATCGAAAAGCGCGGCGGCATGGCCGACGTGCTGGAGGACCGCTGGCTGAAGGCCGAGATCGCCGAGGTGAAGGCCAAGCGCGACGCGGATGTGGCCACCCGCCGCGCGCCCATCACCGGCACCTCGGAATTCCCCATCCTGGTGCAGGAGATGCCCGAGGTGCTCAGCCCCCTGTCGCCCGAACCTGTCCCGGTGGCCGACGGCGCGCTGGCGCCCAGCCGCATCGCCGAGGCCTTCGAGGTCCTGCGCGACACCGCCGAGGCCGCGCCGAAAGCTCCGTCGGTGTTCCTCGCCACCCTCGGCCCGGTGGCCGCCTTCACCGCCCGCGCCACCTTCGCCAAGAATTTCTTCGAGGCCGGCGGCATCTCGGCTGCGGTGCCGGACGGCTTCGCCGATCTCGACGCGCTGGTCGCCGCCTTCAAGGCCTCGGGCACGCCCTTCGCCTGCCTCGTCTCCTCCGATGAAGTCTATGGCGCCGAGGGCGCGGCGGCGGCCGAGGCGCTGAAGGCCGCCGGCGCCGCCGCCGTCTGGCTCGCCGGCAAGCCCGCCGCCGAGCTTCAGGCGGCGCTGGCGCCGGCCGGCGTGACCGATTTCATCTTCGCCGGCTGCGACGCCCTGGAGACGCTCACGCGCGCCCAGGCGGCGGCGGGGATCTGAGATTGGCGCCTCCCGAGCGGGGGCGCCCCTTCGACACCAACGCCCCTCCGATGGAGGCGGCACTGCATTTGCGCTAGGATGAAGCGCGACAGGATGGATGCCATGAGCCGGATCCCCAACTTCGCCGATATCGACTGGCGCGCACCGGAAGCGGCGGCGCCTGTGGCTGCGGCCGCCCCCTGGATGACGCCCGAGGGCATCCCGGTGAAGCCGCTCTACGGCCCGGCGGACATCGAGGGCCTCGGCTATATCGACACCTACCCCGGCATCGCGCCCTTCCTGCGCGGGCCTTATGCGCCCATGTATGCGACCCAGCCCTGGACCATCCGGCAATATGCCGGCTTCTCCACGGCGGAGGATTCCAACGCCTTCTACCGGCGCAACCTCGCCGCCGGCCAGAAGGGGCTTTCGGTGGCCTTCGACCTCGCCACCCATCGCGGCTATGACTCCGATCACCCCCGCGTTGCCGGCGACGTGGGCATGGCGGGCGTCGCCATCGACAGCATCTACGACATGCGCACCCTGTTTTCCGGCATCCCGCTGGACCAGATGAGCGTGTCCATGACCATGAACGGCGCGGTGCTGCCCATCCTCGCGCTCTATGTGGTGGCGGCGGAAGAACAGGGCGTGGCGGCCTCCAAGCTTTCCGGCACCATCCAGAACGACATTCTCAAAGAATTCATGGTGCGGAACACCTATATCTATCCGCCCGCACCCTCCATGCGCATCATCTCGGACATCTTCGCCTATACGTCGAAGGAGATGCCGCGCTTCAACTCCATCTCCATTTCCGGCTACCACATGCAGGAGGCCGGGGCGACGCAGGATCTCGAACTCGCCTACACGCTGGCGGACGGCGTGGAATATGGCCGCGCCGGCGCCGCCGCGGGCCTGCCCATCGACGTGTTCGCGCCGCGCCTCAGCTTCTTCTGGGCCATCGGCATGAATTTCTACATGGAGGTGGCCAAGCTGCGCGCCGCCCGCCTCCTGTGGACGCGGCTGATGACCGACCTCGGGGCCAAGAACCCCAAGTCCCTGCCGCTGCGCACCCATTCCCAGACCTCCGGCTGGTCGCTGACCGCGCAGGACGTGTTCAACAATGTGATGCGCACCGCCATCGAGGCCATGGCGGCGACGCAGGGACAAACCCAGTCGCTGCACACCAATGCGCTGGACGAGGCCCTGGCCCTGCCCACGGACTTTAGCGCCCGCATCGCCCGCAACACCCAGATCCTGCTGCAGCAGGAGAGCGGCACCACGCGGCAGATCGACATCTGGGGCGGCTCCTATTTCGTGGAGAAGCTCACCACCGATCTTGCCGCCAAGGCCTGGGCCCATATCCAGGAGGTGGAGGCGCTGGGCGGCATGGCCAAGGCCATCGAGGCCGGCATTCCCAAGCTGCGGATCGAGGAGGCGGCGGCCACCACCCAGGCCCGCATCGACGGCGGGGCGCAGACCGTGGTGGGCGTGAACAAGTTCAAGCCGCAGCGCGACCGCATGATCGACGTGCTGAAGGTGGAGAACGCCACCGTGCGCGCCGCGCAGATCGAGAAGCTCAACCGCCTGCGCGCCGAGCGCAACCCCGCCGAAGTCGCCGGCAAGCTGGAAGCCCTCACCAACGGCGCGGCCGGGGGCGGCAACCTTCTGGCGCTGGCCATCGACGCCGCCCGGGCCAAGGCCACGGTGGGCGAGATTTCCGACGCGCTGGAGAAGGTGTTCGGCCGCCACCGCGCCGAGATCCGCGCCATCTCCGGCGTCTACAAGCGCGAGGCTTCCGCCATGACCGACAAGGTGGGCAAGGTGCAGAGACTGGTGGAAGCCTTCGAGCACGCGGAAGGCCGCCGCCCGCGCATCCTGGTGGCCAAGGTGGGCCAGGACGGCCACGACCGCGGCCAGAAGGTGATCGCCTCCGCCTTCGCCGACCTCGGCTTCGACGTGGACATCGGCCCCCTCTTCGCCACCCCCGAGGAAGCCGCCCGGCAGGCGGTGGAGAACGACGTTCACGTGGTGGGAATCTCCTCGCTCGCCGCCGGCCACCTCACCCTCGTGCCGGCGCTGAAAAAGGCGCTGGAGGCGGAAGGCCGCCCCGACATCATGGTGGTGGTGGGCGGCGTGGTGCCGCCGCAGGATTACGAGGCCCTGCGGGCGTTCGGCGCCGAAGCCATCTTCCCGCCCGGAACCGTGATCGCCGACGCGGCGAAGGAGCTCATCGGCACCCTCTCCCAGCGCCTCGGCCACACTCTCGAAGCGGCGGAGTGAGCGGGGCGCAGGCCACCAGCCCCGGCTCCACCCTTCGGGTGCTGGAGCCGGCACCGCACCTGCTCGCCTTCTATGACGGGCGGGTGCCGGGGGTGCGCCTGCACGGGCCGCACGAAAACTGGCTGGACGACGGCGCCTACGCGCTGGGCATCGCCTCCTATGCTCTGATCGACGGCGGCGAGGCCCTCGTCTACGACACCCACATCTCGCTGCCACACGCCCGCATCATCCGCCGCACTTTGGAGGAGAAGGGCGCCCGGCGCATCCGCGTGGTGCTGAGCCACTGGCACGACGACCATGTGGCCGGCAACGCGGTGTTCGCCGATTGCGAGATCATCGCCAATGGTGCGACGGATGCCCTGCTGCGGGCCAACCGCGCCCGGCTGGAGGCGGCCGACCCGCCCATCAAACCGCTGGTGCTGCCGAACGTGCTGTTCGAGGAACGGCTCCGCCTGATGGTGGGCGCCGTACCGGTGGAGCTGATCCACCTGGACATCCACAGCCGCGACGGCACCGTGGCGCTGCTGCCCGGCGGCGTGCTGCTGGCCGGCGACACGTTGGAAGACCCCATCACCTATGTGGACGAGCCGGACCGCCTCGCGGTGCATCTCGAAGGGCTGGACCGCCTCGCCGCGCTGGGGGCGACCCGCATCCTGCCCAACCACGGGGCGGAAGAGGTGATCGCCGCCGGCGGCTACGGGCCGGGGCTGATCGACGCCACGCGGCTCTATGTGGAGAAGCTGCTGCGGCTGAAGGGGGAGCCGGCGCTGGCGGCGCTGGATTTGCGCACCTTCGCGGCGGAGGCGTTCGCCACCGGGGCGATCGGGTATTTCGAGCCCTATGAGGCGGTGCACCGGAGGAATGTGGAGTCGGTGCTGGGGGTGGCCTGACACACATTTGCAGTGCAACATGGCCATGCTCCGCGCCGATCTTTCGACCCGGAGCACAGCGCAATGAGGTGGCTGTCGCGTCTCTTCAGAAAGCCGGCCACGCCGGAGCCTCAGGACCCACCGGGAGCGACGCCCGGTGGCGTCGCAGCAACGCCGGATCCGAAGCCGGCGTCCCGGGACGCAGGGGTGGCCGTTTCCCCGAGCCTGGCCGCCGCAGCCTTCCCCGTGAGGCAGGTGCCGGCCGAAGCAGCGGCCGACGCATGGCTGGCGGAACAGGCGGCGGGCCGGCGCGCCGGCTTCTCCCCCCTTCTATTCCTGCCGCATGCCCCACCCCCGTGGGCGGACGCGGCGTCGGCGGCTTCCGCCCACGTCTTCGCAACCGATGAAATCATCGCCGCTTATGTTTCGCGTCTGGTCTATGAGGAATGGGCGCTGCGCCAGCCCGGCGAAACGCCCGGCTTCGATGCCGCTAGCCCAGACGCAGTGGAAGCTGCGCTCGCCGCCCACAAGGGCCATGTGCCGGGCGATCCCTATTCCTACGTGTCACCGGATTTCGACGCCGTACGCGAACGGCCGGCACCCCTTGAACCGGAAGGCCTGCGGCTGCGGATACTGGAACCACCTCCGAGCTTCAGTCACCCCGGGCCGCAGGTCGCGATTGCGCGCATTCCAACCGCAGAAAGCTGGCGTCTGCCCCTGTTCGCGGGCTTCGGCGGCTGGAACGCCGTCCCCCGGCCGGCAGAGATCGCGGCCTTCGCGCAACGCTGGAAGCGCCTGCACGGCGCCGACATCGCCGCCATCACCACCGACACCATGGAATTCATCGTGGCCGAACCGCCCGCCGCTTTCGAGGCCGCGCGGCGCCTCGCCATGGAACATGCCCTGTTCTGCCCCGAGGATTTCGGCGATCTGGACGTCTATGTGGCCCGCCTGCGCACGGCGCGCACCTGGTCCTTCTGGTGGGATTGAGGGCGGGCGGCCCGGCGCCCACTTTGCGAAATCCCACGGTGCGCCTTTCTTCGCCGGTGAGGAGCGAAGCAATGAGACTTGCCGCATTCGACATGATGATGGAGGAGTGGACCGCTGCTCCCATCATCCGGCAGACGGCCAACGACAACACCGCAGATGTTGCGCATCTGCGCGCCGAGATCGAGCGCGATGTGGAAACGTTTCAGCAGGAAACGGACCGTTGGCTTGCGAGCATGTGGAAACGCATAGCCACCCTCGAAGAAACGTTCGAGCAGATGGCGTCCGACGATACGGCATCCGCCCGCAACCATGCCGAATCTCTCCTGTGGCCCGCCGCATCGGCAATGCAGACGCGGTTGGTGCAAGTCACCACAGCTGGCGATAAAGTCCGAAACGCCTTTGAAGATGCGATGCGAGATTTTGCACAGCAACATCCACTCTCGGCCGATTTGGCGCAAAGAGGGGCGCTGAAGATCGCGGAAATTGGAGCCATCCAGCGCAAAGCGCGGGCCGGGATGTATTTCCACATTCTTGACCTCGCCGAGAAATACGCCCCGAACACCCGCGCCGCCTCAATCGAAGCCTCGGTGAAACGCACGCTCAAGAGCTATTCGGTGGTGAATGACATCCTCGCCCGTTGAGCCCGACTGGCTCGGCGCCTTGGACATCATTGTCATCAACGCGGTGGTGGTCGCCGCCACCGGTGAGCCGCATGCCCTGATCCGCCCGGCGGAGTTGGAAAGCGCGGCCGCACGCCCGCTCAACGCCTGGCAATATGAGGACGAACAAGACATCCTATTGAAGGATCGGGCAGTGATCGTGCCGCGCCGCTGAACGCCCGGATTCACCCCGCCTTGTGCAGCCCCAGCCCGGCCTTCGCCTTGCCCACCAGCCCCTCCACCTTGGCCACGATGGCGTTGGCGTCGAGGCCGGCTTCGGCCAGCTGGCGTCCTTGCGTGTCGTGGTCGATGTAGATGTCCGGCAGGACCATGGCGCGCACCTTCACCGCGCCGCGGTCCAGCGCTCCCTCGTCGGTGAGGAGCTGGAGCACCTGGCTGCCGAAGCCGCCGATGGAACCTTCCTCGATCGTCACCAGCGCGCCATGGCCGGCGGAAAGCTTCAGCACGAGATCACGGTCGATGGGCTTGGCGAAGCGGGCGTCGGCCACGCTCACGGCAAATCCCGCCGCCTCCAGCCGCTCGGCGGCGTCGAGGCAGGCGGCAAGGCGGGTGCCGAGCGACAGAAGGGCCACATCGCCCTCCCCCGTGCCGCGGACGATGCGCCCCTTGCCGATGGGCAGGATTTCGCCCCGCTCCGGCCGCTCGATGCCCACGCCCTCGCCGCGCGGGAAGCGCACCGCGCTGGGGCCGTCGTCATGGGCCACCATGGTCGCCATCATGTGGGTCAATTCCGCCTCGTCGGCGGGGGCCATCACGGTCATGCCCGGCAGGCAGGCCAGGAAGGCGATGTCGAAGGCGCCCGCATGGGTCGCCCCGTCCGCCCCCACGAGGCCGGCGCGGTCGATGACGAAGCGGACGGGCAAGCCCTGCAGGGCCACGTCGTGCACCACCTGGTCGTAGCCGCGCTGCAGGAAGGTGGAATAAAGCGCGCAGAAGGGCTTGAAGCCCTCGGTGGCGAGGCCGGCGGCGAACGTCACCGCATGCTGCTCGGCGATGCCCACGTCGAAGGTGCGCTCGGGATACACCTGCCCGAACAGGTCCAGCCCCGTGCCCGAGGGCATGGCGGCGGTGATGGCCACGATCTTCGGGTCGCGCCGCGCCTCGCAAATGAGGCTTTCCGCAAACACGCGGGTGTAGGACGGGGCGTTGGACTTGGCCTTCACCTGGGCGCCGGTCACCACGTCGAACTTGACCACGCCGTGATACTTGTCGGCGCTGGCCTCGGCGGGGGCGTAGCCCTTGCCCTTCTGGGTCACCACATGAACCAGGATCGGCCCGGTCTTGGCGTCCCGCACGTTCTTGAGCACCGGCAGCAGGTGGTCCAGATTGTGCCCGTCGATGGGGCCGACATAATAGAAGCCCAACTCCTCGAACAGGGTGCCCCCGGTCCAGAAGCCGCGGGCGAATTCCTCCGCCCGCTGGGCGCCGCGCTCCACGAACTTGGGCAGGTGGCCGGCAATCTGCTTGCCGATCTCGCGCAGCGAGCGGTAGGTCTGCCCCGAGATGAGCCGCGCCAGATAGGCCGACATCGCCCCCGTGGGCGGGGCGATGGACATGTCGTTGTCGTTGAGGATGACGATGAGGCGCGAATCCATGGCGCCGGCATTGTTCATGGCCTCATAGGCCATGCCCGCCGACATGGCGCCGTCGCCGATGACCGCCACCACGTTGCGTTCCTCGCCGGAGAGGTCGCGCGCCACCGCCATGCCCAGCCCCGCCGAGATGGAGGTGGAGGAGTGCGCAGCGCCGAACGGGTCGTAGGCGCTTTCCGAGCGCTTGGTGAAGCCCGAGAGGCCCCCGCCCATGCGCAGGGTGCGGATGCGGTCGCGCCGGCCGGTGAGGATCTTGTGGGGATAGCACTGGTGGCCCACGTCCCAGATGAGGCGGTCGTGGGGGGTGTTGAACACGTGGTGCAGGGCCACCGTCAGCTCCACCACGCCAAGGCCCGCGCCCAGATGCCCGCCGGTGACGGACACGGCGTCGATGGTCTCGGCCCGCAGCTCCGCCGCCAGCTGGGCGAGCTTTTCCTGCGGCACGCGCCGCACGTCGGCGGCATCCTTGATGGTATCGAGCAACGGGGTCTTCAGCGACGTCACGGATCACTCCGACCGGTCCAAGCCGGGACAGCGAGCCTTACACAGCACGCTGGTGGTATGCAACGTACATTGGAGCCGGGCAACCCGCCGGTCCCTGATGCCCGGCAAGGGTTTCAGGGCGCGAGCGGGGCATTGCGGCACGGCCCGTCGAGGCATCCGGCGAGCTTGCCGGCGCGGATGGCGAAGCGGTGGAGATCCAGGCAGGCCAGCGCCAGCAGGCATCCCCCCGCCAAAGTGATGAGCCGTCCGGCCCGCCCCCGCGCCCGGTGGTATTTCGCCAGCACATACAGTTCGGAATGCATCTTGGCCCGGTTGGTGCGGAAGGTGTGGGCGAAGCTGGGCGTGCTGGAGCGCCCGCCCGCATGCACCACCCGCGCCTGCGGCACCACGATGATGGGAAGCCTGCGCGCCAGCGCCCGCAGGGAGAGGTCGTCGTCCTCGTGGTAGAGGAAGATGGCCTCGTCGAAGCCGCCCAGAGCGAGAAAGGCGGCCCGCTCCACCAGGAAGGCGGCGCCGTGCACGAAGCGGGTGCAGTAATCGCCGGCAATGTCCTGCGGCGCGAGGCGCGCACGCCGCGGCACCTTCTCCAGAATGGAGCCTTCCTTGCGCATCAGCCGGCCGTTCTCGCCGACGATGGCGGGCATGAAGATGCCGCCGCCATAGGCCCGCGCGGCATCGAGCAGGCGCGCCACCGTGTCCGGCGCCAGCTCCGCGTCGGGATTGAGGAACAAGACATAGGGGGTGGAGGCATGGCGCGCGCCGGCATTGCAGGCGGTGCCGAAGCCGGCATTGCGCGGCAGCGGCAGCAGATCCACCGCCCGCGCCAGGCCATCGCGCCAGGCGGTGCCCTCCGGGCTGGCATTGTCCACGATCACCACCGCGCAGTCGGCCGGCACGCTGGCCACGGCGCGGGCGATGACGGCGCCGCTGTTGTAGGTCACGAACACCACGGTGACGGCAGGCGGGCCGAAAGCGGCAATTGCGGCGGACACGGGCACCTCGAACGCTCCTCGCCGCAGCCGGAACCCCCGCGGCCCGCCCTTCCTGCCCCCGCCGACCCGCGAACTCAAGCCTGCGCGGCGGAAACCGCCAGCGTGCGCACCTTTTCCGAAGGGCCGGTCCAGGACTGGGCGCGCAACGGGCCGGGAGCGGGAGCGGGAAAGGGCAGCTTGCGCCTTCGCGGCAGGCCGAGGAGATCGCGCAGCTTCATTCTCGCCCTTTCGGAAGGCGCCCGGAGCGGGTGCCCGCCGGCTCATGTCCCATTAACTGAAGGAGAATGCACCGTAAAGTTGCCCGCCGCAGGGTCGGGGAACGGGCCTGGAAGCATCCGCCGCCACGCGGCGCACCAAAGCCCCCGGCCCGCTCCTGCCCGCAGGCGGAAGCGGGCACCAGGGCGCGGGCGCCTCCACCCCCACGCCGGCAGGCTGGCCTTCGCCGGCCGAGTTCGCTAGAAGGCGCCGCATGCGGGAGGTCCCAGGAACGCGCATCGGCCGGCGCCACGTCTTCTTTGTCGCGGGCTACGATCCCATGGCCGCGGACGGGCACCACCGCATCTTCACCCGCGAGTTGAACCGCTTCGGCGCAGTGTGGGGCGTGCGCACGCGCTGCGACGACGCCGAACCCGTGGCGGTGCCCACCGGCGCCTTGTGGCACACCCAAGCCGCCGGCCCCGACTGGCACACGCACACCACCTTCGAGCTTCTGGCCTGGGACGATCTGGTGCGCGCCGACATGGCCCGCCCGGCCCGCGCCCATCTTGCCGGATCGGTCCGGGCGCTGGCGGACATGGTGGCGAGCGGCACCCTTCTCAATTATTTCCGCACCAGCCGGCGCTACGGCATCTTCTTCCTGTTCACCTATCTGCTGCTGCTCGCCTTCTGGGCGATGGCGCTGGCCGCCGGCGTCGTGGCGGCGCAGGTGGCGTTGCCCCATGCGGGAGCGGCCGGCGCGGCCGCGGCCGGGCTTGCGGCGGCGCTCGCCGGCGGCGCCCTGCTGCTGCGCTGGCCCGGCCGCCGCTTCCGCCTGAAGCAGTCGCTGGACCTTGCGGAATTCTCGGTGGATTTCGTGCGCGGCCGCCATGGCGAGGTGGACGACCGCATCCGCGCCTTCGCCGGGCGGCTCCAGGAGGTGGAGCGCGCCGCCGCGGCGCAGGGGGTGGAGGAAATCATCGTCGCCGGCCACAGCCTCGGCGCCATGCATGCGGTGAGCGCGGTGGCGGCGGCGCTGGCGGACCCGGCGTTCGGCACACGCGTGCCGGTGCGCATCCTCACCCTCGGCAGCACCACGGCGAAATTCGCCCTGCATCCGGCGGGCGGGCGCCTGCGGGCGGCGGCCGCCACGGTGGCGGCGGCACCGCAGATCGGCTGGCTGGACATCCAGTCGCGGGACGACATCGTTTCCTTCTACAAGGTCAATCCCGTCACCCTCGGCCCCGCCACCTTCGCTCCACCGCTGCTGCCGGCGGGGGATTTCTCCGCCCGGCCGGTGCTGCGGCACGTGCCCATCCGCGACATGATCTCCCCCGCCGTGTACCGGCGGCACTGGTTCGACGTGATGCGCCTGCACTGCCAGTGCTTCCTTTCCGGCGACATCCGCTCCAGCCACGATTTCAACGCTTATGTGTGCGGGCCTCTGGCCTTCGATATCCTCGCCGCACACGCCAACGCCCTGCGCGCCTTCCTCCTCCCCGACGGCAGCCTGCGCCCGCTGGCGCGCGACGCGGAGGGGCGCGTCCAGCCCGCCAACAAAGCCGGAAGCCCCCCATGAGCCTTCTCACCTTCGCCAAGATCGCCTGGGCGCTGGGCGTCGTCGCCTGGTACGTCATGCGCATGCCGTTCGAGCGCAAGGCGAAGCGCCAGCGGGTGGCGGATGCGCGCCACCGCACCGCGCGGGAGATGACGCTGCTCACCCTCTCCACCACCGGCCTTGGCATCGTGCCGGCGGTCTATGCCCTCACCTCCTGGCCGCGCTTTGCCGCCTACCCGCTCAGCCTGGCGCAGGTGGTGGCGGGGGTGCTGGTGTTCGCCGCCGCGCTCTGGCTGTTCTGGCGCACCCACCGCCAGCTCGGGCGCAACTGGTCGGTGACGCTGGAGATCAAGGACAAGCACCAGCTCATCACCTCCGGCGTCTATGCGCGGGTGCGCCACCCCATGTATTCCGCCTTCTTCCTGTGGGCGCTGGCGCAGGCGCTGCTGCTGCCCAACTGGATCGCCGGCCCGGCCGGGCTGATCGGCTTCGGCACCCTGTTCTTCTTCCGCGTGGGGCGCGAGGAACAGATGATGCGCGAGGCCTTCGGCGCCGAATATGAAGCCTATGAGAAGCGCACCCGGCGCATCATCCCCGGGCTCTACTGAGAGAGCCGGAACGAAGGGCGAATCGGGGCGCGCCACCGATTCGCTCACCCTGCGTTCACGCCGCGTGCCGGGGCAGGCGGCGACGGCGTCCCGAAACGGGACACGGCCGCGATCAGAATCGGGAAACCCCGCGGCGGTATTGTTTGCCTGCCGGCCCCCGAGCCGGCCCCCAGCGCCCCGGCGCCTCCCACGCGAGACCGCAATGCGTCTTCCTTCCCGAATCCTCGCCGCCGCCCTGGCGCCGCTCGGCGCGGCCCTTCTGTCGCTCGGCGCGGTCCTTGTGCCGGCGCCTCCGGCCCGGGCCCAGGAGGCCGCCCCCGTCGCCGCGGGGGTCTCCTACAGCCTCATCGGCCGCTGGGACGCGGACCGGCTGAACCAGGTGCTGACCACGGACGCCGCCAAATTCTTCGGCGTCCCGGTGGCCTACACGCCCGCCCGCAATGCCGTGCGGCTCTACCGGATCACCTACCCGTCGGTGATCCCGGAAATGGCCAACAAGCCGACGCTGGCCACCGGCCTGCTGGCCATTCCCGACACCGGGGAGACGCGCTTTCCCCTGCTTTCCTACCAGCACGGCACGGTGTTCGGGAAACAGGAGGTGCCCTCCGTACCCGACCAGTCGCCCGAGACCCAGCTCGTCCTCGCCCAGTTCGCGGGCCAGGGCTATGCGGTGATCGGCGCCGATTATTTCGGCATGGGCGGTTCGGCGGAAAAGGAAGGCTATCTGGTCAAGGAAAGCCACCAGCAGGCCACCTACGACATGCTCATCGCCGCCCGCGCGGTGCTAGCGCAGATGAAGCTTTCCCCCTCCAAGCTGGTGCTGGGCGGCTGGTCGCAGGGTGGGTTCGTCACCATGGCGCTGCTGGAGAAGCTGGAGGGGGTGGGCGAGACCGTGGCCGGCGCCGCCACCGCCAGCGCCCCCTTCGACGGCTTCGCCACCCTGAGCGGCTTCCTCGATTTCCCGCGCAGGAACGACGCCGGCTGGGTGCCGACGCTGTTCATCCTCACCGCCTTCTCGTTCGAGACTTACTACGGCCTGCCGGGCCTCGCCCAGTCGCTCCTCACGGCGGATCATTACGAGCTGTGCCGCAAGGCCTATGCCCGCGAGCCGTTCGATCCGGCGCAGATCCCCACGGATCTCAGGACGCTGGTGCGGGCCGAATATTTCGACCCGCGCTTCTTCGCCGCCTCGGCCTATGGCCGCATCCTGCTGCAGAAGACCAACGCCTATCGCTGGATCATCCAGAGCCCGGTGCGCAATTATTTCGGCGCCGCCGACGAGGTCATCACCACCGGCCAGGGGCAGGCCGCCATGTATTACCAGCGCTCCATCGGCGCCGGGAACACCAAGGTGGAAGCCATCTCCACCGGCGACACCACCCATCGCGGCACCTTCGCCACCGCGGTGCCGCAATGGAAGGCCTGGTTCGACGGGCTGTGAGGGGCGAAGCCCGCGCCCCTCACCCTTCCGGGTCGAGGGGGCGGGTGCCCACCGGGCGGCCGTCGGCGTCGCGGGTGATGGTTTCCACCCGCGCCTCGGCAGCCTTCAGCAGCGCCTCGCAGCGCGCCTTGAGCGCCTCGCCCCGCTCGTAGATGGCGATGGATTCGGCCAGCGGCACATTGCCCTTCTCCAGGCTGGAGACGATGGCCTCCAGCTCGGCCAGCGCCTCCTCGAAGCTCAGTTTCTCCACGCCCGCCGCCGCGGCCGCCGCCCCCTTGGCCTTGCCCGCGCCGCCGCTTCCTGTCGCCTCGGCCATGGCCGTCTCCCGCTGATTCACGCGCCGCCACCATAGACGAGAGCGGCGCCGGGCTTAAGGTGGCGTTGCGCCGGCGGGGTGGCCGCGGCGCCCCGCCTTTGCTAGAAGCCCGGCAAACCTGACGGAAACGCACATCCATGTTGCCCGCGGCCGTAGCCGACCCCCGAGATGCCTCCAGCCTGGAAGACGCGCTGCTCGCGTGCTTCGACGCTGCCGGATTCACGCGCCTCAACCCACCCATCCTGCAGCCGGCGGACGTGTTCCTCGACCTGTCGGGCGAATCCATCCGCCGCCGCATGTATCTGACGGTGGACACCGAAGGCCGGGAGCTGTGCCTGCGGCCGGACCTGACCATTCCCGTGGCCCGCGCCGTGCTCGACGAGAAGCTGCCGCTGCCGGCGAAGGTGAGCTATCTGGGGTCCGTCTTCCGCTTCCGCGGCGAGGGGTCCGGGGAGTTCCGCCAGGCCGGGGTCGAATCCTTCGGCCGCGCCGACATCGAGGCGGCGGATGCGCAGATCCTCGCCCTCGGCCTCAATGCCTGCGCCGTCTACGGCCTCGCCCAGCCGGAGATCCGCCTGGGGGACGTGGGCCTGTTCGCCGCCCTGCTGGAGGCGCTGCCCCTCGCCCCAGCGCTGCGCCGGCGCCTATTGAAGGATTTCGGCCAGGGCCGGCTCGACACCGACCTGACGCAGCTGGCCGCCCGGCCGCAGGAAGGTGCCGCCGCCCATGCCGGCGTGCTCGCCGCCCTGACCGGCGCCGACCCCGCGGCGGCCCGCGCCCTCATCACCGACCTGCTCTCCATCGCCGGCATCTCCACCGTGGGCGGGCGCTCGGTGTCGGAAATCGCCGAGCGCTTCCTGGAGCAGTCGGCCCTGGATGCGGGCGGCGGCGTCTCCCGCGAGACCGGGGAGATCCTGTCGCGCTACCTCGCCATCTCCGGCTCGCCCGACGAGGCCTCCGCACGGATGCGCGCGCTGGCCGCGGAAGCAGGCATCGATTTGTCCGCCGCCCTCGGCGTGTTCGACCGGCGCACCGGCTTTCTCACCGCCTACCAGGTGAACCTTGCCGACGTGCGCTTCTCCACCGCCTTCGGCCGGCCGCTGGATTATTACAGCGGCATGGTGTTCGAGCTGCACGATCCCACCGGCCGGGCCGCCGGCCCGCTGGTGGCGGGCGGGCGCTACGACCGGCTGCTCTCGCGCCTCGGCGCGCCCGAATGCGTGCCGGGGGTGGGCCTCGCCGCATGGGTGGAGCGCCTCGCCGCCCTCGATCTGTCCCGGGAGGCCGCACGATGACGAGCCCGCTCATCCTCGCCGTACCCTCCAAGGGACGGCTGCAGGAGAATGTCCACGCCTTCTTCGCCCGCGCCGGCATGCCGCTGACCCAGGCCCGCGGCGCCCGCGACTATCGCGGCGCGCTGGGCGGGGTGGAGGGGGTGGAGGTGGCCTATCTCTCCGCCTCGGAAATCGCCGCGGCTCTGGCCTCCGGCGGCGCCCATCTCGGCGTCACCGGGGAAGACCTGGTGCGCGAGAACATCCTGGAGGCGGACAGCCGCGTGGCGCTGCTGGAGAAGCTGGGCTTCGGCCATGCCAATGTGGTGGTGGCGGTGCCGCAGGCCTGGATCGACGTGCGCACCATGGACGACCTGGACGACGTGGCGAGCCACTTCCACGGCCGCACCGGACGGCGCATCCGCGTCGCCACCAAATATGTGAACCTGACGCGCGGCTTCTTCGCCCGCCACGGCATCGTGGACTACCGCATCGTGGAGAGCGCCGGCGCCACCGAGGGCACCCCGGCCGCCGGCACCGCCGAGCTGATCGTGGACATCACCACCACCGGCGCCACCCTCGCCGCCAACGCGCTGAAGGTGGTGGACGACGGCGTGATGCTGAAGTCGGAAGCCAATCTCGTGGCCTCGCTCACCGCCGGCTGGGGCGCCGGCGCGCTTTCCGCGGCGCGCGCCATGTTCGACCGGCTGGGCGCGGAAAAGCGCGCCCGCACCATGCGCGAGGTGCGCACCCGCTTCGCCTGCTGCGACAATTCGCTGGTGGATGAGGCGGTCACGGCCTACCGCTGTGTAGCCCCGTTCGGCGGTCCCACCTCCTCGGGCATGCTCACCCTGCACTGCCCGCCGGACACCTTGCACGGCCTCGCCACCTTCCTGCGCGCCCGCGGCGCCAGCATGGTGACGGTGGGACCCATCGAATATGTGTTCGCCGCCGACAACCCCCTGTTCGAGGCGCTCCAGGCCCGCCTTGAGGCCCGCCTCGGCGGCTAGAGCACGCGCCGATCAGCTTGCAACGCAAGCTGATCGGACAACGCGTTCTCTATCCCTAACTGAGAGCACCGGGGCAAGGTCGGGAGCGGGCCCGGGCCATCCATGCCCGGGACCGCGGCGGCCGAAGGTCAGCCCGCCGCGCCGCCCGTCAGGCCGCCGAACCAGGCGCCGAAGAAGCCGGCGTAAAGCTCCGGCGCTTCCAGGTTCATGGAATGGCCGATGCCGGGAACCGCCACGAAGCGGCAATGGGGCATCACCTGCGCCATCTCCTCCAGGGTTTCCGGCGCGATGATGTGGTCGTTCATGCCCCAGGCCACCAGATGGGGATGGCGGATGGCACCCATCTGCGCCTTCAGCTCCCCGCTCTGCGCCTCCCGGGTCAGGGTGTCCGGCGTGCCGAACCAGATGCCGTCCGACACCGCGAAGGTCTGGGCGACGATGCGCTCGAACAAGGCGGCGCGGTCCTCAACGCCCGGCCGGAAGCGGGCCGGCCCCTCGGCCAGGCTCTCGGGCACGAACAGGCTCATGGCGGTGGAGGCCATGACCTGCCGGGTGAGGGCGAGATCCGCCTTCATGGCTTCGAAAAAAGCGACCTGCGCGGGCGCAAACGCAATGCCCTGCGGCCCCACGGGGGAGAGCGAGAACACCCGGCCGAAGCGCTCGGGCGCCTTCAAGAGCATCCGCGTGGAGATGATGCCCCCGGTGGAATGGGTGGCGAGATGGCAGAAGCCGATGCCCAGGGCGTCCAGCGCCGCCAGCATGTCGTCCGCATGGCGGGCGATGGAATAATTGGAGAAATCGGCCAGCGGGGCCGGCTTGTCGCTGTCCCCGCAGCCGCGCCAGTCGATGGCGATGGTGCGCACGCCGCGCGGAAAATGCGGCGCGGCCAGCTCGATCCAGTCCTTGCTGGCCAGATTGCCGTGGAGGAAGAGGACGATAGTGTCGCCCTCCCCCCAGTCCCGCCAGGCCAGGGTCACCTCGCCTGCCTGCACCTTGTGCATGGCCGCTCCTATTTGTTGAGGCCGGTGGGCGCGGCTGCCTTGGCCTCGGCGGGGCCGGCGGCGGCCGGCGCGCCATGGATGAGGCGATCGACGCCGGCCGGCGTGCCGGTGGCGACCCGTCCGGTTTCCACAAAGTCCACCACGTCTTCCGCGAAGGCCACCGGCTCGTCGGTGTGGATGAAATGGGCGGTGCCGGGATAGATCTTCAGCTGCACGTCGCCCCCGGCCGCATTCATGCGGCGCATGAAGGGCAGGATGAGCTGGCGGGAGAGGTCGTTCAGCCCGTTGAAGGCGTGGCCGGGAATGAACGGCTCCTTGTCGCCGAACGCGAGGAAGATGGGGGTCTTGATCTCGGTGAGCCGCTTGTAGAGGCTTTTGGGGTCCTTCTCCTGCAGCTCCGCCACCATGGCGTAGATGTCGAAGATGAACACGTCCACCCACTGCTGCAGCTCGCGCGGGTCGCCCTTGATCATGCCGATGCGCTGGGCCGTGTGCAGGCGGGCATATTCGCTGTCGCGCAGGAAGTAGCCCGAATCCTGGGGCGTCACCGCGCCGGTGACGGGATCGCGGCGGCGGAAGTGGAAGAAGTCGTCGATCTGCTGGGCGGTGAGGTTCTTCTCCCGCTCGCGCAGGCCGGTCTGGTCCCACGTCTTCTTCCAGGCGTCGAAATCATGGGCGAAGGCGGGATCGAACAGGTCCAGCTTCTTGCCGGGCGCGACCGTGACCTCGCGGGGATATTCCTCCAGGCCCGCGGGCGCCTCCAGGATCAGCCTGGACACCGCCTCGGGCCAGGCGAGGGCATAGCCGAGTACGATCTGCCCGCCCATGGAGTGGCCGAGATAGGCGGCCTTGCCCACC
This sequence comes from Xanthobacter sp. AM11, assembly GCF_047444035.1. Taxonomy (NCBI): domain Bacteria; kingdom Pseudomonadati; phylum Pseudomonadota; class Alphaproteobacteria; order Hyphomicrobiales; family Xanthobacteraceae; genus Xanthobacter; species Xanthobacter sp. AM11. The sequence continues at coordinate 3,735,067 of NZ_JBLAOA010000001.1, forward strand.
TTGAGCTGGTTGACCACCACCTCATGCAGCACCTCCCGCATCTCCTGCAGGGTGCGGGCGGGGCTCTTGTCCAGGTTGCCGGGGCCGGACATGCCGTAATGGGGCATGTCCACCGCGATGACCCTGAGGCCGCGCTGCAAGGCGATGCGCATGATGTTGCCGTAATGGCCGCTGAACGCGCCCTTGCCATGGACGATGACCAGCACGTCGGGATTGGCGGACGTGCCGGCATATTCGTCCATGTAGCCGATGTCCCAGGCGATGCCGCGGCTGTCCTTGGCCGTGGTCTTCTTCACCGGGAAGGGATAGGTGACGAAGCTGTTCCAGAACGACTTGTCCGCCGTGATGCCGGCGGCGACGCCCGGATTGCGGTAGGTCTTGGCCACCAGATCCTGGTTGCGCGTCAGGCGCGACACGTCGCCGAGGAAGCCGGCGACCACCGGGTCGAACTCCCGATTCTTCAGGATGGAGAACACGCCATAGTGCGCCACCGGGCTGCGCTCATGCACGAAATCGGCGCCCGGCACCTTCTCCACCGTGCGCTTGGCCCGGTCGAAGGTGAGCCACTGGTCGTTCTCGATATGCATCACCAGCGTGCGGGCCTTGATGCGGCCGAGCTGGGCATTGATGTTGTAGGTCTCGCCCGCGCGGTTGCGCCACAACAGGTCCACCGCATCGAACAGCAGCGCACGCTTGTTCACCGCGGCGCCGGCCTGCGGGGTGGGCGGGTTCCAGTAGAACACGTCCGGCTGCACCTTGGCCCAGTCCTGCTGGGAGCGGAAATCGAAGTCGAATCCGGTCAAAAGCAGCACCGACCAGCCGAACGCGACCCCCTGGTTGGGGTGCTTGTCCTTGGGCAGGTTGTAGTAATTGCCGCCGGTGGCGCGCCACTGGGGATCGCTCTCGATGGCCGCGGACATGAGCTGGAAGGTCCAGTTGCCCACCGGGTCGCCGCCGTCCGACTGGCTGGTGCCGCCCACCGGCATGAGGCCATTCATGAAATCGGGGTGCATGACGCCCCAGACATAGGTCTGGGTGGCGCCCATGGAGGCGCCGGTCACCAGCGCCGCGCGGGACACCTTGAGGTGGTCGCGCAGCATGCGGTAATTGGCCTGCACCATGTCCTGGTAGCTGTATTGCGGGAACTTCTGCCCCAGCCCGTCGGACGGCTTGGAGGTGCCCCACAGGCCCAGCGCGTCGGTGATGACCACATAATATTGGTTGGTGTCGATGGCCTTGCCCGGCCCGATCACCGGCCCACCCGACAGCGCCGTGCCCTCCACCCACTGGGCGTACATGTCGGTTGCGTCGCCGGAATAGAAGGAATTGACCACCACCGCATTGGTGATCTCCCCGGCCGCGTTGCGCACCGGGGTGCCCAGGGTGATGTAGGCGGTCTTCACCGGCGCCGCGCCGAGCGACTCCAGGGTGGTGCCGCCCTCCCCGCCATGGGCCCATTTTTCCGGGGTATCGAGGTCGTAGCGTCCGCCGATGCGGAAGTTGTCGATGCTGTAGAAGTTCTTGAGGTGGCAGAGGCGCTCCTGCGAGCAGGTGGCGGTGATCTTGAGGGCCGGCGCCGGCGTCGCCGGGGCGGCAGTCTGGGCGTAGGCGCAGGGCATGGCGGCGAGCAGCGCAAGGCCGATCGCAAGGGGGAATCTCATGTCCGTCTCCCGGGGCGCTCTTGTTCTCTGACGGCGCCAACACACCACGGACCGCCCCCGCTTGGAAGATGGGAACGGGAGGAAAGGGTTGCGGCAGCGCGGCAATCGCGTCACCACTCTGTCACGACGCTGAAGGAAAGTGCGCGCCTTCCGGGACTTCGCGGCATTCGCTCATGCACCATCCCATCCGCTGCCTCGTCCGCCATCGCCTGCCCGGCCGTACCCGGCTGGCCGTGGCCGGCCCGTGGCCGCGCCACATGGCGCAGGTGCGCGAGGCCCTGGGCGCCGCGGGAATCACCCTGGCGGCGGCCAATCGCGACACCGCCACCCTGCTGCTGCGCCATGGGCCGGAGCTCGACGCCGACGTGCTCGCGCACGGCATCGGCCAGATGCTCGCCGGCGGCCCGATGCCGCCGGAGCTGCAGGCCGCCGCCCCCGCCCCGCCGCCGTCGGTGCCGCTGTTTCCCCGTAACGCCCGCATCCGCGCCACTGCGGCGGCGGCAGGGCCCGGGCCCGACGCCGCCTTCGACGCCCTCTTCCCCCTGACCGCGGAGGAGGTGCTCGCGCGCCTGGGCACCACGCGCCAGGGCCTTGATGCGGCAGACGTTATCCGCATGCGCACCCGCCATGGCGCAAACCTGCTGCCGCAGCCGGAAGGCCGTTCGCTGAAGGGCATCCTGCTGGAGCAGGTCTCCACCCTGCCGGTGGCGCTGCTGCTGGGCTCGGCGGTGTTGTCGGTGGCCACCGGCGGCGTGTTCGACGCGGTGGTGACGGTGGCCGTCATCGCCGTCAACGCGGGCATCGGCTTTGCAACCGAAAGCTCGACGGAACGGCTCATCCGCCGCCTGTCCCGCCCGGTGGAGCACGCCGCCCCGGTGCTGCGCGCCGGCATGGTGGAGGCGGTGGCCGCCCGCGACGTGGTGATGGGCGACCTGCTGGTGCTGGCACCCGGAACGGTGGTGGCGGCCGACGCCCGGCTCATCAGCGCCAGCGACCTCAGCCTCGACGAATCCGCCCTCACCGGCGAGAGCCTGCCGGTGGAGAAGACCGCATCGCCCCTCCCCGCCGCCCCCGGCGCCGTGGCCGAGCGGCACAATATCGTGCATTCCGGCACCGTGGTGACCGGCGGCGACGGCCTTGCGGTGGTGGTGCGCACCGGCATTTCCAGCGAGGCGGCCCGCACGCGCAGCCTCATCGGCGCGGCGCGCCCGCCCCGCTCGGTGACCGAGGAAAAGCTGGCGGAACTCTCCACAAAGCTCGCGCTGGGCTGCATCGGTGCGTCCGGTCTGCTGCTGGTCACCAGCCTTCTGCGGGGCGAGCCGGCCATCGCCGCGGTGCGCAGCGCCATCGCCCTGGCGGTGGCGGCCATTCCCGAAGGCCTGCCGGCGGTGGCCACCACCACCTTTGCTCTGGGCGCAAGGGCCATGGAGAAGGACCATTCCCTGGTGCGCTCGCTGCCGGCCATCGAGGCCATCGGTGCCATCGACACGGTATGCCTGGACAAGACCGGCACCCTCACCCGCAACGAGATGGCGGTGGTGCGGGTGGCGGCGGGCGAGCGGGTGCTCGACTTTGGCGGAGCGCCGGAAACCGGCGCGGGGGCCGCCGATGCCGCCATCCTCGCCCTCGCCGAGGCCGTGGCCCTGTGCAGCGAGGCCCAGCCCGCGCCCCGCGTCGGCTCCTCCACCGAGCTGGCGCTGATCGACTTTGCCGCCGACCTTGGCCTCGACGTCGCCGCCCTGCGCGAAGCGCAGCCGCTGCGGGCCATGCGCAACCGCAACCATGCGCGGCGCTACATGGCCAGCGAGCACGCCGGCCCGGCGGGGGCCGGCCTCTATGTGAAGGGCTCGCCGGAAGAGGTGCTGGAGCTGTGCACCCACGAGCTGCGCGGCGGCATCGCCGTGCCGCTGGATGCGGAACGCCGGCAGGCCATCGGCGCGCGCAATGGGGAGTTCGCGGCGGGCGCGCTGCGGGTGCTGGCGGCCGCGCGCGGCACCGGCCCCCTGGCGGAGGGGGCGCCGCAGGGCCTCTGCTTCCTCGGCCTGTGCGGCCTTGCCGACCCGGTGAAGCGGGAGGCGGCGGAGGCCATTGACCTGTTCCACCGGGCCGGCATCCGCACCATCATCCTCACCGGCGACCAGCCCGGCACGGCCATGGCGGTGGCCCAGTCCCTCGCCCTGTCGCGCACCGGCATCCTGCGGGTGGCGAGCGGGCCGGACATCGCCCATCTCGATGCCGACGCGCTGGGCGAGCTTGCGCTGCGCACCTCGGTGTTCGCGCGGGTGAGCCCGGCGGACAAGCTGCGCATCGTCGAGGCCCTGCAGGCCAAGGGGCGGCGGGTGGCCATGCTGGGCGACGGCGTCAATGACGGGCCAGCGCTTCGGGCCGCATCGGTGGGCGTGGCGGTGGGCGAGAAGGCCACCTCCATCGCCCGTGAGGTGGCGGACCTGGTGCTCGCCCATGACGACCTGCGCGAACTCGCCCGCGCCATCGCCCGCGGCCGCTCCACCCAGGACAATGTGCGCAATGCCATCCGCTTCTTCTTCTCCACCAACCTCTCCGAGATCCTGGTGATGCTGGCGGAGGAGTTGCACGGGCGCGGCGAAGGCGAGACGCCCATGGAGCTGTTCTGGCTCAATTTGGTCACGGACGTGCTCCCGGGCCTCGGCCTCGCCCTTGCCGAGCCCCGCGGCGACGTGATGGCCCGCCCCCCGATCGACGCATCGGCGCCGCTGTTCGACCGGCGCGAGGCGAGCGGAATGGCGCTGGATGGCACCTCCATTGCCGTGGCCGCCCTGGCCGGACATTTCCTGATGATGGGGCGCCTTGGCCCCGGGCCGCGCACGCGCGCCGTCACTTTCACCACCCTGGCGCTGGCCCAGATCGCCAACGCCTGGGTGCTGCGCGACCGCTCCCCCGGCGCACCGGAGGCGCTGCTGGAATCCGAGCGGAGGCTGGAAGGCACCCTGGCGGGTGCGCTGGGCCTGCTGGCGGTGCCCTTCCTGGTGCCGGGGCTGCGAACCCTGCTGGGCATCGCCCCCGCCACGCTGGGGGATGTGGCGCTCTCGGCCGGGCTTGCCGGCGCCTCGTTCGCCTTCAGCGAGGCCCGCCGCATCGTGCGCCTGCCGCCCCCGGCGGGGCGGACGGACGGGGCCATTGCCCCGTAACAATTCTGCGGCATACTTTCGGGCCGCTCGAAACCGATTGAACACAAACGCGCGCAGCGACAGGACGGTCACAATGGAAGTGGGCAAGGTGGTGCGGGGCGGCTTTCTCATCGGCGTCGCCGTGGGTATCGGCGCGGCAGTGGTCGGTCCCACATTGTGGCGCCTGGCGCGCCCGGCGGCGAAGGATGCCGTCAAGGCCGGCGTCGCCGGCTATGGCGCCGCCCGGGTGGCGCTGGCCCGTGCCGCCGAGGAGGTGGAAGACCTCGTGGCCGAGGCCGGGCACGAACTGCGCGGCGCCGCTGCCGACGCCGGTGCGGCGGCCGACACCGCCGGCACGGCCGGCGCGGATGCCGGCGGGGTCATCATCCGTGGCTGAAGGTGCGCACGCCCCGCTGAAGGCCCGGATCGTCCACCAGACCGAGGGGCGCACCCGCCTCGCCCTCGCCGCCCCCGCCACCCACGAGCGGCTGGTGGCGCTGGCCGATGCCCTCGCCGCCTGCGGCGTGGAGAAGGTGGAGATCCGCACCGTCACCGGAAGCGTCATCCTCACCCATGACACCCCGTGGCCCGCCATCGCCGGCGCGGTCGCCGCCGCCGGCCTGGAGCTCTTCACGCCGCCGCCGCCACCGCCGCCAAAGGACCCCATCGGCGAGACCGGGGACCGCCTGTCGCAGGCCGACCTGCTGGTGACCCTGTTCAGTCGCGGCCAGCTGGACGTGCGCAATGCCGCCTTCCTCGCCTTGGTGGTGGGGGGCCTGGTGCAGCTTGCCCGCGGCCGGGTGGCGGGGCCGGCCCTGACCCTGTTCGGGCAGGCGCTGACCCTGGCCGTGCTGGGCAAAAACCGCCCGCAGCGCTGAAGCCCCGCCGCCGCACCGGCCGGCGGTCGGCGCCCCTCCCGCAATGACCCGCCCCGCTGCCGCGTTGCCGCCCGGTAACGCAGAGGCAGGCCCGCCCATTGAAAGCGCACACTTTGGGCGCACTTGAGTTCCGGGCGGGGTGCGGGTATGGGACCCGTGGCGAAGGCGTTCGAACCGATTAGCAGAACACGAAACGCCTGCGTCTCGTCGCAAAGCGCGCCTTAAGCGCAAACGGACCCGGCCTCCCGGTGCGCGGTTCGCCATATGCACGCTGCAGGGCGTGCCCGAGGAGAGTGGGTAAATGCAGGGCCTTCTGGCTGCGGGCCGGGTGATCGACCGTCTGTCTGCGGCGTGCGCCGTGGTTGCGGCCTACCTGGTGCTGAGCGCCGCGCTGGTGAGCGCCGGCAACGCCACGGTGCGCTACCTGTTCAACATGAGTTCCAACGGCTGGCTGGAAATCCAATGGTACATGTTCGGCGGCATGGTGTTCCTGGGCGCCGCGCAGACCCTGCGCCTCAATGAGCATGTGCGGGTGGACGTGCTCTATTCCATCATGTCCGACCGGGCGCGCCTGTGGGTGGATACCGTTGGATTCACGGTCTTCTTCCTGCCCCTCATGGCCTATCTCACCTACCTGTCGTTCAGCTTCTTCTGGTCGGCCTTCGTCTCCGGCGAGGTGTCCATGAATGCCGGCGGCCTCATCCTCTGGCCGGCCAAGGCACTGCTTCCGCTGGGCTTTGCCCTGCTGTTCCTGCAGGGGCTGTCGGAACTGGTCAAGCGCATCGCGGCGCTGCGGGGCGATATCGCCCTCGACACCCATTACGAAAAGCCGATCCAGTAAGTGTCGTCGCCGCACCAACCAGACCAAGAAGGCCCTGAGGGGGGATTTTGATGTTTTCCCACGGCATCATGCCGCCGCTCATGTTCATGGGGATGATCCTGTTCCTCCTGGCAGGATTTCCCGTCGCCTTTTCTTTGGCGTCGGTCGGTATCGTCTTCGGCATCATCGGCATCGAGACGGGTCATTTCGATCCGAGCTTCCTGCAGGCGCTGCCGTTCCGGTTCTACGGCATCATCTCCAACGATCTTCTGCTGGCCATCCCCTTCTTTACCTTCATGGGCGCGGTGCTGGAGCGGTGCGGCCTGGCCGAGGACCTGCTGGAGGGCACCGGGCAGTTGTTCGGCAAGGTGCCCGGCGGCCTCGCCTATGCGGTGATCGTGGTGGGGGCCATCCTCGGCGCCATCACCGGCACGGTGGCGGCATCGGTCATCGCCATGGGCATGATCTCGCTGCCGGTGATGATGCGCTACGGCTACGACCACCGCCTCGCCACCGGCGTCATCGCGGCATCGGGCACCATCACCCAGCTCATTCCGCCGTCTCTGGTGCTGGTGGTGCTGGCCGACCAGCTCGGCCGGTCCGTGGGCGACATGTATCTCGGCGCCATCGGCCCCTCCATGCTGCAGGTGGCGATCTTCCTGCTCTACATCGTCGGCCTGTCCATCGTGCGGCCCCACACCATGCCACCCCTGCCGCCCGAGGCGCGCGGGGAGATGGGATGGAAGCTCATCCGCCGGGTGCTGTGGGGCATGGTCCCTTCGGTGGTGCTCATCTTCCTGGTGCTGGGCACCATCTTCATGGGGCTGGCGACACCCACGGAATCCGGCGCCATGGGCGCGGTGGGCGCCATCGTGCTGGCGGCGCTTCACGGGCGGCTGTCCTGGGCTCTGCTCTACCGCTCCATGTACAACACCATGCAGATCACGGCGATGGTGGTGTTCATCCTCATCGGCTCCACCGTGTTCAGCCTGGTGTTCCAGGGCATGGATGGCGCCCTCTGGATCGAACACCTTCTCACCGGCTTGCCCGGCGGCGCCACCGGCTTCCTGATCTTCGTGAACATCTTCGTGTTCTTCCTGGCGTTCTTCCTCGACTTCTTCGAGATCGCCTTCATCGTGGTGCCGCTCCTGGTGCCCGTGGCGCAGAAGCTGAACATCGACCTCGTCTGGTTCGGCGTTCTGCTGTGCGTGAACATGCAGACCTCGTTCATGCACCCGCCCTTCGGCTTCGCCCTGTTCTACCTGCGCGGCGTGGCTCCGCGCTCGGTGAAGAGCTCGGACATCTACTGGGGCGCCATTCCCTGGGTGGTGATGCAGCTGCTGCTGGTGGTGATCGTGATCGTGTGGCCGCAATCGGTGACCTATTTCCTCGACAAGGCGCCGGTGGACGACGGAAAGAGCATCGAGCTCGTCGCCCCGCCCGACGACGCCCCGCCGCCCGAAATCAAGTTCTGACGCCGGGCCGCTGAAGGACAGGCGCCGCCGGCCATGCGGCGCGCGCCCACGGCGCCGCGATGCGGCTGGACAGGGGCGGCGGCACGCGCATGATCCGCCGATGATCGACCTGCGCAACATCGAGACCTTCTTCTGGGCCGCAGCCCTGGGCAGCCTGCGGGCCGCCTCGGAGAAGCTGGGGACGACGCAACCCGCCGTTTCCCAGCGCATCGCCTCCCTGGAAGCAGCTCTGGGCGTGCGCCTGTTCGAGCGCGACGCGCGCGGGGTGAAGCTCACCGCCAAGGGCCACGAGCTGCTCGCCCATGCCGAACGCATGATCGAGGCGCGCCGCGACATGATCCGCGCCGCCAAGGACCAGTCCACCATGGCCGGCACCCTGCGCATCGGCGTGGCGGAAACCATCGTCCAGACCTTCCTGCCGGCGCTCATCGAGAAGATCCACACGGCCTATCCGGCACTGGTGCTGGAGATCGAGGTGGACAGCACCCACGTGCTGCAGACCCATCTCATGAGCCGGCAGATCGACCTCGCCTTCCTCATGGGGCCGGTGCTGGAAGCGCGGGTGGAGAACCTGCCGCTGTGCACCTATCCCCTGGCCTGGGTGGTGAAGCCCGGGGTGCCCCTCGGCCCCGGCCCGGTCACCCTGGCCGAGGTGGCGGCCTTCCCCATCATCACCTATCCGTCCAACAGCTCGCCCTACCGGGTGGTGCGGGACATGCTGATGCGGGCCGGCATCTCCACGCCGCGCATGTATGGCAGCGCCTCGCTCTCCATGGTGGTGCGGATGGTGCTGGACGGCATCGGGCCGGCGGTCATCACCCCCGTCTTCCTCGGCCGGGAGCTGGAGCGGGGCGACCTGCGGCTCCTGGATGTGACCTCCGACCCGCTGCCGGACCTCAGCTTCACCGCCAGCTGGATCGACGGACCGGACAGCTTCCCCTCCCGCGTCATCGCGCGCATGGCCCAGCTCGTGGCCGAGGGCGAGCAGGCTGCGCGGGAGGATCGCGGCCGGGGGGCATAAAGATTACTTATACCTCTCTTCCAAACATACAATTGGACAAGAAACGCCACCCTGCCGTGCAATGCTGGCCATAAAGCGGGCAAAAGTCCGCATCCAGAGGGACAGGCACCATGACACACCCGCACCGGGCCCACGGCACGGACGCACGCGCTATCGCGCGCGCCGCCTGACCGCGAACCATGCCGCGAACCATGCCTGGTACCGCCTCCCCCCTGCCCCCCCGCGCACCGGCCGAAGGCCCGGAGGTGTTCGCCGCCCGCCGCCGCGCGCTTCTGCGGCAGGCCGGGGCCCGCGGCCTTGGCACCGTGCTGGTGTTCGGCCACGGCAGCGCGCTTGGCGCGGGAAGCCAGTCCCACGGCGCCCTGCGCTACCTGTGCGGCTGGGACGGGCACGAAAGCCCCTCCCTGCTCGCCCTCACACCCACTGGCGACCACCTGTTCGTGGGCAGCGCGTTCCTGATGCCGCTGGCCCGCGCGCTGCACGCCGACCTGGCGCTGCATGACGTCCGCCCCGCCGCCTGGGCGGCGGCGCTCGGCGCCCTCACCGGCGCTTCGGCCTGCGGCACCGTGGGATTTTCCGAGATGCCCGCGGGCATCCACTCGCCCTTGGCGGCGCCCGGCCATGTGGCGCTCGACGGCGAACTGGCCCGCATGCGGCTGGTGAAGGACACGGCGGAGCTGGCCCTCCACCGTCAGGCCGCGGCGCTGTGCGACATGCTGTTCGCACGCCTCGGCACCGAGCTGGCGCGGCGCATTCCGGCGTGGCAGGCGCAGCTCAATCTTGAAACCGCCGCCCGGCTGGCCGGCGCCGACTATTGCCGCACCTGGCTCACCGTGGCGCCCGAGGCGGACTATTGCCGCTACTGGCGCGAGGAAGCGCAAAGGGTGCCGCAGGCGGGCGACCAGGTGCTGTTCGGCATCGCCCTGACCGTGGACGGCCATTGGGGCCACGGCATCCGCATGGGCGCCATCGGCCCGCTGAAGACGCAGCATGTCGCGCTGGCGCAACAGGTGGAGGCCATGCTCCAGGCGGGCCTCGCCGCGCTGGCGCCGGGCCTGCCCCTGGCGGGGGTGGAGGCAGCCATGGACGGGCAGATGCAGCGCGCCGGCCTGATGGCGGCCCACCCGGGGCTTGCCCGGTTCCGCAACGGGCACGGGCTCGGCTGCTCCTACGAGGACCCTCTGCTCACCGAGGCCTTCCCCCAGCATTTCGACCGGACCACCCCGGCACACCGCGCGCCCGAGCTGGCGCTTGCCCCCGGCATGCTGCTGGAGCTGCACCCGAATTTATTCATCCCCGGCCTCGGTGGGGCGGCGATCGGCGAGATGGTGCTCGTCACCGCCGAGGGTCCGAGTTGCCTTCTCGCGTTCCCCCGTGCCCCGATGGCATGGGACTGAGAGTTCACCGCCAGAGTTCGCACCATGGACAAGATCGGAACCAGAGGATGAAGACAGCCATGAAACGCTTTGCGATCTCCCTCGCCGCCCTTTTCGCCGCCACGGCGGCGTCGGCCCAGGAGCTGCCGAAGGCCAGCCTGCGCGTGGTGGGGGGCCTGTCCAACCTCACCGCCTACCAGGACTTCGAGAAGCCGTTCTGGACCAAGACCATCCCGGAGAAGTCCGGCGGCCAGGTCACGGCCGAGATCAAGGGCTTCAACGAGATGGGGCTCAAGGGCCCGGAGCTGCTGCGCCTCATGTCCCAGGGCGTGGTGGAGTTCGGCACCGCCACCCTGTCCTATTTCGCCTCCGACAATCCCATCAACGAGGCCATCGACCTCGCCGGCCTCGCCCCGGATGTCACCACCGCGCGCAAGGTCACCGATGCGTTCCAGCCGGTGCTCGCCAAGCTCTATGGCGACGGCTCCAACGTGCGCCTGCTGGGCATCTCCACCTATCCGGCGCAGGTGCTGTTCTGCAATGCCGAGGTCAAGGGCCTGGCGGACCTGAAGGGCAAGAAGGTGCGCACCTCCAGCCGCACCCAGGCGGAGTTCGTGGAGGCGTTCGGCGGCTCCAGCGTCACCATGGCCTTCGGCGAGGTGGTGCCGGCGCTGCAGAACAAGGTGGTGGACTGCGCCATCACCGGCTCGCTCTCCGGCTATTCGGCCAAGTGGTACGAGGTCTCCACCCATCTGCTGGCCCTGCCCATCAACTGGAACCAGCAGATCCACGCGGTGAATGAAAAGTCCTGGCAGAAGCTGGACCCCAAGGTGCAGGCCTTCCTGCAGACCAACATCAAGACCCTCGTCAACGACATCTGGGACGGCGCCGCCAAGCAGACCCAGATGGGCTTCGACTGCAACACCGGCGCCGCCGCCTGTCCGCAGGAGGTGAAGGGCAAGATGGTGCTGGTGACCCCCAGCGAGGCCGACAAGGCGCTGCTGAAGAAGGTGCTGCAGGAGCAGATCCTGCCCAAGTGGGCGGCCCGCTGCTCGGCCGAATGCGTGGCGAGCTTCAATGCCACCGTGGGCAAGGAACTCGGCGTCACCGCCGCCAAGTGACATCCAGCCTGGCGATGCCGGCCCGGCGGCCGGCATCGCCACACCTCACGTGCTTCCGGGAACCCGCCACATGACCAGCCGTCCCACACCCGCCACCCTCGCCGGGCTTACGCGCCATGCCGAGGCCCTGGCCCGCTTCGCCGTCTGGGTCGGGGGCGGGCTCACCATCGCCAGCGTGCTGCTGATCTCAGTGGACGTGCTCGCCCGCAAGTTCCTCGGCCGCACCACCGGCGGGGCCGACGAGCTTTCCAGCTACGCCTTCGCCATCTCCACCAGCTGGTCGCTGGCCTTCGCCACGCTGCAGCGCGCCAACGTGCGGGTGGATGTGCTCTACCAATATCTGCCGGTCCGCCTTTCCGCGGTGCTGGACTGGCTGTCGCTGGTGGCGCTGGGCACCTTCATGGGCTTCCTCACCTATTATGCGTCCGAGGTGGTGGGCACCTCGCTGGCGCAGGGCTCCCATGCCAACACGCCCCTCGCCACCCCGCTCTATATTCCCCAGGGGCTGTGGTTCATCGGCCTCGTCTTCATGTGCATCGTGCTCGCCCTCATGCTGCTGCGGGCGTCGGTGGCGCTGGTGACCGGCGACATCGAGGTGGTGAAGGCCATCGCCGGCGTGCGCTCCACCCGCGAAGAGGCCGAGGAAGAAGCCGCCGCCGGCGAGCGCATGGTGAAGGGAGAGACGGCATGATCGCCACCACCCTCATCCTGCTCCTGGTCCTCATCGGCCTGTCCATCCCCGTGGGCGCGGCGCTCGGGGTGATGGGCCTCATCCTGGACCCGCTCTATTCCTTCCTGCCGCTCACCCGCGCCATCGGCGAGCTGGCGTGGAGCACCAACAACGAATTCCTTCTGGTGGCCATCCCGCTGTTCATCATGCTGGGCGAGGTGCTGCTGCGGGCCGGTTTCGCCGAGCGCATGTATTCGGCCATGAGCCTTTGGCTCTCCTGGCTGCCGGGCGGGCTGATGCATGCCAACATCGGCGCCTCGGCCCTGTTCGCCGCCACCTCCGGCTCCAGCGTCGCCACCGCGGCCACGGTGGGCACCGTCTCGATCCCGCAGATCAGGCGCTACGGCTACAATGAGCCCCTGTTCCTCGGCAGCCTGGCCGCCGGCGGCACGCTGGGCATCCTCATTCCGCCCTCCATCAACCTCGTCATCTATGGCGTGCTCACCAATTCGTCGGTGCCCAAGCTCTATCTGGCCGGCATCATCCCCGGCCTCATGCTGGCGGGGCTGTTCATGCTCACCGTCATCATCGCCTGCGTGGCGAAGCCGGAATGGGGCGGGCGCAAGGTGACGGCCAGCTGGGGCGAGCGCGTGCGCGCTTTGGTGCATCTGGCGCCGCCGGTGGGCATCTTCCTTCTGGTGGTGGGCTCCATCTATGCCGGGCTCGCCACCCCCACCGAGGCGGCGGCGCTCGGAGTGCTCGGCGCCCTCATCCTCGCCGCCTGGTTCGGGCGGCTCAGCCTCGCCATGCTGCGCGAGGCGGTGGAAGGCACCATGAAGGCGAGCGCCATGATCATGCTGATCATCCTGGCCGCCGGCTTCCTGAATTTCGTCATGTCGGGCACCGGCATCACCGACGCCATCACCGGCTCCATCTCCGGCCTCGGCCTGAGCCCGGTGCAGATGCTGGTGGTGGTGGTGATCTTCTACCTGATCCTCGGCTGCTTCATGGAGACCCTCTCCATGATGATCACCACCATTCCGATCGTCGCGCCCATCATGCTCGGCCTGGGCTATGACCCCATCTGGCTCGGAATCCTCATCATCGTGCTGGTGGAGGCCGCGCTCATCACCCCGCCGGTGGGCCTCAACCTGTTCGTGGTGCAGAGCCTGCGCAAGAGCGGGTCGATGAATGCGGTGATTATCGGCTCCATCCCGTTCGTTCTGGCCATGGCGGCGCTGCTGGTGCTGATCAGCATCTTCCCCGACATCGCCCTCTTCCTGCCCCGCGTCTTCTCGTAAGGCGCGGGCCACCTTCTGCCGGGTCACATCATGAAACTGGAATTCGACGTCGCCGGCGCGGGTCCGCGCGCGCTCAGCCTTGCCGACCTTGTGGTGGCCGGCTGGGCGGGGCGCGACATGGCCGTCATCGAGCATCACATCGAGGAATTGTTCGCCATCGGCGTGCCGCGGCCCAGCGCCGTGCCGCTCTACTATCGCTGCGCCGACACGCTGTTGACGCAGGCCGCGCGCATCCAGGTGGTCGGGACCGAGACCTCCGGCGAGGTGGAGGCCTTCGTCTTCATGGCCGACGGACAGATGCATGTGAGCCTCGCCTCCGACCATACCGACCGCAAGCTGGAGACGCTGAGCGTGGCGCTCTCCAAGCAGATCTGCCCCAAGCCGGTGGCCTGCGAGGCCTGGCGCCTCGCCGAGGTGGAGGGACACTGGGACGAACTGGTCATCCGCGCCTTCATCGAGGAGGGCGGCGCGCCGGTGCTCTACCAGGAGGGCCCGCTCTCCACCCTGCGCCCGCCGCGGGAGCTGGTGGCCGGCTTCACCGGCGGCGCCGGCAGCCTGCCTGAAGGCGTGGGCATGCTGTGCGGCACGGTGGGCGCCATCGGCGGCATCCGCCCGGCGCCGGCCTTCGCCATGGAATTGTTCGACCCCGTGCTGGGGCGCTCCATCCGTCACCGCTATGCGGTGGACGTCCTGCCCGAGGTGGCCTGACATGACCCTGAACACCATTGCCCAGCTCGCGGCCGCCCTCGATGCCGGGGCAACCAGCGCCGCCGCGCTCACCGAAGCGGCGCTGGAACGCGCCGCCGACCCCGCGGGCGAAGGCGGACGGGTCTTCACTCGGCTCTACCCGGAGCGCGCCCGCGCCCAGGCCCAGGCCTCCGACGCCTTGCGCCAGGCCGGTGCGGCGCGTTCGCCCATCGAGGGCCTGACGGTTTCCATCAAGGACCTGTTCGACGTGAAGGGCGAAACCACCCGCGCCGGTTCGCGCGCGCTGGAGGATGCCGCCCCGGCCCCCGCGAATGCGCCGGTTGTGCGCCGGCTGATGGCGGCCGGCGCCGTGCTGGTGGGGCGCACCAACATGACCGAGTTCGCCTATTCCGGCCTCGGCCTCAACCCCCATTTCGGCACCCCGCTGAACCCCTACGACCGCGCCGCCGGCCGCATTCCCGGCGGCTCGTCCTCGGGCGCGGCGGTGTCGGTGACCGACGCAATGGCGGTGGCGGGCATCGGCTCGGACACTGGCGGCTCGGTGCGCATTCCCGCCGCCCTGTGCGGCATCACCGGCTTCAAGCCGACGGCCGCGCGGGTGCCGCGGGACGGCGTGCTGCCGCTCTCCACCAGCCTTGATTCCATCGGCCCGCTGGCCCCCAGCGTCGCGTGCTGCGCGGCGCTGGATGCCGTGCTCTCCGGCAGCGGGGAAGACGTGCCCCTGCCGTGCCCGGTGGCGGGCCTGCGGCTGGCGGTGCCCACCACCCTGGTGATGGAAGGGATGGACGAAACCGTGGCCGCGGCCTTTGCCGCCGCCCTCGGCATCCTCAGCCGGAACGGCGCGCAGGTGCGCGAGATCCCGGTTCCCGAATTCGCCGGGCTTGCCGCCATCAACGCCAAGGGCGGCCTGAGCGCGGCGGAGGCGTGGCACTGGCACCGCGACCTGATCGCCCGCAGGGGACCCGCCTACGATCCGCGCGTGCTGTCGCGCATCCTGCGCGGCCGGGACATGACGGCGGCGGATTATCTCGACGTGGTGGAGGCCCGCGCCGCCTGGGTCCGCGCCGTGGCGGCGCGCCTGGCGCCGTTCGACGCGCTGCTGCTGCCCACCGTGCCGGTGGTGGCGCCCCTCGTCTCCACCCTCGCGGCCGACGATGCCGCCTATGGCGCGGCCAACGCCCTCATCCTGCGCAACCCCACCTTGCTGAACTTCCTGGACGGCTGCGCCCTTTCGGTGCCGTGCCAGCCGGCGGGCGGCGCCCCGGTGGGCCTGATGATCGCGGCTCCGGGCGGCATGGACCGCCGGCTCCTGTCCATGGGCCAGGGCATCGAGGCCGCCCTGCGCGCCGCCCTCGACGCCTGAGACCTTTCACCGAGATGACCATGCACCAGCTCAGCCATTCCACCCCCTACGAGGCCCGGCTCGCGGCGCGCTCGGGCGCGCTCGACGCGCCCACGGCCAATGTCGCCCCCGGCTTCGTGCAGGCCAACCTCGCCATTCTGCCGCGGGCGCTGGCCTATGATTTCCTGCTGTTCTGCCAGCGCAATCCCAAGCCCTGCCCGCTGGTGGGCGTGTCGGAGACCGGCGACCCGTTCCTGCCGGCGCTGGGCCGCGACCTCGACATCCGCAGCGATATTCCACGCTACCGGGTGTGGGAGAAGGGCGAGCTGGTGGCGGAGCCGACCGACGTGGGGGCCTTCTGGCGCGAGGATCTCGTGTCCTTCCTCATCGGCTGCTCGTTCTCGTTCGAGGAGGCCATGCTGGCGGCGGGCCTGCCGGTGCGCCATATCGAGCAGGGCTGCAACGTACCCATGTATCGCACCACCATCCCCACCAACCCGGCCGGGGTGTTCTGCGGTCCGCTGGTGGTGTCCATGCGCCCGCTGAAGGCGCAGGACGTGATCCGCGCGGTGCAGGTGACGGCACGCTTTCCCTCGGTGCACGGGGCGCCCGTGCATGTGGGCGACCCGGCTCTCATCGGCATCCGCGACCTTGCCGCGCCGGACTATGGCGACCCGGTGGAGGTGCGCCCCGGCGAGATTCCGGTGTTCTGGGCCTGCGGCGTCACCCCGCAATCGGTGATCGCCAGCGTGCGGCCGGACTTCTGCATCACCCATGCCCCCGGCTACATGCTGGTGACCGACATCCCCAACGGCGCGCTCGCGGCGGGGTGAGGACGGGGTGATCAGCCCCCCTCAGGCGGCGAGGGCGCCTTCCAGGATGCCCAGGCCCTCGTCCAGCAGGTCATCGGAGATGGTGAGCGGGCAGAGGATGCGGATGGTGTTGGCGTTGGTGCCGCAGGACAGGAGGATGAGCCCGTTCTCATAGGCCCGGCGGGTCACCCGCCGGGTGGCCTCCGCGTCCGGCTCGCCCCCGCCGCGCTGCTTCAGCACGTCGAACGCCACCATGGCGCCGGGGCCGCGGGCGGGAGAGATGGGGAGCAGATGGTTGGCGCCCGCCATGCGGTCCACCGCCGCCTTCACCCGGGCGCCGATGGCCACCGCGCGCTCCAGCAGCTTCTCCTCGGCGAAGATGTCGAGCACGGCGAGGGCGGCGGCGCAGGCCAGCGGATTGCCGGCATAGGTGCCGCCGAGCCCGCCCGGCTCCGCCGCATCCATGATGGCGGCGCGGCCGATGACGCCGGACAGGGGGAAGCCGCCGGCCAGGCTCTTGGCGACGCAGATCAGGTCTGGCGCCACATCATAATGCTCCATGGCGAACATCTTGCCGGTGCGGCCGAATCCGGTCTGCACCTCGTCGGCGATCAGGACGATGCCATGGGTGTCGCAGATGGCGCGCAGGCCGCGCATCAGCTCCTGCGGCACCTGGTGGAAGCCGCCCTCCCCCTGCACCGGCTCGACGATGATGGCGGCGACCCGCGAGGGGTCGATGTCCGCCTTGAAGATGAAGTGGATGTAGCGCAGCGCCTCGGCCACCGAGACCTCGCCCCCCTCCACCGGGAACGGCACGTGCCACACGTCGGGAATGGTCGGGCCGAGGCCCTTCTTGTAGGGCACCACCTTTCCAGTCATGGCGGAAGCGACGATGGTGCGGCCGTGAAATCCGCCGGTGAAGGCGATGATGCCGGCACGGCCGGTGGCGGCGCGGGCGATCTTCACCGCATTCTCGGTGGCCTCGGCTCCGGTGGAGAAGAAGGCGGTCTTGGCCGGTCCCGCGAGGGGCGCCAGCGCGTTCAGCCGCTCGGCCAGCTCCACGTAGGATTCATAGGGCAGCACCTGGAAGCAGGTATGCGTGAAGCGGTCCAGCTGGGCGCGCACGGCGGCGAGGACCCGGGGATGGCGGTGGCCGGTGTTGAGCACCGCGATGCCGCCGGCAAAGTCGATGTAGCGGCGGCCCTCCACGTCCCACACTTCGCTGTTCTGCGCCCGGTCGGCGAAGATCGGGGTGGCGTGGCCGATGCCGCGGACCACGGCGGCGTCGCGGCGGGCAAGGAGGTCGGCATTGGTGGACATGGGCACAGCTCCGGTCACGGCTCCTGCGCCCAACATGGCGCCACCGGCGCCTCGCGCACAATCAGCCATATTGACCGGATCAGGCTTATGCCGTCGGTCCCGGTCTTTGACCGTGCCAGGCGGGCTCGCTCAAGCGCCGTACCGGCCTGGCCGACGGCCCCTGAGCCTGCTCACGAGCCGCGGGTCCTAATCCTCCTGCGCCGCTTCCCGGAACACCGTGGCCAGAAGCTCCGCCTGGCGCTTCACGCCGACCTTGGAGAAGACGTGCTTCAGGTGCACCCGCACGGTGTCCGGCGAAATGTCCCATTTGTCGGCGATGGCGCGGATGGACAGGCCTTGCGCAAGGTTCAGGGTGATGTCCAGCTCGCGGCGGGTGAGGTTGAAGCGCGCGACGAGGCGCTCGGGGGAGATCGCACCCGCGCCGCCGTCGCGCCCGTCCACCACCACCACCACCGTCGGACCGGCGAAATAGCGCTCGATCAGGCTCTGGCCGGAATGGGCCAGCGTCACCTTCATCGTCCGCGCCGCGCCCGGGCGGCGGAGGGTGCCGGAGATGGTGCGCGGGAGCGGCTCGTCGTCCGGCAGGAAGGCGAGCATCCGCTTCAGGGCGTCCTCCAGGTCCGGGCTGCCCAGCCGCAGGCGCCCGGCGGCGTCGATGCCGACCCCCTCCCCCTTGGACAGCAGGGCGCGGGCGGTGTCGTTGGCCCATTGCACCACCCCGCCGGACCCCACCGTCATCACCCCCACGCCGATGGTGCTGATGGACTGGGCGACGGCGAGGGTGGAGGCACGCGCCTGGGCCTGCCGATGCAGGGCAAACACCCGTGTGAGATGGGGCGCAAGGCGCGTCAGCATGTCGGCCGCGGCCTGCTCGTCGCCCGCCTCCCGCCGGGCGCCGACGACGCTGAGCATGAAGCTGCGCGTGCCGTCCTGGACCAGGGTGATGCCGACGCCGCCGTGGATGCCGAACGGCTTCAGCAGCTCGTTGTAATATTCCGACCGCTGCACCACCGGGAACGGGCACATGAAGTCCGCGCGTGTCCCCAGCCCCACCGGCCGCTTGTGCAGGTTGCGCATCCAAAGATTGCGGGGCGCATATTGGGGATACAGCCGCTGGAACGCGGGGTCCACGCCATGGGTCAGGGAGAGGGCCCCCGTTTCCGCCAACTGGTCGTGGAAGAAAAGCGTGCTCTGGCCGTTGGGCGTGCAGGAGGCGACTTCCGCCAGGAAGTCCGCCCATGCGCTTTCGTTCACCAACGACGCATAGATCAGATCAATGAGCCGGCTTTCGAGTTCCGCATAAGGTCCCGCCGATCCGAACGTCATGACCCCGCCCCGATGGCCCCGGCAAGCCACGCCGCCGCCTTGCATATGACCTGCGCGGAACTGCCCGCGAGGGTATTAAAGCCGAAGCACACGCACGCGCAAGGTGTGGCCCGGAAGGGCGGCCGCAGCGCGCCAACTCCGTGAAAGGCGCAGGCCCGGCGCTACACGCGCGTACGGAAGGGCGTGAAATCCGTGCCGATGTCGAACACGTCCAGCCCCTCGCGCCGCTTCATGAAGGCGACGATCTTGTAGGTGACCGGCGTGAGAAGGGCTTCCCACCCCACCTTCATAAGGTAGTTGGAAACCATCACCGTCACCACGAGGCGGGTGTCCCACACGCCCAGGAAGGCGAGCGGATAGAAGATGAGGCTGTCCACCCCCTGCCCCACCACGGTCGAACCGATGGTGCGGGTCCACAGCATCTGCCCGCCGGTCCACAGCTTCATCCGCGCCAGCACCATGGCATTGGCGAACTCGCCGCACCAGAAGGCGAGGATGGAGGCGGCGAAGATGCGCGGCGTCTGCCCGAACACGGCGGCCAGCGTCTCCTGCCCGCCCCAGCCGGGCGCGGGCGGAATGGCGACCACGATGGCCGCCATCACCGCCGCGAACACCGACGCCGCGAACCCCACCCACACCACCCGCCGGGCGCGGGCATAGCCATAGACTTCGGTGAGCACATCGCCGAGCACGTAGGACAGGGGGAAGAACAGCACCGCCGAGCCGAAGGTGACGGTGCCCAGCCCCGGCAGGTCCACCGCCGAGACCTTGGCCGCGCCGATCAGGTTGGAGCAGATGAGGATGACCGAGAAGGCCACCATGCAATAATCATAATAGCGCAGCCGCCGGCCCTCGATGGCTCGCGCCTCCACGGCGCGGATGCCGGACCTCTCGGCGATGCCCGGCACGCCGGGGACGACACTTTCCAGATGCGGTTTCAAGGGGGCAGCCTCGATATTGCACCGCATTAAAGCGCACCAGGGCGCGTCCGCAAAGCTTTGCCAGCACCGCATGGTGCGATCTTGCGTCAAGGCCGGATCTGCCAGGGCAGAATCGCCGGGGCGATACAGAACCCTATCGGGCGAGCACGGCCACCAGCTCCACATGGGGCGAATAGCGAAACTGGTCCACCGGCGTCACATGCAGGAGGCGCCATCCGCCGTCCGTGAGGATACGGGCGTCGCGGGCGAAGGTGGCGACGTTGCAGGACACATAGACGAGGCGCGGCAGCTTCGCGCGCGCCAGCTCCCACGCCTGCGCCTGCGCGCCCTGCCGGGGCGGGTCGATGACCACCGCGTCGAAGGCCGCCAGTTCCGCGGCCATCAGCGGGCGGCGGAACAGGTCCCGCGCCTCCCCTTCCACCCCCTTCAGGCCCGATGTGGCGCGCGCCGCCTTCAGCAGCGCCGCCAATGCGCCCGCATGGCTTTCCACTGCCAGCACCCGGGCGCGGGCGGCGAGGCGCAGGGCGAAGGTGCCGGCGCCGGCGAACAGGTCCGCCACCCGTCTTGCCCCCTCGGTGGCCGCAAGCACCGCCTCCGCCAGCACGCGCTCGCCCTCCGCCGTGGCCTGGAGGAAGGCGGCGGCGGGCAGCTCCACCTCCGCCTGCCCCATGGTGAGGCGCGGCGGGATGCGCTGGAGCACCAGTTCCCCGTGGCGGGTGAGCCGCGCCAGGTCGAAGCGCTCCGCCAGCCCCGCCACCTCGCCCAATAGGGAGGGTGGCAGCGGGCCGGAGCCGCGCACGTCCATGTCCAGGCCGGTGTCGGTGGCCACCACCTGCAGGTCCAGGGGCTTCTTCAGCGGCGCCAGCGCCTGCGCCACCGCCCGGGCCGCCGGCAGCGCGGCGTCGAGGCCGGGCGCCAGCACCGGGCAGGCGTCGATGGCCACCATGGCGTGAGACCGGCGCTCGGCGAAGCCCACCACGGTCTTCGCCCCATATTGCCGGGCGTGGAAAATGACCCGGCGGCGGCCCGCGCCATGCGCGTCCACCACCGGGCGGATTTCGGTTTCAAGGCCCTCGCGGGCGAGGGCGTCGGCCACCATCTCCCGTTTCCAGGCAAGATAGGGTGCGGGGGCCCAATGCTGCAGCAGGCAGCCGCCGCAGCGGCCGAAATGCGCACAGGCGGGCGCGGTGCGATCCGGGCTCGGCGCGATCACCGCCTCGACCACCAGCCGGTCATTGTCGGCATGGCCCAGCACCCGCTCGCCGGGCAGGACATAAGAAGCGAAGAGGGGGCCATCGGGCCCGCGCGCCAGCCCGTCGCCCTGGGCGCCCACGCGCTGGATCTCGAATTCGGTCTGGCTCATGGCGCTGTTTCCCTTGAAGGCACGGCCCCGCCCCGCTCCGCACCCAGCAGGAACTCGCGGTTGCCGTCTCCCCCCTCGATGGGGGACGGCACCACGCCGAGGACGCGCCAGCCGAGGCCCTCCACGTCTGCGCAGACGCGCGCGCACACCGCCGCATGCACGGCGGGATCGCGCACCACACCCTTGCCCGCCGCGGCCCGGCCCGCCTCGAACTGCGGCTTCACCAGCGCCACCAGGCGCGCATGGGGCGCCGCGAGGGCGAGGGCCGCGGGCAGCACCAGCGACAGGGAGATGAAGCTCACGTCGGCCACCACCAGATCCACCTCCCCCTCAAGGCCGGCGGCATTGAGGCGGCGGATGTCGGTTCCCTCCATCAGCGCCACCCTTGGGTCGGCGGCAAGGCGCGGGTGGAACTGGCCGCGGCCCACGTCCACCGCCAGCACGCGCCGCGCCCCGCGCCGCAGCAGCACCTCGGTGAAGCCGCCGGTGGAGGCGCCCACGTCGAGGGCAAGCAGGCCGGCAGGGTCGATCGCGAAGGCATCGAGGCCCGCCGCGAGCTTGAGCGCCCCGCGGGACACGAAATCGTGCACGTCCTCGGCCTCGATCCGGGCATCGGCCGGCACCTCGGCGGACGGCTTGGCCACCACCACGCCATCGGCCCGCACCAGCCCCGCCAGCACCGCAGCCTGGGCCCGGGCGCGACTTTCAAACAGGCCGCGCTCCACCAGAAGGCGGTCGATGCGCATACGCTGCGGGCCGGCGGCAGCCCCGCCGCTCATGGCAGAAGGCCCGGTGATGATGCGCCTTTCGGCAGGAAAAGGGGTTTCAACAAATTTCCGGTGCGTCAGTGCGCCCGAGGTCGCGGGCGATCGGGGGCCGTGATATGCGAAGGCGTCGGGGGACGCAAACACCCGTCGATTCCAGGCAGGATCGGAACCACCAGCGCCGGGCCACGGCACGCGGTGGGAAACACCCGTTCCGGCGCGGCGAAGGCGAGAACCGATGGGCGCGTGGCTCTTTTCCAGATTGGCGTATGCGGTCGTGGTGGCGCTGTTCGCCGCCGGGCCGGCCCATGCCGCCCCCAAGGCGGCGCAGGGCGCCAAGGCTTCCAGCCGGAGCGACGCCAAGGCCGATCCGCGGGTGTGGAGCATCGCCAAGGGTGAGGACACCTACGTCCTGCGCTACGGCGCGCCCCGTGCGGCCGATCCGGTCTTCGCCGTCGCCTGCCAGCCGGGGGCCAGCCTCATCCAGTTCACGGTGGAAGTGGCGACGGGCAAGGTGAAGGCCGGCGATGGCGTCGCCCTCTCCCTCGCGGCGGGCAAGCGGCGGCTGGAACTGGCGGCATCCGCCTTTCGCGGCGCGGCGGACGGGCGGGTGGTGGTGGAAGCGGCCGTCAGCCTCGACGCCCGCGTCCTGGACCTGTTTTCCGAGGGCGAGACGCTGAGCGTGAAGATGCCCGGCGCGGCCGAGAGCTATCCCCTCGCCGGCGCCAGATCCAAGCTGCCGGATTTCCGCCGGGTGTGCCTCGCCGGCCGATAGGTGGGCGCCCCCGCCCTGCGCTGCCGCTGCGAGTCGCCGGGGACAAGGCGCGCTTTCGTTTCGGATCAACGGGTTAAGGCCAGCCTTCCCCTTTGCCCCGCAATCGCTATGATCCGCCGCCGCAAAGATGGACCCCTTCTCATGCTTCGCATCGCATTCGCAGCCTTCGCCCTCGCCGCGCCGATCGCCCTGGCCCTGCCGGCGGCCGCCCAGCAGAAGATGGTCTGGCACACCCAGGAGGGCGAGGAGAGCGCCGCGCTCGTCTTCGGCGTGCCGGAGACCGACCAGGCCGCCATCTTCTTCCTGTGCAAGCCGGGCACGGAAGGCGTGACGGTGCAGACCATGATCGGCAGCAAGGGCCTGGCGAAGGATGCGGACGCCCGCATCATCCTGACCGCGGGCGGCACCAAGAAGACCTTCGAGGGCAAGGCCGTCTCCAGCGAGGAAAGCGGCGCCGTGGACGTGGAGGCCGCGGGCAAGATGGAAGACATCAAGCCCCTGGCCAAGGCGAGCGGAAGCCTGACCATCGAGGTTAAGGGCGCCAAGCGCTCCGTGGCCCTCGCCGGCATCGGCGAGCAGCTCGCCAAGTTCGAGGCTGCCTGCAAGCCCAAGAGCTGACGCCAACGGAGCTGACGCCAAGAGGGCTGATGCCAAGAGGGCTGATGCGCGAAGGGCTGCGCGGCGAGGCCTGACGGGCGAAGCCTGACGGGAAAGAGCCCCGTGCGGGCGGGGCCCGGGGCTCGCCCGGCACCCTCGCAAGGGCCTGGCTTCAGCCGCCGTTGCCAAGCCCCCCGGCCGCCTCGATGAAGCGGGCCACCACCTCCACCCCCACCCCGTTGCGGATGGCGGCGAAGACATAGGGCCGCCCCGCCCGCATGCGGATGGTGTCCGCCTCCATCACCGAAAGGTCGGCGCCCACCATGGGGGCGAGGTCGGTCTTGTTCACCACCAGAAGATCCGAACGGGTGATGCCCGGCCCGCCCTTGCGCGGGATCTTCTCCCCGCCCGCCACGTCGATGACGTAGATGGTGATGTCCGCCAGCTCCGGCGAGAAGGTGGCGGCGAGGTTGTCGCCGCCGGATTCGATCAGCACCAGGTCGAGGTCCGGGAAGCGCGCGCTCATGTCCGCCACTGCCCGCAGGTTGATGGAGGCGTCCTCGCGGATGGCGGTGTGCGGGCAGCCGCCGGTCTCCACGCCAAGGATGCGCTCGGGCTCCAGCGCGCCGGCCACGGTGAGTAGGCGGGCGTCTTCCTTGGTGTAGATGTCGTTGGTGATGGCGCAGATATCGTAGCGCGCGCGGAAATTCTTGCAGAGCGCCTCCATCAGCGCCGTCTTGCCCGAACCCACCGGGCCGCCGATGCCGACGCGCAACGGGGGACGCTTGGGATTTTCGCCGGAGCTCATGAGCGGAACAGCCTCGTATATTGGGTTTCGTGGCGGAAGCTGCCGAGATCGGCGCGGAAGGTGGCGCTGCCGAGATCGTCCAGCGTGAGGGTGGGAATCTGCGCCGCCAGCGCCCGCACCCGCGGCGCCATCTGTGCCACCACCCGCGTGCCGGCGGTCTGGCCGATGGGGGCGAGGCGCACGGCGGCGGAGACGAGGTTCTGCGCCGTGGCGAGCAGGAAGGCCTCCAGCGTCACCGCAAGGGCGATGCCGTGCGCCCCGGCGGCAAGGCCCACGGCCACCGGATAGGCTACCTCGCCGGAAAGGGCGGGTGCCAGCGCCTCCAGCGCCGGAACGGACCATGCGGCGCGCACCGCCCCGAGGAAGGAGCCGCCCTGCTGGCAGGTCTCCAGCCGCAATTCGGCGGAAGGGGCAAGCGCCACGGCCAGCCCATTCACCTCGGCGAGCGCTGCGCCATCCCCCGCCGCGGCGGCGCGGTGGGCGTGGGCCAGCAGGATGCCGTCCGACCGGCCGAAGCCCAGGGCCACCAGATCGCCGAGGAAGGCGGCAAGGCTGGCCTCGCCGGTGATGTCGCCGGCCTCCACCGCCCATTCCAGCGCGTGGGAATAGGCATAGGCGCCCACCGGGAAGGCAGGGGACAGCCAGGCGAACAGCGCCAGCGCACCGGCCGGCTCCGGCATGGCGGCCGCAGGGATGGCGGAGGCAGGGATGGCGGGCGCCGCCTCCCCTGCCCCATGGGTCTCAGGCGTGGGGAATTGGGCGCCGGACCTCTCCGGGTCAGCCATGCTTGTGGTCGTGATGGTCGTGGCCGTGCCCATGGCCGGCTTCCGCCGGGCCGGACTTTCCCGGGGCCGCATGGGCGTGCGGCTCATGGGCGTGCTGCTCTTGGGCGTGATGGTCGTGGGCGTGATGGTCGTGGCCGTGATGGTCGTGGCCGCAGCCCGGCCCATGCTCATGCGCCGGCTGCGCATCATGCGCATGATCGTGGTGCGCATGGCTGTGCTGCTCATGGGCATGGTGCTCATGGCCATGGTGCTCATGGGCATGGTCATGGCCGCAGCCGCATTCCGGGCCATGGGCGTGGTGCTCGTGCCCCGGCTCATGGCTGTGCCCATGCGCGTGGCCGTGGTGCGCGTGCCCCTGCTCGTGCCCGTGCGCCCCATGGGCCTCGGCCGCCTCATAGGCGCCCTTCTCCGGGCGGAACGGCCGCATCACCTTGGCGACGCCCGCGCCCAGACCGCGCACCATCTCGGTGAGCACGTGGTCGTCCACGAAATAGACCGCGCTCTCGGTGATCTCCGCCGGCACATGGCGGTTGCCCAGGTGCCACGCCACCTTCATCAGCCGCAGGGGATTGGCGGTGGTCACCTCCACTAGGTCTTCCGGCGCGGCCTTGATGCGCACGAGCCGGCCATCCTCCAGCTTCACCGCGTCGCCGTCGTCCAGCACCGTGGCCTTGTCCAGGTCGAGGAGGAAGTCGGTGCCGCCATCGGCCTTGAAGGCGAAGCGGCGGCGGTGACGGGCGTGGTGGTCGAGAGTGATGGTGTCCGCCACCTTCTCCTCACGGACGGCGGGGCGGCGGACGACGGTGGTGGCGCGGATCATGGGGCTTGACCTTCCCTGGCACCGGAGCGGCCGGCGTTTCGCCCACAGAACTAGAACAGGAAATAGCGCTGCGCCATGGGCAGCACCTCGGCCGGCTCGCACACCAGGAGCTCGCCGTCGGCGCGCACGTCGTAGGTTTCCGGGTCCACCTCGATATGGGGCGTGGCGTCGTTGTTGATCATGCTCTTCTTGGAAATGCCCGAGCGGGTGTTCTCCACCGCCACCAGCTCCTTGGAGATGCCGAGCCGGCCGGCCAGCCCGTCCTCCACCGCCGCCTTCGACACGAAGGTGAGGGAGGTGTGGGCGCGCGCCCGGCCATAGGCGCCGAACATGGGGCGGTAGTGCACCGGCTGGGGCGTCGGAATCGAGGCGTTGGGATCGCCCATCTGCGCCATGGCGATGGCCCCGCCCTTGATCACCAGGTCCGGCTTCACGCCGAAGAAGGCCGGCGTCCACAAAACGAGATCGGCGAGCTTGCCGGCCTCCACCGAGCCGATATGCCGCGACATGCCGTGAGCGATGGCGGGATTGATGGTGTATTTGGCGATATAGCGGCGGGCGCGGATGTTGTCGGCGTCGGTCTCGCCCTTCAGCCTGCCGCGCTGGCGCTTCATCTTGTCCGCGGTCTGCCAGGTGCGGATGATCACCTCGCCCACCCGGCCCATGGCCTGTGAGTCCGAGCTCATCATGGAGAGGGCGCCGAGGTCGTGCAGGATGTCCTCCGCCGCAATGGTTTCCTTGCGGATGCGGCTCTCGGCGAAGGCGAGGTCCTCGGCAATCTCCGGGTCCAGGTGGTGGCACACCATGAGCATGTCGAGATGCTCGTCGATGGTGTTGCGGGTGAAGGGCCGCGTCGGGTTGGTGGAGGAGGGCAGCACATTGGCCAGCCCCGCCACCTTGATGATGTCCGGCGCATGGCCCCCGCCCGCCCCTTCCGTGTGGAAGGCATGGATGGTGCGGCCCTTGAAGGCGGCGATGGTGTCCTCCACGAAGCCCGATTCGTTCAGCGTGTCGGTGTGGATCATCACCTGCACGTCGAAGGCGTCGGCCACCGAGAGGCAGCAGTCGATGGCGGCCGGCGTGGTGCCCCAGTCCTCGTGGAGCTTGAGGGCGCAGGCCCCCGCCAGCACCATTTCTTCCAGCGCCCGGGGCAAGGAGGCGTTGCCCTTGCCGGCGAAGGCGAGGTTCATGGGGAAGGCGTCCGCCGCCTCGATCATGCGGGCGATGTGCCAGGGCCCCGGCGTGCAGGTGGTGGCGAAGGTGCCGGTGGCAGGTCCCGTGCCGCCGCCCAGCATGGTGGTGACACCGGAGGCCAGCGCCTCCTCGATCTGCTGCGGGCAGATGAAATGGATGTGGCTGTCGAAGCCGCCGGCGGTGAGGATTTTCCCCTCGCCCGCGATCACTTCCGTGCCGGGACCGATGATGATGTCCACGCCGCTCTGCACGTCCGGGTTGCCGGCCTTGCCGAGCTTGTAGATGCGGCCGTTCTTCAGCCCCACATCGGCCTTCACCACCCCCCAGTGGTCGAGGATGACCGCATTGGTGATCACCGTGTCCACCGCCCCGTCCGCATTGGCCACCTGCGACTGGCCCATGCCGTCGCGAATGACCTTGCCGCCGCCGAACTTCACCTCCTCCCCATAGGTGGTGAAATCCTTCTCGATCTCGATGACGAGGGAGGTGTCGGCCAGCCGCACCCGGTCGCCCGTGGTGGGGCCGAACATGTGGGCGTAGGCGGCGCGGGGCATGCGGGAGGAGGACATGAGGCGGGCCTTCTAGGGAAGACGTGTGAAGCCGGATTGCACAGGTGCACCCTTGTCGAACGTCACGGTCGTGGTGCAGCCGGCTGCGGCATTGAGCTGGGCGATGAGCACGTCGGTAAAGCCGCCGAGCCCCTCCCGGTAGTCCTGGAGCGCCACGAGCACGCTTTCGCGCTCCAGAATGACGAAGGCGGGATTGCCGACGATATCGTCGAGGATGGAAACAATCTCCGCGCGGCTGGCCTTGAACTTGGCCCGCAGCGCCCAGACCATTTCGGCCACAACCACCGCATTGACCACCGCCGGGTCGTCCGGGCTGCGGGCGAGAAGGAACTCCGCCGCCTTCGGCGACTGGGCGCGGTCATCCTCGGCGATGGCCCGCAGCAAAATGCTCGTGTCGATGCCGATCATTCCCCGGCCTTCGTCTGAGCATCATGGGCAGCGACGGCGGCGCCGATGGCCTCGGCGTCCGTTATGCGCGCCGCGCGGCCCTTCAGCCGCCCGAGCAGGCGCGAGGTGGGGGTCTTGCGGGCGTGGACGAGGACGCGTCCGTCCCGGTGAACAAAGAACTCCACCTGGTCGCCCTCGCCCACGCCGAGCGCACGGCGCACCTCCACGGGAAGGGTGATCTGGCCCTTGGACGTGATGCGGGCGCCAGCGGCGATATTCATGGCCATACGTCCTTACTTTTCGCAGAATGTAAGGAGAATAACTTCACAGCCCGACTTATAAAAGGCCAGCATCACAGCTTCCCCGCCACCGCGCCGCGGAAGCCGTAGACCTCCCGCTTGCCGCCGAAGGGCACCAGCGTGACCTCCCGGCTGGCGCCCGGCTCGAAGCGCACGGCCGTGCCGGGGGCGATGTCGAGGCGCATGCCGCGGGCCTTGTCCCGCTCGAAGGCCAGGGCCGGGTTGGTCTCGAAGAAATGGTAATGGCTGCCCACCTGGATGGGCCGGTCCCCGGTGTTGGCCACCGTGAGATGCACCCGCTCGGCGCCCTCGTTGAAATGGATGTCGCCGTCCTGCGGCAGCAGCTCGCCGGGCACGGTTTCCGACGGCATGCCGCGGATGGGATGGTGCACGGTGACCAGCTTGGTGCCGTCCGGAAAGGTGGCCTCCACCTGGATGTCGTGGATCATCTCGGCGATGCCCTCCATCACCTGATCGGTGGTGAGCACTTTTGCGCCCGCCTCCATCAGCTCGGCCACGGTGCGCCCGTCGCGGGCGCCCTCCACCACGAAATCGGTGATGAGGGCCACCGCCTCGGGATGGTTGAGCTTCACCCCCCGGGCAAGGCGCTTGCGCGCCACCTCGGCGGCCATGGCGACGAAGAGCTTGTCCTTCTCGCGCGGCGTCAGCAGCACGGCGTCATCTCCTTCAACCGGATGTCAGGTGGCCCACACGCGGGGCAGCGGGGCGTTTCGGAACGCCATCAGAAACGAGGTTGCGGCCCGGCGCAACGTGCCGATGTCGGGAGCGAGCCAGCGCACGGAAAGAATGCCGTTCCAGGCGCTTGCCCCGGCCTCGCAGGGGGTGCCGGCGAGACGGGCGCGGGCCTCCTCCAGCCGGCGTTCCGCATCCGGGGCGATGACGAGCAGGCTCGCCAGCGCCCGGTTGCCCGCCGCCACCGCCGGCCGGTCCAGAAGCTGCGCCACCGGCCCGGACAGGCGGAAGGCATCGGCGAACACCAGGGCGCCGCCGCGCCGCACCCGCCAATGATCCTCCAGGTGCCCCTCCCCCATCACATCGCCATGGGCGAGGCGTCCCAGCATGAGAGCCTCGAAGGCGAGGAAATGCGCCGATGGCGAAAGGTCCACCTCGTAGCGCCGCCGCAGCCGCGCGCGATCGAACAGGATGGTTTCCTGCGGCAGCCATTCCAGCCGCGCCCCCTCCGCCGCCGCCAGCCGCACGCTGATTTCCGCCAGCGGGCCGTCGGAGCGGTAGACCTTCTCGGCGGCCGGGGTGGACACGGTGAGATGGGCGCCGGCCTCCGCCCGCGCCGCGATGGCGAAGCGGTCGCCGCAGCAAACGCCGCCGGCCGTATTGACGATGACGGCCTCAAGCCCCGCACCGCCGCGCGGCACCCGTGCGCGCAGGGCGCCGGCCTCGGCGAGGTCGGACACCCGCGTCGCGGCGCCGAAGGCCGAGGCTGCGATGCGCACCTGCCCTTCGCTGCGCTGCCGGCGCGGCGGATCGGCCGGGGGGGAGGACATCTGCAGCGGGGCGCTCGCCTCAGATCGCCATGAGGCGGCGGACATCGTCGCCATCCAGCCCGCTCCTGTCCCCGCTCGCCACCACCTCGCCGCGGTCCATCAGGATGAAGCTGTCGGCGAGGTCGCGGGCGAACTCGAAATATTGCTCCACCAATATGATGGCCATGTCGCCCTTGTCACGCAGATAGGCGATGGCCCGGCCGATGTCCTTGATGATGGACGGCTGGATGCCCTCCGTGGGCTCGTCCAGCACCAGCAGGCGCGGACGGGTCACCAGCGCCCGGCCGATGGCCAGCTGCTGCTGCTGGCCGCCGGAAAGGTCACCGCCGCGCCGGCGCAGCATGCTCCTGAGCACCGGGAACAGCTCGAAAACCTCTTCCGGCACGTATTTGTCCTTGCCGGAAAGGCGCGCATAGCCGGTTTCCAGGTTCTCCTTCACCGACAGCAGCGGGAACACCTCGCGCCCCTGGGGCACGAAGCCGATGCCGAGGCCGGCGCGGTCCGGCGTCGACATGCGGGAGATTTCCTTGCCGTCCAGGGTGATGGACCCGCCGGCGATGGGCCGCTGGCCGACGATGGCGCGCAGCAAGGAGGTCTTGCCCACGCCGTTGCGCCCCAGCACGCACGTCACCTTGCCGGCCTCGGCGGCCACCGACACCTTCTTCAGGGTGTAGGCGGCGCCGTAATAGAGGTCGAGGTTCTCCACCTTCAGCATGGGCGGTGCTCCGGGCTACGTGACATCCACACGCCGAAAGCCCTCTCCCGCTTGCGGGGGAGGGTTGGGAGGGGGAGGAGGGCGCAAACGCCCGAACGCGGCGTCTTCAGGCGGGCGGGGAGCCCCCTCCCCATCCCTCCCCCGCAAGCGGGAGAGGGAGCGCGATGGTGCGGCTTCATCCTCACCTCCCCAGATAGACTTCGATGACCCGCTCGTCGGCGCTCACCTGGTCGAGCGGTCCTTCGGCGAGCACCGAGCCTTCGTGCAGCACGGTGACCTTCACGTCGAGGTCGCGCACGAACTGCATGTCGTGCTCCACCACCACCACCGCGCGGGTCTTGGCGATCTCGCGCAGCAGCACTGCCGTGTCCGCCGTCTCCTGGTCGGTCATGCCGGCGGCGGGCTCGTCCACCAAGAGCAGGCGCGGCTCCTGGGCCAGCAGCATGCCGATCTCCAGCCATTGCTTCTGGCCGTGGGAGAGGTCGCCGGCGCGGCGGAAGCGGGCATCCTTCAGGCGCACGCGCTCCAGCAGTTCGTCGATGCGCTCGCGCTCGTGGGCGGTGCGGCGCCAGTAGATGTTGGAGAAGGGCCGGCGGTCCTCCTTCAGGGCGAGCAGAATGTTGTCCTCCACCGTGTGCATGTCGAACACCGTGGGGGTCTGGAACTTGCGGCCGATGCCCAGCTGGGCGATGGCCGCCTCGTCCAGGCTGGTGAGGTCGCTGGTGCCGGCGAACAGGGCGACGCCCTGGTTGGGGCGGGTCTTGCCGGTGATGACATCCATCATGGTGGTCTTGCCGGCGCCGTTGGGGCCGATGATGGCCCGCATCTCCGCCTCGCCGATGACGAGGGACAAGGCATTGAGCGCACGGAAGCCGTCGAACGAGACGGTGATGTTGTCGAGATAGAGCAGCGCCGGGGTCAGGGCCAGGGGGTCCGGTGCCGGCTGCTCCTGCCGGAGGAAGCCGAGTTCGGATTCCAGCGACAGGGCGCCCTGGGACTTCACCGCATAAGGATCGGCGGAGGGGCTGTACATGCTCATGGGGCTCACTCCGCGGGCGTGGGGCTGGGCGTCGCCGCGGAAGGCGGGCGGCGGGCCTTCCACCGCTCGGAGATGCTGGCGGCAAGCCCCAGCACCCCCCTGGGCAGGAACAGGGTGACCAGCACGAACAACGCCCCCAGCGCAAACAGCCAGGCCTCCGGCAGGACGCCGGTGAACCAGGTCTTTCCTGCATTGACGATGACGGCGCCCAGCGCCGCGCCCACCAGCGTGCCGCGCCCGCCCACCGCCACCCAGATCACCATCTCGATGGATTGGGCGGGGGCGAATTCGGACGGGTTGATGATGCCCACCTGCGGCACATAGAGCGCGCCGGCAACCCCCGCCAGCATGGCCGAAAGCACCCAGGCCACGAGCTTGTAGTTCTCCACCCGGTAGCCGAGGAAGCGGGTGCGGCTCTCCGCGTCGCGCACCGCCACCAGGACCTTGCCGTATTTGGAGGTGACCAGCGCCCGGCACAGCACATAGCCCGCCGCCAGCGCCGCCGCGGAGAGCACGAACAAGGTGAGCCGGGTGGAGGGCGCGGAGATGGGAAAGCCCAGGATGTCCTTGAAATCGGTGAGGCCGTTGTTGCCGCCGAAGCCCATGTCGTTGCGGAAGAAGGCGAGCATCAGCGCAAAGGTCATCGCCTGGGTGATGATGGAGAGATAGACCCCCGTCACCCGCGAGCGGAAGGCGAACCAGCCGAACACGAAGGCCAGGGCCCCGGGCACCAGCACCACCATGAGCATGGCGAAGGGGAACAGGTCGAACCCGGTCCAGAACCAGGGCAGCTCCTTGTAGTTCAGGAACACCATGAAATCCGGCAGCACCGGATTTCCATAGACGCCGCGCGAGCCGATCTGACGCATCAGATACATGCCCATGGCATAGCCGCCCAGCGCGAAGAAGGCGCCGTGGCCGAGCGAGAGCACGCCGCAATAGCCCCACACCAGATCCACCGACACCGCAAGCAGCGCATAGGCCAGATACTTGCCGAGCAGGGGGATCATGTAGTCCGGCACGTGCAGCGGATGCCCGGCCGGCAGCAGGAGATTGGACGCCGGCACCAGCACGGCCACCGCCAGGAGGACGAGAAGGAAGATGCCGCCGGTGCGGTCGATGATGCCGGGGCGGTTCATGGGCGAAAGCTCCTCGACGCTGCATGGGGCACGCGGGCTGACGGGGGGCGGCGGATGCCGCTCTCCCGTGCGGGAGTGGGCGGGGGTGAGGAGGGCCTCGACGCCCCTGGAAGGGACACCGCAGGCACAGTCGTTCCCCTCACCCCCGGCCATTCTCCCGCCCGGCGGGAGGAAAGATGGCCGGGGCTGCGGCGGCGCCCGTGCAGCGGGGCCGGACGCCCCCCGCCGCTCACGATTCCACCGCCCGGCCCTTGAGCGCGAACAGGCCGCGCGGGCGCTTCTGGATGAACAGGATGATGAAGACCAGCAGCAGGATCTTGCCCAGCACGGCGCCGGCGAAGGGCTCCAGGAGCTTGTTGGCCACCCCCAGGGTGAAGGCGCCCACCAGCGTGCCCCACAGGTTCCCCACGCCGCCGAACACCACCACCATGAAAGAGTCGATGATGTAGCCCTGCCCGAGGTTGGGGCTCACATTGTCGATCTGCGAGAGCGCCACCCCGGCGATGCCGGCGATGCCCGAGCCCAGGCCGAAGGTGAGGGCGTCGATGCGCCCGGTGCGGATGCCCATGGCCGCCGCCATGCGCCGGTTCTGCGTCACCGCCCGCACATAAAGGCCCAGCGGCGTGCGCTTCAGCACCAGGAGCAGAGCGAAGAAGACCATGAGCGCGAAGACGATGATCCACAGCCGGTTGTAGGTGATGGACAGCTGCCCCACCTGGAACGCGCCGGACATCCACGAGGGCGCGCCCACCTCCTGGTTGGTGGGGCCGAACACTGAGCGCACGGCCTGCTGCAGGATGAGCGACACGCCCCAGGTGGCGAGCAGCGTCTCCAGCGGCCGGCCATAGAGGAAGCGGATCACCGTGCGCTCGATGAGGATACCCACGAGGCCGGTGAAGACGAAGGCCAGCGGCAAAGCGATGGCCAAAGACCAGTCGAACAGCCAGGGCGCCGAGGTGCGGATCAGCTCCTGCACCACGAAGGTGGTGTAGGCGCCGAGCATCACCATCTCGCCATGGGCCATGTTGATCACACCCATGACGCCGAAGGTGATGGCGAGGCCGATGGCCGCCAGCAGCAGCACCGAGCCCAGGGACAGGCCGTACCAGACGTTCTGCGCCACCGCCCAGAACTTCAGGTTCTGCTCCACCTTGGCGATGCCCGCATCGGCTGCGGCCTTGAGGGCGGGGGGCGAATCGGCGGGCAGGCTGCGCAGCAGGCCGATGGAGTCCTGGTCGCCGCGCGCCGCGATGGCCTGGATGGCGGCGCGGCGCTCCGCCTCCGGCGCGTCCGCCTTGCCGATCAGGATGGCAGCCCGCGCCTGCTCCAGCGCGGCCTTCACCGCCGGCACGGCTTCCTTGGCGATGGCTGCCTCCACCGTCGCCAGCGCCGCCGCATCGCGGGACTTGAACACCGCCGCGGCGGCGTCCGCGCGCCGGGCGGGGTCGGCATTGAGGAGGGTGAGCGCGCCGGCCGCCGCCTCGATGGCGCGGCGCACGCGGTTGTTGGCGCGCACCGGCGAGAGGCCGGCCGGCGGGCTTGCCACCGGGGCGCCGGTGGCCGCATCCACGATGCCGGAAGGGGTGCGGATGAAGACGGACTTGGTGGCCGGATCGAACACCAGCCGCCCGTCGGCCAGGGCATCCACCACCGCCGCCGCCCGGGCGCTGCCGGTGGCGGAAAGGGCCACGAGGGCGTCCGTCGTGTCCGAATAGCTGTCGTTGGCGAACTTGGCGACGATGCCGGAGATGTCCTCGCCGCCCTGGGCGCGCGCCGCGCCGGGGGACAGGGCCGGGACCAGCGCCAGCATGCCGAGGAAGAGCGCGCAGGCCCGCACCAGGGGAGCCAGCCGGATGGAGAGGCGCATCATGAGGGGCTTCCGCTTCAGCGCGCCCTGCCGGATCGGCGGCGCACGACGAGACAGGGCTCCCCCTCCCGGTGAGGGGAGAGGGAGGGGCGCCCCCGACGGGACGGTACGAGAGGAGAGCAAATCAACAGGCTTAAAAATCAGGGCCTGCGTCGTCAGGCGGCAGGGGCCGCCCGACTACTTGCCGGCGGCAAGGCAGGTTTTCTTGGTGGTGTCGTAATTGCCGCAATTATACTTCACCCAGTCGGCTTCCAGGGTCTTGGAGCCGTCGAGGAAGTCGGACCACGCATCGCCCGGCACCAGGCCGGGGGTCTTCCACACCACGTCGAACTGGCCGTTGCCTTCGATCTCGCCGATGAAGACGGGCTTGGTGATGTGGTGGTTGGCCAGCATCTCGGAGACGCCGCCGGTGAGGTTGGCCTGCTTGGTGCCCGGCAGCGCCGCGATCACCTTGTCGGGGTCGGTGGTGCCGGCCTTCTCCACGGCCTTCACCCACATGTTGAAGCCGATGTAGTGGGCCTCCATGGGGTCGTTGGTGACGCGCTTCTTGTCCTTGGTGAAGGCGTGCCACTTGTCGATGAACACCTTGTTCTCGGGCGTGTCGATGGACATGAAGTAGTTCCAGGCCGCGAGGTGGCCGAGGAGCGGCTTGGTGTCGATGCCGGCGAGCTCTTCCTCGCCCACCGAGAACGCCACCACCGGGATGTCGGTGGCCTTGACGCCCTGGTTGGCCAGCTCCTTGTAGAAGGGCACGTTGGCATCACCGTTGATGGTGGAGACCACCGCGGTCTTCTTGCCGGCGGAGCCAAACTTCTTGATATCGGAGACGATGGTCTGCCAGTCCGAATGGCCGAACGGGGTGTAGTTGATCATGATGTCCTCGGCCTTCACGCCGCGGGACTTCAGATACGCTTCCAGGATCTTGTTGGTGGTGCGGGGATAGACATAATCCGTGCCGGCGAGGACCCAACGCTCCACCTTTTCTTCCTTGGCGAGGTAATCCACCGCCGGAATGGCCTGCTGGTTGGGCGCGGCGCCGGTGTAGAACACGTTGCGCTCGCTCTCCTCGCCCTCGTACTGCACGGGGTAGAAGAGGATGTTGTTCAGTTCCTTGAACACCGGCAGAACGGACTTGCGCGACACCGAGGTCCAGCAGCCGAACACGGCCGAAACCTTGTCCTTGGTGATGAGCTCGCGCGCCTTCTCGGCGAACAGCGGCCAGTTGGAGGCGGGGTCCACCACCACCGCTTCAAGCTTCTTGCCGAGCAGGCCGCCCTTCTTGTTCTGCTCCTCGATGAGCATGAGCATCGCGTCCTTCAGCGTGGTCTCGCTGATGGCCATGGTGCCCGACAATGAATGCAGGATGCCGACCTTGATGGTCTCCTGCGCCTTGGCCGCACCCATTGTGCCCACCACGGCAGCAACGGCGGCCAGCGCCCCGAATCCCCTCGTGATCCCCTTGGTCGCCTGTCCCAGCAAACCGAGCATTTAGCTCTCTCCCCTGTTGTGATGGCCGGCGCGAACCGGCCGGTGGGGAGGTGAGCAAGGGATATGCCAAGGGCGGCGCATGGGGGGTTTGCACGGCGCTCACCTCCCGAAGGAAAGGTCGCCGCATACCAAGACGCGAGATTGGTGAAAAAATGGGCGATTTTGGCCGCCGATATAGCCTATAGTTTAACCACGCACGCCCCATAGCATGCCGCGACGGCCGCGGAGCCGGTAGCAAGGCATGATTTTCGCGCCCGGCCAGACCCGCGCCGGCTGCGGCACCGCAACACCCCGCACACATCTGGGCCCACATTGGCTGAAATTTGGGCAGCCGTAGCCGCGCCGCGGCCGCGCCCGTGACCTGGGATCGCCCCGCATCTTCCCCTTGCGCCGGCCAGGTTCTGCCGGTGGGAAGAAGGTTCCGCCACCCCGCAGCCGGCCTACAGGAAGTTGAATAGATACAGAAGCACAATGACAGAGAATGGAACACCCATGATCCAGAGCAACAGTCCACGCATGATCCCATCTCCCACCTGATTTCATCTTGATGGAAGTGAGAACGTGACATCCTCGCCACAGGTTCCCCCGGTGGATCAGCCGCATGGCACGGAGCGGGCTTGACTTGCCGGCTTTCCTCGTCCTTCCGTGCCTGTCGCAGCAGTCAAGGAGCGTGGCGTGGACGACCTGATCTCCGGATACAAGAGATTCCGCGAGCTGGCCTGGCCGGAGCGCAAGCAGCTGTTCGAACGGCTCGCGGCCCGCGGCCAGCGACCGGAGACGCTGGTGATCGCCTGTTCCGACAGCCGCGTGGACCCGCAGATGATCTTTGATGCGGGGCCGGGCGAGATGTTCGTGGTGCGCAACGTCGCCAACCTCGTGCCGCCCTACCAGCCGGATTCGAACTATCACGGCACTTCGGCTGCCATCGAGTTCGCGGTCCGCGTGCTCAAGGTGAAGCACGTGGTGGTGCTGGGCCACGCCCAGTGCGGCGGCGTCCATGCCCTGCTCGAAGGCGCGCCGCCCGGTGCGGAGGATTTCGTGGGCAACTGGATGAAGATGGCCGAGCCCGCCCGCCTCATGGCCGAGGATGCCAACCTGCCGCCCGCCGAGCGCCAGCGCTTCTGCGAGCAGTGCTGCGTCAAGCTCTCCCTGTCCAACCTCGCGAGCTTCCCCTGGGTGGCCGAACGGGTGGCCGGGGGAAGCCTCACCCTGCACGGCGCCTATTTCGGCGTGGCCACCGGCCGCCTGGAGATGCTGCGCGACGACGGCACCTTCGACCCGGCCTGAGGGCGCGCCGGCGCACCACGGGCTGTCATCGGAGCGCAGGATATTTCCGCTACGGGATGAAACGTGCGTCTGCGATCACCCGTGCGGTATCGCGGTGCAATCGGGCTGGGGGGGGACACGCGCGTGAACATTGCGAAGATCCAGGACACCGAACACGCCGCCATCGCCGCGCGCCTGGGCACGGAGCACGTGGCCGATATCGTCGAGTTCCTCAACGGGAAGTCGGCGGCGGACGCGACCGAGATCGTGTCCCACATGCCGCTGCAATGGGCGGTGGAGGTGCTCGACCAGCCCCAGTTCCACGATGCCTGCGAGGTGATCGAAGCCCTGCCCCACGACAAGGCCGTCGCGCTGGTGGAGGGCATGTCCGCCGACCGCGCGGCCGATGTGCTGCGCTGGATCGAGGAACCGGCCAAGGGCCGCCTGCGCGATGCCTTGAGCGCGGAAACCCGCACCGCCATCGACCATCTCCTGACCTATGCCGAGGGCACCGCCGGCGCTTTGATGACCACCGAGTTCGTGAGCGTGACCTCCGACTGGACGGTGCAGCAGACCCTCGACCACATCCGCGAGGTGGAGCGCAGCCGGGAAACCGTCTACGCCATCTATGTGCTGGCGCCGGACACCCGGCGGCTGGTGGGCACCGTGTCGCTGCGCCGCCTCATCTCCGGCGCGCCGCAGGACCCCATCCTCTCGGTGGCCAACCCCTACACGCCCATCACGGTGCCGCCGAACCTGCACCAGGAGGAGGTGGCCCGCACCATTTCCAAGTACAATTTCCTCGCGGTGCCAGTGGTAGACAGCACCGGACATGTGCTCGGCATCGTGACGGTGGACGACGTCATCGACGCCATGATCCAGGAGCAGACCGAGGACGTGCAGCGCATGGGCGGCATGGAGGCCATCGATGAGCCCTACCTCGACATCTCCTTCCTGCAGATGATCAAGAAGCGCGCCGGCTGGCTGTGCGTGCTGTTCCTCTCGGAAATGCTCACCACCAGCGCCATGCAGGTGTTCTCGGACGAGCTGGAAAAGGCCATCGTGCTCGCCCTGTTCATTCCCCTGGTGATGAGCTCGGGCGGCAATTCGGGCTCGCAGGCCACCTCCCTCATCATCCGCGCCCTCGCCCTGCGGGACGTGCGCCTTGGCGACTGGTGGCGCGTGGCCATCCGCGAGCTGCCCACCGGCATCGTGCTGGGCTCCATCCTCGGCATCATCGGCATCATCCGCATCACCGTGTGGCAGGAAGCCGGCATCTTCGACTACGGCGAGTATTGGAAGCTGCTGGCCATGACCATCGGCGCGGCCCTGGTGGGCATCGTCACCTTCGGCTCGCTGGCGGGCTCCCTGCTGCCATTCGCGCTGAAGCGGCTGGGCTTCGATCCGGCGACCTCCTCGGCGCCGTTCATCGCCACGCTGGTGGATGTGACCGGTATCGTCATCTATTTCTCAGTGGCGTGGCTGTTCCTGCACGGCACCATCCTGTGATGGCGGCGGGTCAGCTTCGGCGCAGGAAGCGCATGAGGCACCCGTAGCCGTCCCCATCCGCTTCGGCCGCCGCCGCATCGCTGTCTTCCGCAGCGGCGGAGAGGTCGGCTCGGGTGACGCCGAAGCCGCGGGACGCGAGGAAGCGAACCGCGTCCTCGGCTGTGGAAAAATCCCCGACCGCCTGCGCCAGCACGGCGCTCAGCCCGGTGTTGCCTGAAGCATCGGCCCGCAGGCGGTCCATTTCCGTGCGGCTCATCGCCCGGCTCCTTTCAGCTTGGGAAGGGATCTGCCGGGGCCAACCCGCGCAGGGCCCCTGCGGTTCCCGGCGGCAGGGAAGCGCGCTGCGACGGCTGGGGCGCGCCTGCCGTGGCATGCAGGTGCATCCCCGGCGGCCGCAGGCGGCCGAACCGCTCCGTGCATGAGGGGTGCATGGGGGCAATGCGCAAACGCGCCACAGCGGCCCGCCAGCGCATCCGGCAACCGCCGCTTCGACGCGCCCCCTCCAGCCCGTCTGCGATTCGCTGACGTGATTCCCCGGGCCGGCATGATTCGCCCGCGGGTGGTGTCTCGGTTTGAAATGCGCTGGCGCCGAAACGCTTTCCCCCGCTTGCGGGCCAAGGCCTCCGCACGGCGCGAGGTCGCCCCGCGCGTTATCGAGCCGGGACAACACTGCGTGTAGGGGGGATCGTCCGCCGGCGGACGAATCGCTCTCCGGCCCCGAGAGGGGCGGGAAAGCGATTTTCGGGAAGGGCCGGCGCCTGTGCGCCGGAAGCCTGGATGGTCGGAGTGGCAGGATTTGAACCTGCGACCCCCACGTCCCGAACGTGGTGCGCTACCAGACTGCGCTACACTCCGATCCAGGGCGCTGCGTCTAGCACGCGACTTGGCGGGGAAGCAAGGGGTAGAGTGAAGCCACCTCGCTTGAACGGTGGATGGCCCCATGCCATAGGAAGCCGGCCCACGGCTCCCACGTGCGGCATCAATGACTTGAGAATTCGGAGTTGGGTCAATGGCGACGGACGGTTTCGCGAGCGGTCTCATGAAGGGCAAGCGCGGGCTGATTCTCGGTGTGGCCAACAATCGCTCCATCGCCTACGGCATCGCCAAGGCCGCGCGCGCCCATGGCGCCGAGATTGCCCTCACCTACCAGGGGGAGGCGCTGAAGAAGCGCGTCGAGCCCCTCGCGGCCGAGCTTGGCGGCCACCTTGTGGGCCATTGCGACGTGACCGAGCCGGAAACGCTGGATGCCGTTTTCGCCGAGACCGAGAAGCTGTTCGGCACGCTGGATTTCGTCGTCCACTGCATCGCCTTCTCCAACAAGGACGAGCTGGACGGCCGCTATGTGGACACCACGGCGGACAATTTCACCAAGACCATGTTCATCTCCTGCTACTCCTTCACGGCCATCGCGCAGCGGGCGGAGAAGCTGATGACCAATGGCGGCGCCCTGCTGACACTCACCTATTACGGCGCCGAGAAGTGGATGCCGCACTACAACGTCATGGGTGTCGCCAAGGCGGCGCTGGAAGCCAGCGTGCGGTATCTTGCCGCCGACCTCGGCCCCAAGGCCATCCGGGTGAACGCGGTTTCGGCCGGCCCCATCAAGACCCTCGCCGCCTCGGGCATCGGCGACTTCCGCTACATCCTGAAATGGAACGAGCTGAACTCGCCCCTGCGCCGCACCGTCACCACCGACGAGGTGGGCGACACTGCGGTCTACCTCCTGTCGGATTTGTCCCGGGGTGTGACCGGCGAGGTGCACCATGTGGACGCCGGATATCATATCGTCGGCATGAAGCACCCGGACGCGCCGGATCTTGCCCTCGTCCGCGACTGAGCGGGCGCGGTTCCCGGGTTCGAGCGCACCCGCAACGAGGAGACACACGATGCCGGCGACCCCCCTGCGTGCTGCCCTTTCCGCCCTCGCGGTTTCGCTCGGCCTCGCCGCATCCGCCGGCGCGGCCCTGGCCCAGAGCCCGCCGACCTTCCAGGACTATCCCCTGCGCGATCGCGTGTTCGGCCCCGGCGGTGCGGTTTTCCCGGATTATGTGACGCCCACCGACTCGGGAATCGCCTATCTCACCGGCCTCGGCGGCAAGGGCAGCGTGTTTGCCGCCGGCACCGCGGATTTCAACTGCCAGCAGACCCAGGTGCCCACCATAAAGGTGCTGTCCGCCCCGGCCGGCGGCAAGGTGACGGTGCGCTATGGCGCCTTCACCGCCACCGGAATCGACGGCGGGCTCACCACCCTGTGCCTCGGCCGCGCCCTCAAGGGCGCCGTGGTGAGCTACAAGGGCAAGGCAGCCCCCGGCGCCCAGATCGCGCTGCGCGTCACCTACCCGACGCGCGGCGCCTGGTATGACCACGTGGTTCCGGTTTCCCCACGGTGACGTTCCGCTCCGGGGCGCTGCCGCACCTCTGCCAGCCAGCGTGAGGGCCATGACGACGGAGACGACGACGCGACGCTATTTCCTGGTCCGCCACGGTGAGACCGACTGGAATGTGGTCGGTCGCCTCCAGGGCCGGCGGGATGTGCCCCTCAACGCCCTCGGCCGGATCCAGGCCAGCCGGGTGGGGCGGGTGCTCAGCCAGCTGGCCGGCACGCCGGACGGCCTCGCTTTTGTGTCGAGCCCCCTGTCCCGCGCCGTCGAAACCATGCGCATCCTGCGCACCAGCCTGGACCTGCCGGCGGGCGAGTTCACCACCGACCCCCGCTTCGCCGAGATTTCCTTCGGGCAATGGGAAGGCCAGACCTGGCCGGAGCTGCGCCGGCGCGACCAGGACGGCGTGCGCAGCCGCGACCGCGACCCGTGGAACTTCACCCCGCCGGGTGGCGAGAGCTACCGCACCCTGTGCGAACGCGTGTCCGCCGCCTGCGCCGACATTCCCGACGAGGCCGTCATCGTCACCCATGGCGGGGTGATCCGGGCCCTGCTCCATGTGAATGCGGGGATGCCGGAGGAGGAGGCGGCGCAGCTTCGTGTGCGCCAGGGCGCGGTCTATGTGCTGGACCGCGGCCGGTTCGAAGTCGCCGACTGAAGCCCCCACGCCGGCCGCCCGCACGCCCCGGCCATTGGCATTTTTCTTGCTCCGCCAAACCCGCACACACCGCACCCGTGTCGCGAATGCGACGCCGCGCTTATTGTCCTCGCCTTTTGACCCGAGCCCCGGGGGAGCTTTCATGACCGACATGGCCGAATTGCAAAAGCGGAAGATGCCGCTGAACCTCGCCATCGTGCACGTGGACCCCGACGCCTTCCTCGCCCATTACATGGGCTGGCTCGAAATCACCCGCTTCATCACCGCCCTGCGCGCCGGCGAGGCCGTGGTTCCGGCGGACGGCAAGACCCCCGCCCTCACTGCGGCGGACCTCGCCCACGGCGGCGTGCACAGTGTGGGCAACGATACGCTGTTCGCCTTCTGCATGACCGCCGCGCTGAAAGGCGACAAGGCGGCCGTGGACAAGGTGGACACCGCCCTCGTGGAACAGATGGGCAAGGAATATCCGGGCAATTTCGCCGTGTGGCACTTCCGCACCACCATCGACGCACCGGTGACGCTCGACGATTTCGTCGGCCAGGCCGGCAAGAAGATGCTGCTGGGCGACATCCCGCCGCCACCCCTGCGCGCCAAGGAGAACTGGAGCGCGGGACTGCGCTTCTTCGAGAAAGCGCGCAAGTCCAACTTCGTGCACGAGATCATGTATCCGCTGGCGCTGTGGCACCGCGCCAAGTGGAGCGAGACGCTGGAGAAGGGCATCGCCTTCCTCAAGCACATCGAGGACACGGTTCCGGTGCTGCGCGAGACGCTGGACGAGCCGCGCAACGACCAGGCCTTCGTGGCCAACATCCTTTTGAAGAACGCCTTCGGCGTGGATATGGAACTGACCGAGGAATACGAGGGCTATCTGCGCTCCCTCGCCCGGCGCGACTGACGCTGGCGGCCCGTGGGCATGGCTCACGGGCTTCCTCCAGGCGGGCCTGACAACCAAGGCGGCTCCGCGCCCGGCCGGCCTCCTGCACCGCGCCGGTGCGGGCGGCGGGGCTACTCCTCCCCGGCCGCCTTCAGGCGGTGGAGCACATGGGGGCGTGCCACCAGCAGCTTGTCGATGCGGCGCCCGTCCATGTCCACGATCTCGAAGCGCCAGCCCTGGGCGTGGAACACCGCGCCCTCCTCCGGCAGTTCCTTGATGCGGGAGAGGGCGAAGCCGGCCACCGTGTGGAAGCTGTCGTCCACCGGGAAATCCACGTCCAGCAGGTCCCGCAGCTCGTCGATGGGGGTATCCCCGGCCACCAGGAAGGTGCCGTCCTGCCGCTCCACGATGTTGCGGGCCACGTGCTCGTCCGCCGCCACCGAGCCGGTGATGGCGGCCAGCAGATCATAGCCGGTGACGACGCCGGCCATGTCGCCATATTCATCCACCACGATGCCCATGGGCACCTCGGCGCCGCGCAGGATGCGCATGGCCTCCAGCGCCCCCACATTCTCCACCAGGAACGGCACCGTCTGCACGAACTGGCGCGGGTCGGGACGCTCGCCCTTCAGATAGGCGTCGAGCACCCTTTTGGCCTGGATGACGCCGATGGTCTCCTCCGGCGAGCCGTCGCAGGCCGGCAGGCGCGAATGGGGGGTCGCCAGCAGCACGGCGCGCACCTCCTCGGCATCCTTGGAGATGTCCACCCATTCCACATCGGGCCGCGGCGTCATGATGGCGGTGACGGGCCGGTCGGCAAGGCGCATCACGCCGGCGATCATGCGCCGCTCGGCCGGGTCGATCACGCCGGCCGTCTCCGCCTCGGTGATGATGGCGCGGATCTCCTCGTCGGTCACCGCCTTGGAGGCGTCGGACCGTTCGCCCAGCAGCTTCAGCACCAGCCGGGTGGAGAAATCCAGCAGCCACACCGCCGGCGCCGACACCTTG
The DNA here is from genome assembly GCF_047444035.1 of Xanthobacter sp. AM11. Classification (NCBI taxonomy): domain Bacteria; kingdom Pseudomonadati; phylum Pseudomonadota; class Alphaproteobacteria; order Hyphomicrobiales; family Xanthobacteraceae; genus Xanthobacter; species Xanthobacter sp. AM11. The sequence goes on from NZ_JBLAOA010000001.1 coordinate 3,778,813, forward strand.
GAGAGCGTCACCATCAGCGGCGCCACCACGCAGGCGAGGCCTTCGGGATTCTGCAGGGCGAGCCGCTTGGGAATAAGCTCGCCGATGACCAGCGAGACATAGGTGATTGCCGCCACCACCGTGGCATACCCCACCGGGCCTGCGACGCCGACGGGCACGCCCGCGTCACGCAAAAGGTCGCCGAACTGGGCGCCGAGGCTGGCCCCCGAGAAGGCGCCGGCCAGAATGCCGATGAGGGTGATGCCGATCTGCACCGTGGAGAGGAACCGCCCCGGCTCCGCCCCCAGCGCCAGCGCCGCACTGGCGCCGCGCCGGCCGCGCTCGGCCATGGACTTCAGCCGCGCCGGGCGTGAGGAAACGATGGACAATTCGGCTGCTGCAAGCACCGCATTCAGCAACACCAGAAACAGGACGATCAGAATTTCGAGCAATGGCATGGCGGGGAATGAAAGCTCCGTCGGCGCGCTTCATAGCACAGTCTCGGCGATTTGTGTGACGGCGCGGCCACTTTTGCACGTCACAGGGCGGGGTACCCCCGGGCGCAGTGTCTCACCTTGGACGGGGGGCGTGCCCGCCACCTCCCGCTACGGACGTTTCCTTGCCGGCCATCCTCGTCTATTGAGCCGGAGCGAGGGGTAAGGATCGGGTCGCGTCATGTCGTTCAACACGTTCGGGCATCTCTTCCGTGTCACCACCTTTGGTGAGAGCCACGGCGTCGCCATCGGCTGCGTGGTGGACGGCTGCCCGCCCAACCTGCGCTTCACACTGGAGGAGGTGCAGGCCGCCCTGGATCGCCGGCGCCCCGGCCAGTCCCGCTTCACCACCCAGCGGCGCGAGCCGGACCAGGTGAAGGTGCTGTCCGGCACCCTGGACCACCCCGAGGGCGGGCTGGTGACCACCGGCACGCCCATTGCGCTGCTGATCGAGAATGTGGACCAGCGATCCAAGGATTATGCCGACATCGCCGGCGCCTACCGGCCCGGCCATGCCGATTTCACCTACGACATCAAATACGGCATCCGCGACCATCGCGGCGGCGGCCGCTCCTCGGCGCGGGAGACGGCGACGCGGGTGGCTGCGGGCGCCATCGCCGCCAAGGTGCTGCCGGGTGTCACCGTGCGCGGCGCGGTGGTGCGCATCGGCGAGATCGAGATCGACCGCACACGCTGGGACTGGGATGAGGTGGGCAACAACCCCTTCTTCTGCCCCGACCCGGCCACCGTGCCCCTGTGGACCGACTATCTCGATGCCATCCGCAAGGCCGGCTCGTCGGTGGGCGCGGTGGTGGAACTGGTGGCCGAAGGCGTGCCCCCGGGCCTCGGCGCCCCGCTCTACGCCAAGCTGGACGCCGACCTCGCGGGCGCGCTGATGGGCATCAACGCCGCCAAGGGGGTGGAGATCGGCGAGGGCTTCAACGCCGCCCGCCTCACCGGCGAGGCCAATGCCGACGAGATGCGCCTCGGCAATGCCGGCGCGCCGCAGTTTCTTTCCAACCATGCGGGCGGCATCCTGGGCGGCATCTCCACCGGTGCGCCCATCGTGGCGCGCTTTGCGGTGAAGCCCACCTCCTCCATCCTCACACCCCGCCGCACGGTGGATCGCACCGGCACGGAAACCGACATCGCCACCAAGGGGCGGCACGACCCCTGCGTGGGCATTCGTGCGGTGCCGGTGGGCGAGGCCATGGTGTGGTGCGTGCTGGTGGACCACCTGCTGCGCCATCGCGGGCAGGTGGGCGAAGGCCCGGTGTGGCCGTTCGGCGGGTGAACGGCCAAAGCGTGGTGTCAGGTCGGATCAAGATGTTCTGGCGGGACGCGGAAGACGCCCTTGATGCAGGCAGGATCGCAGACACAAATCTGGATGTGGGTTTTCTCGAAGAATCCGGAATCTGCATAAATGCGACTTCCTTCCAGAAATACCCCTCTGACGGAATCGAACCGCTGAAGGTTACTTTCCTTCCGGACCTTGTGCAGATGATTAATGACTGCACAATCGAGATCTCTAAGGAGAAGATCATTTCCAAGGTGATTGACCGGGAGGTCTGCGCCGGTTTTTTCGAGATACAGCCTTAGATCGTCATAAGTGGCACGGACGGCTGAGATTCCGGAGGAGGATGTCAGATCGAGGCAGAAACCGAGATCTATCACCGCTCCGACCACGGCCGGCGTCTCGATCGCGCCGGGCCGACTGCGGTAACGCGTGCGGAGTTCCTCCGCAAATTCGAGGCCCCGCCTCGGATTGGCCTCCCAGAAGTAAATGCCATGCCCTAGCCAGTCATGCTGGTTTTTGCTTGGCTTGAAGGCTTCTCCTTCAAGAAGGGCATCGGCGACCGAGCGGTCGCAACCGTGATAGCCGAGGACGAACGCTGTCGATAGCTGATGCAATCAGGCCGCCTGTCCCTTCAGCTTCCGGACCGCCTGTACGCCGGCGGCATATTGCTCGGTCAGCTTGCCCTCCGCATTCACGAGCCCCTCTTCCATGAGGAGCTTGATCGCTCCCTCACGGGAATCGCCATAGCGGCAACGCACCGACTGCAATGCCTTGCGAAAGGCCTCCAGTTCCTTTTCAGTCATGCTTCCGCTCTCCAGGATGCCGCAGGCCGCATGCATATCGGTGTCGGCTGCATATGCACTTTTGCATATTATGAGATGCAAGGATGCTCCTCACAAGGAGCAACGCCGCACTTCACGAGGTTCGGGCCCAACCCGAGGCGGGAGAATGTCATTCAGCATCAGCGAACTGGTAAAAATTTTCATTGCTACTGAAATTTGCTGCATTATCCTGCGCGGATGAAGCTCGCGGACTGGCTCTCGACGACCGGAACCAAGCGCAGCGCCTTCGCGCGGCAGGTGGGGCTCTCCCCGGCCAGCGTCACGGCCCTGTGCAACGACGATCGCGCCTGGGTCTCCCGCGAGACCGCCGAGAAGATCGCGCAGGCCACCGGACACCAGGTGACGCCCAACGATTTCCTCGGGCTCCCTGCGCCCAGCATCCGAGGTTTGCCCGTGACCGACAGCACCCAGGCCCGCGTCCAGTCCGCCATCGAAGCCTTTGCGCGCGGCGAGATCGTGGTGGTGACCGACGATGACGACCGGGAAAATGAAGGCGACCTCATCCTCGCCGCCTCCCTCGCCACCCCGGAGAAGATGGCGTTCGTCATCCGCAACACCTCGGGCATCGTCTGCACGCCGCTGCCGCCGTCCGAGGCGAAGCGGCTGCGGCTTGATCCCATGGTGTCCAACAACGACGCGCCCATGGGCACCGCCTTCACCATCTCCATCGACGTGCGCCACGGCACCACCACCGGCATTTCGGCAGAGGAGCGCACCAACACCGTGCGCGCCCTCGCCAACCCCAACATGGGCGCCGGCGATTTCGTGCGGCCGGGCCATGTCTTCCCGCTCATCGCCAAGGAAGGCGGCGTGCTCATGCGCTCCGGCCACACCGAGGCGGCGGTGGACCTGTGCCGGCTCGCCGGCGTCCCGCCCGTGGGCGTCATCGCCGAATTGGTGAACGACGACGGCACCGTGCAGCGCGGGCCGCAGGTGACCGCCTTCGCCGAGAAGCACGGCCTCACCCGCATCTCGGTGGCGGACCTCATCTCCTACCGGCAGGCCCGCGAGAAGCTGGTGACGCGGGCGGCGGAATTTCCCGTGCCCACCCGCATCGGCGAGATGCAGGGCTTCTCCTACATCACCCCGTTCGACCCGGTGAACCACCTGGCCCTGGTGAAGGGGCGCATCGGCGACGGGGAGAACGTGCTGGTGCGCCTGCACCGGGCGGACCCCATCGCCGACGCCTTCACCGGCGGCAAGACCATTCAGAAGGCGCTGGAACGCATCGACGCCGAGGGCCGCGGGGTGCTGGTCTATCTGCGCGACGGCACCGCCGGCGTGCCGCCCGTGGCCATGGGCCAGGGCGGCGAGAAGAGCGCCAGCGAGGTGGAGCGCGACCGCCACTGGCGGGAGGTGGGGCTCGGGGCGCAGATCCTGCGGGATCTGGGCATCGTTTCGATTCGCCTGCTCGCCTCCAAGGCCCGCACCTATGTGGGTCTTGCCGGGTTCGGGATTGAAATTGTGGATACCGAGCCCCTCGACTCCTGATTGCCCGCCCAAAGTTTGTGCACAGCAGCAGACCCTAACCCTCTGTGACGAAATGACGACGGTCCGCGTCTCCGCGCGGACTGAGCAATGGCAAGGCCTGGCTCCCGATGCCGTGAGCTAAAAAGAGGCGGCTAAGCGCTTTTCCCCACCCCGACTCGGTGTCAGCATCGCTTGTGACGCGATGCCGCGCCTTTCCGTCGGAAAGGGAGAAGAAAATGTCATCTACGCGCCGTCTCTGGCACCAGCCGCTGCTGGCCGGCCTCGGCCTCCTGGCCCATCTCGCCGGCCCCGCCGGCGCCGCCCCGGGCGGGGAGATGCAGGTGGATCTGGAGCTCGTCCTGGCCGTGGACGTGTCCTATTCCATGGACACGGATGAGCAGGCCCTGCAGCGCGAAGGCTATGCCAACGCACTGGTTTCAAAAGAATTCATCGACGCCCTCCGGCTCGGTCCCCTGGGCCGCATCGCGGTGGCCTATGTGGAGTGGGCCGGGGACGGCGAGCAGAAGGTGGCGGTCGACTGGCGCATCATCGACGGGCCGGAAACCGCGAAAGCCTTCGCCGAAGAGGTGTCCGGCGCGCCCCTGCGACGGGTCTACCGTACCTCCATTTCCAGCGCCCTCCTGTTCAGCGCCGACCAGTTTGATCTCAACGGCTTCAAGGGGATCAGGCAGGTTATCGACATTTCCGGCGACGGCGTGAACAACCAGGGCCCGCCGGTGAACCTCGCCCGGGATTCCGTTGTGCAGCGGGGCATTACGGTGAATGGCCTGCCCCTGCTGATGAAGCGGGGCACCGCCTCGGCTCTCGATATTCCAGAACTCGATGTCTATTACGAGGATTGCGTCATCGGCGGCGCCGGGGCGTTCGTTATTCCGGTCCAGGACAAGGCCGAGTTCGCCCGCGCCATCAAGACCAAGCTGGTGCTGGAAGTGGCCGGCGTGGTGCCGCCGCCGCCACCCGGGCCGGTCATGCGGGCGGCCGGGGTGGCGCCGCGCATTTCCTGCACCATCGGTGAAAAGATCTGGATGGACCACTGGTCCAACTAGAGCACGTTCCGACCAGCTTGCGGTACAAGCTGATCGGCCCGTGCTCTGGTGGATCAACCGAAACGGACGGTACCCATCCGTTTCGAAAAGTTGATCCACCAGATCAAAGAGTTGTGGTTCGACCTGCTGGCGACAGATGGGTTCCATCTGTCGCGGTCGAACCACTGGGCACGAATTTCAGTCCCGCTGAAAACCCGCCGCGGGGATGCCGGCCAGGGGCACCGCCCGCAGCGCGGCGAGGTCGGCCGCGCCGGTGGCGAAGCAGGCGATGCGCAATTGGGCGGCGAGGATGGAGAAATGCTCCACCACCGCCTCGGTGGAGGTCACCGCCGCCTGCAGCGTCCCCGCCGCCTGCCCGGCCAAATCGGCGCCCAGGCGGATGGCCTTGGCCACATCCACCCCGTCGCGCACCCCGCCGGAAGCGATGAGCGGCGTGGCCGGGCAGGCCGCCCGCACCGCCACCAGCGCATCCACCGTGGGCAGGCCCCAGCCGGCGAAGGCGGCGGCGATGGCGCGGGTGCGGCCGCTGCCGCGCTCGCCTTCCACCAGCGCCCAATTGGTGCCGCCGGCCCCGGCCACGTCCAGCGCCGCGACCCCGCCGGCCACCAGCCGCCGCGCCACCGCGCCCGAGAGGCCGAAGCCCACCTCCTTCACCACCACCGGCACGGGAAGGCTGGCGGCCAGAGCGGTGATGGCGTGGAGCACCCCGCGCCAGTCACCGTCGCCGCCCTCCTGGATCGCCTCCTGCAGCGGGTTCAGGTGCACCACCAGGGCATCGGCGCCGATCATCTCCACCGCCCGCCGGCCGGCATCAATGCCGCCCGCGCCCCCGGCCCCGGCGAGAAGCTGGGCCGCGCCCAGATTGGCGAACAGCAGCACGTCCGGCGCCCGCTGGCGCAGGGCCGCCCCCAGCCCGGCGCTGGCGCCCTCCTCCAGGGCGATGCGCTGCGAGCCGACCCCCAGGGCGATGCGCAGCTCCTGCGCGGCCTCCGCAAGGCGGGCGTTGATGGCCTCGGACCGCGCCGGCCCGCCGGTCATGGCGGAGATCAGCAGCGGAGCGCCCAGCCGCCGCCCGAGGAAGCGGGTGGAGATGTCCACATCGTCGAGCCGCAGCTCGGGCAGGGCGCAGGGCTCAAGGCGCAGGGCGTCGAAGCCGGATTGAAGGCGCGAGGCCACCCGGCCGCCGCCGAGCACGATGTCGATATGGTCTTCCTTGCGCCGACCGGCGTCGCCATCAGTCATGCCGTGCACTTACCGCCGCTCCCGCCGCTCCGCCGGCCGCCGCCCGCGGCGACAGCGCCACACGCCGGCAGATTCTGTTGCGGGAACGCCTGCCGCTCTAGCCACCCTGTGTAAGGGGTGATCTAAACTCGTTCAAGGTAACGTATTGTGACGCTGGGGAGCTTTGCCCCACTGCATGAAAAAAAGGGGGCGTGCGTTCATGGCGCACAAGGGCGGACGGGACCGGCAGTCCCCGGGTCAGGCGGATGGCGCGATGGAGGCCGCATCCACAGGCGCGGGGCACGGCGGAACAGCGGTGGCGGCACCTAGCACCTCCGGCCCGCGCCAGGCGGCGCTGGCGGTGCAGATGGAGAGCGCCGGGGCGCCGGCAGCGCAAGCCGAGCCGGACTTCCCGCTGCGCTCGCGCGACCTGTCCTATCTGCGCGCGGTCATCGATCGCCGGCTCGGCCTGCTGGTGCCCCCCGGCAGCGCCCATCCCGGGGTGCTCCATGCCGCCATGCGGCATATCCTGCTTTCGCCCGGCAAGCGCCTGCGCCCGCTCCTGGCCATGGCGGCGGCCATGCAGCTCGACTGTTCCGAGCATGCCGCCCTCGATTTCGGCTGTGCGCTGGAGATGATCCACGCCGCGTCCCTCATCGTGGACGACCTGCCGTGCATGGACGACGCGGCGGTGCGCCGCGCGCAGCCCACCACCCATGTGCAATACGGGGAGGATGTGGCGGTGCTCGCCTCCATCGCCCTGCTCTCGCGCGCCTTCGGCGTGGCGGCAACCGCTCCCTGCGCGTCGGAGCGGGTACGGCTCGATGCGGTGGCGGTGTTGTCCCTGTCGGTGGGGTCCCTCGGCCTGTGCGGCGGCCAGTATGACGACCTGCGGCCCTCCCCCGGCCGCACCCTCGCCGCCACCGAGGATGTGAACCGCCGCAAGACCGGGGTGCTGTTTTCCGCCGCGGTGGAGATTGCCGGCCACGTGGCGGGGGCCGATGCCGGCCAGATCGCCCACCTGCGCGCGCTGGCGGCGCATGTGGGGCGGGCCTACCAGATCCTGGACGACATTCTGGACGCCTCCTCTTCGGCCGCCGCCTTGGGCAAGGACGTGGGCAAGGATGCCCACAAGGTCACGGTCATCGCCTCCCTCGGCGCCCCGCGCGCCCGCAAGCTGCTGGCGGAGCACTTGGCGGGGGCGCTCGCAGCCTCTAAACAGCTCGGGCCCAACAAGGAGGGGCGCGAGCCCCTGCGAGACTTCATGGACGCTGCCTTCGGTGAACTGATGGGGGCGCAGGCGCCGTGAGCGCCGCGCCGGACCAAGCCGACGACGGACACGACCGCAGCCCCGCCCCGCCCCTCGCCATCGGGGGGCTGGAGGCCGGTTACGGCGTGCGCACCGTGCTTCGCGGCGTCGATCTGGTGGTGCCCGCGGCCACCGTGACGGCGCTGGTGGGTCCCAACGGCGCCGGCAAGACCACGCTGGTGCGCGCCATCTGCGGGCGCATCGCCCCGCGTGCCGGCTTCGTGCACATCTGCGGCGTGCCGGCGGCGGAAGGCGCCGCCCGCGCCCGCATCGGCCTCGCCCCGCAGGACATCGCCCTTTATCGCTCCCTCAGCATCGCCGAGAATCTGGCGGTGTTCGCCCGGCTCGCCGGCACGCCCCGCGCCGCTGTGCCGGGCCGGATCGCCGCCGTCATGGCCCGCACCGGCATCGGCGCGCGTGCGGGCGAGCGCATCGACCGCCTCTCCGGCGGCTGGCAGCGGCGGGCCAATGTGGCGGCGGCGCTGGTGGGCGACCCGCGCCTTTTGGTGCTGGACGAGCCCACGGTGGGGGTGGATGCTCCCGCCCGCGCCGATCTTGCCGCCCTCGTGCGCAGCCTTGCCGCCGATGGCCTCGCCATCCTCCTCATCACCCATGATTTCGCCTTTGCCGAGCAGGTGGCCGACCGCGTGGCCATCCTGAACGGCGGCCGGGTGACCCTCGAAGGCCATTTGTGCGACCTCATCGGCGCCCGCTTCCCGCACCGGCGCAAGGTGGACGTGACCTTCGCCGTGCCGCCGGGGCCCGTCGCCCGCCAGGCGCTGGACGCCCTCGGGCTTGAGGGCGAGGGGGCGGCCGGCGCCTTCACCGGCCTGGTGGAAGACACCCCCCAGGCCGCCGGCGACCTCATCGCCGCCCTCGGCGCCGCCGGGCTTTCGCCCCGCACCATCGCCCTTCAGACCGCCGGGCTGGACATGCTCTACGCCGCCGCCACCCAGGAGCAGAACCCGTGATGGGCGCGGTGATGCGCGCCATGGCGCTGACCCTCATGCGCGACCGCGGCGCGCTGATGATGACCTTCGTGCTGCCGCCGCTGCTGTTCGTGCTGTTCGCCGCCGTGTTCGCCGGCACCGGCGGGGAAAGCGCCACCATCAAGGTGGCCGCCGCCCGCGCCAGCGACGCGCCCTCGGCGGAAGCCTTCCTGGCCGCCCTCGCCCGCGCCCCGGACGTGGAGGTGGCCCGCGTCGCGCCCGATGCGGTGGCGGTGAAGGTGGCCGACGGCTCGGCGGACGTGGGCCTCGTGGTGCGCGGCGATGTGGCCGCCGCCACCGCCACCCCGCCCCTCCTGCTCGTCACCGATCCTGCCCGCACCGTGGCCGCCGCCATTCTTTCCGCGCGCATCCAGCGCCTGTTCACGGACGAATTGCCAGGCATGGCCATTTCCCGCGTGGCGGCGCAGATCGAGGTGCTGGTGGGCCCCTTCACCCCGGAGCAGCGCACCCGCCTTGCCGATTCGGTGGCCCGCGCGCCGCAGCTGGTGAAGGAGAGCGGCGCCGAGCTGATGGCGCGCCAGAGCGTGGCGCGCCGGCAGGTGGAGCCGGCGGTGAGCTATTATGCCGGCGCCATCGCCATGCTGTTCCTTCTGTTCTCCGCGGTGCAGGGCGCGGCGAGCCTGGTGGACGAGCGTCGCTCGGGCGTGTTCGACCGCATCGTGATGACACGGGGCGGGGTGGCCGCTCTGGTGGGGGGCAAGCTCGCCTTCCTGGTGCTGCAGGGCCTCGCCCTCTCCGCCGTCCTGTTCGCGGTGGCGCAGGTGGTCTATGGGGTGCACGTGGTGCAGCATCTGGGCCCCTTCCTCGCGGTGGCGGCGGCGGCCTCGGCGGCGGCGGCGGGCATCGCCCTGCCCCTGGCCGCGGCGGCGCGCACCCGCCAGCAGGCGCAGACCCTCTCCACCTTCGCGGTGCTGCTGCTCTCCGCCGTGGGCGGCAGCATGGTGCCGCGCTTCCTGATGCCCGACTGGCTGCAGCAGGCCGGCAATCTCACCCCCACCGCCTGGGGCATCGAGGCGTTCCAGGGGGCGCTGTGGCGCGGCGATTCCCTGGCCGCGCTGCTGCCGTCCCTCGCCATCCTCCTCGCCTATGCCGCCGCCGGCGGGGCGCTGACGCTCTGGCTCATCCGCCGTCAGGTCCGGCTGGCGTGAGCGGCAGGCGGTCGCGGAGCGGTTGATCTCGCACATGGCGCGCCCCGGCGCCATCTGCTGTATATGACGCCTGCGCGCCCGTGCCGGGCGGCTTTCAGGCGTGGACGGACATGACCTTTCTTCTCAACGCGCTCATCGTGATCGCCACGGTCGCCGCCATGGAGGGGGTGGCGTGGGCCGCGCACAAATATGTGATGCACGGCTGGGGCTGGGGCTGGCACAAATCCCACCACGAGCCGCGCGAAGGCGTGTTCGAGCGCAACGACCTCTACGCCCTGTGCTTTGCCGCCATCGCCATCGCGCTCATCTATGCCTTCCAGGACGGCGGGCCGCTGCTGTGGGTGGGCGTGGGCATGACCGCCTACGGCTTCCTCTATTTCTTCGTGCACGACGGCATCACCCACCAGCGCTGGCCGTTCCGCTACGTGCCGCGCAACGGCTACCTCAAGCGCCTGGTGCAGGCCCACCGGCTCCACCATGCGGTGGACGGCAAGGAGGGCTGCGTGTCCTTCGGCTTCCTCTATGCGCCGCCGCCCGCCGCGCTGAAGGCGAAGCTGAAGACGCTGCACGGCGGCCGCCTGAAGAACACCGAGGCCGCGCAATAGGCCATCCGCGGCGCACCCCTCAGGCCACCGCCTGCTCGATGAGGTCGGCGGCCCGCGCCACCCCGCCGCCCGCCGCCATCTCCTGCGCCAGGCGCCCGGCGGCCTGCCGGTAGGCGGGCTGCGACAGCACCGCGCCCAGCGCCGCCTTCAGCCGCCGGCGGCCCGCCTTGCCCGCCGGCACCACCTGCGCCACCCCCGCATAGGCGAGGCGCGCGGCGGTGGCGGGCTGCTCGAAGGCGATGGGCATGGCCACCAGCGGCACCCCCTCGGCCAACGCATCCAGCACCGTGTTCATGCCGCAATGGAGCACCGCCGCCGCGCAGCGTTGCAGCACCTCGCCCTGGGGCACGAAGGCGCGCACCTCCGCCAGCCCGGCCAGCCGCGCCACCTCGCGCGGGGGCAGGAGCCCGCCATGGGCGATCAGCAGCCGCACCCCGAGATCCCGCGCCGCCTGCGCCACCGCCACGAACAGATCGGCCCGCGCCCCCTGCAGCGTGCCGAGGGAGCAGAACACCAGGGGCCGGCCGTCGTCCGCCGGCAGGCCGGCGCCGTCGAGGGGCACCGGGCTTGCCCGGTCGCGCCAGGGGGAGCCGTAATGGAAGCTGGCCGGCAGCTCCCGCCGCGGAAAATCCATGCCCCCCGGCATCTGCGCCACCGTGAGGCGGTCCGAGAAGCCGCCGTCGGCGAACGGGTCGAGCCCGAAGGCCGCCCCATGCGCCGCCAGCACCCGCCGCACGGGGGTCATGAGCAGATCGGTAATCTGGTAGCCGCCCTTGTTCCAGAAGGCGCCCTTCTCGCTGGCGTCATAGGGCCAGGGCACGAACGGCGGCGGCACGCTGAGTTCGCGGTTCAGCGGCAGCGCGGTGGCGGTGGAGACCACCGGCAGGCCGAGGTGCCGCGCCACCAGCGTGCCCGCCGGCTCGGTCTGATCGGCGATCACCGCCTCGGCGCCCATGGCGCGCAGGGCGGCGGGCAGGTCGCGGCACAGCATGTGGGTCTGGGCGGCGGTGGCCTTCAGCGTGCCCATGAGGCCCAGGAGGCCGGTGGGTGCCGACAGGCGCTTCACATAAGCGTCGAGGGCGCCGGGCGGATGGTCCGCCTGTCCCACGGGGTGGAAATCCGCGCCCCTGCCCGCCACCAGCCGCGCCGCATCCGCCATGTGCAGGAAGGTGACGCAATGGCCGCGCGCCGCCAGCGTGCGGGCGAGCACCAGCAGCGGGTTGTAATGCCCCGGCAGAGGCGGGGCCACCACCGCGAAACGGGTCATGACGGGCGGGTCCACAGATGCGCGGGCCGTGGCGGCGGCGGCGGGGCGAAGCGCGTCGCCAGCGCCTGCGCCACGCCGCGGGCCAGGAAGCCGAGCTTCTGCGCCTTCGAGGTGGAGACGCGGGCGTCCCACGCCGTTTCGCCGCGCCGGCGCACCTCGGTGCCGATGGCGCGGTAGACGCCGCGGGCCGCGCCCACCGCGCAGGCGGCGCGGAACGGCAGGGCGCCCATGCCGATGACCGCCTGGTCGTAATAAGGCTCGGCCACGTCCAGAAGCCGCGCCGCCACCCTGGCCACCGCCGCGCGGCGGGCGGGGGCGGCGATCTCCTGCGGCGGCACGCCGGCCTGGGCCAGGAAGTCCCCGGGCAGATAGATGCGGCCGATGGCGGCATCCTCCATCACGTCGCGGGCGATGTTGGTGAGCTGGAAGGCAAGGCCCAGGTCGCTCGCCCGGTCCAGCACCACGTCGTCACGCGCGCCCATGATGAGGGCCATCATCACCCCCACCACCCCGGCCACGTGGTAGCAATAGGTCAGCGTGTCATCGAGGGTGGCATAGTGCGCGCCCTCCACGTCCATGCGGAAGCCTTCCAGCAATTGCAGCGGGTAGCGCTCGGGAATGGCGTTGCGCGCCACCACCTGGGCGAAAGCCGCGAAGGCCGGATGGGCGGAGGGCGCGCCGCGATAGGCCCGCCCGGTCTCCTCATAGAGAAGCTGCAGCCGCTCGGCGGGCGAGGCATCGCTGGCGATGCGCCCGTGGCCCAGCTCCTGCCCGTCCACCACGTCGTCGCAATGGCGGCACCAGGCATAGAGCATCACCGCATCGGCGCGGGTGCGGGCATCGAACAGGCGGGCCGCCGCGGCAAAGCTCTTCGAGCCCTTGGCGATGGCGTGCTCGCTCGCCTGGAGCACGTCGCCCGGCTGCGCCCCGCCGCTCACAGCCACGTCTTCACATCCGCCAGCATGAGGCCCGCCGTCGCCTTGGCCGAGCCCACCACCCCCGGCACGCCGGCCCCGGGATGGGTGCCCGCCCCGGTGAAATAGAGGTTTGCGATCTGCCCGTCGCGATTGTGCGGCCGGAACCAGGCGGACTGGGTGAGGATGGGCTCCACCGAGAAGGCCGATCCCAGATGCGCGCTCAATTCGTCGCGGAAGCCGAAGGGGTCGAGAATGCGGCTCGTCACCAGGCTGTCGCGCAGGCCGGGCAGCAGCCGCGCCTCCAGATGCGCCAGGATGCGATCGCGATAGAGCGGGCCTTCCTGGGTCCAGTCGATCTGCGCCCGCCCCAGGTGGGGCACCGGGGACAGCACGTAGAAGGCGGTGCAGCCGGCCGGCGCCAGCGACGGATCGGTAACCGTGGGCGCGTGCAGGTAGAGGGAAAAATCCTCCGGCAGCCGCGGCCCCTTGAAGATCTCGTCCACCAGGCCGCGATAGCGCGGGCCGAACAGCACGGTGTGATGCTGCAGGTGGTCCCAGGTGCGGTTGGTGCCGAAATAGAGCACGAACAGCGACATGGAATGGCGCGCCTTGGCCAGCCGCGCGCCCTCCGCCCGGCCCCGTTCGGAGCCGCGCAGCAGCTGGCCGTAGGTGTGCACCACGTCGGCATTGGAGGCCACCATGTCGAAGCCGAACGACTGGCCGCCCTTCACCCGCACCGCCTCGGCCCACCTGCCGTCCTCGGTGACCACGATCTCGTCCACCGGGGTGGAGAGGAACATCTGGCCGCCCAGCTCCTCGAACAGGCGCACCATGCCCTGCACCAGCGCCCCGGTGCCGCCGCGCGGGAAGAACACGCCCCATTTGCGCTCCAGCGCATGGATGAGGGCGTAGATGGACGAGGTGGAGAAGGGATTGCCGCCCACCAGCAGCGAATGGAACGAGAAGGCCTCGCGCAGGTGCTCGTCGCGGATGAAGTGCGAGACCATGGAATAGACCGAGCGCCAGGCCTGCAGCTTCATCAGCTGCGGCGCCGCCTTCATCATGCTGGAGAAGTGCAGGAACGGCACCGCCCCGAGCTTGAGATAGCCTTCCTCGAACACCGCCTGCGAATAGGCCAGGAAGCGGCGGTAGCCCTCCACGTCGGCGGGATCGAAGGTGGCGATCTGGGCGTCGAGGCCGGCCTGGTCGTTCACATAGTCGAACTGCCGGCCGTCCGGCCACAGCAGGCGGTAGAAGGGCGAGACCGGGATGAGGTCCACATAGTCGGCAAGGTTGCGCCCGGCCGCCGCGAACACCTCCTCAAGGCAGGTGGGATCGGTGATGACGGTGGGGCCGCCATCGAAGGTGAAGCCCTGGTCCGCATAGACATAGGCGCGGCCGCCCGGCTTGTCGCGCTGCTCGAAGATGGTGGTGGCGATGCCCGCCGCCTGGAGCCGGATGGCAAGGGCAAGCCCGCCGAATCCGGCACCGATGACGGCAACGCGGCGAATGGGTCTGTTGGCACGGAGCATCATTGGGAATCGGGTGCTGATCTGCGTTCGGACAGGCACGCCAGCGCCCGCACCACAGATACGGGCGGGCGCCCGGAAAGGATGCGTGCCTTGTCCTTGAAGGTGAGACGATCGCCATAGAAGCGAGCGATGAGATCCTCGGGCAGCCGGTAGAAGCGCTCCAGGATGGCGTAGCGCCGCGCGGGGTCCGCGGCACGGAACAGCATGCGGTTCAGCAGGCGGAAGAAGCCGCGGCGCTTCCAGGTCTCCGCCGCATGGGCGCGCGCGAAGGCGCTCAGGGCCGGGCCGGAGATGTCCGGCAGGAGGCTGATCTTGTCGGCGAGCCGCGCCGCATCGGGCAGGGAATAGCCGGTGGTGGGGTGGAACAGGCCGGCGCGCAGCCCCACCGGCGCCACCCCCGCGGGCCCCTCGCCCAGCAGGGCGTCGATGTCGCCGCCGAGCGCGATGGGCAGGACGCCCTCCTCCTCGCGCAGCACCCGTTCCACGCTCCAGCCCTGCGCGGCGGCATAAGCGGCGATGCGCCGGCGCAGGGTTTCGGCCGGCAGGTGCGGGCCGTCGGAATAATAGGTGTCCTCCACCAGAAGGGTGTGCGCATCCAGCGGCAGCACATAGACGAAGCGGTAGCCGTCGATCTGCTCCACCCGCGCATCCATGATGATGGGCCGCACCAGTCCGTGCGGGTGGGCGAGCCGCACTTCCTGGCCCAGGAACTTCTGGTAGCCGAGGTCGAGATGGCGCGAGGCCACCGCGCCCCGCCCGTCCACCACCGCGCGGGCGTCGATGCGCTCGCCGCCCTCCAGCACCACATGGTCGGCCGCCACCTCCACCACCCGGGCGCGCGTGCGGATGGCGGCGCCGAAGCGCTCGTGCAGCACCTGCGCCAGCCGGTCCGAGGTGATGGAATGGTAATGCCCGGCCAGGACGCGGGCATGCGTGGGGAAATGCACGTCGTTCCCCTTCCATCCCCGGGCGCGGAAAGGGGACAGGAAGGCATGCTGCCGGTGGCCGAGGTCGGATGCGTGCATCGACCAAGTGTGGTTGCCGCCCACACTCTCCCCGGCCTCAAGCATGACGAAGCGCAGGCGCGGGCGCCGCTCGAACATGCGGGCGGCAATCAGGCCGTTGGCAAGACCGGCGCCGACGAAGACGATGTCCATCCTTCCCGGCGCTCCTGCCACCTGGAGCCGGGCGGTGAGCCCGTCTCCATTCCATGCGATCGAGGACAAATCCGCAACCGCGGGGACCCGTCATGGGGTTCCCTGCGACCGGACCGCGCTCCAAAGCACACTCTCCAGAAGCGGAATAACCGTCGCGCCGGTGGCTGTCACCCCCACGAAACGGTGAAGCCTGCCCCTGCGACACCGCCACCGCTTGCGGGAGCGGTGCCAGCTACCTACTTCGGCGATCGGCGGGCACTGCGGAAGGCAGATAGGATGGAAACGAAGAACTGGCCGCCCTTGTCCCCCCTCTCCACCGGGCTGCGGGGGCGGTGCCCGCGCTGCGGCGAGGGCCACATGTTCCACGGCTTTCTCACGCTGGCGCCCTCCTGCGAGGTGTGCGGGCTGGACTTCTCCTTCGCCGATCCGGCGGACGGGCCGGCCTTCTTCGTCATGTGCTTTGCCTGCGTGCCCGCGGTGGTGTTCGGCATCTGGCTGGAGGTGGCCTTCCAGGCGCCTTATTGGGTGCATCTGGTGACCACCCTGCCCCTGCTCCTCGCCACCTGCATACCACCCCTGCGGCCGCTGAAGGGCTGGCTGGTGGCGAGCCAGTATTTCTACCGGGCCGAGGAGGGCCGCCGGGTGACCTCCGCCGGCGACGCGCCAAAGGCCTGAGCCTCCGGCGCGCCATCGCCGTCATTTGCCGAAGCCCACCGCCTGCGGCAGCCACAGGGTGAGCGCGGGAATGTAGGTGATGGCGATGAGCGCGAGGAGCAGCGGCACCAGCCAGGGCAGGATGGCCATGGTGGTGCGCTCCACCGACAGCTTCGCCACCCGCGCCAGCACGAACAGCACCATGCCCAGGGGCGGGTGCAGCAGCCCGATCATCAGGTTCAGCACCATCACCAGCCCGAAATGCACCGGATCGATGCCCAGCTTCAGCACGATGGGCAGAAGGATGGGCACCAGGATGGTGATGGCGGCGATGGTGTCGATGAAGCAGCCCACGAACAGGATGAGCAGGTTCGCCAGAAGCAGGAACACCCATTTGTTCTGGGTGAAGCCGAGGATGGCGTCCGAGAGCATCTGCGCCGCCTGGCTGGCGGTGAGCAGCCAGGCGAAGATGGATGCGGCGGTGACGATGAACAGCACCGAGGCGGTGGTCTCGATGGTGTCGAACGTGGCCTTGGCCAGCGTCCTCAGCGTCATGGAGCGGTAGCGCACCAGGCCGAGGAACAATGACCAGATCACCGCCGCCACTGCCGCCTCGGTGGGGGTGAACCAGCCCAGCGTCATGCCGCCGATGAGGATGACCGGCGTCATCAGCGCCATGACGGCGGAGAAATCGAAATACCAGTCCGCCGCCACCAGCACGGCCAGCGCGATGAGCACCGCCTGATTGGTGGTGAGCCCGGCCGCGATCATGGCGTAGACCGCCGCCGGAAACGCCAGCACCACCAGGATCTCACCCGCCGCGCAGGCGAGCTGGCGCCAGGAGAAGGTGGCATCCGAGCCCCAGCCGTTGCGCCGGGCGAAGAAGGCGACGGTGGCCATCATCAGCCCCGTCATCACCACCCCCGGCACCACCCCGCCGAGGAACAGCGCGCCGATGGAGACATTGGCCAGCATGCCATAGATGACGAACGGCAGGCTGGGCGGGATGATGGGCCCCAGCGTCGCCGAGGCGGCGGTGACGCCGACCGCGAACTCGGTGGAATAGCCATGGTCCTTCATGGCCTTGATCTCGATGGTGCCGAGCCCCGCGGCGTCGGCGATGGCGGTCCCGGACATGCCGGAGAACACCACCGAGCCGATGATGTTCACCTGCCCCAGCCCGCCGCGCATCCAGCCCACCAGGGCGACGGCGAAGGCATAGATGCGGCCGGTGACGCCGGCGATGTTCATGAGGTTGCCGGCCAGGATGAAGAACGGCACCGCCAGCAGCGGGAAGCTCTCCACCCCCGCGATCATGCGCTGGGCGATCACCACGTCCGGCACCGAGCCGGTGACGATGATGTAGATGAGCGAGGAGCCGGCCATGGAGATGGCCACCGGAACCCCGCACACCATAAGGAAGAGGAATGCGCCGATGAGCAGCCACATGGCTCAGTCCGCCTTGTTCTCGAGGGTGCCGTCGAACGCCTCGGGCCGCTCCAGCACGCTGTAGCCGCGGGCGATGTTGGCCGCGGTGACCTGCACCGAGCGCACCAGCATCATCACGAAGCCGAACAAAACGGCGTAATAGACGACGCTTTTCGGCGCCTCGACCATCACCATGGGCTCGTCGCCCACGAGGGCGATGTAGCGCACCATCAGCCACACGCCGTAGGCGATGAAGGCGGTGCGCACCAGGTCCACCAGCAGCGCCATCACCCGCCCCGCCCGGGGCGGCAGGAAGCGGTAGAGCAGGTCCACCTGGATGTGGCGGGAGAGGCGCACGCACATGGAGGCGCCGATGAACACCACCGCCACCAGGCAATAGGTGGCGAGTTCCTCGGTCCAGGCGAACGAATCGTTCAGCACGTAGCGGGTGAAGAACTGGGTGAAGACGAGGCCCGCCATGCCCCAGAAGATGAGAAGGGTGATCCAGTCCTCGAAGCCGTAGCTGGAGAGGTCCACCTCCTCCTGCTGCTCGAAACTGTGGGCCAGATCTTCGCCGGTGACGCGGGTGTGGACTTCATGGGCCATGGAGGGTTCCGAAGGGGGAGAAAGGGCGGTGGAAACGGGGCGCGCGCGATCACGGCGCGGATTGCCCCGGCACCGGCGTCGTCCCCCGGCGCGAACCGGGGGACCCGTCAGGGGGAGGGCGAGCCGCCGGAAAGGGAGCCGGCGGGGCGCGCCGGCTCCCCCTCACATGCTGCTCTTGATGGCCTGGATGCGGTCCCAGTCCGCCTTGCGATAGCCGAAGCTTTCGAAGGTGATGTTCTTCATCACCGTGTCGCGGAACTCGGTGGTGTCCACCTCGATCACGTTGATGCCCTTCTGCTTGAAGATATCGAGCAGTTCCTTCTCGCGCCTGGCTACCTCGGCGGTGGCCCGCGCCGCGGCCTCCTGCGCCACCTCCACGAAGATCTTGCGGTCCTCCGGCGAGAGCTTCTTCCACAGGCCGGCGGAGATCACCGTGTTGAGGTGGTCCACGATATGGCCGGTGAGGATGATGTTCTTCTGCACCTCGTAGAACTTCTTGGCCTCGATGGTGGTGAGCGGGTTCTCCTGCGCATCCACGGTGCCGTTCTGCAGGGCGAGGTAGACCTCGGCGAAGGCGATGGGCGAGATGTTGGCGCCGCAGGCCTTGGGCGTGGCGAGATAGGCGGGGGCGTCGGGCACCCGGATCTTGAGGCCCTTCATCTCCGCGCAGCTCTTGAACGGCTTGTTGGAGGTGGCCTGGCGCACGCCATAATAAGTGACGGCGACAATGTGGTTGCCGGTCTTGTCCTCATAGCCCTTGGCGAGATCGGCGAACACGTCGCTCTTGGCATAGGCCAGCAGGTGATTGGCGTCGCGGAAGGTATAGGGATAATAGGTGACGCCGATGGGCGGATAGGCCTTTCCGGCGAAGCTGGAGCCGGAGATGATCATGTCCACCGTGCCCAGCGCGAGGCCCTGGTTGATGTCGCTCTCCTTGCCCAGCTGGGAGGAGGGATAGACGTCGATCTGGTAGCGGCCATCGGTGCGCCGGGCGATCTCGCCGGCGGCCCAGACCGATGCGGTGTGGAACGGCTCGGCGGGCTCGTAGACATGGGCCCATTTGAGCTTGGTCTGGGCGAAGGCGGGCCCTGCGGCGGCGGCCAGCGCGCAGGCGGCGAACGCGGCCAGAAGGCCGCGGCGAAGACGGATCATCCTGTTCCTCCCAAAGACTGCGGCGGTTTTCCGCTCGCTGTTCTGTGTGCCGGGGCGGGCCGGAACGGCCGGCGCATGGGTTAAATCGTTTTGATCTGCGGCCGCGCCGCGCCTCGGCATGGGCTGCATGGTACTATGCAGGCGGCCGGGGGCAAGGGGTGGCTGGCGTTTGGACGCCGCTTCGCGCCCGCCATCCGCCCGGCGCCGCGCGTGCCCCCCTCCGAACCAACCGCCGCCCCGGTAGCCCCCCAAAACAAAAACGCCCCCCGGCCGGAGCCGGGAGGCGCTTGCACCTGAACACGGGTGTCGGGCGTCAGCCGCCGAACAGCTTGCGCTGCCACCAGCCGGAGCGCGGCTTGCGGGCCGCCTCGTCGGGCGCCGAGGCATCGGCGGGCAGCGCGCCGGGCACCGGGGCGGCATCGCCGACCGGCTCGGCCGCTTCCGCGGGCGTCTCGCCGACGGCGGGAAGCTCGGAAGCCGGCGCGGCGGGCGCCGCTTCCACCTCCGCCGCGGCGGAAGTCGCCTCCCCGGCCGGAGCCGGCTGGGGGGCGCTGTCGGTAGTCAGGACCACCGGCGCCTTTTCGCGCACGGTGGAGCGGCGGCGCGGGCGCGCGGGCGCTTCCACCACCTCGGCCGGCGCCGCTGCGGCGACCGGGGCCGGAGCGGCAGCCGCGGCGACGGGCGACGGCGTCTCGTCCCCGGCGGCGTCCGAACCGGTGATTCGGGCACCCGCCGTGTCCGCCTCGGCGGCGATCAGGCCGGCATGCGCCACCGGTGCGGCCGGCGCCTCGCTTTCATCGCGGTCCGAACCTTCGGGCATGGGGGCGGCGGCCGCACCGGCGGCGTCCCCATCGGTGGCGTCGCGCGCTTCCGGCGCTGCGCCGGCCTCGTCCGCCTCATCCTCGCCCTCGCCGGACACGGAGGCCTCGCCCTCGCGCTCGCGGCGGTTGCGGCGGCCACCGCGACGGCCGCGGCGGCGGCGGCGGCGGTCGCCATTCTCGTCATCCCCGCGCTCGGCGTCGGCGGCGCGCTCCTCCTCGGTGCGCTCGTCCTCCTCGCCCTCGCTGTCCTCGCCCTCGGATGCGGCCTCGTCCTCATCCTCGCCTTCGGCGCCGGCCTCGCGGCCTTCCTCGCGGCCGTCCTCCCGCTCGCCCCGCCGCCGGCGGCGGCGACGGCGGCGACGGCGGCCGGCCTCGTCGGCGCGCTCGCCATTCCCGTCGCCGGTGGCTTCCGCCTCGGCCTCGGTCTCGGCAATTTCGTCAACGGCCTCCTCTTCCTCCTCCTCGAGATAATCCTCGTCGGGCAGGATGGAATCGGGCTGCACCACCGTGGAGGCGCGCGGCGCGGCGGGCGGCGGCGCGGCGATCTCGCCCTTCTCGATGATGAAGGGCTGGTGGCCGGTCACGCTCTCGTCGGCGGAGATGGAGAGGGTGACGCTGAAGCGCTCCTCCAGCTCGCGCAGGTGGGCGCGCTTCTGGTTGAGCACGTAGAGCGCCACCTCGGTGCGGGTGCGGGCGACGAGGTTGTGCGTCTGCGAGCGCAGCAGCTGTTCCTCCAGCGCGCGCAGCAGCTGCAGCGACACCGAGGCCGCCGAGCGCACATGGCCGGTGCCGCCGCAGTGCGGGCACACCTCGATGGAGCTTTCCAGCACGCCGGTGCGGATGCGCTGGCGCGACATCTCCAGCAGGCCGAAATGGGAGATGCGGCCGATCTGGATGCGCGCCCGGTCGTTCTTCAGGCAATCCTTGAGCTTGCGCTCCACCGCCCGGTTGTTGCGCTTCTCCTCCATGTCGATGAAATCGACCACGATGAGGCCGGCCAGGTCGCGCAGGCGCAGCTGCCGGGCGATCTCCTCGGCGGCTTCCACATTGGTCTTGAGCGCGGTGTCCTCGATATGGTGCTCGCGGGTGGCGCGGCCCGAGTTCACATCGATGGAGACCAGGGCTTCCGTCGGGTTGATGACGATGTAGCCGCCGCTCTTCAGCTGCACCACGGGGGAGAACATGGCGTCCAGCTGCTGCTCCACCCCGAAGCGGGCGAAGATGGGCTGGCTCTCGCGATAGGGCATCACCGCCTTGGCATGGCTCGGCATGAGCATGCGCATGAAGTCCCGCGCCTCGCGGAAGCCTTCCTCGCCGGCCACCAGGATATCGTCGATATCCTTGTTGTAGAGGTCGCGGATGGCGCGCTTGATGAGCGAGCCTTCCTCATAGACGAGGTTGGGCGCGGCGGAGGACAAGGTGAGCTCGCGCACCGTCTCCCACAGCCGCAGCAGATATTCGAAGTCGCGCTTGATCTCGGTCTTGGTGCGGTTGGCGCCGGCGGTGCGCAGGATGATGCCCATCCCTTCCGGCACCTCCAGGTCCTGCACCACTTCCTTCAGGCGCTTGCGGTCCACCGCATTGGTGATCTTGCGGGAGATGCCGCCGCCGCGGGCGGTGTTGGGCATCAGCACGCTGTAGCGGCCGGCGAGGGACAGATAGGTGGTGAGGGCCGCGCCCTTGTTGCCGCGCTCCTCCTTCACCACCTGCACCAGCATCACCTGGCGGCGGCGGATGACCTCCTGGATCTTGTAGGAGCGGGCGCGGCGCTGCGGCGCGCGCTCGGGCACTTCTTCCAGGGCGTCCTCGTCGGCGCCGAGATGCTCGATCTCCTCTTCCTCGTCGATCTGGTCGACGTCGCCGTCGTCCTCCTCCTCGTCCTCGTCCTCATCGTCGCCGTTCTGGTCGGCGCGGCTCTCGTCGCGGCGGTGGCGTTCGCCACGGTCGTCTTCGCCACGGTCGTCTTCGCTGCGCTCCTCTTCGGGATGGTCGTCTTCGCCGCGGTCCTCTTCGGCGCGGTCGTCTTCCAGGGAGAAGGAGCGGACGTCGGCCGCCTCCTCGTCCTCGGGCAGGATGGGGGCGGGATGCTCTTCGCCGTAGGGCGCCTCGCGGCGGCGCTCGGCGTCCTCGCCGGCATCGGCCGCGTGCTGCTGGGCGGGGGCCGGCAGCGGGCTGCCGAATTCGGCAGCCGCGGCGGCTTCCGCACGCTCGGCGGAGGCTTCGGCCGCCTCGGCGGCGGAGAGCAGGTCGGTGACGTTGGAGGGCGACGGCGCGTCGGCCGGCGCGGACGCGGCGGGCGCTTCGGCCTCCCCGCCCTCGGCGGCGGGCGGCTCGAACACGGCCGCGGCGAAGCTGGGCGCCTCGAAGGGCGCCGGCTCGGACGGGGCGTCGCCGGAGAGGGCGCCGGCGGGCGCCTCGCCCTCGGGCGCCGGCTCGGCGGCGACGATCCGCGCCTCTTCCACCGGCGCGACGGCCGCGCTCACGCTCTGGTCGGGGCTGGAGCGGCGCGAGCGGCCGCGCTCGCGGCGGCGCTCCTTCATGTCGGCCTCGTCCTCGGCGAGGCGGGCGGCGCGCTCCTCCTCCTCGATCAGCGCGAGGCGGTCGGCCACCGGGATCTGGTAATAATCCGGGTGGATCTCGCTGAAGGCGAGGAAGCCGTGGCGGTTGCCGCCATATTCGATGAACGCCGCCTGGAGCGACGGCTCAACGCGCGTCACCTTGGCGAGATAGATATTGCCCCGCAGCTGCTTGCGGGATGCGGATTCATAGTCGAACTCTTCGACCCTGTTCCCGCGCACGACCACCACCCGGGTCTCCTCCGGGTGGGTCGCATCGATGAGCATCTTGTTGGCCATGGAATTCTCTCTTCACGGCGCCGCGGGCATTCGTCCGCGACGGCGCACGCGACAGGCTCCGTGCCGGAACCGCCGCGGCACCGCTCGGGCGCCGGATGTGATGACGTGAGGATGAGGAGAAACAGGCGCGCCCGGGCGTGTCGCTAACACCCTCGGCGTCGGGGCACACGGGGGCGCGACGAACGCGCCAGTCGTGCGGAGTAAATTCCATGCCCTCGGCTACCCGTTCCTCGATGAAGGGTCGGGCCGGGTGGCGGGGCGAGCGCCCCGATCCGGCCACGGTACACGTTCGCCCGATTCCCCAGATCGTCCCTTGCGGACCTTCGACGCAGGCGCTGCCGTGAACCGCCGCATGAAGCGCCGCTCCGGCGCTTGCCGCGGGGCTCCACGCTCAGAGGTGGAGCCGCCAGCGGCGATCGGCGGGCTCCCGCTCCTCCAGGGCTTGGGCGCGCGATGCGGCCCGTCCGGGATCGAGGAAACACCACCTGCGGCAGCCGCGGCAGCCGGGGGCCGAAGAGCCTGTTCCGGAACGCGAACTGTGTACGACCTCCTTCTTACCCGCCGACCTTCCCGCTTGGCAAGGTTTATGCGTGTGCCATGCCGTCCCGGATGCCGGCCGCCGCCGTCAACGGACGGTTAACGCGGCCCGCTTTATCGCTTTCAGGGCGCCGGACGGATGGCGGGCCGGCATACCGCCCGGGGCGGCGGCCGGCGCGCCGCACCGCCGATTCGCCGGCCGCGCCGCTTCGGTCCGGCCCGATCCGGCCTTACAATGACACGGCCGCACGACGGCGGGACAAGAGGCAAGATCCCCATGGACCGATGCCCCGGACGACGCCCCGGACCGCTGAGCCCGCCCCTTCCGCCCGCCGGGGCCGGGCGCGGGACATCCCGTCGCAGTGCCGGCACCCTCGTCCGCGGCGCGCTGCTTTCCCTTGCGTTCGTCTGCTTCACCGTCTCCAGCGCCGCACCCACCGGCGCCGCGAGCCGGCAGCAGCCCGCCGCGCCTGGCGTGGATGCGGCGCGGGAGGCCGAATCCACCGCAGCTGGGCACGAGCGGCAGGACAGCGCGGCGGCAGTCAACTCCGCTGCCGCCATCCCCGCCCCGCCCCCGGCGGCGAGCGGCCCGCTGGTCGCCCGCGATGCCCGCCTGGCCGGCGACGCCCAGCGCACGCGGCTCGTCATCGACCTGGACCGGGCCGTGGAATTCCGCGTCTTCATCCTGGCCAACCCCTACCGGGTGGTGCTCGACCTGCCGGACGTGCAGTTCGCCCTCAAGCCGGATGTGGCCACCCGCCGGCGCGGCCTGGTCTCGGCCCTGCGCTTCGGCGTGTTCGCCCCCGGCAAGGCGCGCATGGTGCTGGAGGCGACCGGCCCCGTCGCCGTGGACCGCGCCTATGTGCTGGACGCCACCGCCGACGAGCCGGCGCGGCTGGTGATCGACCTCGTGGCGTCCGACGCCGAGACGGTCGCCCGCGCCGCCACCGCCACGCCCCCCGCCGCCCCCTCCCCTGCGCGCCCCGCCGCGGCGGCCGACGGGGACGACCGGCCGGTGATCGTGCTGGACCCCGGCCATGGCGGCATCGATTCGGGCACCACCGGCTACAGCGCCTTCACCGAGAAGACCATCGTGCTGGAAACCGCCCTCGCCCTGCGCGAGAAGCTGGAGAAGAGCGGCGCCTACCGGGTGGTGATGACCCGCTCCACCGACACCTTCGTGGCCTTGGGCGAGCGGGTGCGCATCGCCCGCGCCAACCGCGCCGCCCTGTTCGTGTCGCTGCATGCCGATGCCCTCGCCCGCGGCGACGGCAAGGCCACCGGCGCCAGCGTCTACACCCTCTCGGAGACCGCCAGCGACGCCGACGCCGCCCGCCTGGCGGAGAGCGAGAACAAGGCGGACCTGATCGCCGGCGTGGACCTCTCCGACGAAAGCGACGCGGTGGCCGGCATCCTGGTGGAGCTCGCCCATCGCGAGACGCGTGCTTTCTCCTCCCTGTTCGCCCGCACCCTGGTGGGGGCCATGAAGACGGAGATCCGCACCCACCGTTCCCCGCTGAAATCCGCCGGCTTCCGGGTGCTGCGGGCCCACGACGTGCCCTCGGTTCTGGTGGAGCTGGGCTACATGTCGAGCCCGGAGGACCGCAAGCAGCTGACCTCGGAGGCCTGGCGCGAGCGGCTCGCCGGGGCCGCCGCCCGGGCCATCGACGCCTTCTTCGCCGCGCGCGGCCTCAATCGCACCGCGCCGGCGGCGCCCGAGAGCCCCGCCGCCATCGTCTCCCGCTGAGGCGCCGCGCCGGCCGCACAAGGGCGCCGAAGCGCCGCCGGATGTCGCGAAGCGGCCACGTTTGCCCCGCATATGCTGCCGGGCACGGGCGTGGGGGCAAACCCGCATCCGGGGACGGCGCAGTTGCCTTCCGCAGGGGCCTTGCCCAATGTGGGCCTTTCGCGGGAGTACGGCTTCGCGCTATGGCGGTGCCGCGCGCGGGCTGCGCGGCAGGAGGGATCCGGCGAGATGCGGGTGATTTTGAGGTTCCTGGGCTTCCTTTTCGCGCTCACCACGCTGGTGCTGCTGGCCGGCGCCGCGGGCGCGACCTATTTCGTGTGGAAATATTCCCAGGACCTGCCCGACTATTCCCAGCTGCAGAATTACGAGCCGCCGGTGATGACCCGCGTGCACGCAGCCGACGGCGCGCTGGTGGCCGAGTACGCCAAGGAGCGCCGGCTCTACATTCCCATCCAGTCGGTGCCCAAGCTGGTCATCGAGGCCTTCCTTGCCGCCGAGGACAAGAATTTCTACGAGCACGGCGGCATCGACCCCACCGGCATCTTCCGCGCCGCCGCCTTCTTTTTCCAGAACTACGGCAAGAACGTGCGGCCGCAGGGCGCCTCCACCATCACCCAGCAGGTGGCCAAGAACTTCCTGCTCACCAACGAAGTGTCCATCGACCGCAAGATCAAGGAAGCGCTGCTCGCCCTGCGCATCGAGCGCACCTATTCCAAGGACCGCATCCTTGAGTTGTACCTCAACGAGATCTACCTCGGCATGGGCGCCTACGGCATCGCCGCGGCGGCGCTGGTCTATTTCGACAAGTCGGTGGACGAGCTGAACGTCCAGGAGGTGGCCTATCTGGCCGCTCTGCCCAAGGCGCCCTCCTCCTACAACCCCTTCCGCGACCGCACCCGCGCCATCGACCGCCGCAACTGGGTGATCGACCGCATGGTGGAGAACGGCTTCATCACCGCGCAGGAGGGCGAGGCGGCCCGCAAGTCCGGCCTCGACGTGACCCCGCGCGCCACCGGCGCCCAGATCTTCGCCGCCGAATATTATGCGGAGGAGGTGCGCCGCCAGATCTACGAGCGCTACGGCGAGGGCAAGCTCTACCAGGGTGGCCTTTCGGTGCGCACGCCGCTCGACCCCAAGCTCCAGGTGCTGGCCAAGAAGACGCTCACCGACGGCCTCGTGCGCTATGACGAGGAGCGCGGCTTCCGCAAGCCGGTCACCACCATCGATATGTCCGGCGGCGGCGACTGGGGCGTGAAGCTGGGCGAGCTGAAGGAACTCAACGACATTCCCTGGCGCCTCGCCGTGGTGCTGGATGTCAGCAAGGACAATGCCCGCATCGGCCTACAGCCGCCGCGCACCAAGTCCGGCCAGCGGTCCAACGAGCGCGAGGTGGGCCTCATCTCCGCCGACGGCGCCCGCTGGACCCGCCGGCCCCTGCCTTCGGTGCTGAAGCCCGGCGACGTGGTGTATGTGGAGCCCATCGCCGAGCGTTCCGGCCAGTTCCGCCTGCGCCAGTTGCCCGGCGTGGAAGGTGCGATGGTGGTGATGGAGCCCACCACCGGGCGCGTGCTCGCCCTCTCCGGCGGCTTCTCCTATGACGAGAGCCAGTTCAACCGCGCCACCCAGGCCATGCGCCAGCCGGGGTCCTCGTTCAAGCCGTTCGTCTATTCCGCCGCGCTGGACAATGGCTACACGCCCTCCACCATCGTGATGGACGCGCCGTTCGAGCTGGAGCAGCAGGGCCAGGCCACGTGGCGGCCGGAGAATTATTCCGGCAAGTTCTACGGCCCGCAGACCCTGCGCTTCGGCCTGGAAAACTCGCGCAACGTGATGACCGTGCGCCTCGCCAACGACGTGGGAATGCCCATCATCGCCGAATATGCCAAGCGCTTCGGCATCTATGACGACATGCCCCCGCTGCTGTCCATGGCGCTGGGCGCCGGCGAGACCACGCTGCTGCGCATGACCGGCGCCTACGCCATGATCGCCAACGGCGGGCGCAAGGTGACCCCCTCGCTCATCGACCGCGTGCAGGACCGCTACGGCCATACCATCTATCGCCACGACGAACGCGAATGCCGCGGCTGCGAGGCGCAGAAGTGGGAGAACCAGCCCGAGCCGACCCTCATCGACCGGCGCCCGGTGGTGCTCGACCCCATGACCGCATACCAGATCACCTCCATGATGGAAGGCGTGGTGCAGCGGGGCACCGGCACCGCGCTGAAGGAGGTGGGAAAGCCCATCGCCGGCAAGACCGGCACCACCAACGACGAGAAGGACGCCTGGTTCATCGGCTTCACGCCGGAGATCGTGGTGGGCGTCTATCTCGGCTACGACAAGCCGCGGGCCATGGGCAAGGGCTCCACCGGCGGCCTGATCTCCGCGCCCGTGGTGCGGGACTTCCTGAAGGTGGCCATCGCCGACCGTCCCGCCATTCCCTTCCGCGTGCCCGCCGGCATCAAGCTGGTGCGCATCGACCGCAAGAGCGGCCAGCGGGCGGGCTCGGGCGACGGCGGCGCGATCCTCGAAGCCTTCAAGCCCGGCACCGCCCCGCCGGACAGCTATTCCGTGGTGGGCTATTCGGGGACCGACCCCGCCGCCCCGGAAGCGGACCGCCCGCCCCGCGCCGGCACCGGCGGCCTCTACTGAGGCACCGGCCGGAGGGCAGGCGCACGGGGCCCCGCTGCGCCCGCCTGGGCGTTCACACGGACGTGTCTCCTCGCCACACCCGGAACCACACGCCCGGCGGCACCGCCATTTCATTGCCGCTGCCGGCGATTTATCCTTGTCTTTCCAGCCGGATACCCCGGTATTAATCCATTTTGACAACGCTCCTGTACAGCTCTGGCTGAAACGGTAAGCTGGTCATGGAGAATCCTGTTGCAGAGGGCACGGCTGGCTTTCTTCGCACGTGTCGAGCCATAATGAGCGCAGCAGGCGCTCGGAGCCACCGCTAATGGGACATAGGATCGCGGACCTTCCGTCAGCCGCTGCGAGCAGGGCGGTGGAAGCCGTGGTGTTCATCGACGAGAACAACGTCGTCACCTTCTGCAACGCCGCCGCCGCCCGGCTCTGGGGGCTGCCGAAGGAGCAGGTGGTGGGCCACGACGCGCGCAAGCTGCTGCCCACCTTCGTTCACGCCCACAACATGCGCTCCCCGGTGGAGGATTATACCGGTGCGGGGCGTCGGGTCCGCATCGAGGGCCGCGACGGCGAGCGCACCTTCGACCTGCTCTCCGTCGCCCGCGCGCAGCTCAATGGTGGGGAATGCTACCTCGCCTTCGTGCGCACCCTTCCGGGTGAAGCGCGCCGGCGCGAGCAGATGCAGATCCTCTCGCTCGTGGCCGACCGCACCGACCGCGCCGTGGTCATCACCGACGGAACGCTCAGCATCCGCTACGTCAATCGCGCGCTTGGCGATATGCTGGGCTATGATGGGCAGGAAGCGATGGGGCAGGACCTTTTCGCCCTCCTCGCCGAGCCGGAGGGCCATGGCGACATTGCCAGGCGCATCCGGTCTTGCATCGCCCGGTGCGTGGATTTCGCAGGCGACGTGCCCCTGCGCCGGAACACGGGGAAGGAGATCTGGGTGTCGGCAACCATCACCCCCGTGATCGACGCCAAGACTGGCGACCTCGAGCATGTCGTGGCCATGCTGGTGGACGTGACCCACACCCGGCTCGTGGAGGACCTGCAGCGGCAGGTGCTCGCCGCCCTCGCCGCCGATGCGGGCCTGACCGACATCATGGACCTCCTGTGCCGGAAGGTGGAGGCCCTCGCCCCGGGGGTGAAATGCTCCGTGCTGCGGGTGAGCGAGGACAACACCCTGGCGGTGCTCGCCGCGCCGAGCCTGCCGGCGGACTATACCGCAGCCGTAGACGGTACCCCCATCGGCCCCAAGAGCGGCTCCTGCGGCACCGCGGCGTTCCGCGGCGTTCCGCGGCGAGCCGGTGCTGGTGGAGGACATCGCCACCAGCCCCCTGTGGGAGGATCTCCTCTGGCTGCCCCTGCCGTCCGCGGTGAAGGGCTGCTGGTCGGTGCCCATCAAGCTCAAGTCGGGCACGGTGGCGGGCACCTTCGCCTTCTATTTCAACGAGCGCGGCGGCCCCAGCCCGTGGCTGGAAGGCATCGTCGCCGCCTGCTCGGACCTGTGCGCCCTGGCCCTGGAGCGGCACGAGGCCAAGAGCCGCATCGCCCGGCTCGCCAGCATCGACACCCTCACCGGCCTGCCCAACCGCAGCCAGCTCATCGAAGCCCTGAGCGAGGCCATCGCCGAGGCCTGCAGGCTGGACCAGCCCCTCGCGGTGCTGTTCCTCGACCTCGACCACTTCAAGGATGTGAACGACACCCTCGGCCATTCCACCGGCGACCAGATTCTGGTGGAGATGGCGCGCCGCCTGAAGGTGCAGCTGCGGGCCGGCGACATCGTGGGCCGCACCGGCGGCGACGAGTTCGTCGTCCTCATCCATGATTGCGCGGCGGACGAAGCGGCGCGCATCTGCCGCCGTCTGCTGGAATATCTTGCGGCGCCCATCGCCGCGCAGGAACTGCACCTCACCATGTCGGTGAGCATCGGCGTCGCCCTGTGCTCCGAGCATGGCACCGATGCCGAATCCCTGCTGAAGCACGCCGATACCGCGATGCACGAGGCCAAGCGCAAGGGTCCCGGCAAGTTCCATTTCTTCACCGAGGACCTCAACCGCAAGGTGCTGGATCGCCTTGTGCTGTCGGTGGCCCTGCGCGACGCCATCACCAACCGCCAGCTCCGCCATGTCTACCAGCCGCAGGTGCTGCTGGGCGACGGCGCGCTGCACGGGGTGGAGGCGCTGTCGCGCTGGAAGGACCCGGTGCACGGGGAGGTTCCCGCCCCGCGCTTCATCGCCCTCGCCGAGGAATACGGCCTCATCGAAGGCATCGACCGCTGGGGCGTGGAGGAGGCCTGCCGCCAGGTGGCCCGCTGGCGCGCGGAAGGGGTCGCGGTGCCCCATGTGTCGGTCAATCTCTCGCCGCTGAGCTTCCGCAGCGGCGAGATCGTCGGCGTCATCTCCGAAGCCCTCGCCACCCACGGCCTCGTGCCCCAGGACCTGCGGGTGGAGATCACCGAGCGGGTGATGATGGACCAGCACCCCAATTCCCTCGCCACCGCCCGCGCCATCGAGGCGCTGGGCGTGCGCATCGCCATGGACGATTTCGGCACTGGCTATTCCAGCCTCAGCGCCTTGTCGCGCCTGCCCATCGCCGAGCTGAAGCTCGACCGGTCGTTCATGCTCAGCATCGAGCAGGACCAGAACGCCCAGGCCCTGTCCACGGCGGTCATCCGCATCGGCCACAGCCTCGGCATGACAGTGGTGGCGGAGGGGGTGGAAACCGCCCGGCAGGCGGCGCTGCTGCGCTCCCTCGGCTGTCATGCGGCGCAGGGTTATTATTTCGCCCGTCCGCTGGCCGCCGAGGACCTCGCCGGCTGGCTCGCCGCCCCTCCGGCGCCGGTGCCGGAACTGCTGCCGGACCCGTCCGGCGATGCCTGAACCGGGCGCGGCGCCCGCTGCCGCCCGCCCTTGATGCGTGCGCGGACCGCGGGGCCATGCCCATCGGGCGGCGGCAAAAGCCGTTTCCCCCCGGCGGGTTGGCACGCAGCCGCCGGGTCGGCGACTGTCGGCTCCGGGTCCCTGCCGCGGCATCCCGCCGGCGCGCAAAACCGCTTCGCACTTTTGCCGGATTTGCTCTAGAAGCCCCTTATGACTGCCTTCACGCCCCTCTCCCTGCCGGAAGTCATCCTCGCCATTCCCGTGCGGCACGGCGATGCCCGCGGCTATTTCAGCGAAACCTATGTGCAGCCGCTCTATGCGGCCAACGGCATTGCCGCCCATTTCGTGCAGGACAACGAATCCCTCTCCGCTTTGCCCGGCACCGTGCGCGGCCTGCACCTGCAGGCGCCGCCCTTCGCCCAGGCGAAGCTGGTGCGGGTGCTTGCCGGCGCCATCTTCGACGTGGCGGTGGACGTGCGGAAGGGCTCGCCCACCTATGGCAGCTGGGCCGGCGCCCGCCTCACCGCCGAGGGGGGAGAGCAATTGTTCGTGCCGCACGGATTCGCCCACGGATTCTGCACCCTCGCGCCGGGAACCCGCGTCGCTTATAAGGTGGACGCGGTCTATGACCGGGCGAGCGAGCGCGGCATCCTCTGGAGCGACCCCGACATCGCCATCGACTGGACCTTGGGCGACGGCGAAAAAATCCTCTCCGACAAGGACAAGGTATTGCCTTGCCTCAAGGATTTCGACAGCCCCTTCGTTTATGGGGCAGCTTGCTGAGCGCAAAGGCTGAAGGTGACGGCATGCGGGTTCTGGTGACGGGCGGTGCGGGCTTCATCGGCTCCGCGGTGGTGAGATACCTCATAAGCGAGGGACACCAAGTCCTCACCTTCGACAAGCTCACCTATGCCGGCACCCTCGCGTCCCTGGCGCCGGTGGCCGACGACCCCCGCCACAGCTTCGTCCAGGCCGACATCTGCGACGCCGCCGCGGTGCGCGCAGCGCTGGAGGGCTTGCGGCCCGACCTGGTGATGCACCTGGCCGCGGAATCCCATGTGGACCGCTCCATCGACGGGCCGGGCGACTTCATCGCCACCAATGTGGTGGGCACCTACACCCTGCTGCAGGAGGCGCTGCGCTACTGGCGCGCCTTGCCCGCCGCGGCGCAGCAGGCGTTCCGCTTCCACCACATTTCCACCGACGAGGTGTTCGGCAGCCTCGGCGCCGAGGGCCTGTTCCGCGAGGACACGCCCTACCAGCCCAATTCGCCTTATTCCGCCTCCAAGGCGTCGTCGGACCATCTGGTGCGGGCGTGGTTCCACACCTATGGCCTGCCCGCGGTCATGTCCAACTGCTCCAACAATTACGGGCCCTATCATTTCCCCGAGAAGCTCATTCCGCTGGTCACCCTCAACGCGCTGGAAGGCGCGCCGCTGCCGGTCTACGGCACCGGGGAGAATGTACGCGACTGGCTGTTCGTGGAGGACCATGCGCGCGCCCTGGTGCTGATCGCAACCCGGGGCCGGCCGGGTGAAAGCTACAATGTGGGCGGCGCCAGCGAGCGGCGGAACATCGACGTGGTGCGCACCATCTGCGCCGTGCTGGACAAGATGGTGCCCGACCCCGCCATCGGCCCCCGGGAAAATCTCATCCGCTTCGTCACCGACCGGCCGGGGCATGATGCGCGCTATGCCATCGACTTCTCCAAGCTGAACCGCGAGCTGGGCTGGTCCCCGCGCGAGACGTTCGAGAGCGGGCTGGAAAAGACGGTGCGCTGGTATCTCGACAATCGCAGTTGGTGGGAGCCGCTGCGCACGCGCTACCAGGGCCAGCGTCTCGGGCTTTCGCCCGACGCCGCGCCTGCCGGCGCCTCCAGGCTGGGGCTCGCATCGTGACACGCATTCTGCTTTTCGGCGCGGCGGGCCAGCTCGGCCGCGAAATCACCGCCCTTGCCGCCGAGCGCGGCCTTGAGCTGACCGGCTTCGATCACACCGCCCTCGACATTTCCGATCCGGCGGCGGTGGCGCGCGCGCTGGAGGCGGGCCGCCCCGACGCCCTCATCAACGCCGCCGCCTACACCGCGGTGGACAAGGCCGAGAGCGAGCCGGAGCGCGCCGCGCGCATCAACGCCTTCGCGCCGGGCCTCATTGCCGAGCGCTGCGCGCGCTACCGCACGCCGCTCATCCATGTCTCCACCGACTATGTGTTCGACGGCACCAAGCCCGGCGCCTATGTGGAAGGCGATTCCATCGCTCCCCTGGGCGTCTACGGGCGCACCAAGGCGGCCGGGGAAGCGGCGGTGCGGGCGGCCAGCGAGCGGCACGTCATCGTGCGCACCTCCTGGGTCTATGGCGTGCACGGCAACAATTTCCTCAAGACCATGCTGCGCCTTGCCGGCGAGCGGGACCAGCTGAAGGTGGTGGCCGACCAGCGCGGCTGCCCCACCGCCACGCGCGATCTGGCCGAGGCGCTGCTGGCCGCCGCCGAGGCCGCCGCGCGGGGCGATGCACGCTGGGGCACCTACCATTTCGCCGGCACCGGGGCGACCACCTGGCACGGCTTCGCCAGCGCCATCGTGGCGGCAGCTGCGGCCCATACCGGGCGGCGGCCGCAGGTGGCGCCCATCACCACCGCCGATTATCCCACCCCGGCCCGGCGGCCGCGGAACTCGGAACTCGCCAGCGACCTCTTCCACCGCACCTTCGGCGTGCGTGCCGCCCCCTGGGAGGAGCGGACACGCCAGGTGGTGGATGCGCTTCTCGCCGCGGCGACGGCGGACAAATCGCCTGCGGAGGCAACGTGAAGGGTATCATTCTCGCCGGCGGTTCCGGCACCCGGCTCCACCCCATCACCCTCGTCGTGTCCAAGCAGCTGCTGCCGGTCTACGACAAGCCGATGATCTATTATCCCCTGTGCACGCTGATGATGGCGGGCATCCGGGACATCCTGATCATCACCACGCCGCATGATTCCGCTTTGTTCCAGGCGCTGCTGCAGGACGGCAGCCAGTTCGGCCTCAACCTCACCTATGCGGTGCAGGACCAGCCGCGCGGGCTGGCGGATGCCTTCATCGTCGGCCGCGATTTCGTGGGCGACGACCGGGTGGCGCTGGTGCTGGGCGACAATCTGTTCTTCGGCCACGGCCTGCCGGAGCTGCTGGCGGGCGCGGCGCAGCGCACCCGCGGTGCCACCGTGTTCGGCTATCCGGTGCAGGACCCCGAGCGCTACGGCGTGGTGGAGATGGACGCCGACGGCCGCGTGCTCTCGCTGGAAGAAAAGCCGAAGGTTCCCAAGTCGAACCTGGCCGTCACCGGGCTTTATTTCTACGACAACCG
Source organism: Xanthobacter sp. AM11 (assembly GCF_047444035.1). Lineage (NCBI taxonomy): Bacteria > Pseudomonadati > Pseudomonadota > Alphaproteobacteria > Hyphomicrobiales > Xanthobacteraceae > Xanthobacter > Xanthobacter sp. AM11. The sequence goes on from NZ_JBLAOA010000001.1 coordinate 3,812,791, forward strand.
GGTCGTGGACATCGCCGCCGCGCTGAAGCCTTCGCCGCGCGGGGAAATCGAGATCACCGACGTGAACAAGGCCTATCTGGAGCTGGGCGAGCTGCAGGTTTCCATGATGGGCCGCGGCTTCGCCTGGCTGGACACGGGCACCCCCGATTCCCTGGTGGAGGCGGCGCAGTTCGTGCAGATCATCGAGAAGCGGCAGGGCCTGCGCATCGCCTCCCCGGAGGAGGTGGCGTTCCGCGCCGGCTTCATCGACCGCGCCCAGCTCAAGGCGCGGGCGCAGGCGTTGGCCAAGTCCAGCTATGGCGTCTATCTCGCGCGCCTCGCCGAGGGTGGAGCCTGACGCGCGGGCGCATGCGCACACGCGCCGCACTTTTGAAGCGCGGCCGCATCCTGTAGGGTGCGCGCCGTCTTCCCATAGCCTCGCGTGGCCGCCCGCCTGCCCCGGCGCGCCCCGCCCTTTGCCCCGGCCGGATTTTCGCGATGAGCAATTTCAACGAAGAGACCGTCACCAGCGTGCACCACTGGACGGACAACCTCTTCTCGTTCCGCTGCACCCGCGATCCGGGGCTGCGCTTCCTCAACGGCCAGTTCACCATGATCGGCCTGATGGTGGACGGTCGGCCGCTGCTGCGCGCCTATTCCATGGCCAGCGCCAATTACGAGGAGGACCTGCAGTTCTTCTCCATCAAGGTGCAGAATGGGCCTTTGACCTCCCGCCTCCAGCATCTCAAGGTGGGCGACAAGATCCTCGTGGGGCGCAAGCCCACGGGCACGCTGGTGCAGGACAGCCTGCTGCCGGGCAAGCGCCTCTATCTGCTCTCCACCGGCACCGGCCTTGCGCCCTTCCTGTCGGTGGTGAAGGACCCGGAGGCCTACGAGCGGTTCGAGAAGGTGATTCTCATCCACGGCACCCGCACGGTGGCCGAGCTGGCCTATGACGACTTCCTCACCCGCGAGCTGCCGAACCACGAATTCCTGGGGGAGGAGGTGCGCACCAAGCTCATCTATTACCCCACCGTGACCCGCGAGCCGTTCCGCAACCAGGGCCGCATCACCGACCTCATCACCTCGGGCAAGCTGTTCTCCGACATCGGCCTGCCGGTGATCTCGCCGGAGGAGGACCGCATGATGCTGTGCGGCAGCCCGCAGATGCTGAAGGACGTGGTGGACCTGCTGGAGGCCCGCGGCTTTCGCGAGGGCAGCCAGTCCTCCCCCGGCCATTATGTGATCGAGAAGGCGTTCGTGGAGCGCTGATCCGCCGGCCCGGGCCCCTGGCCCGGTGGGCGTCTTGCTTGGCCCGGTAGGCGTCTTGCCGGCCTAGGCCCGGTCGCGCACCGCGCGGCAGGGCGTGCCGATTCGCAGGCCTGTCTCCGCTTGAAAACGAGCCGGGCGACCTGGCGCCGTCGGCAACCCTCTTCCGCCTGCGGGGAGCGGGCGTTTTGGGCACCGCCTCATCCAAGCTGGGACACGCCCCGATCCGGCGGAGGTCCGGTTCGGGCACGCGCCGCATGAGGCACGCGCGGCTGCGTCTCCCGGCGCGACGGCCGGGCACCAATGGCGGCAGAAGGCCCTGGGATGTGCAGCCCGGCCCATGTCGGCGCCATGGGCGGGTGATTCCCCCGGCACGGGGAACCGGCGGCTGAGGGGCCGGCGAGATGAGATGAGGCCGGAAGACGGCATCGCCGGAGAATCGGCCGCCGGAAAGTTTCGTCGCGGGACCGCGAGCGAAAAGCTCAAGTTGAATGCCCGAGCAGACGCGAAAAACCCGCCCAGTCTTTTTGCCAGCCGCCATAAGCGGGATGACAAAAGACAACAGGCGGGCCCTTCAGAGTGGAGCCGCTCCCGGCTGCTGCCGGGCCGAGATCAGCAGAAGATGCGGCAGAAGGGGCTGACCGAGCGACCGAAGAACCGGCTCAGACGCTGATCATAATTGTAGGCGCGATACTGGATGATCGCCGGCCAGGTGAAGCCGGTGGACGACGAATAGGTGGTCGTCTTCACCGTGTTGCCGCGCAGGGACTGGAAGCGCTGGGACCACAGGCCAGCGGCCTGGGACGGCGCCACACTCACGAACAGGAGACCCGCAACCGCGGCGCCACGCAGCGCCATGTTAAAAGCAGAAACCTTTGCCATCGCTCGCACTCCGATTAGGTAAGCATTGTGTACCACATCGGGTGCCGCGCCGCAACACGCAATCCCGCAGCTCTTCTTGGCCGGCCCAAGAAGAGCCAGTATTCTATCATCCTACCGCCCGGTTCCGGGGCCGGTCCGCCGCGGCGCAGCGCAGGGATGCAGGGGCGTTTCCGCTTCTATTCTGCGAAGAGTAATATTTTACCTCCTCAAGCTCTGCCGTAGCGGTGAAATCCTGCCGCCCGGGCGCGGGCGCATCGGCAGCGCCTGCCTGCGGCCCCTGCCCTCCGGCCGCGCCATCGCCGCCGCGCCGCATGCTGCCGCCCGGCGGCCGCTCCCGCCAGATCAGCACCAGGCCGGAGGCCACCACCACCGCCGCGCCGAGCGCCACCAGGGGGTGCGGCCACTCGCCCAGGAAGATGATGCCGAAGCCCGCCGCCCACAGCAGGGTCGCATAATTGAGCGGCGCCACCACCGAGGCCGGGGCGTAGCGATTGGCGGCGGTCATGCAGATCTGCCCCAGCCCGCCGGAAATCCCCATGCCCGCGAGGATCAGCGCCACCCGGGCATCGGGCATCACCCAGCCGAACGGCGCCGTCGCCAGCCCCGCCAGCGACGCGACCACGGAGAAATAGAAGACGATGGCCTCGCTGGTTTCGGTGCGCGTCAGGTGCCGCACCTGCGTCACCGCGAAGCCGGCCCCCACCGCCCCGGCAAGGGCGAGGCCCGCCCCGATCAACGGCCCCTGCCCGGCGCCGAAGGCGGCATGGGAGAAGGACGGCCACAGCATGAGCACGATGCCCGCAAGCCCCACCGCCAGCACCACCCAGCGATAGGCGGGAACCACTTCCCCCAGCAGCAGCGCCGCCAGCACCACGATGACCAGCGGCGTGGCGTAGGAGAAGGCGATGGCCTCCGCCAGCGGAATGAAGGCCAGCGCCGCGAAGGAGAGCCACATGGCGCTCACCCCCACCAGCCCGCGCACCACATGGCCCAGGGGCTGGCGGGTGGCCAGCGCCATGCCCATGCCTGCGCCCCAGAGCCGCCCCCGGAAGGCCAGCCACACCAGCACCGGCACCAGCCCCACGAAGCTGCGCACGAACACGATTTCGCCGCTTGGTATCTCGTCCGCCACCAGCCGCACCAAAGCGGACATGACGGCAAAGAAGAACGTGGCGCTCAATTGCAGGCCGATGCCGGCCGGGGCATTCATGAAGGGGGAGATCCGGTGGGGCGACCGGCTCGCTATAGCGCGTCCGCGACGCGCCCGGAATGCGCGTGGCGCAGGGCTTTACAAGCAGCCTTGCGCCAGCCGGAGGGGACGGCGGCGGCAATGGATCTGCCACCTCCGGCAGGTGCATGCGGTGTGACGCGCGGCGGTGCGGCCTGAGCCAATGGGGCGCACCTCACAATTCCATCAGGTCCGCCCGGCGCCCGATTTCAGGAGGTATAGGGGTTTGCCCCATAACCCACGGGAACGAAGATGGACAAGCGCACCCCGCCGGAAGCCCTGAATGCATTGCCCCCGCAGGCCGGTGCCGGCCGCTGGTGGGTGAAGGTGTGGGATGCCCCCACCCGCCTGTTCCACTGGAGCATCGTGGCGCTGGTGGCCACATCCTATGCCACCGCACGGCTCGGCCGCATCGACTGGCACTTCTATTCCGGCTACGCCATCCTGGCCCTGGTGCTGTTCCGCATCGCCTGGGGCCTCGCCGGCAGCCAGACGGCGCGCTTCGCCAGCTTCCTGCGCAGCCCTGCGGCCGCTGTCGCCCACCTGCGCCACGCCCTCGCCCGGCAGGTCCCGGACGAGGCGGGCCACAATGCGGCCGGCGGGCTCATGGTGGCGGCCCTGCTGGCGCTGCTGCTGCTGCAGGCGGTGAGCGGGCTGTTCTCCAACGACGGGCTGTTCGTGGAAGGCCCCCTCGCCCATCTGGCGGGGCCGGACCTGAGCGAGCGCATCACCATCCTGCACGGCGTGGTCTTCAACCTCATCCTCGCCGCCGTGGCGGTGCACGTGGCGGCGGTGCTGCTCTATGCGCTGGTGCTGCGGCAGGATCTGGTGCGGCCCATGTTCACCGGCTGGAAGCGCCTGCCCGCCGGCACATCCAGCCCGCGGCTCGCGCCCATCTGGCTCGCCGGCCTGTTCGCCGCCCTCGCCGCGGCGGCGGTGTGGGCGCTGGCCACCTTCGCCTGAGGCGCGACCCGGGCCGGCGGACCGCACCCGCCCGGGCAAACATGCGATAGGGAACATGCAGAAAAGCGATTGACCGCCCCGCGGCTCCGCAGCGCGGCACCACAGGGCGGAACGCGCTCAGCGGGCCTTGAAATTCTGGTGGCAGCTGCGGCACTCGCCGCCCACCGCGGTGAAGGCGGCCTTGAAGCCGTCGGCGGTGACGCCCGCGGCGGCATTTTCCGCCACCACCTTCTCGAAGCTGGCGATGGCCGCCTCGAACCCCTTGCGGTCGCTCCACACGGCGGCCAGGGCCTTGGTGTCGCCCTTGTCCGAGCCCGGCGGGAACAAAGCAGCATAGCCCACGATCTGCTCCTTGAACGTCTGGAACATGGTGGCCGCCTTGGCCGCATCGAACGCGGCCTGCCCCTTCATCACGGCGGCGCCCACATCGGCCTGCTCGCCCATGAGCTTCATGGCCTGCTGCCGGCGCTTGATGACATTGTCCTGGGCCAGGACGGACGGCGCGACGAACACGGCGGCGAGCAGGGCGGCGGTGGCGGCGGCTACGGCAGAACGCATGGATGGGCTCCGAATCCGGTTTGGAACGGCGCCAAGCTACAGCCCCCTCTCCTCCCGCATATGTCCCCCGGGTCACGCTTGCGCGAGCATCCGCGCGGCGCATTGCCGCGCTGCAGCATTCATCCCCCGCCGGCCGCGGCGATGGCGGCGCGCACCGCCTGGGGCGTTGCCGGCATGTCCATGTGGGTGATGCCGCAACCGCGATGGAGCGCGTCCACCACCGCATTCATCACCGCCGGGCAGGCGCCGATGGTGCCCGCCTCGCCAGCCCCCTTCACCCCCAGCGGATTGGTGGTGCAGGGCACGTTGAGGGTTTCGAACACGAAGTGCGGCATGTCCTGCGCCCGCGGCAGGGCATAGTCCATGAAGCTGGCGGTGAGGAGCTGGCCGCCCGCGTCATAGACGGTGCGCTCCAGCAGCGCCTGGCCGATGCCCTGCGCCACGCCGCCGTGGATCTGCCCCTCCAGCAGCACAGGGTTCAGCGTGGCGCCGAAATCGTCCACCACGGTATAGGCCACCACCTGGGTGGCCCCGGTTTGCGGGTCGATCTCCACCTCGCAGACATGGGTGCCGTTGGGATAGGTGGGCTCCGGCGGCCTGAAGGCGTCGCTGGCGGAAAGATCCTGCGCCGTGACGCCGGGCAGAGCCGCAAGCCGGGCGAAGGCGAGGCGCCGGTCGGTGCCGGCGATCACCGCATGGCCGTCGCTCAGCTCCACGTCGGCCGCATCCGCCTCCAGCGCGTCGGCGGCGAGCCGGCGCAGCTTGCCGGCGAGGCGGCGGGCGGCGCCGTCCACCGCCGGCCCGCCCACGGGCAGGGAGCGGGAACCGCCGGTGCCCTGGCCGTCGGGCGTGTCGTCGCTGTCGCCCTGGCGCACCCGCACGGCGGCGGGCGGCAGGCCGAGATGGGCCGCGGCAAGCTGGGCATAGGCGGTCTGGTGCCCCTGCCCCGTGGCCTGGGTGCCGATGCGCAGCGTCACGGCCCCGTCCGCGTCGAGGGTGAGATAGGCCGGCTCCGGCGCGCCGCCGCCGCAGGCCTCCACATAAGTGGCAAAGCCGATGCCGCGCAGCCGGCCGGCCGCCCGCGCCGCCGCCGCCCGGGCCGGGAACTCCGCCCAGCCGGCGCGGGCGAGGGCGCGGGCCATGTGGGCGGCGAAATCGCCGCTGTCATAGGTGCGGCCGGTGGCGGTGGTGTAGGGCATGGCCTCGGGCGGAATGAAGTTCAGGCGGCGCAGCGCATCCGGGGCGATGCCGGTGTCCCGCGCCGCCGCATCCACCATCCGCTCGATCACATAGGCCGCCTCCGGCCGCCCGGCGCCGCGATAGGCATCCACCGGCGCGGTGTGGGTCATGACGCCCCGGATGCGCACGTGGACGGCGCCGATGCGGTAGAGACCGGGCAGCATGGTGGCGCCGACCCAGGGAATGAAGGGCGCGAAATGGGAGAGGTAGGCGCCCATGTTGGCGAGCGTGTCCACCTTCAGCCCCAGGAAGCGGCCGCTGCCATCGAGGGCCAGCTCGGCGGTGGTGATGTTGTCGCGGCCCTAGCTGTCGGCGAGGAAATGCTCGCTGCGATCGCCGATCCACGCCACCGGCAGGCCGAGCCGGCGCGCGGCCACCGCGGCGAGGGGATATTCGCTGAAGGGAAAGGCCTTGGTGCCGAAGCCGCCGCCCACGTCGGGCGTGACCACGTGCAGGTCCTCCCGCGGCCATTTCAGCACCTTGTCCGCCAGCACCTTGAGGATGGCGTGGCTGCCCTGGCTGCCGAGGGTGAGCCGCACGCGGCCGGATGGCTCCACCTGCGCCAGCACGCCCCGCGGCTCAAGGTAATTGGTGACGAGGCGATTGTTCACGAGGCGCAGCCGCACGGTCCGTTCCGCCCGGGCGAAGGCGGCGGCGCAGGCGGCGGCGTCACCCATCTCGCTGGTGAAGGCGATGTTGCCCGCCCGCTCCGGCCAGACCCGGGGCGCATCCGCCGCCGTGGCGTCCTCAAGATCGGCGATGGCCGGCAAGGGGTCCCACCGGATGACGAGCAGCTCGGCGGCATCGCGCGCGGCATCCAGCGTATCGGCGACGATGAATGCGACGGGGTCGCCCACGTGGCGGACCAGCTCGGCGCACAGCACCGGGCGGGCGGACCGCCACATGCGCGCCTCGCCGACGACCGGGACGGAGCCGGCAACGGGAATCGGGCCGAGATCGGCAATGTCGTCCGCCGTCAGCAGAAGGCGCACGCCGGCTGCGGCACGCGCGGCCCGCGCATCCTCGATGACGAATCGGGCATGGGCGTGGGGTGCGCGCACCACGAAAGCCGCAAGCGCACCGGCCTTCGCCGCAAGATCTGCGACAAAACGTCCCTCACCGCGCAGGAGGGCGGCATCCTCCAACCTCCGCCCAGCCGATCCGACGCCGAATTTCATTCGCGGCTCCTTTGTCCCGTCAATGCAAAAGGCAGACCTCAGCCATGTGGGACCCCTTGCAGGAAAACGATTTCTCGCACGGTGCGCAGCCCCAACACTCCCTCGGGCGCCGGCATCGTCTTTCAACGCGGCCAAAATCCGCCATGTGACGCCACACGGGCGGCAGTTTTACTATACCTCCACTTGTAGTCCGGCTGTGCCACGATGTCGGCGCTGCCCGCTCGAAACCATGGCACCCTAGGCCATTCCGCAATGCAACATTGCTCATTGTGTAGGCACACCTACCAAACACTAGAGATCGCCAGCAGCAATCCCTGCAACGCGCTCAATTGTCATCTGGAAATATTTCAGTATTCAACCACAATATCAGCGATGATCTATGCACGTATATGATACGGCCCTCCGATCGATCCAGAATGACACGAACATTTTTCAACGCATCCGAATTAACGACAGTTTTATTACATGTCTCACAGCGGATTTTCGGCAATCAATACTGGCTTGCCACATGATGCATGCCAATGCTATTTTGCAAACGTCATTCGGGGATGGCATGACACCGGTCAACCGGGTTTGAGGGGCCAATGTCGCTTTCAACCGACAACGTCAGGGTCGAACGCGCTGTCGAAGCTGCGCCGCGCATAGCGGGCGCAGGGCTCGACTACGCATCGATGACGCCACTCTTCGTCCTTCTGGACGTCTGCATCATCCTCTCGCTCGCCATGCTGGGGAGCCTGATCACCACAGACAGCGCGGCAGGCGCCTTCGAATACGCCCGCCCGCTGGGCACCGGCATTGTCGCCGCGGTGGCGTTCGTCCTCACCACCACCTCCCGCGGGCTCTACAAGCCGTGGCGCATGGTGCGGATCATCGAGCAGGCGAGCGCCGCGGCGCTGACCTGGCTGTTCGCCATCCTGGTGGTGGCGGCCGTCATCTTCTGCCTCAAGGTGGGCGACGACACCTCCCGCCTGGCCACCGGCGTATTCGCCGCCCTCGGCTTCATCGCCATGCCGGCGTCGCGCTGGGCCATGGCCGGCTGGCTGCGACGCGCCATCGCCACCGGCGCCGTGAAGGGCCGCCCCTCCATCCTGATCGGCGACGTGGCCGAGCTGGAGCGGGTGGTTCCGGCCCATGTGCTGGTGCGGCTTGGCCTGAAGGAGGTCCGCCGCTTCGTCCTCTCCGCCCCGGATGCGGACGGCAGCCTCACCGAAGCGGACCTCGATACCCTCAAGAGCGCCCTGCAGTTCGCGCGCCAGCAGCGCATCGAGGAGATCGTCCTCGCCCTGCCCTGGAGCAATCTGGGCCGGCTCGACGCGGTGCGCGCCCGGCTGCGGTCCCTGCCCCTGCCGGTGAAGCTGCTGCCCGACGAAGCGGTGAACGACCTGCTGGACGCGCCGCGCGTGGACTTCGGCTCCTCCGTCGCCATCGAGGTGCAGCGTGCGCCCCTCTCCCGGCTGGAGCTGGCGCAGAAGCGGGCGCTCGACATTGCGGTGGCGAGCGTGGCGGTGACGCTGCTGCTGCCGCTCTTCGCCATCATCGCCGTCGCCATCAAGATGGACAGCCGCGGCCCGGTGATCTTCCGCCAGCGCCGCAACGGATTCGGCGGCCGGGAATTCACCATCTACAAATTCCGCTCCATGACGGTGATGGAGGACGGCACCAAGGTGGTGCAGGCGCAGCGCAACGACAAGCGCGTCACCCGCACCGGCAAGTTCCTGCGCGCCACCAGCCTCGACGAGCTGCCGCAGGTGCTGAACGTGCTGTTCGGCCACATGTCCATCGTCGGGCCGCGGCCCCATGCCATCGCCCATGACGACGCTTATTCCAAGCTCATCGCCGGCTATGCCTTCCGCCACCATGTGAAGCCCGGCATCACCGGCTGGGCGCAGGTGCAGGGCCTGCGCGGCGAGACCGCCGAGCTGGAGCTGATGGAACGGCGGATCGAGATGGACCTCTGGTACATCAACAACTGGTCCGTCGTCCTGGACGTGAAGATCATCCTGAAGACCTTCATCGAGGTCCTGCGCAAGGACGCCGCCTACTGACCCCGGCACAGGCGCGCCCCGGCCGGCACGGCCGGGCGCTTCACGGCGGGTTTTGCGGCTGAGCCGGCGCGGGTTCGCCGCCGGGAGCGCGGAGGAGCCGGCCCGCCGGCCTCAGTCGACCGCGCAGGCGGCAACCATGGCCACCACCGCATCCCCCGCCGCCGCCAGCAGCTGCGGATCGCGGGCGCGCACCACCAGATTGGTCTTGAAGCGACCGTCCGCCTCGTCACGGAACGGATAGGAGCCGATCATCGCCTCCGGGAAGGCGCGGGCGATGTCCGCCAGCGGCGCGGCGATGTCGCCCTCCCGGGCATCCGCCAGCACCGTGCGCGAGAGCATGGGCCGGCCCTTCTCCAGCTCCGGCAGCACCGCTTCCAGCATCGCCTGCATGATGCGCGGCACCCCGGCCATGACAATGACATTACCGATGCGGAAGCCCGGCGCCCGGGACACCGAATTCACCACCAGGCTCGCGCCGGCGGGAATGCGCGCCATGCGCAGCCGCGCCTCGTTCAGGTCCTTCTCGGCGATGTATTCCAAGAGCATGGCCCGCGCCCGCGGGTCCACGTCGATGGACACCCCGAAGGCCTTCGCCACCGAATCCGCGGTGATGTCGTCGTGGGTGGGGCCGATGCCGCCGGTGGTGAAGACATAGGTATAACGGTGCCGCAGCCCGTCGATGGCCGCAACGATATCCGCTTCCACGTCGGCCACGATGCGCACTTCACGCAGATCGATGCCCACCTCGGTGAGGCGCTCGGCAATGTGGCCGATGTTCTTGTCCTTGGTCCGGCCGGACAAGACCTCATCGCCGATCACCACCAGCGCCGCGGTGACGAAAGCCGCGCCGTCTGCCTCGCCCATATTCCACTCCCCGGCGGCACCGAGCCCGCCCGGCGCGCAATTGCATAATTTCTAATCACCCGGAAGCGCAAGCGTTGCGCTCCGCAACCCTTCCCCGTTTAGCACTTCTTTGGCACGATGTTTGTAGTGTTCTGGAACGACTACTCGTGGGCACGGAGTGACGGTCCCAATGCGGCATGTGTTCGACGAAATGTCCAGTACCGACGGGACGGTGAGGCCCGCCTACGAAACCCTTCAGCGATGGCTCGCCGAAGTGCCGCAGGACGTGCTGGACCACCGCCGCAAGGAGGCGGAGTTCATCTTCCGCCGCATCGGCATCACCTTCGCCGTCTATGGCGAGCAGAACGCCCAGGAACGGCTGATCCCGTTCGACATCGTCCCGCGAATCATCACCAAGAGCGAATGGGGCCGCCTCTCGCTCGGGCTGGAGCAGCGCGTGAAGGCGCTGAACATGTATATCCGCGACGTCTACGGCAAGCGCGAGGTGCTGAAGGCCGGCGTCATCCCCGAGGAGATGGTCTACCAGAACCCCGCCTTCCGCCCGGAGATGAACGGCCAGCGCGTGCCCCACGACCTCTATGTGCACATCGCCGGCATCGACATCGTGCGCACGGACCCCGATACCTTCTACGTGCTGGAGGACAACGCCCGCACCCCGTCCGGCGTCTCCTACATGCTGGAGAACCGGGAAATCATGCTGCGGCTGTTCCCCGAGCTGTTCTCCATGCACAAAGTGGCGCCGGTGGAAAATTACGCCGACGACCTGCTTGCCACCCTGCGCTCCCTCTCGCCGCGCAGCGGGCATGAGCCCAACGTGGTCATCCTTACCCCCGGCATCTACAATTCGGCCTATTACGAGCACTCCTTCCTGGCCGACAAGCTGGGCGTGGACCTGGTGGAAGGCCGCGACATGTTCGTGAAGGATGCGGTGGTCTACATGCGCACCACCGAGGGGCCGAAGCGGGTGGACGTGATCTACCGCCGCCTCGACGACGACTTCATCGACCCCCTCGCCTTCCGCCGCGACAGCGTGCTGGGCGTGCCTGGGCTGATGAGCGCCTACCATGCCGGCAACGTCACCCTCACCAATGCGGTGGGAACCGGGGTCGCCGACGACAAGGCGGTCTATTCCTACATGCCGGAGATCATCAAATTCTACCTGGGCGAGGAGCCGCTCCTGCCCAACGTGCCCACCTGGCGCTGCCGCGAGGCGGACCACCTGAAATACGTGCTGGAGCACCTGCCCGAGCTGGTGGTGAAGGAAGTGCACGGCTCCGGCGGCTACGGCATGCTGGTCGGCCCGGCCGCCGACAAGGCGCAGATCGAGAAGTTCCGGGAGAAGCTGAAGGCCGACCCCGCCAACTTCATCGCCCAGCCCACCCTGGCCCTCTCCACCTGCCCGACCCTGGTGGAAAAGGGCATCGCCCCGCGCCACGTGGACCTGCGCCCCTTCATCCTGTCCGGCTCGGACCGGGTGCGCATCGTCCCCGGCGGCCTCACCCGCGTCGCCATGAAGGAGGGTTCCCTCGTGGTCAATTCCAGCCAGGGAGGCGGCACCAAGGACACCTGGGTGCTCGACGCATGAGCGCGCGCGCTCCTGCACCGGGGCTCCGGCGCGCGTCCCCCGCGCGCCCGGCCACCTGACGTTCCGGACGCCTGCGCGCGGTCCCCGCGCCTTGCATTCCCTCCTTCCGCAATGGGCTCCCCATGCTTTCCCGCACCGCCGACAACCTCTACTGGCTGACCCGCTACGTGGAACGCGCCGACTGCCTGGCGCGCATCCTCGATGTCTCCCAGCGCCTCGCCTACACGCCGGTGACCTATGGCGGCTCCACCAACGAGTGGGGCTCGGCCGTTCTCACCGCCGGCTGCGCGGACGATTTCGTCGCCCGCTACGGCCCGCTGGAGGAGGCCAAGGAGGAGAATGTGGTCTCCTTCCTCGCCTTCGAGGCGGAGAATTCCTCCTCCATCCGCAACTGCTTCGAGGTGGCGCGCACCAATGCCCGTTCGGTGCGCACCGCGCTCACCTCGGAAATGTGGGACGTGATCAACACCGCCTGGATCGAGCTGCGCAACTTCCCCAACCGCGCCCTCACCCGCGAGGAACTGTCCCGCTTCCTCGCCTTCGTGAAGGAAACCTCCCTGCGCTTCGACGGTGCCACCTTCCGCACCATGCTGCGCAACGACGCCTATTGGTTCGCCCGCTCCGGCGCCCAGCTGGAGCGCGCCGACAACACCGCCCGCATCCTCGACGTGAAGTATCACGTGCTGCTGCCGGAGAAGGAGCACGTGGGCGGGCCGCTGGACTATTTCCAGTGGTCGTCCATCCTGCGCTCGGTGTCGGCCCTCACCGCCTTTCACTGGGTCTATCGCGACAGCGTGAAGCCCTGGCTGGTGGCCGATCTGCTGATCCTGAACCGGCAGATGCCGCGCTCGCTGGCCGCCTGCTACGACAGCCTCGCCCGCAACCTCGACGACATCGCCAGCGTCTACGGCCGGCAGGGTCCCTCCCAGCGGCTGGCGCGCTCCATGCTGGCGCGGCTGACCAACAAGTCCATCGACGACGTGTTCCAGACCGGGCTGCACGAGTTCATCACCGAATTCATCTCCGACAACAACAAGCTCGGCGCCGAGATCACCGAGCAATACCTCACCTGACCGCTGTCCGGCCGCGTCCGCGCGGCCGGCCCCTGCCGGCGCGGGACACCGCGCCCCCGCCACACCCGCGCATCCGCCCGGACCGGGCCAAGCACCCGCGCCGCCGTGAAGAACCGCCCATCGGGGACCTCCCATGCGCATCCGCATCCGCCACGAGATCATCCAGCGCCTCGATCCCGGCACCCGCAACATGGCCGTCACCGTGCGGCTGACGCCGCGCGCGCATGAGGGGCAGTTCATCCTGCGCTGGGCGCTGGACCTCAGCACCGACTGCCGGCTGAGCCCGCAGGAGGACGCCTTCGGCAACCTGTGCCACACCTTCTCGGTGGACGGCCCCACCGACCGCCTGGCGGTGATCGCCGAGGGCGAGGTGGAAACACAGGACACCACCGGCTTCGTGCGCGGCACGGTGGAGCGCTTCCCGCCCTCCCTGTTCATGCGCCAGACCGACCTCACCGAGCCCACCGCCGCCGTCGCCGCGTTCGCCGCCGCCATCGAGGCGCCGGCCGAAGAGCCCCTCGCCCGGCTCCATGCGCTGATGGTGGCCCTCCACGGCGAGGTGGCGGAGGCCGAGGGGCCGGCCATGGGCGACCCGCTCGGCGCGGCCGCCGCACTGGAGGCAGGCCGGGCCTGTTCCGCCGGCATCGCCCATGTGTTCACCGCCGCCGCGCGCCATTTGGGCCTGCCGGCGCGGCACATTTCCGGTTATCTCGCCCGCGAGGGCGACGCGGAGGGCGAGGGCTCCGCGCGCCACTGGGCCGAAGCCTATGTGCCCAAGATGGGCTGGATCGCCTTCGATCCCGGCCGCAACCTCTGCGGCACGGAGCATTATGTCCGCCTCGCGGTGGGGCTCGATGCCCTTGGCGTGGCGCCGCTGCGCAGCACCGGCCTCGACCTGGAGGAGACCGTGAGCGCCCTGGACGGCCGCGCGCCGATGAAGGCGGCCCAGGCGCAGAGCCAGGGCCAGAACTGATCCGCCCGCCCGAGCCCCCTAAAGCCCCCCGCCCGAACCGTCCACCGCGGTGCGGGGGCTCGTCCTGCCGCGCAACCGGCACCGGCCGCCTCCGCCGGCCCGCGCGCGGCGTCGGGGGCACGCGGCCACGGGTGCTGTCGCGCCGCCTGCAAACGCCACCCGGATTTTCGGCGAAACCGCCGCCGGTACTGACATGGCGCAAGGACCGGCCGCCCCACCTGTCCTATCGTGACCTGAACAGCTCCCCCAAGGGCAGGTTGCGATGTCGATCCACACGCCGACGCTCCAGCACACCAGCGGCCCCCATGCGGGCCTTGCGGCCCCCGAGCCACTCGCCCGACCGGAGGGCGTGCCGCCGGCGGTGAAGATTTCCGCCCGCCACCTCACCTTCCGCTATGGCGGCCAGGTGGCGCTGCGGGATGTCTCGGTGGATGTCCACGCCAATTGCGTCACCGCCTTCATCGGCCCGTCCGGCTGCGGCAAGTCCACCCTGCTGCGGGTGCTCAACCGCATGTACGACCTTTACGCCGACCAGAGCGCGGAGGGCGAGGTGATCATGGACGGGCAGAACATCCTCGCCCACACCGTGGACCCGGCGGCGCTGCGGGCGCGCATCGGCATGGTGTTCCAGAAGCCCACGCCCTTCCCCATGTCCATCTATGACAACGTGGCCCTCCCCATGCGCCTCAATGAGGAGCTGTCGGCGGCCGATCTCGACGACCGGGTGGAGGATGCCCTGCGCCAGGCCGCCCTGTGGGACGAGGTCAAGGACATCCTGCCGGACAGCGGCCTCAGCCTGTCGGGCGGGCAGCAGCAGCGCCTGTGCATCGCCCGCACCATCGCCCAGCGGCCGGAGGTGATCCTGCTGGACGAGCCGTGCTCGGCACTCGATCCCATCACCACCGCGCGCATCGAGGAAACCATCGACGCGCTGAAGCGCCTCTACACCTTCGTCATCGTCACCCACAATCTGCAGCAGGCGGCGCGGGTGTCCGACTATACGGGCTTCATGTATCTGGGCGAGATGCTGGAATTCAGCGCCACCCAGGCCCTTTTCACCCAGCCGCAGGACAAGCGCACGCAGAACTACGTCACCGGCCGCTTCGGCTGAGGCGCCGCCGCCTCTGGACGCTGGCGTCGTCCTCGCCCACCATGGAGCCGGACGGGGGCGGGAATGCTGATCGAGCTGGGGGCGGTGTATGCCGCGGTGGCCGGTCCGCTGGGCGAGGCGCTGAAGAGCGGCGCCGAGAGCCTGGCCGGCACCCGCATTTCCGATGAGGCGACGGCGCTGCGCGCCCGCATGGCCGGCCACCTGCCGCTGCCGGAAAATCACGATCTGGTGCGGGGCATCCGCGCCGCCCATCTGGCGGCGGTGCGCAAGGTGGCCGTCCGCCATGGGCGCATCTGCGCCGACCTGCCGGCGGGCGAGATGAATGGCGGGACGCACGCCTTCCAGGCCGCCCTGATGGCCTGGCTGGACGAGCGCCAGCGCTGGCTCTCCAAATCCGCCCTCGACCATGAGCAGGTGAGCGAGGCCGACGTCCGCCACGTCCTCGACGAACTGGTACACCCCGCCAGCAGCGAAGGCTTCGCCCAGGCGGCGCAGGCCGCCCGGACGCGGGCGGAAAAGCGCGCGCTGGATGAGATCGCCGCCGGCTGCGGCGCCGCGCCGGCGCTGTTCGTGCGCCTGTTTTCGGGGCAGGACGGCGCCGGCTGGTATGTGCATTTCGCCCTGTTCGTGAACGAGGCGCTGAAGGTCAACGGCCGCTTCCGCGCCATCTTCCTCGCCGCCGAGCTGGTGGACCTCAAGCGGCTGGTGTCCGCCTGCGACGGGCAGATCGCCGCGCTGGAAAGGAGAGGCGCGGAGCGGCTGGGCCATATCGAGGCGCAGCTCGGCTCCGTGCAGCAGGACACGCAGGCCATCCGCGCCGGGGTGGAGCGGCTGACCGCGCAGTTGGACCTGACCCAGCGCGAGAAGGCGGCACTGGCGGTGGCCCTCGGCGAAGCGCAGGCGCAGCTCAGGAGCACGCAATCCACCGTGCTCGGCTTTCTTCAGACCATGGTGGGCCGGGACGTGGCGCCCGACCAGATGGTCGCCACCCTGTTCGAGATCGCCCGGCGCTGGGAGGATGCAGGCCGGCGCATCTCCCAGATGGACGGCTCCCGCAACCTCTCGCCGGACATCGCGCCCTTGCGGGCCCGCGCCGCCGCTGCCCTTGCCGCCGGCGAAGTGGAGGCGGCGGAAGGGCTGCTCGCCGACATCGACACGAAGGAAGACGCCGCCGTCGTCCGCCTGCTCGCCCACCAGAAGGAAGTGGCCGCGGAGATTACGCTGCGCCGTGCCGAACAGGCCAGCACCAAACGCGCCCGGGCCGACCTCGCCTTCACCCGCCTCGACTGGAAGGAAACCGCCCGGCTGCTGGTGGAGGCGGTGGAACTGGAGGTCGAAGGAGAGGAGGAGCGGTGCTCTGCCCTGGTGGCGCTGAGTGCCGCCTATCTGGAGCACGGCACCCTTACTACCGTGAACCCCGCCCTTGAGGTGGCCATCCTGGTGGCGCGACGCGCGGGACACTGGGTCCGGCGGACGAGTTCAACGAAGCATGGCCCTCAACGCGCTCGGCATGGCCTTGTCCGAGCTGGGCTGCCGCGAAAGTGAGCCTCAGCGTCTGAATGAGGCTATCGAAGTTTATCAGGCTGCCTTGGATGCCTGTGGAGAAGACCATGCCTCCGCAATCTGGGCATCGGCCCAGAATAATCTCGGCAACGCTCTGCAGGAGCTCGGCGCACGCGAAACCGGAACAGAGCGGCTTTCAGAGGCACTCGCGGCAAAGCGCGCAGCGCTTGGCGTCACAGACCGCGAACGTGAGCCACTCTATTGGGCAACGGCGCAGAACAATCTTGGCAACACGCTCCTGCTCCTCGGGCAGAGAACCGGCGAGGCGCACTGGCTGGAGCAAGCCGTCGCCGCCCATCGAGCGGCCCTCGCGGAACGCCCACGGTTGCGCGTGCCGCTGGATTGGGCGACAAGCCAGAGCAATCTGGGAAATGCGCTTTTCTCGCAGGGTGAGACGGAATGCAGCCCCGATCTGCTCGAGAACGCGGTCTCTGCCTACAGCGCTGCGCTCGAAGAAGACCTCAGGAACACAGCCCCGCTCCAATGGGCCTCGACCCAGAACAACCTTGGCCTGACCCTGATGGTGCTCGGCCAGCGGGAAACCGATGTTGCGCGCCTTGAAGCCGCCGTCGCCGCCTTCCGGGCCGCGCTGGAGGTGCTGGACCGTGACGGCACGCCCATAGCCTGGGCGGAGACGCGAGAAAATCTTGGCAATGCCTTGCAAGTCATCGGCTCCCGGACCGGCGAAACGCACTTGCTTGAAGAAGCCATCGCCGCCTATCGGGATGCATTGCAGGGATTCCCGCAAGGTCGTCTTCCCCTCAAATGGGCGAGCGCGCAGCATCATCTTGGCAATGCGCTGCGGGTCCTCGGGGAGCACAAATTGGGCACCGCCGACCTCGAAGACGCAGTTGCGGCCTTGCATGCGGCACGAGAGGAGCGCCGGCGCGAAGTTGTCCCGATCGAATGGGCGCGAACGCAGGACCACCTCGGCCTTGCACTGTTTGCGCTTGGCATTCGCACGGAAGACATGCGGCTGGTCGAGGAGGCCGCCGCGGCATATGCCGCGGCAGCGCTGGAGTTGACGCGCGAACGGGCTCCGCTGGACTGGGCCTTGACCAGGAACAATCTGGGCGTCGCTCTTCAGACCCTCGGATCGCAAAGCAACGGAACCGGCCGCTTGCAGGAGGCTGCGAAGGCCTACCGCGACGCGCTGGAGGTCTTCACCGCCGAGGACGCACCCTTTTATCGGGACGTCATCCAATCCAACCTCGCCGCCACCCTCGCCCTGATCGAGGCGCGCGGCGGCGGCACCGCGCCCCCTTGACCCCCTGCGCGCGCCCTGCAATCTCCTCCCCCGACACGGGAGACACGCCAGATGACCGCAACGCCGGCCTACGACCCCACCAACATCTTCGCGCGGATCCTGCGGGGCGAGCTGCCGGCCCACAAGGTGTATGAGGACGAGCGGGCCATCGCCTTCCTCGACATCATGCCCCGCTGCCCCGGCCACACCCTGGTCATCCCCAAGGCGCCGGCCCGCAACATCCTGGACATCGCCCCCGAGGACCTCGCCCATGTGGCCACCGTGGCCAGGAAGGTGGCCATCGCCGCCAAGGCGGTGTTCGCGGCCGACGGCATCACCGTGCAGCAGTTCAACGAGGAGGCCGGCGGGCAGGTGGTGTTCCACCTGCACGTCCATGTCATCCCCCGCCATGCGGGCGAGGCCATGAAGCCGCCGGCCAGCGCCATGGAGAAGCCCGAGGTTCTGGCCGCGCAGGCCGAGCGCCTGCGCGCCGCGCTCGCCGGCTGAGGCGGTGACCGCCTCCGACGCGGCGGCGCTGCGCATCCGCGCGCCCGCCCGCCTGCACCTGGGCTTCCTGGATCTGGGCGGCGCGCTGGGCCGGCGCTTCGGCAGCCTCGGCCTCACCCTGGATCGGCCGGCCACGCAGGTCACCATCGCCCGCGCCGGCACCGACAGCGCCACCGGCCCCGATGCCGGCCGGGCGGCGCGGGCGCGCGATGCGGTGCGCGCCGCCCTCGGCATCGACGCGGCCTTCGCCATCACCGTGGACGACGCCCTGCCGGCCCATGGCGGGCTCGGCTCCGGCACCCAGCTGGCGGTGGCGGTGGGGGTGGGGGTGGCGCGGCTCGCCGGCCATGCCCTCACCGTCCGGCAGGTGGCCGGCCTGCTGGGCCGCGGCCGGCGCTCGGCCATCGGCATGGAGGCGTTCGAGGCCGGCGGCGCCATCCTCGACGGCGGCAAGGCCCTGGACGGCCCGGACGCCGATGCGCCCCCGCCCCTCCTCGCCCGCCTGCCGGTGCCCGAGGAGTGGCGCGTCCTCCTCGTGTTCGATACCGCGCGGGAGGGCCTCAGCGGCAGCGCCGAGGTGGAGGCCATGGCGAGCCTGCCGCCCTTCCCCGAGGCCCTGGCCGCCCATCTGTGCCACCTGATGCTGCTGCGCGCCCTGCCCGCCCTCGCCATGGGCGATGCGGCCGTTTTCGGCGAGGTGGTGGGCGCCTGGCAGCGGGTGCTGGGCGACCATTATGCCGCCGCCCAGGGCGGCGCCCGCTTCCTCAGTGCGCAGGTGGCGCAGGCGGTCGCCTTCATCGAGGCGGAGGGCATCGGCGGCGTGGGCCAGAGCTCCTGGGGGCCGACGGGCTTTGCCATCGTGGGCGATGCCGCCACCGCCTCCCGCCTGCTGGAGGCCTTGCGCCGCCGCTTCGCATCGTCCACAAACCTCACATTCGATTGCGTGCGGGGAAACAACCGGGGCGCCGAGATCACCGCCCTGCCGCAGGCCCGCGCGCCGCAGTCCGCATAGCCCCCGGCGAGAAGGGGCGCGTGGCCGCGGGGGAGGAGGAGAACGGGGCGGGGCTCGCAGCCCGTGCCGTGCGGACGGAGCCGGCGGGATCGCCCGCTCCATACCGCGAACCAACAGGCTGGGAACATATGGATCTTGCCCTTATCGCCCTTTCCGCGCGGCCCCTGGCCGCCAGCGCCGCACGGGCCGGATTCGCCGCCCTCTCCCTCGACCTGTTCGCCGACCTCGACACCTGCGCCCATGCGGCGCGCTGCGTGCGCGTGCACAAGAAGAACGGCTGCTCCTTCGACGGCGACGATCTCATCCAGGCGCTGACATCGCTTGCCCCCGCCGGGCTTCCGGTGGTGCTGGGCGGCGGGCTGGAGGACGACCCCGCCCTCATGCTGCGCATCGCCGAGCGCAACCCCATCCTCGGCAATGCGCCGCAGACGGTGCGGGTGCTGAAGGACCCCATCGCCCTCGCCGCCCTGTGCGGCCACCTGCGCATTCCCTTTCCGGCGGTGACGCTGGAGGCGCCCGGCGCCGACACCTTCGCCGACGCGCCGGTGCTGGAGAAGAAGATCGGCGGCGCCGGTGGCGCCCATATCCGCCGCCGCGCGGCCGGCGACCTCTCCCCGCCGGCTGCGAACCACTACCTGCAGCGGGAGGTGGCCGGCGAGTTCATCTCCCTGCTGCTGCTGGCCAACGGCACCTCGGCCCTCATCGTCGGCGCCTCGCGCCAGTGGCGGGCAGACGATGCCGAGCACCCCTTCCGCTATGGCGGCGCCGCCGGCCCGGTGGCGCTGCCCGCCGCCTTCGCCGCGCCCATGCGCGAAGGCGCCCTCAACATCGCGCGCGCCTGCGGCCTCGTGGGCCTCATCTCCATGGATTTCATGGTGGATGGCGACGCCTGGCACCTGGTGGAGGTGAACCCCCGCCTCGGCGCCACCCTCGACATCTTCGACGTGGACCCGCTGCCGCCGCTGCTCGGCCTGCATCTGGCCGCCTGCGGCGGGCGCATGCCGGAAGCCCTGCCCCTGCCGGCGGAATTCCACGCGGCCGGCGTGATCTATGCGGATCGCGACCTGGTGGTGCCCCCGGGCACCTGGCCCGAGCATGTGGCCGACCGGCCGCCGGCCGGCGCCGCCATCGCCCGCGGCGCGCCACTGTGCACCGTGCGCGCCACCGGCCCGACGGTGGAGATCGCCGAGGAGCGCATGCGCGCCCGCACCGCTGCCCTGCGCCGCGAATATGGCCTGGCGCCCGCCGAAGCCTCCGTGTGAGGCCGGCCGGCCCGGCGCCTTCCGCCCCGGGCCGGGAAAGCGCGGAACGGCTGCGCGCGGGAACCGGCCGGCCAGCGGCGCACGGCCGTGAGCGGGCGAGCCCGCGCGTGCGCCGACGTGAGCGCACAGGCCGATGCCGGGCGCGGATGAGCGGGGCCGGCCATGAGGCGGGATAAGCGCAAAGACATGAGCGCACGGACATGAGCGGCCCCGGCCCGGCCGGAATCGCCGCCGCCTTCGAGGCGGCGTGCCGCGCCGAGCTATCGGCGCTGAAGCCCGGCAACGTGCACATCTTCGCCGCCGGCCACGGCATGGAGGTGGCCCAGTTCGAGCAGGCCGCCCGCGCCGCCGCCCCAGCCATCGCCGCGCTCGGCCGCGCCGTGGGCGCCCGCATCGAGGCGGCGGTGGCCGCCTCCCTCGCGGTGGCGGGCTGCAACACCAATCTTGGCATCGTGCTGCTGGCCGCGCCGCTGGCCGCCGCCACGCTGGCCGGCCCTGCCGTCGATCCCGGCGCGACGCCGCTCCTTTCCTCCGCCGCGCTGCCGGGCGGACTGCGCGCACGGCTGGCCGGGGTGCTGGCGGGCCTCGACGTGGCCGATGCGCAGGCCGCCTTCCGCGCCATCGCCGCCGCCTCCCCCGGCGGGCTCGGCGCCGCTCGGGAAGGGGACGTGCGGGAGGCGGCCACCATCAGCCTGTCGCAGGCCATGGCGCTGGCCGCCGGACGCGACATGATCGCCCGCCAGTATGCCAATGCCTTTGCCGAGGTGTTCACCGTGGGGGTGCCGGAACTGGCCGGGGCGCCCTGTGCGCCGGACCGGGTGGAGGCGGCCTATCTCGCCTTCCTCTCCACCTTCCCGGACAGCCACATCGCCCGCAAGTTCGGCCCGCCGACGGCTGAGGCGGTGCGCGCGGAGGCCGATGCGGTGCGGCGCAGCCTTGCCGGCCTGGAGCCGGCGGCGCGGCGGGCGGCCCTTTCCGCCTTCGACGCCAGCCTGAAGGCCCGCGGCCTCAACCCCGGCACCAGCGCCGACCTGACCGTGGCGAGCATCTTCGCCGCGCTTCTGCAGGGCGACGCGGGCGGCTGAGCCGGGCCGGTGACACGCCCGGCCGGTGGGCGCTGCGGCCCCGGTGACAGACCGGGGCCGCGGGCCTCAGAAGCGGACCGAGAGAGAGGCCTTGCCGGCGTTGTAGCTGGTGCCGTCGCCCACCATGCCGTCATAGGCGAGGCCCAGGGTGACGCCCTTGGCGAAGGTGAAGTCGAGGCCGACGCTGGCCACCAGGCTGTCCTCGGCAATGGGCAGGCCTTCCACGCCGAAGGCCGTGCCGGTGTTGACGAAGGCCAGAAGGGCGGTGGGCGTCACGTCGCCGAAGGCGTGGCGCCAGCCGGCGGAGGCGTGGGGGGTCAGGGTGGTGCCGGGGGCGAAGCTCGAAGCTCATGGCGGCGCGCAGGCCCAGGGTGGAATAGGCGGTGTCGAACGAGGTTCCGCTGGAGGCGAGGCCGGCCACCGGTGCGTTGGTTTCCGCGAAACTGCCCAGGTCCACCGCGGTCCAGCCGATGGCGGCGAAGGGCTCCAGCGCCGCCGTGCCGAAGGTGAAGGCATAGCCCGCCTCGGCAAAGAGGTTGGCGGAGGTGCCGTCATAGCTCGCCCGCGGCGCCTCGCCGGTGAGGGCCACGAAGCGGCTGGTGTCGATGCTGCTCCAGCCATAGGTGGCGCCGGCGCGCAGCTTCACCGCGTCGAAGGCGGTGGCGCCATAGGCGGCGATGCGCCAGGTCTCGGTGTCGGCCGAGCCGGTGTCGGCGCTGGTGGAGGAGCTGGAATAGCCCGCCGCGACGCCGAAGGTGGTGCCCGCGAGGGCCACGTCCGCGCCCATGAGCAGGCCGCCCACATGGCTGTCGGCAGACAAGGCGTTGCCCGCCCCGTCGCTCTTCAGCCACTGGCCGTAGCCCTGCGCCCAGCCGGACCACACCGGCGCCGCCGCCGGTGCCTTCAGCGCCTTGAACGCGCCGGCAGCCGGGCTTGCAGGGTCTGCATAGGCCGTCACCGCCGGGCCGCCGAAGCCGAGGGCGGCACCCGCGCCGCCGGTGCCCGCATAGCCTGCCTGCCGCGCACGGCCGAGCAGGATGTCGTTCACCAGCATGTTTTCGGTGGCCATCACCCCAGGCAGGGTGGCGTGGATGTCGCCGGAGAGCTGGGTGAGAGCGCGGGTCGGGTTGTCCGCCGTGGTCTGGGTGGCGAAGGCGCCGTACAGCTCCGAGCCCTGCGCCTTGGCACTGGCGCCGAGGCGCTCCAGCGCGCCCGCCACCGCATATTGGTTGGCGGTGTAGGCGAAGTTCTCGAACGCCACGGCGTTGCGGGAGAGGAACAGGTAGGCGCTGGTGGCATCGTAGCCCAGCGCCGGATTGACGAAGAGATAGTCGATGGGGTCGGCCACATCGAGCCCGGCGAAGGTGCCGGTGAGGCCGCCCGCGGACGAGAGGATGGTGTAGTGCTGGCCCCAGGCCAGCTGGCCGCTCATCTCCACCCCGGTGCCGGCGGCGATGGTGGTGGCCCCGCCCACGCTGACGAGATCCGTTTGGCCCGCGGTGTTCACATCCACCAGATAGGTGCCGCCGAGGGTGGCGTTGCCCACCACCGTCAGCGTGCCGAAGGGGGCGTCCGTGGTGCCGGGCGAGACAAGGACCGTGCCCGTGGTGGCAAGGCTGCCCACCGTGCCGGTGCCCAGCAGCGCCACCGGGAACAGCTCGGTGCCGGTGACGCTGAGCGAGGCATTGGCCAACGCGGCGCCGTCGAGCAGCAGCGAGGCCTTGTCGAACACCAGCGCGCCGGCGAAATCGGAGGTCCCGGTCAGGGTGGTCAGGGTTTCGGCCGCGCCGGTGAGCCGCTCGAAATTGCGGTAGGTCGCGCTGTCCCCCAGCGCGCTGACATCGAAGCTGGCGCCCTGGCCGCTGTAGCCGATCTGGAGGGTGTCGGTGCCCCCCTCCGCATCGACGATGCCCACCACCGTGCTGCCGTCGCCATAGACGAACAGGTCGTTGCCGCCGCCCATCTGCACCGCATAGGTGGTGCCCGAGATGGTGCCGTAATTGACGACCGTGAGGCTGAGCGCGGAATCGACACCGGAATTCACATAGCGGATGCCGAAGCCGTCGAGCCCCTCGATGGTGCCGTAATTGACCACGCTCAAAGCGGCGAAGGCATCACCGCTGTTGCTGTCGTCGGCGAGGATGCCGTTGTCGGCGCCGGAGATGCGCGCGGTCGTGATGGAGGCGCTGCCGTTGACGATGGTGCCGCCGCCGATGGCGATACCCTCGCTGGTGCTCGGCTTGCTCTCGCCCGGCTTGGTGCCCTTGGAGCCGAGGCCGGCAATGGTGCCGTAATTGTAGATGGTGCCGGCCTGGTCGAAGTCCACGCCGTCACCGTCGCCGAAGCTCGCGGCCGGGTCGTAGGTGCCGGTGACGGTGCCGTAATTGGTCAGCGTCCCGGTGCCATTGGAATTCACGCCCGAGCCGTTGCGCCCCTCGATGGTCCCGGAATTGGTGACGATCAGGGTATCGCTTTCCCCCGAAGCCTTGATGCCGTGGTAGGCGCCGGTAATCACGGCGCCCGTATAATTGTTCACGGTGATGGTGATCGGCTTTCCGAGGTCGTCGCCCTCGATCTTGATGGCCGAATTGTTCTGCGTGTCCGCCGTCCCGTCCGCATAATAAGACGAGATGGTGCCGTAATTCTCGATGGTCAGGCCGTTCGTGCCGGAGATGGCATCGTTGTTGGCCGCGGTGATGAGGCCGCTCGCCTGGTTGGTGATGGTGATCACCGCATTGGTGGAAGCGATGCCCCCAAGGTCGATGGCCTGGCCGTCCACCGTGGAGCGGATGGTCCCGGCATTGTCGATGGTGATGACCGGCGCCGCCGTGCTGCCCGCGCTGGAGCTGATCTTGATGCCGTCGTCGCTGCCGGAGACGAGGCCACCCTCTTCATTGGTGAGGGTGAAGGACACCAGCTTGTCGAAATTGGCCGCGGTGTCGAACTTGATGGCGCGCTTGCCGGCGCCATTGGCCTCGATGGTCCCGGAATTGGTGACCTCGATGGTGCCGCCGCCGAGCCGGATCGCATCGTTGGTGCCGGAAGAGATGGTTCCGGTGTTGGTGATGTTCACCGCCGCCGTGGTGGCGTTCGCCTTGTCGAAATCCAGCGCTTGTCCGGTCTGCGACGAGATCGTGCCGTCGTTGATCACATTCACCGTGCCGCCGGCCAGCGTGCCGTTGATGCGGAAGGCATCGTCGGTGGAGCTGACGGTTCCGGTGGCGCCGTTGGTGAGGGTGAACTGGCCGGAAACACCGCTGGCGGTGTCGATGGCCCGGCCGGTGGACGTGATGGTGCCGTCATTGGTGATGACGACGCCCGGCGTTGCAGAGGCCGCGGCACTCCACTGGATGGCGGAGGACGAGCCGCCGGAGAGCGTCTGCCCCTCGGCAATGGTGCCGGTGTCGCTGCCGGAAACAGTCTGCTGCCCGGAGGCCGGCGGCACGGTGAAGGAGCCGGCAAGGGCGGGAACCGGAAGACCGGCGCACAAGAGGGTGAGGACGAGGCGGCTCGCAGATGCGCGCAGGGTGATCATGAAAGGATTCCGGCAGGTATTTTCACACTGCCTAGGACCCCGATGTAACAGTTCAGTGACGAATCATCCGGCCTACGGGGCCGCGGCCCGGCTGTGTCCAGTTGGTCACAGGCAGCGAGCCGGCGCCACAACCGCCGCTTCAGGCCCAGCGCTGCGCGTCGCGCGGGGCGATCCGTCCGTCGTGGAGCGCGCTCGCCACCAGCGCCCCGGCGATGCCGCGCCGGCTGAGGGCCTCCAGATCGCCGGGGCCGCGCACGCCGCCGGCGGCGAACAGAGCCGGGGCCACCCCGGCGGCCACGGCCCGGGCGGCGATGCCATCGAGAGAAGCAAGGTCTGGCCCCTCCCCCGAACCGACCCGGGCCAGGGTCATGACGATGACGCGCTCCGGCCACAGGCGCGCGTCCGCATGGACCGCCGGCGGACCGAGCGGCCCGGCCGCATCGTGGTCCAGGGAGAGAACCAGCGGCCCGGCGGCGAGCACGCCCGCTGCAGCCGCGCCGAGGGTTTCGGTGCCGACCACGCTCACCCCCCGGCCGGATGCGGCCCGCTGGCGGATGCGGGCGGCATCCGCCTCCCCCGCATCCACCCACAGATCGAGCTGTGGAAAGGCGGCGTGCAGGTCGTCCAGCGTCGCGCAATGGTCGCCGGTGCCGGTTATGGCGTCGAGGTCCGCTACGTAGAGGGTGCGGAAGGGAGCAAGGGCGAGGAGGCCGGCCACCACGTCCAGCGGCCGGCTCGTTGCGGCAAGGGGCGTGCGGATGGGCCGGTAGGCGGCGCGCTGGCCCCTCACGGCATGAACGACACACCCTCCCTTCAGATCAATGACCGGGATAAGCTGCATGTGCTGTGTCCATCGTACTGCCCGGAAAGGAGCCCCATGCGCGTCTTCATCTGTGAGTACGTGACATCCGGCGGGATGCGCGACAAGCCCCTGCCGGAGGCGCTCGTCGCCGAGGGCACGCTGATCCGCGACGCCGTCGTGGCCGACCTTGAGGAACTGCCGAACGTCACCGTCGCCCTCGCCTATGACGACCGCCTGCCGCCCCCCAACCGGGACGCGGTGCCTGTGCGCAAGGGCGAGGACCCGTGGATCTGCTGGTCCAGCCTGGCGCAGGATGCGGATGTGGTCTGGCCCATCGCGCAGGAAGGCGGCGGCATCCTCGCGCGCATGGTGCGGATGATGGACGAGGGCGGCGCCCGGCTCATCGCCAGCGATCCCGCGGCCATCACCCTCGTCGCCAGCAAGCTGAAGATGACCGAGCGCCTCGCCGCGGCCGGCATCCCCCATGTGCCGACCTTCCCCATCGACGCGCTGCCCGCCGGCCTCGACGGCGATCTGCTGACCAAGCCGGAAGACGGCTCCGGCTGGGGCAGCACCCGCGCCTGGCCGAATCGCGCCGCTTTGCCCCGCAGCTCCGGGCTGGTGGTGCAGCCCTTCGTGCATGGCACCGCGACCAGCCTGAGCGTGCTCGCCCGGCCGGACAGCACCACGCTCTTGGCGGCCAACCGCCTGCAGGTCAGCCACCTGGTGGGCGTCTTCGGCTTCGAGGGCGTCACGGTGGGCGGCATCAAGGACGAGGACGGCAGCCTCGCCGATCTGGCGCGCCGGGTGGTGGCGGCATTTCCGGGCCTTTCAGGCATCGTCTGCATCGACGTGGTGCTGACGCCGCAGGGGCCGAGGGTGGTGGAGATCAACCCCCGCGTCACCGTCTCCTATGCCGGCCTGCATGCGGCGCTGGGCGTCAATCCGGCGGCCTTCATTCCCGAGCTGATCCGCGACGGCTGCCCCCCGGCGGTGCCGCACCTGCCGCGTCCAACCCCGGTGGAGGTGAAGATCCGTTGAAAGAGGCGCGCGGAATCAATAGGAAGGCAGTCCAACCGGCGCTCGCCGCGTGAGGACGACATGACACCCGATGATCCCACCGCCCTCGCCGAGGCGGGCGCGCAGACGAGCGCCCGCCCGAGCGAGCGTCCCCACAATACGGATCGGCTCTTTCTGCGCGCGCTGCCCTTCTATGCGCGGCATGGCGTGTTCGAAGCCGAGCGCGAGCTTGGCCAGCGATTCGTCATCGACGTGGATTGCTGGCTCGACACCCGGCCGGCCGCCTGGGCCGACGACCAGGCCCTCACCGTGTCCTACCAGCAGGTTTACGAGCATGTGGCCGCGGCGGTCTCCGACGACCCGGTCCATCTCATCGAAACCCTGGCCGAGCGCATCGCCACCCGCCTGCTCGACCATTTCGAGGTGGTGGAGCAGGTGCGCGTGGTAGTGCACAAGCCCGGCGCGCCGGTGACCGGGGTGTTCGGCGATGTGGGCGTGGAGATCATCCGCCGCCGCTGAGCGCGCGCGCCGTTGCGGCTTTACCGCACCCGCTGCAGTGCGGCATAAGGGCCGCGGCGGGGGCGTCCGCCGGGCGAGCACGGGAGCTTCAGGTGAGCGAGATGGTGACCCTTCAGACCTTCCTCGGAACCTGGGCCGGCGATGATGCCGCCCGCAAGGCGGTGGCCGGCACCGTCACCGCCATTGCGCAGGCGGGCCTCGGCATCGCCGATCTGGTGGCCCGCGGCCCGCTGGAGGAGAGCCT
The DNA here is from genome assembly GCF_047444035.1 of Xanthobacter sp. AM11. NCBI lineage: Bacteria > Pseudomonadati > Pseudomonadota > Alphaproteobacteria > Hyphomicrobiales > Xanthobacteraceae > Xanthobacter > Xanthobacter sp. AM11. Next base: position 3,840,533 of record NZ_JBLAOA010000001.1, read on the forward strand.
CGCCAAGGTCCGCGGCGTGGACCCCAATGCCGGCGGCGACACCCAGAAGGAACTGGACGTGGTGGCCGAGGAGCGCATCTGCGCCGCCCTCATGCCCACCGCCGCCGCCTTCCTCGCCTCCGAGGAGAGCGAGGAGCTGATCCCGCTCAATCCCGAAGGCCGCCTGGTGGTGGCGGTGGACCCGCTCGACGGCTCGTCCAACATCGACACCAACGTCTCCGTGGGCACCATCTATTCCATCATGCCCTATGACCCGGCGGAGCAGGCCGACCCCAAGGCGGCGGTGATGCGCCCCGGCCGGCACCAGGTGGCGGCGGGCTTCCTCGCCTACGGCCCGGCCACCATCCTCGTGGCCACCTTCGGCGACGGCACGCAGGTGTTCGTGCATGACCGGCTGAGCGGCGACTTCGTGCTGGCGCGCACGGAAGTGGAGATCCCGGCCGAGACCAAGGAATACGGCGTCAACCAGTCCAACGTGCGCCACTGGGATGCGCCCATGCAGCGCTATCTCGACGATTGCCTCGCCGGCAAGGAAGGCCCGCGCGGCAAGGATTTCAACATGCGCTGGGTGGGGTCCATGGTGGCCGACGCCTTCCGCATCTTCACCCGCGGCGGCGTCTACGTTTACCCTGCCGACAAGCGCAAGGGCTATGAGAACGGCCGCCTGCGCCTCATCTACGAGGCCTTCCCCCTCGCCTTCCTGGTGGAACAGGCCAAGGGCGGTGCCACCGACGGCAAGACGCGCATCCTCGACATCCAGCCGCACCACATCCACCAGCGCATCCCGCTGGTGTTCGGCTCCCGGGCCGAGGTGGAGAAGATCGCCTCCTATTACTGAGGGCGTGCAAGGCGCCGCAGCCCTGCCAGCGGGGGACGGGGCGGCACCATCCGTGTGCCGCCTATTGACCCGCCCATTAAAAAAACGTTCGATCGTTTCCTGAAGCCGCCACACCAGAGCGGCGCGACGGGAGGCGGTCATGCTCGTGCCGGCGGACGATTATGCGGGGCTCATCCGGGCCTTTTCCTGGCGGATTCCCGGGCGCTTCAACATGGGCGTGGCCTGCGCCGACGCCCATGCGGACGGCTCCGGCAAGCCGGCCCTCATCTTCGTGGAGGAGAGCGGCGCCGTCCGCACCCACAGCTTCGACCAGCTGAAGGCGCTCACCAACCGCTTCGCCAACGCCCTGCGCGCCCGCGGCCTCGCGGCCGGCGACCGGGTGGCGGTGTTCCTGCCGCAGGCGCCGGAAACCGCCATCGCCCACATCGCCGCGTTCAAGGCGGGAATGGTCTCGGTTCCCCTCTTCACCCTGTTCGGCGACGAGGCGCTGGAATTCCGCCTCGCCGCGTCGGGCGCCCGCGCCCTGGTCACCGACCTTGCGGGCCTCGCCAAGCTGGAGCGGGTGAGGGACCGCCTGCCGGACCTCGCTTATGTCTTCGTCATCGGTGCCGACACGGGGGGCGCCGCCGGCTTCGACGCGGCGCTGGAGGCCGCCAGCGACCGCTTCACCCCGGTGGAGACCGGGCCGGACGACCCGGCCATCATCATCTTCACCTCGGGAACCACCGGAAATCCCAAGGGGGCGCTGCACGGCCACCGGGTGCTGCTGGGCCACCTGCCCTGCATCCAGTTCGTGCACCAATACATGCCCCAGCCCGGGGACCTGCACTGGACCCCGGCAGACTGGGCCTGGATCGGCGGACTGTTCGACGTGCTCTTCCCCTCCCTCTACTTCGGCGTGCCCGTGCTCGCCCACCGGGCGAAGAAGTTCGATCCCGAGGCCGCCATGGCGCTGATGGCCGACCACCATGTGCGCAACGTCTTCCTCCCACCCACGGCGCTGAAGCTCTTGCGGCAGGCCGATGTGCGGCACGACGGCCTGAAGCTGCGCTCCCTCCTCACCGGCGGCGAGACCCTGGGGGCGGAGCTGGGCGCCTTCGTGAAGGAGCGCCTTGGGGTGGAGGCGCGGGAAATCTACGGCCAGACCGAATGCAACCTCGTGGTGGGCTGCAATTCGAACTTCTTCCCCATTCGCCCCGGCTCCATGGGCAAGGCCATTCCGGGCCACGACGTGCGCATCGTGGACGAGGCCGGCACGGAGCTGCCGGCGGACACGGAAGGCCACATCGGCATCCGCCGCGGCGATCCGGTGATGATGCTGGAGTACTGGCGCAATCCCGAGGCCACGGCGCAGAAATATGCCGGCGACTTCCTGCTCACCGGCGACATGGGCCGGCAGGACGCGGACGGCTACCTCTGGTATGTGGGCCGCTCGGACGACGTGATCACCTCGGCCGGCTACCGCATCGGGCCGGGGGAGATCGAGGACTGCATCCTCAAGCATCCCGCCGTGGCGCTGGTGGCCGTGGTGGGGGTGCCCGACCCGCTGCGCACGGAGGCGGTGAAGGCCTGGGTGGTGCCGAAGCCGGGCGTGGCGCCCACCGAGGCGCTGGCGACCGAGATCCAGGACTTCGTGAAGACCCGCCTTTCCGCCCACGAATATCCGCGCCATGTGGCCTTCACCGACACGCTGCCTATGACCGCCACCGGCAAGATCCTGCGCCGGGAGCTGCGGGCGCGGGGCTGAGCCGCATCCGGCGCCGCGCGCCCCAAGACGGCGTCGCGCCCCCCCAAGACGGCGGCATCCCGCAATGGGCGGGGCGGGTCCGCCCTTACTGCGCCGCGGTGGGCGGCACCTGCCGCAGCAGTTCCGGCAGCGCCATGTCGTGGCGCAGCCGAGCGAACAGCAGGTGGTCCTCCCACACGCCGTTGATGCACAGATATTCCCGGGAATATCCCTCCCGCAGGAAGCCGCAGCTCTCCAGAAGGCGGATGGACGGCCGGTTGGAAGGCATGCACGCCGCCTCGATGCGGCGCAGATGGAGCACGTCATAAGCCACAGGAAGCAAAGCGTTGACCGCCGCCTTCATGTGGCCCTGCCCGGCATGGGGCGCGCCCATCCAATAGCCCAGGCTCGCCGCCTGGCACACGCCGCGCCGCACATTGGACAAGGTGAGGCCGCCCAGCAGCTCATGGTCGCCGCGGCGGAAGATGAAGAGCGGATAGGCCTCGTCCGCCACCATATCGCGCGCATAGCGCCGCAGGCGGCGGCGGTAGGCGCCGCGGGTCAGATCATCCTCGGGCCAGAGCGGTTCCCACGGCGTGAGGAAGGAACGGCTCTCCTCGCGCAGCGCGCGCCATTTGGCGAAATCCCCCATCTGCGGCACGCGCAGGTAGATGCCCTGGCCCTCGATGGTGGGGAGGGGCTCCGGCGGGCACAGGAAGATGGTGGAAAGCCACATGCGGATGCGACCCGAACAATATCTCTTTTCTAGTCCCGCGGGCCGCCGCCAGAGCGGGACCGGCCCCCGATACTCCCCCACGCCGCCGCCGGCGGCAAATGGCGCCTGCGACCGCAGTTCACGCTTCAGCATACGCCATGGCAGGCTGCCACGCTTCTGCCGGGCCGAGGCCCGCCATCGGCTCAATGGTCGCAGGCTGGTGCGCCACCGGCGCCGGGGCAGGTGCGCCGAACAGGCTCCAACCCCTTGTTCGCGCGAAGATCTGGATGCAACTCCAATTCGCGTTTCAGTTGCGCTGCAGCCGCTCCGCCGCCCGCGCCGCAGGATCGAGGCCGCCCTTCGGCCCGATGGCGGTGAGGGTCGGCCGGCCGCGGGCGATGAGGGCCTGCGCCGCGCGGCGCACCGCGCCCACATCCACCGCATCCACCCGGGCGACGATCTCCTCCACCGGGATGACGCGGCCGAAGCCCAGGATCTGCCGGGCGAGCTGGTCGGCCCGTGCGCCGGAACTCTCCAGCGCCGCGAGCAGGCCCACCTTCATCTGCGCCTTGGCGCGGGCCACCTCGGTGTCGGTCACGGTCTCGGCGGTATCGAGGACCTGCTCGATCACGGCATCGCAAAGCTCGCCCACGTCCCCCGTGTCGGTGCCGGCATAGATGCCGAACAGGCCGGTGTCGGCATAGCTCCAGTGGAAGGCATAGATGGAATAGCAAAGGCCCCGCTCTTCCCGCACCTCCTGGAACAGGCGGGACGACATGCCTCCGCCTAGCACGTTGGCGAGCACCTGCACCGCGTGATAATCGCCATGGTGGTAGGAGCAGCCTTCGAGGCCCAGAAGCACGTGCACCTGCTCCAGGTCGCGCGCCACCAGCTGCGTGCCGCCGGCATAGGTGGCGAGGGGAAGCTCCGGCTTGCCGGCAGGCGCGATGGACTTCAGCCGCGCACCGGCATCGGCCACCAGCCGCGCATGCTCCACCGCCCCGGCGCCGGCCACCACCATGCGCGGACCGCGATAGGTGCGGCCGAGATAGGCGCCCAGCTGGTCGCGGTGGAAGCCCCGCACCGTTTCCGGCGTGCCGAGGATGGAGCGGCCCACCGACTGGCCCGGGAAGGCGCATTCCTGGAACAGGTCGAACACCAGGTCGTCGGGCGTGTCCATGACCGCGCCGATCTCCTGCACGATCACGTTCTTCTCCCGCTCCAGCTCGTCGGGCGCGAAGGCCGGCTCGGTGAGGATGTCGGCGAGGATGTCGAGGCCGAGGCCCACGTCCTCGCCCAGCACCCGCACATTGTAGGAGGTCTGTTCCACCGAGGTGGCGGCGTTGATGTCGCCGCCCACCTGCTCGATCTCCTCGGCGATGCGCCGCGCCGTGCGCCGCCGCGTGCCCTTGAAGGCCATGTGCTCAAGGAGATGGGAGATGCCGTGCTCGTTCTCCTGCTCGTCGCGGGCGCCGGCGCCCACCCAGATGCCCAGGGAGGCGGTACCCAGATGACTCATCTCGTCGGTGACCACGGTGATGCCGTTGTCGAGCGTCGTGATCTGCACGCTCATGCGGCTGCACCTGCCGCCACGCGCGCCCGGGCGCGGATGAAGCTCTCCACCGCCGCAAGGTCGTTGGGCAGCACGGTGACGCTCTCGCGCCGGGTCATGAGGTCCGCCATGTGCGGCGGCAGGGCCGGGCGATGGCCGGTGGCCGCCTCCACCGCATCGGGGAACTTGGCCGGATGGGCGGTGGAAAGCACCACCTGCGGCACATGGGCCGCATGCTCCACCTTGTCGGCGACGGCGAGGCCCACCGCCGTATGGGGGTCCGCCAGATAGCCGGCGGAGGAATAGAGCCGCGCGATGGTGGCGCCGGTTTCCGGCTCGTCGGCGCGGGCGGCGGAGAAATCGGCGGCAATGGCGGCGAGCGCCCCGCGCGGCACGGTGAAGGCGCCGGACTGGGACAGGGAAGCCATGAGCTGGCGCAGGGCCGCGCTGTCCCGGTCGAGGGCCTCGAACAGCAGCCGCTCGAAATTGGAGGACACCTGGATGTCCATGGAGGGCGACGAGGAGGGGTGAACCCCCTTCACCTCGTAGCGGCCGGTTTCCAGGGTCCGCACCAGGATGTCGTTGACATTGGTGGCGATGGAGAGATCGCGGATGGGAAGGCCCATCTTCTTGGCCACCCAGCCGGCGAGGATGTCGCCGAAATTGCCGGTGGGCACCACGAAGGAGATGTCCCTGTGCGGCGCCCCCAGGGCCGTGGCCGCATAGAAATAATAGACCACCTGGGCGACGATGCGCGCCCAATTGATGGAATTCACGCCCGCCAGCGCCAGCTGGTCGCGGAAGGCGTGATGGTTGAACATGGCCTTCACCATGCTCTGGCAGTCGTCGAACGTGCCTTCCACGGCAATGGCGTGGACCGACGGCGAATTGACCGTCGTCATCTGCCGCCGCTGCACCTCGGACACCCGCTTGTGCGGATAGAGGATGAACACGTCCACCGCATCGGAATGGCGGAACGCCTCGATGGCGGCGCTGCCCGTGTCCCCCGAGGTGGCCCCGACGATGGTGGCGCGGGCGCCGCGCTCGGCGAGCACATGGTCCATGAGGCGGGCGAGCAGCTGCATCGCCACATCCTTGAAGGCCAGGGTGGGCCCGTGGAACAGCTCCAGCACGAAGCGGTTGGGCGCGATCTGGACCAGCGGCGTCACGGCGGGATGGCGAAAGCCGGCATAGGCGTCGGTGATCATCAGGTCGAGGACGCGCTCGGGCAGGGCGCCAGCGACGAACGGGCCGATGACCGCCTTGGCGACGGCCGCATAGGGCTTGCCGGCGAGGGCGGCGATCTCGTCCGCCGACAGGCTCGGCCAGGCCTCGGGCACATAGAGGCCGCCGTCGCGCGCCAGGCCTGCCAGCAGCGCATCGGAAAAGGACAGAACGGGAGCTTCGCCCCGGGTGGAAACGTAACGCACGGGTCCTCGACCAGCTCTTCGGCCGCACGGCGGGCCTGCGCCAACCTAAACGCAAGCGGCTTCGGGCGAAAGGCGCTCGTTCACCGCAAGGTCGGCAGGGGGCCGGGCGATGCCGCAGGGCGGCGCGGCGCCCACGGCTCCACCCCTTGGACGGATGCCGGCCGAGCCGTCTTTACTGCACAAAATATCATCTGTGAGCCAAGTTTACAGTCGCCCAAGAAGATGGATGAACCACTTTGGGCCGGAGTCAGCTTCGCCATTACAAAAGGTGCCCGCCAAAAAATTTTGAAGTCTACGTGCAAGTGGCGGAATTCTTGACCTGGGGTTGCGGCAGGGTTAACGTTACCGGTAATTGGGGAATACTCATATGCAAACTGTACTTCACACGCACGCGATGCGCTGCGGAGCGCATTTGCGTCTGCGGCGGGTCGTGCTCGGCCTCGTTGCCGCGATTTCCTGCTTCTCCCTCGTTCTCGTCGGCTTCGCGCGGGAAGCCCACGCCGGTCCCCGCCTGGGACGGGGCGTTGCGCTGGGCATCGGCGTTGCCGCCATCGTCGGCATGGCGGCCTCGGCCATGGCCAAGCCGCGGGCCTCCAGCGGCGGGGCCAAGGTGGCCAAGGGCAAGAGCAAGCCCACCAAGACCGCCTCCAAGAGCAAGAGCAAGGACGCCACCGACGTGGCCCGGGCGGAGCCCTCGGAGCCGGCCGGATCGGCCCCGTCCACCGGCGCCCTGCCTGCGCCGGCGGCGACGCCCTCCTATACCTATGCCCGCGGAACGGAGGGAGGAAGCCAGCCGGCGCCGGGAGCGACACCGGCCCTGGGCGCAGCCACGGCGGCCGGTGGCGCCGCGCTGACCGGGAGCGCGATGGCTGGCGGCGCAGTGGCGGCTGCAGGTGCCGCGCCGGCTTCCCCCAGCCTGGCCGGGGCCGCTCCCGCATCGGGCGGGCCTGCCGCGGGGACGCAGGCAACCCTGGCCCTGCCGGTGAGCATGGTGACCGACATCGGCGAGTGAAGCCGGCCCCCCCGGGGGGTCTTGAAACAGGTGACCCGGTGAGAGCCGGCGCGCGGGCGGCCGCCGGGGGCCTGGGCGCCACCACGGAGCGCCGCATGGACCGCGCCGGCGCCGATGGTCATGTGCAGGGTGCGTAGGGGGAGACATGGAACCCGTCACTCGTAACATCGTTCTGCGGCATCTGAACGGTGCGAAGGCCAATCGCCTGGATCAGTTCGCGATCGTGGAAGGCCTGGCGCTCCAGATCGGCCGCAAGCCCGGTTCGGATGTGCTCTACGGTTCCGACGGCGACGACCTGGTGAGCCGCCAGCACGCCACCATCACCCTGCGCAATCTTGAAGGGCCCAACGTCTTCCTCGCCGACACCGGCTCCAGCAACGGCACCTTCCTCAATGGCGAGCCGGTGACCGCGGAGCGGGAGATCTTTCCCGACGACGTGATCGAGCTCGGCAAGGGCGGCCCCAAATTCGTCTTCGACATCCAGCCGCGTCCCGAAGGCTACGCCTCGCGCACCCGTGTGATGAATGTGGTGGACGCCGCCGCCACCCGCATCATGTCGGTGCCGTCCGCCCCGCCGGAGGCCACCGCCGCCGCATTGCCCGTGGCCGTCCCGCCCAAACAAAGCGTGGGCAAGGAAACCGTGGAGCGCCTGCTGTACGAGGAGCGGCGCAGCACCCGAAAATCCTGGTCGGCCCTGGCGGCCGGCCTCGTCGCCTTCATCCTGGTGGGCGGTGGCGCGCTCTACTGGTATTCGGCGCAGAACACCCAGAAGCTGCGGACCGAAGCGGCGGAAGCAGCGCAGGCGCAGGCACAGATCCAGGCGGAGGAGGTGGCGAAGGCCAAGCAGGAGGCCATCGCCAGCGTGGCCAAGGAGCTTGGCACCAGCTCCCGGCAGATCATCGAGACCTACGGCGACGCCACGGTCCGCATCACCCTGAAATGGGGGCTTTATGACCGCGAGGCAGGCAAGCCGCTGTTTGTGAAGATGGTCGCCTACAACAAGCGCTATTACCCCGCCTTCGTGCGCCTGCGAAACGGCGACATCGTGCCCTGGCTGACGCTGGACGACGGCGCCCGCAACAATTTCCGCGTCGGCCTCGGGGGCTCCGGCTCCGGCTTCGTGGTCAGCGAGAACGGCTTCATCCTGACCAACAAGCATGTGGCCGCCGGCTGGATGACCAAGTTCCGTTGGCCCTATCGCGAGGCCCTCGTCTACAAGGAAGCCCGCGCCCGCAATGTGGGTCCGGGTGATCCCGAGCTGGCGGCGATCGGCAATTACGAATGGATTCCCGAGCAGGAAGCCGGCGTGGTCTTCCTGGACAAGATTCCCTTCCGCATCTCCGACGACGGCCGCAACCTCATCGGCCGCAACGAGGAACTGGAGGTCCGCTTTCCCGGCAGCCGCCTTGGCATGGCGGCCACCCTCGTGCGCGCTTCCACCGATGCGGACGCCGCCCTCATCAAGGTGGACACCCCCCAGAGCCTCAACAAGGTGCAGATCGCCGCGGACGACAAGCTGGTGGTCGGGGACCGGGTGACCGTTCTCGGCTATCCCGCCGTGTCCATGGAAGACCGCGTGGTGGTGAGCACGCTGGAGGCCGGCCGTCGCGGCACCCGGGAAGAGCTGGTGCCGCAGCCCACCGTGACGGAGGGCATCATTTCCCGTGTCGCGGCCTCCACCGCCGACACGAAAGACCACATCAAGGCCTATTCGGACATCGGCGACGCCTTCCAGCTGGCCATCAACACCACCGGTGCCGGCAACAGCGGCGGCCCGGTGTTCGACAGTTCCGGCCGCGTCATCGGCTTCTTCACCTATGGGCTGGCCCTGGGCAACGCTGCCGTCTCGTTCGCGGTACCCATCAAATACGGCGTTGCCCTGCTCCAGGCCCAGCGGGCGCCCTGAGCGGGCGGGAGAAAGACATGTCCGCGGCCACCCCCGCCCCGCCGGCAGAAGCGCCCCTCATGGTGGACGGCGCCATGCTCACCGACCCCGGCAGGGTGCGCCCCGCCAATGAGGATCGCGTCGCCTATGCGGCGCGGCGCAGCCCACAGGGCACCTTCGCCGATGCCCTGGCCGTGGTCTCCGACGGCATGGGCGGCCACGCCGCCGGCGAGGTGGCCAGCGCCATTGCCGTGGAAGTGGTGATGCGCGGCTTCTTCGCCGGCGAGGGGCCGGCCGCGGCCCGCCTGCTCGCCTGCGTGCACCAGGCCCATGCGGCCATCCGCGAGGCGGCCCGGGAAAACCCCGCCTATCACGGCATGGGCGCCACCCTTACCGCCCTCGCCTTCCAGGACAACCGGGCCTTCCTCGTTCACGTGGGCGACAGCCGGGCCTACCTCCTGCGCGACGGCGCCCTCACCCAGATCAGCGATGACCACACTTATGTGGCCAAGCTGGTCCGCGACGGCCTCATCAGCCCGGCCGAGGCGAAAACCCACCCGGACAGCCACGGCATTCTCCAGGCGGTGGGCTCGCCCCGCCCCATCACCCCCACCAGCGACCCGGACGGCGTGCCGCTTAAGGCCGGCGACCGCTTCATCCTGTGCTCGGACGGCCTCACCAACATGGTGGAGGACGACCACATCCGCGGCATCTGCCAGCACCTGCCGCCGCAGGCCGCCTGCGAAGCGCTGATCCGCGACGCCAACCGCGCCGGCGGCGAGGACAACATCTCGGTGGGCGTCTTCACGGTGGGCACCGCCCCGCCCGCCCTCCCGCAGGGCGCCACCCGGCGGCTTCCCGCCTTCGACGTGCTCGACGCACGGCAGAAGGAAAGCGCCGCCTGCCCTCCGGGAGAGCCGCAATGACCATGCCCGCGCGCATCGGCCCCTATGAAGTGCGCCGCCTGCTGGGGGCCGGCGGCGTGGGGCAGGTCCATGTGGGCTTTGATCCCGCCCTCGGCCGGGAGGTGGCCATCAAGTCGCTGCGGCCGGAGCTGACCAACGACCCCAGCTTCGCCGACCGCTTCCGGGCCGAGGCCTCCAGCCTCGCCAAGCTCAACCACCCCAATATCGCCACGCTCTATGCCCTGGTGCCCGAAGGCCAGAGCCTGCACATGGTGATGGAGCTGGTGCGCGGCGACACGCTGGAAACCCTCATCTCCCGCAGCCAGGCCCCCATGGACCCCGCCACCGCCGTGTCGCTGGTGACCCAGGCCGGCGAAGGCCTGTGCTACGCCCACGCCGCCGGGGTCTTCCATCGCGACATCAAGCCCGCCAACCTCATGGTCACCGAGAGCGGCCTGCTCAAGATCATGGATTTCGGCATTGCCCGGGTGGAGGGCTCCCAGCGCCTCACCCGCGACGGCAGCATCGTCGGCACCCTCGCCTATATGGCGCCGGAGCAGATGAAGGGCGCCCAGGGCGACGCGCGCTCGGACCTCTACAGCCTCGCCATCGTGCTCTACGAGATGCTGGCCGGCCGTGTGCCGTTCCGCGCCGACACCGATTACGATCTGATGCGCGCACAGATCGAAACCCCGCCGCCCCGGCTTTCCGCCCTCGCCCGGCCCGGCCTCAACCGGAACCTTGAGGCGGTGGTGATGCGGGCGCTTGAGAAGAAGCCGGAAAAGCGCTTCCCCGACATGCGCGCCTTCCTCGACGCCCTGGCCGGCGAGGCGCCGAAGGCCACCGCGGGGCGGGCGCTGGCGCAGGCCCTGCTGGCCCGGCCCGCGGCTGCCGCCGCACCGGGTGCGCCGCCGGCCAGGCCCGCCCCCGCGGCCGGCGGGGAGGGCTGGTTCAGCGGCCCCCTCAAGGGCATCCTGGTGGGCACCGGCGCCGCGCTTGCGGCCATCGGCCTGTTCCTGTTCCTCAGCCGCGAGGAAGCCGCCACCCTCGCCCCGCCGGGACGGACGGAAGCCCCCATCGCCATGCGGGAGGCCCGGCCCCAGCCGGAGGCGGAGCGCCAGCCGTCCCGCAGCAATGACCTGTTCATCGGCGGCGCGAAATCCGCCCGCACGCCGGCCCCGGCGGAGCCGCCACGTCCGCTGGTGCCGGCCATGGACAAGCCCGGCCCGCTGGGGCCGCGCTCCGCCGCCGAACCCGATGGCGGTGTCCCGCTGCCGCTGCTGGAGACGGGCTCCACCGGCGCCGGCCAGCCTGTGCCCGCCGGTGCCACCCTGGCCAATACGGCGGGCGATCTGGCGGAGGCGGAGATTGCCTATGGGCAGGGCGACTTCAAGACCGCCCTCGCCATCGCCCGGCCGCTGGCGGAACGGGGGGATGCGGAAGCCCAGTTCATCATCGCCAAGATCTATGACGGCGGCCGCGGCGGCGTGGAGCAGAACCTGCCCGAAGCCTTCAAATGGTACCGCCGCGCAGCCGAGCAGGGGCTCGCCCGGGCCCAGTTCAACGTGGGGCGCTTCTACAGCCTGGGCCGTGGCGGCCTTCCCGTGAGCAACCAGAATGCCGCCACCTGGTATGCCCGGGCGGCGGCCGCCGGCGACATGGATGCCACCTACAACCTCGCCAGCCTCTATTATCGCGGCGATCTCGGCCCGGCCGACGTAGCCAAGGCCAAGGAGCTGTTCGCCAAGGTGATGACCAGCTCTTCCCGCCTCTCCGCCGATGCACGCAAGGCCTACGATTTCATCGTCGCCAACTACGGCAAATAGGCCGGAGGCGGGCCGGAGCCACGTGGCGCGCCCGGGCCTGCATCGGCGGGGCGCTCGCAGGGCGCGGCGCGCCGTCATCGCGACCAGGGCCGGGCACAAGCATCCGCCCGTGCACATCGCCCCGATCCCCCCTGCCCTGAAACCGTGCCTGAAGGGGCGACGCCGCCGGGCCTTGGGGCACCCCGGCGGGCATCTCCTTCACGATCACGCCCGCGCCCTCACAGGCCAGCCGAGCGCGTGCGCCCCCGCAGGGACGCTCCGTTGGCCGGCAACCCGGTCAGCTGCGCGCCTTCACATAGCGCCCCGGCGCATCCTCGATGGGGGTGAGCCGGCCGCCGCCCACCACCCGGGCCGGCACCTCCTCGGGATGCTGGTTGGTGAACCAGGCCATCCAGTCCGGCCACCAGGAGCCCTTGTGCTCCCGCGCGCCTTCCAGCCACAGGTCGAAGCTGGGGCCGGTGGGACCATCCGCCCAATATTGATACTTCATCTTGGTCGGCGGATTGACCACGCCGGCAATGTGGCCGGAGCCCGCGAGCACGTAGCGCACCGGCCCCGAGAGCAGGTTGGCGCCGATATAGACCGAATTGGCCGGCGCGATATGGTCCTCCCGCGTCGCCAGGGAATAAACCGGCACCGTCACCTTGCGCATATCGAGGCGCACGCCGGAAAGCTCGGCCAATCCGCGCGCGATGTTGTTGGTGAGGTAGCAGTTGCGCAGGTAATAGGAATGGTTCGATGCCGGCATCCGTGTGGAATCGGCGTTCCAGAACAGAAGATCGAACGGAAACGGCGCCTTCCCCTTCATGTAGTTGTTCACTACGTAGGGCCAGATCAGGTCATTGGAGCGCAGCAGGTTGAAGGCGGCGGCCATCTTGCCCCCCTCAAGATAGCCCATCTCCTTCATCTTGCGTTCGAGGCTCGCCAGCTGCTCCTCATCCACGAAGACCTTGAGGTCTCCGGCATGGGTGAAGTCGATCTGGGTGGTGAGGAAGGTGGCGGAGGCGATGCGGTCGTCGCCGGTCGCCGCCATATAGGCGAGGGTGCTGGCCAGGAGGGTTCCGCCCACGCAATAGCCCACCGTATGGGCCCTGCGCTCGCCCGATGCCACCGCCACGGTGTCGAGGGCGGTCATGATGCCTTCGCGCATGTAGTCGTCGAAGCCCTTCTCGGCGAGGCGCGCGTCGGGATTGACCCAGGAGATGGTGAAGACGGTGAGCCCCTGGTCCACCAGCCACCGGATGAGCGATTTTTCCGCCGTCAGGTCGAGGATGTAGAATTTGTTGATCCAGGGCGGCACGATGAGCACCGGCGTCTTCTTCACGCTGGCGGTGGTCGGCTCGTACTGGATGAGCTGCATCAGCTCATTCTCGAAAATGACCTTGCCCGGCGTGGTGGCAAGGTTGCGCCCCACTTCGAAGGCGTTCATGTCGGTCTGGCGGATCTTGAGGCTGCCCCCGCCCTCGATCAGGTCCTCGGTCAGGTTCTTCATGCCCTTCACGAGATTCTCGCCGGACGACGACAGCGTCTCGCGGATCAGCTCGGGATTGGTGAGCACGAAGTTGGAGGGGGAGATGGCATTGGAGATCTGCCGGACCAGGAATTCGGCCTTGTGCCGGGTGTGCGGGTCGATGCCCTCGGCCTCCTGCACCATGTCCTGCGCCCAGTGGGTGGTGACCAGGTAGGCCTGCTTCAGGGCGTCGAAAATGGGGCTCTCGCGCCAGCCCTCATCCTTGAAGCGGGCATCCTTCGGGTCGGGGGCGGTCACCGGCGCCACCTCTTCCCCGGCCAGGCGCTTCATGGTGTTGGCCCACACCGAGAGGTAGCCCGCCATGAGGCGCGACTGGGCCTCCACCGTGCGCTGCGGATCGGCGATCCAATATTCCGCCACGTGGCCCACGGTCTTCAGGGCGTCGGCGATATCCTCGGCCATGGCCTCGGTGTTGGCGCCGTCGCGGGGGGTGAGATAGGCGGCCATGGCCTTGCCCCCCTCCTCCACCATCTGCGCGAGATTGCGGGCGAAGGCTTCCATGTCGAGCCCGCGGCCGGCGTCGGCGGCCGGACCGGGGCCGGCGGGCGCGGGACGGCCGGCGGCGGGCGGCGGCGCAGCCTCCCGGGCCGGCGCATCCACCGCGCCGGGCGGCGCCTGCGGCGGGGTTTCGGAGGAAACCGCCGGCATAAACGGGGGCGCCGTCAGGTCGGGAGGAAGTGCAAGACCCGGGCGGATCTCGGACATGTTCGACGTTTCCTCGGCGCGGGACATTCGTTCTTCCCTTCTGGCGGCCCGTTGCGTGACGTCCGACCCATCTTGTACCGCTCCGGCTTGTATCGCCATCAGCGGTTCGTCCATATTATCCAGCGATCGTGACAGGATCGAGCCTCGTGCGGCGGCCGATCCTGGGGAAATCAGCGGCGTCCGCAACGGGCGATTCGGGCCGGAGCCGGGGCGGCCGGGACCGTTCGGACGCATGAAGCGGAGCACCATGTCCATCCTTCTTTCGAACCCGGCCATCCGCACGCCTTGGGCAGGCGGGCGCAGAATCCTTTCCGCCTGCGTGCGTGCGGCCTTGGCGGGGCTCGCCCTTGCCACCCTCTCCGCCTGCGCCGGCGACGATCCGGCGGCCGGCCTCACCCCGCCCAACCCTTCCGTGCCCCAGGTGCCGGATACCGCCTTCCCCTCGGTGGGCGCCCCCGCCGCCGAACGCGCGCCCGCGCTCACGCCCGAGGCCCAGCAGAAGCTGCAGAAGGACTTGGAGCGCCTCGCCCGCACCCAGGGGAAATGAGGCCGGCGCCCCCCGGCCCGGGATGCTGCAGTGCCGCAACCGCGCCGCCGCCCCACTCCCATCGCAATCATGGCTTTTTCATTCACCGAACAATGCTACAAAGCCCGACTGCCGCGCCGGGAGACAGAAACGCGCGGCCCCTGGAGCCTTGAAAATGACCACCGATTTCCACCGCATTCGCCGGCTGCCGCCCTACGTGTTCGAACAGGTGAACCGTGTGAAGGCCGCCGCCCGCAATGCCGGGGTGGACATCGTTGACCTCGGCATGGGCAACCCGGACCTCGACGCGCCGGAGCATGTGATCGAGAAGCTCAAGGAAACCATCGGCAAGCCGCGCACCGACCGCTATTCGGCCTCCAAGGGCATCCCCGGCCTGCGCCGGGCGCAGGCGGCCTATTACGAGCGGCGATTCGGCGTGAAGCTGGACCCCGACCGCCAGGTGGTGGCGACGCTGGGCTCCAAGGAGGGCTTCGCCAACATGGCGCAGGCCATCACCGCGCCGGGCGACGTCATCCTCACCCCCAATCCGTCCTACCCCATCCACGCCTTCGGCTTCCTCATGGCTGGCGGCGTCATCCGCTCGGTGCCGGTGGAGCCGGGGCCGGAATTCTTCCACGCCATGGAACGGGCGGTGCAGCACTCCATCCCCAAGCCCATCGCGGTGGTGCTGTGCTATCCCTCGAACCCCACGGCCTGCGTGGCGGATATCGAGTTCTACAAGGACGTGGTGGCCTTCGCGAAGAAGAACGACCTGATCGTCCTGAGCGACCTCGCTTATGCCGAGCTGTATTTCGACGGCAACCCGCCCCCCTCGGTGCTGCAGGTGCCGGGCGCCATGGACGTGACGGTGGAATTCACCTCCATGTCCAAGACCTATTCCATGGCGGGCTGGCGCATGGGCTTCGCGGTGGGCAACGAGCGCCTCATCGCCGCCCTGTCGCGGGTGAAGTCCTATCTCGACTACGGCGCCTACACCCCCATCCAGGTGGCGGCGGCGGCGGCGCTGAACGGCCCGCAGGAGTGCGTGGCCGAGATGCGCGAGACCTACAAGAAGCGCCGCGACGCGCTGGTGGAGAGCTTCGGCCGCGCCGGCTGGGCCATCCCCGTGCCGCAGGCCTCCATGTTCGCCTGGGCCCCCATTCCCGAGCCGTTCCGCGCCATGGGCTCGGTGGAATTCGCCAAGCTCCTCATCGAGAAGGCGGAAGTGGCCGTGGCCCCCGGCGTCGGCTTCGGCGAGCATGGGGATGATTATGTCCGCATCGCCGTGGTGGAGAACGAGCAGCGCATCCGCCAGGCGGCGCGCAACATCCGCCGCTTCTTCGACCAGGCGGGCACCACGCTGCACAATGTCGTGCCGCTCAGCGCCGCGCGCTGATCCGCGGCGCTCCCTTCGAACGCGCGGAGACGGGTCCCGTGCCGGGTGATCGCCCGGCCGGGGCCGGCTCCGAAAAAGAACCGGTCCGATCCATGAGCGAACTGAAAGTGGGCCTCGCCGGCCTCGGCACCGTCGGGGCCGCCGTCTTCCGCATGCTTGAGCGGCGCGCCGGCGCCCTCGAAGCCATCACCGGCCGCGCCGTGAAGGTGGTGGCGGTGGCGGCCCGGGACCCCGGCCGCGATCGCGGCCTCGATTTGTCCGGCGTCACCTGGCACACCGACCCGGTGGCGCTGGCGCGCGACCCCGGCATCGACGTGTTCGTGGAGCTGATGGGCGGCGACGGCGACCCGGCCAAGGCGGCGGTGGCGGCGGCGCTGGACCGCGGCCTCCCGGTGGTGACCGCGAACAAGGCCCTCTTGGCCAAATGCGGCCTGGACCTCGCCCGCCGCGCCGAAGCTTCCGGCGCCGGGCTGCATTTCGAGGCGGCGGTGGCCGGCGGCATCCCCATCGTGAAGACGCTGCGCGAATCCCTGGCCGGCAACGTCATTGAGCGCGTGTCCGGCATCCTCAACGGCACCTGCAACTACATCCTCACCCGCATGGCCGACGAGAAGCTCTCCTTCCAGGTCTGCCTGGGGGAGGCCCAGCGCCTCGGCTATGCGGAGGCCGACCCGACCTTCGACATCGACGGCTTCGACACCGCCCACAAGCTTGCCATCCTCACCTCGCTGGCCTTCGGCACGCAGGTGGACGCGGACGCCATCTATGTGGAGGGCATCCGCCAGCTGACCCTCGCCGACCTCGCCGCCGCGGACGACCTCGGCTACCGGGTGAAGCTGCTGGGCGTGGCGGTGAAGACCGACACCGGCATCGAGCAGCGGGTCCACCCCACCATGGTGCCGAAGCACTGGCCCATCGCCCAGGTATCCGGCGTCACCAATGCGGTGGCGGTGGATGGCGATGCGGTGACGCTCACCCTGGTGGGCCCGGGCGCCGGCGGCGACGCCACCGCCTCCGCCGTGGTGGGCGATCTTGCCGACGTGGCCCGCGGCGCGCGGGGCTTCGCCTTCGGCCTGCCGGTGGCGCAACTGCAGAAGGCCGAGCGCGCGCCCATGCAGCGCCACGAGGGCGGCTATTACATCCGCCTTGCGGTGGTGAACCGGCCGGGCACCGCCGCCACCATCGCCCGGCGCATGGCCGACGAGCAGATCTCGCTGGAATCCATCGTGCAGCGCCGCCCCGGCGGCGATGCCTCCGGCACCGAGACGGCGCATGTCATCCTCATCACCTATGCTACGACCGAAGAGGCCGTGAGGCGCGCCATTGCCGCCATCGAGGCAGACGGCGTCGTCGCCTCCCTGCCGCAGGTCATTCGCATCGAGAAGGATTGACGCCATGAGCGCAGCCCGGATGGCCCAGGTGCTGGACCGACGCCTCGCCCTGGACATGGCCCAGGTCACCGAGCGCTGCGCGGTCGCCGCGGCACGCCTGCGCGGGCGGGGCGACGAGCAGGCGGCAGACCTTGCCGCCATGGATACCTGCTTCCGCGAGCTCAACGAGATTCCCGTCTCCGGCACGGTGGTCATCGGCGAAGGCGTGGCGGGGGAGTGGGACCACCTTTATGTGGGCGAGACCCTGGGCCGCGGCGGCGCCGAGGTGGACCTGGCGGTGGACGCCCTCGAAGGCTCCACCCTGTGCGCCAAGAACATGGAGGGCTCCATCGCGGTGCTCGCCATCGCCGAGCGCGGCTCGCTGCTGAAGGTGCCGCCGGTCTACATGGAGAAGCTGGCCATCGGCCCCGGCTATCCCGACGGCATCGTCTCCCTGTCCCAGAGCCCGCAGGACAATGTGCGCGCCATCGCCGAGGCCAAGGGCGTGCCCCCCTCGGAAATCACCGCCCTCATCCTCGACCGGCCGCGCCACGCGCCCCTCATCGAGGCGGTGCGCAAGACCGGCGCGGCGGTGAAGCTCATCACCGACGGCGACGTTGCGGGCATCATCCACACCACCAACCCGCAGGAGAGCGGGGTGGACATCTATCTCGGCCTCGGCGGCGCCGCGGAAGGGGTGCTGGCGGCGGCGGCCCTGCGCTGCATCGGCGGCCAGATGCAGGGGCGCCTCGTGCTCGACACCGAGAAGAAGCGCGAGCAGGCCAAGGCCCTCGGCATCCGCGACGCCGCCAAGGTCTATGACCTTGAAGAGATGGTGCGCGGCGACTGCCTGGTGGCCGCCACCGGCGTCACCGACGGGGCACTGCTGATGGGGGTGCGCTTCAGCCGCGAGGTGATCGAGACCGACACCATCGTGCTGCGCGCGGCCACCGGCACGGTGCGCCGCATCTCCACCCAGCACCGCGATTTCCGCAAGTTCCGGCTGGAGGCCTGAGCCGCCGTCCCGCCGGCGGGAACGGGCGCCCCGATCCGCGGGTTTCCGGCACAAGCGCCGCCGTCCCGCCATGGCTCTCGGCGCGCACGCCGCACCCATATAGGATGGCCGAAGGCGCGCCCGCTCCCCGCGTGCAAGCCGAGAGCCCGGGATGCGCCATGGACCACCTGATCTTCCGCCTCGCCATCGCCCTCGCCATCGGCCTCGTGGTCGGGGTCGAGCGTGGCTGGCGGGAGCGGCGGGAACCGGCCGGCAGCCGCACCGCCGGCGTGCGCACCTTTGCCCTCTGCGGCCTTCTGGGGGGCGTGTGCGCCGCCCTGGCGTCGGCGCTGCAGAGCCCGGCCATCCTCGCCGTATCCGGCATCGCCTTTGCCACCGTGTTCGCCGCCTTCAAATATCGCGAGATGGTGGCGGACGAGGATTTCGGCATCACCAGCATCGTTGCCGCCCTTCTGGTGTTCGCCCTGGGCGCCCTTGCGGTGGTGGGGGATGCGGCAGCGGCCAGCGCCGCGGCCATCGCCACCACCGGCCTGCTGGCGGCCCGCGGGGCGCTGCATGGATTACTGCGCCGGCTAACCTGGCTTGAGCTGCGCTCGGCCCTGGTGCTGCTGGCCATGACGGTGATTGTGCTTCCGCTGCTGCCGGACCATACCATCGACCCGTTCGACAGCATCAACCCCCGCCAGCTCTGGCTGTTCATGGTGCTGACCGCGACGATCTCCTTTGCCGGCTATGTCGCGGTGAAGGTGGCGGGGCCGGAGAAGGAAATCATCATCAGCGCTTTGGGTGGCGCGCTGGTTTCCTCCACGGCGGTGACCATCGCCTTCGCGCGCCGCGCCGCCGCAGGGGAGCCGGCGCCGCTGCTGGCGGGGGGCGCCGCGCTGGCGGCCATGGTGTCGCTGCTGCGGGTGCTGGTCATCTGCACCGTGGTCGCCCCCGCCTTGCTCGCCACCCTTGCCCCGCCGGCCCTGGCGGCGGCCTGCGCCTTCGGCCTCGTCGGCGGCGTGATGGTGCGCAACGCCGAGGGCGCCAAGGGGGAATCCAGCCTCGGCAACCCCTTCGACATCGGCCCCCTCGCCGCTTTCGCGATCATGTTCGGCCTGGTCTCGGCCCTGAGCGGCTTCCTGCTGAAGTCGGCGGGCCCGGACAGCCTCTATGTGGTGAGCGCCGTGGCCGGCATCGTGGACGTGGACGTGCCCTCGCTGAATGCCGCGCGCCTCGCGGGGAACGGGCTGTCCCTCAGCGGTGCCGCCGTCTCCATCCTCATCGCGCTGGGAATGAACGCCCTCGGCCGGGTGGGATTCGCCGCCGCCGCCGGCCCCCTGGGCTTCACGCTGCGCCTCGGCACGGCGACGGCGGCGGCCGCCGGCGCGGCCATCGCCGTGCTGGTGCTGCTGCAGGGACTGTGACGGCGGGCGCCGGCACCTCCGGCAGGGAAACGACGAAAGGGAGATATGCCGAAGGCGCGCTCGACGGGCGTGGCGGGGTCTGGCTTGATGCCGGCGTGAACATCGCGCTACCGAATCGCCTCTTCCTCGACGTCGCCCGCTCGGCCACCGGCCGCATCTGGCGCGAGCGGCTGGACGTGCGCACCTCCCAGACCGCACTGGCCATGGCCCAGCGCTACGGCATCAGCGAACTGGTGGCCCGGGTGCTGGCAAGCCGCGACGTGGCCCTCGACGAGGTGGAGCGCTTCCTCGACCCCTCCATCCGCACCCTGCTGCCCGATCCCGACACCCTCACCGACATGGGCGCGGCGGTGGAGCGCCTGGCCCGCGCGGTGGCCACGGGCGAACAGGTGGCGGTGTTCGGCGATTATGACGTGGACGGCGCCTGCGCCACCGCCCTCATGGTGGGGGTGCTGCGCGCCGGCGGGCTCGATCCCCTGTTCCACATTCCCGACCGCATCTTCGAAGGCTACGGGCCGAACGTGCCGGCGATCGAGCAGCTCGCCGCCCGCGGCGTGACGCTGCTGGTGACGGTGGATTGCGGCACCACCTCCATGGAGCCCCTCGCCGCCGCCCGCCGCCTGGGCATGGATGTGGTGGTCATCGACCATCACCAGGCCGGCGAGCGCCTGCCGGAGGCGGTGGCCATCGTGAACCCCAACCGGGAGGACGACCTCTCCGGTCTCGGCCATGTGTGCGCGGCGGGCCTCGCCTTCGTCACCGCCGTGGGGCTGGTGCGGGCGTTGCGCCAGAGCGGCCATTTCCATGCGGGCCGGCCGGCCCCGGACCTGCTGGAAACCCTCGATCTGGTGGCGCTGGCCACGGTGGCGGACGTGGTGCCCCTGCGTGGGCTCAACCGCGCCTTCGTGGCAAAGGGCCTGGTAGCCATGCGCCGGCGCGGGCGCATCGGCCTGACGGCGCTGATGGATGTGGCGCGGCTGGACGGGCCGCCGCGCCCCTTCCACCTGGGCTTCCTCATCGGCCCGCGCATCAATGCCGGCGGCCGCATCGGCGAGGCGACGCTGGGGGCGAAGCTGCTGCTCACCGACGACCCCGCCGAGGCCCGGCGCATCGCCGAGGAGCTCGACCGGCTGAACAGCGAGCGGCAGGAGGTGGAGCGCACCATCCTCGCCGCCGCCGAGGGGGAGGCCGCGGCCGCCCTTGGCCTGGGCGACGAGGGCGCGGTGGTGGTGGTGAGCGGCGACGGCTGGCACCCCGGCGTGGTGGGGCTGGTGGCGGCGCGGCTGAAGGAGCGTTTCCAGCGCCCGGCCTTCGCCATCGCCTTCGATGGGCAGACGGGGGTCGGCTCCGGCCGCTCCATTCCCGGCGTGGACATCGGCCGCGTGGTGCGCGGCGCGGTGGAAAGCGGCCTTCTGGTGAAGGGCGGCGGCCATGCCATGGCGGCGGGGCTGACGGTGGAGCGCGCGCGGCTCGGCGATCTGCGCGCCGAATTCGAGGCGCGCCTTGCCGCCGACGTGGCGCGGGCGCGGGCCGAAGGGGCATTGTCCATCGACGGGGCGCTGACCGCCCGGGCGGCGGTGCCGGCCCTGGTGGATTCCCTCTCCCGCGCCGGGCCGTTCGGCGCCGGCAATTCCGAGCCGGTGTTCGCGTTTCCCGCCCACCGCATCAGCTATGTGGAGAGCTTCGGTGCCGGCCATGTGCGGGCCCGCATTGCCTCCAACGACGGCGCAACCCTGAAAGCCACCGCCTTCCGCTGCGCCGAGGAGCCCCTCGGCCGCGCCCTGCTGGCCGCCCGCGGCCGGCCCCTGCATGTGGCCGGCAGCCTGGAGCTGGACACCTGGCAGGGCGAGACGCGGGTGGCGCTGCGCATCCGCGACGTGGCCGAGGCGGGCGGCTGAAAGGGGGGCTGAGGCTCAATGGCCCTGCCGGCCAGAATGCTCCGCCTCACCGCTCCTCGGAAACCCGCAGGGCCCTGCGCCCCGTGGCCCGACGCTTGGGAGCGGCCGGCTCCTCAACTTTGACAGGCGTCTCAGCGTCGATCGAAGATTGCCCGAGCGGCGGGGCGGCATTGCGGGGCGTGGCTTTCCTTGTTCCTGCACGCCGTGGCGCCTTCTCGGGTGCCGGGCTTGGGATCCTGCTGCCATCGGCGAGGGCGAGAAGCGCTTTAATGCGCTCTGCCGCATCGGCGATGGCGGAGGCATGCGGATCTACGCGCGCCATTAGCGCTTTAAGCTTGGGCGGCTGCACGCCATCGAGCGCCTCGGAAAAGGCAGAGGGACCAAGGAGCGCCCGGATCCGCTTAACCTGATCGAGCCCGGTTCCCGCCGCCGCCAGCTGTACGCGTACGATCTCGTTTACCGCCTTACGGGCGACCGGAACGGCGGCGGCAAAAAGTCCGGCCTCGCCCCCGATTGCCTTGAGAAGCTGAAAGAAGTCGGTCTCCTCAGCCATACAGCCGTCTCCGTGTTTCACTGACGAGACCGCGCACCAGACCCACAGCCTCCCGTGTCCACTTCAGCTCGAAGCTGGGCACGGGAGAGGCGTTCTCAGGGTCGGTAGCGCGCTCGACGGCAGCGCGATTCTCGATCTCCATATCGAATATATCGTAAAGAGCATTATGGGCCGCTGCCTCGTCGCGCAATGTCTTGAGCATGCGCCTGTGCTGCACCTTGCCAGCATTCACGCGCGTTGGCAGAACCACCGGATTGCGTTTCGGCTTCGGCAACGAGGAGCGCGTCATTTGCTTGTTCTCCCAAAGGGAGACGCAGAAAGCATCTAGGCCGATAGTGGACAAGTAATCAGGGATCGTCGGCACGATAACAAGGTCCGCGAGGCGAATGGCAACCTCCGTGAATGCAGAAATTCCCGGCGCACAATCCAGGATTATAATGTCATATCGAGTCTTGAGAATTTCTAGAGCTTCACTCAATACCTTAAGTGACTGCCCCTCAAGCGCTCTTATTCCGTATTTTTGTTCACTGAAACGAATCATAATTTCACGCTCAAGCAATCTAAGGCGAGGGTGCGCCGCAAGCAGGTCAATGCGCAATCTTTCCCCTGCCTTTGTTACGTGGGAAACCCCTGATGTAATGTAATCGACCACATTATTTTTATCGCCATAAATCAAGCGATCCGCCAAAAACGCTGAAAAAGTGTGTCTCCGGCTAAAAATTGCCTCGAGCTCTTCATCCATAGCAAAACAATAGGAAGCGTTGGTCTGCGCATCCAGATCGACAACAAGCACCCGTTCGCCATCTTCGGCGAACCCTTCCGCCAGCATGACCACCGTGGTTGTCTTGCCCACGCCGCCCTTCATATTGGCAACGGCGATCACTCGCCCCGAAGCGTCCGCCATCTCGAACCCCGCCCTGCCCCATCGCGGCCGGCAGCTTAGCCGCCGCGCAAACCCTGCTCAATACAACCCGGTCAGATAATAGAAGGCGATCACCGCGAACACCGCCGCCGTCTTGATGAGGGTGATGGCGAAGATGTCGCCATAGGCCTGGCGGTGGGTCAGGCCGGTCACCGCCAGAAGGGTGATGACCGCGCCGTTGTGGGGCAGCGTGTCCATGCCGCCGGAGGCCATGGAGGCCACGCGGTGCATCACCTCCAGCGGAATGCCCGCGGCCTCGGCATTGGCGATGAACTGGCTGGCCATGGCCCCGAGCGCAATGGACAGGCCCCCCGAGGCCGATCCGGTGATGCCGGCCAGCGTCGTCACCGTGATCGCCTCGTTCACCAGCGGGTTGGGAATGGCGCTCAGGGCGTTCTTGATGGCGAGGAAGCCGGGCAGCGCCGCAATCACCGCGCCGAAGCCATATTCGGACGCAGTGTTGAGCCCCGCCAGCAGGGCGCCGGAAACCGCATCCTTCGAGCCGCCGGCGAACTTGCCGGCAATGGCCGTGTAGCCGAACGCCAGCACCGTGAAGATGCCCAGCAGCAGCGCCGCCTGCACCGCCCAGATGGCCCCCCACACATTGGTGGCCACCGCAACCTCGTGCTGCCCCGGCACCAGGGTGGCCGTCGCGGTCGGGCCGAACCAGCCGGGAAGGAGCTGGGCGAACACCAAATTGGCGGCGCCCACCACCACCAGCGGCAGCAGGGCGACGAAGGGCGAGACCATGGGGGTGGCGTGGTCGATCACCACTTCGTTGGCGTGGCCCTCGCCATAGCCTTCCCCCGCCTTCAGCGCCTGCCGGCGCCGGAAATCGAGATAGGAGAGGCCGGTGGCAAGAATGAAGGCGGTGCCCACCAGGCCGAGGATGGGCGCGGCATAAGCGGTGGTGTGGAAGAAGGTGGTGGGGATGATGTTCTGGATCTGCGGCGTGCCCGGCAGCGTGTCCATGGTGAAGGAGAAGGCGCCCAGCGCCACCACCGCCGGCAGCAGGCGCTTGGGGATGCCCACCTGGCGGAACATCTCCGAACCGAACGGATAGATGGCGAACACCACCACGAACAGGGAGACGCCCCCATAGGTGAGCACCGCCCCCACCAGCACGATGGAGAGGATGGCGCGCCCCGGCCCCAGGAGCTTGACGATGGAAGCGACGATGGAGCGGGAAAAACCCGACAGCTCGATGAGCTTTCCGAACACCGCCCCGAACAGGAACACGGGGAAATAGAGCTTGATGAAGCCCACCATCTTTTCCATGAACAGCCCGGAAAAGACCACCGGCACCGCGGCGGGATCGGTGAGCAGCACGGCGCCGATGGCGGCCACCGGCGCGAACAGGATGACGCTGAAGCCGCGATACGCCACGAACATCAGGAAGAAGAGCGCGGCAAGGCAGACGATGAAGCTCATCGGCGTTGGTTCCTGGCAAGGTGGGACACGAAGATCGGGATGTTCTGGCCCGACCACCCAGGCGAACGAATCGGAGCCAGCCGGCTCCGGTCATTGGCCCTGCGTTTCGGCGGCCTTCGTGAAATAAAATGGCGTGCGGAAGGTGCCGCGCTGCCTGCCTGCGGCGAAGCGGCGATGGCAGCCGCGCCCCTTGACCCTGCCCGGATCCCGCAAGCGCGGCCGCCTTCGTTTCACGGCATGAGCGCGATCTGCTCCAGCCCCTGGGTTTCCGGGAAGCCCAGCACCAGGTTCATGTTCTGCACCGCCTGGCCGGAGGCACCCTTCACCAGGTTGTCGATGGTGGAGATGACGATGGCCCGCCCGGCCACGCGATCCGCCACCACGCCGATGAACACCATGTTGGAGCCGCGCACATGGCGCGACTGCGGCACCTGGCCGAACGGCAGCACGTGCACGAAGGCTTCGCCCTTGTAGAAATCGGCCAGGATGCGGTGCAGGTCCTCGGCCGTGGCGCCGGTGGTGCGCACATAGATGGTGGCATAGATGCCGCGGTTCATGGGCGTGAGCACCGGCACGAACATGGGCGTCACCGGCCGGCCGGCGGCCTTGGAATATTCCTGGTCCAGCTCGCCCATGTGGCGGTGGGAGCCCACGGCATAAGCGTGGATGCCCTCCGACACCTCCGAGAACAGCATGGCTTCCTTGGCCGAGCGGCCGGCGCCGGACATGCCGGTCTTGGAATCCACCACGATGCTTTCCGGCTCGATGGCGCCGGCTTCCAGCAGCGGCACGATGGGCAGGATCGCGGTGGTGGTGTGGCAGCCGGGATTGGCCACCAGCCGCGCCTTGCGGATGTCGTCGCGATAGATCTCCACCAGCCCGAACACCGCTTCCTGCTGCAGCTCCAGCGCGGCGTGGGGGTGGCCGTACCACTGCTCGTAGGCGCCGGGGTCCTTCAGGCGGAAGTCGGCGGAAAGGTCCACCACCTTCACTTCCGGGGCGGCCTCGAACACTTTCTTGATCACCTGCTGGGTGGTGGCGTGCGGCAGGGCGCAGAAGACCAGGTCCACCGCGGTGAAATCCACCTCGTCGATGGTCACCAGCTTCGGCAGCGGGAACGGGGCGAACTGGGGAAACACCTCCGCCATGGTCAGCCCCGCCTTGCGGTCGGCGGTCAGCGCCACGATCTCCACCCCGGGATGGCGCAGCAGCAGGCGCACCAGCTCGGACCCGGTGTAGCCGGACGCCCCGAGGACTGCGATCTTCGCCTTTGCATCCGCCATGTTGGTCTCCCGGGAGGTCACCCGCGCGCAGGAACTGGCCGCGGACCCGCGCTTGCGGGGCGACGGTCCTTACACCCATCGCATATCAGGGAAAAGACAGGGAAATGCGCGCAGGGCGCAGGGCCGGTGCGCCGCGCCTGCGCCGGGGTCGGCGCACCTTTTTGTTTCCGTTCCGTTCCCTTCACCCCCCGGCTCTGCCAGTATGGGAAAATGCGGTGAAGAGCTTGGCGCGATTCGCTCCGGGCCGTTCCATCTGCTAACGAGCCCCCATGTCCGACACCGACGATCTCTTCGGCTCCGCCTCCCGTCCCCGCGCCGCCCAGAAGGCTCCCGCCAAGGCGAAGGCGCCGGTTGTTCCCGCCATGGCCAGCGACTACACCGCCGCCCATATCGAGGTGCTGGAAGGGCTGGAGCCGGTGCGCCGCCGGCCGGGCATGTATATTGGCGGCACCGACGCCAAGGCACTGCACCACCTGTTCGCCGAGGTGATCGACAATTCCATGGACGAGGCGGTGGCCGGCCACGCCAGCTTCATCGAGGTGCAGATGGGGGCCGACGGCTATCTCACCGTCTCGGACAACGGCCGCGGCATTCCGGTGGAGGACCAC
Source organism: Xanthobacter sp. AM11 (assembly GCF_047444035.1). NCBI lineage: Bacteria > Pseudomonadati > Pseudomonadota > Alphaproteobacteria > Hyphomicrobiales > Xanthobacteraceae > Xanthobacter > Xanthobacter sp. AM11. Next base: position 3,867,069 of record NZ_JBLAOA010000001.1, read on the forward strand.
CCGAAGTTTCCCGGCAAGTCGGCGCTGGAGGTCATCATGACCACGCTCCACGCCGGCGGGAAATTCGACAGCAAGGTCTACGAGACCTCCGGCGGCCTGCACGGCGTCGGCGTCTCGGTGGTGAACGCGCTGTCCGACGATTTGGAGGTGGAGGTGGCGCGCAACCAGATCCTCTATCGCCAGTCCTTTTCCAGGGGCGTGCCCCAGGGGCCGGTGAAGGAGGTGGGGCGCATCACCAACCGGCGCGGCACCCGCGTGCGCTTCCATCCCGACCCGGAGATCTTCGGCCCCACCGCCCGCTTCGAGCCCGCCCGCGTGTTCCGCATGGCGCGCTCCAAGGCCTATCTGTTCGGCGGGGTGGAAATCCGCTGGTCGTGCGACGCGGAGCTGGTGAAGGGCACCGACCTTCCCGAGAAGACGGTGTTCCGCTTCCCCGGCGGCCTCAAGGACTATCTGGCGGCGGACCTCGAAGGCAACACGCTGGTGCACCCGGACATCTTCGCCGGACGCATCAACAAGCCCGGCGGCCACGGGTCGGTGGAATGGGCGGTGGCCTGGGTGGCCGATGCGGACGGTGCCATCTCCTCTTACTGCAACACCATTCCCACCGCCGATGGCGGCACCCACGAGAACGGCCTGCGCGCGGTGCTGCTGAAGGGCCTGAAGGACCATGCGGAGCGCTCCGGCCAGGGCAAGCGCGGCGCCCTCATTACCGGCGACGACGTGATCACCGGCTGCGCCGCCATGCTCTCGGTGTTCGTGCGCGAGCCGGAATTCCAGGGCCAGACCAAGGACCGCCTCGCCACCGCCGAGGCCGCCCGCATCGTCGAGCAGGGCCTGCGCGATCCGTTCGACCACTGGCTGGCCGCCAATCCGGTGGCCGCGAGCCGGCTGCTGGAACATGTGATCGACCGGGCCGAGGAGCGCCTGCGCCGCAAGCAGGAGAAGGAGGTCTCCCGCAAGACCGCCGTGCGCAAGCTGCGCCTGCCGGGCAAGCTCGCCGACTGCTCCAACACCGAGGCGGCCGGTTCCGAGATCTTCATCGTCGAGGGCGATTCGGCCGGCGGCTCGGCCAAGCAGGCGCGCGACCGCAAGACCCAGGCGGTGCTGCCCCTGCGCGGCAAGATCCTCAACGTGGCCAGCGCCACCCGCGACAAGCTGGCGGCGAACCAGCAGCTCGCCGACCTCGGCCAGGCGCTGGGCTGCGGCACGCTTTCCCACTATCGCGACGCGGACCTCAGGTACGAGAAGGTCATCATCATGACCGACGCGGACGTGGACGGGGCGCACATCGCCTCCCTCCTCGTCACCTATTTCTATCGCCAGATGCCCAAGCTGATCGAGGACGGCCACCTGTTCCTCGCCGTGCCGCCGCTCTACCGCATCACGCAGGGGGCCAAGACCCTCTATGCGCGGGACGACGCCCACAAGGACCAGTTGCTGAAGAAGGAATTCAACGGCAAGGGCAAGGTGGAGGTGGGCCGCTTCAAGGGCCTGGGCGAGATGATGCCGGCCCAGTTGAAGGAAACCACCATGGACCCGCGCACCCGCACCCTGCAGCGCGTCTCCATCGAGGATGCCGAGCGCGCCGCCACGGCCGACCTGGTGGAGCGCCTGATGGGCAACAAGCCGGAGGCCCGCTTCGCCTTCATCTCCGAGCGCGCCGCCTTCGCCGACGAGGAACTGCTCGACATCTGAGTGCGGGCGCGGGGGCGCCGTGCTGTACTCCAACGATTTCGTGCCGCCGTGCGGTACCTGAGGGGGGAGAGAGTGATGGGGGATGAGACGAGGGTGACACAGGCGGGGCGCGGAGTGCGGATCGCGCTGGCGGCCGGCCTCGGCCTTGCGACGCTGCTGCCGGGGGGCGCGCGGGCGCAGTCGTTCGGCAATGACGAGCAATCCTGCGTCTATTACGGCTACTGGGCGGTCTCCGTCATCTATCTGGCGGCGAGCCAGGGCTGCGACTGGAAGCGCGCCAACGAATGGGTGGACCCCATGCGCCACGCCAAATGGTGCATGGGCCAATCGGCACAATCCATGTCCAGGGCGCCGCAGGTCCACCGCAACGGCGTCACCGCTCGCTGCGCCAAGCAGGGCGCATCGGTGAAGATCAACATCTGAGCGCCGCGACGCCCGACCGCAGCGGCCTGCGCCCTCTATACTGAAGAAAGAGAACGCGTGGTCCGATCAGATTGCGATGCAAGCTGATCGGCGCGTGCTTTAGTGGATCAAGGAGTTGTGGCTCGACCTAGTCGCGACAGATGGGTTCCATCTGTCGCGGTCGAACCACTAGCGGCGCGGCGCCAGCCGTCCGGCGGGGTAGGCGAGCGCGACGAGGCCGATGCCGGCGATGACGAATACCGGCGCGGCGCCCAGCGCGCCGGCCACCTGCGCCAGCACCAGCGCGCCCATGGCCTGCCCGACGAAGAAGGACGAGGCGAACAGGGCCACCGCGGAGCCCCGCGCTTCCGGCGTCAGCTCGGTGGCGAGAATCTGCAGCACATTGTGGATCATGTAGAAGGCGAAGCCCGACAGGGCGAACAGGGCCGACGCCAGCACCAGGTTCCGGCTGGCAGCCGCCGCCACGAACAAAAGCCCCACCGCCGTCGCCCCCAGGCGCACCATGCCGCCGAGCCCCAGCCGGCGCACCAGCAGGCTCACCGCAAACGTATAAAGCGCGCCGCCGATGGCGAAGGCGCCCAGCATCACGCCGGCTTCCACCGCATCGCCCAGCCGGTGCTCCACCATGAGCGGCGCCACCAGCGGGAAAATGCCGAAGGTGAGGGCGCCTTCCGCCGCCACCACCGCATAGACCTTGGCGGACAGGGGGTTTTTCAGCACCAGTGCATAGCGCGCCAGGGAGGCGCGGAAGGACAGGGGCTGCGGCGGCTCCTCCTCCCGCACGCCGAAGACGGCGGCGAGCCCCGCCACCGCCGCGACGGCAAAGGCGCACCAGAACACCTGCCGCCAGCCGGCATATTCGGCCACCGCCCCCGCCGCCGCCGAGCCGATGAGCTGGCCGAGGACCAGCGCCAGCAACACCCGGCTCAGGGCCACCGGCCGCCGGTCGAAGGGCACGCGGTCGCCCACCATGGCCAGCACCACCGGGATGATGCCGCCGGCAAAGGCACCGGAGAAGATGCGCGCGGCAAGCAGCGTCTCATGGCTCGGCGCCAGGGCCGAAATGGCCAGGCCGCCCGCCAGCATGGCAAGGTTCAGCCGCACCAGCCGCACCTTGCCCACCGCATCGCCGATGGGCCCGAACACCAGTTGCATGGCCGCATAGGGCAGCGTGAAGGCGCTGGCCAGCAGCGCCACCTGCTGCAGCGTCACCTGCAGGTCGGCCGCGAGAATGTTCAGCATGGGATCGACGACGCGCATGGAGAACGCGCTCGCGAAGGCCGCGAGGCCAAGAACGAAGAGAAACGGCATGGGGACCCGGCGCCGACCTTGATGCCCCATCCCTGTGGCGTCGTGACCGATGGGTCAACCCGACATGCGGGCATGGGTGCAGTGCGAATGCATGCCCCCAGCGCATGGCCGCTGCCTGCGAAGCGGGCATTTCCGGGACCCGGCCAGGCTGGCGGACGCCAATCGCGGGCACGGCTACAAGACCATCCGGGAAAACATTGACACGGCGCACAATTTTCTTATGGTGCTATGCGTCGTCCGAGATATGTCGAATCCAAGCGCGCCGACCGACGACCACTCGTCTGAGCCCGTACGGCACGGGACGTTCGATCAGCGGCGCGCCGCCGCATCCAAAAGATGCAATGTCATTTTCCGAACTCGGCCTGAGCGAGAAGGTCCTCGCGGCCGTCGCCGATACGGGCTACACGCAGCCCACCCCCATTCAGGCCCAGGCCATTCCCCATGTGCTGGCGCGCCGGGACGTGCTCGGCATTGCCCAGACGGGGACCGGCAAGACCGCGGCCTTCACCCTCCCCATGCTGACGCTCCTGGAACAGGGTCGCGCCCGGGCACGCATGCCCCGCACCCTCATTCTGGAGCCGACGCGCGAGCTTGCCGCGCAGGTGGAGGAAAACTTCGCCCGCTACGGCAAGAATCACAAGCTGAACCTGGCGCTGCTCATCGGCGGCGTCTCCTTCGGCGACCAGGACTCCAAGCTCCTGCGCGGCGTTGACGTGCTCATCGCCACCCCCGGCCGCCTGCTCGATCATGTGGAGCGCGGGCGTCTGCTCCTGTCCGGCATCGAGGTGCTCGTCATCGACGAGGCGGACCGCATGCTGGATATGGGATTCATCCCGGACATCGAGCGCATCTGCAAGCTCGTGCCCTTCACCCGGCAGACCCTGTTCTTCTCGGCCACCATGCCGCCGGAGATCCAGCGGCTCGTCTCGCAATTCCTCTCCAGCCCCGTGCAGGTGGAGGTCTCCAAGCCGGCGTCCACCGCCACCACGGTCACGCAGTTCCTCGTCGCCTCCGGCCGCGAGGACTACGAGAAGCGCGAGGTGCTGCGGGAGCTGATCCGCAATTGCGACGGACTGCAGAACGGCATCATCTTCTGCAATCGCAAGCGCGACGTGGCGGTGCTGCACCGTTCGCTGCAGAAGCACGGCTTCAATGCCGTCGCCCTCCACGGCGACATGGACCAGCATGCCCGCATCAAGGCCCTGGACCAGTTCCGGGCCGGCGAAGCCACCTTGCTGGTGGCGTCCGACGTGGCCGCCCGCGGCCTCGACATTCCGGCGGTGAGCCACGTCTTCAATTATGACGCGCCCCACCATGCCGAGGATTACGTCCACCGCATCGGCCGCACCGGCCGCGCCGGGCGTTCGGGCACCTCCTATACGCTGGTGACCCATACGGACCTGAAGTCGCTGGCGGCCATCGAGAAGCTCATCGGCAATCCGGTTCCCTGGCTGGGAACGCCGCTGGGCGACGCCCCGCCGGCCTCCGAACGCAAGGAACGGCGGGAAGACGGTCGCCTGCGCGGCAAGCGCCGGATGGAAAAGGACGGACGTGCCGAACGCGCTCCCCGGGGCGACCGCGAAGGCCGGCCCGAACGCGAGGCCCGCAGCGAGCGCGAGCCGCGGCCGGAGCGCGAGCCAAGGACCGAGCACCCCAGGACCGAACGGGCACCCCGGCCTGAGCGGGAAGCCCGCCCTGAACGCGAGCCGAGGGCGGAGCGCGAGCCCCGCCGCGAGCGTCCGGCCCGGGAGGCGGAGGTCCGCAGCGATGGGGAGGCCCACGCCCCCCGCGGCGAGCGCAGCCGTCGGCCCACCCGCGAGGAGGGCGCCGAGCCCCGGCCCCCCCGCCGCGAGCGCGCGCCCGCAAGCGAGCCGGCCGACATGTCGCACCTGCCCGCCTTCCTGCTGCGCCCCGTGCGCGTGAAGGCCACCAGCTGACGCGAAAGCCGGTCAGCGAACACCAAAAGCCCCCGCATCCCGCGGGGGCTTTTTTTTCGGCTCAGATCTGTCGGATTGGCAGGGATTCACTGCGCGGGTCGATCCAGCTCGGGCGCTCCGCGGCAACGTGGACAGCCGGCGCAGTGCCATCGCGCGCCGGGGGCCCTGCCTTCAGGGCAGGAAACCTCAGTCCTGCGCACCCCGGCGCCGTGGGCCGGTCCCGCTCTTGCCGGCCGCACCTTTGCCCGTGCCGCTTCGGGCCTTGGCGGCGGCAGCGGCCCGCGCGAGGGCGAGGGCGCGGCGCGACAGGGCGGCCAGATCCTCCGCATCGTCCAGCGCCGCCTCGGGCACCGACCAATAGCCGCGCATGGTGCGCACCCGGCCCTGTGCCACATAGCTGAACGGCACCGCGCCGCGGGCTGAAAGCGCACCGGCGAACGCCTCGTCCGCCTTCAGATAGATGATGCCGTCCACCTCGATGGCGAACATGAGCCCATCGGCAAACAGGCCGCGCCCGCCGAACATGCCGCGCACGGCCACCGCGCCGAAGGCGGAAAACAGATCGGCGATGGTATCGGCATCCATGCGGCGCCCTCCCCTTGCCCCGATCTTTCCCGCGGGGCGGGCTCTATCTTATTGAATAGAGCCGGATCAGCCCACCAGCGCCAGCAGCTGGGCGGCCGCATCCATCTCGGTGCGGCGGGCGGCGCGGCGGGCGGCGGCGATTTCGTCCTCGCCCCACTGCCGGCGGTTCCAGTCCTCGTCCACATGGGCGGCGGCCCACGCCTGGTCCACGCCCAGCGCCCCCTGCGCCACCGCCAGCGCCAGCAAAGCGGAGCCGGTGAGGGTGGTGATGGAATGTACCGCCGCCAGCGGCAGCGGCGCCAGCGGCACCAGCGCCCGCACCTGCGCCAGCGAAGCCTCGGGCTGCGTCACGTGGCGAACGCCCTGGGACAGGAAGAAGCGGGCGCCGTGGGAGGCGTGCAGCCAGTCGAGCACCGGGTCCCAGGCCTCGGCCTGCCACGCCACCAGCCCCTGCGGAGCCTCGGCGCGATAGAACAGCATGTCCGAGCCGGCGTAGCGCACCACCTCGTCGCGCACCACCTCCGCTTCCGGCCCGACCCGGTCGAGCGCCACATTCACCAGCCGCGTCAGGGGCATGGCGAAGGGGTTGATCTCCTCGCCCTGCGCCGCCCATTCGGCGGCCACCGCCTCGGCGAGGGGGCGGCTGGGCAGGGCCAGGAGGCTGCGCGCCGGGGTGCGCACCGGCCGGCCGTCCAACAGGATGGTGTAGCCCGCCGCCCCGTCCCCGACCCCGACCTCCTTGTAGAAGCGCTTGGGCAATGGGGTGCGCTGGGCGGCGCGCGCCCGCGCCACGGGATCGTCCGCGGCGGCGCCGGTTTCCTCCAGCCCCTCGATCAGGTCGCGCATGCCGTATCCCCCGCTTCAGCCCGCGCGCCGGCGCGCGAGCAGCTCGGCGATGGCGCCGGGCACATCCGCGAAGCTGGTGACGAGGCGGCCGGCCCCGGCCTCCAGCAGCGCGGCATCATCATGATAGCCCCAGCCCACCGCCAGCGCCGAGGCCCCGGCCTTGAGGGCCATGGAGATGTCATAGGTGGTATCGCCCACCACGACGGTTTCCTCCGGCCGCGCGCCGATCTCGGCCATGGCCTGGAGCACCATGGCCGGATGCGGCTTGGAGGGCGCATCGTCGGCGGTCTGGATGGTGGAGAACCAGCCTTCCATGCCGTGCGCCTTCAACACCCGGTCCACGCCGCGACGGGCCTTGCCGGTGACCATGCCCAGCACCATGTCGTCGCGCTGGCGCAGGGCGTCCAGCACCTCCCGCGCGCCGGGGAACATGGGCTCGGGCGGCTGTGCATCGCGCAGGCGCATGAAGGCGGCGCGATAGGTGTCCACCATCGCCTCCACCGGATAGGACCGGTCGCCTTGGGACAGCACCGCGAAGGCCTCGGGCAGGGACAGCCCCACCACCGAAAGCAGCCGCTCGCGATCGGGCAATTGCAGCGCGTGGACGGCATGGGCGTCGCGCATGGCGGCGACGATCATGTGCTGGCTGTCCACCAGCGTGCCGTCGCAATCGAACAGCACCAGCGTGAGGGCGGCAGCGGCGGGACCGGAGGGCGGCGTCATTTCTGCGTCATCTGCTGGGTGGCCACATCATAGACCCAGGTGATACCCGATGGATCGACGAACAGCACCTGCCGGAAGCCGCGCTGCTCACACTGCTTGGGGAAAGGCCCGGCAACGATCAGTTCCGCCGCGGTCTTCGCCGGGAAGTTGAACTTGATGGTGAGGGTGGTGGCATCCTCGCCCGAGGCGCTGACCGTGAGATCCAGCCCGTTCTGGGCGAAGCTCTCCTGCTTGCTCTTGGCGAAGGCGCGGCGGGCGCCGGCATCGGCCGCCGGGGCGGCGACGGGGCTGTTCACCGTCGGCAGCGGCAGCGCGGCCTCCTTCACCTCCGCCGGAGACGGGCCGGCGGCCGGCGTCTGGCGCGGCGGCAGGGTCTGGGGCGTGCCCGGGGGCAGGAGGGATTGCTGATCCTTGCCCGACAGGGCTCCGCCAGACACCGACACGGCTCCGCCAGACCCCGACACGGCTCCGCCCGGCATCCCCGCCGGCTGCGCCGGAGCAGCGGCCACCTGCGCCGCCGGCGCGGCCGGGGCCGCCGCCTGCTGCGGGGCCGGCGCCGACATGACCCACCATACAAGGCCGCCGGCCGCCAGCGCCACGCCGGTGCCGCCGAGCCCCACCAGGAACGGCAGGACGAAACTGGTGTGGAGCTTGCGGCCGCAGAAGGGGCAATGGGCCTCTTCCGGATAGACCTGCGCCCCGCAGCCGGGACAGAAGTCGGGCCTGGGGTTCATTCCAATTCCCTCCGCATACGCGCGCCGGCCGGCGGTCCAGCCGTGCCGCCTGCTTCACAAGGGGCACCGCCGCAGCAGCGCCTTGCACAATGGACGCCACCGCAGCGGCGCCTTGCGAATCGTCCGCAACTTTCCCGGCCCCACGCATGCACGAAGGCGGCGGCGGGTGCCAAGGTGCCATCACGCAATCGGGACGCCGGACCATGCGCCATCCCATCCGCGCGGGGCATCGCTGCGGGCGATCCGTGCGGGGCAGAACGGCGCCCGAATGCGCCCATAGCAAGGCGACAGGCCATCCCGGCCACCCTCTTCAGCGGGAACCGGCGGGGATTGGGCTGCGCCGGCCGGCGAATCCGGCGTGAGGCTTCAGAAAAGGTGAATGCGCCCCCACTGCACCAGCGCCGCACCCCCGCCGGCAGCGGCAGCGATTGGGCCGAAGCCGTCATGGGGACGGCGCATCGGGCCAGGGCGGCGGACCCGGCAGGGGTGTTTGTTGCCCGAAGCCAGCCGCCGCGCGATCCCACGACACCGCAACCCCCTGCCCGGCCATGGGGCTCGGCGCCACGCACCACACCTGCGGGTCGATGCCGGTCCGCGGCAGCAAGGTGATGGCGCGCCCCAGCCCCTCCCCGGCCGCCGTGGCTTCGTCCACCGCCTGCGCCGGCGTGCGGCACAGGGCTTCGTCCAGCGCCGGCCACACCCGGTCGGTCACCAGGTTCCAGCGCCCCGAGGCCCGCGAATAGAAGCGCACCCGTCCGCCGAAGGGCACCCCGGCCGTCAGGCCCCGCTCGCTGAGGCCCACCAGGGGAAAGCCCTCCGCGTCGAACCACACGGCAAGCTCGGTGACGAAGGCCGCCGCCGCGTCGTCGCCGGCCGCGTCGATCCGCAGGTAGAGATGCGCCTCGTCCAGCACCAGCGCCAGCCGCGCCTGCTCCCCATGGAGCCCGCCGGACGCGACGGGGCCGGCGGCTCCGGGCTCGATCCGGTAGGCGGGAAAGCCCGCGCCCTGTGCGATCTGCAGCTGGGTGTAATAGTCCAGCACGCCCTCCGGCGTCTGGGCTGCGGCGGGCGAGCGGCCCGCCGCCAGGGCAAGGAAAGACAGAAGGACACCGACGCGGACCAGGCGCGTCATTCCTCCGGCGCCTCCAGGATGGGGTCATACTGGCTGGCATCGAAGCCGAGCACGGCGAAGGATTGCGCCATGTGCGGCGGCAGCGGCGCGGAAACGTCGATCACGCCCTGCCCACGGGGATGGGGAATGACGAGGCGGCGGGCCAGAAGGTGCAGCCGGTTCTGCAATCCGCCCGGCAGCTCCCAATTCTCGATGTTGAAATATTTCGGGTCGCCGAGGATGGGGTGGCCGATATGGGCAAGATGGGCGCGCAGCTGGTGGGTGCGGCCGGTCACCGGCTTCAGCGAGAGCCAGCTCATCTTCTGCGCTGCCTGGTCCACCACCGCATAATAAGTGATGGCGTGGCTCGCCTCGTCCTCGCCATGGCGGGCGACGCGCATCTTCTCCTCGTCCTCGTCGCGGGCGAGATAGGTGGAGATGCGGCCCTGCCGGGGCTTGGGCACGCCGGGCACCACGGCCCAGTAGATCTTGCGCGCCTCGCGCGAGCGGAAGCTCTTGGCCAGCACCGAGGCGGCCAGGCGCGACTTGGCGATGAGCAGGCAGCCGGACGTGTCCTTATCGATGCGGTGGACGAGGCGCGGCTTCTGCCCGTCCTTGTCGCGCATGCTGTCCAGCAGGCCGTCGATATGGCGGTAGGTGCCCGAGCCGCCCTGCACCGCAAGGCCGAACGGCTTGTTGAGCACCATCACATCCCTGTCCTCGAACAGGATGAGGGATTTCAGGAAGGCGCGGTCGTCGCTCTCCTTGCGCGCGCCGGTGGCGGCCGCACGCGGCCGGGCCGCGGCTCCCGCCTCGCCCGCCGCCGCGCCGGCGGAGGCCTCGCGGGACCGGTCCTTCGGCCCCGCCGTCGGCGCGGGCGGCTCGGTGCCCGGCTCGGCGCCGAGGGGCGGGATGCGCACGCTCTGGCCCGGCTCGACCCGGGAGGAGGTCTTCACCCGCCCGCCGTCCACCCGCACCTGCCCGGTGCGCACCAGCTTCTGCAGGTGGCCGAACGACAAATCCGGAAAATGGACCTTGAACCAGCGGTCGAGGCGCATCCCCGCCTCGTCCTCGGCCACGGTCTTCATCGCGACGGCCATGCTCACCTTGTCCCTGATGGGCCTTCTTGCCCTGCTGCTGCAGCAATAGAGCAAGCGGCGCAGCCCGTCACGTCAGCGAACGCATCAGCATCATGCCCGCGAACACCCCGGCGAAGGCCAGCAGCACCGAGCCGACCACATAAGCGGCGGCAGGGCCATGGGCACCGCGCTCCATGAGGAAGAAGAAATCAAGGGAGAAGGTGGAAAAGGTGGTGTAGCCGCCCAGGACGCCCGTGGTGAGGAACAGCCGCATGGTCTGGTTCCAGAATTCGCCATCCTTGAACGCCAGGTAGCCGATGATCAGCCCCATGACGAAGCTGCCCGAGATGTTGATGAGGAAGGTGGCGAAGGGAAAGCCGGTGCCCAGAAGCCTCGGCACGGAAATATTGATGAGATGGCGCAGGACACCGCCGAGGCCGGCACCGACGAAGACGACAAAGGCGGGATGGAGCAGGAAGGAAGGCATGAGGGAGCCGGACCTTTTCACATCGGGCTGAAGGTGAGGAACCGAACCGGAAAATTCACCCGGCGAATGCAAAAGTCGAGGCCTCGCGATGGCCCGCCCACGTCAAACCTGCAATCTTGCCGTCATCAGAATGCGATTGAGTAAAATCGGTTGTCCATTCGAGGCTTCCCTCCCCGTCAATCTCCTCAAAAACGCCAGGTGATTCCATGAAGCGCCAACTGCTCGCAGCCGGTTTCGTCGTGTTCTGCGCGATCCCGGCCTTCGCCGACCGCCCGGTGACTGACGAGGAACAGGCGAAGCTCACCGCCCTGCTTGCCGCCCAGGGCTGCCAGGGCGGCCGGTACTATGTGGATGACGGCATCTTCGAGATCGACAACGCCACCTGTGCGGACAACCACAAGTACGATTTCAAATACTCCCCCGACTACAAGATGCTCGACAAGGACTTCGAGCGCTGACGGCAGGGCGCGCGGCGGTTCGCCCCCGCGCCGGCCTTCACCGGCCGGCGCGCTCGGCGCGCAGCCGCGCCCAGTATTCGAGCCGCTTGCGGATCTCGCGCTCGAAGCCCCGCTCCACCGGGTGGTAGAAGCTCTGCCGGCCGAGCGCCTCGGGGAAATAGTCCTGGCCGGAGAAGGCGTCCGGCTCGTCATGGTCGTAACGGTAGCCGGAGCCGTAGCCCTCGCCCTTCATCAGCTTGGTGGGGGCATTGAGGATGTGCTTGGGCGGCATCAGCGAACCACCCTCCTTCGCCGCCCGCTTCGCCGCGGAAAAGGCCTTGTAGACGGCATTGGACTTGGGGGCGGTGGCCACATAGACCACCGCCTGCGCCAGCGCCAGCTCGCCCTCCGGCGAGCCGAGGAAGTCGAAGGCCTCCTTTGCCGCATTGCAGACCACAAGGGCCTGCGGATCGGCATTGCCCACATCCTCCACCGCCATGCGCACAATGCGCCGGGCGAGGAACAGCGGGCTTTCCCCGGCATCCAGCATCCGCGCCAGATAATAGAGCGCCGCATCGGGGTCCGAGCCGCGCACCGCCTTGTGCAGGGCCGAGATGAGGTTGTAGTGGCCGTCCTCGCTCTTGTCGTAGATGGGGGCACGGCGCTGCACCACCTCCGCCAGGGCGGCCACGTCGAACAGCTCGCCCGGCCGTGCCGCGCGCCACACCTCTTCCGCGAGGGTGAGGGAGGCGCGGCCGTCGCCGTCCGCCATGTTCACCAGGGCGAGGCGCGCTTCCTCGGTCAGCGGCAGGGCCTTGCCCTCCACCGCTTCCGCCCGCTCCAGCAGCCGCGCGATGGCGTCGGCATCCAGCGAGCGGAACACCAGCACCCGGGCGCGCGAGAGCAGCGCCGCATTCAGCTCGAACGAGGGATTCTCGGTGGTGGCGCCCACCAGGGTGACGGTGCCGTCCTCCATCACCGGCAGGAAGCTGTCCTGCTGGGCGCGGTTGAAGCGGTGGATCTCGTCCACGAACAAGAGGGTCGCCGCGCCCATCTGGCGGCGGGCGCGGGCACCTTCGAACACCTTCTTCAGGTCGGCAACGCCGGAGAAGATGGCCGAGATCTGCTCGAAATGGAGGTCGGTGGCCGTGGCCAGCAGCCGCGCCACCGTGGTCTTGCCCGTGCCCGGCGGCCCCCACAGGATGAGGGAGCCGAGGGTGCGGGCCTCCAGCATGCGGGTGAGCACGCCGTCCGCACCCACCAGATGGTCCTGGCCCACCACCTCGGACAGGCGCGCCGGGCGCAGCCGGTCGGCCAGCGGCCGCGCCACCCCCGCCCCCAGCCCCGCCGCCTCGAACAGATCGGCCATGGTGTCCTCAGCCGCGCAGCAGAGCGGTGATATTGCGGCCACCGCGGGTGACCGTGACGCGCCAGGCACGCAGCGGCGTCGCCGTCATGCGTTCCAGGTCGCGGGTGCGGGCCACCTTCTCGTTGTTCACGTCCACGATCACGTCGCCCGGCCGCAGGCCCGAGGCGGCGGCGGGGGAATTGTCCTCGATGCCGTAGATGACGACGCCGCTGGCAAGCCCGTCCACCTTCAGCTCCTCGGCCACCGCCGGCGACAGATTGACGATGGTGGCCCCGGTGAAGGGCGAGCGGCCGCGCAGCACCAGCTGTTCCCGCGGCACCGTCTCCGGCGCGCTCTCCAGCACCACCACGAGGGTCTGCTCGCGGCCGCCGCGGCTCACCGCAAGGGCCGCCTTGCCGCCGATGGGACGGGTGGCGAAGCGGTAGTTGAGGGATTCCGGGTCGTCGATCCCCTGCCCTTCCACCGCCACGATGAGATCGCCCACCCTGAGCCCCGCCTTGGCCGCCGGGCTCTCCGCCACCACGCTCTGCACCAGCACCCCCGTGGGGCGCGGCAGGCCGAGGCTCTCGGCAATCTCTGGGGTGACGCGCTGAAGCCGCGCGCCGAGCCACGGCCGCCGCACCGCGGTGCTGCCGCCCCTGGCCTGCTCGATGACCACCCGGGCCATGTTCACCGGAATGGCGAAGCCGATGCCGTGGGAACCGCCGGAGCGCGAATAGATGGCGGAATTGATGCCGACGAGCCGGCCCGCCATGTCCACCAGCGCACCGCCGGAATTGCCCGGATTGATGGCGGCGTCGGTCTGGATGAAGAACTGGTAGTCTGAGACACCCACCTGGGTGCGGGCCAAGGCGGAGACGATGCCCTGCGTCACCGTCTGCCCCACGCCGAACGGGTCGCCGATGGCCAGCACCAGGTCGCCCACGGCCAGCTCGTCGGAATTGCCCAGCTCCAGGGAGGCGAAGGCTTCCTTCGCCCCGGTGCGGATGCGCAGCACGGCAAGGTCGGTGCGCTGGTCGCGCAAAAGCACCTGCGCTTCATATTCGCGCTTGTCGTTGAGGGCGATGCGGATTTCGTCCGCCCCCTCGATCACATGGAAATTGGTGACGACGAGCCCGGAGGGATCGACGATCACGCCCGAGCCCAGCGACCGCTGCACCCGCTCGGGCGCGCCCAGGCCCGGCCCGCCGGGACCGCCCGGCGCGCCGAAGAAGCGGCGGAAGAAGGGGTCTTCGAAGATGGGGTTGGTGCGCTGGCGGGCGGTCTTCAGGGCGTAGACATTCACCACCGCCGCCGCCGTGCGCGCCACCACCGGCGCGAACGAGAGGGTGACCTCCGCCTGCGAGGCCGGCACCCGCGGCCGGGGGGCCGGCTGCGCCGCACCGATGGCCGGGACGGCGAGGAGCATAGCGGCGGCCAGCGCCGCGATCAGCGAAAGACGTTTGACCATTCCCGCACCCTTGAAGCCCTGCGCGCCCCGAGACCGACCGGCGCCAGGGAGAACACCCGGCGGCCTGAAGCCGGGTCCAGCCGGCGCGGCCCGGCCCCCGCCACATATCACCGCAGCGGCGGCCGGAACATTCCCCCCGGAACCGTGCGGGCCGAATCCCCGCCCCGACCTGCAGCTGAACGCAAAAAAGGGCGGCCCGAGGACCGCCCCTTTTGAAATCCCTTCAGCGGGGCGGCCTGCTCAGGCCGCCTCAGCCGCGGCCGCCGCAGTACGGGCATGATCGGCGGCGCCCTTGGCGTCCACGTCGCGGTCCACGAACTCGATCACGGCCACGGCGGTGTTGTCGCCATAGCGGAAGCCGGCCTTCATGATGCGCGTGTATCCGCCCGGACGCTCCTTGTAGCGGGGGGCGAGCACGTCGAAGAGCTTCTTGACCACAGCATGGTCCTTCAGCTCCGCAATGGCCTGGCGGCGGGCGTGGAGATCGCCGCGACGAGCAAGGGTGACCAGCTTTTCCACCACCGGGCGAAGGTCCTTCGCCTTGGGCAGGGTGGTCACGATCTGCTCATGGGTGATGAGGGCGCCCGCAAGATTGGAGAACATCGCCTTGCGATGCTCCCAGGTGCGGTTGAACTTGCGATGTACCTTGCCGTGACGCATGACGGCGAACTCCTAAGGATGGCGGCGAACGAGCCGGTAGAGGTGGCGCGGCTCGTGCCGCTTATGGGTTCAGATCAGTAGTGTTCTTCGAAGCGCTTCGCCAGCTCTTCGATATTCTCCGGCGGCCAGCCGGGCACTTCCATGCCCAGGTGCAGGCCGAGGGACGCGAGCACTTCCTTGATCTCGTTGAGCGACTTGCGGCCGAAGTTCGGCGTGCGGAGCATCTCCGTCTCGCTCTTCTGGATCAGGTCGCCGATGTAGACGATGTTGTCGTTCTTCAGGCAGTTGGCCGAGCGCACGGACAGTTCCAGCTCGTCCACCTTCTTCAGCAGCGCCGGGGAGAACGGCAGCGTCTGGATGGCGGTGGTCTCGCTCTCGCGCTTGGGCTCCTCGAAGTTGACGAAGATCTCCAGCTGGTCCTGCAGGATGCGCGCGGCATAAGCGAGCGCGTCCTCGGCCGTGATCGAGCCGTTGGTCTCGATCTGGAGCGTCAGCTTGTCATAGTCGAGAATCTGGCCCTCGCGGGTGTTCTCGACCTTGTAGGAGACCTTGCGCACCGGCGAATAGAGGCTGTCGATCGGGATCAAGCCGATCGGCGCATCCTCGGGCCGGTTGCGGTCGGCGGCGACATAGCCCTTGCCGGTGTCCACCGTGAACTCGATGCGCAGTTCCGCGCCCTCGTCGAGGGTGCAGATGGGCAGGTTCGGGTTCAGGATGGCCACGTCGCCCACGGTCTGGATGTCACCCGCCACGAGCACGCCCGGGCCGGTCTTCTTCGCCACCATGCGCTTGGGGCCGTCGCCCTGCATGCGGATGGCCACGTCCTTCACGTTCAGGATGATGTCCGTCACATCCTCGCGCACGCCGGGGATGGACGAGAACTCGTGCAGCACGCCGTCGATGTGGATCGAGGTGACCGCCGCGCCCTGGAGCGAGGAGAGGAGGATACGGCGCAGGGCATTGCCGAGGGTCATGCCGAAGCCGCGCTCCAGCGGCTCGGCGACCACGGTCGCGAAACGCTTGGGGTCGTAGCCGGGATTGACCTGCAGCTTCTCGGGCTTGATCAGCTCTTGCCAGTTCTTCTGAATCACTTGCTTCACCTTGCTTTCTCGCCGGGCCACGGCTGCTGCCGGGGTGTTTGGACCTCATCCGGAGGCCTGGCCCGTCCCGATCGGGGAGGAGAAACCGGGCATTGGATCCGCAGGGCGCGCCGTCCCTGCGGGATCAAGAGCAGATCAGACGCGCCGGCGCTTGCGCGGACGGCAGCCGTTGTGCGGGATCGGGGTCACGTCGCGGATGGAGGTGACCAGGAAGCCCGCGGCCTGGAGCGCGCGCAGCGCCGACTCACGACCCGAACCGGGACCGGAGACTTCGACTTCCAGGGTGCGCATGCCGTGCTCGGCCGCCTTGCGCGCCGCATCCTCGGCCGCAACCTGCGCCGCGTACGGGGTGGACTTGCGCGAACCCTTGAAACCCATGGCGCCGGCCGAGGACCAGGAAATGGTGTTTCCCTGGGCGTCGGTGATGGTGATCATGGTGTTGTTGAACGAGGCGTTCACATGCGCCACGCCGGAGGCGATGTTCTTGCGCTCGCGGCGCTTCACGCGTGTTGCTTCTTTGGCCATGTTTTCCTTGATCCTTCAGGCGCGCCCGTAGCTCCAGGCGCTCGGGATGGCCCCGTTGGGGCCGGTCTTGGAGACGAGGCCGGCATGACCGACCCCGCCTTTCAACACTTGCAGCAAAAGGTCTTGCGACCGATCACTTCTTCTTGCCGGCGATGGGCTTGGCCGGACCCTTGCGGGTGCGCGCATTGGTGTGCGTGCGCTGGCCGCGAACCGGCAGGCCGCGACGGTGGCGCAGGCCGCGATAGCAGCCCAGGTCCATCAGGCGCTTGATGTTCATCGCCACTTCACGGCGCAGATCGCCTTCCACGATATAATCGCGGTCGATGGTCTCGCGGATCTGCAGCACTTCCTGGTCGGTGAGCTGGTTCACACGGCGCTCGGCCGGAATGCCCACCTTTTCCACGATCTCTTCGGCCTTCTTGGCGCCGATGCCGTGGATGTACTGGAGCGCGATGACGACGCGCTTGTTGGTGGGGATATTGACGCCTGCAATACGAGCCACTGCTCTCTCCATATGTCGCCAGGCTTGCCTTGCGGCCTGCTTCCGGCGATGTGAACCCGCGTCCGGTGGAGGCCGGCCCGTGCGGGGAATTCGAGAAATCGCCCCGGATACGACAAAGCCGCCGCCCTGCCCGACCCTTCCGGGTGGACCGAACGGCACCTGTTCCGAAGCGAAGTAGTGCCCATAGCGGAGAATCACGGGCAGGTCAAGCACCACCCCGCCGCGGCGATGTCTCAATGTGAAAATGGGCGGTGCCGAAACGCCCTCTCCCGCTTGCGGGGGATGGTTCCGAACCGCATCAGGTCACCCGCTCGTTTTCAAACTGAGACACGGTGCCGGCCACACTGCCGCCCCGCGCACCACCCCCGTTCGCGGGGCCGCAGGAACCTCGATACATGAAAAGACCCTTCCGCAGGCTGCGAAAGGGTCTTTTCAGTGATCAGCGTGTGCGAGCAGTCCACCAAGGCGGGGCAAGCCATGCGGAAGGAATTCCACCGCCGGCTTCACGATTGCGCGACCGTATCCGGTGCACCCTGCCGGGCGCAAACAGCGAAGGCGGCCGCTGCGGGCCGCCCCCTTCGCGTCAGACCGCCTCGGCCAGCACGCCGTCGATGGCGGCGGTCACTTCGTCGATGGGCAGCATCCCATCAATCTGCTTGAGCTGGCCGCGCGCCCGATAATAAGGCGCAACCACTGCCGTATCGCGATTATAGGCCTCAAGACGGGTCTTGAAGACCACCGGATCGTCGTCCTTGCGAACCGCCTCGCCGCGTGCCTGGGCTTCCGCGGCGCGATTGAGAATGCGGGTGACCAGCTTCTCCTGGTCCACCACCAGCTCGATCACCGCGTCCAGCTTCATGCCCTTCTCGGCGAGCAGCTTATCCAGCGCCTCGGCCTGCGCGACGGTGCGCGGAAAGCCGTCGAGGATGAAGCCGTTCCTGGCATCCGGCGCAACCAGCCGCTCGGCAATGATGCCGATGACGATCTCATCGGAAACAAGCCCGCCGGCGTCCATCACCGCCTTGGCCTGAAGCCCCACCGGCGTGCCCGCGGCCACGGCCGCGCGCAGCATGTCCCCGGTGGAGAGCTGGACGATCCCGTGACGGGCCACCAGCCGTTGCGCCTGCGTTCCCTTGCCTGCCCCGGGCGGGCCCAGTAGCACCAGCCTCATTATTTCCTCCTCCCCCCACGCAGCTTGGCCTTCTTGACCAGTCCTTCGTACTGATGCGCCAAGAGGTGTCCCTGGATCTGCGACACCGTGTCCATGGTCACACTGACCACGATCAACAGCGATGTGCCACCGAAATAGAACGGAAGCGACGCGTAGGAAATCAGCAGTTCGGGGAAGAGGCAAACCGCCGCAATGTAGGCCGCACCCACAACCGTGATGCGCGTGAGCACATAGTCGATGTACTCGGCGGTCCGCTCACCCGGGCGGATGCCGGGAATGAAGCCACCATGCTTCTTGAGATTGTCCGCCGTCTCCACCGGATTGAACACGATCGCGGTGTAGAAGAAGCAGAAAAACACGATCAGCAGCACATAGAGCACCATGTACAGCGGCCGCCCGTGGCCGATATGCGTGGTGATGGTCTGCAGCCATTCCGGCCCGGAGCCCTGCATGAAGCTGGCGATGGTGGTGGGAATGAGCAGCAGCGAGGAGGCGAAGATGGGCGGGATGACGCCCGACGTGTTCAGCTTCAGCGGCAGGTGCGAGGACTGGCCCTCGTAGATGCGGTTGCCCACCTGGCGCTTGGGATACTGGATCAGCAGCCGGCGCTGGGCCCTCTCCATGAACACGATGAAGGCGATGACCGCCACCGCCATCACCAGCATGCCGATGATGGCCGCGGTGGAGATGGCGCCTTCCCGGCCCAGTTCCAGGGTGCGCACGAACGCCCCCGGCAATTCCGCGACGATGCCGCCGAAGATGATCAGCGAGGTGCCGTTGCCGATGCCGCGCGAGGTGATCTGCTCGCCCAGCCACATCAGGAACATGGTGCCGCCGGTCAGCGTGATCACCGTGGTGATGCGGAAGAACCAGCCCGGCTCCGCCACCACGCTGCCCGAGCCCTCGAGCCCCACGGCAATGCCGTAGGCCTGGAACAGGGCCAGCACCACGGTGAGGTAGCGGGTGTATTGGTTGAGCTGCTTGCGGCCCGCCTCGCCTTCCTTCTTCAGCGCCTCCAGCGTGGGCGACACGCTGGTGAGCAGCTGGATGATGATGGAGGCGGAGATGTAGGGCATGATGTTCAGGGCGAAGATGGCCATGCGCTCCACGGCGCCGCCCGAGAACATGTTGAACAGCCCGATGATGCCCTGCTGCGCATTCTTGAACACGTCAGCCAGCGCATCGGGATTGATGCCCGGCATGGGAATATAGGTGCCGAGCCGATAGACGAGCAGCGCGCCGAGGGTGAACCAGATGCGCTTCTTGAGTTCCTCGGCCTTGCCAAGGGCCCCGAAATTGAGGTTCGCCGCGAGTTGTTCCGCCGCCGAGACCATGCCTTGCTCCGCTGGACGCCGCCCGGATGGGGCAGCCCTTATATGAGGGCGCGATCCGTGGTGCCTAGAGCCGGGCTCGATCAAAAGGGATCGAAGCGCGCTTCGTGCCGGATGCCCGGGCCTCGCTGTCGCCTTCAAGCGCGGCGGGTGGATGGCGCCTTGCGCCTTACGCCCGCACGTCCCTTCAGGGTCTCAGGCCATCGCGCACCCGGTGGCACCGGAGCATCGCCCGGGATTCCACATAACCGGCATCGCGCCGGGATACCAGAAGAGATGCCGTGCGCATGGCGCTTCGCACATCTCGTAAGGTGCCGCCGCCCGGGCCGGACCGGGCCGCGGGCAGAGTCGCCGCCAGCCGGACATCGGCGACGGCGGCCGCCCTGTCGCGGCCCCGGGGGGCACGCAACACGCCGCTTGCGGAGCGCGCACCCTACAGGGGCGCGCTCCGGTCGCTGTGATCACTCCGCCTCGGCGGCCTCCGCCGGGACCACCGACATGGTCACCGAGCCGCCGGCCTTCTCCACCGCGGCGACCGCCGAGCGCGTGGCATAGGCCACGTCCAGCGACACCTTGGCGGTGAGTTCGCCCGAGCCGAGCACCCGCACTCCGTCCTTCATCCGGCGCAGGGCGCCGGCGGCGACGAGGGCCGCCTCGGTCACCGGCTGGCTGGCGTCCAGCCGGCCGGCGTCGATGGCGGTCTGGATGCGGCCGAGGGTGACCTCGTTGTAGTCCAGGCGGAAGATGTTGTGGAAGCCGCGCTTCGGCAGGCGCCGATGCAACGGCATCTGGCCGCCTTCGAACCCCTTGACGGCCACGCCGGTGCGGGCCTTCTGGCCCTTCACGCCGCGACCCGCGGTCTTGCCCTTGCCGGAGCCGATGCCGCGGCCGACCCGCATGCGCTTCTTGCGCGCACCGGGATTGTCCCTGATTTCGTCGAGCTTCATGTCCCGCTCCTCACTCGACCACGCGGACGAGGTGGGCGACCTTCGCGATCATGCCGCGCACGGCCGGGGTGTCCTTGAGGGTGGAGCGGCGGTGCCGCTTGTTCAGCCCGAGGCCGATCAGGGTTGCTTCCTGGTCCGCCGGGCGGCGGATCGGCGAACCGGTCTGCTCCACGGTGATGGTCTTGTCGCTCATGATGGCGCGCTCCTATCTGCCGGTTCGCGCCGCTCAGTCCGTCGCTTCCGCGTCTTCGACGCGGCGGCGGGACTGGAGCTGCGACACCTTGATTCCGCGACGCGCCGCGACCGAACGCGGGCTATCCTGGTTCTTCAGGGCGTCGAACGTGGCGCGCACCATGTTGTAGGGGTTGGAAGACCCGAAGGACTTCGCCACCACATCGTGCATGCCCAGCGTCTCGAACACGGCGCGCATGGGGCCACCGGCGATGATGCCGGTACCCGCGGGGGCGGCGCGCAGCACCACCTTGCCGGCGCCGTGGTGGCCATGCACGTCGTGGTGCAGGGTACGGCCCTCGCGCAGCGGAACGCGGATGAGGGCGCGCTTGGCGCTCTCCGTCGCCTTGCGGATCGCTTCAGGCACCTCGCGGGCCTTGCCGTGGCCGAAGCCGACGCGGCCCTTCTGGTCACCCACCACCACCAGGGCAGCGAAGCCGAAGCGCCGGCCGCCCTTCACCACCTTGGCGACGCGGTTGATGTGGACCAGCTTGTCCACGAACGTATTGTCGCGGTCCTCGCGCTCGTGGCGCTGTTCCCGTTCACGGGCCATCTTCGCTCGTCCTTGCGTCAGAACTGAAGGCCGCCTTCGCGGGCGCCCTCAGCGAGCGCCTTGACGCGCCCATGATAGATGTATGCGCCACGGTCGAAGACGACCGCAGTCACGCCCTTTGCCATCGCCCGCTCGGCAATCAGCTTGCCGATGGTCTTGGCTGCCTCGGTGTCCGCACCCGTCTTCAGCGACGTGCGCAGGTCCTTCTCGAGGCTCGATGCGGCGGCGACCGTCTCGCCGTTCGCATCGTCGATGATCTGCGCATAGATGTGCTGCGAGGTCCGATGCACCGACAGGCGCGGGCGCCCGTTCGCAGCGACGCGAATCGCACGGCGCACCTTGGCCTTGCGGCGCGCCAGCGCCTCCAAATCCTTAGCCATGGTCCGCCTCCGTTACTTCTTCTTGCCTTCCTTGCGGAAGATGAATTCACCGGCGTACTTGACGCCCTTGCCCTTGTAGGGCTCGGGGCCGCGGAACTCGCGGATCTCCGCCGCCACCTGGCCCACCTTCTGGCGGTCGATGCCGGAGATGAGCACTTCGGTCGGCTTGGGCGTGACGATCTGGATCCCTTCCGGGATCGGGTAGATCACGTCATGGCTGTAGCCCAGGGAGAGGTTCAGGTTCTTGCCCTGCACCGCCGCCTTGTAGCCGACGCCCGTGATCTCCAGCTTCTTCTCGAAGCCCTTGGTCACGCCTTCCACGAGGTTCGCCACCAGTGTGCGGGACATGCCCCACATGGCCTTGTGGCGGGTGGTCTCGCCCGTCATGGAAACCTTAAGCTCGGAGCCTTCGATCTTGGCCGCGATCTCTTCCACGAGGGTCAGTTCGAGGGCGCCCTTGGGGCCCTTCACCTTCACCGTCTGTCCGTCCAGGCTGGCGGTCACGCCAGCGGGGATGGCGACGGGCAGCTTGCCGATCTTCGACATGTCTTCCTCCGTCGCGTCAGAACACGGTGCAAAGAACTTCGCCGCCGACGTTCTTGTCGCGGGCTTCGTGGTCGGCCATCACGCCCTGGGGCGTGGAGACGACGGCGATGCCGAGACCGTTGGCGACGCGGGGCAGGTTCTTGACCGACGCATAGACGCGCCGGCCGGGCTTCGACACACGGGAGATCTCGCGGATCACCGGCGTGCCGTCGAAATACTTCAGCTCGATCTCGAACTCGGTCCGGCCATTGCCGTGATCGGTCGAGGTGTAGCCGCGGATGTAGCCCTCGTCGCGCAGCACATCGAGCACGCTCGCGCGCAGGCGGGAGCCCGGCGTGGAGGTCTTGTCCTTGCGGCGCATCTGGGCGTTGCGGATGCGGGTGATCAGATCGCCGATGGGATCAGTGACAGCCATCGTTCCCTCCTCACCAGCTCGACTTCACGAGGCCGGGGATCATCCCCTGATTGCCCATCTCGCGCAGCGCCACACGGCTCATCTTGAGCTTGCGGTAGAAAGCGCGCGGACGGCCAGTCACCTCGCAGCGGTTGCGGATGCGGATCTTCGCGCCGTTGCGCGGCATCTGCGCCAGCTTGAGGGTCGCCTGGAAGCGCTCCTCGATGGGCAGGGTCTTGTCGTTCACGATCGCCTTCAGACGCGCACGCTTCGCCGCCTGGCCCTGGGCCAGCTTGCGGCGGCGCTCGTTCGTCTCGATCGCGCTCTTCTTCGCCATCTCTTGCTCCTGTTCTCCGCGTCTGAGGCAGCGTCACCGCCCCTCACGGCCGGAAAATCATGTCCTCACTCGTAGACCTGGGACGCCCCGGCGACACCCGGGACGAAAGGGCGCCGCTGTCGCGAAGCGCCCCTCATAGCCGCTCACTGGCGGAAGGGGAAGTTGAAGGCCTTCAGAAGCGCGCGCGCTTCCTCGTCCGTCTTCGCCGTGGTGCACACGATGATGTCCATGCCCCAGATCTGCTCGACCTTGTCGTAGTTGATCTCCGGGAACACGATGTGCTCCTTGATGCCCATGGCGTAGTTGCCGCGGCCATCGAAGCTCTTGGGGTTGAGGCCCCGGAAGTCTCGCACCCGCGGCAGCGCCATGGTCACGAGCCGGTCCAGGAACTCATACATGCGCACCTTGCGGAGCGTCACCTTGGCGCCGACCGGCTGGTTCTCGCGCAGCTTGAAGTTCGAGATCGCCTTGCGGGCCCGGGTGAGCACCGGCTTCTGGCCGGCGATCATCGCGAGGTCGGCGGCGGCGGTCGTCGCCTTCTTGGTATCGGCAGTGGCTTCGCCCACGCCCATGTTGATGACGATCTTTTCAATGACCGGCACTTCCATGGGGTTCTTGTAGCCGAACTCTTCGATCATCTTCGGCCGCACCACCTCGTCATAGAAGGTGCGCAGCTTCGGGGTGTAAGTCGCCTCAGCCATCGATCCTCTCCCCGGAGCGCTTGGCCACGCGGACCTTGCGCCCGTCATCCAGAACCTCGAAACCGACCCGGGTCGGCTTGCCGTCCTTCGGGTCGGCGATCGCGACGTTCGACAGGTGGATGGGAGCCTCCTTGGAGATGATCCCGCCCTCCTGGTTCGCCGACTGGCGCTGGTGACGCTTCACGATATTCACGCCGCGGACGAGCGCACGCTCCTCCTTCGGCATCACCTGGATGACCTCGCCGGTGCGGCCCTTGTCGCGGCCGGCGAGGACGACGACCTTGTCGCCCTTCTTGATCTTCGCGGCCATCACAGCACCTCCGGCGCCAGCGAGATGATCTTCATGTGGTTCTTGGAGCGCAGCTCACGCGGAACCGGTCCGAAGATGCGGGTTCCCACCGGCTCCTTGTTGTTGTTGATCAGCACGGCCGCATTGCGGTCGAAGCGGATCACCGAACCGTCCACGCGGCGGATGTCCTTGGCGGTGCGCACCACCACGGCCTTCATCACGTCGCCCTTCTTCACGCGGCCGCGCGGGATCGCCTCCTTGACCGACACCACGATGATGTCGCCCACATGGGCATACTTCCGCTTGGAGCCGCCAAGCACCTTGATGCACATGACGCGACGCGCACCGGAATTGTCCGCCACGTCGAGATTGGTCTGCATCTGGATCATGACGCACCTGTTCTCGTCATCCGGCGCCGCCGGCGCGCCGGCATTGCCTTAACCCTTGTTCCCCGTGCCCGCTCATCGGAACACGGCCTTGCCGCGATGCGGTCTCCTTCCGCTCCCCAGCACCTTGCGGCACATGGAGGCGGCGGACCCAACACCGGAGCCTCTTCCCGCCCGAATGACCCATCCGGGCGGAAAAACCTCAGATCAGACCTCGGCCCGCTTCTCGCCCTGGATCACGATCCAGTTCTTGAGCTTGGAGATCGGCCGATGCTCTTCGATCCACACCGTATCCCCCACCTTCCAGGCATTGCCTTCGTCGTGGGCATGATACTTCTTGGACCGACGCACGGTCTTCTTCAGCAGCGGATGGGTGAAGCGACGCTCCACCCGGACCACCACCGTCTTGTCGGTCTTGTCGCTCACCACGACGCCCTGGAGCACGCGCTTCGGCATCGCTTCCTCACTTCGCCTTCTGCGCCGGCACGCCGGCGCGCTTCTGGGTCTGCGCAGTCTTGATCCGCGCGATATCGCGGCGGATCTCCTTGGACCGCGCAGTGTTCTCGAGCTGTCCGGTCGCCTTCTGGAAACGAAGGTTGAACTGCTCCTTCTTCAGCTTCAGCAGCTCATCGGCGAGCTGATCGGGGCTGAGGGCCCGAACGTCCTCGGCTTTCATGAGCCTCTCCTCACTCGGCGATGCGCTGGATGAAGCGCGTCTTGATGGGCAGCTTGGCCGCCGCGAGGGTCAGCGCCTCGCGGGCGAGCTCGACGCTCACCCCGTCGATCTCGAACATGATGCGGCCGGGCTTCACCCGGGCCGCCCAGTATTCCGGCGCGCCCTTGCCCTTGCCCATGCGCACTTCCGTGGGCTTGGACGACACGGGCACGTCCGGGAACACCCGGATCCACACCCGGCCCGCACGCTTCATGTGACGCGTGAGGGCACGACGGGCCGCCTCGATCTGGCGGGCGGTGACGCGCTCCGGCTCCACGGCCTTGAGGCCGAACTCGCCGAAGTTCAATTCCGTACCGCCCTTGGCGACGCCGTGGATGCGTCCCTTGAACTGCTTGCGGAACTTGGTGCGCTTGGGTTGCAGCATGGCTTAATCGCCTTCTCTCTTCCCGGCCGTCACGCGCGATCGCGGTCGCCGTGACCACGGTCACGGTCGCGGTCGCCACGCTCGCGATCACCGCGCTCACGCCGCTGGGGACGCGAGGAGGGACCGGCTTCCTGCTCGGCCTGGCGCTTGTCCTGCGCCATGGGATCATGCTCGAGGATCTCACCCTTGAAGATCCACACCTTGACGCCGCACGTCCCGTAGGTCGTGAAGGCGGTGGCGGTGCCGTAGTCCACGTCCGCACGCAAAGTGTGCAGCGGCACGCGGCCTTCGCGGTACCATTCCAGGCGCGCGATCTCCGCCCCGCCGAGACGGCCGGAGCAATTGATGCGGATGCCTTCGGCACCGAGGCGCATGGCCGACTGGACGGCGCGCTTCATGGCCCGGCGGAACGCCACGCGGCGCTCCAGCTGCTGGGCGATGGATTCGGCGACCAGACGGGCGTCGATCTCGGGCTTGCGGATCTCGACGATGTTGATGAAGACCTCCGAGGAGGTCATCTCAGCCACCTTCTTGCGCAGCTTGTCGATGTCCGCGCCCTTCTTGCCGATGACCACGCCCGGACGCGCCGAGTAGATGGTCACGCGGCACTTCTTGTGCGGACGCTCGATCACCACCTTGGACACCGCCGCCTGCTTGAGCTGCTTGAACAGCATCTCGCGGATCTTGATGTCCTCGTGCAGGAGCTGGCCGTATTCGCCCTTGTTGGCGAACCAGCGCGAATCCCACGTGCGGTTGATGCCGAGCCTGAGCCCGACCGGATTGACCTTCTGACCCATCAGGCCCGCTCCTCGACTTCCCGCACCACGATGGTGATGTGGGAGAAGGGCTTCTCGATGCGCGAGGCGCGACCACGCGCCCGCGGCGAGAACCGCTTCATCACCAGTCCCTTGCCCACGTGCGCTTCGGCGACGATCAGGTCGTCCACGTCGAGCTCGTGGTTGTTCTCGGCATTGGCGATCGCGCTCTCGAGGCACTTCTTCACGTCGCGGGCGATCCGCTTGTGGGAGAATTCGAGATCGGCGAGCGCCGTCGCCACCTTCTTGCCGCGGATGAGGCCCGCGACCAGGTTGAGCTTCTGGGGGGAGACGCGCAGGTTGCGCGCCACCGCCTTGGCTTCATTGTCCGCGAGCGCGCGGGGCTTTGCCTGCTTACCCATGACCGATCACCGCCGCTTCGACTTCTTGTCGGCCGCGTGCCCGTAGTAAGTCCGCGTCGGTGCGAACTCGCCGAACTTCTGGCCGATCATTTCCTCGGTGACGTTCACGGGCACATGCTTGTGTCCGTTGTAGACGCCGAATGTCAAACCCACGAACTGGGGCAGAATGGTGGAGCGCCGGCTCCAGATCTTGATCACATCGCGGCGACCCGAGCCCGAAGCGGCGTCCGCCTTCTTCAGCAGATAGCCGTCGACGAACGGGCCTTTCCAAACAGAGCGCGTCATGTCTCAGGCCCTCACTTCTTGCGCTTGTGGCGGCTGGACACGATGAACTTGTCCGTCGCCTTGTTGTTGCGGGTCTTCTTGCCCTTGGTGGGGAAGCCCCAGGGGGTGACCGGGTTACGGCCGCCCGAGGTGCGGCCTTCGCCGCCGCCGTGCGGGTGGTCCACCGGGTTCATGGTCACGCCACGATTGTGCGGCTTGCGACCCAGCCACCGGTTGCGCCCGGCCTTGCCGAGCGAGATGTTCATGTGGTCGGGGTTCGACACCGCGCCCACGGTGGCATAGCACGCCCCGTGCACGAGGCGCTGCTCGCCCGAGTTCAGGCGCACGATCACATAGCCCTGGTCGCGGCCGACGATCTGCGCATAGGTGCCGGCGGAGCGGGCGATCTGGCCGCCCTTGCCGATCTTCAGCTCCACATTGTGGACGATGGTGCCCACCGGAAGCGAGGACAGCGGACCGGCATTGCCGGGCTTCACGTCCACCTGCTCGCCGGCGATCACCGCATCGCCCACGGCCAGGCGCTGCGGCGCGAGGATGTAGGCGAGATCGCCGTCCTCGTACTTGATCAGCGCGATGAAGGCCGAGCGGTTGGGATCATATTCGATCCGCTCCACGGCGCCGGGCATGCCCCGCTTGGCGCGCTTGAAGTCCACCAGGCGGTAGGTCTGCTTGTGGCCGCCGCCGCGGAAGCGGACGGTCACGCGACCGTTGTTGTTGCGCCCGCCCGAGGAACTCTTGCCCTCGGTGAGCGTCTTGACCGGCTTGCCTTTGTAGAGGCCGGAGCGGTCCACGATCACGAGCTGGCGAAGGCTCGGCGTGACCGGCTTGAAATGCTTCAGCGCCATGGTCTTGTCCCGTTCCCCTCAGCTCTCAGAGGCCCGTGGTGATGTCGATCTTCTGGCCCTCTTCGAGGGTCACCACGGCCTTCTTGACGTCGCTCTGGACGCCCTTCCGGCCGCGGAAGATCTTCACCTTGCCCTTGCGGACCAGCGTATTCACGCTCTTCACCTTCACGTCGAAAAGCTTCTCCACGGCCTCCTTGATGGCGGGCTTCGTGGCGGTCTTGGCGACGTTGAAGACAACCTTGTTCTGCTCGCTCGCCGTCGTCGCCTTCTCGGTGATGACGGGGGAGACGATCACGTCGTAATGACGCGGTTCGATATTGCGCGTGCTCATTTGAAGCGCGCCTCCAGCGCGTCCACGGCGGCCTTGGTCAGGACCAGGGTGTCGCGGCGCAGGATGTCATAGACGTTGATGCCCTGGATCGGCAGCACGTCCACGTAGGGCAGGTTGCGCGCCGCGAGCGCCACGTTCTGCTCCACCTGGGCGCCGTCCACGATGAGGACGGACGAGATGCCGAGCTTGGCGAAGTGCTCCTTGAGAGCCTTCGTCTTGGCTTCGTCGAGCGTCACCTTGTCGAGCACCAGGATCTGCTCCGACTTCACCTTGGAAGACAGAGCATGCTTCAGCGCGAGGGCACGCACCTTCTTCGGCAGGTCGATGGCATGCGAACGCACCACCGGGCCGAAGGCACGACCGCCGCCGCGGAACTGCGGCGCCGAGGCCGCACCGTGGCGGGCATTGCCGGTGCCCTTCTGCTTGTACATCTTCTTGGACGTGCGGTTGATCTCCGAACGGCCCTTGGTGCGGTGCGTGCCCGCCTGGCGGCGCGAAAGCTGCCAGGTGACGCAGCGGTGCAGGATGTCCGCGCGCGGCTCGAGACCGAAGATCTCGTCCGAAAGCGTCACGGAGCCGGCGTCGGTGCCGTCGAGCGTCTTGACGGTGAATTCCATCACGCGCCCTCCTCGTTGGCGGCTTCGGCGGCGGGAGCATCCGAACCGTTGGTGAGCTTGAACGCGCCGGGCTTGGGAGCCTCGGCGGGCAGCTTCTTCTTCACCGCGTCACGCACGGTGATCCAGCCGCCGGCATGGCCGGGGACGGCGCCCTCGACCGCGATGAGCCCGCGCTCCACGTCGGTCATCACCACCTTGAGGTTCTGGGTGGTGACGGTGACGTCGCCCATGTGCCCCGGCATCTTCTTGTTCTTGAAGGTCTTGCCCGGGTCCTGGCGGCCGCCGGTCGAACCGATCGAACGATGCGAGATGGAAACGCCGTGCGAGGCGCGAAGACCACCGAAGTTGTGGCGCTTCATGCCGCCGGCGAAACCCTTGCCGATGGTGGTGCCGGTGACGTCCACATACTGGCCCACGACGAAGTGGTCAGCGGTGATCTCGGCGCCGACGGGGATCAGCGCCTCTTCCGGCACGCGGAATTCCGCCATCTTGCGCTTGGGCTCCACCTGGGAGACCGCGAAGTGGCCGCGCTCGGCGCGGGTCACGTTCTTGGGCTTGCGCCGGCCAGCACCGAGCTGGACCGCGACATAGCCATTCTTGTCGAGCGTGCGGTGGGCAACCACCTGGCAGCTCTCAACCTTCAGCACAGTGACCGGCACGTGCTCGCCAGCATCGGTGAAGATGCGGGTCATGCCGACCTTCTGGGCGATGACGCCTGACCGCATGGTCGTGTCTCCTCGCCTCACGTCAGAGCTTGATTTCGACGTCAACGCCAGCGGCGAGGTCGAGCTTCATCAGCGCGTCCACCGTCTGGGGAGTCGGATCGACGATATCGAGCAACCTTTTGTGAGTACGCATCTCAAACTGCTCGCGCGACTTCTTGTCGATGTGCGGAGAGCGATTGACGGTGAACTTCTCGATCCGCGTCGGCAGCGGAATCGGGCCGCGCACCTGCGCACCCGTGCGCTTGGCCGTGGCGACGATCTCGCGGGTCGACGCATCGAGGATGCGGTGATCGAACGCCTTCAGGCGAATTCGAATGTTCTGGCCGTTCATGGCTCAAAGGCTCCGGGGAATGAAGGACGCGCGCTCGATGGCGGCGCGCCCCCGTTTCTTCTTGTCTAGATCACTCGATGATGGCGGCGACGACGCCGGCGCCAACCGTGCGGCCACCCTCGCGGATGGCGAAGCGCAGCTTCTCTTCCATGGCGATCGGCACGATCAGCGCCACGTCCATGGAAACATTGTCGCCCGGCATCACCATTTCGGTGCCTTCGGGCAGCGTGCACACGCCGGTCACGTCCGTGGTGCGGAAGTAGAACTGCGGGCGGTAGTTGGTGAAGAACGGGGTATGACGCCCGCCCTCTTCCTTCGTCAGGATGTAGGCCTCGGCCTTAAACTTGGTGTGCGGCTTCACCGTACCCGGCTTGCACACAACCTGGCCGCGCTCCACGTCCTCGCGCTTGGTGCCGCGAACCAGGATGCCGACGTTGTCGCCGGCCTGGCCCTGGTCCAGAAGCTTGCGGAACATCTCGACGCCGGTCACCGTGGTCTTCTGCGTCGGCCGGATGCCGACGATTTCAACTTCGTCGCCAACCTTGATGATCCCGCGCTCCACGCGGCCCGTCACCACCGTGCCGCGGCCCGAGATCGAGAAAACGTCTTCGATCGGCATCAGGAACGGCAGGTCGATGGGACGCTCGGGCTGCGGGATGTAGGCGTCAACCGCCTCCATCAGCTTCAGAACCGCGTCGCGGCCCAGCTTCGGGTCGCCATTCTCAAGCGCAACCAGCGCCGAGCCGCGGATGATCGGGATGTCGTCCCCGGGAAAGTCGTACTTCGACAGAAGCTCGCGGACCTCAAGCTCGACCAGCTCAAGAAGTTCCTCGTCGTCCACCATGTCGCACTTGTTCAGGAACACCACCAGCGCAGGAACGCCAACCTGGCGCGCCAGAAGAATGTGCTCCCGGGTCTGCGGCATCGGCCCGTCCGCCGCCGAAACCACCAGGATCGCGCCGTCCATCTGCGCCGCGCCGGTGATCATGTTCTTCACATAGTCGGCGTGACCGGGGCAGTCCACGTGCGCATAGTGACGGTTCTGCGTCTCGTATTCCACGTGCGCCGTCGAGATCGTGATGCCGCGCGCCTTCTCTTCAGGCGCCTTGTCGATCTGGTCGTACGCCGTGAACGTCGCCCCGCCAGACTCCGCAAGAATCTTCGTGATCGCCGCCGTCAGCGACGTCTTGCCGTGATCCACGTGACCGATCGTGCCGATGTTGCAGTGCGGCTTCGAGCGGTTGAACTTCTCTTTGGCCATGGGACTCTCCGTTGGGTCTCTCTGGCGGAACCTAAAGGGTGAAAACGGGGTGGCGGTTCAGGCCGACGCGCATCACGCGTACTTGGCCTGGACCTCCTGGGCGACGTTCGACGGCACCTGTTCGTAGTGGTCGAACTGCATGGTGAAGGTGGCGCGACCCTGGCTGAACGAGCGCAGGGTGTTCACGTAACCGAACATGTTGGCCAGCGGCACCATCGCGTTGATGACGTTCGCATTGCCGCGCATGTCCTGGCCCTGGATCTGGCCGCGCCGGGAATTCAGGTCGCCGATGACGGAGCCGGTATAATCTTCCGGCGTCACCACCTCGACCTTCATGATGGGCTCGAGCAGCACCGCGGAGCCCTTCTGCAGGGCCTCGCGGAACGCCGCGCGGGAGGCGATTTCGAAGGCCAGAGCCGACGAGTCCACCTCGTGGAAGGCGCCGTCGATGAGCTGCACCTTGACGTCCACCACCGGGAAACCCGCCAGCACACCGGCACCGAGCACGCTCTCGAGGCCCTTCTGGACGCCCGGGATGTACTCCTTCGGCACCGCGCCGCCGACGATGGCGCTCTCGAAGGCAAAGCCCTTGCCCACCTCGTTCGGCTCCACCACGAACTTCACCCGCGCAAACTGGCCGGTACCGCCGGTCTGCTTCTTGTGGGTGTAGTCCACCTCAGTCTTCTTCGTGAGGGTCTCACGATAAGCGACCTGGGGGGCGCCGATATTGGCATCCACCTTGTAGGTGCGCTTCAGGATGTCCACCTTGATGTCGAGATGCAGTTCGCCCATCCCCTTGAGGATGGTCTGGCCGCTCTCGTGGTCGGTGGACACGCGGAAGGACGGGTCCTCGGCGGCCAGCTTGGACAGGGCGATGCCCAGCTTCTCCTGGTCGGCCTTGGACTTCGGCTCGATGGCGATCTCGATGACCGGCTCCGGGAACTCCATCTTCTCCAGGATCACCGCCTTGGCGGGATCGCAGAGGGTGTCGCCGGTGCGCACTTCCTTGAGGCCGGCGAGGGCAACGATGTCGCCCGCAAAGGCCTCCTTGATGTCTTCCCGGTTGTTGGCGTGCATCAGCAGCATCCGCCCGACGCGCTCGCGCTTGTCACGGGTGGAGTTGAGCAGGGCCATGCCGGTTTCCATCTTGCCGGAATAGACCCGGCAGAAGGTGATGGTGCCGACGAAGGGATCGTCCATGATCTTGAACGCGAGCACCGAAGTGGGCTCCTCGTCCGAAGGCATGCGAACCGTGTCTTCCTCGGTCTTGAAGTCGATGCCCTTGATGGCGCCGCGGTCGATGGGAGACGGCAGGAAGTCCACCACCGCATCCAGCAGCGGCTGCACGCCCTTGTTCTTGAAGGCAGAGCCGCAGAACACGGGGTTGAACTTGCGGCCGACCACCGCCTTGCGGATCAGCGACTTGAGGGTCGCCTCGTCCGGCTCGGTGCCGTCCAGGTAAGCAGCCATGGCGTCGTCGTCGAGCTCGACGGCGGCTTCCACCAGCTTGTTGCGATATTCGGCGGCCTTGTCGGCGAGATCCGCGGGGATCTCCTCGTCATGATACTTGGCGCCGAGGGCTTCGTCTTCCCACACCACCGCCTTCATGCGGACGAGGTCGATGATGCCCTTGAAATTGTTCTCGGAACCGATCGGCAGCTGGCAGCACACGGGGTTGCCGGCCACGCGGTCCACGATCATCTCGACGCAGCGGTAGAAGTCGGCGCCGATCTTGTCCATCTTGTTGACGAACACGATGCGCGGCACGTTGTACTTGTCCGCCTGGCGCCACACGGTCTCGGTCTGCGGCTCCACGCCCTGGTTGCCGTCCAGCACGCACACCGCGCCGTCGAGCACACGCAGGGAGCGCTCCACCTCGATGGTGAAGTCCACGTGCCCGGGCGTGTCGATGATGTTCAGGCGCTTGCCCTGCCAGAAAGCGGTCGTCGCGGCCGACGTGATGGTGATGCCGCGCTCCTGCTCCTGGGTCATCCAATCCATGGTGGCGGCGCCATCATGGACTTCGCCGATCTTGTGGCTCTTGCCCGTGTAATAAAGAATCCGCTCGGTGGTCGTGGTTTTCCCAGCATCAATGTGGGCCATGATGCCGAAATTACGGTAGTCCTCGATCGCGTGGCTGCGCGGCATGGCTCAGTCCTCGGTTCCGGTCACCAGCGGTAATGCGAGAAGGCACGGTTGGCTTCCGCCATCCGGTGCGTATCCTCGCGCTTCTTCACGGCAGAGCCGCGATTGTTGGCAGCATCGAGCAGCTCGGCGGAGAGACGCTCCACCATGGTCTTCTCGTTGCGGGCGCGGGCCGAGGCGATCAGCCAGCGGATAGCCAGCGTCTGGCGACGCTCGTTGCGCACTTCGACGGGCACCTGGTAGGTCGCGCCACCGACGCGGCGGGAGCGGACTTCCACGGCCGGGGCGACATTTTCGAGCGCCTGGATGAAGACCTCGACCGGATCGTGCTTGGCCTTGGTCTCGACCACGTCGAGGGCGCCGTACACGATGTTTTCGGCCACGGACTTCTTGCCGTCGCGCATGACGGAATTCATGAAGCGCGACAGGGTCGTGGAGCCATACTTCGCGTCCGGGATGACTTCGCGGCGCTCGGCCTTGTGACGACGGGACATCGTTCAGTTCCTCACTTCAGCCGGATCACTTCGGACGCTTCGCGCCGTACTTCGAACGGCGCTGCTTGCGGTTCTTGACGCCCTGGGTGTCGAGCACGCCGCGCAGGATGTGGTAGCGCACGCCGGGAAGGTCCTTCACGCGGCCGCCGCGGATCATCACCACGGAGTGCTCCTGAAGATTGTGACCCTCGCCCGGAATGTAGCCGATCACTTCGTAGCTGTTGGTGAGCCGAACCTTGGCGACCTTGCGAAGGGCCGAGTTCGGCTTCTTCGGGGTCGTCGTGTAAACACGCGTGCAGACCCCGCGCTTCTGGGGGCTCGCCTGCAGCGCCGGCGCCTTGTCCCGCGCCTTCTGCGCTTCGCGCGGCTTACGGATCAGCTGGTTGATCGTCGGCATGTACGCCTTCGCCTCGTCCTGATCTGCGGCCGGAGCCGCATCCTTGGTTCGACGGCCCTTGCGGAGCCGCCACGACGGACCCCGAGGGGTCCAGAATTTCGTTCGCACCAACGAACGCGAAAGGCGCCGTCCACCACCCTGAAGCGGGGGCAGACACGCCTTTCTCGCGACAGAGGATCACAGCGCGCATTTCCCGAGCGGGCATTTGCCTGCTTGGGACGGCGCTGCGATCATGCACCTGAAGTTATCGCAGTGCTGTTCCTGGCAGCGTTTCGGCTCTTGGATCGCCTTGTTTCCAAGCCGCGTTGGCATTGGGGAACAGAGAACCGACCGCTCAGACGCCGACCGCCTGCCGCGAAGTGGTGCGCTTCTAGCCGTAGAGTCGCTCTACGTCAAGCCTCACAAGGGCCCGCGGCAGAAAAAGGGGGCCGCCACGATACCCTCCGCCGGGCGCCCGTCGGCGGCTAGCGGTCAGCCATTTCGTCGGCAAACCCCTTCAGATAAAGGGATCGCCCGGCGGTGGCGCGGTTGTGGCAGGGGGCAGTAGCAGGGCGGGCCATGGTGCTGCCGTCATAAAATACTTCATAGAAGCCGCAGCTCAGCTGGTGGGCTTCGAGCCAGGAACGCTAGTGGTTCGACCGCGACAGATGGAACCCATCTGCCGCGACCAGGTCGAACCACAACGCCTTGATCTGGTGGATCAACTTTTCGAAACAGATGGGAACCATCCGTTTCGGTTGATCCACTAGGCATCCCGCAGCAACCGCACCGAGTCGGGCGGCAGGGGCGACATCACTTTTCCGTAATCAGCATTGAGGCGGACATCCCAGGCTGCGGCCGGTGCCGTCAGCAGACCCGGCACCAGCGCCGCCGGAAGGCCCGTCCGGCCCATGGCGTCCTCCGGGCGCTCCTGGCTCCCGCAGGGATAAGATCCATGCATCCGCCCCTGCCCCGCGGCGCGCGCGTCGCGGGGCCTAAAGCGTCGGCGCCACCCCTGCGCCGCGGCGCGGGGTAGCGACCGGCATCAGGCCAGGAGGGCGGCGACGCCGTCGCGCTCTTCCAGCAGCTCGTTCAGGGTCTTCTGGAACATGGCCTTGGAGAAGTCGTCCATGGGCAGGCCCTGGACCACCTCGTAATCACCCGCGGTGCACACCGCCGGCATGCCGAACACGATGCCCTCGGGGACGTCATAGGAGCCGTCCGAGGCCACGCCCATGGACACCCACTTGCCGGCGGTGCCGTGGATCCAGTCGTGCATATGATCAATGGCGGCATTGGCGGCCGAGGCGGCGGAGGAGGAGCCCCGCGCCTCGATGATGGCGGCGCCGCGCTTGCCGACGGTCGGCAGCAGGGTCTCGCGGTACCAGGTCTCGTCGTTGATGAGCGCCGGCAGCGCCGTGCCGTTGGCCGAGGCGAAGCGGTAATCGGCATACATGGTGGGCGAGTGGTTGCCCCACACCGCCACCTTCTCGATGTCCTTGCTGGCGATGCCGGCCTTGGCCGCGAACTGCGACAGGGCGCGGTTGTGGTCAAGCCGCAGCATGGCGGTGATGTTGCGGGCCGGCAGGTCCGGGGCGCTCTTGGCGGTGATATAGGCGTTGGTATTGGCCGGGTTGCCCACCACCAGCACCTTCACATCGCGCTTGGCCACCTCGTTCAGCGCCTTGCCCTGGACCTTGAAGATCTCGGCATTGGCGGACAGGAGGTCGGCACGCTCCATGCCCTTCGAGCGCGGACGGGCGCCCACCAGCACGGCCGCGTCGATGTCCTTGAAGGCCACCATCGGATCGTCGGTGATGACGACGCCGGCAAAGTTCGGGAACGCACAGTCCTCGATCTCCATCACCACGCCCTTGACCGCACCCTGCGCCTGGGGGAGGTCGAGCAGTTGGAGGATGACCGGCTGGTCCTTGCCGTACATGTCGCCGTTGGCGATGCGGAAAAGAAGCGAATAGCAAATCTGACCGGCGGCGCCCGTGACAGCGACGCGAACGGCGGGTTTGGTCATGAGAGAAAGCCCTTTGCCTTGGTCGAGCCCCGAAGGCTCGGGCGCGCAATCTATGCCGCGGCGACGCCGATGGAAAGGCGCCGGAATGGCGGCGATTCGTGCAGTCGGCTAGACCCTTCGTCTAGATTCGGCCCGCGGCGGCGCGAAACCGCCCAAGCGGCGATTCCCGCAGCGCCGGTCAGAGCACGATGACGTGGTTGGCAAGCTCGTTGTGATGGCCCGGCCGGCGCGGCAGCGGGCCGGCGAGCAGATCACCCGCCTTGGCCACGCCCGCCATCAGCCCATCGGCGAGGCTGCCCCGCCGGGCCTGCGCCGCCACCGCCTCGCAGATATCGCCCCAGGCCCCATGGCCGAGGGGGGTGTGGACGCCCTCGTCGGCCACCACCTCCACCAGCCGTTCGCGGGCGGCGGCGAAGATGAGGATTCCGGTGCGTCCCCGGGTCTGCGGAATGCCATGGCCGAGAAACAGCTCGATGGCGGCGCTGCGGGCGGCGGCCTTGAGCGCCAGGCGCGGCACCACCCACGGCGCCACGCTCGGCAGCATGAGCACGGAGGCGATCACCACGAACAGCACGGCCTGCACCGCCAGCAGCGTCAGCGGCGGCATGGGCCGCAGCAGCACCACCACCCAGGGCAGCACCAAAGCGGCGAGGGACGCCCACAGGATGGAGAAGAACGGGTGCTGCACCAGCGGCGCGCGCGCCACCACGACCCGGATTTCCGCCGAGGTCTTGGCCTCCGCCGCAGCCACCGCATCGGAAATCTGCAGAAGCGCCGCCTGCGACAGCCCGAACCGGCCGGCGTCTTCAGCTGTCGAGACCGAGGCACCATTGCTCATGAAACGTCTCCCGATGCGCCACTATCGCCTGCCATGCCCCATGCCGCAGCTCCTGCCGGGCCGGCAATCCCTCGCCGGGGCCCAACCCTACCAGTCGCCGGAAGCGCCGCCACCACCGGAAGAGCCTCCCCCGCCCGACCAGCCGCCGCCACCGCCGCCGCCGGACCAGCCGCCGGAGCCGCTCCCCCAGTCCCAGGTGGAGACCGGCCCGCCGGCCACGGCGCCATCGCGCCGCCGCCGCGCCGCAGCGCCCCCGCCGCCCGATCCGCCGCCGCGCGTCACCCGCCAGATGACGAAGCCCCAGAACACGATCATGACGAAGAGAAAGATGAGGTTGTCCACCTCTTCCTCCGACATGCCGGAAGCCTCTTCCTGCCGGGCCCGGACCCGCGCCTCCTCGGGATCGAGATTGAGGATCTCCAGGGTGGCGTCCGTGCCCTTCACGATGCCCGCCGCCATGTCGCCGGACTTGAAGGCGGGCACGATGGCATTGCGGATGATGGTGGAGGCCACCGCATCGGTGAGGATGCCTTCGAGGCCGTAGCCCACCTCGATACGCACCTTGCGTTCCTTCGGCGCCACCAGCAACAGCACGCCGTTGTTCTTCTTCTCCTGCCCGATCCGCCAGGCGCGGAACAGGCGGTTGGCATAATCCTCCACGGAGGTGCCTTCGAGGGAGGGGACGGTGGCGACCACCACCTGGTCCGTGGCCTTGGCCTCCTGCGCCGCAAGCCGGGCGTCCAGCGCCGCCGCCGTGGCGGGGTCGAGGACGTGGGCCGCATCCACCACCCGGCCGGTGAGCGGCGGAAAGGTCGGCTCCGCCCGCGCGCCCCCAATGGCGCCGAGCAGCAGCAGCGCCGCCAGCGCGAGCGCCCGGACGCGGGAGGGAAGCATGTGCGGCACCGGCGCGCCCCTTCCGCTCAGTTGAACTTGACCTTCGGAACCTGCATCTGCTGCTCGGAAATGGTGAACGTCTCCATCGGCTTGTAGCCGCGATAGAGGGTTGCTGCCCAAAGCAGGCCGGGGAAGGTCTTCAGCTCGGTGTTATAGACCCGCACCGCCTCGATATAGTCGCGCCGCGCCACGGCGATGCGGTTCTCCGTGCCCTCGATCTGCGACTGGAGGGCCAGGAAGTTCTGGTTGGACTTGAGGTCGGGATAGGCCTCGGAGACCGCGATCAGCCGGCCGAGCGCGCTGGAAAGGCCCGCCTGCGCATCCTGGAACTGCTTGAACTGCGCCGGATCGGTGATGGTGGAGGCATCCACCCGGATGGAGGTCGCCTTGGCGCGGGCCTCCACCACCGAGGTCAGGACGTCCTTCTCCTGCGACGCGTATCCCTTCACCGTCTCCACCAGATTGGGGATGAGGTCGGAGCGGCGCTGATACTGGTTCATCACCTCGCTCCACGCCGCCTTGGCGCGTTCCTCCTCGGTGGGGATGACATTGACGCCGCAGCCCGCGAGCACCAATGCGGCAAGAGTGGCGAACAGCGGCGCCCGAAGGCGGGAAAGCTGCTGGAACACGAACGACATGAGCCCCTCCCCTGTGGCGGCGCGCAGGCCGTCCGCCGGCCTTATAGCACAGCCCGCGCCGACGGAATGCCGCCGGCCACGAAGGAAGCCGGGCCGGTGACCGCGGCCCGAGATGGCCCGGCAGGTCGCCCGCCTCAGGTTGCGGCCGGGCGCATGCGGGGGCGCCACGGCACCCGCATGCGCCCGGCCGGGGCGCGGCTCAGCCCGGCGAGATCATCTTCTCGGGACGAACGACGGCATCGAACTCCTCGTTCGTCACATAGCCGCCGCCCACCGCTTCCTCGCGCAGGGTGGTGCCCTTCTTGTGCGCGGTCTTGGCGATCTTCGCGGCGTTGTCATAGCCGATCGTCGGGGCGAGCGCGGTGACCAGCATGAGCGAGCGCTCCAGCGCCGCCTTGATGTTGTCCTCGCGCGCCTCGATGCCCACCACGCAATTGTCGGTGAAGCTCACGGCCGCATCCGCCATCAGCCGCACGGACTGAAGGAAATTGTAGGCCATCACCGGATTGTAGACGTTGAGCTCGAAGTGTCCCTGGCTGCCGGCGAAGGAAAGCGCGGCATTGTTGCCGAAGATCTGCACGCAGACCTGGGTGAGCGCCTCGCACTGGGTGGGATTCACCTTGCCCGGCATGATGGACGAGCCGGGCTCGTTCTCCGGCAGCGACAGCTCGCCGAGGCCCGAGCGCGGGCCGGAGCCGAGCAGGCGGATGTCGTTGGCGATCTTGAACAGGGAGGCGGCCACCGTGTTGATGGCCCCGTGCGAGAACACCATGGCGTCGTGGGCGGCGAGCGCCTCGAACTTGTTGGGCGCCGAGGTGAAGGGCAGGCCGGTGATGGCGGCGATCTTGTCCGCCACCGCCTCGGCGAAGCCCACCGGGGCGTTGAGGCCGGTGCCCACCGCGGTGCCGCCCTGGGCGAGCTGCATCAGCGCCGGCAGGGTCAGTTCGATGCGCGCGATGCCGTTCTCCACCTGCTGGGTGTAGCCGGAAAACTCCTGGCCGAGGGTGAGCGGGGTCGCGTCCTGGGTGTGGGTGCGGCCGATCTTGATCACGCCCGCCCACTGCTGCGCCTTGTCGTTCAGGGCGTTGCGCAGCTTCTGCAGCGCCGGCAGCAGCCGGTGCACGATTTCTTCCGCGCAGGCGATGTGCATGGCGGTGGGATAGGTGTCGTTGGACGACTGGCTCATGTTGACGTGATCGTTGGGATGAACGGGCTTCTTGGAGCCCATTTCCCCGCCGAGCATCTCGATGGCCCGGTTGGAGATCACCTCATTGGCATTCATGTTGGACTGGGTGCCCGACCCGGTCTGCCAGACCGCCAGCGGGAAGTGCGCGTCCAGCTTGCCCTCGATGACCTCCTGCGCGGCGGCGACGATGGCGTCGGCGAGCTTGGGATCGAGCCGGCCGAGGTCGCGGTTCACTTCAGCCGCGGCGCGCTTCACGATGCCGAGGGCGCGGACCACGGGCAGGGGCTGCTTTTCCCAGCCGATCTTGAAGTTTCCGAGCGATCGCTGCGCCTGCGCGCCCCAATAGCGGTCGGATTCAACTTCGATGGGACCGAAGGTGTCGGTCTCGGTGCGCGTGGTCATCGGCTTCACCTCTTCATGTGCCGCGGGGCGGCGGGCTCATAGCACAGCTGGCGGCCTGGCGGGGAGACGCCGGCGTTGGCTAAAATAATTCTAGGGTGGTAGCCGGCGGATGTTACCTCTCCCAAAATTGGCCATATCTTGAACGCGCTCTAGGAGGTAGAATTTCTTCGGCGAGCAAACTTGGTCTGGCGGGGTCCGCCGGCCGTAGAAAAAATCACTCGCCGACGGGGTCGGAGGAATCCGGCGGCAAGGTGAGGCAAGCGTTGGGCGACGTGGTCAATCTTCATCGGGCGCGCAAAGCGCGAGTCCGTCGGGCGGCAGAGGCGAAGGCCGGGGAAAACCGCCTGCGATTCGGGCGGACCAAGGCTGAGCGCGAGCAGCAGGCTGACGAGTTCGACCGGCAGAAGCGCCACCTTGAGGGCCACGCCCTGACCGAGAGGGATGAACATGAAAAGCCCCGTGGTTAAGAGATCCATCGTCATCGCCGGCCACAAGACCAGCGTGAGTCTCGAAGACGCCTTCTGGGAGGCGCTGAAGGAGATCGCCAGCAGTCGCCGGCTCACCCTGTCCGACCTCGTGGCAACCATTGATTCTGCACGAACGCAGGGCAATCTGTCGTCGGCCATTCGCCTCTTCGTCCTCGACCACTATCGAGGCGCAGCAACGGCTGCACGCGGACAGGCCACCACCGAGCGCATGAGTGTGGCCAGTCCTCCCGTTGCGTAAACCGCAACTCGACCCTATCTGCGATGCAGGTGCACCGCGTGCCGCGTTGAAAGGCGGCGCGCGGTTTCCTATAACCACCTAGCCCGACGGGGCGACGTCCCGGGATGGATTACGATCCGCCCCGCGGCTTTTCCCCCGACGGATCCGGTTCGCGCCGGACCGGATCTTTTGCGGCAGGCCCGCTCGGGGTCCGCAGGTGGCTCGGAGTGACGCGCGCGTGCCGATGGCGGCACCGCCGACGGGAGACGACGGATGTCGTGGAAGAATCAGAGTGGCGGCCCGTGGGGTAACGGGCCGCGAGGCCCCTGGGGTTCGGGGCCGTCTTCATCGGGACCGACGCCACCTGACCTGGAAGATCTGATACGCCGCAGCCAGGATCAGCTCCGCAACATCCTGCCGAGCGCCTTTGGCGGCAAGGGCATTGCGATCATCATCGCGCTCGTGGTCTTCGGCTGGTTCATGTCCGGCTGGTACGTGGTGCGGCCCAACGAGCAGGGCGTGGTGCTGCGCTTCGGCGCCTTCCAGGGCGTCACCCAGCCCGGCCCGAACTATCACTGGCCCTACCCGATCGAGACCGTGCTGACCCCCAGGGTCACCGAATTCAACCGCATCGACATCGGCATGCGCGTCGGCGAAGACTCGCGCCGCAGTTCGTCGGGAATGCGGGACGTCCCCGAGGAAAGCCAGATGCTGACCGGCGACGAGAACATCGTCGACGTGGACTTCGTGGTGATCTGGAAGATTTCGGACCCCGAGCAGTATCTGTTCAACGTTCAGAACCCCGAGGGCACCATCAAGGCCGTGGCCGAAAGCGCCATGCGCGAGGTCATCGGGCGCACCAACATCCAGCCCATCCTCACCGGCGCCCGGCAGAACATCGAGACCGGCGTTCAGGAGCTGATGCAGTCGGTCCTCAACAGCTACAAGGCCGGCGTGCAGATCACCCAGGTCCAGCTGCAGAAAGTGGACCCGCCCAGCCAGGTCATCGACGCCTTCCGCGACGTGCAGGCCGCCCGCGCCGATGCCGAGCGCGTGCAGAACGAGGCCCAGGCCTATGCCAACCGCGTGCTGCCGGAAGCGCGCGGCGAAGCCTCCCGCGTGGAGAATGCGGCCCAGGCCTATCGCGAGCGCACCGTCGTGGAGGCGCGCGGCCAGGCGGCGCGCTTCATCAAGGTCTTTGACGAATACCAGAAGGCGAAGGACGTGACGCGCCAGCGCATGTATCTCGAAACCATGGAGCGCGTACTCGGCGGCATGGACAAGGTGGTGGTGGACCAGTCCGCCACCCGCAGCGGCGCGGGCGGCGGCAATTCCGGCGTCGTGCCGGTGCTGCCCCTCGCCGACATGCTCCGCCGCCAGCCGGCGCCGGTGGTCCAGCCCCAGGGAGGCACGCGATGAAGAACCCCGTCCTCGGCGGCGTTCTCGCCATTCTCGGCGTCGTCGCCCTCGTGCTGATCTATTCGTCCGCCTTCGTCGTCTACCAGACCCAGCAGGCGCTGGTGCTGCGGCTCGGCGAGCCGCTGGCGCCGGTGACCCGGCCGGGCCTGCACTGGAAGGTGCCGTTCATCGACAGCGTGGTCTATCTCGACAATCGCATCCTCGATCTGGAAAACCCCTCGCAGGAAGTGATCGCCTCGGACCAGAAGCGGCTGGTAGTGGACGCCTTTGCGCGCTACCGCATCACCGAGCCGCTGCGCTTCTACCAGTCCGTGGGCACGGTGCAGAACGCCAACTCCCGCCTTTCGGCGGTGCTGAACTCGGCGCTGCGCCGGGTGCTGGGCGAGAACACCTTCACCACCCTGGTGCGCGACCAGCGCGAGGCGCTCATGCGCCAGATCGGCGAGCAGGTGAACCGCGAGGCGGCCAGCTTCGGCATCTCCGTGGTGGATGTCCGCATCCGCCGCGCCGACCTGCCGGAAGCCAACAGCCAGGCGGTTTTCCAGCGGATGCAGACGGAACGCCAGCGGGAGGCCGCGGAGATTCGCGCCCAGGGCAGCGAGGCCGCCCAGCGCCTGCGTGCACGGGCCGAACGCGAGGCCACCATCGTCATCGCCGAGGCCAATTCCAAGGGCGAGCAACTGCGCGGCGAGGGTGACGCGGAACGCAACAGCATCTTCGCCGATGCGTTCGGCCGGGACCCGGACTTCTTCACCTTCTACCGCTCCATGCAGGCCTATGAAGCCAGCCTGAAGCCCGGCGACACCCGCCTGCTGGTGAGCCCGGATTCAAGCTTCTTCCGCTACTTCCAGGACCCGCTCGGCGGCGGACCCCGGACGCCCCCGGCCGCTTCGCCGGCGGCACCCGCCGGCGCGAACTGACGACCGGGCCGGGGACGGCATGAAGGATCTTTTTGCCGCCCTCGGCCTGATGCTTGCCATCGAGGGCCTGTGCCTCGCCGCCTTTCCGGGGGCGTGGCGGCGGGCCATGCGGGCCGTGCTGCACGCCCCCGAAACGCCCATGCGCCTCGCCGGCCTCGCCGTCGGGGCGCTTGGCGTTCTGTTGGTCTTCTTCGTCCGCGCCTGACCCGCCACCGCACGCCTTTGCCGGCGCGCCGCAATGCCGCCGCACCCTGCTGCTGCCTTCGGCCCCACGCGCCGGATCGTGACCGATTTGCCCTTGCGTGCGCCGGGTGGCCGGCGCAGCCTCGGACGGACCACCGCCGCATCGAGGAGAGCCATGCCCGCTTCACGCCGCCTGTCCGGCCCTGCCCTTCCGCCCCGACCCCGCCTGCCCCGCTCCCCCCTGTCCAACCGGTCCTGGCCGGCACTGGCGCTGGCGGCTTTCCTCGGCCTCTGCGCCCTGGCCCCCGCCGGGCTGCAGGCCGCCCCCGGCAAGGGGCCGGATACGGTGGCGGATGTGGCGGAAAAGGTCATGGATGCGGTGGTGAA
This sequence comes from Xanthobacter sp. AM11, assembly GCF_047444035.1. Classification (NCBI taxonomy): domain Bacteria; kingdom Pseudomonadati; phylum Pseudomonadota; class Alphaproteobacteria; order Hyphomicrobiales; family Xanthobacteraceae; genus Xanthobacter; species Xanthobacter sp. AM11. The sequence continues at coordinate 3,910,600 of NZ_JBLAOA010000001.1, forward strand.
CATCTCCACCTCGCAAAATGTGGCCCCCTCCCGCTCCGTGCCGGCGCCGCAATTGCCGCCGGGCTCGCCGTTCGAGGATTTCTTCGAGGAATTCTTCAAGCGCCGCCAAGATGATAACGGCGAAAGCCGGTCCCGCCGGGTGTCTTCCCTCGGCTCCGGTTTCGTGATCGACGCCTCCGGCTACATCGTCACCAACAACCATGTGATCGCCGATGCCGACGAGATCTTCGCCAACTTCAACGATGGTTCGAAGCTGAAGGCCGAGCTGGTCGGCCGCGACACCAAGACCGACCTCGCCTTGCTCAAGGTGAAGCCGGACCGGCCGCTGACCTTCGTGAAGTTCGGCGATTCCGAGAAGCTTCGTGTCGGCGACTGGGTGATGGCCATCGGCAACCCGTTCGGCCTCGGCGGCACGCTGACGGTGGGGGTCGTCTCCGCCCGCAACCGCGACATCAATTCCGGCCCCTACGACAATTTCATCCAGACCGACGCCGCCATCAACCGCGGCAATTCCGGCGGGCCGCTGTTCAACATGGAGGGCGAGGTGGTCGGCGTGAACACCGCCATCATCTCCCCCTCGGGCGGGTCCATCGGCATCGGCTTTGCCGTGCCGGCCGCTACCGCCCAGCCGGTGCTGGCGCAGCTGGAGCAGTTCAAGGAGGTGCGGCGCGGCTGGATCGGGGTGCGCATCCAGCCGGTCACCGACGACATCGCCGAGAGCCTCGGCCTGGGCAAGGCGCGCGGCGCGCTCATCGGCGTGGTCACAGAGGACAGCCCGGCCGCCAAGGGCGGCATCAAGGCCGGCGACGTGATCGTCAAGTTCAACGGCCGCGACATCAAGGAGGTGCGCGACCTCACCCGCAGCGTGGCCGACACCATGGCCGACACGGACGTGGACGTGCTGGTGATCCGCAAGGGCAAGGAGGAGACGCTGCGCCTCAAGGTCGCCCGCATGCCCGAGGACGACAAGCCCGCCGAGCCCGCCAAGCCCAGCCAGGATGCCCAGAAGGTGCCCACCCGCCGCGCCCTGGGCATGGAGCTGTCCGCCATGAGCGAGGACCTGCGCAAGCGCTACGCCATCAAGAGCGAGGTGACGGGCGTGGTGGTGACCGAGGTGGAACGCTCCTCCCCCGCCGCCGACAAGGGCCTCAAGGCCGGCCAGGTGATCGTGCAGGTGGGCCAGGAGGCGGTGGCCAGCCCCGCGGACGTGGAGAAGCAGGTGGAGGCCCTGCGCAGCCAGGGCAAGCGCTCCGCCCTGCTCCTGGTGTCCGATGGCGAGGGCCGCCAGGAGTTCGTGACCATCCCGCTTGCCCGATAGAGCGCGATCCGCCCATGTGGAGCCGCCCCGCGGCGCCGCATGGGCGGTGCATCGCCCTCTGGCGCCAAGATGGAGAACGCTCTTGTTTATTGAACGGAGCCGGCCCGCCCCCGTTCAGGCGGTGCGGAAGTCGTCCCGGCTGTAGCCCTGCATGAACAAGAGGGCGGTCAGGTCGCCATGGTCGATGCGGGCATGGGCTGCCGCGGCCACCGCCGGCTTGGCGTGGTAGGCGACGCCCAGCCCGGCCTCGCAGAGCATGGCCAGGTCGTTGGCGCCGTCGCCCACCGCCATGGTTTCGGAGGGGGCGAGGTGCATCTGGTCGCGCAGCTCCACCAGGGTGGCGAGCTTGGCCTCGCGGCCCAGGATGGGCTCTTCCACCGCCCCTACGAAACGCCCCTCGTCCACCAGCAGGGTGTTGGCGCGGTGCTCGTCGAAGCCGAGCCGCTCGGCGATGTTCCCGGTGAACAGGGTGAAGCCGCCGGAAACCAGCGCCGTATAGGCGCCGTTGGCCTTCATGGTGCCCACCAGCTCCGCCGCGCCGGGGGTGAGGTGGATGCGCTCGCGCAGCACCTCGCCCACCACGTTCGCCGGCAGCCCACGCAGCAGCGCCACGCGTTCGCGCAAGGCCGGCTCGAAGGCGATCTCGCCGCGCATGGCCCGCTCGGTGATGGCCGAGACATGGGCCTTGAGCCCCACCAGATCCGCCAGCTCGTCGATGCATTCCTGGCCGATCATGGTGGAATCCATGTCGGCGAGGAACAGGCGCTTGCGCCGGCCGGCCTCCATCTGCACCACCACGTCGAGGGGCGCGCCGCCCAGGGCGCCGCGCACCGCATCCGCCAGCGCCTGCGAATCTGCGCCCAGGGGTGGGGCGAAATGAATGTCCACCGCCACCTCCGGCGCCAGTACCACCGCATCCTGCGCCTGCGGCAGCACGGAACGGGCATGGTGGATTGCCTCCCGGGTCAAAGCCGGGGCAGATGGGTTGGAAATCAGCGTCGCGACATAGGCCATGGCAATATTGGAACTCGAAGGGAGGAAGGGGCCGTCGGCGGTGCTCATCGCAGGTCCCACCGCCAGCGGCAAGTCGGCCCTCGCCAGCGCGCTTGCGGCGCGGGCGGGGGGCATCGTGCTCAATGCAGATTCCATGCAAGTGTACGGCGACCTTGCGGTGCTCACGGCGCGGCCGACCGTCGCGGAGATGGCGCAGGTCCCCCATGGCCTCTACGGCCATGTGGATGCCGACGCCGACTATAGCGTGGGCCGCTGGCTGGAGGATGCCCGCACGGCCTTGGCCGATGCGCGGGCCGCCGGGCGGCTGCCGGTGTTCGTGGGCGGCACCGGGCTTTATTTCCGCGCGCTGACACAGGGCCTCGCCGATGTTCCGCCGGTGCCCGAAGCGGTGCGCGGCGCGGTGCGGGACGAGGCGCAGGCGCTGGATGCCGCCGTCCTCCACGCTCGCCTTGCCGCCGTCGATCCCGCCGCGGCCGCCCGCATCGCCCCCAATGATCGCCAGCGCATTCTGCGCGCGCTGGAGGTGATGGCAGCCACCGGCCGCCCCCTCTCCGCCTGGCAGCGCGATGCCGCCCCGCCGCTGCTGGAGGCCGCCGGCTGCGTGCGGCTGGTGCTGGAGGTGGAGCGCGCCGAGCTGCGCGCCCGCATCGACGCGCGGTTCGAGGCCATGATGGCGGCCGGCGCGCTGGAGGAGGTGCGCGCCCTCGCCGCCCGCCGGCTCCACCCCGCCCGCACGGTGCTCAAGGCCCATGGCGCCCCCGCCCTCACCCGCCATCTGGCGGGGGAAATAACGCTGGACGACGCCATCCGCGAAGGGCAAGGCGATACCCGGCGCTATGCCAAGCGGCAGGACACCTTCTTCCGCCACCAGATGGCCGACTGGCCCCGCGCTGCACCGCCCGAGGCCCTGGCGGCGCTGCTGGAGGCCGTGGCCCGGCACGCCGGCTGAGAAGGGGGCGCGGCGGCCAGACGCCAACCGCTCAGGCGCCGCGGCCGGCCACCGCCCGGCGCCCGCTTGGCTGCGGCGCTGCCCGCTGGCGCAAGGCCACAACTGCCGCCGCCGCAAGGCCGCCCGCCAGCACCCACCAGGCCGGGCGCGGGCCGAGATCGAACGAAAGGTTGGCCTGCGCCACCAGCCACGGGTCCACCCGCGTGGCCGCCGCATACCACACCACCTCCACGCCAGCCGTGAGCAGCGCCGCCGCCACCGCCAGCCCGGCCAGCCCCAGGGGCGTCACCTGCCCGGCCACGCGCAGGGCGATGCGATAAGCGAACAGCAATATGAACACCCCGGCCATCACCACCGGCTCGGTCACGTCCAGCTTGGATTGCAGGAAGAAATGCACCGTCGCCAGCACGGCGATGAGATAGACCGCCGCATGCAGGCGGTTCCACCGCTCCGCTCCCAGGCGGCGGATGGCGCCGTCGAAGGACGTGGCGCCCAGCGCCACCAGCAAGGCCAGCGCCACCGCGCCGATGGTGAGATAGATGCGCAGGGCAATTTCCGTCACCGCCCGCAGCGCCCCCTGGTCCACGAAGAACAGCCCCAGATGCAGCGCGCCATAGCCCAGCGCCGCCAGCCCCAGGATGCGCCGGGCGAAATAGAGCTTGGGCCAGGCCAGAAGCCGCCGCAGCGGCGTCACCATCAGCCCCAGCGCCAGGAAGCGCAGCGCCCACAGGCCGGTGAAGTGGATGGCGGCGGTGAAGGGCCGCGGGCCGAGATCGCCGCCAAGGGCGACACCGGCGAGCCATGCGGCAGGCAGCACAGCGGCAACAAGGCTCAGGGTCTTCTCGGGGCTGAACTTGCCCGAGCGCTCGTGAAACAGGGGCATGGCGCCTTCCGCGTCAGGGGGCGGCGGGCGGAGGCCGGCCGCGCACTTCCCTTTACGCCACGCATCCGGGCGGCGTTACGGCCGGCCCCTGCACGAGTGCGTGAGGGCCCGGGCGCAAGGCCCCCGGCCGTGCGGCTGCGAAATCGCCGCCTGTGGAACGCGAAAACCGGGCGGCGGATTTCGGCCGTCGCCCTTCGCTGCCCGCCACCACGCGGGGCGCTCAGGCGTTGAGGTCCGCGTCCACCTGCGCCTTCAGGCCCGGATCAATGCCGAGGGCGCGGGCGAGCTCGGCCAGATAGGCCTTCTCCTCGGCGCTGTCAGGCCGGATGGCCATGGCGGAGGCGGCATAGATCTGCAGCGCCGCCTCGGGAGTGGTGGCGGCATTCACCACCTGCTGCGGGTCCACCGGCGTGGCCAGGAAGGTGATGAGCGCGTCGCGCTCCTGCGCCGGCACGCCCATGCGCGCCATGCCGCCGGTGATGCGGTTCAGCTCGTCCTGGTCCAGCTGGCCGTCCGCCTGCGCCGCGCCGGCCATGGCCGCCAGCAGCACGCCGGAAAAGGCATCCGCCCCGCCGGGCGCCTGCGTGGGAGTGAAGCCGGTGGCATCGGGCGTGCCGGAGGTGAAGGCCGCGCGGCCCTGCCCACCCTGCGCCTGCCACTTGCGGAAGGCGTTGAAGGCCAGCATGCCGATGACGGCGAGGCCGCCGTATTTCACCAGGTCGTTGCCGCCGCTGGGCTGGGTGGTGGGCTTCGGCCCGGCCTGCGGCGCGGGTGCGGGGGCCGGCGCGGGGGCCGGTGCGGGGAAGGGGCTGGGCTGCGCGCCGCCGGCCGGCCCGCCCAGGGCGTCCTGCGCCAGATCTCCGAGGCCGCCGCCCGCCTGGCTGCCGCCGAGGGTGCCGCCGCCGATGCTTCCGCCACCGGGAGCGCCGCCGCCGAGAATCTGCCCGAGAAGGTCGCCGAGGCCGCCGGGAAGGCCGCCTGCCGCCCCGCCGGCCGCGCCGCCACGGGGTTGGCCCGCGCCGCCGAGCACCTGGCCCAGAAGGTCACCAAGACCACCGGGAAGGCCGCCGCCCGGCGCGGCCTGGCCCGCCGGCTGCTGTCCGCCGCCGGCCAGCACCTGGCCGAGAAGGTCGCCCAGCGCCCCGCCGCCGGCACCGGACTGGCCGCCCCGCACGCTTCCCCCGCTCAGCGCCGCGCCCAGCAATTGACCCAGAAGGCTACCTGCGTCCGCCATGAGATCCTCCCCTGAAACCGAAGCGTTCCTGGCTTTCGGATTGATGCCGCGCACCGTGCGCGAACCCCTCAGCCCCACCGCCCGGACCGCCGTGCCGTCCGAGACAACCAGACGTTCAAGTCCGGCCCGTGACGGCCGCGCCCGGGTGCGGGGGCTCACACGGCCACGGGGGCCTTGATGTGCGGGTGGGGGTCGTATCCCTCGATGGCGATGTCCTCGTAGCGGAAGGCGAAGATGTCGCTGACGCCCGGGGCGAGCTTCAGCACCGGCAGCCGCCGCGGCGCCCGGGCCAGTTGCGCGCGCGCCTGGTCCAGGTGGTTGAGGTAGAGATGCGCGTCGCCCAGGGTGTGGACGAAATCGCCCACCTTCAGCCCGGTCGCCTGCGCCACCATGTGGGTGAGCAGCGCATAGGAGGCGATATTGAACGGCACGCCCAGGAACACATCCGCCGAGCGCTGGTAGAGCTGGCAGGAGAGCCGGCCGTCCAGCACCGCGAACTGGAACAGGCAGTGGCAGGGCGGCAGCGCCATTTTCGGCACGTCCGCCGGATTCCAGGCGGTGACGATGAGCCGGCGCGAATCGGGGTTGCGGCGGATGTCGGAAACCACCTGCGCAATCTGGTCGATCACCCCGCCCTCCGGGGTGGGCCAGGAGCGCCACTGGTGGCCGTAGACCGGCCCGAGGTCGCCCTTGGCGTCGGCCCACTCGTCCCAGATGGAGACGCCGTTTTCCTTCAGGTAGGCGATGTTGGTGTCGCCGGCCAGGAACCACAGCAGCTCATGGACGATGGATTTCAGGTGCAGCTTCTTGGTGGTGACGAGGGGAAACCCCTCGTCCAGCCGGAAGCGCATCTGGTGGCCGAACACGCTGAGCGTGCCGGTGCCGGTGCGGTCGTCCTTGCGGACGCCCTCCTCCAGGATGCGGCGGAGAAGCTGGTGATAGGCTTCCATGTCTCTCCTGCGGCGTCTTTCCTGCAGCGTCACGGCTGCGGCGCGGACCTGGTGGCGGACCTTCGCCGCCCCGCGCTCTTTCGCCGACACTCTATCCCCCGCGCGGCGCGCCCGCCATGGGCCGTGCGCCAGCCATCCACATGCAGCGGTGCGGGAGACCTGCTGCACCGCAGCGTTGACAGGAGCCGCTGGTATACACCACACTCGATCCGTTCCAAGGGGGGCCCCGGAAGGGGCTGAGATTTCGCAACGTCCTGCGCCATCACGGCCCGCGACACCGCGATGACCCTTCGAACCTGATCCGGGTCATACCGGCGAAGGGATCGGAACCCGTGCGCCCCGGCACTTCAGGGCCGAGCCGCACCCGTCTCCTAAGCTCGATTCCCGGCTCTCGTTGAAAGCGCAAGCTGAACGGAGAACCGCATGCTGGACGAAGCCTCGACGTCCTCTCTGAAGGTCACCACCGGCCCCCTGCCCCATTCGCGCAAGGTGTTCGTCACCGCCACCCGCCCGGACGTGCAGGTGGCCATGCGCGAGATCTGCCTGTCCACGCCGGACGAGAAGCCGCTGAGGGTCTATGACACCTCCGGCCCCTATACCGATCCGCAAGCCGTCATCGACCTTACCCGCGGCCTGCCGCAGCTGCGCGCGCGATGGATCGCCGAACGCGGCGACGTGGAGGAAGTGGACGGGCGCGCGGTGAAGCCGGAGGACAACGGCCTGAAGGAGGGCCAGTCCTCCTCCCTGCCCCAGTTCGACCTTTCCGGCCGCCGCCCGCTGCGCGCCAAGCCGGGCAAGCGTCCGACCCAGATGGCCTATGCGCGGGCCGGCATCATCACCGCCGAGATGGAATATGTGGCGGCGCGCGAGAATCTCGCCCGCGCCAATGGCGGCGCCCACCCGCACCACCAGGCCATGGGCCTCGGCGCGGTGATTCCCGCCGACATCACCCCCGAATTCGTGCGCCAGGAAGTGGCGCGCGGCCGCGCCATCATCCCCAACAACATCAACCACCCCGAAACCGAGCCGATGGCCATCGGCCGGAACTTCCTGGTGAAGATCAACGCCAACATCGGCAATTCCGCCGTCACCTCCGGCGTGGCGGAGGAGGTGGACAAATTGGTGTGGGCCACCCGCTGGGGCGCCGACACGGTGATGGACCTGTCCACGGGCAAGAACATCCACACCATCCGCGAATGGATCATGCGCAACGCCCCGGTGCCCATCGGCACCGTGCCGATGTACCAGGCGCTGGAGAAGGTGGGCGGCGTCGCCGAGGACCTCACCTGGGAGATCTTCCGCGACACGGTGATCGAGCAGGCCGAGCAGGGCGTGGACTACATGACGGTGCATGCCGGCGTGCGCCTCGCCTACGTTCCGCTCACCGCCAACCGCGTCACCGGCATCGTCTCGCGCGGCGGCTCCATCATGGCCAAATGGTGCCTCGCCCACCACAAGGAGAGCTTCCTCTACGAGAATTTCGAGGAGCTGTGCGAGATCCTCGCCCAATATGACGTGGCCTTCTCTTTGGGCGACGGCCTGCGCCCCGGCTCCATCGCCGATGCCAACGACGCCGCGCAGTTTGCCGAGCTTGAGACCCTTGGCGAGCTCACGGAGATTGCCTGGAAGTATGATTGCCAGGTGATGATCGAGGGTCCCGGCCACGTGCCGCTCCACCTCATCCGCGAGAATGTGGAGAAGCAGCTCAAGATCTGCCACGAGGCGCCCTTCTACACCCTCGGCCCGCTGGTGACGGACATCTCCCCCGGCTACGACCACATCTCGTCCGCCATCGGCGCGGCCATGATCGGCTGGTTCGGCACGGCCATGCTCTGCTACGTCACGCCCAAGGAGCATCTGGGCCTGCCCGACCGCGACGACGTGAAGGCCGGCGTCATCTCCTACAAGATCGCCGCCCATGCGGCGGACCTTGCCAAGGGCCACCCGGCCGCGCGCCTCCGCGACGATGCGCTCTCCCGGGCCCGCTTCTCCTTCCGCTGGCGCGACCAGTTCGCGCTGTCGCTGGACCCGGAGACGGCCGAGCGCTTCCACGACGAGACGCTTCCCGCCGAGGGCGCCAAGGTGGCGCATTTCTGCTCCATGTGCGGGCCGAAATTCTGCTCCATGAAGATCTCGCAGGAGCTGAAGGTGGAGGCTGGCGACATCGCCCGCGCCCAGGCCGACAACCTCGCCTCGGCCGGCATGGCCCAGATGGCGCAGAAGTTCCGCGAGGGCGGCGGCCTCATCTACACCCCCGCCCCCGACGTGGCGGAGCCGCCCGCGGCCGCGGAGTAAGCGGAACACCGTTTCGCGGCCCGATAAGGTAACGAGGGGCGGCATCAGGCCGCCCCTTTTCTTGTCGCCCACCGTCATGGCGGGCCGCGCCGAGTGGCGGCGGTCCCGCGCCGCCAGAGCGCGATCCGATCAAATTGACTCAATTTGATCGGTGAATCGCCCTCTCACTTAAGGATAGAGAACGCGTTATCCGATCCGCTTGCGATGCAAGCTGATCGGCGCGTGCTCTAGAGCGCGATCCGATCAAATTGACTCAATTTGATCGGTGAATCGCCCTCTCATTTAAGGATAGAGAACGCGTTATCCGATCCGCTTGCGATGCAAGCTGATCGGATCAGGCTCTAAGCCGCCGCGCGCTCCGGCACCGGCAGGCCGAGCCATTCGGTGTAGAAGGCGTCCACGTCCGGCTCGAAATCATGGATCACCGGATACCAGGGCGTCGGCGCCTCCACGTCGTGGAGGGTGCCGCACTCGGGGCAGAAATATTCCCGGATCACCTGCCAGGCCGGCGTCGGCGCCATGAGGCGGGGGTAGATCTCCTCCATCTTCTGCGGCGTGTCGCGCACGTGGATGCGGGCATGGAGCTTCCAATTCTCCTTCCAGTCGCAGAAATCATGGCCGCATTCGCAGCGCACGGTCCATTTCTTGGAGACCTTCTGCTGCACGATGAAGAGCTTGGGGCCCAGCGGCAGGATGATCTTGTCATCCCACGGCACGCGCTCCTGCAAAATCTCCACATAGGTCACGAACCGCTCGGGGTCCTTGGGGGTGGACAGCATCTGGTGCAGCGTATCGGGATCAATCTTGCCTTCCACCAGATCGACGATCTTGGCACGGGTATAGGACATGGGGTTTCCTCCTGGATCTATGGGTTGGTTCTCCCTCTCCCGCTTGCGGGGGAGGGTGGGGGCAGGCGGCGCGGTTCATCCTGCCGCCGGGGCGATGCATCGAGATTTCCCCCTCCCCATCCCTCCCCCGCAAGCGGGAGAGGGCGCGCGCCGCGCATAAGGAGAGGGGGCACATGGCGCGAGCGGACCGCTCACTCCTCCACAAACTGCACGGTGTGCACGTCCGGCAGCTCGGAGATGTCCATGGAGTAGCGTGAGCCGTAGGTGGGCACGCCGATTTCCTCCTCCGGCAGGGTCCAGCTCTCCGGCAGGGTCCAGAAGGCGCGGAAGTCCTTCTCGAAGCGCGGGCCGAGCTTGAAGGAGGCGGCGAACATCTGGCGCACCTGGGTGCCCGCATCCTTGGCGAGGATCTTCTCGCGCTCGCCCTTCATCCATTCGGTGACGGGAATGGACTTGGCGAGGCGATCGGTGCGCATCTTCTTGCGGGCGGCGATGGTTGCCGCCTCGTCCACGGAGAACAGACCGTCCGCGCCCTTGCGCACCACCACGCCGTAGACGTCACCGGCGAAGCGTTCGAGGATGTAGCCGCCGTTGAGGTCCTGCGCCACCGCCTGCGGCTCGCGGTCCAGCGGATCGCCGAAGCCGGGGCCGCCGCGCATGTAGTTGAGGTAGAGGTCGTAGTCGGCGAACATCTCCTCGGTGGTGATGGCCTGCTTGTCGCGCTTGATCTGCGCATTGGGCAGCATGGCGTCCCAGGTGGGGTTCTCCGGGTCCGTGTCGCCGCCGAGCGGGATGTCGGCGCCGGAGGCGATCAGCTCCTTGAGCCCGGTCTTGTGGGCGGCGAAGCGATAGCCGGAAGCGGCGGGATAGCCGCCCATCAGGCCCCAGTCGGACGAGATGTGGCCGTTGCCCATGAAGAACATGGTCCAGTCCTTGGCGTTCCAGACCATGCGCAGGCTCTCGAAGCCGCAGCCACCGCGATACTTGCCGGAGCCGCCCGAGGAGGCCTTGATCTGCCGGCCGAGATAGATCAGCGGCTCGGCCAGTTCCCAGATCTCCATGTCGCCCATGTCGCCTTCCGGGTTCCAGATGGCGGCGGCATGCGAAAGGCCGTCCTGCACCGCGGTCGCCCCGGTGCCGTTGGCGGCGCACTCGAACGAGTTCACGGCGTGGATCTCGTCATACTGGTTGAAGCCGCCGCCCTGCAGCCAGTTGGAGGTGTTGGCGTTGCCCGCGTTCACCTCCTCCAGATAGCCGCGGCCGAAATAGGAGCGCGACAGGCCGCGCCACAGGGCCGTCCAGGCGGACACCAGGAAGTGCCAGGAGTAAGAGAAGGCGACGCGGCGGTCGTCCGGGTTCATCCAGGTGCCCTTGGGCAGGCGGAACTCGGTGCCGTAGGCGGCGCCGTCATTGATCATCTCGGAGGGGATGAGGGTCTGGGTCATCATCACCCAGATGCCCGAGGTGAAGCTCACCTGATGGGCATTGTAGGTGTGCCAGCCCCAGCGGCTCGACCCCTCGAAATCGAGGCGCCAGGTGCCGTCCTTGCGGATGGTCATCTCGCAGGGGGCGTGCATGATGGTGTCGAGCTTGGCGAAGTCGGAGGGCACCCGCACGTCCTCATGGGCGTAGGGCACGTCCACGAAGCCCACCTGCCTATAGGTGCCGGGAATGGTCATGGCCTTGATGCGGGCCTGAAGGCCCAGGCGGCCATGCTCCACCGCCTCATAGGCGAACTTCCAGTAGGCCTCGATGCCCTCTTCCGCGACCACCTCTTCCACCAATTTGCGGATCATGTGGCAGCCGGCGATGCGGGTGCGCTCGTCCAGCATCCAGTAGCGGGTGGTGCGCACCATGCGCTGGCTCTCGTGCAGCCAGTCGCGGAACAACTCGTCATTGGCGCCCACCTTGCGGCAGGTGATGGAATAGCCGTCGCCGAAGCGCTGCACCTGCCCCGTGGCCATGGAGCCCGGCCCCACCGCGCCGGTGTCGATGACGTGGGTGACGCCGCCCACCCAGCCGATCAGCTCGCCTTCCCAGAAGATGGGCACGATGGTGTGGATGTCGCAGGGGTGGACGTTCCCGATGAGACAGTCGTTGTTGCAGAAGATGTCCCTGTCGTTAACGCCGGGATTGGCCTCCCACTCGTTCTCGATCATGTATTTGATGGCCGCACCCATGGTTCCCACATGGATGATGATGCCGGTGGAGGTGAGCAGGCTGTCGCCCGCCGCATTGTAGAGGGTGAAGCACAATTCGCCCTCCTGCTCCACGATGGGAGAGGCGGCGATCTTCTTGGCGGTCTCGCGGGCATCCACCACGCCGGCCCGCAGGCGGGAGAACAGCTTGTTGTAGAGGATGGGCTCGCTCTCGCGCAGCTCCAGGGTCTTCAGGCCGGCATAGCGGCCGGTGGCCTTGGTGGCGGCCATGAGCCGGTCGCGATGCTCTTTGAGCGTCTCGCCGCCGCGGACGATGCCGCGGGTGGCGCCCTGAAGGGTGGATTGGCTGACATTGACGTTCATGGGTCGTTTCCTTTGAGATTGTTTGGGTTTGCTCACCGCGGTAGCCAATCGAAGGCTCCGGCGCGAAGCCCTCTCCCGCTTGCGGGGGAGGGTTGGGAGGGGGAACTGGGTGGCCACACCGAGCGGCGCTGGCGGAGAGGACGCTGGCCCCCTCCCCAGCCCTCCCCCGCAAGCGGGAGAGGGGGCATACCGCGCTCTGCTTGGCGCCAGCCTTGCCCTCACACCTCGCGCAGGTGGAACAGCCGGTGGCCGTCGAGCCAGGTCTCGAAGCCGTCGGGCACCACGAAGGTGGTGGCGTCGGATTCGATGATGGCGGGGCCCATCACCCGGTTGCCGGGGCGCAGGGATTCCATCTTGTAGAGCTGCGCATCCACCCACTTCTTCTTGCGGTAGAACTTGCGGGTGCCGGTCTTGGCGCTCTCGGGCGGGGTCTCGCCCTCCTCCGGCTCCTTGGGGATCTTCGGCTTGGGGATGGGAACCATGCCGCGCATGATGGCGCCGGTGACCGAATAGCCCAGCTCCGGCGAGCGGGCCGAGGCGGCATAGACGCGGCCATAGGTGGCATTGAAGGCGTCGGTCAGCTGGTCCCAGTCCGCCGCCGTGCCCGCCTGCTTCAGCGGGCTCTCGATCTCCAAATCGTTGAGCTGGCCGCGATACTGCATGCGGTAGCCGGGCTGCAGCGTCACCTGCTCGGGGGCGTAGCCGTTGAGCTTGAACTCCTCCAGCACGTTGTGGGTGAGTTCTTCCCACGCCGCCTGCAGGGTCTGGCTCGCCTTCACCTTGTCCGCCTCGGGGGCGTCCGGGGGCATGTTGATGTCGAGGGACTTGTCGTAGCGATATTCGAAATCCGCCGCCGCGCAGCCGAAGGCGGAGAAGCCCGCCGCCCAGGCCGGCACGATCACGTCCTCGAAGCCGAGGCCTTCCGTGTAGCCATAGGTATGCACCGGCCCCGCGCCGCCATAGGAGAAGCACACGAAGCTTTGCGGCGAGTAGCCCTTGCCGGAGATCATGGCCCGCAGATAGTCGCGCAGGTCCGAATCCAGCAGCTCGATGACGCCGGCGGCGGCGTCTTCCACCGAGAGGCCGAGCTTGTCGGCGATCTGCACCTTGATGGCGTCCACCGAGCGCTGCCGGTCGAGCTTCACCGCCCCGCCGAGGAAGTTGTCGGGGTTCAGATAGCCCAGCACCATGTGGCAGTCGGAGACGGTGACGGTCTCGATGCCGCTCTCCTTCCAGCACACGCCCACCCGGTAGCCGGCCGAATCCGGGCCGAGCTTGATGGCGCGGGTGTAGGGATCGAGCCGGATGAAGGAGCCGGCGCCGGCGCCCACCGAATCCATCGCCACCAGCGGCAGGGAGAGAACCAGCCGGGCCATGTCCGGGTCGTTCTTGATGGTCATCTCGCCCTGGGTGATGAGCGCCACGTCGAACGAGGTGCCGCCGATGTCCGAGCAGGCGATGTTCTTGTAGCCCAGCACCTCGCCGAGATATTTGGCGCCGATCACCCCGCCGATGGGGCCGGAAACGATGGTGCGCGCCAGTTCCTTCGCTTTCCAGGAGATGGTGCCGCCATGGGTCGCCATCACGCGGAAGTCGAACTTGGTGCCGCGCTCCTTGAAGGCGTTGGAAATCTTGGAGAGGGTCTGGCGCGAGGGCTCGGCGGCATAGCCTTCCAGGATGGTGGTGTTGGTGCGGTGGGTTTCCTTGCGCACCGGATAGTAATCGGCGGAGGCGAAGACCGGGATGGTCTTTCCACTGGCCGCGATTTCCTCCAGCACGATATCGCGCACGCGGCGTTCGTTGACCGGATTCTTGTAGGAGTGGAGCAGCGAAATGACGATGCCCTCCACATCGGCGGCGATCAGCTCGCGCGCGGCCTGCCGGGCGCTGTCCTCGCGCAGGGGGATCACCTGCGTGCCCATCATGTCGGTGCGCTCGATGACGCCGCGGGTCAGCTGGCGCGGCACCAGGGGCGGGTCGTAGCGGTGGGTGTTGAGGTGGATGCGGTCCTCATAGGCATAGCCCAGGTGGCTCTGCACCGCGCGGCCCATGCGGTGGAAATCCTCCATGCCGCGGTTGACGATGAGGCCGCATTTGAGCCCCTTGCGCTGGACCACGCGATTGAGCATCGCGGTGCCGGAATAGACGCCGGTCTGCAGCTGGGCGAGGGCGTCGTGGAGCGACATGCCCCAGTTGGCCAGCCCGTCCTCGCTGGAAGAAATGAGCCCCAGGGCCTCGTTCTGGGGCGTGGACTGGGCCTTGCCGACGACGAAGTCGCCGTCCTGGTCCACGAAGAAAGTGTCCGTCATGGTGCCGCCGGCATCAATGCCGAGCACCTGGACGTTGCGCAGGTTTCCTACGGGCACGTTCACGCCAATGTCCTCCCTTTGTGGCCGGCCCGCTTTTTTGGTGCCGGCTCCTGCTGCCTGCCGCAGGATGCGTGCCAGCCGCGATAGACTGTAGAAATTCACGGGATTTCATGAGTTTTGTGCAGTGCGCAATGTAATTGTTCAGTTCTAGACTGTCCGGTTTTCGGACACTTGTTGTCCGGGCCTCAGACAGAAACCTGGAACGACTGCCGTGCGGGAGCTACAGGGCCTTGCCGCTGGCGCGTTTCTGCGCTTATCTTGCAGCCGAAAGCCGTCGCCGCCGGCCAACCGGCGGACAGAACACGGCATCCATGGGAGTGAACCGCCGGCGGGCGAGGTTTGGGCCGAAGCGCCCGCAGCCAAGGCCCGCACGCCGGCCAACAGGCTCAGGCGGCGCCTTTCGGGAACGCCGCGCCGCCCGGCCCGGAGGGCAGAGCTGGTGCCTTATCGCGAGATCGCCCGTGCCTGGGAGGCGTTTCACCAGGACGGACTTGCCTCACCTGTCGTGCGCCCCGCGGTGCTGGCCTCCTGGCAGCGCTCGCGCCGGCACGCCATCGCCGCCACCCTTTCCGCCGCCCCGCTGGTGAGCGAGGCCGAATTGTTCCGCCGCCGGCGGGACAACATGCGCCTCATCACCGCCGCCCGCCCGGCCATGGACGAGGCGCGGCACCTGCTTTCCGATGCCCGCTCCATGCTCATCCTCACCGATCCCGAGGGCGCCATCCTCGAAACCGAAGGCGACGTGCGGGCGGTGGATACCGGCCAGGAGGTGAAGCTGCAGCGCGGCGGCATGTGGTGCGAGGCGCAGATCGGCACCAACGCCATCGGCACCGCGCTGGCCTGCGGCCGTCCGGTGCAGATCCACGCCGCCGAGCATTTCTGCGCCCCGGTGCAGCGCTGGACCTGCGCCGCCGCCCCGGTGCGCCACCCCCTCGACGGGGCGGTGATCGGCGCGGTGGATATCTCCGGCTCCACCGACACCTTCAACCCGCAGAACCTCGCCCATGCGGTGGCCCTCGCCCACCAGATCGAGGCGGTGCTGGGCCGGCGCATGGAGATGGAGCATGAGGAGGTGCTGCGCCACTTCCTGGGCAAGCGCTCGCTCTGGCTCTCCGAGGAGATCCTCGCCTTCGGCCGCTCCGGCGCCCTCATCTATTCCACCGACCGGGCGCTGAAGGAGGTGGCGCGGCGCAACGGCGCCTTCGTCGCCGACGGCCGGCTGGCGGGGCTGAAGGATGTGGCGCCGGAGGCCTGGGCGGAGCGCGTCGCCGCTTTGCTGCCGGGGGCCAGCGTGGAGATCGTGCGCGAAGACGGGGAGGAGATCGGCGGCGTGGTGGTGCTGCATGCGCCCCGCCGCGGCCGCACCCTGCCGCGGGAGGCCGAGCGGGCGCCCGACGCGGTGCCCTTCGAGGCCATCGTCGGCGACAGCGCGGTGATGCGCGAGGCGCGCGAGAAGGCCCGCCGCATGGCCGAGAGCGGCCTTCCCATCCTTCTGGAAGGCGAGACCGGGGTGGGCAAGGAGGTGTTCGCCCGCGCCATCCACGGCGCCCGCACCCCCGCCGGCCCATTCGTGCCGCTCAATTGCGGCGGCCTGCCGCGCGACCTCATCGCCAGCGAATTGTTCGGCTACGAGAAGGGCGCCTTCACCGGCGCCGATGCCGCCGGCAAGCAGGGCAAGGTGGAAGCGGCCAGCGGCGGGCTCCTGTGCCTCGACGAGATCGGCGAGATGCCGCTGGAGCTGCAATCCTATCTGCTGCGGGTGCTGGAAGACGGGGTGGTGTACCGCATCGGCGGCCATGCCGCCCGGCAGGTGGATCTGCGCCTCGTCTCCATGACCAACCGCGACCTCTCCGGCGAGGTCGCGGCCGGGCGCTTCCGCAAGGACCTGTTCTACCGCATCGCCGCCCTGCGGCTGCGCATCCCGCCCCTGCGTGAGCGGGGCGACGACGTGCTGCTCGTCGCCGACCACCTCGGCACCATCGCCGCGCGCCGCGCCGGCCTTGCCCCGCCGCGCTTCACCGAGGCCGCCCGTGCCGCGCTCCTTGCCTATGGCTGGCCGGGCAATGTGCGCGAGCTGCGCAATGTGGTGGAGATGCTGGTGGCCATGGGCGGCGCGGGAAACAATGCGCCCGGCGGCGCCATCGACGCCGACGACCTGCCGGCGGAAATCCGCGCCGGCGCGGCGCCGCCGGCCCGGGCCACGGATCTGCGCTCGCTGGAGGAAACCGCCATTCTGGATGCGGTGGAAGCCTGCGGCGGCAACCTCTCGCGCGCGGCGCGCCGGCTCGGCATCGCCCGCTCCACCCTCTACATGCGGCTGGCGGCCCTGGAGGCAAAGGGCGCGGGGTGAGGCGCGCCGGCCCCACCCGCCGCGCTGCGCCCGACCGGGCGCGGCGCCGCGTGCAGGAAGGCGCTCAGAACTTGTAGTTCACGCCTGCCTTCATTGTGTGCATCTTGCTGTCCGCGGAGCCAAAGGTTTTGATGGCATTGCTGCTTTCGTAGAAGTAATAATCTACGCTGCCGAGGTCCACATAAAGATATTCGGCCTTCAGCGTCCAGTTGTTGGCAACGGCAAATTCGCCGCCGGCTCCCAGCGTCCAGCCCCATTGGGTGGCGGCGCCGGAGCCGACAATGGCGGTGCCGCTGTCATGATAGGTGCCATCCACGGTGGTGCGGCCATAGGCGAGGCCGCCCGTCAGATAGGGCAGGAACCGGTCCATGGCATAGCCCAGCCGGGCGCGGACGGTGCCGAAGTAGTCGATGGCGCCGCCCACATCCAAGCTGTTGGTGAGTGCACCGGTGGTGTCATAGGCGGTGCCGGAGACGCGGGCCTGAACGCCGGACCATTGCAGGTCGGTCTCAAGGCCCAGCACCACATTGTTGGCGAACTGATAATTGTAGCCCACCTGGCCGCCGGCGAAGAAGCCGGAGGAGTTCAGGGACGCCGTCTCGTAGCTCACGAGAGCCCCGGCGCTCGCGGTCACCGCCGTGGCGGAGGGATCGCCTCCACCATAGCCCACGTTGGCGCCGATATAAAAGCCGGTCCAGGAGAACACCGGCGCCTGCAGCGTCTTGACCGGATACTTCATGGCGAGGTCGGCCGCCAGCACGGGGGCCGAGAGCACCGCAACCGAAGCGAGGGCGAGGGCAAGGGTTTTCATGTCGCAGTCCATGGCTTGGTTCCAGACAAATCGAGGCCATGCTCCAGGCCGGAAAGCTCTGGATCATGAGGCAAAGCAACTCCCCGCCCCGCTCGCGCCGGACTGAAAGAGAAGTGCCGCTTTGGCTCGGATTGAAGTCAATGCGTTCCGGGAACATCACTGAAAGAATTCAAGCTAAGTTCCCGAAAATGCCGTCTGGCCTGCCCCTACATCGACCTTGCTTCCGCCCCACTGTCATAGCGCCGGCATGGTTAAGAACATCTGAAGGCGGTACGCCGCTGCTCACCGCCCGGCCACGAGCTCCGCCGCCACCAGATCCTCCAGGGCCGCGCCCACGGACTTGAACAGGGTCACCTCGTCCACCCCCTCCCGGCCGGGCGCCACGCCGGCGCACAGGGCGTTCAGGTCGCCGCGCACAAGGTCCGTGGACCAGCGCCCCGATGCGACGGGCTGCAGCAGGTCGCCCGCCTCCGCCAGCGCGCCGCCATAGGTGTCCACATACACCTGCGCGCCGGCCACCAGGTCGTCGTCGCTCTCGCGCATGGCGGGGGTGAAGGCGCCCACGAGGTCCACATGGGTGCCCGGCTTCACGTCCCGCCCCAGCACCAGCGGTTCCACCGAGGTGGTGGCGCAGGTCACGATATCCGCCGCCGCCACCGCCGCCGAAAGGTCGGGCGCCGCCTGCGCCGGCAGGCCCTGCGCGCGCAGCACGCCGGCCATGGCCGCGGCGCGCTCGGCGGTGCGGCCCCACACCAGGATGCGGCGGATGGGCCGCACCGCGCAGTGCCCGGCGGCCAGATAGCGCGCCAGATGCCCGGTGCCCACCACCGCGAGGGTTTCGCTCTGCGGCCGCGACAGGAATTGGGAGGCCAGCGCCGAAGTGGCGGCGGTGCGCCGGTTGGTGAGCGCCTCCGCATCCACGATGGCGCGCGGCGCGCCGGTCTCGCCGTCGAACAGCACGTAGATGCCGTGCACCGAGCCGAGCCCCTTGGCGGCATTGGCGGGAAAGATGTTCACCAGCTTCACCCCCAGCGCCTCGCCCCGCCGCCAGGCCGGCATGGCCAGAAGGTGCGCCGGCTGCCCGCCGAGGCCCACCTCGTAGGACTGGCGCACCGGCGCTTCCACCCGGGCCGCGGCGAAGGCGGCGCGTAACGCGGGAATCAGCCGGTCATAGCTGAGGGCGGTTTCCACCTGCGCCGCCTCGAACACCTGCACCATGGCCCATCCTTCCGCTCCACCCACGTTCGGTGGCCGACCATAAAGGCGGATGCGTCCGGGTTGAACCAACCGGCGCGGCAAATCCCGCCGCAGGGGGCGCGCAAAGCCCCGCACGGGCGGGAGAAGCCCCCGCCCCCGCGCGCCGCCGCGTCACGGCTTGCGCACGTGCTCCGGCTTGCCCTTGCGCGGGGTGGCGGCGAGGTCGCGCAATTGCGCCTCGCTCATGCTCTGTGCCATGGCGCGCGAGGCGCCCTTGAGGCTCGCCTTGGGCCGCGCGCCGCGCTTGACGGCAAGGGCTGCGCCCGCCGCCTTCTGCTGGGCCCTGGATTTCGCCGGCATCGCGCCGCCTCAATACGGCCTGCGGCCCTTGAGGACCTGCATCTGCGCCCGCTCCCAATGCTCGCGGTCGCGCCCCTGGGGATAGCCCTCCTCCCGCCAGATGGCGTGGGCCCGGCGGCGGATCTGGTCACGCTCGGTTTCGGTGAGGCCGGCGCTGCCCGCGGCGGGCTCGGCGGCGGCGGGCGAACGGGTGGGCTGGGTCTGGGCCATGGTCTGCTCCTGCAATCGGGCGCGCGGCTGCCCCCCCTGCGCGCCCCTGTGGAGAAAACCGCCGCCGGCCGCCGGTGGTTCCCCGCCTCGCCCGCTCCGGGCTAAAAGGGGGCGAGACGCAGGAGGTGGCGATGGCGAGCTTTCCCGGAACCGGTGTTCTGCCCGGTGCGGCGCAGGACATCCTGGCGCGGCTCGGGGTTCCAGCGCAGCGCCTGCGCGGCCCCCGGGCGGCCCGCACCCCCCTCACCGGCGAGATCCTGGCCCAAGTGCCGGAGCTGGACGCTGCGCAGGTGGAGGCCGCCATCGGCCGCGCCCATGCCGCCTTCCTCGCCTGGCGCACCGTTCCCGCCCCGCGCCGGGGCGAGCTGGTGCGGCTTCTGGGCGAGGAGCTGCGCGCCGCCAAGGCCGACCTTGCCGCCCTCGTCACCCTGGAGGCGGGCAAGATCGCCTCGGAGGGGGCCGGCGAGGTGCAGGAGATGATCGACATCTGCGATTTCGCCGCCGGCCTCTCGCGCCAGCTCCACGGCCTCACCATCGCCACCGAGCGGCCCGACCACCGCATGATGGAGACCTGGCATCCCGCCGGCGTGGTGGGGGTGATATCGGCCTTCAACTTCCCGGTGGCGGTGTGGTCGTGGAATGCCGCGCTCGCCTTCGTCTGCGGCGATGCGGTGGTGTGGAAGCCATCCGAGAAGACCCTCCTCGCCGCCCTGGCGGTGGAGGCCATCTTCCAGCGGGCGGCGGCGCGCTTCGGCGCGGTGCCGGAGGGCCTCTTCACCCTGGTTCCCGGCGGCCGGGCCGCGGGTGAGGCGCTGGTGGACGACGCCCGGGTGCCGGTGCTCTCCGCCACCGGCTCCACCGCCATGGGGCGCATGGTGGCGCCGCGCGTGGCCCAGCGGTTCGGCCGCTCCATCCTGGAGCTGGGCGGCAACAATGCCGCCATCGTCTGCCCCTCGGCCGACCTCGACCTGGCGGTGCGGGCGGTGGCCTTCTCCGCCATGGGCACGGCGGGACAGCGCTGCACCACCCTGCGCCGCCTGCTGGTGGACGATGCCGTCTACGACGCCCTTCTGCCGCGCCTGAAGCGCGCCTATGCATCGGTGGCGGTGGGCGACCCGCGGGCGCCCGGCACGCTGGTGGGCCCGCTCATCGACGCCGGGGCGTTCGCCGCCATGGAGGTGGCGCTGGATGCGGCGCGGGCCGCGGGCGGCAGCGTCACCGGCGGCACCCGCGTGGGTGCCGACGCCCTGCCCGACGCCTTCTATGTGCGCCCCGCCCTGGTGGAGATGCCGGCGCAGACCGACACGGTGGCGGCGGAAACCTTCGCCCCCATCCTCTATGTGCTGCGCACCGGCGATCTGGACACGGCCCTGCGCCTCAACAACGAGGTGCCGCAGGGCCTCGCCTCGTCCATCTTCACCAACGACCTGCGCGAGGCGGAGCGCTTCCTGTCCGCCACCGGATCGGACTGCGGCATCGCCAACGTCAACATCGGCCCCTCGGGCGCCGAGATCGGCGGCGCCTTCGGCGGCGAGAAGGAAACCGGCGGCGGGCGCGAGGCGGGCTCGGACTGCTGGAAGGCCTATATGCGGCGCGCCACCAACACCATCAATTACGGCGCCAGCCTGCCGCTGGCCCAGGGCGTGACCTTCGAGGTGGAATGACCCGCGAGGCGGAGTGATGGGGGAGGAGGAGCAGGGCGGCGCCGCGGCTATTTCCGCCGGAAGGTGCCGAGCCCGTGCTCGTCCATCACCTCCACCCGCACGCTGCCCGCCGCCGGGGCGAACGACACCAGCGAGAGGCTCCCCGCCGGCGCATTCTCGCCGGTGGGGCGGTAGACGAAATCATCCCCGCTCCAGTGGGTCAGTTCCACCCGCAACGGCAGCGGCCCCACCGTGAGCACGAGGCGCCCGCCTTCGGCCTTCACCTCGGCATCGCCGAAATAGGCGCTGGCATAGGTGCCCGCATAGGTCGCCAGCGGCTGCGCGGGCGCGGGCGCGGCAGGCGCCGCCTTGCCGGCGAGGCTGCCGAGGGGCTTGTACAGGGGCGCCATGAGGGTGCCGTAGGCCGCCAGCCAGTCCCGCGTCACCGTGCCGAACTGCACCAGGTCCATGAAGCTCATGGCCACCGCCTCCGCCGCGCCCACCGGCTGGGCGTTGGTGAGCACCACGATGCCCAGCTTCTCCGATGGCAGGAGCAGGACATTGGTGCCCGCGCCCAGGAGGAAGGCGCCCGAATGGTCGATGAGCACCCGCCCGGCCGGCGACACCCCCACCCCGAAGCCGTAGCCATAGGTGGAGGCGCGCGCGTCGATCGCATAAGCCGGGGTGGAGATGACTTCGGAGCGCAGGGCCGGAAGCAAGGCCTTCTGCGGCACCAGCTCGCGCCCCTCATGGGTGCCCCCGGCGAGCACGAAGGTGAGCCAGCGGGCCATGTCCCGCGCCGTGGAGGAGACCCCGCCCGCCGGCGACTGGGCATCGGGCTGGCGCTGGAACTTCGCGACGAAGCGGTCGCCCTCGCGCACATGGGGCACGGCGCGGTTGGGGCGGGCCATGTAGTCGGCGAAGCGCGAGGAGGTGGCGGCCATGCCCAGCGGCTTGTAGAGCACCTCCTCGCTCAGGCTCGCCCAATCCCTGCCGGAGGCCACGGCCACCGCCTCGGCCGCCGCGGTGAGGCCGAAATTGGTGTAAGCGTAGGAGGCGCGGAACGGGGCGAGAGGCAGAAGCCTCAGGCGCTCCAGCACCTGCCGGCGGTCAAAGCCCATGTCCTCCAGCGCATCGCCCGCATGGTCCGGCAGGCCGGAACGGTGGCTGTAGAGATCGGCGATGGTGACATGGGCCGACACCCAGGGATCGTTCAGCGCGAACCAGGGCAGCAGGCCCTGGACCGGCGTGTCCCACCCCACCGTGCCCTTGCCCACCGCATGGGCCACCACGCTTGCGCCCACCGGCTTGGAGAGGGAGGCGAGCTGGAACACCGTGTCCGCATCCACCGCCGCCGCCTCGCCGGCCCTGCGCACCCCGTAGCCCTTCATGAACAGCACCCGCCCGTCATGCACCGCCGCGAGGGCGAGGCCGGGAATGCCGGTGCGCGCCATCATCTCCCGGGCGAGGGCATCCAGCCGGTCCGCCGCCCGCTCGATCTGGCTCGGCGGGATGGTCACGGCTGAGGTCTGGGGCGGCGGCCGGGAGGCGTCGATGGGCTCGTGCGCAAGGGCGGGCGCCGCGAGCAGGGAGAGGGCGGGGAAGACGGCGGCGAGGGCAGCAAGGGTCCTTTGGGCCAAAGTGCGGTGCGGGGTGTGCGCCATGCTGTGCTCCTGCCGGCGGGCGGCGGAGGGCGCGCCTGTGTCGGCTGCCCGCATAGAGCATCATCGGGCGGGGCGGGTCCAGAGCCGCGGCGGGACCCGGCGGGCGGAGGCGAGGCCCCGCTGTCACATCACCGCGGCGAGGCGCGGCGTTTCGTTGGAATTGGCGGCCCGCCCGTTCACCGGCAGGCGGACGATGACGGTGGTGCCCGCCCCTTCGGTGGAGCGGATGCGCATGGCGCCGCCGTGCAGCTCCACCAGCGACTTGGCGATGGCAAGGCCCAGGCCCGAGCCCTTGTGGGTCTTGGTGAACTGGCTCTCCACCTGCTCGAACGGCCGGCCGATGCGGGCGAGGGCATCGGTGGCAATGCCGATGCCGGTGTCCTCGATGGCGATCACCGCCGCATCGCCGTTGACGCGCGCCTTCACCGCGATGCGCCCGCCCTCGGGGGTGAACTTCACTGCGTTGGAGAGCAGGTTCAACAGGATCTGCTTCAGCGCGCGCCGGTCGCCGGACAGGGACAGGCCTTCCGCCGCCGTCACCGTCATGGTGATGTTCTTCTCGTCGCCATTCACCGCGGTGACGCGCATGGCATCGGCGATGATCTCGTCGAGGGCCACGTCCTCCACCTCCAGCTGCATGCGCCCCGCCTCGATCTTCGACATGTCGAGGATGTCGTTGATGACGTCCAGCAGGTAGGTGCCCGAGCCTTTGATGTCGGAGCAGTATTCGGCGTATTTCTCCGAGCCGAGCGGGCCGAACATGCCGCTTTCCATGATCTCCGAGAAGCCGATGATGGCGTTGAGCGGCGTGCGCAGCTCGTGGGACATGTTGGCGAGGAACTCGCTCTTGGCGCGGTTGGCGTCCTCGGCCTTGTTGCGCTCCTCGGAATATTTGTCGGCCAGCTCGGCCAGCTGCTGGGCCTGGTGCTCCAGGGTCTGCTGGCTCTTGCGCAGGTCCGCCACCAGCGCCATCAGGCGCTTCTCATTGTCCATGAGGCGTTCCTCATGGCGCTTCATGGTGGTGATGTCGGTACCCACGGAGACGTAGCCGCCATCCTTGGTGCGCCGCTCGGCGATCTTCAGCCAGCGGCCGTTGGACAATTGGGCCTCGAAGGCGCGCGAGCCCTCCTCCGGCTTGTCCTCGGGCTTCAGCGGCGTGCGCGTCACCGGGTGGCGGCCCACCGAGGCGATGGTGTCGAACGGGGTGCCGGCGACGATGGTCGCGTCGGGCAGCTCGTGCAGGGACTGGAACTTGGAATTGCAGAGCACGAGGCGGTTCTGGCTGTCCCACAGCACGAAGGCTTCCGAAATGCTCTCGATGGCGTCGCGCAGGCGCATGTCGGCGGTCACGGTCCGCTCGGCCATGCGCTGGGCCTCGGTCACGTCCATGGCGATGCCGATGAGGTGGGGGCCGTCCTCGCCCGGCTGCTGCACCACCTCGGCGCGCATGCGCAGCCACACGAAGTCGCCCTTGGCGGTGCGCATGCGGAACACCCGGTCCACCGAGGCGCCGGGGCGCTCGGCCAGCTCCTGCGCCAGCTCGTAGAGGTCGCCGTCGTCGGGATGCACCAGCTTGGCGATGTCGCCGAAGGAAATCAGCTCGTCCTTGCGCTCCAGCCCGAGGATCTCGAACATGGTGTCGGACCAGTACATGCGGCCGCGCGCCATGTCCCAGTCCCACATGCCGCAGCGGCCGCGGTTCAGCGCGGTGTCGATGCGCCGGCGCACGGTGTCGTAGATGAGGTCGGCTTCGCGCGCCCGGCTCGCCTGCCAGTGGAAGGAGAAGCCGAGGATGAGCAGCACCGCCCCGGTGGTGGCGAACAGGGTGACGGTGAGGGTGGTGGAATCCGACCAGGCCGTCAGGGCCCGCTCCACCGGCTGCAGGAACACGATCTGGCCCAGGGGGGCCGGCAGGTTGCGCACCGTGGCCAGGGCCGTGCCGTCGGCGAACGGCACCTCCAGCACGCCGGCGCGCTCGGCGAAGATGACGAGGGGCTGGGCGGGGTCGATCAGGTCCGCCAGGGTCGCGGGACCCTCGGCGCGGGGGGCGGAAGCGATGATGCGGCCCTGCGCATCGGTGACATAGACCCGCCGCCCGGCCTCGGTGGCGCGGGGGGGAAGGCTGTCCTCCAGCGCGCCGGGCACCTTGGCCGGGGCGCCCGCGGCGCGCAGGGTCAGCCCCTCGGCGGTGGCGAGGGCGAGCAGGGAAAGGTCGTCCTTGGCATTGTTCAGCTCGGCGAGCCGGTGCGCATGCACCTGCACCACCGCGCCGACGCCGATCACCAGAAGGAAGGTGACGATCAGGGCGGGAACGATCCGGCGCAGGACCGGCTCCGCATCAAGCAGGCGCTGGTAGGCGGGGCGCGCGATCGACCGTGCCAGACCTCGAATGGCTTGGTCGCGCGCACCGACGCTCGCAGCGTTGGCGCGTGCCATCGCCGGTCTCCTCCGGGTCTCCGGGAACACCGGGCGGCCTAAGCCCCGCGCCCCCACGTCCTTGATTTTGGAGGGACGTGCCGCATCTCTCCGAATCAAGCCCATTGGAATCGAATCGCAGGTGATTTGTCCAGAGTCCATGGGAGTCAAGTGGCTAAAAATGTCGGCCGCCCTTCGATTTCCGCCCCTTTTGCCGGCTTGCCGGGGCCACCGTCGGCCTCCGGCGGGAACGGAGCGGCGGCAGCGACGCTGGGTCGCCGTGGACGCGGGCGTGAACGGGTGGTTACCTGCCGCGCAAACCGGGGAGGAACGGCATGACGGATATCTGGTTCAAGGCGGGCGAAGCCACGGTTCTCGCGGCGGACGGGCAGGCCACCGACGCCATGCCCGAAGTGCTCATCGGCTCCGTGCGCGGACCGGTGGGCCAGGCCTTCGCCTCCATGATGGGGCAGGTGCAGGGTCACACCCGCATGTTCGTGGTGCGCGACCTGAACCAGCTGGTGCGGCCGGTGACCATGATGACCACCAAGGCCACCATCCACACCGCCGAATATGTGGAACTGCTGGGCGGCGTGGTGCAGGCGGCCATGGGCGATGCCATCGTGGACTGCGTGAGCGAGGGCATCCTGCCCAAGGACGAGGTGGACGAGCTGGCCATGATCATCATGGTCTGGCTGGACCCGCGCTGCGCCGAGGACCCGGACCTGGACAAGGCCGACCTCTACCGCACCAATTACGAGGCCACCAAGCTCGCCATCTCCCGCGCCATGAAGGGCGAGCCCACCATCGACGAACTCATCGCCAATCGCCGCACCGTGAAGCACTATGCGCTGGACGGCGTGATCGAATATTGAGCCTCCCCCGCCGGCTGCGCCCCCTCGCCGGGGCCGGCCGGCGGGGCGCGGAACCAGCGGGCGAAGGTTTCCGCCAGAAAGTCGAGGAAGACGCGGACCTTGAGGTCCTGCGTCGCCCGCGCCGGAAACAGCGCCACCGTCTCCAGCGCGTCGCGCAGGTGCCAATCGGGGAGCACCGGCTCCAGCTCTCCGCTCTCCAGCCGCCGCCGCGCCAGGCACTGGGAGGCCAGCATGATGCCGGCGCCGCCGATGGTCTGGCGCATGGCCATGATCACGTCGTTGGTGACCATCTGGGGATTGAGCTTCAGCTCGAACGAGCCCTGCGGGCCTTCCAGCGGCCAGCTCAGCGGGCCGGGTGCGGTGCGCACCGCCACAAGGGCGTGGGTCTCCAGCTCCCGCGGGTGCCGTGGCCGGCCGGCCCGGTCGAGATAGGCCGGGCTGGCGCACAGCCGCAGGGGCGAGGTGCCCAGCCGGCGCAGGTGATAGCTGGAATCGCGCACCGGCCCGTGCCGCACCGCCAGGTCGAAGCCGTGCTCCACCAGGTCCAGAGCGTGGTTGTCCAGGGTCAGGTGCAATTGCACCTTGGGATAGCGCTCACGAAACCGTGCCAGCTCTGGCTCTATGATCAGGATGGCGGGCCCGTAGGCCATCAGCACCCGCAGCGGACCCTCCGGTTCCTGCGTCAGCGCCCGCACCGCAGCATCGGCCCGTTCCAGCATGGCCACGGCGGTCACACAACGTTGATAATAGGCCTGCCCTGCATCGCTCGGCCACACCCGGCGCGTGGTGCGGTGCAGCAGCTGCACCCCCAGGCGGGCCTCCAGCAGCTTCACCCGCCGGCTCACGGTGGAGGCGGGCACGCCCAGCTGCTCGGCGGCACCGATGAAGCTGGCGCGCTCCACCACGCGCAGGAACACTTCCACCTCATCGAAGCGGGCCATGACGCCTCCTGTCCGGCCGGCGCCACCCGGGGCGCCGGCACCGGGGTTGGGTCAGTCGTTGCCGAGGCCGCGGTCGCCCTGCTCCAGGAAGACCTCGTCGGCCGTGTGGGGCATCATGATGACGGGCGCGGCGCGGCGTATCGGCACCACAACCACCGGGTGCATCATGCGGCTGTCCTGCGCATAGCCGAGGGGATGATAGCCCCACGCCTCCGGCATGGCGTCATAGCCGGATGCCGCCTCGGCATCGGCCTGCTGGCGGGAGGGCTCGTCGGCGGCGCGGGCAAGGCCGGGGGCGGCGATGACGCAGGCGAGGGCGATCGCCCCGAAAGAAAGATGACGCATGTTGGTCTCCATTGCATGCAGCGACGGGCGCTGCGCTGGAGATGAAGCTAGTCCCCCGCCTCGGGCGGGATAATACGCCAAGTCTGCATCTCTTTATCCCACGATCGCGTGCAATGGACCGCCGGGGGCGGGGCGGCGGGCAGGTCGCCCACGGCGCTCCCGGCCCCTCCGCTGCGGCGGCGACGGCGGCGCGGGATGCGCCGCGCGCCTTCCCTCCCCGCCACCTGCGCTTTACTCTGCCGACCCGACCGATACCGCCAGCAACGAACGCGCCGCCACCGCCGGGCGCGAGGAGCCTGTTCCATGCGTGATGCCGAGCCCCAACCCATCCGCCTTGCCGATTATCGCCCGCCGGAATGGCTGGTGGACAAGGTGGATCTCGATTTCGCGCTGCACCCCTCGCAGACCCGCGTCACCGCCCGCCTCGCCCTGCGCCGCAACCCCAAGGGCACGCCCGGCGCCCCGGTGGCGCTCGATGGCGACGGCCTGACGCTGGTGCGCCTCGCCATCGACGGCAAGCCGCTGGCCGGCCCGAGCTTCGAGGCGAGCCCCGACAGCCTGGTGATCGCCCATCCGCCGGCGGACGCCTTCATGCTGGAAATCGAGACCCTGGTGGACCCCACCGCCAACACCCAGCTCATGGGGCTTTACCGCACCTCCGGCAATTACTGCACCCAGTGCGAGCCGGAAGGGTTCCGCCGCATCACCTATTATCCCGACCGGCCGGATGTGCTCTCGGTCTTCACCACCCGCATCGAGGCGGACAAGGAGGAGGCGCCGGTCCTCCTCGGCAACGGCAACCTTTCCCACACCGGCGACATTGCCGGCACCAATCGCCACTTCGCCGTCTGGCACGACCCCTGGCCCAAGCCGTCCTATCTGTTCGCCCTGGTCGGCGGGCGCCTCGCCCGGGTCAGCGCCCCCTTCGTCACCGCCTCCGGGCGGCAGGTGGAACTGGGCATCTATGTGGAGGAGGGCAAGCAGGCCCGCGCCGGCTATGCCATGGATGCGCTGAAGCGCTCCATGCGCTGGGACGAGGAGGCCTTCGGCCGCGAATACGACCTTGACGTGTTCAATATCGTCGCAGTCTCCGACTTCAACATGGGCGCCATGGAGAACAAGGGGCTCAATGTCTTCAACGACAAATACGTGCTGGCCAGCCCGGAGACTGCCACCGATGCGGATTATTCCGGCATCGAGGGGGTCATCGCCCATGAATATTTCCACAACTGGACCGGAAACCGCATCACCTGCCGCGACTGGTTTCAATTGTGCCTGAAGGAGGGCCTCACCGTCTTCCGCGACCAGGAATTCTCCTCCGACCAGCGCTCGCGGCCGGTGAAGCGCATTGCCGACGTGCGCATGCTCAAGGCCGCCCAGTTCACCGAGGATTCCGGCCCCCTCGCCCATCCGGTCCGGCCGGAAACCTACCGCGAAATCAACAACTTCTACACCGCCACCGTGTATGAGAAGGGGGCGGAGGCGGTGCGGATGCTCAAGACTCTGCTGGGAGAGGATGGCTTCCGCAAGGGCATGGACCTCTACTTCCGGCGCCACGACGGGGAAGCCGCAACCATCGAGGATTTCCTCGCCGCCTTCGCCGACGCCACCGGCCGCGACCTCACCCAGTTCGCCCTCTGGTATTCCCAGTCGGGCACCCCGCTCCTCACCGTCAGCAGCACCTATGATGCGGATGCGGGCACCTTCCGCCTGGATGTCACCCAGTCGGTGCCTCCCACCCCCGGGCAGCCGGAGAAGAAGCCCATGCTGGTGCCCCTCGCCCTCGGCCTGGTGGGGCCGGACGGGCGGGACCAGCCCCTCACCCTGGGCAATGTGCCGGTGGAGCACGGCGTCATCGAGGTGACGGAGGCGCAGCAGAGCTTCCTGTTCACCGGCCTCAGCGCCCGGCCGGTGCCCTCGCTCAACCGCGGCTTCTCGGCGCCGGTGAATCTGGTGAGCGACCTTTGCGACGACGATCGCGTGTTCCTCGCCGCCCATGACGCGGACCCCTTCAACCGCTTCGATGCGCTCCAGCGGCTGGCGCTGGAGCTGCTGAAGGCGGGCGCGCGCTCCGGCACCCTGCCGCCCGCCGATGCCCTGGTGGAAGCCGCCCGCGGCCTGATGGCCGACACCGCCCTCGACGCCGCCTTCAAGGCGCAGGCGCTGGCCCTGCCGGGCGAGGGCGAGGTGGCGCGGGAGCTGGCCCGCGACGTGGACCCCGACGCCGTTCACGCCGCCCGCACGGCGCTGCGCCGCACCCTGGCCGGCGCCCTCGCCGCCGATTTCGCCGCCGCCTACGAAGCGGAGCGGGCGGACGGCCCCTTCTCCCCCGATGCGGCCTCCGCCGGCCGGCGGGCCCTGCGCAACCTGAGCCTCGATTACCTGGCCGTGGCCGGCGGCGCCGATGGCATCGCCCGCGCCTGCGCCCAGTTCGAGGCGGCCGACAACATGACCGACCGCATCTTCGCCCTCGCCGTGCTGGCGCAGCATGACGTGCCGGAGCGCGAGGCGGCCTTCGGCGCTTATTACCAGCGCTTCGAGGCGGACGCCCTGGTCATCGACAAATGGTTCACCCTCCAGGCGCAGATCGCCGCCCGCTCCACCCTGGACCGGGTGAAGGACCTGATGCTGCATCCCGCCTTCTCGCTGGGCAATCCCAACCGGGTGCGCTCGCTCATCGGCGCGTTCGCGGCCGGCAACCCCACCGAGTTCAACCGCCCCGACGGGGAAGGCCATGCCTTCGTCGCCGACGTGGTGCTGACGCTGGACAGCAAGAACCCGCAGGTGGCGGCGCGGCTCCTGGCCTCGTTCAAGACCTTCCGGCAACTGGAGCCGGTGCGCCGCGCCAGCGCCGAGCGGGCGCTGCGACGGGTGGCCGAGACCCCCGGCCTCTCGCCCGACGTGGCCGACATCGCCACCCGCTCCCTGGGGTGAGGGGGCAAGGGCAGGAGTAGCGAGGGGGAGACGGGCTTGAGGGGCCGCCCGTTGCCCGCCGGCCATAAGCCGGTGGCGGCGCGTGCTCCCCTCCCCCTACCTCGCCGCCAGAACGCGTTCGAAGATCTCGCGCACCTTGTCCTGGGTGTCGGCGAGGTCCGCCTCCAGGGTGGCGAAGTCCGGCATCTCCCCGGCGCGGGCCAGCAGCGCCCTCAGGGCCGGGCTCGCGTCGGGCGGCACCTCATGGGCGTCCACCGCCAGCCGCAGCACCTGGGTGAGGTTCTGGTAGAGCCGGCAGGCGCGCAGCAGCACGTGGGCATCCTCCGGCGCCAGCAGCGCGAGCCGCTCGGCGGCGGCGAGGATGCGCACGGTGGCGGTGTCCACGATCTGCGGATGGGCATGAGCGTGGGCGAGCACCAGATATTGGGCGAGGAACTCCACGTCCACCTGCCCGCCCCTGGCGTGCTTCAGGTTCCATTTGTCGTCCTCGCCCTTCTCGGCGGCGATGGCCCGGCGCATGTCCAGGATGTCGCCGGCGAGCCGGCGCGGATCGCGCGGCTGGGCCATCACGGCATGGACCACCTCTGCCACCCGGGCGCCGAACGCCGGCGTCGCGGTGATCACCCGGGCGCGGGTCAGGGCCATGTGCTCCCAGGTCCAGGCCTCCTCGCGCTGGTAGGCCGCGAAGGAGGAGAGCCGCGTCGCCAAGGGGCCGGAGCGGCCGGACGGGCGCAGCCGCAGGTCCACGTCATAGAGCTTGCCGGCATTGGTGAGCGAGGTCAGCGCGGTGATGAGGCGCTGGGTGAAGCGGGCGAAATATTGCGCGCCGGACAAAGGCCGCGGCCCGTCGGAGGTGGAATCCGCCCCGGCGTCGAAATCATAGAGCACGATCAGGTCGAGGTCGGAGCCCGCCGTCATCTCGCGCCCGCCCAGCTTGCCCATGGCCAGAACCGCCGTCTCGGCCCCCGCGATGGTGCCGTGGACCTCGCAGAAGCGCGCGCGCACCCGGGTGTGCAGGGCGCGGATGATCACCTCGGCCAGCGCCGCATAGGCCTCCCCCGCCCGCGCCGCCGGCAGGGTGCCGGAGGCGATGCGCACGCCGATGAGCACATGCTGTTCCTGCCGGAAGCGCCGGGCGCGGTCGAACTGCTCTTCCTCCGTGGCCGCGGTGTCGAGCAACTGGTCGAGATGGGCGGCAAGGCTCGCCGCGTCGGGCAGCACGTCGAAGAAGGCGGGGTCCAGCAGGGCATCGGTCAGGGAGGGACGGCGCGCCAGCGTCTCCCCCAGGCGCGGGGCGGCGGCCAGGATGGTGGCCAGCAGGCGCACCAGGTCGGGATGCCGGTCCAGCGCCACCAGCAGCTGGGGGCCGGGCAACTCGGTGAGGAAGCGGTCGGCGGCGATGAGCGCGCCGTCGGGATCGCCGCCGCGGGCCAGCGCCTCCAGCATCAGCGGCACGATGCGCACCAGATGCAGCCGCGCCGGCTCCGTCTTCAGCGCCCGCGGCGCGCCGCAGAGCCAGCGCCGCACGATGGCGCTCGCCGCCGCCGGATCACGAAAGCCCAGCCGCGCCAGGGCCGCCAGCGTCTGCCGGTCGTTCTCCTGCGGCGGGAACACGAGTTCGGCATCCAGCACCGCAGGCGGGGCCACGTCCTCGAACAGATTGGCGTAATGGGTCTGCACGATCTGCAGCCGCGCCACCAAAGCGGCGGCGAAGGCGTCGCGGTCGCCATAGCCCATGAAGCGGGCGAAACCCTCCATGGCCTCCCGCGCCTCGGGCAGGGAATGGGTCTGCGCGTCCGCCACCATCTGGATGCGGTGCTCGACCCGGCGCAGGAAGAGATAGGCCTCGGCCAGCTCGTCCCTCACCTTGGGCTCGATCCAGCGGTGGGCGGTCAGGGCCTCCAGCGCATCGAGGGTGCGCGAGGTCCGCAGCAGGGGATCGCGCCCGCCGGCGATGAGCTGCTGGGTCTGGACGAAGAATTCCACCTCGCGGATGCCGCCGCGGCCGAGCTTCACATTGTGCCCCTCCACCGCCACCACGTCGTGGCCGCGGAAGGCGTGGATCTCGCGCTTCATGGCGTGGACATCGGCGATGGCCTGGAAGTCCAGCACCCGCCGCCACACGAAGGGGGCGAGGTCGGCCAGGAAGGCGCGGCCCACCTCAAGGTCACCGGCCACCGGGCGGGCCTTGATATAGGCCGCCCGCTCCCAGGTTGCGCCCTCGCGCTCGTAATAATCGAGCGCGGCCGCGGTG
Source organism: Xanthobacter sp. AM11 (assembly GCF_047444035.1). Lineage (NCBI taxonomy): Bacteria > Pseudomonadati > Pseudomonadota > Alphaproteobacteria > Hyphomicrobiales > Xanthobacteraceae > Xanthobacter > Xanthobacter sp. AM11. The sequence continues at coordinate 3,942,981 of NZ_JBLAOA010000001.1, forward strand.
GAGAGGGCCACCTGGGTGGAGCCGGGATCGGGCCGCAGGCGCAGGTCCACCCGCAGCACATAGCCATCGGCGGTGCGCTCCTGCAGCAGCCGCACCAGCCCCTGCGTGAGCTTCACGAAGAAGGGGGAGGCCGACACCTTCTCCGACAAGGGCGCGCGCTCGCGGTCATAGACCACCACAAGGTCGATATCGCTGGAATAGTTCAGCTCCCGGGCGCCGTGCTTGCCCATGGCGATCACCGCAAGGCCGCAGCCCACCGCCGGCTGCGCGGGATCGGGCGGCAGCAGGCGGCCGGCGCGGGCGGCGTCCGCCAGGAGGAAGTCCAGCGCGCCGCGCACGGCGGCGTCGGCCACGTCCGACAGCGCCGCCGTCACCGCCACCAGGTCGAAGGCGCCGCCGATGTCGGCAAGGGCGATGAGCAGCGCCGCCTCGGAGCGCATGCGGCGCAGCGCCCGCATCACCTCCGCCTCGGCGCGCGCCTCGGCGATGGCGCCGGCGCAGGTGGCGATGAGGTGGTGGAGGTGGGCGCGCGGATCGCCGGCAAGCACCCGCACCAGCCGTGCCGGCTCCGCCCGCACCAGTTCGGTCAGGAAGGGCGAGCCCTCCACCATGCCGAGGCACGCCGCATGGGCCGCCGGGGCGGCAGCCAGCAGCGCGTCGAGCACGGCGCGATCCTCGCCGCCGAGCATCTGCGTTGCGTGGGAAAGTTTAATCTTTGCCGCCTCGGCATCCGTCAGGACGGGGGCTTCCCGCATCAGGGCGGCGAGGGGGGGCCGGTCGGGCGAATCCGGTTCCAGGGGCCAGCGCATGGTGTAACCTAAAGGCACGAGCGCCTTGCGATGCGCAAGCCCCCGCGCGCAAATGCGACGCACGGGAGGCCCTGCGCGCCGCGACGATGAACAGCTTATGAAGCCCGGCCGCCAAAGGTTAACGCACGATGGGGCCGCTCCGGGTGCGCCCGCGTATTATTTCGCCGGCAAACGAAAGGTCGCCACCAGCCCCGGCGCATTGTCGGCGAAGGAGAGGCTGCCCCCGTGCAGGCGCGCCACCGCCGCCACCAGGGAAAGGCCGAGGCCGGAGCCCGGCCGGGTGCGGCTCGTCTCCAGCCGCACGAAGCGGTCCACCACCCGCTCGCGGTCCGCCGGGGCGATGCCCGGCCCGGTGTCCGCCACCGTCAGCACCGCCTCCCCGCCCTCGCGGGTGACGGTGACGACGATGCGCCCCCGGCTTCCGTCCGCCGGGCGGCCGTACTTGATGGCATTGTCGATGAGGTTGGAGAGCGCCTGCGCCAGCAATTCGCCGACGCCGTGGATGGGGGCCTTCTCCACTGCCACCGACAGGTCCAGCCCCTGCTCGTCCGCCAGCGGCTCGTAAAGCTCGCAGACGCTTTCGGCGATGTCGGCGATGTCGATGTCGCTCATGATGGCCCGCGCCTGCCCCGCCTCCGCCCGGGCGATCATCAGCAGGGCGTCGAAGGTGCGGATGAGGCCGTCGCTCTCCTCGATGGTGCCTTCGAGCGCCGCCCGCCACTCCTCCTGCGTGCGCGCCGTGCGCAATGCCTCCTCGGAGCGGTTGCGCAGGCGGGTGAGCGGGGTCTTCAGGTCGTGGGCGATATTGTCGGACACCTCCTTGAGCCCCTGCATCAGCGCCTCGATGCGATCGAGCATGGCGTTGAGGGAGTGGGCGAGGCGGTCGAACTCGTCCTCGGTGCCCATGAGCGCCAGCCGGCCGGAGAGGTTGCCAGCCATGATGGTCTCGGCGGTGGCGGTCATGGAATCGATGCGCTTGAGCACGCGCCGCGTCACGAACACGCCGCCCGCAAGGCCCAGCACCACGATGAGCAGCACCGCCCATTGCGCCGGGCGGGCCACCAGGTCGCGCAGGGTGTCGCGCTCCTCGATGTCGCGGCCCACCAGCAGGCGGTAGCCGCCGGGCAGGATCATGGCCTGCACGAAGGCCACATGGCTCTTGGCGCCGGCATCGTCGGAGCGGTTGTAGGTGGTGAAGCGCGTGCCGGCCCGGTCGAGCAGGCCGATGGGCAGGTCGGAGACGTTGGTGGCCAGCACCTCGCCCTGGAAATTGGTGAGCATGTAGATGGACGAGCCCGGCCGCCGCGTGCGCCGGTCGATCACATAGACCAGGCGCTGGATGCCGCCGATGCGGTACTGGTCGGCCAGGAAGCGCACCTCGCCGGCCAGATCGTCCGCCACCTGCCCCTGGATCAGCTCGCGGGTGTGCCAGGCGGTGTAGACGATGACGGTGACGGCGAACACCGCGAACACCACCAGATAGGCCGCAAGCAGCTTGAACGCCGTGGTGCGCACCAGCCGCGCCAGGTGGGACAGGGCCTTCATGGGCTTAAGGGCGCGCAACGGCTCATGCCACGCCCGCCCGCACCATGTAGCCGGCACCGCGCACGGTGTGGATGAGCGGCACGTCGAACCCCTTGTCGATCTTCGAGCGCAGGCGCGAGACATGCACGTCGATGACGTTGGTCTGCGGGTCGAAGTGGTAGTCCCACACGTTTTCCAGCAGCATGGTGCGGGTCACCACCTGCCCGGCGTGGCGCATGAGATATTCCAGCAGGCGGAATTCCCGCGGCTGAAGCTGGATCTCCCGGCCGGAGCGGGTGACGCGGTGGGCGAGGCGGTCGAGCTCCAGGTCCGCCACCTTGTAGGCGGTGTCGGCGCCCTGGCCGACGCCGCGCCGCGACAGCGCCTCCACCCGCGCCAGAAGCTCGGTGAAGGCATAGGGCTTGGGCAGGTAATCGTCGCCGCCGGCGCGCAGGCCCTGCACCCGGTCGTCCACCTGCCCCAGCGCCGAGAGAATGAGCACCGGCGTCGTGTGGCCGCGCCCGCGCAGCTCGGCGACGAGGGACAGGCCGTCGCGGGCCGGCAGCATGCGGTCCACCACCATCACGTCGTATTTGCCGTCGAGGGCGAGGGCGAGCCCCTCCTCCCCGTCCGCGGCGTGGTCCACCACATGCCCGGCCTCGCGGAAGGCCTTGCGCAGATATTCGGCAGCGTCGCGGTCGTCCTCGACCAGGAGGAGGCGCATGGCGGAGAGGGGACCCGGATCGAGATTCGCTGTCATCACTCTAGCTCACCGTGCGGGCAGGTCCATGCGGGGTGCGGGAGCGGACCCCGCTTCATGCGGCGCGGGTTTGGCCAGGTCGGCCGCACCCGTGCCAAAAAAGTGGCGCGGGAAGCCCTCTGGAGCTTCCCGCGCCGTCGGAGCCGAGGCGGCTTCAGGGGGCGATGGCGAAACGGCACCTCGGGTCCGAGGGGACACCCGCCGGCGCGGCAGGCCGGCCGGCGGGTCGTTCGGTTCGACGGGGCCGGTCAGCCCTTGGCCTTGGCGTCCAGGGTGATGGCGACGAAGCGCACGCCCTCGCCGCTCTTCACCTGGATGAGCACCGCCTTGCGGTTCTCGGCCTTGGCGGCGGCGAGGCCGTCGCGCACGTCCTTGGGGGTGGAGACGGTCTTGTCGCCCACCTTCAGGATCACGTCGCCGGTCTTGAAGCCGCGCTGGGCGGCGGCGCCGTTGGGATCGACGCCGGTCACCACCACGCCTTCGCCGCCGGCACCGCCGACGCCCTTGGCCGGGGCGAGCTGCAGGCCGAGCCGCGGCAGGTCCTTGCCGCCGGCGCTGTCGTCCTCACCCTGCGGCGCGCCGGAACGCGCGGCCATCTGGTCGTTGGGCAGCTGGTCGAGCACCAGCGAGAGGGTCAGGGGCTTGGTGTCGCGGATGAGATCGAGCTTGATCTCGGTGCCCGGCTTCATCATGCCCACCTTGCGGGTCAGCTCGCGGGCCTCCTTGATGGACTCGTTGTTCACCTTCACGATCACGTCGCCGGCCTTCAGCCCCGCCTTGGCGCCGGGGGTGTTGGGCTGCACCTGGGCCACGAGGGCCCCTTCCGCCGCCTTGATGCCCAGGCCCGAGGCGAGCTCGTCGGTCACCGGCTGGATCTGCACGCCGATATAGCCGCGGGCCACCGAGCCCTTGTCGCGCAGCTGCGCCACCACGGTCTTCACCGTCTCGGAGGGGATGGCGAAGGCGATGCCCACATTGCCGCCCGAGGGGGAGACGATGGCGGTGTTCATGCCGATCACCTCGCCGTTCAGCGAGAAGGTCGGGCCGCCGGAATTGCCCCGGTTGATGGGGGCGTCGATCTGGATGAAGTCGTCATAGGGACCCGAGCCGATGTCGCGGCCGCGGGCCGAGACGATGCCGGCGGTCACCGTGCCGCCGAGGCCGAACGGGTTGCCCACCGCGATCACCCAGTCGCCGACGCGCGGCGCGCTGTCCGCGAGCTTCACCCACGGCAGGTTGGTCACGTTGTCGATCTTCAGCAGGGCCACGTCGGTGCGCGGATCGGTGCCGATCACCTTGGCCGCATATTCCTTGCCGTCGGTGGCGGTCACGTCCACCTCGTCGGCGCCGTCCACCACATGGTTGTTGGTCACCACATAGCCGTCGGCGGAGATGATGAAGCCGGAGCCCTGGCCCACCACCGGGCGCTCACCCCTGGGACCATGGCCGCGCGGGCCCATGCCCGGACCGCCCGGGCCGCCGGGACCGCCCGGGCCCATGCCGGGGCCACGGCCCTCGCCGAAGCCGAAGCGCTTCAGGAATTCCTCGATCTGGGGCGGGACATTGCCGCCGAACTGGCCGCCGAGACCGCCCTCGCCGCCCATGGCCATCTGGTCGCCGGCATCCTTCTTCACCTTCACCGAGACGACGGCGGGAGAAACCTTCTCCACGATGTCGGCGAACGAGAAGGTCCCGGCCGGCTGCGCGGTGGTGATCTGGGCGAAGGCGGGCGAATTGACGGGGGGCACGAACTGGCCGGCCACGACGCCGGCGAGCGCGAGGCCGACGACGCCCGCCAGCAGGGCACGGCGGTGGCGCTTCGTCACGGAGGGAGTGTTGTCGGAGCGGTTCATGTGCGTTCGCGTCTCTCTCATTGTCTGCCGCTTCGGCAGGATCGGGGGAGAGGCTAGGGCGTGGAGCGTTACCGCAGTCTGGCGGGCGGATTAAGGTTCGGTAATGTGGCACACGCGTGCGTGACGGCGCCTGCGCGGCGGTGGCGAGGGAATAGAATGCCGGCTGCGGCGTCTTCTCCTGTGCAGACCCCCCTGCATCGAGGAGATTTCCCGTGCCCCGCCTGTCCGCTCCCGCCCTGTCCGTTGCGCTGGCCGCAGCCGCCCTCGCCTTCTCGCCCCTGGCCGCCCTTGCCGCCGATCCGGCCAAGGTGGCCGAGACCTCCAAGGGCAAGGCCCTGGTGGACGCCTCCGGCATGACCCTCTACGTGTTCGCCAAGGACAAGGACGGCGCCTCCAACTGCAATGGTCCGTGCGCCACCAACTGGCCGCCCCTGAAGGCCGCGGCCGGCGCCGCCGCCGCCGCGCCCTGGTCCATCGTCGTGCGTGCCGACGGCTCCAGCCAGTGGGCCTACAAGGGCAAGCCGCTCTATACCTGGACCAAGGACAAGCAGCCCGGCGACGTCACCGGCGACGGCTTCCTGGAAGGCGCCTGGGCCATCGCCCGGCCGTGACCCCGCGCCCGGCGCCCCCCGCGGGGTGCCGGGCCCTTCCTCCGATGGATGGACGCCGCATGGCAAGCGACACCCTCGACGGACGCCTGGAAGCGCAGATCCCCCATCTGCGGCGCTACGCCCATGCGCTGCTGCGCGACCGCGACGCCGCCGACGACCTGGTGCAGGACTGCCTGGAACACGCCCTCTCCCGCTGGTACCAGCGGCGCAGCGATGCCGACCTGCGGGCGTGGCTGTTCGCCATCCTGCGCAATCTCTACATCTCCGCCCACCGCACCCGGGCGCGCCGCGGCACGCCGGTGGAGCTCGACGCGGTGGCCGACCCCGGCCTGCCCGCCGACCAGGAGCGCGCCCTCGTGGCGCGCGACGCCCTCGGCGCCCTCGACCTCTTGCCCGAGGAGCAGAAATCCCTCCTCCTGCTGGTGGGCGTGGAGGAGCTGTCCTATGCGGAGGTGGCGCGGGTGCTGGACATTCCCCTCGGCACGGTCATGTCGCGCCTGTCGCGCGCGCGCCAGCGGCTGCGCACCCTCGTGGACCCGGACCCCGCCCCCATGCTGCGGAGAGTGAAATGACCCCCTCCCCCATCGGCGAGGACGACCTGCAGGCCTATATCGACGGACAGATCGACGGCCCCCGCCGCGCCGAGGTCGAGGCCTATCTCGCCGCCAGCCCGCAGGTGGCCGCCCAGGTGGCCGCGGACCTGCAGCACCGCGCCGAGCTGCGCGCGCGGCTGGAGGCCATCGCGGCGGAGCCGGTGCCGGCGCGGCTGCGCATCGCCCACCTCAAGGCCGCACGGCGGGCGCGGACCGGCGGCCGGCTGCGGGCCGTGGCGGCCGGGCTGGCGCTGCTGACCACCGGCGCGGCGGGCGGCTGGATGGCGGGACAGGCCGGCATCGCCGCCCCCGTCCCCGGTCCCGCGCTCCAGGTGGCGCGGGATGCGGCGGCCGCCTATCGTACCTTCGTGGTGGAGGTGGCCCACCCGGTGGAGGTGGACACCACCCGCGAGGCGCACCTGCTGCAATGGCTCTCCCGCCGGCTGGGCCGGCCCCTGTCGGCCCCGGACCTCTCCGCCTACGGCCTGCGGCTCATGGGCGGGCGGCTGTTGCCGGCCGAGGCCGGCGCCGCCGCCCAGCTCATGTATGACGACGCCAGCGGGCGGCGCATCACCATCTATGTGGAAGCCGGCCGCGGCGGCGAAACCGCCTTCCGCTACCAGCAGGAGGGGGAGGCGGGCACCTTCGCCTGGATCGACCGCGGCTTCGGCTTCGCCGTCACCGGGCCGGGCGGGCGCGACACGCTGCTGCCCATCGCCGAGGCGGTCTATCGCGGGTTCGAGGCGGCGCCGCAGGAGCCGGGGCACCGCCTGTGATCATTTGGGGGCGGGCGGGCCGGCCCCCTCCGCTTCTTCCCCCAGCAGCCGGGCGAGGCGTGCTTCCTCCTCCGGGCTGAGGCGCGCGGGCGCAGCGACGCCGCGGCGGCGCAGGCCGAACACGGCGGCCAGCACGCCGAGGCCCAGCACCAGCAGGGGCGCCGCCCACAAAAGCGCATTGCGCCAGGAGAAGCGGGGGCGCAGCAGCACGAACTCGCCATAGCGCGCCACCATGAAGTCCAGCACCTGGGTGTCGCTGTCCCCGGCCTTGAGGCGCTCGCGCACGATGAGGCGCAGGTCGCGGGCGAGGGGGGCGTCGGAATCGTCGATGGACTGGTTCTGGCACACCATGCAGCGCAGCTCGGCCGACAGCGCCCGGGCGCGGCTCTCCAGCACCGGATCGCCCAGCACCTCGTCCGGCTGCACGGCGAAGGCGGGGCCCACCAGGAGGGCGAGGAGGACGAGGGCGACGGAGATCGTGCGCATCATCATCATTCCGCCGGCACCGCCGCCCGCCGCCGGCCCGCGGCCGGACGCGGAGCGCCGACCCGCAGGCGCCGGTCGGCCAGAGACAGGGTGCCGCCCAGCGCCATCACCACCGCCCCGAGCCAGATGAGGGTGACCACCGGCTTGTAGGTGGCGCGCAGGGACACCTGCCCGTCCGCCGTCTCCTCGCCGATGCTCACGTAAAGCTGGCTGAAGCCGAAGGTGCGGATGCCCGCTTCCGTGGTGGCCATCTGGCGCGCCGCGAACATGCGGCGCGACGCCTCGATGGTGCCCTGGGGGGCGCCGTCCTCGCGGATGGCGAACACCGCCGTGCGGGCATGGAAGTTCGGCCCGCTGCGGTTTTCCATCCGCTCCAGGGTGAGGGTACGCATGCCGATGGCCACCGTGTCGCCGACCCGCACGGAGGCGATCTTCTCGTGGCTCCACGAGGCTTCGCACACGATGCCCAGAAGGCACACGCCCACCCCGAAATGGGCAAGGGCGGTGCCGTAGGCCGAGCGGGGCACGCCGGCGAGGCGGGCAAGGGCGATGCGGGCGCTCACCCGTCCGAGGCCGGCACGCTCGGCAATGTCCGTCAGCGCGCCCAGCATGATGAACACGGCCAGCCCGAGCGCCAGCGGCGCCAGGGTGGGTCCGCCCTCGGTGGCCGCGGCGGTCACCACCGCCGCCACCACGGCAAGGCCGGCGGCCAGCATGAGGCGCTGGGCGACGCCGAACAGGTCGCCGCGCTTCCACGCCAGCAGCGGCCCGAACGGCATGGCGAACACCAGCGGCAGCATCAGCCCGCCGAACGCCAGGTTGAAATAGGGCGGCCCCACGGTGATCTTGGCGCCGGTCAGCGCCTCCAGCGCCAGCGGATAGAGGGTGCCCACCAGCACCGCGGCGGTGGCGGCGGTGAGGAACAGGTTGTTCAGCACCAGCGCGCCTTCCCGCGACACCGGCGCGAACAGCCCTCCCTGCTTCAGCTCCGAGGCCCGCAGCGCGAACAGGCCCAGCCCGCCGGCGATGAAGACGGTGAGAATGGCGAGGATGAACACGCCGCGCGCCGGATCGCTGGCGAAGGCATGCACCGAGGTGAGCACCCCCGAGCGCACCAGGAAGGTGCCCACCAGCGACAGGGAGAAGGCGAGGATGGCGAGCAGGATGGTCCACACCTTCAGCGCATCGCGCTTTTCCATCACCACCGCCGAATGCAGCAGCGCGGTGGCCGCCAGCCACGGCATGAGGGAGGCGTTCTCCACCGGGTCCCAGAACCACCAGCCGCCCCAGCCCAGCTCGTAATAGGCCCAGTAGGAGCCCATGGCGATGCCCAGGGTGAGGAACACCCAGGCGGCAAGGGTCCAGGGGCGCACCCAGCGCGCCCATGCGGCGTCGATGCGGCCCTCGATCAGCGCGGCGATGGCGAAGGCGAAGGCCACCGAAAGGCCCACATAGCCGAGATAGAGCAGCGGCGGATGGATGGCGAGGCCGGGGTCCTGGAGGATGGGGTTGAGGTCGCGCCCCTCCGCCGGCGGCGGCATCACCCGGGCGAACGGGTTCGAGGTGAACAGGATGAAGGCGAGGAAGGCGCAGCCGATGGCCCCCTGCACCGCCAGCACATAGGCCTTCAGCCGGTCCGGCAGGTTGGTGCCGAACGCCGCCACCAGCGCGCCGAAGAAGGCGAGCACGAACACCCACAGGAGCATGGACCCCTCGTGGTTCCCCCAGGTGGAGGTGAACTTGTAGATCAGCGGCATCTGCGAGTGGGAGTTCTCCACCACATTGGCCACGGTGAAGTCCGAGGTCACGTAGAGCTGCACCAGCGCGCCGAACGCGAAGGTGACGAAGCCGAACAAGGCGAGGGCGATGGGCCCCGCCGCCCCCATCAGCACCGCATCGCCGCGGGCGGCGCCCCAGGCGGGCAGCAGGATCTGCGCCAGCGACAGGGCGAAGGCGAGGGCGAGGGCATATTGGCCGAGTTCCGCGATCATGGCTCAGCTCCCCGGCGCGCGCGGGGCGGGCGAGGCGGCGCCCGGCGCCGGCGCGCCGTCCTTCCACACGCCCTGCTGCTTGAGGGCGTCGGCCACCTCGCGCGGCATGTAGCGCTCGTCATGCTTGGCCAGCACGCTGTCGGCCTTGAAGCTGCCGTCGGGCTGGAGCACGCCTTCCGCCACCACCCCCTGCCCTTCACGGAACAGGTCCGGCAGGATGCCCGAATAGGCCACCTTCACCACCGCATTGCCGTCGGTGACGGTGAAGGTGGTGAGGGTGCCGGCCCGGGTGACGCTGCCGGTTTCCACCAGCCCGCCGAGGCGGAGGCGGGCGCCGGGCTCCACCAGGCGCTGCGCCACCTCGGTGGGCGAGCGGAAGAATACGATGGTGTCGTTGAGGGCGGACAGGATCAGCCCCGCGGCGAGGGCGAGCACGCCGAGTCCCGCTCCGATCAACACCAGCCGCCGGCCTTTGCGCGTCATCCCTTGCCTCCTGCGGCGAGCGCCTTCTCGGCGGCATCGAGCCGGCCGAGGGCCTCTGCATTGTCCTTGAAGACGCCACGGGCGGTCTTCAGCGCCTCCTGCGCCTTGTCCTTCTCCCCCAGCACGTCATAAGCGCGCACCAGGCGCAACCAGCCGTCGAGATCATCGGGCTGGGCCTGAAGCCGCTCGGCCAGGCGCGTGACCATGCCGCGCACCATGGCGTTGCGCTCTTCGGCGGAAAGGCTCGCCGCCGCCGCAACGTCCGCTGCGCCGGGGCCGGGAGCGGGATTGGCGGGCGTCGCGCCGGATTGAGGCGGCAGGGCTGGCGCGGGCGCAGCCGGCATCTGCCCGCCCACCCGGGCAAGCGCGGCCGCCAACATGGGGCGCCAGGGCGCATTCGCCGGCGAGCGCGCCGCCAGCTCGCCCCAGATGCGGGCGGCATCGGCCGGGCGGCCGTCCTGCTCGGCGGCAAGGCCGAGGAAAAAGCGCGCGCGCGGCTCGTCCGGGTCCAGTTCCAGCGCGGCGGCAAAGGCGCGGGCGGCATCGGCGGTCACCAGCCCGTCGGCGGCGATCATCAGGGCCTCGCCGCGGGCGGACAGCCGGTCGGCGGTGGCGCCGAGGATGCGGATGGCCTGCCCGTAGGCGCGGGCGGCGTCCTGCGGCCGGCCGATGCGCAGATAGACCGGCGCCAGAATCTCATAGCCCTGTCCGTCGTCGGGATTGCGGGCGAGATGCTCCTCCACCCGCCGCACCAGAATGGCCACGTCGCCCCGGTCCGGCGGCGCGCTCAGGCGGGTGGCCAGCGGCGCGCCGGGAAGGGCGGGCGTGCCCAGCACCCCGTAGAGGGCGACCGCGCAGGCAGGCACCAGCACCAGGCCCGCGAGCGCCGCCATGCGGCGGCGGCGGACGGTGCGCGCCGGATTTGCTGCACTGCCGTCCTCGCCCTCCCGGGCCGCGTCGGCCGCGATCATACGTCGCGCCACCTCGACCCGCGCGGCCTCCGCCTCGGCCCGCGGCAGGCGGCCCGATTTGGCATCGCGCGCGATCTCTTCGAGCTGGTCGCGATAGACGGCAAGGTCCGCATCGCGCGCCGCCCGCACCGAACGGGCACGCGACAGCGGCCAGAGGACGGCGAGCGCCGCAAGGGCGGTCATGAGCGCAAAGGCGGCGAACAGGGGAAGTGAGATCATCAACCAAGCCGTTAGCGACAGAAACCGCAGATGCAAAGGTCACACACGGTCTCAGCGGCGCGGAGCCGCAGGTCCGCTCGGACTTGTGATCGACTTGAGCGGTCCGATCCGGTACATCAACCCTCGGCGTCCCGCATCTTGCACCGCAACCTTTCGCAGTGCAGCAGGCCGCAGCCTCGCGCAGGCTAGACCGACCCCTCGGGCACAACCCCACCGGAGCCGTTCCGGGAAGCGTGGAGACAAGGCCATGGGCCTCTTCGACCAGATGTTGGGCGGCGTTCTCGGCAATGTCCTTGGACAGGCCGGCAATTCAGGCGCCCTCGGCGGCCTGCTCAATTCGGCGCTGAACGGCCCCATGGGGCAGGCGCTGCCGGGCATGCTGAACAGCGCCCTCGCCAACACCTCCTTCGGCAATCTGGAAGGGCTCCTGGCCCAGCTCCAGCAGTCCGGCCTGGGCGACCAGGTGGCGAGCTGGCTGTCCAACGGCCCCAACGCCGCCGTGAGCGCGGAGCAGATCACCGCCGCCCTCGGCGACACCCAGCTCGGCCAGATCACCGCCGCCCTGGCCGACACCCAGCTGGGCCAGCTCGCCGCCTCCTTCGGCCTTTCCGCCGAAACCCTGCCGAGCCTGCTTTCGCAATATCTGCCCACCGTCATCGACAAGCTCAGCCCCAACGGCGTGCTGGAGATGCCCAGCGCCTGAGCGCCACGCGCACCGCCGTTCCGGTGCGCGGCCGTTCACACGGGCGGGAGGGGGCCGCCTGCCCGCTCGCGCTCCCCTGCGCGCCGCGCTATAGAGGAACAGCGCGCAGGCCCGCCCGGCGGGCGGGCACCGGCCCCCGGCCGGTGATTCGCCGGCGCCCGTGACGATGAGTTGAGACCGAGCGCGAGCCGTGACCGATTCCCAGCGCCCTCCCCCGCCGAAGCGCCGCTCCCTGCTGACGCGGCTGCGCGGCCTGCTGCTGGATTTCGACGCCGCCCTCGACAGCGGCCTGTTCTCCCTCGGCGCGCGCACGCGGCGCGCCCTTTCCGCCTATTCCGCCTTCACCGAGCGATTCAACCTCACCGGCGTGCCGCGCTTCGCGGTGGGGCTGGCGTCCGATGGCCTCACCCTCAGCGCGGTGGGCGCGATGGGCATGCTGGCGCTGGCCATCCCCGCCTTCCGCGAAACCTCCGACGACTGGCTGAAGCGCACCGAGCTGGCCGTCACCTTCCTCGATCGCTACGGTAATACCATTGGCGAGCGCGGAGTGAAGCAGAACGACACGATTCCCCTTGAGGACATTCCCGACCAGCTCATCAAGGCGACGCTGGCCACCGAGGACCGGCGCTTCTACGAGCATTGGGGCATCGACGTGGCCGGCACCTTCCGCGCGGTGGTCACCAATGCGCGGGCCGGCGGGGTGCGCCAGGGCGGCTCCTCCCTGTCCCAGCAATTGGCCAAGAACCTGTTCCTGTCCAACGAGCGCACCATCGAGCGCAAGATCAAGGAGGCCTTCCTTGCCATCTGGCTCGAATCCCACCTCACCAAGAGCCAGATCCTGAAGCTCTATCTCGACCGCGCCTATCTCGGCGGCGGCGCCTATGGGGTGGATGCGGCGGCGCGCTATTATTTCGGCAAGTCGGTGCGGGAGGTGAACCTGGCCGAGGCCGCCATGCTGGCGGGCCTGTTCAAGGCGCCGTCCAAATACGCGCCGCACATCAACCTGCCGGCCGCCCGCGCCCGCGCCTCCACCGTGCTCGACAATCTGGTGGAAGCCGGCTTCATGACCGAGGGCCAGGTGTTCGGCGCCCGGCGCAACCCGGCCACGCCCGTGGACCGGCGCGACGACGAGGTGCCGGACTTCTACCTCGACTATGCCTTCGGCGAGGTGAAGAAACTGGTGGACCAGTTCCCGCCCTCGGTGGTGGAGCGCAACTTCATCGTCCGCACGGGCCTTGACCCCAACATCCAGAAGGTGGCGGACGCGGCGCTGGAAACCTCGCTGGCGGAGTTCGGCCGCGACTACAAGGTGAAGCAGGGCGGCGTCGTGGTGATGGAACCGAACGGCACCCTGCGGGCCATGGTGGGCGGGCGCGATTATGGCGAGAGCCAGTTCAACCGCGCCACCGACGCCCTGCGCCAGCCCGGTTCCTCGTTCAAGCCGTTCGTCTACACCGTGGCGCTGATGAACGGCATGAAGCCCTCCACCATCGTGCAGGACGCCCCCATCTGCCTCGGCAACTGGTGCCCGCAGAATTACGGGCGCTCCTACATGGGCTCCATCACGCTGAAGACCGCGCTGCAGCACTCGCTGAACACGGTGGCGGTACGGCTGGCGGAACGATTCGGCCGCAAGCGGATCGTGGACCTCGCCCACCAGATGGGCATCCGCACCCCGCTGCCCATCAGCGCGCCCCTGCCCCTGGGCGCCGCCGAGGTGACGCTGTTCGATATGACCACCGGCTATGCGGTGTTCGCCAACGGCGGGCGCAGCGTCTACCCCCACGCCGTGGTGGAGATGCGCATCGGCGATGGCGACGTGGTGTGGCGCTTCGACCGCGACGCGCCCAAGCCGGTGCAGATCATCCCCATCCAGCAGCTCAACGACATCAACGACATGCTGAACAACGTGGTGGAGAACGGCACCGGGCGCCGCGCCCGCCTCGTCAACGCCAAGGTGGCGGGCAAGACCGGCACCACCAACGCCTATCGCGACGCCTGGTTCATGGGCTTCACCGGAAATTACGTGGCTGGCGTGTGGTTCGGCAATGACGATTACGCCATGATGAACAAGATGACCGGCGGCTCGCTGCCGGCCATGACCTGGCAGAAGGTGATGGCCTATGCCCACCAGGGAATCGACATCAAGCCGATCCCCGGCGTGACCACGCCCCTGCCGAAGATCGAGGAACCGCCGGCCATGGTGAACGTGCCCGGGCTTGCCACCAGCGAGCGGCCGGTGACGCTTTCGCCGCGTTCCGCCGAGCGCCTCGCCGGGCTGGAGCGCCTGCTGAAGGAGGCGGAGGTCCGCCTGTCCTCGGTGTCTGCGCCGGTGCCGGCCGAGCCCGCGCCAGCGACGCCGGCCACGCCCGTTCCGGCCCCGGTGCGGCGGAACTAAACGCCCGCACCGAAGTCCCTACAGGGGTGCAAGTCTACAGGGGTGGAAGTCCCTACAGGCGAACTGCCCCCCCCCCCGGGGGAAAAGGGCGCGCCCGCCTCACCCGGCCTACCGGTCGCCCTGGGACTGCGCGACATGTTCGCGCAGCTCCTGAAGCGAGGCGAAGCGGACCACGCCGTCGGGCAGGTCGGCCTGGATGGAGCCGTCGGAATAAAGCGTATAGGCCATGCCGCCGACGATGCCGGACTTGAGGATGCGCGGCTCCTCCTCCTCGCTGCGGCGGGCCGGCGGCGGAGGCGCGGCCGGCGGCTCCGGGGCGGGCCGGGGCGCGCGGGGCGGCGGCTCATAGCCGGTGCGCGGCGGGCGGGCGGGCGGGCGCGGCGCGGCGGGTTCGGTGCGCCGTTCCAGGCGCTGCCGGCGGGCTTCCACCATGGGGTCCTGCGTTTCCGCCGGCGGGGTGGCCAGCACCGGGGCCTGGCGCGTGAAGCCGGGGGCGCGCTCGCGTTCCGGCGCGGGGGCGGGCGGCGGCTCGGCGGCGGTGTCCTCGGCGGCCTCGTCCTCCGGCGCCAGAAGGTCGTCCATGGAAAGCCGGGGCGCGGCCGGGGCGACCGGGGCGGGAGCGCGTGGCGCGGGCGGCGGCAGCGGCGCCTCCTCGCCCCCCTCGTCACGGATGCCGAGACGGCTTTCGATGCGGTCCGTCAGGCGTTCCAGCTGGCGCAGCACCAGTCCCATGGCGGTGATGACGAAGCCGCCGGAGGCCGCCACCGCTCCCGTGGTGATGAGCGTGTTGCCGAAGGTGGACACGAAGATGACTGCGCCAAACGCAATGACCGCAAGGCCGGCCAGTGCGATCAGCACGCCGAGAAGGACCAGGAACCACCACATCTCGTCACCCCCGCATTCCACTTTCCGGCTGTGCGCCGCAGGACACCCTCGGTGGCTCGTCGCCGGGAAAATCGACCTCATCAAGGTTGTTTGAAGGCAGCGCGCGCCCTATCTAGGTCCGTGCTCGGACATGTCGTATACCCGGTGCGCCGGGGTCCCGATTTCTCCCCGAGCGCGATGCCGGATAGATTGCGGAGATGTTTCATGTCCTTCACGCTGCCCGACCTGCCTTACTCCTATGATGCCCTCGCGCCGTACATGTCGCGCGAGACCCTGGAATACCACCACGACAAGCACCACCTCGCTTACGTCAACAATGGCAACAATCTCCTAAAGGGAACTGAATTTGAAGGGAAATCCCTTGAGGAGATCGTGAAGGGCGCGTTCGGCAAGAACGCCCCCCTCTTCAACAATGCCGGCCAGCACTACAACCACCTGCATTTCTGGAACTGGATGAAGCCGAACGGTGGCGGCGCCATCCCCGGTGAGCTCGAAAAGAAGATCATCGAGGACATCGGCTCCGTGGAGAAGTTCAAGGAGGACTTCATCGCCGCCGGCGTCGGCCAGTTCGGGTCCGGCTGGGCCTGGCTCGCCCTGAAGGACGGCAAGCTTGTCGTCGCCAAGAGCGCCAATGGCGAAAGCCCGCTGGTGCAGGGTGCGACCCCCATCCTCGGCGTCGATGTGTGGGAACATTCCTATTATATCGACTATCGCAACCGGCGCCCGGACTACCTTAAGGCGTTCGTTGATCACCTCGTCAACTGGGACTATGTGGCCGAGCTCTACGCCAAGGCCGTCTGATCCCTGAAGCCCGCCCCCGGCGCCAGCATGGACCGGGGGCGGTTTTCCTTTGAGACGCAGCAGGCGCAAGGCTTTGCCCGCCGCTCTGGCCCGCCGCCGCTTTCGATTGCCGACAAAGCATTTTCACCGCGACATCTTCTTCGCCCGCGGAAAACCG
The DNA here is from genome assembly GCF_047444035.1 of Xanthobacter sp. AM11. Lineage (NCBI taxonomy): Bacteria > Pseudomonadati > Pseudomonadota > Alphaproteobacteria > Hyphomicrobiales > Xanthobacteraceae > Xanthobacter > Xanthobacter sp. AM11. The sequence continues at coordinate 3,959,001 of NZ_JBLAOA010000001.1, forward strand.
GCACCAGCCCAAGAACACCACCGCGCCCGCCCCACCCCGGCGAAGGATCGCGCCGCAATTCCACAACAAGACAGCCGCATTTGCTGCGTCGCACAGCATAATTTTGTTGCGATCGGCATCTAAGAACACTTATCTGTGATGCACGCCCCTGGATACGGTACGATTGTACGGAAAATTCCGGGGAGATCGGGGCTGCACGGCCCGGGTCGAGGTGTGCGCGTGTGTGTCCTTTCGTTGGGGTCCTCCGTTGATGCCGTTCTTGCAGATCGACCGTCGGCCAGGCGCGATCGCGGATACCTGCGCCCTTGTGGTCCTCGCCGCCATCGCGGGGATCGCAATTCTCACCTTCGCCGATTACGGACTGGGCTGGGACGACTTCACCCACTCGCAATATGGCAATCTGCTCTACAGCTATTTCAGCTCCGGGCTGACGGACCAGAAGGTCTTCTCCTTCGTCAATCTTTATTACTACGGCGGCGGGTTCGACCTTGCGGCGGCCATGCTGGCCAAGGCCATGCCCTATGTGGACGTGTTCGACATTCGCCGCCTGCTGGGCGCGCTGGTGGGCGTGGGCGGCCTTTTCATCGTCTGGCGCACCGGGCGCAGGATCGCCGGCCCCTGGGGCGGCCTGGCCGCCATCTTGCTTCTCTTCATCTGCCCGCTTTATTACGGGCACATGTTCATGAATGCGAAGGATGCCCCCTTCGCCGTGGCCATTGCCGGCCTGATCTACGCTTTCGTGCGGGCGCTCGACGAATTTCCCAACCCCTCGCCGCGGACCGTCGCATTGTTCGGCCTGTTCCTGGGCCTCACCGTCGGCACCCGCGTCATGGGGCTGATCACCGGCGTCTACATGGGCGCGGCCATCGCCTTCCTGCTGGCGGTGGAGACGGTGCAGCTGGGCATCCGCAGCGCGCTGGCGCGGAGCCTGCGCTTCGTCGCCCTGCTGGCCATCGGCCTGCCGCTGGCCTATCTCGTGCTCGGCCTCATCTGGCCCTGGGGCGTGGCCGACCCGCTGAACCCGCTGGTGGCCGTCAAATATTATTCCAAGTTCTGGGAAGTGCCCTGGCGCGAGATGTTCGAAGGGCGGCCCATCCTGGTGCCGGACATGCCCCGCAGCTATGTGCCCACCCTGTTCTCGGTGCAGATGCCGGAGCTGTTTCTGGGCCTTTCCCTGGCCGGCACGGCGGGGGCGCTGGTGGCCATCCTGGCCGGCAAGGGCACGCCCGCGAGCCGGGCGCGGCTGGTGCTCATCGTCATGGCCGCCCTGTTCCCGGTGGCGTTGGTAATGGCGACGCGGCCGGTGGTCTATAACGGCATCCGCCATTTCGTGTTCATCACCCCGCCGCTGGCCTTGCTGGGCGGCCTTGCGGTGGAGTGGGTCCGCACAAAAGCGCAAAATCTGCCGCGCCTGGCGCAAGGCGCGCTCGCGGCCGCCTTCGTGGTGGGCATCGCCGTGCCCGCCGCTGATTTCCGCGCCCTGCACCCGTATGAATATACCTACTACAATCGCATCGCCGGCGGCATCAAGGCGGCCGACAAGATGTTCATGCTCGATTACTGGGGCCTCGCCTTCAAGCAGGCCACCGAGGAGCTGGACGAATATGTGGAGCAGCACCGGCGCTCCCTGCCCCAGGGCCGCAAGCTGCGCGTGGCCGTGTGCGGCCCCTATTTCGCCGCCGCGGCGGAGCTGGGTCCGCGCTATGAAACCACCTACGACAGCCGCAATGCGGACTTCTACCTGCAGCTGGGCGAATTCTACTGCGCGCAGGTGAAGGCCCCCACCCTGGTGAAGATCGAGCGCGAGGGCGTGGTCTACGCCACCGTCTATGACGTGCGCGGCCGCCCCTTCCCCAGCGTCTTCGCTGCCGGGCAATAGGCCCGGCGCACCGCCCGGGATGTGAAACAGGACGGCGGCCGGGCATTGCCCGGCCGCCGTCGTTTCATGGCGCAAAAAGCCTCCCGCGCCCGGCCGGCAGGCGGCCTCACTTCGCGTTCAGAAACTCCGACACGTCCAGCAGCACGAATTCATTGTCGTCATTCTGCTGCGGCTTGCGGCCGGCGGAGTACGGCAGGTTGTTGTCGTTGCCCACCACGATCTGCGTGGGGCTCACCATCACCACGTCCTCGATGGTGAAGAAGGGCATGTCCAGCACGCCCTCGGTGCCGCCCTGCCGGGCCTTGCCGTTGGGGTCCTTGATGGCGAGCAGGTCGATATAGCCCACCTTGCGCACCAGTTGGCCGGCGGTCTCCGGCGAGAACTCCACCTTGTACACCCGCTTGAACGCCGCCGGCTTGTCGAAGCAGGTGGCGGCGGCCGCCTGGCCCTGGGCGCAGGCCGCATGGCGGCTGCCTTCCAGATTGTCGCGCTCGATGATGAGGCCGTGGGTGTCGTCCACCATGTTGAAATCGCCGATGGCATTGCCGGCGAGGGCAAGCGGATACTTCCAGAAGCGGCCGGTCCATTCGCGCTTGGCGATGTCGAATTCCAGCACGCGCAGCACTTCGCTGTCGCCCACCTTCTCCTTGCCGCCGGTGGCGGCGTCGAACACCGGGCCTTCCAGCAGGGCGTAGAGCTTGGTCTTGTCCGCGGACAGGGCCATGCCCTCGAAGCCCTTGGAACGGTAGACGCCGAACGCCACCTTGCCGTCCGGCGCGGCCGGGGTGGTCACGGCCGGATGGTCGGGCGAGCGCACCACCTTGCCATCCACCTTGGTCTCGAACACGGCCTTCACCTTGCCGTTCAGGTCCGTCTCGATGAGGAAGGGGCCGAACTCCTCGCCGAACCAGATGCTGTCACCCACCACCTGCATGGATTCCAGGTCGAAGTCCGAGCCGGTGAGGTAGCGCTTGCCGGTGCCTTCCATGACGACGGGATAGGGCACCTTCTTGTCCGGGTCGTGCAGGAAGATGGTTCCCACGCGCTCGATCTTGCCGTCCTTGAAATCCATCTTCAGGCGGTGCGCCATCAGCATGGTGTCGGGCGAGTTGGCCTTGGAGCCGAAGCCGTTGTCGGTGAGAACCCAGAACCGGCCGTCGCCTTCCGAGACGATGCCGGAAAAGCCCTGGACCGGCTGGCCCTGGAACGGCAGGGAGAGGCCGGTTTCGCGCGGGGCGGCCTTGCTGGAAAGGACGCTGACGCCCTTCACGCTGCCCACCTGGTCGTTGCGGATGCGGTCGGGGCTGGTGAACTTGCCGGAGACCTTGAGGTCGGCCGGCGCATCTTCGGGCGCGGCCACGAAGCTGGCGGCAGGCAGCACCACCTGGCCGGCGAGCACCGCGGGGAAGGCGGTGCCTTCGGAGACGGCGGGCGCCGGCTTGTCCTGGGCCGCCTTATCCTGGGGCGCCTTATCCTGGGCCAGAGCCCCGGGAACGGCCATGGCGACGCCGGCGAGGAGAGCGAGGGTAAACGATTTCAGGGTGCGCATGGGGAAACCTCCTGAAGGTCCGATGCGCTCCCCACCTGCCCCGCGAGCCTTGACAGGGCGGAGACAGCAACGCGACGTTTCCGTAACGTCCGGCCCCGCGCCCGGGTCAGATCCACTGCATCCGGCGGAACGCCCACAGGAGCAGGAAGCCGAGCCCGAGCAGGCACACCGAAAGTGCCCAGAAGGCGGCAGGATCGTCGCTGCCGGGAATGCCGCCCACATTCATGCCGAACATGCCCGAGATCAGCGTCATGGGGGCGAACACCACCGTCACCACCGCCAGCACCAGCATGGATTTGTTCATCTGCTCGGCGCGCATGTCCACCATCTGCTCGCGGATCACAGTGGCGCGCTCGCGCACGCTGTCCAGCTCCTCGGCGAAGCGGGCCACCCGGTCGGCGGCGTCGCGCAGGCGGTTGCGGTCCTTCGGCCCCATCCAGGGGTCGTCCTCCAGCGCGAAATGGTTCAGCGCCTCCCGCTGCGGGGCGATGTGGCGGCGCAGCTTGATGGCCACGCGCCGCAGCACGGCGAGCTTGGGCAGAAGCTCGGCGGTCTCGGTGGTGACCACCGCATCCTCCAGTTCGTCCGCATCGTCGATGAGGGTGGTCACCACCGCATCCACCCGCTCCACCAGCCGCATGGACATGTCGGCCACGAACTCGCCCTGGGTGTGGGGGCACCGGCCGCGGCCCAGCGCATCCTCGAAATCGCCGATGGCGGACAGAAAGTCGTGCTGCACGGAGATGATGCGCCGCTCGTCCACCCACAGGTGAATGGTGGTCAGATCTTCCGGCAGGGCGTTGCGCTGGAGGTTGACGCCGCGCAGGGACAAAAGCGCGCCGTCGGCGAACACCCGGCAGCGCGGCCGGCACTGGTCGTCGGCCACCGCCTCGATGGCGGTCAGGTCGATGCCGCTCCCCTGGCGCAGCCAGTCCTGGGCGGCGCGCGGCAGGTGCCGGAACTGGTACCAGGTGAAGCCGCCCTCCATCGGGGGGCTGGCCAGCGCCGTCTCCAGCGGCAGGCGCACCGCCCCGCCCTTGCCGTCGAACCACCAGGCCGAAAGCAGCCCTTCCCTGTCGATCTTGCCGCCCTGCATGTTCATCAAAGCGTTCCGCCTGCGCTGGTCCCGGCCTTCCTGCCACGTTTGTGCGCAACAAAAAAGTCTGCCCCGAGGTCCCCCGCGTCACCTCAGGCCAGGGAATCGAGAATGCGCACCCAGCTGCGCGTGCCCTTGTGGAACGAGGTGAGGTCGTATTTCTCGTTGGGCGAATGGACCCGGTCGTCATCAAGGCCGAAGCCGATGAGCAGGGTGTCCACCCCCAGCCGCTCGCGGAACTGGCCGACCACGGGAATGGAGCCGCCCGAGCCGATGGTGACGGGGGCGACGCCCCATTCCGCCTCCAGCGACGCGGCCGCGCGGGTCAGGTCCGCGCTTTCGGGGGGCACCATGAAGGCCCGCGCGCCCTCGCCGAAGGAGAAGACGGCCCGGCAATCCGCCGGCACCAGCCCCGCAACGAAGGCCTCGAAGCCGGCGCGGATGGCCTCGGGGTCCTGGTCCGCCACCAGGCGGAAGGAGATCTTGGCGGTGGCCCGGGCGGGAATGATGGTCTTGGTGCCCTGCCCGGTATAGCCGCCGAAGATGCCGTTCACCTCGAAGGTGGGGCGGGACTGGATCTGCTCGATGACGAGGCGGTCCGCCTCCCCGGCGGAAAGGGCCAGGCCCACCGGCTTCAGGAAGGCTTCCGCCGTGAGGCCGAGGTCGCGCCAGCGGGCGCGCACCTCCTGCGGCAGCTCGCGCACCGCATCGTAGAAGCCGGGCAGCGTCACCCGCCCCTCGGCGTCATGCGCCGCGGCGATGATGTGGGCGAGCACATGGATGGGATTGCGCGCGGCGCCGCCGAACAGGCCCGAATGCAGGTCCCGGTCCGCCGCCTCGATGGTCAGCTCGGCATGCAGGATACCCCGCAGGGAGGTGGTGATGGAGGGGGTCTTCGGGTCCCACATGCCGGTGTCGCACACCAAGGCAAGGTCCGCCGCAAGCTCCCCCCTATGGGCGGCGAGGAAGCCGGGAAGGTTGGGGGAGCCGCACTCCTCCTCCCCTTCCAGCAGAACCGTCACATCCACCGGCAGCGCGCCGCGGGTGGCGCGGAAGGCCCGCAGCGCCTCAAGGAAGGTCAGCACCTGGCCCTTGTCGTCGCAGGCCCCGCGCGCCACGATGGTGCGCCGCCCGTCCGGCGTGGTGCCCAGGCGGGGCTCGAACGGCGGCGTCTCCCACAGCCCCAGCGGGTCCACCGGCTGCACGTCGTAATGGCCGTAGAACAGCACACGGCGCGGCGCCCCGGTGTCGGTGCGCCCCACCACCACCGGATGGCCGGCGGTGGTGTGCACGGTGGCGGTGAAGCCGAGGTCGCGCAACTCGCCCGCCACCCAGTCCGCGGCGGCACGGCAGTCGGCCGCGTGGGCGGGATCGGTGGAGATGGAGGCGATCTTCAGGAAGCCGAAAAGGCGCGAGAGCGCCGCATCGAGCCCATCATCCACAGCCTGCAGCGTTGCGTCCAGGTCCGCCATATCCATCCGCCTCCATGCTTGAACAAAGGCAGGTCCCGGCCGGATCGCCATGGTGGCCATGGAGGCTCCGGGGGGACCTGCCTGTCCGGGTCGCCAAGGACCCGGCAAGCGCAAGGCTGAATGCTCGCCGTCCAGCCCGAGTCTGGCAAGGCGCGCGTTCGGACAAAGATGCGGCGAAGGCACGCCCGGCCAGTGGATCAACCGAAACGGATGGTTCCCATCCGTTTCGGTTGATCCACCAGATCAAGGCGTTGTGGTTCGACCTGGTCGCGGCAGACGGGTTCCATCTGTCGCGGTCGAACCACGAGGTGCCGGACGCTGCAGCCTGCACGCAGACGATCAGCTGGCGACCACGAGGTCCGACGGCTGGGCCACCGCGGCGGAGGCGGGGCGGGAGAGGCGCCGTGCCCGCTGCAGGACGGAGCCGATGCGGCGGTAGAGCAGCCGCGGCGCAAGGGGCGCGCCGAGGGCGGCATCATAGCCACCGCGGCCAGCCGCGCGCACCAGAAGCTGGGCGGGGACCTCGGCGATCAGCACCGCGGGAATACCGGCGCCGAAGCGGTAGGGGTTGGCGGGAGCCTCCTCGGGATCATCCACCTGCACCACCAGCACGTCCGCACCGCCGAACACGGCGGGATCGGCGGCCTCATCGAGGGATGCAGCCTCCCGGACCGATCCGACGCCAAGGGCGCTTAATGCAAGCTGCGTCGCCTGGCGACGCTCCATCTGGGAATCCACGAGAAGAATGCGGGCGGTCGGCAACACCTTCATGAGGCGCTCCAGTTCGGGGCGTACCGCCGGCACCTTCCTCCGGGAAACCCTTGGGTTTCCGGGACGCCCGGGGCCGGGCACGCGCATTGAGCATCTCCACCGGAGGGACCCCGCAATCCTTCAGGCGTAGGGTAAAGGTACCGCCCCACGCCTTCCAAAGCAACTGGAAGTCAGGGCGGCAGCATGGTTCTTTGGGCGATAACGCCCGCCCGCGGCCGTGCGGACATGGCTTCAGCGGTATTCGGGGGGTGTGCCCCGGTATCCCGGCGCGGCCTTTCAGCGCTTGGTGCTGATGCTGCCGAGGATGCCCCGCAGGATCGCCTTGCCCAGCTGCGTGCCCACCTGAGTCGCCACCGAGCGCGCCACCTGGCGCACCACCACTTCCGTGGTGCTCATGCGCGAGGATGGCCGCGGGGCGCCGCTGCGGGGCGTCGTGCCCTTGCCCGCCTCCGGCGCACCGCCGCCCAGAACGCTGTCCAGGATGCCGCCGAGGAACCCGCCGCCGGACGCCGCCGCCTCCTGCGGCGCACTCTTCTCCTGCGCCCGGCCCTGCAGCATCTCGAAGGCCGATTCGCGGTCTACCGCCGTGTCGTACAGGTGGCCCACCGGGCTCTTCGCCATCACCGCCGCGCGCTCGGCATCCGACAGCGGCCCGATGCGGGCACAGGGCGGGCGGATGAGGGTGCGCTCCACCATGGAGGGCACGCCATTGCCTTCCAGCATGGAAACCAGGGCCTCGCCCTTGCCCAGCTCGGTGATCACCTGCGCGGTGTCGAGGTCTGGATTGGGGCGGAAGGTCTCGGCGGCGGCGCGCACCGCCTTCTGGTCGCGCGGGGTGAAGGCCCGCAGGGCATGCTGCACCCGGTTTCCCAGCTGCGCCAGCACGCTTTCCGGCACGTCCAGTGGATTCTGGGTGACGAAATAGACGCCCACGCCCTTGGAGCGGATCAGCCGCACCACCTGTTCCACCTTGTCGATGAGCGCCTTGGGCGCCTCGTCGAACAGCAGATGCGCCTCATCGAAGAAGAAGACGAGCTTTGGCTTGTCCGGGTCGCCCACTTCCGGCAGGCGCTCGAACAGCTCGGAGAGCAGCCACAGGAGGAAGCAGGCGTAGAGCCGCGGCGCGCCCATCAGCTTGTCGGCCGCCAGGATGGAGACGGTGCCGTAGCCGGAGCGGTCCACCCGCATGAGGTCTTCGATCTGCAGCGCCGGCTCGCCGAAGAACGTGTCCGCGCCCTGGTTTTCCAGCACCAGCAGCTGGCGCTGGATCGCCCCCACCGACTGGGTGGAGACATTGCCATATTGGGTGGTGAGCGTGGCGGCATTCTCGGCCACGTGGGCGAGCATGGCACGCAGGTCCTTCAGGTCCAGCAGCAGCAGGCCCTGCTCGTCGGCCAGGCGGAAGACGATGTTGAGCACGCCTTCCTGCGTGTCGTTCAGCCCCATGAGGCGGGCCAGCAGCAGCGGCCCCATCTCGGACACCGTGGCGCGCACCGGGTGGCCCTGCGCGCCGAACAGGTCCCAGAAGATCACCGGGAAGGTGTCCGGCGCATAGGCGATGCCCACCTCCTGCGCCCGCTCCAGCAGGAAATCCTTCGCCTCGCCCAGGACGGCGATGCCGGAGAGGTCGCCCTTGATGTCGGCGGCGAACACCGGCACCCCGGCACGGGCGAAGCCTTCGGCCAGCACCTGCAGCGTCACCGTCTTGCCGGTGCCGGTGGCACCGGTGACGAGGCCGTGCCGGTTGGCCAGGCGCAAGGTGAGGTATTCGTCCTTGGAGCGGGCCCCCGCCGCCGAGGCCTCGCGCGGGCCGAGGAAGCTGCGGCCGATGAGGATGCGCCCGCCGCTGTCCGGCTCGGCGGCGACCGGCGCCCGGGCCGGGACGCGCGCGGCGGCCTTGCCCGCCTTCGTGGCCCTGGTGCCTGCACGGGTTTTGCTGGCCGGCTTGCTGGCCGGCTTGGCATCAGCGGCAGATCCGGCCTCGGGGCCGGTCGTGTCGCCGGTCGTGTCGCCGGTCTTGGGGCCGGTGGCGGTGGGGCGCGTCGTGGGGGTGCGGGCCATGGCAGCATCCTTGCGGCGATTGTGGGCCGGGCGGGGCGCGCAAGGCTGGCCGCGCCGCGAATCACCGGGCCCGTCCGGTCTCGTCGAAGGGGTGTTTTCGCAATCTTCCCGGCTGCGGGGCAAGCAAATTGCGCCCCGCCCGCGCCGCCGCAGGACCGCGCCCCTTGCTTCCGGCCGCCGGCCCCGGCACTGTGCCGGCGTCTCTCAAGCGATGCGGCGCGAGGAGATGAGATGGACGAGCTGATCGCGCGACTTGCCGCGCGCCTTGATGTGGACGAGCCGACGGCACGCGGGCTTGTGGCCATCGTTCTCCAGTTCCTGGCGCGGGAAGCGCCGGCGCCGGCCATGGCGCCCCTGTTTGCGGCGCATCCCTGGGCGCGGGAGCTGGCCGGCGGGATCCCCGAAACCGATGCCACCACCCCGGCCGAGCGCCATTTCGGCGGCATGGCGCGGCTGATGCACGTCGCCGACCGGATGATGGCCTACGGCCTCACCATGGCCCAGGTTCAGACCGCAGTGCGCGAAATCATGGATTATGCGCGCGAGACCGTGGGCCCGGAGCCGGTGGATGCGCTGGTGCGCGCCATTCCCGGCCTGCGGCAGGTGGTGTGAGCCGCGCGGCCGCGACATGGCGGTGGATGACGCGCGGCGGCATTTGACGCCGCATTTGACGCCGCATTTGACGCCGCATTTGACGCCGCATTTGACGCCGCATTTGACGCCGCATTTGACGCCGCATTTGACGCCGCATTTGACGCCGCATTTGACTTGGCGGCGGGATATGTCGTGATCTTGCCGGCTCGCACGGAAGCCGTCTCGAAAAAGGGGGGAGTGCATGTCCTATCCCATCATGGATATCGAGGGAATCGGCGCGGTCTATGCCGAGAAGCTGAAGGCCGCCGGCCTCACCACCACCCAGGCCCTGCTGGAGGCCGCCACCACGCCCAAGGCCCGCAAGGAGCTGGCCGCCGCCACCGGCCTCGATGAGGCGCGCATCCTGAAGTGGGCCAACATGGCCGACCTCATGCGCATCAAGGGCGTCGGCGAGGAATATTCCGAGCTCCTGGAAGCCGCCGGGGTGGATACGGTGAAGGAGCTGAAGACCCGCGTGGCCGCCAACCTCACCAAGGCCATGGCCGACGTGAACGAGAAGAAGAAGCTGGTGCGGGCGCTGCCCACCGAAAGCATGGTGGAGAAGTGGATCGCCCAGGCCAAGGAGCTGCCGCCCACCCTCACCTATTGAGGCGCGCAACCGCCCCGGGGCGCCCTGCAGGGAAAATCCGCCCCGGGCGAACGCGCCAGAGCGCAATCCGGTCAAGTTGAATCCGCTTGATCGGTGTATCGCCCTGTAACGCCGAGACAAAAGCGCGTGCCAGGCGGCCGGCGCCAAAGCGCAGGCTCCCGGAAAACACGGACCGGGCCTGCGCCACGCCCCACCCGGCGCCGGCCCGCTGCCGCATCCCTCTGCCCGGCCCCGCCGTTGAGGAGCGGGGAAAAGCCCCTGCCCCGCCGCCGCCATCGGCACTCCACCCTTGAAAACGCCCCGCCCAACCCGTAAAGAGTGGCCCCATGCCGCGGTAGCTCAGCTGGTAGAGCAACGCATTCGTAATGCGTGGGTCGGGGGTTCGAATCCCTTCCGCGGCACCACCTGCCCCTCCGAGATCGTCCAGAACGCATTGAAAGTCGGGGGCTTTTGCCTTTGATGCGTCGGGCCTCGTCCGTCCTGATCCCGCTGCATCCGAGGCCGTTGGGGGCATCGCCCCTCCAAGCGCGATACCCCCGATGCCGTGCCTCGCCCGCGCCCTTGGCGACGCCAGGCCGGCGGAAAAGCCCTGCAGGTTTGCCGATGGCGGAGGCTTGCAGCTTTTCGTCACGCCGAGCGGCGCGCGTCTTTGGCAATTGAAGTGACGCATCGTCGGCAAGGAGAAGCGCCTTTCCCTGGTCGCCACGTCGCGGGCGTCCTGCTCCACCTTCCCGCCACGTGGAGGTGGACGTGGAAGTGGAAGTGGACGTGGAAGTGGACGTGGAAGTGGACGTGGGCACGGGAACGGGGCCAAGGAGCGACCGCGCGCGCCTGACCCCTTCCCTGGCCCCTTCCCTGGCCCCCGGCCCCCTACTGGACGCGGCGTTCAGCCGCCGCACGATCCGCCGCGCCGATGGCCTCGGCAATCAGATGCGCCGTGCCGGCCGAGAGGGTCCAGCCGAGATGGCCGTGGCCGGTGTTGTACCAAATGCCCGGGCGCCGCCCCGGTCCGACCCGCGGCATCATGGAAGGCATCATCGGCCGCAGGCCCGCCCAGGGCTGGATGCGCCCGGTCCCGACGCTCGGGAACAGCGAACGCACCCAGCGCACCAGCGGGGCGATGCGATCGGAACGGATGTCGCGATTCTCGCCCGCAAACTCAGCCGTGCCGGCGACGCGGAAGCGCTCGCGCCCCAGCCGGCTGGTGACGATCTTGGTGGCGTCATCAAGCAGGCTCACCCACGGCGCGCCGGCCTGGCTTGCCGCATCGTCGAGATGGACGGTGATGGAATAGCCCTTCACCGGATAGATGTTCACACGATCGCCCAGCTGCGCGGCGAGGGCGCGGCTGGCGATGCCGGCGCAGATCACCACGCCATCCGCTTCCAGCACCTCGGCAGCGCCCGGCTGCGGCCCCGCCGGGGACCAGCGGATTCGGACGCCATTGCCCGCCGCCGCGACGGCTTCCACCTTCGCCTCGCATAGGAACATGACGCCTCTCCCCCGGCAGGCATCGGCGAGGCCGCGCGTGAACTTGTGAATATCGCCGGTGGCGTCCGAGGGCGTGTAGAAGCCGCCGTGGAAGGCGCCTTCCAGCGCCGGCTCGATGGTGCGCATCTCCGCCGGCGTCACCGGGCGGCGATCGAGCCCCCCCTCGACCAGCAAGGCGTTGACGCGGCCCGCATGGTCGAAGCCGGCGCGGTCGCGATAGATGTGCAGGATGCCGCGCTGCTCCAGGTCGAAGTCGATACCCTCGCGCTCCGCGGTCTCGATCAGCAGGCGCCGCGCCAGCACGGCCAGGCGCGCGGTGGCGACCGTATTGGCGCGATAATGGCGCATCTCGCCGAGGAACTCGGCGAGCCAGGAATATTTGTGCCAGGACGGCGCGGGATTGAGCAGCAACGGCGCATCCTTGCGCATCATCCACTTCAGGCCCTTGGCGATGGTGGATAGGTGGTTCCACACCTCGGCATTGCTGGCGGAAAGCTGCCCGCCATTGGCGAAGGACGTGTCCATGGCGGGATAGCGCTCGCGCTCGATCACGGTGACACGGTGACCGTTCTGGGCGAGGGCATAGGCAGTGGTGACGCCGGTGATGCCGGCGCCGATGACGGCGAAATGGGACATGGCTTCCTCTCGGAGCGCACGGGGACAGGAGGAGCGCCAAAGCGCTCCGGCAAGCCCCATCTGTCCCGGCACCTGAGAGCGTGATCCGCCCGCCGGGCGCAGGCCGCGCCGGCCGGAAGACTTCCCCTTCGGTGGGCGCCCCGCCGGTGTCCCGGCCAGCGCCTCTCTCCAGATTGTCCTGTCGCGCGGTCCTTCTGCCTGAGAGTTTCCTGGGGCGCTTGCTCCGTCGGCGCCGCCGCCGGCAGGTGCCGGGGCGGTCTCTCCCACGCGACATGGTTGGACGCCTGCTTGTCCCCCAAATCCTCTTGCCGCGCAATATGGGGGCGCCCTGCCGCGCCTCGCGCCGGCCCGATCGGCCTGGGTAAAAGCTAGAAACGGCAAGCTGCCGCGGGCCACAGAAATTTTATTCAAGTCGTTTGACTTTTATGAAAGTGACTGTCTATCCTTGAAATCAGTTCTTCCAGACCCCGAGAAACGGGGCGGATCTTCCAGAGGATCGGCACACATGAACGTAGCACTCGACCGGCTGCGACGCGCAGCCGCTTGCGCCCTCGCCTGCCTTGCGCTCGGCACCCCCGCGGCCCAGGCGAAGGATGATGTTTCCGTCGCCTTCATCGGCCCGCTCACGGGGGGCGTCTCCGCCATCGGCATCGGCGCACGCAATTCGGCGAGCCTCGCGGTCGCCCTGCGCAACCAGGACCCCAAGGCGAAATACACCTACAGCCTTGTCGCCATGGATGATGAGTGCAAGCCCAACGTGGGCATCCAGGTGGCCACCAAGGCCGCCACCGACAAGAAGATCATCGGCGCCGTGGCGCATTATTGCTCGGCGGTGGCCATGGGCACGGTGAATGTGTTCCATGAATTCGGCCTGCCGGCCATCGTGTGGGGCGCAGTGCTGCCGGAGATCACCAGCGGCAACGACTTCAACGAGGTCTTCCGCGTCAACGGCACCATGTTGAGCCAGGAGTTCACCGCGTCGAAGTTCATGACCCAGCAGGGCTTCAAGACCTGGGCCGTGATCCATGACACTACAGATTACGGCAAGGGCCACAACAAGTATTTCACCAAGTTCATCACCGATGCCGGCGGCAAGATCCTCGGCAGCTACGGCGTCTCGTCCGACCAGCAGGACTTCACCGCCGAGCTTACCCAGATCAAGGCCCTGAACCCGGACGTGATCTACTTTGCAGGCCTCGCCCCGCTCGGAATCCGCATCCGCTCGCAGATGGACAAGCTCGGCCTCGGCGACATCCAGTTCGAGGGCGCCTCGGGCATCGTCTCCGACACCTTCGCCACCACGCTCGGCCCGCTCGCAGAGGGCGCGCTGGCGTTCCATGCGGGCGTGCCCATCGCCAAGCTGCCCGGCGGCCGCTTCTTCATGGCCGAATACGAGAAGGCCGGCTTCAAGGAGCCGCCGGAAATCTGGGGGCCCTTCTCCTTCGCGGCCATGAACCTGCTCCTCGACACCATCGAGAAGGTCGGCCCCAGCCGCAAGGCGGTGGTGAAGGAGCTGATGGCAGTGAAGGACGCCGCCTCCATCGTCGGCCCCATCACCTTCGACAAGGACGGCCAGAACGAGCTTGCCCTCATCACCACCTACATTGTCCAGGACGGCAAGTGGCTCCCCTGGGAGCAGTCGGAATACGCCACCGGCCAGCGCAGGCTGAAGAAGCGCCAGTGAGCGTGCCGCCACCCCCCTGCGAGGGGGTGGCACCCGACCTTTCCCGTTTCACCGGAGCCGGTTTCCATGGATATGGCGGCGTTGAGCCAGCACATCACCAACAGCCTGATGCTGGGGATGATGTATGCCCTCGTGGCAGTTGGCTTCACCTTGTTCTTCGGCGTCCTCGACGTCATCAAGTTCTCCCACGGCGACGTGCTGATGGTGGGTGCATTTGCCGCCTATACGGTGGCCGCGGCGCTGAGCACCTCGGGACTGGCCGCCAGTTCCTGGGTTCTGATCACGCTGGCGCTCGGCGGCGCCATCCTCGTCACCGCGCTGCTCGGCATCGTCATCGCCCGGGTGCTGGTGCTGCCGCTCCGGCGGGCGCCGGCCCTGAACGTGCTGCTCATCACCCTGATGGCCGGGACCCTGCTGCGCGAAGCGGTGCGCCTGTTCTATCCCGACGGGGCCAACCCCAAGCCGTTCCCGCGCCTGCTGCCCGCCGGCAGCGTCGAGCTGGGCGCCGTCACGCTGCGCTACGACAGTCTCATCCTCCTGGCCGCGGGCCTCGCCGTGATCATCGCCGTGCACGTCTTCATCAACCGCACCCGCTACGGCCTCGCCATGAAGGCGGTGGCGCAGGATTCGGAAACCGCCCGTCTGATGGGCGTCAATTTCGACGTGGTGGTGCTCGGCACCTTCGCGCTCGGCTCGGCGCTCGCCGCCGTGGCCGGCGTGATGAACGGGCTCTATTACAACGAGATCAATTTCGGCATGGGCCTGTTCCTCGGCGTCGCCGGTTTCTCGGCCGCCATCATCGGCGGCATGGGCAATTTCTACGGCGCCCTGGTCGGCGGCTTCCTGTTCGCCGCGCTCCAGACCATCGGCACCGTCGCCCTGCCCATCCCCAGCGCCTACCGCGACGTCTTCACCTTCGCGGTGGTGATCCTCATCATGACGTGGCGGCCCACCGGCCTGCTCGCCGAAGCCCCGAGCGAGAGGGTCTGACCATGGCCGAACGTCACGCAAAGCATCCGGTCGCAGTGGGTCTTGGCGCCATCGCCGCGAGCGCAGCCTGGGTGGTGCTCCTGCTGAAGGGCGAGCACCAATGGGAGGTGGCGGTCGTGGGCGCGCTGGCGCTGGCGCTCGGCTGGCTGCTGCGGCGCCGGGCGCTGGCGCGCCCGCTGGCCGCCGCCTTCACCACCCATGAGGGCCTCATGGGCGCGGCGGCGATCGTCGCCGTCCTGGCCGTGGCCTTCGTGTTCCTGGACGACCATTTCAACCTCCTGATGCTGGCGAGCGTATTGCTCACCGCCACCGTCTGCATCGGCCTCAACGTCCAGACCGGGGATGCGGGCGTGGTCAACTTCGCCGGCGCCTCGATCTACGGGGCGGGAGCCTATGCGGGCGCGGTGGTGGTGCAGTCCGGCCTGCCGCACATCCTCGCCTTCCCCTTCGCCGCCTTGGTGGCGGGGGTGATGGGGGCGATCCTGGTGCTGCCCCTGTGCCGTGCACGCGGCCATTACGCGGCCGTGGTCACCATCGCCTTCGCCATGCTGTTCAAGGGCTTCCTGGAGGTGAACGACACTCTCGGCGGCCCCCAGGGGCTCCAGGTGCGCGGCATCGACCTCTTCGGCTGGCGGCCGAACCGCCCGTTCGAGATGCTGGGCCTCGAGGTGTCGCAATACGCGGTCTACCTGGTGGCGGCGCTGGCGCTGCTTGCCGCCTCCATGGTTCTGACACAGCGGCTGGAACGCTCCTGGGCCGGCCTGACCCTCGACATGGTGCGCGCCGACGAGACCGCCGCAGCCTGCTTCGGCATCCGCCCCGCGGTGTGGAAGGCGATCGCCTTCGTGTTCGGCAGCGTGCTCGCCGGGCTCGCGGGTGCGCTCTACGCCTTCATGGCGGGCTTCATCGCCCCCTCCAACTTCACGCTCGGGGATTCGCTGATCCTCATCTCCATCGTGCTGCTGGGTGGGCTCGGCAACCACTGGGGCACGCTGATTGCCTGCCTGGTGGTGGTGCTGGTGCCGGAGAAGCTCCAGGTGCTTCAGGAATATCGCTTCCTCATCTTCTCGGCGCTGGTGGTTCTGGTGCTGCTGTTCCGCCCGCAGGGGCTGATCCCGCGCGGTGCGCGGCTTTCGGCGGGGGTGGCCCAATGACCGCGCTGCTCGAAGCTCAGGGCCTCTCGCGGCGGTTTGGCGGCATCCTCGCCCTCGACGGCGTGGACGTCACGGTTCGCTCGGGCGAGGTGCTGGGGCTCATCGGCCCCAACGGCTCCGGCAAGACCACCTTCTTCAACGTCGTCACCGGCATCTTCGCGCCCCACGGCGGAACGGTGCGCTTCGCCGGCGAGGACCTGACCGCCGCGTCGGCGCAGAAGGTCTACGAGAAGGGCATCGCCCGTACCTTCCAGCGCTCGCGCCTGTGCCTCGACCTGTCGGTGTTCGAGAACGTGGTGTTGGGCAACGGCAAGAACCTCGACCGGGGGATCTTCCATGCGCTGTTCCGCCGGAGAGCATTCGCGCGCGAGATGGACGCGCAACTGGCGCACGTTCGCGCGCTGCTGGAGCGGTTCGACCCGGAGCTTGCCCGTGCCCCGCTCCAGGCGACGGCCGGTCTGCCGATGATCCAGCGCCGGCGCATCGAGGTCTGCCGCGCATTGATGGCGCGGCCCCGGCTGCTGCTGCTGGACGAGCCTTCCGCGGGCATGACCCATGAGGAGACCCGCCGTCTGATGGACGACATCCTCGCCGTTCGCTCCGAGATGAGCGATCTCGCCATCGTCATCGTCGAGCACGACATGGCCACCATCGAGCGCGTCACCGACCGGTGCGTGGTGTTCAACTTCGGACGCAAGGTCTGCGAGGGGCCGTACCGCGCCGTCGTCGCCGACCCCATGGTCCAGCGCGCCTATCTGGGGGACGAATGAGCGCCATCCTCTCTCTGCGCGGCATCCGCTCCGGCTACGATCATGCCGACGTGCTCGCCGATGTGGACATCGACATCGAAGTCGGCGCCGTCACCTGCCTGCTGGGCGCCAACGGCGCCGGCAAGTCCACGCTGGTGCGCGCCATCATGGGCCTGACCCCGGCGCGCGCCGGCACCGTCACTTTCGCCGGCGAGGACATAACCGGATGGGCGACGCACCGCATCGTCAGCGCCGGCATCGCCTGCATCCCCGAGGGCCGGCGCATGTTCCCGAAGCTGACGGTGGAGGAGAACCTGCGCCTCGGCGCCTACGCCAAGGGGGGGCACCTCTCGCGCGGGCTCGATCGGGTCTATGCCCTCTTCCCGCGCCTCGCGGAGCGGCGCGGGCAGATGGCGGGCACGCTCTCGGGCGGCGAGCAGGCCATGGTCTCCATCGGCCGCGGCGTGGTGGCGGAGCCGCGCCTCCTGGTGATCGACGAGCCCTCGCTCGGCCTCTCGCCGCTGTTCGTGAAGGAGAGCTTCGCCATCATCCACAAGCTCAATGCCGATGGCACGACCGTGTTCCTGATCGAGCAGAACGTCCGGCAGACGCTCGCCATCTCCCACGCCGGCTACGTGCTGGCCCAAGGGCGGGTCACCGCCTCCGGGACCAGCGCCCAGCTCGCCGCCGACGCGGATGTGAAGCGGGCCTATTTCGGATAACGACCCGTCCGCGCCTTCGCGCGGACGGCACAACGGGAAGATATGGTGATCGCGTCGTGACCAATTCCTATGCCGTCGAGCTGACCCGTGCCCTGGTGCGGATCGACACCGTCAACCCGCCCGGCAACGAGGCGCGGGCCATCGGCCTTCTGCGCGCGGAGATGGAGCCGCTCGGCTTCCGCTGCGCCGAGGTGCCGCTGGGGCCCGGCCGATCGAGCCTGGTGGCACGGGCAGGCGGCGCCGGGCGGGTCCTCGCCTTCACCGGCCATGTGGACACGGTGCCGCTCGGCTTGCGGGACTGGAGCGTCGATCCGTTCGGCGGCACGATCATTGACGGGCGCCTCTACGGGCGCGGGTCCAGCGACATGAAGAGCGGCGTCGCGGCCTTCATCGCCGCGGCGCGGGACTACGGGCGCCGGGACGCCGGGGAGAACGGCCTCCTCCTCGTCATCACCGCAGGCGAGGAGACCGGCTGCGACGGGGCGCGCGCGGTGGCGCAGACGTCGGGGCTCCTGGGCCGGGCGGATGCGCTGCTGATCGCCGAGCCGACCGCCAATCTCCCCCTCGTCGGCCACAAGGGGGCGCTCTGGCTGGAAGCGGCGGCCGATGGCGTCACCGCCCACGGCTCCATGCCGCAGAACGGCGTGAACGCGGTGGTGAAGGCTGCCGAGCTGGTGATGCGGCTCCAGGACTTCGACTTCAACCATGCGCGCCATCCGGTGCTCGGGGCGCCCACGCTCAGCGTGGGCACGTTCCACGGCGGCATCAACATCAACTCGGTCCCCGACCGCGCGGTGGTCAGCCTCGACATCCGCACGGTTCCGGGACAGTCCCACGACGCGCTGCGCGCGCAGATGTCCACCTTCCTGGGTGCCGAGACGCGCCTTTCGACGTTGCTGGACCTGCCGGCCATCTGGACCTCGCCCGAACACCCCTGGGTGCGCCGCGTGTGCGCGCTCGCACATGACATCGCGGGAGCCGGCGTCGAGCCCCGGGGCGTGTGCTACTTCACCGACGGCTCGGTGCTTGCCGCCGCCCTCGGCGCGCCGCCGGCCATGATCCTCGGGCCGGGGGAGCCGGATCTCGCCCACCAGACCGACGAATATTGCCGTGTGGATCGCATCGACGAGGCAACAGCTCTCTACGCCGCCATCTTGCGCGACTGGTATGGTGAGGCATTACGCGGTCCGGGGCCGGTCGCCGGACAGCCAGCGGACGGACGGATCGCACCATGAGCGCGCGCGTGCAAGGCTCCAGGAAGAACGGCGCAAAGGCTGCGCCTGGCCGCCCGCCTTCCGAGGTAAGGGAGGCCCCGCCCATCGGCGTCAAGCTGCGCCATGCCCGCAAGGTGAAGAGCATGACTTTGGCCGAGCTGGCGGAGCAGGTGGGCATCTCCGTGAGCATGCTCTCGAAAATCGAGCGCGACCAGGCGGTGCCCTCGCTCCACACGCTGCACTCCATGGTTCGCGTGCTGGAGACCAATATCGCGAGCCTGCTCGCAGCGCCGCTCACCGACGACCACGTGGTGTCACACCCGCAGGACCGCCCGCACATCTCGGTCAGCTCGGTGCGGCCGGGCCACGGCGTGACCCTCGAATGCCTCATCAGCGACCGCGAGACCGCGTTGATGGATGCCAACATCCACATCATCGCCGTGGGCGGGGGCTCGGAGGGCACCATCGTCCATGACGGCCAGGAGGTGGGCTACGTGATGGAGGGCGAGGTGGAGCTTCAGGTCGGGGAGAAGATGTACGTGGTCAAGGCAGGAGATTCCTTCTTCTTCCCCTCCAACATGCCCCACGGCTACCGCAACATCGGCACGACCATCGCCCGCATCCTGTGGGTCAACACCCCAGCCACCTTCTGAACCAAAGCAGGAGAGACAAGCCGGCGCCGTTGCGGTCAGTTTATTCAAGTCGATCTACAAACAGTCAAACAGTTGTCATGGCCGGCAGTGTGTCCGGTGGACGCGCAAAGGAGAAGGACCGATGACCGAGGAGCGTGAACGCATCCCGCAATGGCGGATCGCCGGCGACTGGTTCGACCTGTGCAGTTGCGCGGTGGGGTGCCCCTGCGTGTTCGGCGCCAACCCCACTTCGGGCATCTGCGAGGGCGTGCTCACCTGGATCATCCGCGAAGGCCATTATGGCGACGTGCCGCTCGACGGTCTCGTGGGCATCCTCGTCGGCCACTTCGAGGGTGGCGTCCTGGAGCGCAACCGCAATTTCGGCTTCCTGCTGGACGACCGCGCCACGCCCGAGCAGCGCCATGCGCTGGAGCTGATCTTCACCGGCCAGGTGGGCGGCCACTTCGCCGCCTGGCGCGACCTCACCGTCCGCCAGCTCGGGGTCATGTTCGTGCCCATCGAGCTCACCTTCGACGCGGAAAACTGGAAGGTCGTGGTGCCGGGCATGATCGATGGCGAGGGCGGCCCCTATCGCGACCTGATGGTGCCGGACGCCCAGGTGTGCAAGATCTCCAATGCGCCGCGCCCGGAAGTCGGCCCCGGCGACATCACCGTGGGCCAGGCCCGCAAGAACGTGCTTGATGCGTTCGGCTTCAAGTGGGACTGGTCGTCCTATTCGGCCAAGCACATTCCCTTCGAGCACAAAGGCCCCGGGGCATTCACCTGGCGCCGGCCTCTCGATGCGCAGTGAGGCTGGAGCCGATCAATGCTGACGCTTTCGGAACGCGCGGTCATTGCCGCTTCCCTTGCCCTTGCAACGCTTGCGGCCTGGCTTGGATCGTGGGCCATCGCGGCCGGGATGGGAGCCATTGATCCCACTTTCCTGGCCAGCCTGTGCGCGCGGCCATGGTCCATCGCCGACGTCACCAACGCCTTCCTCATGTGGAATGCGATGATGGTGGCAATGATGCTGCCTTCGGCCGCGCCGATGATCGACGCCTTCGCCACCATCGCCAAGCGGCGGCGGGAACGGCGCGATCCTTATGTGCCGACCATCATCTTTGTGATTGGCTATCTCGGCGTGTGGGGCCTTTTCAGCACGGCGGGCGCCCTGGGCCATTGGTGGATGGCGAATGCCGGCCTGATCGGGCCGGACATGACCCTCAGCAATCGCCTGGCGGCTGGCGGCGTGCTGGTGCTTGCCGGGCTCTACCAGCTCACGAGCGTGAAGCTGGCGTGCCTCACCCATTGCCGGTCGCCGTCCGGCTTCATCCTGTCGGAATGGCGCGAAGGCTACCGGGGAAGCATGGTCATGGGCTTCCGGCACGGATTCTACTGCGTCGGCTGCTGCTGGGCCCTCATGCTCCTCATGCTGGTGGTGTCCATGATGGACCTGCGTTGGGCCGCCGCTCTCGCGGTCTATGTCGCCGCCGAAAAGCTACTGCCGAACGGGGCGCTGCTTTCCAAGGTCGCCGGCTTGTGCGCAATTGCGCTGGGGGCCGGACTTTTCGTGATGGAGCTCGTTCCGGCCCTCAGCCAGGCGCTCCGCTGACAGCATGCGCGGGGCCGGCCGGTGCTTCCACAGGGTCAGAAAGGCCGTGGGGATGGCCGTGACCCGGCGATGCCCGCCCGCTACGTGCGGCGCACCTCTGCGGCGCAGAACTTGAATTCCGGCACGCGGGTGGTGGGGTCCAGCCGGTTCACGGTCAGCTCGTTGGCCGCCGCCTCGAAGAAGGACATGGCCATCCACACCACGCCCGGCCGCACCGCCGGGTCTGCCGCGGCGGCGAGGCGCACCAGGCCGCGCCGGGTGCGCACCTCCACCTGAGTGCCGGCGGGAACGCCCAGCCGGGCGAGGTCGTCGGGGTGCATGTGGGCGCGCGGCGCCGGGCTCAGGGCCTCCAGCACGGGAGAGCGCCGGGTCATGGTGCCCGTGTGCCAGTGCTCGCGCAGGCGGCCGGTCATCAGGATGAAGGGATAGTCGGCGTCGGTCGTCTCGTCCGCGCCGCTGGCATCGAGGGGCGCGATGGAAGCCCGCTGCCCGCGGGCGAAGCCGTCGCCGAACAGGCTGTCGCCGGCCCCGGCCGGGCGCAGGGGGTAGCGCGCATGGCCATCGCGCGCCAGCAGCGGCCAGTCGAAGCCGGCAAGGGCCGGCAGCTCGCGCGCCATCTCCTCGAACAGGCGCTCCACGGTCAGGTCCGCCCACGGCAGGCCGAGGCGCACGCCCATGTCGGCGATGATGCGCCAGTCCGGCCGCGCATCGCCGGGCGGCGGCATTGCGGGCGCGATGCGCTGCACCAGGCGGTCGGTGTTGGTCACGGTGCCGGCCCGCTCCGCCAGGGCTGCCGCCGGCAGGATCACGTCGGCGAAGGCCGCGGTCTCGGTGGGAAAGATGTCCTGCACCACCAGATGGTCCAGCCGTGCCAGCCCGGCCCGCGTGGCGGCAAGGTCCGGGTTGGCCATGGCGGGGTTGCCGCCCACCACGTAGAGGCCGCGGACCTCGCCCAGGCGCGCCGCATCGAACATCTCCACCACCGTGCGGCCGGCCTGCGCCGCTGGACGGTAACCCGGCAGGTAATTGGGCAGAAGGCCGGCGTCGCAGGAGCCCTGCACGTTGTTCTGCCCGCGCAGGGGATGCAGGCCCGCGCCGGGACGCCCCACCTGCCCGCACACGAGGGCCAGGGCGATGACGGTGCGGATGTTGTCCGCGCCGAACGCATGCTGGGATGCGCCCATGCCCCAGAAGGTCATGGCCGCACCCGCGCCGGCGAACAGGCGGGCGGCGGCCACCAGCTCCTGCGCTGGCACCCCCGTGAGGGCGGCGGCCCGCTCCGGCGTGAACGGGGCGACCCGGGCACGCAGCGCCTCGAAGCCCTCCAGCCGCCCGGCAACGAAGGCGCGGTCGTAGAGCCCTTCCTCGATCACCACGCGCGTCATGGCGGAGAGGAGCGCCACGTCGGTTCCCGGCGCGGTCCGCAGATGGTGGGTGGCGAAGCGCGACAGGGCCTGGGTGCCGGGGTCCACCAGGATGAGCTTCACGCCCCGCCGGAAGGCGTTCTTCATCAGCGATGCGGCCACCGGATGGTTGCTGTCCGGGTTGGAGCCCACCATCAGCACCACCTCGGCGCGGGCGATCTCCTCGATGGGGGCGGTCACCGCGGCAAAGCCTGTGGCCTCCGCCAGCGGCGGCACCGAGGCGCACAGGCGGGTGCAATGGTCCACATGGGGGGTGCCGAAGCCGGTGCGCGCCAGCTTCTGCAGCAGGTAGGCATCCTCATTCGCGCCCTTGGCGGAGCCGAGCACCGCCAGCGCGTGCGGGCCGTGCGCCGCACGCACCCGGGCGAAGCCGCGAGCGGCCAGGTCCATCGCCTCGTCCCATTCCGCAGGGCGGAACAGCTCCAGCACGGCTGCGCCGCGCAGGGAGAGGGCGGCATCCTTCGGCGCATCCGCCCGGCGCACCAGGGGTGTGGTGAGACGATCGGAATGACGCAGGTAGGAGAAGCCGAAGCGGCCCTTGACGCACAGCCGGCCATGGTTCGCCGGGCCGTCGCCCCCTTCCGCCCACACCACGTCCTCGCCGGCGCGGTGCAGCGTGACCCGGCAGCCGACGCTGCAGAAGGGACAGACGGTCTCGCCGCTGGCCGTCACCGCGGCCCGCCCTCCCGCCGCCACCAGCGCCTTCGGCGCCAGCGCGCCGGTGGGGCAGAGCTGGGCGCATTCCCCGCAGGAGGCGCAGCTGCTCGCCCCCATGGCCGCCCCGGCATCGAATGCCACATGGATGCCGTCGCCCCGCCCGGCAAGGGCGATGACCCCGTTCACCTGCACATCGCGGCAGCCGGCCCGGCACTTGCCGCAGCGGATGCACGCTTCCGGGTCGAGGGCGATGGCGGGATGGCTGGCATCCGCCGGCCGGTGGCCCGCCCGGTGGCCGAACCGGCCGGCGTCGGCGCCGGTGCGCGCGGCAAGGAGCTGGAACGGCGTGGCGGGATGGCGGGCTGCCGCCGCCGGGCTCATTTCCGAAGCCAGCAGTTCCACCGCGAGCCGCCGCACCCGCGCGGCGCGGGGCGTGTCGGTGCGCGCGGCAAGGCCGGGGTGGACCGGATGGCGGCAGGCGGGCACCAGCTCGGCTTCGCCCTCCACCTCCACCAGGCAGGTGCGGCAGCTGCCGATGGGCGCAAAACCCTCCCGCGTCGCGGCGCACAGGTGCGGCAGGTCGAGCCCGGCGGCAGCCGCCGCCTGCAGCAGGGTCTGGCCGTCCCGGGCGGCGATGGACTGGCCGTCGATGGAGATGGGAATGAGGCTCATGCGCTGGCACCGCGGCCGGGAAGGGACAGGCGGCCGAGGAAGCGGCCCGCATTGCGCCCGAGGGCGCACAGCGAGCCTTCGCCCATGACCGTTGCGAGATCGTCGAGGAGGGGCAGGTCCAGCGGGCCCGGCGCCGCCAGGATGCGCGCGGCATGCGCCGTGCCGATGCGGCACGGGCCGCACTGGCCGCAGCTCTCGCGTGCCAGATAGGCCGCCATGCGGGCGGCGATGGCGCGGGGCTCGTCGTCCGCGCCGAACACGATGGCGCCGCCCGTGCCAAGGCGCAGCCCCTCGGCCAGCAGGTCGGCCAGGGGCCTGCGGCAGTCGGCGGCGCCAACCAGCGTTCCCGACGATCCGCCGATCACCAAGCCGCCGAGCGCATGGCCGTTCTGCATGCCGCCGGCGATCTCCACCAGGTCGGCGAGGCGCGACAGGCCGCGCACCGGCTTCGGCCCCGGCGCACACACCCGGCCGGAGACGCTGAACAGCCGCACCTGCGGGTCCAGCAGGACCGAGGCGGGCGAACCCGGGGTTCCGCCCCACGCCGCGGTGAGGCGATAGAAGGTCTCCACATTGTGCAGCAGGGTGGGCCGGCCGAGATAACCGCGCGTGGTCGGGAACGGCGGCCGCTCGGTCGGGCGGGCGGCCCGTCCTTCCAGGCTGGCGATGAGCGCCGTCTCCTCGCCGCAGATGAAGGCGCCGCCGCTGCGCCGCAGCTCCAGGCCGATCCCTTCCGCGAGGCCGGCCGCCGCCACCTCCTCCAGCGCCCGGCGCACGATGGCGTGGATGGGCGCATAGTCGTCGCGCACATAGAGGAACACGAGGTCCGCGCCGGTGACCCGCGCCGCCACCAGCGCCGCTTCGAGCACGCCGTGGGGGTCGGTCTCCAGGATGAAGCGATCCTTGAAGATGGCCAGATCCCCCTCGTCGCCGTTCACGATGACGACGGGCGTGCCGCCGGCGGCCATCACCTGCCGCCATTTCTCCCCCACCGGGAAGCCGACGCCGGCCCGCCCCACCGCCTGGTGCGCCGAAAGCTGGGCCAGCATCCGCGCCGCCGCGCCGGGATCGGCCATGACGCGGCGGAGCTGCCCGTAGCCTCCGGCCGCCCGGTAGTCCGCGAAGGTCCGCGCGACGGGCGCAGGGCGCGCCCCGTCGCAGCGGTTGCGGCACACACCGGCACCCGGCGCGCCCTGCAGCAGGCCGCACACCAGATCGCCGCAGCCCTCCGTGGCATAGGGGGTGGCGGCAGCGTAGTTCACCGCTGGAAATGCGGTGGCCACCTCATAGGCCTCGGACGGGAACAGACGCAGATGCTCGGCCACGGCCGCAAGCCCGGCCGGCGAGATGCCGACGCCGCCCTTGGCGTCGCGCACT
The DNA here is from genome assembly GCF_047444035.1 of Xanthobacter sp. AM11. Lineage (NCBI taxonomy): Bacteria > Pseudomonadati > Pseudomonadota > Alphaproteobacteria > Hyphomicrobiales > Xanthobacteraceae > Xanthobacter > Xanthobacter sp. AM11. Next base: position 3,984,086 of record NZ_JBLAOA010000001.1, read on the forward strand.
TCCAGGAGGATCTCCAGCAGCCGGCCGCGCTGCGCGCCGCGGGTGAGCGCGGCGGCAATGGCGGCGCGCTCGGTGGCGTCAGGCGGGGCGCCGTCAGGAACGGGCGGCACGGTAGAGCTCCTCGCGCAGGTCGGCGGTGAAGCCCTCCGCCGGACCATCGAAAAACAGCCGCCCCTGGCGCAGGGCGATGATGCGGTCGGCGTAGCGCACCGCAAGATCCACCTGGTGCAGGCTGCACAGCACGGTGAAGCCGCGTTCGCGCGCCGCCCGCTGCAGGATCTGCAGCACGTTCTCCGAAGATTCCGGGTCGAGGCTGGAGATGGGTTCGTCGGCGAGGATCAGCTCGGCCTGCTGGGCGAAGGCACGGGCGATGGCGACCCGCTGCTGCTGCCCGCCCGACAGACGCTCGGCCCGCTGATAGGCCTGTTCCAGAAGGCCCACGCTGTCCAGGCAGGCGAGCGCCAGCTGGCGGTCCTGCGGGCGGAACCGGCGCAGCAGCACCCGCCACAGGGGCGTGGCCGCGAGCCGCGCCGCCAGCACGTTGTCGATGGCGCTGAAGCGCTTCACCAGGTTGAACTGCTGGAACACGAAGCCCACCTTGCGGCGCAGTGCCTTGAGGGCCGACGGCCCGAGGGCGGTGACCTCGGTGTCGCGGATGGTGACGCTGCCCGCGTCGGGCTCCACCAGGCGGGTGAGGCAGCGGAACAAGGTGGACTTGCCGCAGCCCGACGGACCGAGCAGCACCACGAACTGTCCCGCCGGCACGGTGCAGGAGACATGATCCAGCACCACGCGGCCGTGGAAGGCCTTGGAGAGATCGCGAACGACGATGGCGGCGTTTTCCTGCTTTTCGATGGAGCGGTAATGCGGCAGGTGCGCGGGGGCGATGCTCTTCATGGGTCAGATCCCTTCCGCGGCGGTGACGCGGCCTTCGCCTTCGGGCAGGCGGGTGGGCGCGCCGGGGCGGGTGGCGGCCGAATCGGGGCTCAGCACAAGGCGGCGCAGGTAGGCGCTGAGGGTGTCGATGGCGATGACCATGGCGAGGATGACGCCGAGCACGGTGGCCATCTTCGGGAAGTCCAGCAGGTCGATGGAATCCTTCAGCGTCTGGCCGATGCCGCCGGCGCCGACGATGCCGAGCACGGTGGAGGCGCGCACATTGAATTCCCAGATGTAGAGGGTGACGGCCACCACGTTCGGCCACACGTCCGGCAGCAGGGCATAGCGGAACGCCCGCACCGGGCCGGCGCCGGTGAGGTCCACCGCCTCCACCGGGCCGGGATCGGCCGGCTCGATCACCTCCGTGAGCAGCTTGCCGAGGGCGCCCACCATGTTGAACATGATGGCCAGCACGCCGGTGAACGGGCCGAACCCCACCGCCGCCACGAAGATGAGCGCGAAGACCAGAATCTCGGTGCCGCGCAGCATGCCGAACACGGCCCGCACCAGCCGGTAGGCCAGAAGGTTCGGCGTGGTGTTGCGCGCGGCGAGCGGCACCAGGGGAATGCACACGAGAAGCGCGCCCACGGTGCCCACCGTGGCCATGGCGAGGGTCTGGAAGGCATCGCGCAGCACCCGGTCGATGTCGCGCAGGTCCGGCGGGAACATCTGCTGGAACCAGGAGGCGATCTTCGGCAGTCCGTCCGCCAGCTTGGCAAGGTCCACCTTCGCCGCGGAGAAGCACGCGCCGAGGAAGGCCGCGACGGCGAGGAAGACCAGCGCCCGGGCAATGTTGCGCCAGGTGAACGCTGGTCCCGCCGGCTCGGCGTAGCGCGTTTCGTCGAAGCTTGCGATGGTCATGGCTGGTCTCCCGCGGCGCTCCGGCGCGCTGTGGAACAGGCGCCCGGCCCCCGGCCGGGCGCGACGGGCCGGCGCCCGCAGGCGCCGGCGGCGCGGATCAGGACTTGAGCTTGCCGGTGATGCGGCCGGCTTCCTCGATGGTGCCGTAATCGGCATGGGTGGCCGGCACGAAGCCGTTGTAGCCGCTGCCCATGAGCGCCTGGGCCTTGTCCTCGGGGAGCGCGACGAGGATGTCGCGGATCTTCGCCTTCAGGGCCGGATCGAAGCCCTTGGGCACGCAGATGGCGTCGTTGGGCAGCTCCTGGGAGGTCCAGTAGACCACCACCTTGGCCGGGTCCATCTCGCCCGCCTCGATCATGCCATTGCGGCCGCGGTCCATGTTGGAGCCGAGGTCGATCAGGCCCTGCTGGATCATGGACACGTTGTTGCCGAAGGTGGCGCCCTCGCGCAGCTGGAAGAAGTCGCGCGGGTCGATGCCGTTCTTCACCAGGAAGGCGTAGGGGATGAGCCAGCCGGAGGTGTTGCCCTGGTCGCTCAGGGACAGCTTCATGCCCTTGGCGTCCTTGGGGAATTCCTTGATGGGCAGGCCCGGCCGCCCCTCGATGATGGCGTGGTAGGAGGGCTTGCCGCGATATTTGGCGGTGGCGATCACCTCGGTGCCCACGCGCTGGTTGGCGAGCACGTAGCCCCACGGGCCGAGCCAGCCCAGGTCCACATGGCCGTTGCTCATGGCCACGGACACGGCGGCCCAGCTCTCCGGGCTCACCAGCTCGTAGGTGGCGCCGAGCTCGCCCGCCAGATAGCGGAACACCGGCTCGAATTCGCGGACGGTGATGGCCGGGGTCGGGCGCAGGGGAGCGATGGCGAAGCGCAGGTGGAGCTTGCCGTCGCGCATCTGCTGGCCGTGCGCGGCCCGGGCGACGAGCGGAAGCGAGAGCGCGGAGGCGGCGAGCGCCCCGAAGCGACGACGCGTGATCATGGCGACCTCATGGGGTTTGGGGGTGGGCGCAGCGGGACGGCCGCGCCGGCAGGATCGCCGCGCCTTCCGGCGCCGCAGCCCCGCTTTGGCGGCGCCAACATTCCAAATATCAATGAAAGTCAGTTTATAATTATATTTCATTCTGATGACATGTCCTGCCTATATGGGCCGTATGATGGGATTTGCACGCAAAACCCTCGTTCAGACTGCCCCACTCGCCTCACATGCGAAAATCCTATTTCGCTATCTATTTACATAGAGCATTCAATTAATGCATATGATGCGCGACAATGGACAGAAGCGGCTCCGGCCGCCCAAGGGGGACGCACGCGCATGCTGAATCTGGCGCAGGTTCAGACCTTTCTTGCGGTCATCGACGAGGGCGGCATCCAGTCGGCAGCGGAGCGGCTCGCCTGCTCGCAGCCGGCCGTGTCGCAGCAGTTGCGCAAGCTGGAGGAATTCGTCGGGGTGCCCCTGGTGGTGCGCAACCGCAGCCGCGCAGTGCCCACCCGGGACGGCGAGCTGTTCCTGCCGAAGGCCCGCTCCCTCGTCGCCGCCGCCGAGCGCGCCCGCGCCCTCGTGGCCGATCGCCGGCTGGTGGTGCACGCCAGCGGCAATGTGGGAGTGTATCTCGCGCCGCGCCTCGTCGCCGCCTTCGAGCGCGATCTGGAGCGGGCCGGCGCCGTGGAACTGGTCATCACCACCAACCGCCAGGCGGTGGACGCCCTTGCCTCCGGCGAGGCGGACGTGGCCCTCACCGAATGGAGCGAGGAGCATCCCGCCGTGGAATGGCAGGGCTGGCGCCGCGAAAAGCTGGTGGTGATCGCCGCACCCGATCATCCGCTGGCGAAGGCGCGCTGCATTCCCCGCCAGGCCTTGTTCGACCACCCCGTCATCGGCGGCGAGCCGGGCACCGGCACCGGCCGCGCCCTTGCCGGCGTGTTCGGCCCGTCCGCGGACCGCCTGCGCGTCGCCCGGCAGCTCGGCAGCACCGCCGCGGTCAAGGAGGCGGTGAAGGCCGGCCTCGGCCTCTCCGTGGTGTTCGCCTATGCGGTGGCGGAGGAGGTGAAGGCCGGCACGCTGGCCATGCTGGAGCTGGAGGAGGCGGACATCTTCAAGACCCTGTTCATCGGCCTTGGCCGCGAAAGTCCGCAATCCTCCATGGCCCGGCGCTTCGCCGCCTTCTGCGCCGCTGCCGCCTGATCCCCCACCTGCCGCAAGAGACTCCCATGGCCCGCAAGACCATCGTCACCAATTGGGTGCACCCCGAGGTGCTGGACCTGCTTTCCACCCGCGGCCCGGTGGAGGCCAACACCACCCGCGAGCCGTGGCCGCGCGACGAGATCATCCGCCGTGCCCACGGCGCGGACGCCATGCTCGCCTTCATGACCGACCATGTGGACGCCGCCTTCCTCGACGCCTGCCCGGAGCTGAAGATCGTCGCCTGCGCCCTGAAGGGGGCCGACAATTTCGACATGGAGGCCTGCCGTGCCCGCAAGGTGGCGGTGACCATCGTGCCGGACCTGCTCACCGCGCCCACGGCGGAGCTGGCGGTGGGCCTCATGATCACCCTCGGCCGCAACCTGCTCGCCGGCGACCGGCTGATCCGCGAACGGCCGTTCGCCGGCTGGCGGCCGGTGTTGTACGGCACCGGCCTCGACGGGGCGGAGGTGGGCATCGTCGGCATGGGCGCGGTGGGGCAGGCCATCGCCCACCGCCTGCGGCCGTTCCGCTGCCGCCTCTCCTATTGCGACGCGCGGCCCCTCTCCCCCGCAGCAGAAGATGCCCAGGGGCTGCTGCGGCGCGACCTCGCCGACCTCGTCGCGCGCAGCGACTACCTGGTACTGGCCCTGCCGCTGACACCCGCCTCGCGCCACCTGATCGACGCCGCGGCCCTTGCGGGCATGAAGCCGGGCGCGCTGCTCATCAATCCCGCCCGGGGCTCGCTGGTGGACGAGGCGGCGGTGGCCGATGCCCTGGAGGCCGGCCATCTCGGCGGCTATGCGGCCGATGTGTTCGAAACCGAGGACTGGGCCCGCCCCGATCGCCCCGCCGCCATCGAGGCGCGCCTCCTCGCCCATCCGCGCACGGTGCTCACCCCGCACATCGGATCGGCGGTGGACAGCGTGCGGCGGGACATCGCGCTTGCCGCGGCGCGGGACATCCTGCGCCATCTGGACGGATTGCAGCAGGACCCGCCTTCGCGCGATCGTTCGGCGGCCTGAGGCGGTCCGGCCGTCGCAGGGCAGGTGGAGGCCGGCGGCCACCTGGGACCGCCGGCCCCTCCGGCCTCGCTGCGCCCCGCCGGTTCAGGCCGAGGCCAGGAGCGCCTTCGCCACGGAGGCGCCGAGCGTGTATTTGGGGTCCACCATGTTGCCCACCCGAAGGTGGCCGGCCTGGGTCAGCAGCATGTAGGCCTCCAGCTCGTCATAGCCGTAGTCGGCGGCCATCCAGCGCACCAGCTCGCGATAGGCGATGCGCGCGGCATCCTCCATGGGGCGGCCGGAGCCGATGGTCATGACGCGATCCTGCGTCTCCAGGCGCGGCCAGCGGAACGTCCATCCCTTGATGAGGTCGATCTGCACCGTCGTGACCGTGGGATGCTCGATGGCGAACCCGCACAGCTCGCCGTCGCCCTGCGCCGCGTGGCAGTCGCCGAGATACAGCAGCGCGCCGGGCGCGTGCACCGGCAGGTAGATGACCGCCCCCGGCGCCACGTCCGGCAGGTCCATGTTGCCGCCGTAATAGTCCGGGACGAGGGAGGAAATGGCCTCGATCTCCGGGGCGGTGCCGATGGTGCCGATGAAAGGCCGGTACGGAAGGGCGATCCGCTCGTTCCAGCGCACGCCGGTCACCGGGTCCACATGCAGCTTCTTCACGATTTCCGGCAAGGGCGCGTTGAGGATGGCGGTGTCGCCGGTGCCGACCAGGCCGCCGAACTCCGGCATGATGCAGGTGGTGCCCACCGGCTGCGGGCCGCGGGGCACGATGTTGCGGATATAGACCGCGAGGCAGTCGCCCTTCTGCGCCCCATTGACGAAGATGGGGCCATTCTGCGGGTTGAGGAAAGGGAAGTTGAGCAGCTCGGACGGCTTGTCCGTCTCGCTGCGGATGCGCCCCTCCATGGCGTCATGCGTCTCGGCGATGATCACGGCGCCGGGATCGACCCGCAGCACCGGGCTGGCGTAAGGGCCGTAGACATAATGATATTTGCCCTGGCTGGCTTCGCTGATCTCATATGTCGGGCCGGGGTGCCCCTTCGCCTCGCCGCGCGCGGCCATGATCGAGCCGGCGAGCCAGGCCTCGTCGGGCGGGGAATAGGCGAACGGGATTTCAGCGGGCCGCGATTCAAGCTGCGGGGAGGACATGGGCCTTCTCCTTGCGGGCGGGCTGGCGTCGCTGGCAGCTGCCACCGCGCGCGGAGCCGGGGGCGGCTCCGCCGTGATGTGGGGATGGTCGGTTCAGCGCCGCGCGAGTGCGCGGGGCTCGGCGTCCGGCGGGGACTCGGTCAGCTTCGACCGGCAGGAGATATAATCCTCGCAATAGTCCTCGAGGCTCTGGCGCATGCGCATGCTGTCGCGTCGGAGCATGACATAGGCTTCGTCGTCGTCCACATGATGTTCTTCCATCAACAGGACGATGGTCTTGATCACCGCCCGGCGACGGCGGCGGCGGTCCTGCTGGGCGCTCAGCTCTGCGGCCATCTCCTTGCGCTGCAGATACTGGTTCACGCCGAGGAACAAGGTGGTGTAGACGGCGCCGGCATAGACCGGCTTGCGCAGGAAGGCGGTGGCACCCTGGTTCATCAGGGCCTTGAGGCGGCCCGGCGCCTCGATCCCCACCAGGCCGATCACCGGCACCGGCGGCGGCCGGCTGGCGGCCGGATCGCACGGCAGCACCGTGTCGAGATCACCGTCGATGAACAGCACGTCGGCCGCTTCGCGCACCACCGCCGGATCGAGCTGCCGACCCGGCTCGGGCACTGCGCCGCGCGCCACCGTGAGCCCGAGCTTTCCGAGCACGCTTTCCAGCGTGTCGATTCCCCCGTCCCCGGACGCGACGATCAGCGCCCGGGCGCCACGGAAGTTCTGGAGCAGGTTGCGCGACATGGCTTGCCCGCCCCGGCGTCAGGTCGCGACCCGCAGCCGCGGCGCGGCTGCGAACCAGCTGTCGGTGGGCGCGGAGCGCACCAGATAGGGGTCCGGGCGGATCGGCGCCGGCTCCTCGCGGATGATGTCGAAGGCGATGCCGTGCGAGCGGCCGATGCGCGGCGTGAGATAAAGATGCATGGTGTCGGCATCCACCCAGACATCGCCCTGGGGCGCGGCGAGCCGCTGGCGCGCCACGGCGGCCTTCACGGCGTGGATCTCGTCGGTGCCGGCAGCGGCGAGTGCGACGGCAAGCAGCTTCACGGCGATGTAGGACGCCTCCGCATCGGCCGAAGTCCAGGGCGCCTTGGGATAGGCTGCGGCATGGCGGGCGACGAAGGCGTCGTTCACCGGATTGCGCAGGGCCGAGAAATAGACGCTGGACGAGATGTGCCCGTCCCGCGCCTCGGGCTCCAGCTCGTTGAGGTCGGGCTCGGCGAGGTTGCAGCTCGCGACCGGCATCGTGCGCGGCTGGTCGATGCCGAGGGCGAGGCAGGCGGCGCGCAACGTCCTCAGGAAGGCAAGGCCGCTCACCCCGATCAGCGAGGAGAAGATGAAGCTCGGCCGCGCCTCGATGACGGCATCCACCAGCTTGCGCAGGTCGGTTTCGCCCACCGGAAGGTAGCGCTCCGCAACGACGGCGCCGCCGCGCGCGATCACCGATTCACGTAGGATCCGGCTGTTCTCCCAGGCCCAGATGTAGTTGGAGCCGACACAGAAGGCCCGGTCGCCGTAAGTGGACATGAGGTAGTCGATCAGCGGCAGGATGTGCTGGTTCGGCGCCGCCCCGGTATAGACGACATTATCGGCGCTCTCGAATCCCTCGTAGTGGGAGGGATACCACAATATTCCGTCATGCTTCTCGAAGCAGGGAATGACCTCCTTGCGGCTGGACGAGGTATAGCACCCCACCACATGCCGCACCCCCTCGGAAAGCAGATGGGCGCTGAGGGCGGTGTAGCGCGCAAGGTCGCCGCCCGGATCGACGACGACGGGCGCGAGCTCCACGGCGCCGGCCTCGTTCACCTCGGACACGGCGAGCATGGCGCCGTTGAGCATGGCGCCGGCGACCGTGCTGTAGGGCCCGGTGGTGGAGAACATCAGGCCGATCCGATAGATGGGTCTCGCCATTTCCTCACCGCAAGACAAAAACGCCCCCGGGCCGTCGGGCCTGAGGGCTGCATTGCCATGGGGGTCATCCCCCCTTTGATCTGATCATGAACTGGCGGGAAAATGGGCACCTTTGCCCGCCGCCTATGTTTTAGCCTGAGGCGTCGTCATGCCTGTGTCAAGCCGAAATTCCGGCGCCCGCCGCACCATCCCGACTTTTGAGGCGGCGATGCCGGCAACCGCGGCGACGACTTGCATCACAGGTTGAGGCGCGAGTTTTGACCTCCGAATGAGCGCACGACAATTTCCACTTGACAGTTTTTTTGCTGCGTCGCACTGTTTTCATGGCCGTCGAGCAAGGAAGCTCACCGAGACGCCGCCAGCATGATTTATGGATCAGTGGCAAAGTCGCCCGCAGCAAGGTGCTGACGGGCTTTTTTGCGTTGGTGCCATCTTGCACCAGCCCTGAAAGCCTTCGCCCTTGCGTTTCGCCCGCACCCTCTGCCGCCTTCCGCGACAGAGAGCGGACCGGATCAACCGAGGCGCGCGATCGCAATCCGGATCGCGCGGCATGGCAAATTGAGGCGCCGGCATGAAGGTACAGCATTTCCTCGGGGGCATCGAGAATCTCGGCCCCGTCGCCGTCGAGAAGCGCGTGTTCGTGGAGCCGTGGGAGGCCCAGCTCTTTGCGGTTCACACCACCATGATGGGTACCGGCATCTGGGCATGGCCGGACCTGCGGGTGCTCGCCGAGGGCATGAACCCGCTCGATTACTTCAAGTACCGCTATTATATCAAATGGCTCGGCGGGATGTGCAAGTTCCTCACCTCGAAGAACTATATCTCCGAAAAGGAGCTGGAGGAGCGCACCCGGCATTTCCTGGAAAACCCCGACGCTCCGCTGCCCAATGCGGGCGACAACGACGTCACCGGCCGGGTGATCGACTATTTCTACACCGGCGCCAATCCCTATCGGGACGTGGCGGTGGCGCCCCTGTTCAAGGTGGGCGACACGGTGCGCGTGAAGGACATGCCACCGGCGGTCCACACCCGCCTGCCCGGCTATCTGCGCACCAAGGTCGGCGTCATCGACACCGTCTACAAGGGCGCCTACCTCTACGCCGACAATGTGCCCACCGACGGCATCTGCACCGCCCAGCCGGTCTATCTCGTCAAGTTCAAGACGCGCGATCTGTGGTCGGACATCCCGGACAAGGGCGACGTTCTCTACAACGATTGCTTCGAAGTCTATCTCGAAGCCGCCTGATCCTCGGCCAAAACCAATCAACCCGTCTCCACGCCAGATATCCAGAGCGGAACCCATGAGCGACGATCACGATCACCATCATCATCTTCGCGAAAGCGAGAGCTATTACGCCGCGCGCACGAAGGCCCTCGAATCCCTCTTCCGCGAGAAGGGCATGATCGGCACCGACACGGTGGACCGCGTCATCCGCTTCTTCGAGCACGAGATGGGGCCGTTCAACGGCGCCCGGGTGGTCGCGAAGGCCTGGACCGATCCCGCCTTCAAGGCCCGCCTGCTCGCCGATGCCAACAAGGCCATCGCCGACATGGGCCTCAAGGACGGCATCGAGGGCGAGAACCTGCGCGTCGTCGAGAACACCTCGACCACCCACAACATGGTCTGCTGCACCCTGTGTTCGTGCTGGCCCTGGCCGCTTCTCGGCCTGCCGCCCTACTGGTTCAAGGACCCCGTGTTCCGCGCCCGCGTGGTGCGCGAGCCGCGCGGCGTGCTCGCCGACTTCGGCGTGAGCCTGCCCGAGGACAAGCGGATCGAGATCTGGGATTCGAGCGCGCAGGTGCGCTACTTCGTGATCCCGGAGCGCCCCGCCGGCACCGAGGGCTGGCCCGAGGAAAAGCTCGCCGCCCTCGTCTCCACCGAGGCCATGCAGGGCCTCGGCCTCGTCTGCGCCTGAAGGAGCGCCGCCATGGATGCCTATGTGGATTCCCTCGACGGCCGCGGCGCCCTCCCGCGCAATTGCGAGAGCCTCCAGTTCGCGGAGCCCTGGCAGGGCCGCGCCTTCGGCATGGCCCTCGCCCTCGCCGAGGCGAAGGCCTACCAGTGGGAGGACTTCCGCCAGAGCCTGATCGGCACCATCGGCGCCTGGGACAAGTCCCACGCGCCCGACGACGAGACCTGGAACTATTACCAGCAATGGCTCGCCGCCTTCGAGACCCTCGCCCTGGCGCGCGGCCTGATCGATGCGGCGGAACTCGACCGCCGGACGCAGGAATTCCTCCACCGCACCCGCGACGAGGTGATCTAGAGCACGCGCCGACCAGCTTGCACCGCAAGCTGGTCGGATAACGCGTTCTCTATCAATAATTTAGAGACTGATTCACCGATCAGGTTGATTCAACCTGATCGGATCAGGCTCTAGCACCCGCCGATCCGCCTGCATCGCAAGCGGATCGGGTCCCGCAGTCCCGGCCTCCCAACGCTGCGGCCGCCGTGCCGGACGACCATCGCCGCCATTCCCCACCGGCGCGCCCCCGCGCGCCGGAACGGGAAGGCTCATCCTCACCGCCTCAGCGGAGGCAAGACATGATCATTTCCCTAGCCCTGAGCGTCGGCGTGCTGGGAGGCCTGTGCACCTGGCTGTTCCTGTCCACGCAGGCGTTTCTTATCTGGGCCGCCTTCATCGCCTGGGCGTGCTTCTTCCACAGCGGAGGCGACGCTGCGGCATTCAGGACGACCGTCGTCTCGAACGTCTTCGGCGTCGTGGTGGCCTGGGCGACCGGGCTCGTCCTCGCCACCCTCGCGCCGGGGCCGGCAATGGGCGCGGTGATCGTCGCGATCTCCATCGCCCTCTACATCCTCGCCGCCCACATCCCGGCCTTCTCCTCCATCCCCGCCGTGACCTACGGCTATGCCGCCACCTTCGCGTTCCTGACCCAGAATGCGGATGCCTTCACGCCCGCGGCGATGCTCTCCGCATCAGGCCGCAATGCGCTCCTGCTGGTGCCTTTCTCGATGATCATCGGCGCCGGCTTCGCCTTCGCCTCGGCGGCCTGCGCGGCGCGCATCCATCAGGCCCTGCTCCAGCCGGAGCGCAACCCGACCTGAGGCGCCGGCTGCTGCGCCTTTCGACCTCTTCCGCCTTCACAACCCTCCAGAGCAAGGAAAGACACCATGTCCCGTCTCCTCAGCCGGCTCGCGATCCTCTCCATCCTGCCGGTCTTCGCCGCCACCTCGGCAAAAGCGCATCACGCCATGGGCGGGCAGCTTCCGGCGACTTTCGCCGAAGGCTTCATCTCCGGTCTGGCCCATCCGGTCATCGGCCTCGACCACCTCGGATTCATCGTCGCGGCCGGGCTGCTGGCCGGGGTGATGGGGCTCAGCGCCTGGCTGCCGGTGGCCTTCGTGGCGGCGTCCATCGCCGGGGTCATGCTGCACGTGCAGCTGTTCAACCTGCCGTTCGCCGAACTGGTGATCGCCCTCAGCGTGGTGGCCGCCGGCGCCCTTCTCGCCCTGGGCCGGGAGAAGCCGGTGGCGGGCCTGTGGGCCGGCCTGTTCGCCCTCGCCGGCGTGTTCCATGGCTACGCTTATGGCGAATCCATCGTCGGCGCGGAGCCGACCCAGATCGCGGCCTATCTTGCGGGCCTCGCGGTGGTGCAGTCGGTGGTCGGCGCCGGCGTTGCGGTGATCGCCTCGGGCCGGGCCTGGACGCCGGCCTCCCTCGTTCCGCGCCTTGCCGGCGCGGCGGCCTTCGGCATCGGGCTGTCCGCCGTCATGGCGCAGGTGATCCCCGGCTGAGGGCGAAGGGCCGGCGCCATCGTCGGGCGCCGGCCCGTCTTTCACGGCATGATCCGGGACACTCGCCGTTTCAGGCGGCTTTCAGATCACGGCACAGGGCGATGATGTGGTCCATCACCGATGGCAGGGGCGTGGATGTGGCCTTCGACGGCATCGGCGGCGAGACGCTGGCCCGCACGCTCGATGCGCTGCGCCCGTTCGCCCTGGTGGCGGAAGCCCATCTCATGCTGGAGCGGGGCGAAACCTTCGGTTCGCCGCTGCTGGCGCCCTGAGCCCCGCTACCGGAATCACCCGCGACGGACGATGACCGCCGCAGGGCCGCCGCCGTCGGGGCCCTGGTGCTCGGCACCGCCGGAGACATAGAGGTCCGTACGCCCCACCAGCCCGGCGAGCGCGCCCGCCACGAAGGCGCGGGCGTGGCGGGTGGAGGAAATGTCGCTGTCGTCCAGCATGGTATGGCGGCAGCCGCGAATGAGGCCGCTGCGGCTCGCCTCGGCCTTCGCGAGCACCGCCACCAGCCGGTCGTCCGCCCCTTCGCCGAGGGCGTCCGCGGCGACGCCAGCACGGGCGAGGGCGGCGCGAACGGGCGCCACGTCGATGGCGTCGCGCATCACGCCGTGGTCGATGGTAAGCGGGCCGGACCAAGCATCCGACATGCCCAGCACCACCACTTCATGCCCCATCAGCTCGATGCCGCTGGAACAGCTCGCCCGGTCCGACCACAGGGAGAGGTCGGCGCAGATGGCGGCGTCGGAGAGCTGCGCCATGGGGATCTCGCCCAGCGCCACCGCGATGCCCAGCGCGCTCGCCCCGCGCGACAGGCCCATGGACTTCAGCGTGTCCGTGGTGGCGGTCTGCGCGCCCCGCCCGTGCGCCTCGGCGATGCGGGCGAGGGTGAGGAGCGGGCATTTCACCTGCACGAAATGCACGTCCTCGGCACGGGTGATGCCGGCCTGCGCCATGGCCTCGCGCACCGCCTGCGCCACCTGCGCCACCTGCCCGAGCCGGCCCAGGTGCTCGCTGGGCAGATCACTGGTGTGGACGCTGCCGATGGCAAGGGCGGGGCCTTGCCCCCCGCCGCCCTCCGCGCGCTCCAGCACCAGCCAGTGCGGGGACATGCCGCCCTCGGTGCCGCCCGACATGACGAGGCACACCTTGCCGGCCGCCGCGCCGACGTGCCGGCGCAGCATCAGCTCCAGCGACTGGACGGCCAAGCCGCGGGAGAAATCGTTGACGCAGCCGTTGCCCTCGGTCTTGCCGAAGATGGCGAGGACGCCGGCGGGCGCGATGGCACCGGCGGCAATGGCCGCCTCGATGCCGGACACGTCGTCGGGCGCGGCCGCGGCGATGCGATGGACCCTGGCGATGGGCATGGGAAACTCCTGGAACGCGAAACGGATCGGCTCAGCCGATGGCAAGGTCGTCCTTGCGGTGGGCCCAGCCGATGGCGCGGCTCTCGATGAGCGAGAACACGGCGTAGAGCGACACGCCCATCACCGCGAGGATGAGCAGGCCCGCGAACACCAGCGGCACGTCGAAGGAGGAGGAGGCGATCATCATGAGATTGCCGATGCCGCGGTTGGAGGCCACCGTCTCGGCGATCACCACGCCGACGAAGGCCAGCGTCACCGACACCTTCAGCGAGGCGAAGAAGAAGGGCATGGTGCGCGGCAGGCCGACGTTCAGGAGAATGTCGAGCTTGCTGGCACGCCAGGCGCGCATCACGTCCTCCAGCTCCGGCTCGGTGGTGGCAAGGCCCGCCGCCACGTTCACCACGATGGGGAACATGCTCATGATCATGGCGGTGAGGATGGCCGGCACCGTGCCGGCGCCGAACCACAGCACGAAGATGGGCACCAGCGCCACCTTGGGGATGGAGGAGAAGCCGATAAGCAGCGGGTAGCCCGCATCATAGGCAAGGCGCGAGGAGCCGATGAGCGCGCCCAGAAACACCCCGGCGAGGATGCCGAGGCCGAAGCCCACCAGCGTGGTGGAAAGCGTCTGCACCGCATGGGGCCAGATGGCGGGCGCATAGGTGATGAGGGCGGACACCACCTGGGTTGGCCGCGGCAGCACGATTTCCTTCACGTTGAAGGCGATGCACGCCACTTCCCACACCACGAAGAAGCCCACGATGACCGCCGCGGAGGCGAAGCGGCGGCGTGTCCGGGGGCTGAAGCGGCTGCCGGTGTCGTTCGCGTTCATGGTGCCGCCTCCGCGGGGGCCGTGCGGCTCGCCAGCGCGGTGCCGCGCGCCGAGACGATCAGCTCGCGCAGGCGCTGGGTGAGGGAAACGAAGGTGGGGGCGTAGGTCATCTCGATGGTGCGGGGACGGGGGAAGTCCACCGCGCAATCCTCAATGATCTCGCCCGGCCGGGCGCGCATCACGCACACCCGGTTGGCAAGGTAGCCCGCCTCCTTGAGGTCGTGGGTGACGAGCAGGACCGTGGGCCTGCGCGAGAGCCAGAGATCCTGGAGGATCGCCCACAATTCCTCGCGCGTGAACTGGTCGAGCGCGCCGAAGGGCTCGTCCAGCATCAGGAGCTGCGGATCGTGCACCAGCGCGCGGCACAGCGAGGCCCGCTGGAGCATGCCGCCGGAGAGCTGCCAGGGGTAGCGCCCGGCGAACCCCTTCAGGCCCACCTGCTCCAGCAGCGCATCGGCACGGTCGCGGAACTCGGTCTTGCGCTTGGCCCGGTACTCGGCCCGGAACGGGGGCACGATCTTGAGCGGAAGCATCACATTGTCGCGGATGGTGAGCCACGGCAGCAGCGTGGGGTTCTGGAACGCCATGCCCACCCGCACCGGCTCCGCACCCACCTCGCGGCCGGCGACGAAGACATAGCCGGTGGAGGCGCCGATGAGGCCCGTCACCAGCTTGAGGATGGTGGACTTGCCGCAGCCCGAGGGGCCGACGAGGGCCACGAAGTCGCCGGGGCCGACGCGCAGGGAGGTTTCCGCCAGCGCATCCACCCGGCCCTCGCCGCGCCCGTAGCTGAGGGTGACGTTCTGCAGCTCGATGAAACTTTCCGATCGCGGGATCATGCGGCCGCCCCCGGAACCACCGTGGCGGTGGCGGCGGCGATGGTCTGGTCGGTGTTGCGCGGGGCGGGGGCCGGCATCTGCTGGATGTCGTGGACCGGACGGCCGTGGCCCCTGGTGCCCGGCTGCAATGCGCGGTCCTTCACCACGAAGCGGCCCCGCACCATGGTGTGCACCGGCATGCCCTGCACCGCCCGCCCGTCCCACGGGGAGATCCTGGAGCGCGAATGCAGCTCCGCGTCGCGCAGGGTCCAGGCGCGCGCCATGTCCACGAAGGCGAGGTCGGCGTCGGCGCCGGGCTGGATCACCCCCTTGCGGGGATAGAGGCCCCAGACCTTGGCCGGGGCCACCGCGCTCCAGCGCACGTAGTCGCTGAGGCTGTACCGCCCGTTCGCCACCTCGGTGAGCATGAGCGGCATCTGGGTCTCCACGCCCGGGAAGCCGCAATCCACGCTCCAGATGTCGGCGTGCGTCTTCTCCTCCGGCGCGTGGGGGGCGTGGTCGGTGGCGATCATGTCGATGGTGCCGTCCAGCAGCGCGTCCCAGAGCGGGCCCTGGTTGGCGGCCTCGCGCACCGGCGGGTTGACGCGGATGATGCCGCCCCAGCGGGCGTAGTCCTCGGCGCCCAGCATCAGGTAATGGGGGCCGGTCTCGCCGGTGATGTCGACGCCGCGCGCCTTGGCGTCGCGCAGCGGGGCGAGCTCGGCGGCGGACGAGATGTGCAGGATGTGGATGCGCGCGCCGGTCCATTCCGCGAGGATGGCGGCGCGGGCCACCGCCTCCACCGCCACCACCGCGGGGCGGGAGGCGAGATGGGCGAGGGCGTCGGTGCGCCCGGCCGCCACCAGCTTCGCCTGCCGGCGCTCCATCACCGAATTGGTCTCGGCATGGAGCGACACCCGCTTGCCGGTGGGCGCCACCACCTCGAACGCCTCCAGCATGGCGCCGGTGGAGGGCGTGGCGATGCGGCCGAAGGTGTTGCCCATATAGAGCTTGAAGCCGATGATGCCGGCCTCCACCAGTTCGGGCACCTTGTCGATGGTATCCTCGCCGAGCACGGCATAAAGGCCATAATCCACATGGGCCTTGGCGGCGGCGATGGCGTGCTTCCCGCGCAGGGCGGCGGCGTCCGCGACGGTGGGGATGGTGTTGGGCATGTCGAACACGGTGGTCACCCCGCCGAAGGCCGCGGCGGCGGTGCCGCTCTCGAAATCCTCCTTGTGGGTGTAGCCGGGGTCGCGGAAATGGACATGCACGTCGATGGCGCCGGGCAGGATGTGGAGGCCGGCGGCATCGAAGCTCTCGCGCGCGGCCGGCATGGCCTGCGCCTCGCCCACCGCGGCAATGCGCCCGTCGCGGAGGGCGATGGAGGCGGGAAACATGGTGTCGGCGGCAACGATGATGCCGCCATGGATGACGAGATCTGCGGGGGTGTCGGTCATGGGGTCCTCCTCACAGCATGGCCCAGCCGCCGTCCACCGGCAGGTCTACGCCGGTGAGCTGGCGCGACACGTCGCTGGCGAGGAAGAGGCAGGCATTGGCCACGTCCTCGTCGGTGGTCACGCGCTTCAGTGCGTAGTCGGCGGCGTGGCGCTCCATGGCCTCCTCGACCGTGATGTTCAGCTTGCGCGCCATGTCGGCGCAGACCTTGTCGCGGAAACGCGGGCCGTCCACCATGCCGGGGGCGACGCAATTCACGTTGATGTTGTGCTGGCCCACCTCCAGCGCAAAGCTCTTGGTGATGCCGCGCAGGCCCCATTTGGAGGCGGAATAGGCCATGCGCCCGGCGCGCCCGCGCATCCCGAACGTGCCGCCCACGTTCACCACCTTGCCGTAGCGCTGCGCGATCATCACCGGCAGGCAGGCCTTCATGGTGTGGAAGCAGCCGTTCATGTTGAGCGTGACGATATCGTCGAATTCCGCGGCGGTCGTCTCCACCCCGGTCTTGCCGATGGGGCCGGAGCCGCCGGCGATATTGACCAGGATGTCGATGGTACCGAACGCCGCGACGGTGGCCTGCGCCGCCCGGGCGCAGGCGTCCGCATCGGTGAGGTCGCAGGCGATGACCATGAGGTCCACGCCGCTGGCGCGCAATTCCTCGGCCAGGGGGGCGATGGCGGCGGTGTCGCGCCCAACCAGGGCGAGGCGGCACCCTTCGGCGGCAAACGCCCGGGTGACGGCGGCCCCCATGCCCTTGGCAGGGCCGGTGATGAAGGCGACGCGGTTCTTGAGATTGAGGTCCATGGGGGTGTCCGGGGAGTTCTCGTTCGTCGTTGCGTTCGTCACCGGCGCCGGGCCTTCGCCCGGCGATCGTCCCCGCCGCGCCTCTCTCCCGCGAGGGGGCGACGGGGAGGATGCGGGATCAGAACAGCTTGGTCAGGCGGTCTTCCAGCGGCGGCAGGAAGGCCGGGGTGAAGATCTGCTCCACCTTGGGCGTCGTGGGCAGCTTGTTGGCCTCCACCAGAATGTCGATGGCCTGCTTCATGCGGGCCGGGTCGATGGCGCCGAGGCCGATGCTGGCGATCTCCGGGTGGTTCATCTCGGCCCTCACGGTGGCCTCCAGGCGCTCCAGCTCCACCTGCGGCTTGATGAGCGGCTCGCGCTTCTGCACCGCCGCGACGCCGGCCTTCGGGTCCTTGATCATATCCTTCAGGCCCTTGTTGAGGGCCCGCACCAGCCCCTTCACCGCCTGCGGATTCTCCTTCGCGAGCTTGGCCGAGACGATGATGGCGTTGGAATACAGGTCCATGCCGTAGTCGCCGTAATTGATGTAGCGGATCTTGTCGTCGTCCACCCCGATGAGCTTGGCGGAGAAGCGGATCGTATTGACGTAGCCGAACACGCCATCCACCTGGCCCTGCATCAGCATCTGCTCGCGCAGGCTGGGCTGCATGTTGGTGATGGTGATGCCCGTGCAGTCGATCCTGGCCTGCTTGCAGAAGGCGGGGAACAGCTTGAGCGCACCGTCGTTGGCGGCCCCGCCCAGGGTCTTGCCCACCAGGTCCTGCGGCGTCTTCAGCGGGCCGTCGGCCTTCACGGCGACAGTGAAGGGCGGCTGGTTGAACAGCATGTAGACGCCGATGGGGGCGTCCTCTGGCTTCTTGGCCACCAGCTCGATGAGGGCGTTGATGTCGCCGAAGCCCACGTCATAGGTGCCATTGGCCACCAGCGGCACCGCCGCACCGGAGCCGTTGCCCTGGTCGATGGTCACGTCGAGGCCCTCGGCCTTGAAGTATCCGTTGTCCTGCGCCAGGAAGAACATGGCCTGCGGGCCCTGGTACTTCCAGTTGAGCACCATCTTCAACCTGGTTTCCGCGAGCGCAGGGGCGGCGGCGAGGGCGCCGAAGGCGAGGCCGGCGACAAGGCCGGCGGCGGTGCGTCGCAGGCGGGTGGTCCAGCAATTCATCTGAGGTGTTCCTTCTCTGTCAGGCCGTTTTCCGGTCGTTAAGGGCTGCGCCGAGGTCGGCGGTCGTGCAGGTGGCGCCGTAGAGCAGGCGCACGAGATAGAGCACGCTCTCGCGCACCTGGTCCGGCGAGGGGCTGGCGCAGGCGTCCTGCGCCAGCACGACGCCGTAGCCGTGGAAGGTGGCGTCGCAGAGGGTGGCGAACACGCAGCGGTCGGTGTTGATGCCGGCGAACAGCAAGGTGTCGATGCCGCGGTTGCGCAGCACGCTGTCGAGCTCGTTGTCGAAGAAGCCGGAAAGGCGGTGCTTGTAGACCAGGAGGTCGGACGGCTGCGCGCCCAGCTCCTCCACCACCTGCGCGCCCCACGCGCCTTCCACCACGATGCCCCCGCGCCCGGTGACGGAGGGGTCCGCATAGACCGGGCGGGTGCCGCCGGCAGCGGCCTTGAGCAGCACGGGATCGGGAAGCTCGGCCCGGTCGGCGCGCACGCCCCAGTTCACCCACACCACCGGCAGGCCGGCGGCGCGGGCCGCCTCCGCCAGCGCCCGCACCGCGGGAATGATGGCGCGCAGCGGGGCGGCGTCCACCCCCGCCTGGGGGAACCAGCCGTCCGGGTGGAGGAAGTCGTTCTGCATGTCCACCACCATGAGCGCCGTGCGGGCAAGGTCGATCTCCACCGCCTGGGGCTGCGCCGCAAAGGTCACCGGGCGCGGCGCCGGCAGGTTGCGCGCAAGGCGCAGCACCGCGCCTTGCGGGGCGGACGACGGCGGGCGGGGGGCATCGGTCATGGGGAGGGCTCTCGTCGGGGTCGGCTGTGCAGCACGGCAGGCGATCCGTTCGAGAGAGGAGGCTATGACGGGCGAGTGAGAAGTTCTATTGCTGATTTTCGCACGGATCGTAGCCAAAACGGCACCACCAGGACGCAGGCGGCATGCGGCATCTCCGGTTCCTTCGCTATCTCGACGAAGTGGCGCGCTGCCGCTCCATCCGCGGCGCGGCGCAAAAGCTCAATGTCACGCCGTCCGCGCTCAACCGGCGCATCATGGACATCGAGGCGGAGCTGGACGCCAAGCTGCTGGAGCGGCGGGCGCGCGGCGTCCAGCTCACCGCGGCGGGCGAAGTGTTCGTGCGCTACATCCGCGAGCAATTGGCCGATGCCGAGCGGATGCGCGAGCAACTGGAGGATCTGCGCGGGCTCAAGCGCGGCACGGTGAAGATCGCGTGCAGCCAGGCCCTCGCCCATGATTTCCTGCCGCGCCAGATCGACCGCTTCCGCACCCGCTATCCCCTGGTGGGCTTCGAGGTGGCGGTGGCCGACCACGAGCGCGCCATTGCGCTGCTCGCGGGCTATGAGGTGGATCTGGTGCTGGTGTTTCGCGCGCCCTTCATCGGCCGCCTGCGCCCGCTGACCACGGTGCCGCAGCGCCTCGTCGCCCTGCTGCCGGCAAGCCATCCGCTGGCGGCCCGCACCAAGCTGCGGTTGGCCGACTGCACCGGCTTTCCCCTCGCCCTGCCGGAGCGCGCCACCGGCGGGCGGCAGCTGATCGAGGAATCCATCGCCCGCTCGGGCCTGCGCCTGTCGGTGGCGGCGGAGTCCAATTCCTTCGAGCTGCTGCGCGGGCTCGTCGCCCATTGCGGCATGATCTCGTTCCAGATCCAGATCGGCGCCCTGCCGCAGGCCATGCCCGCCGGCATCGTGGTGCGCCCGCTGGACGAGCGCGACCACGGCCAGGCCGATCTGGTCCTCGGCCAATTGCGGGACCGCAGCCTGCCGCTCGCCGGCGCCCAGTTCGCCGAGCACCTCGCCACGGCCCTGCGGGCCCTTGCCGGCTGACCGGCGCAAGGCGGCGGAGGTCCTTTGACGACGCGAGGGTCCCCGCGGCGCGTGCTCTAGATTCCCAGATAGGCCTCGCGCACCCGCGGGTCGGCGATCAGTTCGCCGGCACTGCCGCCGATGGTGACGCGGCCGGTCTCCATGACATAGCCGCGATCCGCCACGCAGAGTGCGCCGAACGCATTCTGCTCCACCAGCAGCACCGTCACGTCGAGCGCCTTCAGGGCCTTCACCACCTCGAAGATCTGCGCCACCAGGATGGGGGCAAGGCCCATGGAGGGCTCGTCCAGCAAGAGGCAGGCGGGCCGGCCCATCAGGGCGCGGGCGATGGCCAGCATCTGCTGCTGCCCGCCGGAGAGGCCGCCGGCCTGCTGGTTGCGCTTCTCCTTCAGGATCGGGAACATGGCGAAGGCGTCGGCCATGTCGCGCTCCACCCGGTCGTCGGAGAAGATGAAGGCGCCGAGGCGCAAATTCTCCTCCACGCTCAGGTTGGTGAAGATCTGCCGCCCCTCCGGCGATTGCGCCAGCCCGCGCGCGATGCGGCGATAGGCCGGAACGAAGGTCAGCGCCTCGCCCCGGAAGGTGATGGTGCCGCCGCACACCGGCTGCACGCCGGAAAGGCAGCGCAGCAGCGTGGTCTTGCCCGCGCCGTTGGCGCCCACCACCGTGACGATCTCGCCCGAGCCGACGAACAGGTCCACCCCGTGCAGCACCTCGATGCGGCCGTAGCGCGACCGCAGCCCCTCAACCACGAGCATGGACCGCCTCCTTCGCGCCGGGTCCCAGATAGGCCTCGATCACCTTCGGGTCGCGGCTCACCGCGGCGGGATCGCCCTCGGCGATCTTCTCGCCGTGGTCCAGCACCACGATGGTGCTGGACAGGCGCATCACCAGCTTCATGTCATGCTCCACCAGCAGGATGGCGATGCCGGTTTGCGCCACCTCGCAGATGAGGCGGTCGATCTCCTCCGTCTCCACCGCGTTGCAGCCGGCCGCCGGCTCGTCCAGCAGCAGCACCCGCGGGCGGGCCGCCAGCGCCCGGGCGATCTCCAGGCGCTTCAGCGCGCCATAGGAGAGGGCGCCGGCCTCGCGCTCCGCCGCCCGCTCCAGCCCCACCCGCTCAAGGAGCACATGCGCGCCCTCCGCCGCCGCCCGGGCGCGCCGGCGCGAGCCGGGCAGGCCGAGCATGTCGCAGAGCACCGGCCCGCGCTCGTGCAGGTGGAAGCCGACGATGACATTCTCCAGAACACTCATCTCGTGGAAGATCTGGAGGTTCTGGAAGGTGCGCGACATGCCGCGGGTGGCCAGCAGGTCCGGCCGCAGGCCGGTCACCTCCTCCCCGTCGAGCCGCACCTGGCCCGATTTCGGCAAATAGACGCCGGAAATCATGTTGAACAGCGTGGTCTTGCCCGCCCCGTTCGGGCCGATGACGGAAACGATCTTCCCCGCGTCCAGGGCAAAGGAGACGTCGCGCACCGCCTTCACGCCGCCGAAGGTGATGCCGAGGCCCTCGACTTCTAGAAGGCTCATTCTCCCCTCCCCCGCAAAAAACGCTGCGCGCTGGGGATGAGCCCCGCCGGCAGGAAGATCATCACCAGCATCATCACCAGGCCGAGGACCACATGCTCGTAGTCCTGCAGCACGGTGAGCACCTGGGGCAGCAAGGTGAGCAGGGCGGCGCCGAAGATGCCGCCAAGCACCGAGCCGGCGCCGCCAAGCACCGCCATGGTCACAAGCTCGATGGAGTGCATGTAACCGGCCACGTCCGGGGTGATCAGCCGGTTCTGGAGCGCCAGCAGCGAGCCGGAAACCGAGGCATAGACCGCCGAGATGACGAAGGCGTTCAGCTTCGCCCGGGCCACGTCCACCCCCGCCGTGCGCGCCGCCACCTCCGAGCCGTGCAGCGCCCTGAGCGCGCGGCCGGTGGGGCTGTCGTGCAGGTTCAGCGCCAGCCACGCCCCCACGAGCAGGAACAGGCCGGTGAAGCCGTACCAGAACTGCGGGTTGGTGAACTCGATGCCCAGCGCGCCAAGCCAGGCCCGCACGCCGGGATCGGGCACCTTGATGCCGTCCGGGCCGCCGGTCAGCCAGCCCTCGTTGGCGAGCACCATGGCCACCAGAACGCCGAAGCCGAGGCTGGCCACCGCGAGGTAATAGCCCTTCAGCCGCAGGATGGGCCGGCCGACCAGGAAGGCGATGCCGCCCGAGAGCGCGGCACCCAGCACCACGGCCAGCGCCGGCGGCACCCCGAGATGAACCGGCAGCAGGGCGCAGGCATAGCCGCCGATGCCCACGAAGCCGGCATGGCCGAGGCTGATCTGGCCAGCATAGCCGGTCAGTATGACGATGCCCACCACCGCGATGGAGTTGACGAACACCAGCGAACCGACGCGGTAATAATAGTTGGATGGGAAGAAGAACGGACTGACAATCATCAGCACCGCCAGCACCAGAAGTGTGGACTGCTTCTGTGATAGCCGCATGATCACACCCGCTCCGTCATGTTGCTGCCATAGAGCCCGCGCGGGAAGGCGAACAGCACGGCAAGAATGACGAAGAAGGCCACCGCATCCTTGTAATGGGAGGAGATGTAGCCGGCCGTCAGCGCCTCCATGAGGCCGAGCAGCAGCCCCCCGCCAGCGCCCCCTTGGGGCTGCCCATGCCGCCCAGCATGGCGGCGGCAAAGCCCTTCAGCGCCAGTGCGATGCCCACCTCGAAGCTGGTCGGCAGGATGGGGGTGATGAGCACCCCCGCCAGCGCGCCGATGCCGGCGGACAGGGCGAAGGAGAGCGTCATCACGAAGCGCGTGTTGATGCCCACGAGTTGCGCCGCCAGCCGGTTGTTGGAGGTGGCAAGCACGCCCCGCCCGGTGAGCGTGTGGGTGAAGAACAGCCAGAGGGCGACGAAGATCGCCACCGCACCCGCCACCACCCACAGGCTCTGCGGCAGCACGGTGGCGCCGAAGACGTGCAGCGGCTCGTCGCCCGAGAAGGACGGCAGGCGGTGGGTGCCCTTGTCGAACACGATCTGGGTGACGCCCCGGATGAAGATGGAAGCGCCGATGGTGATGATGATGAGCGACACCACCGGGGCACCGCGCGCCGGCTCGATGGCGAAAGTGTTCAGCGCCACGCCGATGGCCGCCGTCACCACGATGGCGATGAGCGCGGCCAGCGGCAGCGGCAGCCCGGCGGCGACGCCCGCCACCGAGATCATGCCGCCCAGCATCACGAACTCGCCCTGGGCGAAGTTCACCACGTCGGAGGCGTTGTAGATGATGGTGAAGCCGAGGGCGACGAGCGCATAGACCGCGCCCACCGTCATTCCGGATGCCAGGAACTGCAGGAGATCAGACATGTTCGCTCGCTCCCCGCGGGCGGTTGGAGGCGGCGCCGGGGGTTGGGACATCCCGCGGCGATGCCTGCTCAGGCTGTGTGGAAGGGCGCCGCGCCTTGCCTGCCGGAAGCAGGGCCGGCAGGGGGCGGGCTTGTCTTGGCGTCTGCCGCCGCTCCCGCGGCCGCCCGTGACGGACGCCCGCAGGTGGCCGGTGCGGGCGGCGCGGTTTGGCGAAGGTCCGGGGCCGCGGGGCTACTTCACCAGCTTCCAGCCGCCATTGCTGATTTCGAGGATGCGGAAGGCGGACAGGTCCAGGCCGAGATGGTCGGTCTTCGAATAATTGTAGGTTCCGGTGGTGCCCACGAGGCCGGTGGTGGCCTCGATGGCATCGCGGATGGCTGCGGGCTTGGCGGAAGGCGCCCGGGCCAGCGCCTCGGCAAGAATGCGCATGGCGTCGTGGGCATAGCCGCCGAAGGTAGAAACCGGCGCGCCGGCCGCCTTCTCGAAGCTCGCCTTGTAGGCCAGCACCACCGCCTTCTGCGGGTCCTTCGGATCCAGCAGCTCGCCCACCAGCAGCGCGGTGCCGGGCAGGCGCACGCCCTCGGCATTCTTGGCGCCGGCCAGCTCGATGAAGGCGTTGGAGGCCACCCCGTGCGATTGATACAGGGGAAGGGTCATGCCGAGCTGGGTATAGTTGCGGGTAATGGTGGCCGGACCCTGGCCGAAGCCGGAATTCAGGATGGCCTGGATGCCCGGCTTGTTGCGGATGTTGGTGAGCTGCGGGGTCATGTCCGCATCCTTCGGGCCATAGGTCTCGTCGGCGACGATCTCCATGCCCGAAGACTTGGCCACCGCCAGGCACTGGGCGCGCATGGAGGCGCCGAAGCCGTCGGTGCCGGAGATGAGGCCGACCCTGGTGAGGCCCCGGCTCTTCATGTCCTCGTAGATCTTCAGGCACGCCATGCGGTCGGTGTGCGGGGTCTTGAAGACGTAAGGCTTCACCGGGTCGATGATTTCGAGGGCGCCGGCCAGCGAGATGAACGGCACCTTGCCATCCTCGGCCACGGCGAGAATCGCCATGGAGGTGCCGGTGGTGGTGCCGCCGACCATGGCGACCACGCCGTCATCCTCCACCAGGCGGGTGGCGAAGGTCTTGGCCTTGGAGGGGTCGCCGCCGTCGTCATAAAGCACGAGCCTGGCCTTCTCGCCCCGGATGCCGCCCTTGGCGTTCAGCTCCTCCACCATCATGCGGATGGTTCGGGCCTCCGGGTCGCCGAGCGAGGAGGCGGGGCCGGTTTCCGAAATGATGGCGCCGATCTTGATTTCGGCATTGGCGGCCGTGGCCATCATGGCCAGCGCGAGCACGCCCGTCACAATCCTCTTCATGTGTCCTCCCCAGGCTTGGCGGTGACGCTTCCGAGCTGCCAACCCGTGCGGATCGCCGGGGCGCCTGCGGATGGAAAGCGGGGGGCGTCACGCTTTCGATCTTTTTTGTCAGATCGTTCGTTCTTTTTAATGCAGATCAAATCTCAATTCCACCAAAATCTGCGGCCGGCGCACGTAACGTCACCGAAGCGGATTCAGTCGGCCACGCAACGCAATAACCCTACTACGATGCGGGACTTGCAGCAGTGACGCGAAGGAAATTTGCGCGGCTGGGCGCACGCTGGGCGCTTGACAGAGGGCGCAGAGGGAGAAATATTTAGACCGATCGTTCGAATAATTTTCCAAAATCCAACGCAACCGCAAGGGTGGAGCCGCCATGCCGCAAGCCGCCGTGTCCCACGCCACCGTGTCCCGCGATTACCGCGCGCTCATCGAGCCTGCACGCATCAACAGCCGTCTTTACTATGATCCGGCCATCTTCCAGGAAGAGCTGGAGAAGATCTGGTACAAGACCTGGGTCTATGTGGGTCACACCAGCGAGATTCCCAACAAGAACGATTACGTCACCAAGTCCATCGGACCCATGCCGGTGCTGATGGTGCGCGACAAGGAAGGCGAGGTCCGCCTCCTGCTCAACAAGTGCCCCCACCGCGGCAACCAGCTGTGCGCCTACCAGAAGGGCAACCGCACCAGCTTCACCTGCCCCTATCACTCCTGGACCTTCTCCAACACCGGCGACCTGATGGGCTATGCCCTGCCGGAGGGCTACGAGGGCCAGAGCAAGGCCGGGCTGAACCTCGGCAAGGTGCCGCGCATCGCCATCTATCGCGGCTTCGTCTTCGGCTCCATGGCGGCCGAGGGCATCTCGCTGGAGGAGCACCTCGGCGGCGCCAAGGCGGCCCTCGACCAATTGCTCGACAATTCGCCCACCGGCGAACTGGAGCTGACCGCCGGCTTCCTGCAGCACCGCACCAAGGCCAACTGGAAGTTCATGCTGGAGAACGAGACCGACGGCTACCACCCCGGCTTCGTCCATGGCTCCGTCTTCCAGGTGACCTCGTCCGGCATCGGCAGCCTCTATGGCGCGGATTCGACGGCGCTGACCCGCGACTACGGCAACGGCCACACGGAATTCGACCTGCGCCCCGAATGGCGCAAGCATGACAAGCCGCTGCAATGGTTCGGCACCACGCCGGAGCGCCTGCCCGAGTACGTGAAGAGCATGAACGCCGCCTATGGCGAGGAGCGCGCCCGCCAGATCATGATCGACGGGTCGCCGCACGTCATGATCTTCCCGAACCTCTTCATCGCCGAGATCCAGATCTTCGTTCTGCAGCCGGTGGCGGTGGACGAGACCATCCAGCACGTCACCGCCGTGCAGTTCAAGGGCGCGCCCGACATCAACCGGCGCCTGCGCCAGCAGACCATGGGGTCGGTGGGCCCCGCCGGCCTGCTGCTCGCCGACGACACCGAAATGTACGAGCGCAACCACCGCGGCGCGCAGATCCTCGACCCCGAATGGCTGGTGCTCTCCCGCGGCCTGCACCGCGAGCGGCTGGACGAGAACGGCTTCCGCATCGCCCATTCCACGGACGAGACGCCGCAGCGCGGCATCTGGCGCCACTATCTCAACCTGATGACCGAGGCCCGCTGATGACCGCCCTCGCCCAGACCTTCACCGCCGCGTCCGCCCCCGACCTCGCCGCGGTGGACCCAGCCGCCCTGCACCACCAGGTGGCGCAGTTCCTCTATCTGGAGGCCCGCCTCGCCGACACCCACGATTACGACGGGTGGGAAGCGCTGTGGACCGATGATGCCATCTACTGGGTTCCGGCCAATGGCGACGACACCGACCCCGAGAAGGAAATGTCGGTGCTCTACGACAACCGCTCGCGCATCGGCGTGCGCATCCGCCAGCTCAAGACCGGC
This sequence comes from Xanthobacter sp. AM11, assembly GCF_047444035.1. Taxonomy (NCBI): domain Bacteria; kingdom Pseudomonadati; phylum Pseudomonadota; class Alphaproteobacteria; order Hyphomicrobiales; family Xanthobacteraceae; genus Xanthobacter; species Xanthobacter sp. AM11. Next base: position 4,010,832 of record NZ_JBLAOA010000001.1, read on the forward strand.
CGCCGCCACACCCAGACGCCGCGCTCGGAGCTGGCCCGCGCGGTCTCCAACATCGAGATCGCCGCGGTGCGCGGCAACGAGGTGGACGCGCGCGCCAACGTCCTCATCTACGAGGACAATCTACGCGGCGACACCCTGTGGGCGGCGCGCAACGAATATCGCCTGCGCATGGTGGACGGCGCGTTCCGCTTGGTGCGCAAGAAGATCACGCTCGTGAACAATCACAAGCCCATCTTCACCCTGTCCTTCCTGGCCTGAGGCCTCCCATGACACACGGCACGTCCCAGGCCCCTGCCCCCACCACCGCCCCCGAGAGCTGGATCGCCGAAGGGCCGGTCCTGCTCGATTATGCGGAGGGCATCGCCACCCTCACGCTCAACCGCCCCGGCTCTGCCAACGGCATGAACATCGAGCTCATGCAGGCGCTCTACCGGGCGATCATGCTGGTGCACCGCGCGCCCGACGTGCGGGTGGTGCACCTGCGCGGCGCCGGCGCCAATTTCTGCGCCGGCGGCGACGTACGCGAGTTCGCCTCCAAGGGCGAGGCCCTCGGCGACTTCCTGCGCGAGGTGACGGCCTATCTCCAGGTGGCCATCGGGGCGCTCATCCGCCTCAAGGTCATCGTGGTCACCGAGGTGCACGGCTATGCGGCGGGCGGCGGCGGGCTCGGCCTCGTCTGCGCCTCCGACATCGTGATCGCCGGCGCCGGCGCCAAGTTCATGGCCGGCGCGACGCGGGTGGGCATGGCGCCGGATGCCGGCGCCTCGGTGATCCTGCCGCATCTGGTGGGCTTCCGCCGGGCGGCGGAGATCATGCTCTCCAACCGCGTTGTGAGCGCCGAGGAGGCGCAGGCCATCGGCCTCATCACCAAATGCGTACCAGACGACGCGCTTCCCGCCGAAGCCCGGACGGCCGCGCGCCTCTATGCCTCCGGCGCGCCGCTGGCCATGGCCGCCACCAAGCGCCTGTTGTGGAACGCGCTGGATGTGGAGCGTGCCCTGCCGGAGGAGGCGCGCACCGTCTGCGAACTGTCCTTCACCGCCGATTCCCGCGAGGGGCTCGCCGCGGTGATCGAGAAGCGCAAGCCGGTCTTCTCCGGCCGATGAGCACGCTCGCTCCCAAGCGCCGCAGGCCCGAAACGACGCGCCGCGCGCTCGTCACCGGAGGCGGCGCCGGCATCGGCGCCGCCATCGTCCGCCGGCTCGGCGCGAACGGCATGGCGGTGGTCTTCTGCGACCGCGACGCGGCCGCGGGCGCGGCGCTTTCGGCCGAAACCGGCGCCACCTTCGTGCAGATGGACGGCACCGATGCGGCGGCGGCCGAGGCGCTGTTTGCCGCCCACGGCCCGTTCGACGTGCTCATCAACAATATCGGCGCCGACCAGCATGCCTTCTTCACCGACACCACGGCGCAGGACTGGCGCTTCCTCCTCTCGGTGAACCTGGAGACGGCCTTCCTCTTCACCCGCCTGGCGCTGCCGGCCATGCAGGCGGCGCGCTACGGCCGGCTGGTGAACGTGGCGTCGGAGGCGGGGCGGCTGGGCTCGAAAGGCGGCGCGGTCTATGCCGCCGCGAAAGCCGGGCTCATCGGCTTCACCCGCTCCATCGCCCGGGAGAATGCCCGCTACGCCATCACCGCCAACGCCGTGGCGCCCGGCCCCATCCGCACCCCCATGGTGGAGCGGGCGGTGGCCGAGGTGGGCGAGAAGATCCTCGCCGACATGGCCGCCTTCACCCTCCTGCGCCGCATCGGCGAGCCGCAGGAGGTGGCCGCGGCGGTGGCCTTTCTTGCGTCCGACGGCGCCTCCTTCGTCACTGGCGAGGTTCTGGGTGTGTCCGGCGGCATGGGCTGCGGCGCCTGAGCCCGACACGCCGTCTTCCAGCAAGAAACAACATGGCAGGGGAGCCCCCATGACCCGGATCGTCTTCATCACGCCCGACAGCCAGCGCATCGAGATTGATGCGCTGGACGGGCTCAGCGTCATGGAATGCGCCCGCCGCGCCAACGTGCCCGGCATCGTGGCCGAATGTGGCGGCGCCTGCTCGTGCGCCACCTGTCATGTGCATGTGGACCCGTCCTGGTGCAGCGCGGTGGGGGAGGCCGCCGGCATGGAACGCGACATGCTGGAATTCGCGGAGGACGTGCGCGAAAGCTCCCGCCTCTCCTGCCAGGTCAAGGTGGCCCCGGACCTCGACGGGCTCACCCTGCACCTGCCGGCCGGCCAGGGCTGAGCCCCCGCCCGCATCGGCGCCCCGCCTTTCGCCCCTCGCGGCCGCGCCCCCGGCCGCAGGTGCCGAAGACGAGGCCGCAACACCCCCGTTCCCGACACCGCGGCGCGCGCGAGCCCGCCGGGCAGACACACAGCCGGAGAGCCACATGCCGGGCCCCCTTGCGGGACTTCGTATCGTCGAGATGGTCGGCCTCGGGCCAGCCCCCTTTGCCGCCATGATGCTGGCGGATGCGGGCGCCGAGGTGATCCGCGTGCACCAGAAGGGCCAGAGGCCCGAAATTCCGCTCATGAACACCCGTTTCGACGTGCTGGCGCGCGGGCGCAGGTCCATCGCCCTCGACCTGAGGGCGGAGCGCGACCATAAGGTGATGCTGGATCTCGTCGCCCGCGCCGACGGGCTCATGGAGGGCTTCCGCCCGGGGGTGATGGAGCGCCTGGGCCTCGGGCCGCAGCTGTGCCTCGCCGCCAATCCCCGCCTTGTCTATGGCCGCATGACCGGCTGGGGCCAGGAGGGCCCGCTGGCAGAGACCGCCGGCCACGACCTCAACTATCTGGGCGCCACCGGCGCGCTTGCGGCCATGGGGCCGCCGGATGCGCCGCCCCCGGTGCCGCTGAACCTCGTGGCCGATTTCGGCGGCGGCGGCATGCTGCTGGCGTTCGGCATGGTGGCGGCGCTACTGGCCGCAAAGACGTCCGGCACCGGCCAGGTGGTGGACGCCGCCATGACCGACGGCGCCTCGCTGCTCGCCGCCATGTTCTGGGGCTTCCGAGCCGGCGGCCTGTGGAGCGCGGCACGCCAGGCGAACCTGCTCGACGGCGGCGCCTATTTCTACGGCACCTATGCCTGCGCGGACGGGAAATTCCTTGCGGTGGCGCCGGTGGAGCGCAAGTTTCACCAGATCCTCCTTCAGAAACTCGGGCTTGATGCCGGCGCGTTCACCCATGGGGCCGACCCCGCCGCGTGGGGCCGGCTGCGCAGCCGCCTTGCCGCCATCTTCCTCACCGAACCGCGGGACCACTGGGCGGCCCTGTTCGCCGGCACCGATGCCTGCGTCTCCCCCATCCTCGACTGGGACGAGGCGGCCGCCGACCCGCACGCCACCATCCGCAGCGCCTTCGTGACAGTGGATGGCGTGGTGCAGCCCGCCCCCGCCCCCCGCTTCTCCGCCACCCCCTGCGCCGTCGCCCATGGCGCCGCGGCGCCGGGCGCGCACAGCCGCGAGATCCTCGCCGACTGGGGCCTCGACCCCGGGCGGGTCGATCCATATGAGCGGTGAGCCGCCCCCCAACTTACCGAACAGAGCCTGATCCGATCAAATCGATGCAGGCGGACCGGTGCCGGCTCCCGGAATAAAAATGCCGGCCCCCGGTGTGACGGGAGGCCGGCAGGTGCGACGCCGAAAGGGGCCGGACGCCGGGAGGATGCGTGTTCCGGCGTCAGAGCGCCCGCAGGTAGGTGCCGATGCGGCCGAGGGAAACCGCCGCCTCGGGCAATTCCTCGAACACCTGGAAATGGTGGCACATCCCGGCGAACACCTCGACCTCCACCCGCCCGCCCTGCACGGCGGCGTTGCGGGCGAGGAGGTGGCTGTCATCGAGAGTGATGTCGTGGCCCCCCGCATGCACGAGGATGGGCGGCAGGCCGGCAAGGTCTCCCAGCACCGGCGAAGCGGCAGGATCGGACGGCGCGCGGTCGCGGCCCAGATAGGTGCGGGCCATGGCCTTGAGCTGCTCGGGCCGGGAGAAGATGTCCTTCTGCGCCAGCGTGGCGTAGCTGTCCCCGCTCATGGTGAGATCCAGCCAGGGCGAGAGCAGCACCAGCGCCTTGGGCAGCGGCAGGCCGGCATCGCGCGCCCGCATGGCGGTGCCCAGGGCCAGCGCGCCGCCCGCGGAATCCCCCACGAGGGCGCGCGGCACATCCCCCGCCGCCACCAGCGCCCGGTAGGCGGCGAAGGCATCGTCGGGCGCCGCGGGAAAGCGGTGCTCCGGGGCGAGGCGATAGTCAAAGCCCAGCACCCGCATCCCGCTCGCCGCCGCGAGGCGGGACATCAGCCCCGTATGGGAGCGCACCGAGCCGATCTGGAAACCGCCGCCGTGGCAATAGAGCAAGGTGCGCCCCGCCACCCCGCCCGATGCATCGAAAGCGCAGGCGGGCAGGCCGGCGACCACCAGCGCCGTGCATGCCTCATCCGGCGCACCGGCACCGAGGAAGGCCTCGAAGCTCGCGCGGATCTCGGCCAGCGTCATGCCCGCCGCCCAGGCGGCGGTCGCAGCCTCGATGCGGGCGCGCACGCGGGCGAAGGCATCGGCGTCGGCGGAAGGACTGGGGAGGGGCTCGGTCATGATGGCATCCGGCGCGCGGCGGCCGGCGGCACACCGCGCCGCCCGCCCCGCAGCGAGAGCGCGATCCCCGCATAGGGAGCCGCGCCGCGGCTCCAAATAAGGGGTGAATCGCCCTCTCGCTGATGAATGGAGACGGAGTGGCTACCCATGCCGAAACGCCGAGGCGATCCCGCAGGGGCAGAGCCGGCTCCAGGTGGAAAGACCGTCTCAGTGGGCCGCTTCGGGGCGGTGCAGCACCCGCGTGGCCTTGGCCTCGTAGCGCGGCAGCTCGCCTTCCGGGTGGCACTCCACGTTCACGTTGATGCCCAGGCGCGCCTTGATCTCGCGGCGCACGTCGGCAGCACAGGCCTCGCCGGGGCGTTGCTCCCCATTGATGGATTCCACCGCCACGGTCATCTTGCCGATGGTGGTGGCCTCCTTGTCCACGTAGATCTGCCAGGCTTCCTTGGCGAGGCCGGGAATGCCGGCGATCACGTCCTCGATCTGCGAGGGGAAGACGATGACGCCCTTGAATTTGATCATGTCGTCGGTGCGTCCGATGATCCGCCCGATCTTGCGCATGCCGCGGCGGCCGGAGGGGCAGTCGTAGGGGCGCGGGGAAAGGCGCACCAAGTCGCGCGTGCGCCAGCGCACCACCGGCGAGGCTTCCTTGCGCAAGGTGGTGACGACGATCTCGCCCACCTCGCCGTCGGAGACCGGCTTCATGGTCTTGGGGTCCAGGATCTCGACGATCACCGTATCCTCATTGAGGAGCTGCAGTTCGTCGTCGGCGTGGGTAAAGGGCGTGGAGATGGCGAGGATGGGCCCGCCCGCCTCCGTTGTTCCATAGATGTTGTGGCTCATGAAGCCCTCGGGCATCTCCGCTTCCAGCTGGGCGCGGAATTCCGCGGACACCGACTGGCCGCCGAGGATGGCCACCTTCAGCGTCCATTCCGTGCGTGGGTCGATGCCCTGGTGCTTGGCCGCCTGCACCAGCGTCATCAGCCAGAGCGGCGACATGGAGGCGACATCATAAGCGTGGTCGCGCAGCCAGCGGGCGGCAAGCTCGCCGCGGCCGGGGCCGATGGGGAAGTTGGTGCAGCCCACGGCGGAGAAGCCGGCATCCAGCGCCGGGCCGCCGATCCACAGGCCGTAGCCGTAGCCCTGATAGGCGCGAAAGCCCGGGCGCACGCCCGCGGCGGTGAGCAGACGCGCCATCTGGTAGGGCAGAAGGCCGTGCAAATCGTCCTTCGTCATGCCGAAGGTCACCGGCAGGCCGGTGGTGCCGGAAGTGGCGACGAAGCGCTCCACCTTTTCCATGGGCACGGTGAGGAAGGGGAAGGGATAAAGGTCGCGCAGCAGCGACTTGTCCATGAAGGGGGCGTTGGCGAGGCCATCAGCGGAGGCGAGATCCTCCGGCTTCATGCCGGCTTCGGCGAAATGCGCCCGCCATGCGTCGCACTGCCCGAGCCGCGCGCCGAGCTGGGCGAGGCCCTCGTTCTGGATATTCAAAATGCCGTCGCGATCAAGCGACTCCACCTCTGGGTGCTGCATCTGCCTCCTCCCCATCCGACCGTTGGTGCGGCAGCTCTTGTGGCTGCTCTTTCATGGGCAAATTAATAGACCGAACGAATGGTCTATGTAAACGCCAATTTTGATCTCCATCAATGGCCGGGGCGGACGAGCTCCCCGCTGGTGGCATGACACTCCTGCAGCAGCTCCCTAAGTGAGGTCCCGGACTTGGCACCGGGGGCCTTCGCGCCTATAGACCGAATGATCGGAACATTCTTGCAGGTATGACGCCGTGGCGAGAACACGCTCAGCCGAATATGACAATATTCACGATACCATACTCGAACGCGCCGCATCGGTATTCGCGCGGCGGGGCTATGCAGCCACATCCATCGGCGACATCGCCGAAGCGTGCGAATGCTCCAAGTCGCGCCTCTATCATTATTTCACATCCAAGGAGGCGATCCTCTCCGACATGCTGACATCGCATGTGGACTCCCTCCTCATGAAGTGCCGGCACACCCTCTACGGCTACCAGGACCCGCAGGAGCGCTTCCGCCAGCTCACCCGCCTGTTCCTCGACGTCTATGCCGTCTCACGGGACCAGCACGTGGCGCTGCTCACCTGCGCCGAGTTCCTCGCCCCGGAGACGCGCAAGGTCCTGGTGGCCAAGCAGCGCGAGCTGATCGCCTATGTGCGGGACATATTGCTCCAGCTACGGCCGGACCTTGCCAAGGATTCGGTGATGGCCCACGTGGACACCATGCTGTTCTTCGGCATGATCAACTGGACCTACACTTGGTACCATGCCGACGGCACGGTGGGGCCGACCGCGCTGGCCGACCGCACGGTGGAGCTGTTCGTGAACGGCTATGCCCATGTGGGCGGCAACGGGGCCCAGCCCCCCGACCGCCAGGACGGGCGGGCCGAAAACCCCGCGGCCAAGGACTGACGCCGCCGCGACTCATGCCCCCGCCTGGCGCATCCGCGCGACGGGGTCGAACCCCTCCCGGGACACCTCGGCATGGGAAAGGGCAAGGCCGCTCTCCAGCATCTTGCGCGCCGCCATGTAGGTGCGCGCATCATTGATGGCGTCCACCGCGATCATCCGGCCGTCGCGGAAATACCAGAGCGAATAGCCGTGGCCCGAACGGCGGTGCACCACTGCGTCATAGCCGCGGTTGAGGCCGACGATCTGCAGCTTCACGTCATATTGGTCGGACCAGAACCACGGCACGGGCGCATAGGCGCGCGGGCGGCCGAGCATGTCGTCGGCGGCACATTCCGCCTGGTCCACCGCATTCTGCACGCTCTCCAGCCGGGTGGAGATGCCGGCCAGAGGGAAGGCGGCGCAGTCGCCGGCCGCCCACACGCCCGGCACACCGGTGCGGCCATGGGCATCCACCACGATGCCGTTGTCGCAGGCGATGCCGGCGGCGCGGGCCAGCTCATCCCGCGGCAGCACGCCGATGCCCACCAGCACCGCGTCCACGGCAATGTGCGAGCCATCATCCAGCGTCACCGCGGCGACGGCGCCGTCCTGCGCCTCCACCTGCGCCACGCTGCGCCCTTCCAGAACGCGCACGCCGTGCCCCGCGTGCAGCGCGCGGATAAGATCTGAGGTCTCGGCACACGCCACGCGCTCCAGGATGCGCGACGCCCGCTCCACCACGGTGACCGAGAGGCCGGCCTTCACCGCCACCGCTGCGGTCTCCAGCCCCACATAGCCGCCACCCAGCACCAGCAGGCGCCGGCCCGGGCGGATTTCCCCCTGCAGGCGGTCGGCATCGGCGAGCCCGCGCAGCTCGAACACGCCGTCCAGCCTGGCGAATTCCGGCGGCAGGGGGCGGGGACGCGTGCCGGTGGCCAGCGCCAGCTTGCTCCAGGCCATCGCGCCGCCATCCAGCTGCAGCGTGCGCGCCGCCGGATCAATGGCGGTGACGGTCCGGCCGGTGACCAGCGCCACGCCGAGGCCGGCCCAGAATTCCACCGGACGCAGATAAAGACGATCAACCGTCCATTCTCTCTTAAGATAGAGCTTGGAGAGCGGCGGACGCTGGTAGGGCGGGTGCGGCTCGTCTCCCACAAGCGTCAACGGACCTGAATATCCGCCGTTGCGCAACCTCATGGCGAGGGAAGCGGCAGCCTGCCCGGCACCGACCACGACAATATGCTCTCGCTCCATGGCGCCCTCTGCTATTATTTATTGACCGATCGATCTGACTATTATATTGCCGAAACGCGGGTGGCAATCGCATTCTCCGCGCGGCGTCTGCCCCGACGGCGGCGCGTTGGGCGAAGGCGCTTTCCCGGCCAGCCGCGGCAATCTCACCGGATGGGCGAGGAGACCAGCGTGACGGGCATCACAGCGATCGCAATCCATCTGCCGCGGCTGCGCCTTCAGCGGGCCGGCATGGCGGCTGCCATGGACTGGCTCTCGCCCCGCTCCGACGTGCGCGGGGCGCGCACCCTCGCCTTCTGGGACGAGGACCCGGTGACCATGGGCGTGGCCGCCGCCCGTGCCTGCCTTGCCGCGGCCCCGGACGCACGCGACACCGTGCGCGCCCTCTCCTTCGCCACCACCACCCCGGTCTTCGCCGAGCCGCAGCAGGCGAGCCTGCTCCACGCCGCGCTGCGCCTGCCGGAGCAGACGCTGGCGCAGGACACCTGCGGCACCCTGCGCAGCGGCCTCCTCGCCCTGCAGGCGGCGCTGGAGGGCGCGGGCCCGGCGCTGGTGGTGGCGGCCGACATGCCGGTGAGCACCGCCGGTTCGCTGGCCGAATTGCGCTATGGCGACGGCGCCGCGGCGGCCCTGGTGGGCGGCGGGCCGCAGGTGCTGGCCTATCGCGGCGGCGCCAGCCTTTCCGCTCCCTTCATCGAGCGCTATCGCGCCCCGGACCGCCCCCACGCCACCGATTGGGAAGAACGCTGGGTACGCGAGGAAGGCCTGCTTGATCTGGTGCCCCGCGCCATCGCCGCAGCCCTCGCGAAGGCGGACCTTGCGGCCGGCGACATCCGGCATTTCGTGCTGCCCTGCGTCATTCCCGGCGCCGCCAAGGCGGTCGCGCAGGCCGCCGGCCTCGGCCAGGCGTGCCTCGCCGCCAGCCTCGACACCACCTGTGGCGATACCGGTGCCGCCCATGCGCTGGTGATGCTCGCCTGCGCCATGGAGGAGATGCGGCCCGGCGAACGCGTGGTGGTGGCCCAGTTCGGCCAGGGCGCCACCGCGCTGGTGCTGGAAGCCACCGACGCCATCGCCGGCGTCGCCCCCCACGCCACGGCGGCCATCGCGGCCGGTGTGGCCGAAACCCAATACCTGAAGCTCCCCATCTTCCGCGGCCAGCTGGCATGGGAACGCGGCCTGCGCGGCCGTCTGCCGGTGAACGAGGCGCTCACTACCGCCTATCGCAATGCCGGGGCGCTGCTGGGCTTCGTCGGCGGCAGAAGCCCGCAAACCGGGCAGGTGCAGTTCCCCGCCTCGCGGCTCGCCGTGGCGGAGGCCGGCCTTCACACCGCCCCGCAGGAGCCGTGGCCGCTGGCGGACCTCGGCGGCACGGTCGCCACCGCCACCGCCGACCGGCTCGCCTTCTCCCGCAGCCCGCCCAATTGCTACGGGCTCGTGGACATCCCCGGCGGCGCCCGCCTGATGATGGATTTCACCGACCCCGAGGCGGCGCGCCTCGCGCCCGGGGATGCGGTGCGTTTCGTCTTCCGCATCAAGGATATGGATGAGCGCACCGGCTACCGCCGCTACTTCTGGAAGGCCGTGGCGGCAGACGCGCCGCCGGCCGCCGCTTGAGAGAAAGGCGCTGCACGATGGCCAGGGGAATCAAGGACAGGGTCGCCATTCTCGCCATGGGCTGCTCGCGCTTCGGCGAGCGGTGGGACGTGGGCCAGGAAGAACTGATGGCCGAGGCCTATCTGGAGGCGCTGGGCCATGCCGGCATCGCCCCCGACCAGATCGAGGCGGCCTGGTATTCCTCCCATTATGACGACATTGGCGCCGGCAAGGCCGGCACCCCCCTGGCCCAGGCCCTGCGCCTGCCGGCCATCGGCGTCACCCGCGTGGAGAATTTCTGCGCCGGCGGCACCGAGGCGTTCCGGGGCGCGGTCTATGCCGTGGCCTCCGGGGCGGTGGACATCGCGCTGGCGGTGGGGGTCGAGAAGCTGAAGGACACCGGCTTTGCCGGCCTGCCGCCGGCCTCGCGCGGCACCTTTGCGCCCATGTACCTGCCCACCCACACCAATCCGGGCAACTTCGCCCAGCTCGCCCGCGCCTATGGCGCGCGGCACAATGTTTCATATGACGACCTGAAGCGGGCCATGGGGCACACCTCCATGAAGAGCCACGCCAATGCGGTGAGAAACAGGAACGCCCACCTGCGCAAGGCCATCACCGTCGCGCAGGCGCTCAACGCCCCCATGGTGGCCGATCCGCTGGGCCTGTTCGACTGCTGCCCGGTGTCCGACGGCGCCGCCTGCGCCATCGTCACCACACCCGAGATCGCCCGCAGCCTCGGCAAGGCGCCGGTGCTGGTGAAGGCCATCCAGCTCGTCGCCTCCAACGGCTGGGAGGTGCAGCAGAGCGGGTGGAACGGCGCTTACGTCCACACCGCCCGCATCGCCGCGCGGCGCGCCTATGCCGAGGCGGGGATCAGCGATCCCCGCGCCGAGCTGAGCTTCACCGAGTTGCACGACTGCTTCTCCATCACCGAGCTGGTGACGCTGGAAGACATCGGCCTTGCCGACGAGGGCACCGCCTGGAAACGAATGCTGGACGGCGCGTTCGATGCCGACGGCACCCTGCCCTGCCAGGTGGATGGCGGGCTGAAATGCTTCGGCCACCCGGTGGGGGCCTCCGGCCTGCGCATGCTCTACGAATGCTGGCTGCAGCTGACCGGCCAGGCGGGCGAGCGCCAGCTTGCCAACCCCAGCCTCGCCCTCACCCACAATCTGGGCGGTGCACCGGCCCAGAACGTGTGCTCCGTCACCATTGTCGGTGCCGCCTGACCCGACCGTGGCGGCCCGAAGACTGCCCCGCCGTCCGGCACCTGCCGGCGGCGGGGTCTTTTCCGTCTTGAGGGGTCTCAGGCCTTGCGCCAATCGGCGAAGGTGTGGCCGGACCGGACAAGCCGGACCAGCAGTTCCGCGGGCTCGTCCCCGGCGCCGCCGGCCGCGTGGGCCGCTTCCACTTCCTTCAGAATCTCCGGCAGGCCCATTTCCCCCGCGGCGAACATGGGGCCGCCCTTCAGGCGCGGGAAGCCGTAGCCATTGACGAAGGCGAGGTCGATGTCGGACGCCCTGAGCGCAATGCCCTCGGCCAGCACCTTCGCCCCCGCGTTGGCCATCACGGCCAGCAGCCGGCGCTGGATCTCCTGCGCCGTGAAGGCGCGCGGGCGGATGCCCTTCTGCGTGCGGGCGGCGGCGATCACCTCCTCCACCAGCGGATCGGCGGCGGCCTTGCCTGCCGCATCATAGGCATACCAGCCGGCGGAGGACTTGCGGCCGAGCCGGCCCAGCTCCACCAGCCGGTCGGCGATGGCGACATATCGCTCCCGGGGATCGCGCGTGGCCGTCCGGCGCTTGCGCATGGCGTAGGCGATGTCCAGCCCGGACATGTCGGACACCGCGAAGATGCCCATGGCGAAGCCGTAGGCCTGCAGCGCCGCATCCACCTCCAGCGGGCTCGCCCCGTCCGCCACCAGATATTCGGCGTGGCGGCGATAGACCGCATAAATGCGGTTGCCGATGAAACCGTCGCAATTGCCGGCGACGATGGGCTGCTTGCCCATCTTCCTGCCCAGCGCGAGCGCGGTGGCGAGCACGTCCGGCGCCGTGGCCTGCGCCCGCACCACCTCCAGCAGCTTCATCACATTGGCCGGGGCGAAGAAATGCAGGCCCACCACATCATGCGGCCGGTTGGTGGCGGCGGCGATGGCGTCGAGGTCGAGATAGGAGGTGTTGGTGGCCAGCACCGCGCCGGGCCGGGCGATGGCATCGAGACGGCGGAAGATGTCGGTCTTCACCGCCAGATCCTCGAAGGCGGCCTCCACCACCAGATCGACGCCGGCGATGAACCCCCAGTCGTCGGTGGGGGTGACGCGGGCAAGGCGCGCGTCGCCTTCGGCCGGTGTGAGCCGCCCGCCCGTCACCTGCCGCTCATAGATGGCGCGCACGCGGCCAAGGCCGGCTTCGGCCGCTTCCGCGTCCCGCTCCACCAGGGTCACCCTGAGGCCGGCATCGGCAAGAGCCACGGCGATGCCGGCGCCCATGGTGCCGGCGCCGATGACGGCCGCGCTGGTGATCGGCCGCGCCGCCACCCCCTCCAGCCCCGGCACCTTGCCCGCCTTCCGCTCGGCGAAGAACAGGTGGCGCAGGGCGTTGGCCTCGGCGCTCTCGCGCAGGACGAGAAATGCGGCACGCTCGGCGGCGAGGCCGGCGGCGAAGTCGCCGTTCCGCGTGCCCGTGATCACGCGGATGGCCGAGGCGATGGCCGGCGCCCCCTTCGCCCCCTTCAGCGCGCGGGTGACCGCGGCCGCCTCTGCCGTGGCGTCACCGTCGGGCACGGGGCACGCGGACAGGCGGCGCTTGCCCTCCTTCGGCGCGCGGGCGATGGCGGCGGCGAGGAGATCGCCCTCCACCACGGCGTCCAGCAGGCCGAGGGCCAGGGCGTCCTGCGCCTTCACCACCCGGCCCTCGCAGACGAGGGAGATGGCCTGCGCCACCCCCACCAGGCGGGCCATCCGCTGGGTGCCGCCCGCGCCGGGAATGATGCCGAGCCGCGTCTCGGTGAGGCCCACCAGCGCCTTCGGCCCGCCGAGCCTGAAATCGCAGGCCAGCGCCACCTCGCAGCCACCACCCAGCGCCGCCCCGTCGATGGCCGCGACCACCGGCTTGGTGCAGGAATCGATGGCCGCCACCACCTCCGGCAGGATGGGTTCGCTCGGCGGCAGCGCCATTTCGCGAATGTCGGCCCCGGCAATGAAGCGCCCCGGCCCGCCGCTGAGGACGATGGCGGCGACGGCGGGGTCGGCCTCCAGTGTCGCCATTGCATCGAGCAGGCCCTGCCGCACGGCCCTCGACAGCGCGTTCACCGGCGGATGGTCGATGGCGACCACTGCCACCACGCCATGCCGCGCAATACGGACGGGAGAAGTCACGGCATCCATGGCTCAGGCCCCCTTGATGCGGGCGCCAATGCCCGGACGACACAGGCCGCCGACCGCGGCGCGGGGCGCCCGCACAAGGTCGCAGATGAAGGCGTGCGCCATGATCTTCTCCGGTAGATCGGGAGGGGGCGACGGTGCCGGACCCTTCAGCAAGTGCCCAGCTACGGTTGCCCGGCGGCAGTCGGCCACGCACCTGCGCCGGCGGCGAGAAGCACGGGCCATGCGTTGACAATACGGTCCTTGACGCTAAAGATCAATCGATCGGTCTTTTAATTTGAGAGGCTCGGCGGAGCCGGAAAGGCAACCCATGCCCACATCTCCTGCCGGCGCAGCGCCCCCGGCCGCGCCGCTCCTGCTGTCCCGGCACGACGGCTGGATGGAGGTGACGCTCAACCGGCCGGAACGGCTGAACGCCCTGGATGCCACCCTCCATGGCGAACTTTCGGCCGCGCTCGATGCCGCCGCCGAAGACGACTGCCGCGCCGTCCTCATCACCGGCGCCGGCCGCGGCTTCTGCGCCGGCCAGGATCTGTCCGCCCGCGTCTTCGGCGACCAGCCGCCGGACCTCGGCGCCAGCCTCCAAGCCCATTACAACCCGCTCGTCCGGCGCATCCGCGCCTTGCGCAAGCCGGTCGTCTGCGCCGTGAACGGGATTGCCGCGGGGGCCGGCGCGAACATTGCCCTTGCGTGCGACATCGTGCTGGCGGCACGCTCGGCGAAATTCATCCAGTCGTTCGCGAAGATCGGCCTCATTCCCGATTCCGGCGGCACCTTCCTCCTGCCCCGCCTCGTCGGCGACGCCCGCGCCCGCGGCATGGCGATGCTGGCCACGCCGGTGAGCGCGCAGACGGCGCATGAGTGGGGCCTCATCTGGGAGGTGGTGGACGACGCGGAGCTGATGAACACCGCCCGCGCCATGACGGCCCACCTTTCAACCCAGCCCACCCAGGGCCTTGCGCTGACCAAGGCGGCGCTCAACGCGTCCGCGGGCAACAGCCTGGATGTCCAGCTGGATCTGGAACGGGACCTGCAACGCGCGGCCGGTCGGACACCGGATTATCGCGAAGGCGTCCGCGCCTTCATGGAGAAGCGCCCGGCCCGTTTCACCGGACAGGGCGCGTGATGCGGTCTCCCGCCCGTCAAGCAGCACCAGCTTGTTTCACCATGCCACGAACGGCGCGCGGAGCACAGTTGTCCTCGATCTTGACGGCCACCTGTAGTCGAGGACCGATGAAGGCCCTATAAGCGCGGCCTCGATCTACGCGAGGCGGGACATGGGCGGCGGGAACGACCTGGAGCTGGTGCTGGCGGTGGCACGGCGTCACGTCAGATGCTTTGCCGGCGCAACGATCGCCGACCTTCGGATCGCGGCGCGTGAGCCGGCAGCGACCAGCCTCGCGCGGCTGATCGACGGACGGCGCGTGCTGCTCCATTCGGTAGAAGACGGCGCGTCGCCGGACGCCGTTTTTCGCGCCATCGTCCAGTCCCTGGCCGACGCGGCCGGAGCGCTCTTCCCCCGCTGGTACGACCGGCGGCCCGGCCTGGCGAGCACGGATAGGGACGCCGCAGGCACCGGCCTGCCGGCCGGTGATGCTGCCGTGTGCGGGGCATCGCCCACATGGCTCCGGCGCGCCGAGGCCCGTGTTCAGGCCGGGCAAAGTCCGCTCCCCAAAGGGTTCGCAGCCATCGAGACGGCGCGCCAATTGGGGCTGGTGCTGGCCCCCGAAGGGCTGACGCTGGTGCTCGCCGTCGGGTCCCATCCCTCCGGCGCCCTCGCGCCCCTTGCCCATCTCGCGCCCTGGCTCGCAGACAGTTGCGACTGGGCCGTGGGCATCCTGTTTGCCGACCATGTGCCAGACGACCCGGCCTTCGACCGGATTCGCCACGGCCTCGTCCGCTTCGGCGCCGCGGCCGCGCCGAGCGGGGACGACACCCCCGCGCCGGTGCAGCCCGGCGGCGAACCGACTGTGCCGGGCCACACCGGGCCGGGTCCTTCAGGCTGGCTCTGGCCGGTCGCCGGCCAGCCCCATCCCCTCAGCCCGGCGGAGCAGAGGCTGGCCCGGCTTCTTGCCGGCGACGAAGCCCTCAACGCCCTGTTCACCTTCAACGTGCCGGTGCGCACGCGAGCCGGCTCGACCTATCTCGTGGATCTTCTGTGGGCCGAGGGGCGCCTCGTCATCGAGGTGGATGGTTATGGCCCCCATTCGAGCCGCACGGCCTTCGCGCGGGACCGCCACCGCGATTACGAGCTCAGCGCATCGCGCTACCGTGTCCTCAGACTGACACATGACGAAATTATGAGACGGGACACGCCAGCGTTGTCCAAGATCCACACGCTCGTCGCCCTCGCCGGGCGGGGGATGGCGCAAGCCGGGGGAGCCGATGACCTATAATCCGACGCCTGTGGAGATCACCCGCATCTATGCGCTTCTCGGCCGGGCCGGCAGCGCCCTGCAGCGGGATCTGAAGCCGGCAATGGACAGGCCCGTGCGTGAGGCGCTGGTCGCGGCCGGTTTTCTCACGGCGCGCAAGGACAAGGCGGCCAACAACGCCCTCCGCTTGGAGCTGACCGAGGCGGGGTGGAACTGGGCGAGAAAAAACCTCGGCGCCCCCAGCTCTCTCCCTGGCGGCGCCGGCGTCATCCTGCACGACTGGATGGCTGCCCTGGCCCGCTACATGGCGGCCAGCGGCGTCCCCCTGATCGACATCCTGTGCCCCCGCCCGGCTACGGACCCGCAACCGGAGCCGCCGCCCCCCGCCGCTCCCCTCGGCTTCGAACAGGTGTATGCGGCCGCCTTCGCCCTCGGCGGCGGGCAGGCGCATGTGCGCGTGCGCCTCAAGGACCTGCGCCGCGCGCTGCCCGATGCCAGCCGGGAGCAGCTCGATGGCGTGCTGCGACAGGCGGCGGATGAGGGTCGCATCGTCCTTTATCCCCTCGACGACCCGCGCGGCCGATCGGCCGAGGACGACGCCGCCAGCATCAGCCTCGGCGGCATGCCGGCCCATATCCTCTATCTGAATTGAAGGGCACCGCGCATGCCCAGGCTTGAAACCATGACCCGCCCGACCCTCCTTGATGCGCTGGCGCAGGCCGATTTCGGCTGGATCGACCTTGCGTCCTCCGTCTGGGAGGACAGTGCGCGCGACGTGCCGCAGCTGCACCGCGACGTGCTGGGCCGGCTGGAAGCCGAGCTTGCGCGGCTGGACCGGCCGCCCGGCGGCTTCATGCCGGGCCGCGTGGTGCTGGGCGCGGCGGGCTCGGGCAAGACTCACCTGCTCGGCGCGCTGCGCCGGGCCACCTGGGAACGCGACGGCTATTTCATCCTCATCGACCTCACCGGCGTACGCGAATTTCCGATGACCGCCGTGCTCGGCTTCCTGCGCGCCCTGGAACACCGCCTGCCGGACGACACGGCGCAGCACGAGAAGCTGCTGGAGCGCCTCGCCAACCGCTTCATCGGCCCGGCCGCCGGCGACATCGTGCGCGACATCCGCCGCTCGCACGACAGCGAGTCCATCCGCGTCCTGCAAGCGGGGCTGGAGCGCGGATTGGCCGAGCAATACCGCACCGACCTTCTCGACCATGCCGACGTGCTGCGTGCGCTGGTGCAGTTCAGCGTCGGCCGGTTCACCGAAGCGGACATCGCCTACAACTGGCTCCAGGGCGCCGATATCCCGCAGGCGGTGAGCGAACTGGGCCTGCGCACCGCCAGCCATGCGCCGGAGAAGATCGTCGCCGGCCTCGGCTGGCTCATGAGCCTGACCGGGCCGTGCGTGGTGGGCATCGACCAGCTGGATGCCATCGTCGGCGCCTATCACACGCTGGCACAGGGCAGCGCCGACGATGACGACGTCAGGCGCGCCAAGGCCATCATTGCCGGCGTGGGCGCGGGCCTGATGGATCTGGTGCGCTATTCCCGGCGCGCGCTGGTGACGGTCTGCTGCCTGGAAGAGAGCTGGGCGCACCTGAAGGCCAATGTCCTCGCCACGGTGATCCAGAGCTTCGATCCGGCGCCTCTGGTGCTGCCAGGCGTTCCCGCTGGCGACGCCGCGCGCTTGCTGATCGCCCAGCGCCTTGCCCCCGCTTACGTCCGCGCCGGCCTCGTGCCCCGCTACCCCACATTTCCGTTTCTGCCCCAAGCCTTTGAGCAGGTGGGCAGCGTCACCCCGCGCTGGCTTCTCATGCAGTGCGATGCCCATGTGGGGCAATGCCTGAACAAGGGCGAGGTGACCGAACTTCCCGGCTTCGGCGGCGGAACGACCCCGCCGCCTCCGCCCCCACCCTCCGACATCCTCGATGCCGAGTTCAACCGCGAGAAGACCGCGGCGAATGTGGCCGCCCTGCGCTTTGCCGAGGATGTGGACGAAGCACCCATGCGCCGCCTGCTGGTCGCGCTGGGACGCCTCTTCGCCTTGCAGAATGGCGGCGGAAGCGACGTGGATATCCGGGTGGACAGCGCCTTCGATCCGCGCCGGCCGGCGCTGCATCTGCGGGTGGAGCACGTGCACCGCACCGAGGGCGACCGGGAAGAGGTGTTCGCCTTTCGCTTCCTGCCGCAGCTCAACGCCATCGCCTTCCAGGGCCGGCTGACCGCCGCCATGACCCAGTCCGGCATCGACCGGCAGCTGAAATTCCGCCATCTGGTGCTCTTGCGCGCCAGCCCCCCGCCGAGCGGCAGGCGCACCACCGAGCTGGTGAAGCAGCTGCAGGACAAGGGCGGCCGTCTCCTCACCCCCACCGAGGACGACCTGCGGGTGCTCTGGGCGCTGGCGGCCATGGAGGCGCGCAAGCCGGAGGGCTTCGCCCGCTGGCTCGCCGCGCGCCGCCCCCTCGACCGTCTCGCCATCGCCGCGGAAGCCGGAGCCGACTGGCCGCGCCTCGCCGCCCCGCCACCGCTGCCCCCCTCAGGCGGCGTAACCGCCCCGCCCCCCGAGCCTGAGCAGAAGCCGGGAGCCGGCGGAACGCCTGATCCCACCCCCCTGCCCCCACCCACCCCCCCGCCGGGCAGCACCACCGCCACGCCTGCCGACAGCATCCCCGTGGGCCGCGGCGTGGGCTCCGGCGATGAGGTGTCGCTTCCCCTCGCCCTGCTGAAGAAGCACGTGGCCATCATTGCCGGCGCCGGCTCGGGCAAGACGGTGCTGCTGCGGCGCATCATCGAGGAGGCGGCGCGGCGCGGCGTGCCCGCCATCGTGGTGGACAGCAACAACGACCTTGCCCTGCTGGGCGAGCGCTGGCCGCCCGGTGGCCCCGTCCTCGCCACCGCGGACCTCGCCGCTGCCGAGGATTATTTCGACCGCGCGGAGGTGGTGGTGTGGACGCCGGGCATCAGCCGCGGCAATCCCCTCACCCTCGCGCCCCTGCCGGATTTCGCGGCGCTGCGCGACGACGAGACGGAGCTTGAAGGCGCCGTGGAGCTCGCCTGCGCCACCCTTGAGCCCCATGTGGCGGCGGGCCGTGGACGGACCGACCAACTGCGCCAGGGGCTGCTGCGCAGCGCCATGCGCGCCTTCGCGCACCGCAGCACCGGCGGCCTCGAAGCCTTCATCGACCTGCTCGCCGAGCTGCCCGACGACGCTGCAGCCGGCATCAGCGGCGCCGATAAGCACGCCACGGCCATGGCCGACAGCCTGCGGGCCGCGATTGCGCGCAATCCCCTCATGGCGTCCGGCGGCACGCCCCTTGATCCCCTCCAGCTCATCACCGCGCAGGCGCCCGGCAAGGTGCGGGTGTCGGTGGTCAACCTTTCGGGCCTTGGAAGCCTCGACGCCCAGCAGGGCTTCGTGAACCGGCTGGCCTTGAGCCTGTTCACCTTCGTGCGCCGCAACCCGCCCCGGCCCGGCATCGCGCTGCAGGCGCTGCTCGCCATCGACGAGGCCCACCAGTTCGCGCCCGCCAACAAGGCGACACCCTCGCGCGAAAGCCTGATCAGCCTTACCAAGCAGGCGCGCAAATATGGCTTGGGCCTCGTGTTCGCGACGCAGATGCCGAAGGATCTGCACCACGGCATCACCAACAATTGTTCCACCCAGATCTTCGGCAAGGCGAGTTCGCCCGCGGCCCTTGACACCATCGAAGAGCTGATGCGCGACCGCGGGCGCAGCGCGAGCGACATCGCCCGGCTGGCCACGGGAACCTTCTATGTCTGCGCCGACACGGCGCGGCCCGAGAAGGTGACGGCGCCCCTGTGCCTGAGCCACCACGCCGCATCGCCGCCCGACGCCCGGCGCATCCTGGAGCTGGCCACCGGCACCCCGCCCCCCCAGGCGCCTACCGGGGGCGAGGCCTGAGCCTTCACCCCTTCCCCCGGCGCCGGGGGAAGGGGCCTGACCATTCAGGACCCAAATGCAAGCCGGCCACGGGCTGGCGCACGTGAGCCGGGGAGGCCTCAAGCCCTCACTCCACCGCCAGCCGCTCGGCCAGTTCCGTCACGTCGTCCCAACTCAGGTGATGGCCGCCATTGGCCGTTTCCACGTCAAGGCCGACAGGCGTGACGGCGGCAGAGAACTCGCCGTCACTGCCGACCGGGCTCAGATAGAGGGAATCGGTGCGCCGGAAGTCATAGGCCACGGCGGTGAAGGCGCGCGACAGGGTCCGGCCCTCTTCCAGGGTCAGGTCGAAATAGACCTGCTCGCTCAACATCATCCGCAGCATTTCGCCGAGCATCCGATGCGGCACGCGCTTGACGAGGGGATAGCTCATATGTCGCTCGATCTGGGTTCGCAACAGCCTGGCGGCCTTCAGGCGCCGGGCTGTTGCGAGTGCATGGCGGGGCCGGCTCTGTTCGTTAAGTTGGAGGGCGATCTTCCCCTCTAAACAGCGCGCACCTCCTCCGGCTTTGCGATGAATTCCAGCTGGTCCGCCTGGTCGAAATCCGCCATCGGCACCTCGAACACGAAGCGGTTTGCGTACCAGAAATTGGCATAGGGCAGGAACAGGCTGCTCGACGACAGGCTGGCCAGGCGCTGCGCGCCCGCAAGCAGCGCCACTTCGAAGCCCACCCCGTTTGCGGGTGCCGCCGTATTGTCGCCGAACACCTCGAACTGGACGAACACCCTGGCGGACGGGACCCCGGCCTCGATGGTCTGGACGCCGATGACGCGCAGATCCTGGAAGCGGCGACCGATCGCGCCATCCTGCAGAAG
The DNA here is from genome assembly GCF_047444035.1 of Xanthobacter sp. AM11. Lineage (NCBI taxonomy): Bacteria > Pseudomonadati > Pseudomonadota > Alphaproteobacteria > Hyphomicrobiales > Xanthobacteraceae > Xanthobacter > Xanthobacter sp. AM11. Next base: position 4,031,211 of record NZ_JBLAOA010000001.1, read on the forward strand.
TTGCAGGAACTCGTGCACGCGGCCCTTCTTGACCACGGTGGTGTCGCCCAATGGCACGCCCAGATCGGCCAGTCCGGCAGGCTTCGCGGGTGTGAATGTCGCGACGGTGCGGGTTTCCTGCAATGCGGGCAAAGTCAGCTCCTTGTCGGTCCAACGTCGGAAACCCGACCAAAGGGCCGGGTGTGAACCCCAGCAGGCATATTGCGCGCCAGATGGGTCCGGCGGGCGTGGCCATGGGTGGCGACGATGACCAGAGTGGCGCGAACCTCCGATGCTGCGATAAGAAGGGCTGGCCCGCCGCGCGGCAACGGCGGCCCGGAACGCTGCTCAGGACTGCTTCATCCCGTGTTGCCCGAATACCATATCCTGATCGTGGACGATGATGTCGAGCTGCGGCGTCTGGCCGGCAAGTTCCTGCGGGAGAACGGACTGAAAGTCTCCTCCGCGCAGGATGCCCGGGAAATGCGCGAGGCGCTGGCGGCCGAGACGGTGGATCTCGTCATCCTCGACATCATGCTGCCGGGCACCACCGGGCTTGATCTGTGCCGCGAGCTGCGCCGGGGATCGGACATTCCCATCATCATGCTCACGGCCCGCGGCAGCGATGTGGACCGCATCGTCGGCCTGGAGGTGGGCGCCGACGATTATCTGGCCAAGCCGTTCAACCCGCGCGAGCTGCTCGCCCGCATCCATGCGGTGCTCCGCCGGGTGCGCAGCACCGGGACAGGGGCGCGGACGGGCGGGCCTCTGCTGCGCTTCTCCGGCTGGGTCCTGGACACGCGCCGGCGCGAGCTCACCAACCCGGACGGCGCGGTGGTGGACCTCTCCACCGGCGAATACGACCTGCTCCTCACCTTCCTGGAGCACCCGCAAAGGGTACTGACCCGCGATCAGCTGCTGGATTCAGCCAAGAACCGCACCGCCACCGGCTTCGACCGTGCCATCGACATCCAGGTGAGCCGCCTGCGCAAGAAGATCGAAAGACCTGACGGACCCGAAATGGTGAAGACGGTACGCGGCGCCGGCTATTTCTTTTCCCCCGACGTGGAGCGCGCATGATCCGCCGCCTGGACAGCCTGGCGGCGCGCACGGCGGTGGTGGCCGTGGTGGGCATCGTCGCCGTCCACCTCGTCAGCCTGTGGACCTACCAGCACGCCATCGAGCGCGAACGCCATGCGGCCCACACGGCCCGGCTCGCCGAGCAGGTGGTGGCGGTGAAACGGACGCTCGCTCTGGTGCCGCCGGCCGGGCGCGAGGGCGTGGCGCACGATCTCTCCGGCGGCGCCGTCGATGCCCATTGGAGCCCCGACCCGATCGCCACGCCCAGCCGCCCCCTGCGACCGGCCGACCAGGGCCTTGCGGACGAGGTGCGCGCCCTGGCGCCCGAACTCACCGCCGAAGACGTGGTGATCAGCATCGGCGCAGACCCGCACCTCGCCCTGGCCTCCCTGCGCCTGCCGGACGGCAGCTGGGCCAATGTGCGCCTGTTCGCTTCGCCCCCGCAGGTGGATGACGGCCATGGCTCGGTCCTCTCCACCAGCCTGATGGCGTTCGGCGTCCTTCTCATCTCGCTGGCCATCGCCGCCTGGCTCACCCGGCCGCTACGGGCCATGGCGGCGGCCGTGGCCCGGCCCGAGGCCCCGTTCGCGCCCCTGCCGGAGGAGGGGCCGCGGGAGGTGCGAGAGCTCGCCCATGCCTTCAACGGACTGCAGGCGCGCATCGCCGACCTCATCGGCCGGCGCACCCAGGCGCTGGCGGCGGTCTCGCACGATCTGCGCACGCCCATGACCCGCCTCAGGTTCCGGGCGGAGGATGTGGCCGACGCCTCCCTCCGGGAAGCGCTCGTGGCCGACATCTCCGAGATGGAGCAGATGGTGGATGCGACGCTCTCCTACCTGCGCGGCACGGCGGAGGACGAGCCCCTGCGGCCCATCGACCTCGTTCCGCTGCTGGAAACCATCGTGAACGATGCCCGCGACCGCGGGCACGACGCCAGCCTCGACGCGCCCGCCAGCCTTGTCGTCACCGGGCGCCTCATCGCCCTGAAGCGCGCGGTCACCAACCTTGTGGAAAATGCCCTCGCCTATGGCGGCTGCGCCCGATTGCGGCTCACGGCGGACGACGGCACGGCGGTGCTCGCCATCCAGGACGCGGGGCCCGGCATCCCCCAGGACCAGCTCGAAGCGGTGCTGGAACCGTTCGTGCGCCTGGACTCCTCGCGCAGCCGCGCCACCGGTGGCGTCGGCCTCGGCCTCACCATCGCCCAGGCGGCGGTGCGCGGCCATGGCGGCACCCTGGTGCTCGCGAACCAGCCGGAGGGCGGGCTCACGGTGACGGTCCGCCTGCCCAGGGGCGGGCCTGAAACAAACTGATACGCAAGCGATACGCAGCGTGACGGCCCGCGCGCTATCTGCCGTCCGTACGGATGGTCGAACGGACGGGTCGAAGCATAATGCGGCGGTTGGTGCACAGCCTGAGAGGCCCCTTGTGCGCTCTCCTTGCAGGCCCGCTCCTGGCCGCAGGTGCCCTGGCCCACGAGGGACACGATCACGGCGCGCCGCCGCCCGTCGCCATGGGGAGCCTTGCCCCGCGCGCCGAGGCGGCATCGGCCCGGTTCGAACTGGTGGCGGTGCTGCGCGACGGCGAGCTGCGCATTCACCTCGACCGCTTCGCCGACAACATGCCGGTGGAGGGCGCCACCATCGAGCTGGACACGCCCGGCGGCACGCTGACGGCCGCGGAACGGGAAGCGGGCACCTATGGGGTGCCGGCCGCCACCCTGGCCGAGCCCGGCACCCATGAGCTCGCCTTTGCGGTGACGGCGGGCGACGGGGTGGACATTCTCGCCGCCACATTGATCGTCCCGCCGGCCGAAGCGCCGGTGCAGGCCCGGCCCCGGGCAACGGCCCCGGCCATTCTGGCGCAGATCGGCGGATCGGGCCTCGGCCTCATCGCCGGCGTCGCCATCGGCTTTCTTGGCGGCCTGTTGCTGATGGCATGGCGCCGCCGGCCAGCGGCCCTGCTGCTGGCGGCGGGGCTGACCGGCCCCCTGCTGCTCTCGTCCTCCCCATCCCCGGCCGCCGGGCCGGCGCCGAAGGTGGCCCCGCGCGACGTCGCCCAGCGGCTGGCCGATGGCACGGTGATCCTGCCGAAGCCGAGCCAGCGCATCCTCGGGGTGAGGACCCTCGTCACCTCCGCCGGAGCCTTCGCCCGCGCGGTGGAACTGCCGGGCCGCGTGGTGCCGGACGCCAACGCCAGCGGCCTTGTGCAGACCGCCGTGGGCGGCCGCCTCGCGCCGCCGGAGGGCGGCTTCAAGCCGCTGGGAACCTGGGTGGAGGCGGGCGAGGTGCTGGCCCTTGTGCATCCGCCGCTCAACGCCTCGGACCTCAAGGACCTGCAGCAGCAGGGCTATGAGCTGGACCAGCAGATCGCCATCGTCCAGCGCCGCCATGAGCGGCTCTCGGCCATCAGGGACGCGGTGACCGCCCGCGAGGTGGAGGAGACGGGGCTGGAGCTGAACGGGCTCAAGACCCGCCGCGCCAATCTGGAGCGGGTGCAGCGCGAGCCCGAGGCCCTGCGCGCCCCCGTCCCGGGGGTGATCGCCAGCGCGGACGCGATGACCGGCCAGATGGCGGACCCCGACACCGTGGTGTTCCGCATCATTGATCCCGGCCGCCTGTGGGTGGAAGCCCTCAGCTTCGAGCCCGACGCCGGCCGCGCGGGCGCCGAGGGGCGCCTTGCGGATGGCCGGGCCGTTTCGCTCGCTTTCCTCGGGGCGGGCCTCTCCGACCGAAACCAGTCCGTCCCGGTGCACTTCTCCGTCACCGGTGAGACCCACGGGCTCCGTGTCGGCCAGCGCCTCACCGTGCTGGCCAACGCGGGCGCGCCGCGCACGGGCATCGCCCTCCCCCGCGGGGCGATCGTGCGCGGCGCGAACGGACAGGCCATGGTCTATGAACATAGCCGTGCCGAGCACTTCACGCCGCGGGAGGTGCGCGCCGAGCCGCTGGATGCCGGCCGCGTACTCGTCACCGCCGGGCTGGAGCCGGGGCGACGGGTGGTGACCGAGGGCGCCGAGCTGCATCGGCCAGATCCGCTGAGGCCGGTGCAGATGTTCACCGCCCTCGTCACCCAATCCCTGCGCAACCGGCTGCTGGTGCTGGCGCTCTCGTTCATCCTGGTGCTCACGGGAGCCTATGCGGTCACCCGCCTGCCGGTGGACGTGCTGCCCGACCTCAACCGGCCCACAGTCACCATCATGACAGAGGCGGAAGGCCTCGCCCCCGCCGAGGTGGAGCAGATCGTCACCGTCCCGATCGAGACCGCCATGACCGGTCTTTCCGGCCTTCTGCGCCTGCGCTCGGCATCGGGGGTGGGGCTTTCCATCGTCTATGTGGAGTTCGATTACGGCTCCGACATCTTCCGCAACCGCCAGCAGATCGCCGAGCGTCTCGCCCTCGTGCGCGATCGCCTGCCGGCGAACGTGGCGCCGCAGATGGGGCCCGTCAGCTCCATCATGGGCCAGGTGCTCATGTATGCGGTGACCAGCGATACGGCGTCTCCCATGGCGGTGCGCGAGGCGGCCGACTTCATCATCCGCCCGCGGCTCCTTGCCATACCGGGCGTCGCGCAGGTGATCCCCATGGGGGGCGAGGTGCGCCAGTTCCGCGTCTCCCCGAACCTCGCCGCCTTGCGGGCCTACGGCGTGGCGCTGGAGGAACTGGAGACGGCGCTCGCCCGGTTCGGCACCAATTCCGGCGGCGGCTTCTCCGACCAGAGCGGGCGCGAATACCTGATCCGAAATCTCGGCCGCACCCTGAGCCTGGACGACCTGAGGGGCCTTGCCTTGCCGCGCCCCGGCGGTGGCACGATCTACCTGCACCAGATCGCCGACGTGGATTTTGCGGCGCGGCCGAAGCGGGGCGATGCCGGTCACATGGGCCGGCCGGCCGTGGTCCTTTCGGTGGAGAAGCAGCCGGAGGCGGACACTCTCGCCCTCACCCGCGCGGTGGAGGCGGCGGTGGCCGACCTCAACCGGACCTTGCCGGACGGCATCCGCATGTCCGCGCCGGTGTTCCGGCAGGCGGATTTCATCGCCGCCTCCATCGGCAATGTGGAGAAGGTGCTGCTGGAAGCCATGGCGGTGGTGGCCGTGGTGCTGTTCGCATTCCTGCTGAACTGGCGCACCACCCTCATCTCGCTCACCGCCATCCCGGTGTCGATCCTCGCCACCGCCATCGTGTTCCACGCCTTCGGCCTCTCCATCAACACCATGACGCTGGGCGGGCTCGCCATCGCCATCGGCGAATTGGTGGACGACGCGGTGGTGGACGTGGAAAACATCTTCCGCCGCCTGCGGGAGAATACGGCCGCCGCCGTGCCGCGCCCGGTGTTCGACGTGGTGGTGGCGGCGAGCCGGGAGGTGCGCTCGGGCATCGTCTATGCGACGCTCATCATCGTGCTGGTGTTCGTGCCCCTGTTCGCGCTGCCGGGCATCGAGGGGCGGCTGTTCGCGCCGCTGGGGCAGGCCTATATCGTCTCCATCCTCGCGAGCCTTCTGACCTCCATCACGCTCACGCCGGTGCTCGCCTTCTACCTGCTGCCGGCCCTCAGCCGCCATTGCGAGCGCGACGGGGCGCTGGTTCGCGCGCTCAAGCGCGGCTATGCGGCCCTCCTTGGAGCCGCCTTCCGCCACCCGCGCCTCGTCATGGGCACGACGACACTCCTGTTCATGGCCGCACTCACCGCAGCGGCGAGCCTGCCGCGGGCATTCCTGCCGCCCTTCAACGAGGGCTCGCTCACCATCTCCATGCTGTTCCGGCCGGGCCTGTCCCTCGCCGAAAGCAACCGCATGGGCCTCGTGGCGGAAAAACTCATCCTGGAGGTGCCGGAGGTGATGGCGGTGGGCCGGCGCACCGGCCGGGCCGAGCTGGACGAACATGCGGAGGGCGTCCACGCCTCCGAGATCGAGGTGGACCTTGCCCCTTCCCCCCGTAGCCGGGCCGAGGTTTCCGCCGACATCCGCGACCGCCTTTCCGTGCTGCCGGCCTCCTTCAACCTGGGCCAGCCCATCTCCCACCGGCTCGACCACATGCTGTCGGGCGTGCGCGCCGAGATCGCCCTCAAGCTCTTCGGCGACGACCTCGACACCTTGCGCGCCACGGCCGAGGACCTGCGCCGGCGCTTCGCGCACATCGAAGGCCTGGCGGACCTGCAGGTGGAACAGCAGGTGCGGGTGCCCGAAGTGACGGTGCGGGTGGATTACCAGCGGGCCGCCCTCCACGGCCTCCAGCCGGCGCAGGTGACCGATGCGGTGGAACGGCTTTCCAACGGCCGCGTCGTCTCCCGCCTGGTGGACGGCAATCGCCGCTTCGACCTTGTGCTGCGCCTTCCCGACGCCGCGCGCACCACCGCGGGCCTGTCAGGGCTGCTCATGGAGACGCCCGCAGGCTGGGTCCCCCTGTCCGAGGTGGCGCAGGTAACGGAGACGGACGGCCCCAACCAGATCCTCCGCGAGGGCGGGCGGCGGCGCATCGTGGTGCTGGCCAACACATCCGGCAGCCGCGACATGGCCGCCATCGTCGCCGACATGCGCCGCGCTCTGGCGACGACGGCGCTCCCCGCCGGCCTGTCCACCAGCCTGGAAGGCACCTTCGCGGCGCAGGAGGAGTCCCTGCGCACCATCGGTGCGCTCTCGGCGGTGTCGCTGCTGCTGGTGTTCGCCGTGCTCTTAAGCCGGTATCGCTCGGCGCTGTTCGCCCTCGTCATCATGGGCAGCGTGCCGCTGGCGCTCATCGGCGCGGTGGTGGCCCTGTGGCTCGCCGGGCAGGCTCTTTCCGTCGCCAGCATGATCGGCTTCGTGACTCTCACCGGCATCGCCGCGCGCAACGGCATCCTCAAGATCAGCCACATCATCAACCTGGCGCTTCAGGAAAATATGCCCTTCGGCCCGGCGCTGGTGACGCGCGGCAGCCTGGAGCGTCTCACGCCGGTGCTGATGACTGCCGCCGCCGCGGGCATCGCCCTGGTGCCGCTGATGCGGGGGGCGGACGTGCCCGGCCAGGAGATCCTGCACCCGGTGGCCATCACCATCTTCGGCGGGCTGGTCAGCGCGACGCTGCTCGATGCGGTGCTCACACCCGTCCTCGTGCTGCGCTACGGCCACGCCGCCCTGGAACGGCTCGTGGCGGCGGCGCGGGATGCAGCGCCCCCGTCCTGTGCCACAGCATCCGCCGATGCCTTCTGACCCGGAGCAAGCCATGACGTTCCGCCGTGCCCGCCTCGCCGTCCTCACGCTCCCCCTGCTCGCGACGCCGCTCCTCGCCCACGAGCCCGGTGCGGGCGCCAACGGCGGCGTGCGGGTGGATGCGGGCCCCTATCACGCCGAGTTGGTGGCCGACGGCACCGTGGCGGTCTCCGTCTTCCTCAGCGACGGGTCGGACCAGCCCATTCCGGCAGAAGGCTTCAAGGCCAATGCCATCCTCGTGGTGGGCGGCAAGGCGCAGCGTTTCACCCTGTTGCCCGCCGGAGCCAGCCGCCTCGCCGGCACCGCGCCGGCGCCCGTGCCGCAGGGCGTGAAGGGCGTGGTCCAGGTCACCGCGCCCGACGGCTCCACCGTCCAGGCCAGGTTCTGAGCCGGGCCCGCCGCCGTTCCCCCCTCGCCTTGCCATCCCTCGTCTTGCCATCCCTCCCGGAAAGCCGCGCCATGCCCATTGATCCGGTGCCCTCCCTGTCGTTGAGCCGCCGCCAGCTTCTGCGCGGCGGCGCGGCCCTTGGTGCCCTCGCCCTGTCGGGCCCCCTGCCCGCCCGCGCGCAGGCGCGTCCGCTGCTTGCGGTGGAGAGCGCGACGATCGAGGTGAACGGCAAGGCCGCCAAGGCCTTCGTGGTGAAGGGACCCGCCGGTGAAGGCATCTTCGCGAAGGAGGGCGAGCGCCTTTCCGGTACGCTGGTCAACGCATCGGGCACACCATTGCAGATGCACTGGCACGGGCAGATCTTCGCCCCGCCCGGGCAGGACCGCGCCCGGCCGGACGGCGGCGCCCTCGCACCCGGCGGGATCGACCCGGTGGACTTCGAGCTCACCCCCGGCACCCATTGGATGCACTCCCATTCCCTGACCGAGCAGCAGCTTTTGGCCGCTCCCCTCGTCACCCGCGAGGCGGACGCGGGCAACGTGCAGGACGTGGTGGTGATGCTCCACGACTTCGCCTTCCGTAGCCCGCAGGAGATCCTGGCCGGGCTGGGCGGCACGGACGGGCATGGGGGCGGGCACGGGGGCGGGCACGGCGCGCATGGCGGTCCCGGCATGGGCGCCATGCCGGGAATGGCCATGCCCATGGGTGGCGGCCATGCCGGTCACGGAGCGGGCACCGGCGCAATGGGCATGGCCCACGCCAATGATGTCGCCTACGACGCCTTCCTCGCCAACCGGCGCACCCTTGCCGACCCCGAGGTGGTGAAGGTGGAGAAGGGCGCGCCGGTGCGCCTGCGCATCATCAACGGCGGCACCTCCACCGCCTTCTTCCTCACCGTGCCGGGCCTCGCGCCGCGCTGCATCGCCGTGGACGGCACCCCCTGCGCCCCCGCATCCGCCGCGGCTTTTCCCCTGGCGCAGGGCCAGCGCATGGACCTGCTGGTGGACACCCCCAGGGAGGGCGGCGCCTTCCCCCTGCTGGCCCAGGCGGAGGGCGCAACCGCGCGCACCGGCATCATTCTGGCAACCCCAGGCGCCACCATCCGCCGCATCGCCGGGGCGGCGGAGCAGGCGCAGGGCCTCCTCGACCTCACCTTCGAGAGCACCCTCTCCGCCACCCGTCCGCTCGCCGTCCGCAAGGCCGATCGCGTCTTCCCGGTGATGCTGGGGGAGGAGCCGGGCTATCGCTGGACCATCAACGGCCGGGTGCATGGCGAGGACGCCCCCTTCGAGGTACGCCAAGGCGAACGGGTGGAGATGACCTTCATGAACCCCACCATGATGAGCCACCCCATGCACATCCATGGCCACCATTTCCAAGTGGTGGGCCTTGGCGGCCGACGCGTCTCCGGGCCGGTCCGCGACACGGTGATCGTGCCGCCCCATGTGCCGGTGACCATCGCCTTCGACGCCGGCCAGAAGGGCGAATGGTTCCTGCACTGCCACCACCTCTACCACATGGCCGGCGGCATGATGGCGGTGGTTCGGGTGGCATGACCGCCGCGCTTGTGCGCACGGGACGCAGCTTGGGTCCGATCCGTTTTCCAGGACGCCGCGCTTGCACACCAAGCCGCACCGGGCCTGTCCCGGACGGCGGCAGCCGGGGCGGCAGATGTCCGGCAGGCGACGGCGCCGCGCCCCTGCCGCCGGCATTGTGCTGGCGCAGACCTGCACGGCGAAACGCCGACCGCAAGGCTACCATAGGGTGGCGGCAGACAGCGCCCTGTCCTGACGTAGCGTGCGCCGGAGGCGACATGTCACGCGCAGCCGGGCGCGCCTCCCGCCTCGGGCAGCCAGAAGGCGAAGGCGGCGCCGGCGCCGGGCGGGCTCTCCACGCTCATGGTGCCGCCCGCCCGCTCCACCAGCGTGTAGCTGATGGAGAGGCCGAGCCCGGTGCCCCCCTCGGCGCCCCCCTGGGGCTTGGTGGTGAAGAAGGGATCGAACACCCGGGCGATGCGCTCGGCCGGGATGCCGGCGCCGGTGTCACGCACCCGGAACAGCACGCCGGGCAGCCCGCCCTGGTCGGCATCGGCGGTGGCGAGGGTGAGGGTGCCGCCGGAGGGCATGGCGTGGATGGCATTGACCATGAGGTTGATGAGCACCTGCTGCACCTCCACCCGGTTCATCATCACCCGCCGGGTGGCGGCCTCCTCCCGCGCCACGGCGATCTCGCTGCGGGCGAGCAGGTGCTGCACCAGCAGCAGCGCATCGCCCACCACCTCGGCCGGCGCCACCGGTTCGAGGTGCCCGGCGAATTCCGCCGGCCGGGCGAACTGGAGCAGCTTGGAAACGATGACGGTGATGCGGTGCACCTGCTGGTCGATGAGGTTGAACTCGGTCTTCACCGGCCCCACCGCCGGGCCCAGCACGTCACGCGCCACATCCAGATTGCCCTGGATCACCGCCACCGGATTGTTGATCTCGTGCGCCACCCCGGCGGTGATCTCGCCGATGGCGGCGAGCTTCTCGGACATGATGAGCTGGCGCTGGGTGGCGGCAAGCTCGGCGTTGGCGTCCTGCAACTCCCGGGTGCGGGCGGCGACGCGCCGGTCCAGTTCATCGGTCCAGCGCCGCAGCTCGGCGTCGCGCTCCTGCAGCAGGTCGAGCATGGCATCCAGATGGTGCGCCACGCGGCCGATCTCGTCGGAGGTGGCGGGCACCCCGGTGCGGGCGGAAAGGGCACCCGTCTCCACCTGGGCGATGGTGGCGTTCATGGCCTCCAACGGTCGGAAGATGGCCGCCGCCCAGCGCAGCAGCACGGGAATGGCCACCAGCGCCACCAGCAGGAAGCCCACCGCCACCGCCGCAAGGCTCGCCCGCTTCAGGGCCAGGAAGGGCGCCTCCAGGAAGCCCACATAGAGCATGCCGATGCGCCGGCCATGGCTGTCCACCACGGGCTCATAAGCGGAGATGTACCAGTCGTTCACCACGAAGGCCCGGTCGAGCCACACCCGCCCCTCGCCCAGGACCGCGTCCCGCACCTCCTGCGACACGCGGGTGCCCAGGGCCCTGCGCCCCTCGAACAGGCGCACATTGGTGGAAACGCGCACATCCTCCACGAACAAGGTGGCGGTGCCGGCGGAGCCCTCCGGCAGGCTGCCGGGGCGGTAGACGAGATCGTTGATGGTGTCGATGAAGTCGAGGTTCTGGTTGAGCAAAAGGCCGCCCACCAGCGCCGCGCGCCCGGTGCCGGGCAGTTCCACCGGCGTGCCCGACTGCACCACCATGCCCCGGTCCTCCGTCGCCCGCGTGGTGGGCACGGCGCCGGGGGTCGGCACGAGGGCGATATGGGCGCGGTTCGCCAGCTCCGGGGACAGGCGCGCGAGTTCCGCCGGGCCGAACACGTCGATCTCGGTGGAGGCGCGGCCCTTCAGCGCCCGGGCCTCCACCGGCCACAGGACGCCGGCCGCACCCGGCCTCCCTTCGTCCGCGGCCGGGACGGGGGAGGCGGCAATCCGCCGGCCCTCGGCATCGAGGAGATAGAGGAAATCGAGCCCCATGGCCTTGCGGCGCTCATTGAGAAAATCGGCCATGGCGGCGGCATCCCCGGCGCCGGCCACGCGGGCGAAGGCCACCGAATCCCCCAGCGCATGCAAGGTCTCGTCGGACCGCTCCATGAGCCGGTCGAGATACTGGCGGGCAATGGTGAGGTCGCCATTGACCTTGGAGATGAGCAGGCGGTCGAACTGGGTGGTCCACCATGTCACCACCAGCGCCAGCACCGCCGGCAGGATGATGAGGGTGGGCAGAAGCGCGATGGCCAAAAGCCGCACCCGCACCGAGCGCAGCCGGGCGAACAGCCCCCGCGGCGGCGGGGAGGCGGCCGCGCCCTGGCTAGCCATTCCAGGCCTTCAGCTTGCGGTCCAGCGTCTTGCGGGAGACGCCGAGGCGCCGTGCGGCCTCGGCGCGGTTGCCGCCGGCTTCTGTAAGCACTTTCAGCATGTGGGCCTTTTCCACCGCGCCGAGGGCCTCGGTGCCGGCGCCGGCGGGCAGTTCCTCCTCCGCTTCCTCCGGCACCACGTCGCGCGGGAATTCGCCGAGGATGAGCGAGCGCTCGATGACATTGCGCAGCTCGCGCACGTTGCCCGGCCAGGGATAGCGCGCCAGTGCCGCCAGCACCGCGTCCGTGAGGTCGAGGGGGGCGACGCCCAGCTGGGCGGAAAGCTCCGCCATGAACAGGCGGGCCAAGGGCGCCACGTCCGCCGGCCGCTCGCGCAAAGGCGACAGGTGCAGGTTCACCACATTGAGCCGGTAATAGAGGTCCTGGCGGAAGCGGCCGGCGGCCACCTCGGCGGTGAGGTTGGCGTTGGTGGCGGCAACCAGGCGCACGTCCACCGGAACCTCCCGCTCGGCCCCCACCGGGCGCACCTTCTTGTCCTCGATCACCCGCAGCAGCTTGGACTGCATGGCGGGGGGCAGTTCCCCCACCTCGTCGAGAAACAGGGTGCCGCCCTGGGCATAGAAGAACAGCCCCTCGCGGGAGGAGGCGGCCCCGGTGAAGGCGCCCTTCAGGTGCCCGAACAATTCGCTCTCGATGATCTCCGGGGCGATGGCGGCGCAATTCACCGGCACGAAGGGCTTTCCCGCGCGGGGCGAGACGGCGTGGAGGGCGCGGGCGGTGACCTCCTTGCCGGTGCCGCTCTCCCCCGTGACCAGCACGGTGGTGGGCATGGGGCCCACCCGCTCGATCACCGCCCACGCGGTGCGCGTCGCCAGGCTCTCGCCCGCCATCAGGGGCGCGGCGGCGCCGGGGATGGCTTTCAATTCGCGGCGCAGAACGAAATTCTCGCGCATCAGCCGGCCCCGGTCGAGGCAGCGGGCGATGGCGTTGAGGATCTGGTTGGAGCGGAACGGCTTCAGCACGAAATCCGCCGCCCCGGCGCGCAGGGCCTTTATGGCGGTTTCCAGGTCCGCGAAGGCGGTGATGAGGATCACGTCCCGGTAGAAGCCGGAGCCGCGCAGTTCCTCCAGCCATTCGAGGCCGGTGCGCCCCGCCATGATGTTGTCGAGGATGATGAGGTCGAAGGGCGTCGCCTCCAACAGCTTCGAAGCGGCCGCTACGTCCGCCGCCTCCGCCACGTGGCGGCAGCGGGAGGCGAGCATGCGCACGAGGAAGTTCCGCATGCCCGGCTCGTCGTCCACCACCAGGATGGAGGCGCCGGCAAGATGCGGGCTGAAGGCGATGTCGGCTCCGGCTTCGGCCGGGGCGTCGGCGATGGTGCTCATCAGGTCCTGGCCGTCATTCTCGGACCCTCGCCGGCACGCGACAAAGGCCATCCGCGAAAGACGATGCCGTCGGCGCCGGCCGCCGGGCGTCTCGCCCTTCCTCCCCGATGCAGCAGCCGCGCATTTCTGCGTGCACGGGCCGGCCGGCATCGGTGTCATCCATCGCGCAATTTGCCGGAGCGATCAAACGGGAAAGGGCGCGCCCCGGCCCGGAACAGGCCGGAACGGGGCGCGCAGGTCCGAGCCGGGAGGGCTCGTGCCGATGGTTCGGGCGGCCGGTCGGGGACCGGGACCGGCGGGCTCAATGGAACAGGATCACCGCCTTCTGCAGGGTGATCCACACGCCCCAGGCGAGCGGCACGCCCACCAGCACCCAGGCTGCCACCACCAGCGGCAGGGGCGTCGAGCCGGAGGCGACGGGGGTGGAGGAGCGCGCCGCCGTGGTCAGGCCGCCATCCTTCGCCTCTTCCTCGAAGTCCTCGAAGTCGGCATGGGCCTCCTCCTTGGCGAGGGCGGCCTTGTTCATCTTCTTGAGCTCGGCATCCTTCATGTAGAGATGCTCGGCCACGGGCCGGACCAGGAGGTTGGCGACAAGGCCGAGGACCAGCAGGCCGGCGAGGATGTACATGGTCTGGTCATAGGCCGCCTCGCGAGGAATGCCGGAGGCGATCTGGTATTCGCGCAGGTAGTTCACCAGCACCGGGCCGAGCACGCCGGCGGTGGCCCAGGCGGTGAGCAGCCGGCCGTGGATGGCGCCCACCATGTGGGTGCCGAAGATGTCGGCCAGATAGGCCGGTATGGTGGCGAAGCCGCCGCCATACATGGACAGGATGATGCAGAAGGCGCCGACGAACAGCACCACCGAGCCCATGTGCGCGGTGGTGGGCACCAGCGCGTAGAGGCCGAAGCCCAGCACGAAGAAGATGGCGTAGGTCATCTTCCGCCCGAGCTTGTCGGAGAAGGAGGCCCACAGGAACCGCCCGCCGATGTTGCACAGGGAGAGCAGGCCGGTGAAGCCCGCGGCAATGGCCGCGATCTGCGCCTTCTGGCCGGCATCGAGCTGGGAGAAGGTGAGGTCGAGGCCGATGAGCCGCCCGCCGAACACCTCCTGCAGCATGGGCGAGGCCATGCCGATGACGCCGATGCCCGCCGACACGTTGAGGCAGAGCACCGCCCACAGCAGCCAGAACTGGGGCGTCTTCCAGGCCACGTTGAGATGCACGTGGCGGTGGGTGACCATGGCGTTGGCGGACGGCGCCGGCGGCGTCCAGCCCTTGGGCGCCCAGCCCTCGCGCGGCACGCGATAGCCCAGCGCGCCGCCCACCATGAACACGAAATAGATGGCCGCCATGGCCAGGAAGGTCTGCCACACGCCCACCGAGGCGGGGGTGGCGAAGTGCTGCATCAGGATGTTGGCCAGCGGCGCACCGATCATGGCGCCGCCGCCGAAGCCCATGATGGCCATGCCGGTGGCCATGCCGCGCCGGTCCGGGAACCATTTGATGAGGGTGGACACCGGCGAGATGTAGCCGAGCCCTAGCCCGATGCCGCCGATGACGCCGGAGCCGAGCCACAGCATCCAGATCTGGTGCAGGTACACGCCCGCCGCCGAGATCACGAGGCCGCCGCACCAGCAGAAGGCGGAGACGAGGCCGGCCTTGCGCGGGCCCGCCGTCTCCAGCCACCCGCCCCAGATGGCGGCGGAGGAGCCCAGCAACACAAAGAACAAAGTGTACATCCAGCCCAGCTGGGAGATCTGCCAATCGCACGAGGTTGCGAACAGGCCGGCGACGAAGCCCATGTCCGCCGGGCAGGCGATGGACGTCGAGACGCCGACGGCCCGCGACAGGGGCAGCCAGAACACGCTGAAGCCATAGGCCATGCCGATGCACAGGTGAATGGCGAGCGCGGCCGGCGGCACCAGCCAGCGATTGAACCCGGCTGCTGCGATGGTGCGCTCGCGGCTCAGGAATGGGGGTGGCGCAAATGTGGTGACGGACATGTCTCCTCCATGGGGTTTTCTTGGCTGGCGCGCGCTTTTGCGGCGACGTGCGGCACGCAAACTCAAGCAAGGCCGAGGCCAGCGGAGGAGAATTTGAATTTTCAATGGCTTGATGGGTTTTACGCGGTGCGGTGTGGACATTTTGTCCAGACGACGCATTGGTGCGCCGGCCGCACGGGTCAAAATGACGAGGTGCGGCGCCCGTGGTCAGGCGCATTGCGGGCCCGCCGCATCCCGCCCTCCTGCGGGCATGGCGGCCTTCGCCGGGCGTAGGCAGCGCGGCTGGTGCGCGAAGGCGCCCGGCGGGTGGCTCACCGTTCCGGCAGGAGCGGTGAGGACGGAAACGCTGCAGCTCAGCCGAAGGTGGCGACCACCAAGGCGTGGACACGGGCAAAGGCAGCCTGTGCGCCTGCGGTCAGGCTCGGAGGTCTTGGCCTCGTCGCACTTCTGCTTGTTCCCGGCCGGCCGGCGCCTTCCCCGCACTTGCACCTCCCGCAGGCGGGACCCCGGCCGCGCAGGCAATGCCTGTCGCCCAGGGCTGCCGCCGCGGCTGGTGGCGCGGGCCGTGGGGACATTGCCGCGACACCCCCTATTCCGGCCGCGTGCCCGGCGGCGGATGGCATGACGGGGCACGCCCGTCGCAGACCCCAACTCAGAGATTGATCATGCCTTTCAAGACCTTCCTCTCCAGTGCACTGGCCGCCGGCGCCCACGAAGCAGGCGGCGTCACGTCGGGACCGAGATCCAGCAGCGGAACATGCGGGCGGTCATCCCCAACAATCCCACGCGCAAGTATCTCCACCCATTTGACAAAAGGCGCTACAGAAAGCGCAACGCCATCGAGCGCATGTTCTGCCGCCTCATGGACTTCAGGCGCATCGCCACACGATACGCACAGTACACGACGATTCTTGGTAGGGCCTTGATCGATCAGTAGGATTTCCGATTCGGCGGAGAGCGGATCGGGATTTTGCATGAGAAGAGACATCATCGCCGCTTTGAGGCATTGCCTGGACAAGCACTTGTCGATGCGCAAGAGCCGGCTTGAGAGCTTCTGCGTCCTTGTCGTCGGCGTTCTGCTGTCGCGCACCGTCAATCTAAGTCACCTTGCCGGGATGTTCCCGACGCGGGCGGAGATTGCTTCAAACTATCGCCGCCTCCAGCGTTTCTTCGAGCAGGTCGAGCTGGATAGCGATCAACTGGCCCGCGTCGTGGTGAGGATCGCACGGATCGGATCGGGGCCCTGGCTTCTTGCCCTCGACCGCACCAGTTGGAAGTTCGGGCGACGCGACGTCAACGTCCTGATGCTCGCCATCGTCCATAACGGCATCGCCATCCCGCTCATGTGGGACGTGCTCGACAGAGCCGGCAACTCGACCACGGCCCATCGCGAAGCCCTGCTGTCCCGCTTTTGCAATGTCTTCGGTGCCGAGGCTGTAGCCGGATTGATCGCTGATCGGGAATTCGTCGGCACGGCCTGGATGGCCTTTCTGGTCGAGAACAACATCCCGTTCATCCTGCGCATCAAGGACGCCTTCCAGATCCGTCTGGCTGATGGCCGCTGCTGCCCGGTCGTTTCCTTGTTCCGGAAGCTCGCCATCGGCGGACGCCGCTACGTGCGCGAAGATTGCCGCCTCGGTTCACGCGGCAGCGCTCTCGGGCCGCCCGTAAAGCTCGCGGCGATACGACTGGCCAGTAAGGAACTGCTCGTTGTGGCAACCAACACCGATCCCGGGATCGCCCTGGCCAACTATCGGCGGCGCTGGGAAATCGAAACCCTGTTCGCGGCCAGCAAGACGCGCGGTCTCAACCTCGAGGACACTCACATCACCAACCCGGAGCGGATCGCCAAGCTCATCGCCGTGCTGGCCGTCGCCTTCACCTTCGCTCATACAACTGGGGAATGGAGCGCCAGACATCGACCAATTATCATCAAGACCCACAAGCGCAAGGCAAAGTCGATTTTCCGCGTCGGCTTCGATCTGCTGAGAAAAATCCTGATCCAAGGAGGACGCGAAGCCGTTCAATGCTGGAACGCCATCATGACAGGGCAACCTCCAAATCCACAAGGCCCCAGAGCAGGCCCACATCCAGCATGAAAGAGTCGTGTACTGTGCCCGATACGACAAGCTCGCGCGGAACTATCTCGCTTCCTTGTGCCGCGCCGCTCTCGTCTCATGCTGGCTACGTTGAGTCTCGACCCTAGAGGGCGGTTCACCGAGCAAATGAATTCCATTTGCTCGGATCGCGCTCAGCCCGTTCTACCTGCTGTTCGGCGCCATCCCGCGCACGCGGTCCACGCCCTCAACGGCACGATGGCGATGACCCTATCCCCGGCCGGGCGTACCGCCGCAATCCTTTGAAACCAGCCGGGTGACTTCAAGCAGCGCGTCGCGGTGTCCCTCGGCTTCCGCCGCCGCCACCATGGACACCGTGGTGACCACGCAGGCGATCTCGTTCTGGGCATCAAACACCGCAGCCGCCTTGCCGGTGAGCAGCGAGAACAGGTGCTCGTTCAACTCCAGGATCGGCGATTGACGCGCCGCATCCAGGACCGATTGTGCCGGAGCCGTGCCGCGAAAGCTCGGGGGCTGCATCCGGCGCGCCGCCTTGATGCGATCCGGCATCAGATGGGCCTGGAAGACGAGGCCGCAGGCGGAATTGTCCAGCGGCAGGACATCGCCCAACCCAACCGTGCTGATGGAAAAGTTGGCGCTGCGATACCAGCGGACGATGGTCGGACCGCGCTCGGTCCAGATCGCCACCCCGCAACTCGCGGAGATGCGCATGGAAAGAGCCTTCATGTGCCGCGCGGCCACCTCCACCGGGCTGATGCGGCGCAAGGCGCCGATGCCGATGCTCAGCGCCGCCGGGCCGAGATCGTAGCGGCCGCTGATCTCGTCCTGGGCCACCAGCCCCTCCAGCACAAGGCTCTGCATGTAGCGATGCGCGGTGGAGCTTCCCGTCCGGGCGCGCCGCGCCAGCTCGCCAAGGGGCATCGGCCCCTCGGCATTGGCCAGAATGGCGAGGAAGCGGGCTGCGATCGACACCGACTGGATCGTGCCCGAGCGCTTCTCCTTCTCCGGCGTCTCGTCCGTTTCCGGCGGATCGGCGCGGCGCGCGTTCGGCTTCATTGCGTCAGTTCCCGGGGCGATGCGAGGCGCAGGAGGATATTCGGAACCGCCGGCGCGAGAAATGCCCCGCGCCGGACCGTGCCGCCACAAAGCGGGGAGCCCGACCCCGGGGCGCCGATTGCGCCTGCCGAATCGCAAAAACGGTATGGCACCGCCGCCGCCCGATCAATCCGACCCTCCCTTGCCGGCCCTGCGGTTTTCAAGCCCAGCGGTTCCAAGAGCCCTGCCCGGCCGCGCAAGGCCATCGCCCGGCATTTGGAAATGGAGGTATTATAGCCTTGGTCAGAAGCGCGGCAAAATGTTGACATGCAGAATGTGCTTTGTATTGTGGAACGATAGATTGCAGTTCGCGAGCCACGGCGCACCCCCAGCCAGCGATTTTTCTCGGGACATCGGGGGATCGAATGTCGCCACGTCTGGCTGGGATGCTTCTGTGTGGCGCAAGCGCGCTTTCCCTCCTGTCGGCCCTCAGCGCGACGGCCTATGGCCAGGAGAGCGCAGACGGCGCGACCGTGGCGCTGGACACGATCGTCGTGACCGGTGAGAAAGTGGAACGCAGCCTCGACGAGACTGCGGCCTCCGTCACCGTGCTCACGGCCAAGGACATCGCCGACAAGTTCGGCGACAACACCATTCGCGAAGTCCTCGCCGGCACGCCCAACGTCTATTATCTCGGAACCGTCGGCGCGCCCATCATCCGCGGCCAGGATACACAGGGGCCGAATTCAGGCTCCATCGCCTTTCTCTCGGGTACCGTGCCCCGAGCCACGATCAATATAGATGGCCACTATCAAAATTTCTATGAATACGTCTATGGCGGCAACGCAACCTGGGATGTGGAGAGCATCGAGGTCTTCCGCGGCCCGCAGACCACCTCCCAGGGCGCCAATGCCATCGCCGGTACGATCATCGTCAACACGAAGGACCCCACCTTCAAGCCGGAGGTGGCCTACCAGGCGGAGTATGGCAGCTACCAGACGATGCAGGTCTCGGCGATGGCCTCCGGCCCCCTCAGCAGTGATCTGGCAGCGCGCATCGCAGTTGACTACCAGGGACGGGACACCTTCATCAATTTCGTCAATCCCGCCTTCACCCAGGGCGATACGGACCAGGACTTCGCCAATACGGTAATCCGCGGCAAGCTGCTGTGGCAACCGCAGGCTATTCCCGGCCTTGAGGCGAAGCTGACCTATTCCTACAATGCGGGAAACCGGCCGACCGACGAATCCGCCTTCGCCCCCTATGCGGATCTCGACAGCAAGTCGCTCTACATGCCGAGCTGGGACCAGACCACCAACATCGGCATCCTCGATGTGAGCTATGATTTCGGCAATGGCGTTAAATTTGTCGATCAGGCGCAGTATTCGGGCTCGTCCGTCACCCGCGTCAGCGCCCCCATGACCAATGCCGGCGCCGAGATCGAGCAGCTCAACGGCTCCAACGAGGCGCGCTTCCTGTTCGGCCAGAGCGAGGACAAATGGAGCGGCATGGCCGCCGTCTATTATGCCAACACGACGTCGGACGAAGTTCTCTACTATCGGGGCGTTTCCTCGTTCGAGGACACCAAGGACAATCTTGGCATCTTCGGTGAAACCACCTACCGCCTTACCGACCGGTGGAGCGTCACCGGCGGGCTGCGCTACGAGCGCGACCGGGTCCAGCGCGTGGGCACCTCGTCGCTCGCCACCGAGCCCCTGGACTACGACCAGACGTTCGACGCCATTCTGCCGAAGCTCTCGGTGGCCTACAAGCTGACGCAGGATGTCACCGTCGGCGGGCTGGTGAGCAAGGGCTACAATCCAGGCGGCGTCTCGCTGAACACGAGCTCCAAGCAATGGCTGGAGTTCGATCCTGAAACCGTATGGGACTACGAAATATTCACCCGCGCTCATTTCCTGGATAACAAACTCTATGTGACAGGCAACCTGTTCTACATGGACTATACGAATGCCCAGCGCTATGTGGGAGTGCTGCTGACGAGCGGAATCACGCAATACTACACCATCAACGCGGAATCGGCCTACTCCTATGGCTTCGAGCTTTCGGCCGACTACCGTGTGACAGACACCCTGCGCCTGACGGCAGGGCTCGGCGTGGTGCGCACGCAGATCACCGAGATGCTGTCCAACCCGGATTATGAGGGCAACGCGTTCCAGAAGTCGCCGGGCTATACGTTCAGCGCCGGTTTCGACTGGGAGGCGCTGCCCAACTTCCATATTGCCGGCGACGTCCGCTGCATCGACGGCTATTATTCGGACGACGCCAATACGGCCGATTATGAGATCGGCGCCTATACCATCGCCGATCTGCGCATGAGCTACAAATTCAACCAACATGCCGAGGTCTACGGCTACGCCAAGAACATCTTCAACGAGCGTGTCCCGACCTACATGCAGTACAACCGCTCCCTCGGCGGCATCGAGGGCAGCATGACGCTGCCGACGGTGCTGGGCGCGGGCCTGCGCGGCAGCTTCTGACACGCGAGGCGCCCGCCGGCCCAGAGGCCTCCGCCCATCCCCGCAAACGGGATGCGCGGAGGCCTTATGCTTTCATCGCGCGGAAGACCGGGCCCCGCCGCCCTGTCCGGCTCAGGGTTTCGCCCACGCCGCATAGGCATCGAGGGTATGTTCGGCGCTGGCGATGGAGGGTGTGGCCACCCTGGCCGAATCGAGAAACAGCACCCGCCCTTCGCGCGCCGGCTTCAGGAAGCGTTCCCAGCCCGGCATGATGCGGTCGAGGCGGGCACGGATGCCGGCGGCGGAACGGTCCTTGTCCACATAGCTGTTCATCACCACCAGCAGGTCCGGGTTTGCGCGACCGAAGCGCTCCGGGTCGAGCGGCATCGCGAACATGGTGCCGAGCCCGTTGCCGCTGCCCACCTGGTCCAGCTTCGCCGGGCGGTAGCCGAGATCCTCCAAGGCCTGGATGGCGCCGGAAACGTCGCCCACCAGGTTGATCTGGTCGTGGACGATGACGGCGAGATAGGTCTGGCCTTTCGGATCCTTCGGCAGGCGGGCGCGGATGGCCTCCACGCGGTCGAGATAGGCCGCCTTGCGCGCGTCGAAGACCGCCTGGCGGTTGAGCAGCCGCGCAAGGTCCGCCTCCACGCTGATGCCGGAGGCGGAGCCGGCGCTGGCGTTCTGAAGATAGACCGGCGCAATGGCAGAGAGCTGCGCCGCCTTCTCGGCGTCGCGCTCGGTGCCGATGATCAGGTCCGGCTTGAGCGCGCGCAGCTTTTCGAGATCCAGCTGGCCGAAGGCGCCGATGCCCTGTGGCCGCCTGCCCTTTGCGCCCAGCACGGTGTCGATGAAGTCCACGGCGGTGAGCACGCGCCCGTCGTCGGAGCGGCCGTAGCTGCCCGCCACCTCCACCCCGAGGTCGAGCAGGGCAATGCCGATGAGCGGTTCATGCATGACGACGATGCGCCTCGGGTCATCAGGAACCTGCACCTGCCGCCCGGTGCCGTCGGTCACCGTGCGCTCGGCGGCACGGGCGGCGGGAATGGTCGCGAGAACGGAGAACAGGAACGCGCCGGCGACGGCGAGCGGAGGGGACAGGTGCATCGTCTCGCTTTCAGCTGGTGCGGTGACGGCGAAGCGCGTTCAGGCGCAAGGTGAGGATGAACAAGGGAACGCCGATGACGGTGAGGGCAAGCCCGAGCGGCATGGCCATGTCGCCGGCCAGGCCCCGGGTGAGGGCGTCGGCGGCAACAATCAGGATGCCGCCGGCCAAGGCGGACAGGAACAGGCGCGCCCGGCCGATGGCGGGCGAAAGGAAGCCGGCAAGGTGCGGCGCCAGAACGCCAAGGAACATCAGCGGCCCCACCGCGGTCACCGCGGCCGCGCTCAGGGCCACGGCGAGCAACAGGATGGCCGGGCGCGAGCGGGCCACCGGCTCGCCGATCGCCATGGCCATCTCGTCGCCCAGTTCGTAGCCCGGCAAAGCGCGCCCGACGAGGAAGGCGCCCGGCAGGCTCAGGAGGAACCAGGGTGCGATCAGCCCGATGCCGCCCCAGCTCGCAAGGAACAGGGAGCCGGCCATCCATTCGGACAAGGCGAACGACGTCTCGCTCGGCGTATAGAGAATGAGGATGGAGCCGAGCGAGGACAGCACCGTTTCCACCGCAATGCCCATGAGCAGGATGGCAAGGCCACCCGACCGTTCCCCGCCCACCAGCCAGATCAGCAGCCCCGCCACGGCCAGCCCGCCGAGCAGTGCCGCAGGGGCGATCATCGCCTTCGGCGCGCCCGGCACCAGCACCAGAAGCAGCATGATCAAGATCATGGAGCCCTGGCTGAGGCCGAACAGCCCCGGATCGGCGAGCGGATTGCGGGCCAGGGATTGCAGCATGGCCCCCGCCAGCGCCACCAGCCAGCCCGCCATGAAGCCGATGAGGATGCGCGGCAGGCGAACATCGTGGAGCGCGAACGCTTCGTCCTGCCCCAGCGCCCGGCCGGCAAGGGCGGCGATGAGATCGGAAAGGCCGGTGCGGGTCGTGCCGATGCCCACGGACAGCGCGGCCAGCAGCACGGCGGTCAAGGCCAGGAAGGCCCCGCAATAAAGGTTGCCGAGGCGGACCTGCATCCCGTTGTCGAAGCGCAGAATGGGCCTGCCATCGGTTGCGGTGTCGCGCTTCACGGCCGCCCTCCGGCGCGGGAGGAAAGGTAGAAGCGCTTCACGATCAGGGCGAACACGATCCCGCCCAGGAGGTCCAGCAGCACGCCGGTGTGGAGCACATAGGGGCTGAACGCCTGCCGCGCGGCGAGATCGGCCATGAGGCACACGGTGGCGCCGGTGAGGGCGCAGGCCGGCAGGCCGAGGGCGAAGCCCGATCCGACGAAGGGGCGCACCATGTGGGGCACCATGAGGCCGACGAAGCCGACCGGCCCGCAGATCGCCACCGCCGAGCCCGAGCCCAGCACCACCGCCGCCAGCGCGGCGCGCGACACGACGGCCGCATTGACGCCCGAGGAAGCGGCCTTCTCCGGGCCCAGCATGATGAGGGTCAGGGGCCGCGCCAGCAGCTGCAACGCGGCCAGCGCCGGCAGGCCGATCCACCAGAAGGCATAGAGGCGCTCGGCATAGACATGGTTGATGTTGCCGCTGACCCAGCCGAGAAAGTCGGTGCGGCGGGCCGGGTCGGACAGAAGGAAGGCATTGGCGAGGCCCGAGAACAGCATCGACACCAGCGCCCCCGACAGGATGAGGGCCAGCCCCCGCGGATCATGGCCATTGCCCGCGAGCCGGGCCACGGTGAGGCAGGCGACGAAGCCGAACAGCGCGCCGGCCAGCGCCGCCGCGCCCTGCGCACGGATGCCGAGATCGAACAGATAGGCCCCTGCCACCACAAACAGCGTTGCGCCGGCATTGATGCCCAGGGTGCCCGGCGCGGCGAGGGGATTGCGCGTCAGCCCCTGCAGCACCGCACCGGAGCAGGCGAGGACGGCACCCGCATAGATCGCGATGAGCGCACGCGGCAAGCGTTGGTAGACGAGGACATAATGGCTGTAGTCGTCCGGCTCGAAATGCAGCAGGGCGGCCACCAGATCGGCCGGCGACAACAATGTTGCGCCGATGGAGAGATTGGCGAGGAGAGCCAGCCCCAGCAGGATGGGAGCGCCGGCCAGAAAGGCGATGCGTCCCCTCATGACGGCACGAGGTCGGCCTTCGCCATGCGGGGCAGGCAGATGAGACGACCGTCCCGGTCGAAGATATCGGCGTCGAGATCGAAGGTCTGCTGCACCGTCGCGGCGGTGACGGTGCGCGTGGCGGGGCCGGCCGCCATAACGGCGCCGGCGCGCAGCATGACCACGTCATCGGCGAAGGCGGTCGTCAGGTTGAGGTCGTGCAGCACCACCACCACCGTCTTGCCGTGATCGCGCGTGAGCCGCCGCACCAGATCAAGCACGGCATACTGGTACTTCATGTCGAGGTGGTTCACCGGCTCGTCCATGAGGATGATGCGGGCGTCCTGGGCCAACACCATGGCGATCCAGGCCCGCTGCCTTTGCCCGCCGGACAGCGCGTTGACTGGCCGGTGCGCGAGATCGGCGAGGCCCACCGTCTCCAGCGCGGCACGGAACAGGTCCCGGTCGCGCGCGGAAGGGCCGCCGGCCAGCGAATAGCGGGCGTAGCCGGCCAGTTCCACGAGCTCGCCGAGGGTCATGTAGTCCGGGCAATAGGTTTCCTGCGGCAGGTAGGCGATGTGCCGGGCAAGCTCCCGGCGGCCGATCCCGCGCAACGGGCGCCCATCCAGGACCACCGCACCGCGCGCCAGCGGCACGAACCCCATCACCGCCTTGAGCAGGGTGGACTTGCCGCAGCCGTTGGGACCCACCAGCGCGGTCAGGCGCGCCCCGGCGAAGCCGACCGAAAGGTCGCGCAGCACCTCGGGACCGCCGTAGGAAGCGGTCGCATTCCTGACCTCAAGGCCCATCGCATATCCTTATGCCGCAGCTGCGGCCGTTACATATGCAACAAGTCTAGGCTACAATAGAATCGCGAACAATTTGAATTTTAAACTTAGAATCTTCCTAAAATACAGTGATGCTGCCAAGTGTCGCAGCTGAAAGGCGGGCTGGAATGCGGGCCGGGAGAACCCTTCACATCGGCATGTCACTTGCGCCGACCTGGCTCAGCGGCGACGCCTGGCGCCGTGCCGACAGCGGCATCGAAGGGCACTTTTCCAGCGACCTTTATCTCGACATCGCGCGGCGTGCCGAAGCGGCCCGGCTCGATTTCGTGTTCCGGCCCGACACGCTGTTCCTCGACGCGCGCGCGGTGGAGGCCGGACCGGGCTTCGCCAGCCTCGATCCGACCCTGCTGCTGGCCGCCATCGCCCGCGAGACCTCGCGTATCGGCCTCCTCTCCACCATGTCCACCACCTTCTACCCGCCCTATGTGGTGGCCCGGCAGATCCAATCCCTGAACTGGCTGACCAACGGCCGCGCCGGATGGAATATCGTCACCGCACTCGACGGCAACGAGAATTTCGGCCTGCCGGCCATGCCTTCGGCACAGGAGCGCTACGACCGCGCCGCCGAGTTCACGCAGGTGGTGCGGGCCCTGTGGGCGAGCTTTCCGTTCGAGGCGCTCAGGCTCGACCGGGCGGCCGGAACCTACGCCGATGCGGCCCTGGTGAGGCCCCTGGACCATGAAGGGACCCATTTTCGCGTGCGCGGGCCGCTCAATCTTCCGGCGGCGCGCGCGCCGATCCCCCTGGTGCAGGCCGGGGCCTCGCCGGAGGGGCGCGATTTCGCCGCCGCGGTGGCCGACGCGGTGTTCGTCTCCACCCCGGACCGGGAGGCGGCCATCGATATCCGCAAGGATATGAACAACCGGGCACAGGCTCAGGGGCGTGCGCACGGCGACGTTCTCGTCCTGCCCGGCCTCAGCCTCTATCTCGCGGCGAGCCGATCCGAGGCGCGCGAGCTGTTCGCGCACACCCATGCCCGGGCGGACCGCGCCCGCAAGATCGCCGGCATTCGGGAGATGACGGGGCTCGACCTGTCCGACTGGGAGGAGACGCGCCCCGTCACCGCAGCGGACCTGCCGCCGGCCCCCGCGAAGGTGCGCAGCCGCACCCATGCGGAGCTGTTGCGTCGCCTGATCGCACGCGAAGAGCCACCGCTTGCCGAGTTGCTGCGCCGCCCCGAGGTGACGGGGTCCGCCCATTGGCGGATCGTCGGCACCGTTGACGATGCCGTGGACGAGATCCTCGACTGGGCCGCGGCGGGCGCCATGGACGGCTTCATCGCCCTGCCCGGAGGGTGCCTCGACGCGGTGCGCCTCTTCCTCGAAGGCGTGGTGCCCCGCCTCGTGGAAGCGGGCCGCTTCCGTGCCGCCTATGCGGGGGAAACCTTTGCCGACCACCTGCGCGATTGAGCGGCTGCGCCCGGCGCCGCGATGGCAGCCGATGCCGAGTGCCTGGGGCCATACGTGGAGTGGGATCGCGTCACAACACTTATCGGGCCACTCCACCGCCGTGTTCCCCTCGCTGGGGCAGTAGCCGGGCTCCCTGCGCGGCCGGGGCGCCGTTGGCCGACTTGACGGCGCCCCGTTCCTTGGGCATGGCGGTCATGTTCGCGTTCGACCGTCAGCCATTGCGGGTCCAAGACCATGCTCCGCTTCCCGACCCGCCCGCACCCGCTCGGCCATGCCGTCGCTCTGCCGTGTCCGCTGCCCCGGGGTGCTGCGTCGGCTCAGAAGGGCCCGCGCGATCCCGCCCTTTCGGTCAATACGTCCTGCGCAAGAGCGGAGGCGGGCCGGCAGGCCTCCGCCTTTGCCGCCGCGCTCCTGTGAGCGTTTGGGAGCCCCCCCCCCGTGAACATCGCTCTTGAGGCTGTCCTGCGGGCGCTCGGCCTGTTCTATGTGCTGAGCGGCGTGCTGGTGGTGCGTTCGCTGGCCGTGTCGGCGATGGCGGACGCCACCTATTCCGCCATTGTGGGCACGCCGCCGCACCCGGCGGAAAGAGCCCGCGAGATCTGGCTCGCCGCAGGCTCCGTGCTGATCGGGGCGGGCGGGCTGGCGCTGGTCCTGCTCATGGACGTGGCCGCTGTGCTGTTCATTCTGGGGGCGATCCAGCAACTGGCCTATCTCGGTTTCATCGCCCCGCGCTATCTCGATCCCCACGATGAGCCGGATGCGGGCGGGCGCGCGAAAACCTGGAACGCGGCCATGGTCTATCTGGTGGCAACGGTCCTCGTGGTGGCCGCGGCGCGCGGCGGTGTGCTGCGGCCCTGGCTCGATGCACCTGTCTGGCTGCTCGGCGCGGCCGGGGTCGCGATCCTCGCGGGCATTGTCTGGACGGTCCGGGCGCTCTGGGTGCGCCGGTCTTTCGGGAAGGCCGAATAGGCCGGCCCTCGCTTGCCGGGCGTGCCCGGGGGCTCAGCGCGGCTCGATCTTCCGCGCATCGGCGTCGGCGAGGCCCACGAGCAGGTGGCGACCGCTCCGATCGACGCGGAAGATGCCATAGCGGGCCTGGGCATAAAGCTCCGCCTGGCCCTCCTGGAACAGGAAGGAATGCGGCTCGATCGCCACGCCGTTGCCGGCCGCGTTGCTGACCACGCGGAAGGCCACCTCGCCCGGGCCCGGGGCGCCGCCAAGGCGGCGAAAGCTACCGATGCGGCGTGCGTCGAGGGCAAGGATGATGGCCCCGGACCTCGCATCAAGCTCGATGCGCTCACGCTCCAGCGCATAGGCAAGGCGCATGTAGTCGCCCTGCATCAGCGATCGCGGGTCCGCTGGGGCGAGTTGCAGCAGCACCACCTCGCCAGAGGCCAGGAGGGCCTCGAAGTCGCGCACGCTCCAGCCCAGAACGGCCAGCACGGCGAAACCCGCCACGAGGAACAACCAGCGCCGCATCACATTGCTCACGGCATGTCCTCCCGGTCCCAGCCGGCACGGGCGATGAGCACCTGTCCAGCCAGCAGGAGCAGGCCACTCCCCACCAGCGTGGCCGACTTCTCCAGGAAGGTCATGTCCCGCCCGTAGTACCAGAGCACCAGAAACACGGGCAGAGCCAGAATCCCCGCCACGCGCAGCGCCACATCGTGGAGCGCGTGGCCGACGATGAGCACGAGCAGGGCAAAGCTGATGCCCGGCGCCCCGACAAAGGCGAGCAGGATGGCCCCCGCCGCCGCGGCGAGGAGCGGCGGCCGGGCCAGCCGGTCGAGCCCGCCCGCTGCCCAGCCGATCACGCCGATGAGGGCAATTGTGAGCACCGCCTCGACCGGGCGCGCATCCAGCGGCCGGCCGCTCGCCCACGCCCCGGCATCCTGGCCGGCGGCGAGGACGCAGACGATGGTGCCCATGAGGGCGAGGGCCGCGGTGCCGATGGGCCGCAGCGCCAGCGGCACGCGATGGGACAAAAGGAGAAGGCCGGCTATTCCCGCAGCAAGGGTGAAGAGCGCGGCGATGGCCAGGCTGGGATCGGTGCCGGAGTTCCGGCGCAAGAGGATCTCCAGCATCGCCGCCACCCCTGCCGCATAGGGCGAGAGCACGCGGTCGAGCGAGGTGGCCGACACCGGATAGGTGAGGATGGTGACGGCGAGGATGGCCAGCGTGGGCACCCACGGACTGTCCGCACCCGCAAGGATGATGAGTCCGGCGACGCTCATCACCTTGCCCAGCGCCAGGGCCGTGAAGCCGGTCTGCGCCAGCACGTCGCGGCCCATTCCCGCCCGGGCGCGCGGCAGGGCCAGCGACAGGACGATGCCGGCGGCGATGAAGGCGAGGCCCCAGCCGAGCAGGTTCCCGCCGCTATCGAACGAGATCAGGTCTGCGATAACGAGGAAGGTGAGGAAGAAGACCGTCGCGACGAAGGTGCCGACGGCCGCGAGGATCTTCAGGTGCAACGGCGGACGCTCTTCTGCCGCGTCGGCGCGGAGCGCCGCGACGACCGCCGCTTCCGTCCCCTGGGGCAGCGCGCCGGAGGCCGTCCAGGCGGCCACGAGCGTTCCGGCATCGATGGTGGGCCGCGTCATGACCGCATCTCCAGCTGCCGTGACGTGGCGCGGAGCCAGGCGACGGCGGCGGCGAACAAGGCGAGCGTGGCGACACCCATGAGGAAATAAGTGCCCATGTCGGCCCTCTTGCTGCCTTCGGCCAGCAGCCGGAACAGGGCGAAATCGGCGATGACGCAGATGGCGAGGGCCACGGCTGCCAGCATGGCAAGGTCGGGGATCGGGCGGCGGTAGATGAAGACCAGCCCCACAAGGCACAGGAGAATGGCGGCGAGCGCCACCCCTTCCGCCGCGCCGAAGCCGCCGAACGCCTCCAGCAGGATCAGAGCCAGTTGGACCGTCGCCGCCAGCAGCGGTAGGCCGAGGAAGAACCGCGTCCACCGCGCCGCCGGCCAGGAGAGGCCCCGCGTCGCCAGCATTTCGCGGCTGAAAAGCGCAAGACCGAAGAGGGCCATCAGGCTGAGGTTGCGGCCGCTATGGAAGGCGGCGTCCGCGGGCTGGGTCTGGTCCCACCAGGTGACGATGGTGACGGCGGCCACCGCGATCCAGACCGCCCATGTGGCGGCCGATCCCGCCAGCAGGGTCCAGGCCAGGGTGAGGCCGGCCCAGGCGGCGAACAGGGTCCAGGCGTCTGCGCCGGTCTGGTAGATCTGGCCCGCCACCGCCAGGAACACGCCCACGAGTGTCACGGCGGCGGCGGCAGCCGTTTCCGACGCGCGGCGGCCG
Source organism: Xanthobacter sp. AM11 (assembly GCF_047444035.1). Taxonomy (NCBI): domain Bacteria; kingdom Pseudomonadati; phylum Pseudomonadota; class Alphaproteobacteria; order Hyphomicrobiales; family Xanthobacteraceae; genus Xanthobacter; species Xanthobacter sp. AM11. Next base: position 4,060,455 of record NZ_JBLAOA010000001.1, read on the forward strand.
AAGCCGAGGATCACCACCGTGAGGCAGGCGGCGGTGATCAGCGCGGCGATGACGCCCAGCCGGGTGAGGGGCGGGATGCGGTTCCAGTTGAAGGCGAAGAAATAGATGATGCCGGAGAGCACGAGCGCGGCGCCCGCCGTGCCGAGCAGCCGCCCGGCCCACAGGCCCCAGCGCCGCGGCGGCTCGATCACGGCGAGGGCGGCATCGCGTGCCTCCGCCGTGATCAGCCCGCGCGACGCCAGACGGTCCACGGCATAGCGGTCCACCCGGATCGCCGCCAGATCTCTTATGCCGTTGATGGCGTTCTCGCTCATGCCTGTTCGTCTCGTCTTGCCGCGCCTGCGGGTTCGGCTAACCTCGTGCACGACGTCAACGAGGTCGAACCATGATCCGGGCCACCTGCGCAGCCATCTTCGTGCTTGCCGCGACGCTGCCAGCAACAGCACTGGATTGCCCGCTCGACAAGGCAGTCTACACCCCCCTCGATGCCGACGACGACTGGAGCGCAACGGACGGCGTCATCAATTCGTGGGAAATCACCCACCCGTTGAAGCCGGATACCTCCGCCGACCGGCCCTGGGTGGTGCGCCTTGCCGAAAAACGCCAGGGCCACGCCGCCGAGTTCGCCATCGCCGACCCGCCCGGCTTCAGTGCGATTCATGTTTTCATGCTGGTGCCACCGGGCGGCAAGGACAAGGGATTCGATGCGGGAAAGGCCCCCATGTCGCTGCTTTACTATTTCGACGACGACCTGAAGCGGGTGGACCCGCGCGGCGAGGCCCCACCCAAGGCGCCGCCGCTGATGCAGCTTCCCGGCCTCTCCAAGGCCTTCTGGGACTGGAAGCGGGATGGACGGCGCTTCGTGCCGCCGGATGGACTGTGGAAGCTGACCGCCTGCCGGAGCTGACGCGCCGCCGCAGGGCAAGGCGGCTCTTTCGGGCCATATTTCAAAAGCCTATAGTCGCAGGCCTCAGGGGGAGGACCGGCCGGGGCATGGGAGGTTGGCGGATACATCGTCGAGGCACCCGGTGAGACGGCGGGTGGTTCGCGGCGCTTTGCAATGGCGCGCCGTGCAGTGGCCGGTGACGCCCCGGCACGCCGGCCACCTGTTGGCCGGGGTGGCGCTCCTGCTCGGGCTGCTGGGTCCGCAGCTGGCGGCGGCGCGCAATCTGGCGCTCCTGGTGGGCGTCGCCGATTATGACGAGCCGAAGATCCGTCCCTTGGCCGGCCCGCGCAACGACGTGATCCTGCTGTGGCGCCACCTCTCCCGCCACGGCTTCGACGCGGACGACATCACCGTGCTGGCGGAAGGGTTGCCGCAGGCGGCGCACGTGCCGCGCCCGCAGGCCGCGCCGACGCGCGCCGCCATCATGCAGGGGCTCGCCCGCCTCGCGCAGCAGGCCGGACCGGGCGACACGGTGATGTTTCACTTTTCCGGCCACGGCACCACGCAGCCGCAGGCCGCCCCGGCCGAAGGCGCCGTGCCTGAGGCCGGCGGGCGCGACCAGGTTCTGCTGCCGAAGGATGCCGGCCTCTACGATCCGGCCGCGCGCACCATCCGCAACGCCATCATCGACGACGAGCTGGGCACCGCCCTCGACCGCATCCGGGCGAAGGGCGCCACCGTCTTCGTCGTGGTGGATGCCTGCCACGCCGGAACGGTGACCCGCTCGGCGGACATGGCGCGCGGCGTCGATGCCGCCGCGCTGGGGGCGCCGCAGGCGGGGATGGGCGCGGTCCTGTCCAGCCCGCCGCGCCTGCCGATCCATGCGCCGCAGCGCGGCGGCACCCTGCGGGCCGCCGGCGCGCCGGCGCCGGCGGGGATGGGGGCGCTGGTGGCCTTCTTCGCGGTGGATTCCTGGACCCCCGCCATCGAGCGCGCCTATCCGGCGCCGGCCGCGGGCCTGGTCGAAAAGCCCGGCGCGGACGGGGCAGCGCAGGCGATCTTCGGCGTGTTCAGCTGGCACCTTCTGCGGTCCTTCGAAAGCGGGCGGGCGGTGACCTTCCGCGACCTCGCCCGCATGGTCTCCCTCGATGTGGCGGCGGCCGCGCAGCTCGCCCATGCCCCGCTGCCGGTCTTCGAGGGCGACCTGGACCGCACCCTGCCCGGCGCCGCGGCGAACGGACCCCGGCGCTTCGCCACGCGTCAAGAAGGCGGGGATCTGCTGATCGAGGCCGGTGCGCTGCAGGGGTTCGATGAAGGCGCCGAAATCGCCCTGTTCGATGGTCCGCTGGCGGATGCACAGCCCCTCGGCACGGTCCTTATGCCCGGAACCACCGCCGGTGAAAGCCGGGTGCCGCTGGCGGACCTGCCGCCCGGCGCCGCCGCGGGCTCGGTGAAGAGCCTGTGGGCGCAGATGGAGCGTCCCGGCGTCGTCTTCCGCTTCCGGGTGGCCAATGTGGCGCTTCCCGAAGCGGCGCAGGCCATCGCCCGCGCCCTGGAACCGGGCGAGGGAATGCCGGCCATTGGCATCGAGCTGGTGGCGCCGGACCAGCCGGCCGACCTCAACCTGCACCTGGTGGACGGGCGGCTCTGGATGGTGCCGGAAGGCGGCCGCCTCGTGCGGGACCCGCAGGCCTATGGCCGCAGCTTCTCCCTCCCGGCCGACACGGGTCCCGCGCCGCTGCGCAACGCGGTCTGGGCCTTCGCCCGCGCGGCCAATCTGGTGCGTCTCGCCAGCGTGGCGGACATGGGGGCGGGCGCGGCTTCGGGCGATGTCGAGATCAGCCTCGACCTCATCCGCGAGACCGACGGGGCGCAACTTGCCGACCCGCGCCGCAGATGCACGCAGGCCGCGCGTCCCTCGCCCCCCCTGCCGGTGGACAGCGGGGTGGCGGCGCCTCTCGCCCACTGCGACACGGCACGCCTGACCATCACCAACCGGTCCGAGCGCGACATGGACCTCGGCATCTTCTTCCTCGATCCCCTGGGGGGTATCGACGTGCCGGTGCGTGGCTGGCGCCAGAACGGCTGCATCGCCACCCTGCCGGCCCGCGCCTCCGGGCCCCTGGTGGTGCGCACGACGCTGACCACATGGGGCAAGGACGGCCCGTCGCAGACCGGGCTTCACCGCATTCTCGTCTTCGCCTTGCCGCGGGCGGGCGGCATCCCGCCGTCGCTCTGCCACCTGCTGCAGCGCGACGTCGCGTCCGCTTCGGCCGGCGCCCTGCGCGGCACCGGCCAGCGGGGCTTCCTCGATCTGCTGGGCCGCGCCGCACGGGTCGCGCCCGGCCTGCGCGCCGCCAATCCATTCGAGGCAGAGGACAGTGCGGCCGGCTCCGTCGTGGTGCGCCAGTTCAGCCTTGATCTGCTGGCGCCGGAGGCGAGCCGCTGATGCCCCTCCTGCTCCGGCTCATCCTGCTGTGCGTGTGTACGCTCGGCCTGCTCCGGCCGCTGGGCGCGCAGCAGCCGTCGCCGACGCAGCTGCGCGACGAGGCCTTCCAGGCCGCGCAGAAGGCGATGCTCACCTCCGCCAGCATGGCCCTTGCGCAGCTCGGCGTGCGCTTTTCGGCCGGTTCCGACGACCTCGCCCGGCTGGTGCGCCAGCGGCAGGACCTTGTCGCCGCCTGGAAGGGGGCGGACCGCGCGCTGGTCAAGGCGCTCGGCATGGCCGCAGGCGGCACGGGGGCGAACCAGGACGTAGAGGCGCGCCGCGCCGAGGCGAACGCGCTTCAGGCACGGATCGCCGACAGCGACCGCGACATGGCCACGCGCTTTCCCGCTTACGCCGAGCTGTCCCAGCCGCAGCCGGTTTCCATCGCGGCAACCCAGGCCCTGCTGGGGGAGGACGAAGCGCTGGCGCTGGTCTTCGTCGGCACCCGCGAGACCTTTGTCTGGGCGGTGACCCGCACCGAAGCCGACTGGCACCGTGTGCCCGTGACGCGCGATGCGCTGGTCGCACAGGTGAAGGCGCTGCGGGCCGGCCTCGATCCCGCCGCCGTTGCCGTGATGCGCTCCGCCCTGCGCGACTTCGGCGACACCGAGGTGGCGGGGGATGGCATCGCCACCAGCGGGCAGGCAGGGTTCAGCCGCGCCAGCGCCCATGACCTGTTCCGCCAGATCCTCGCGCCGCTCGACCCGCTGCTGGCGCTGCGCCGCCGTGTCTTCATCGTCGCCGAGCGGCCGTTCGATGCCCTGCCCTTCGCACTGCTTGTGACCGAGGCCCCGCAGGGCGAGGATACCGACCCGGCCGCGCTGCGGCAGACGGCGTGGCTGATCCGGCGGCAAGGCATCGTCACCCTGCCGTCCGTGTCGAGCCTGCGGTCGCTGCGGGCGGTGCCCACCGCCTCGGCGCCCCTGCCATTCCGTGGCTATGGCGCCCCGCTGCTGGGCGGGCGCGGTCGGCCGGCGCAGGTCGCCTCGGCCGCGCCGGATGTGGCGGGCGCCCTGCTGCGTGGCGGGCGGATCGATCTGGAGACCGTGCGCAGCCTGTCGCCGCTGCCGCAGACGGAGGGCGAGCTGCGCCGGTTGGCCGAGGCCCTGGGCGCGCCGACAGACGCCGTGCAGGTGGGGGCCGCGGCCACCAAGAGCGCGGTGCTGGCGGCCGACCTCTCCCGCTATCGCGTCCTCGCCTTCGCCACCCACGGACTTCTGGCCGGCGACATTCCCGGCCTGTCCGAACCGGCGCTGGTCTTCACGCCGCCCGCCGCCGACGGGGGCGACGACGGACTTCTCACCGCCTCGGAAGCGGCGCGGCTTCACCTCGCCGCCGACTGGGTGATCCTGTCCGCCTGCAACACCGCCGGCAGCGACGGAACGCCGGGTTCAGACGGTCTTTCGGGCCTCGCACGCGCCTTCTTCTACGCCGGTGCCCGCACGCTGCTGGTGTCCCACTGGCCGGTGCGCGATGACGCTGCGGCACGGGTGACCACGACGACCCTCGCCGCCCTGCGGGCCGACCCCATGCTTTCCAAGGCGGAAGCATTCCGCCGCGCCACCCTCGCACTGATCGCGGATGCCTCGGACCCGACCCTGGCGCATCCGGCCATCTGGGCGCCCTTCGTCATGGTGGGAGAGGGGCGATGAGCCTCCGGCTGCGCCTCGCCCCGGTGCTGGTCGCAGGCCTGCTTGCGGCCGTTCCCGCCATGGCCCGGGCGGGAGCGCCCGCCCCTGCGCCGCAGGTGATCGACCCGACGGCGCAGGACCCGGACCTCGCCGAGCGGCTGGACGCCGCCTATCGGCTGCTGGCCGCGGACCGGCCGGGCGAGGCCAAGGCGCTGCTGGAGGCGCTGCGCCACCCGCTGGAGGATGCCGGCGACCTTGATCAGCTGCTCCGCCTCTACGACCTCATCGGATACGTGGGCCATGAGCTGAAGGACCGAGCCACCGAGATCGACGCAAACGCCCATTCGGCGATCCTGAACTATCTAGTCGCGCCGCTGGATGCTCCCGATACGGTGCTGGCCGAATTCTCCCTTGCTGCGGCCTATCGCAGCCGCGACGGGCGCGACGGGCAGGTCTTCGCCCTTGCCCACGTGCTGGCGGCGGCACAGGGCGCGCGGCGGGTCGGCCCGCCCTCCTCCGACCTGGAGAAGATGGAGGCCCAGGCCGCCGCGCTCATGGGCCAGCGGCTGGCCGGCGACGGACGGCCCGAGCTCGCACTCGCCTTCCTGCGCCGGGCCCGCAGGCTGGCGGACAAGGGCCATATCAATGCCAGCGACGCCCAAAAGCTCGACCGGCTCTTGGGCGAGGCCGAGCGCGACGCTGAAGCGCGGCGCGACCTGCCGGTAACGCGGCTTGAGGACTGCACGGGACATGCCGGGCTGGACGCGGCGCAGATGGCGGCATGCCGGCGGAGCGCGGATCTCGCCCTCGCCCGCGGTGACGCCGCCGCGGCGGACGCGATCCTGGACCGCCTCATCAGCGACGTGCCCCGTGCTGCGCTGCGGGCCGATCGCTACGACGCGGCGCGCGACCTTTTGGTGGTGCGCCTGCTCCATCGGCCGCCGAGCGATCGGCAGCTGCGCACCAGCGCCGAACTCATCGCCAACTATCTCGCTTATGCGGGCGACGTGACATCCGCGGCCATGGTCGGGGCCCGCGCCGCCCGCGGTGCCATAGATGGCGGCACCTACGATGCGCAGCTGGCAAAGACCTGCGGCCACATTGCCCGGCGCGCCCTCAGGTCCGGTACGCCGGACCTGGCACGCCGCATGATCGCGCTTCAGCGCAAGGTGCTGCTGGCGGGCGTCGCCGAAGCCGGGGCACCGCTGTCCGCCGCCGATCCGGTGCTGCAGCGGCGCCTCGCCGCTGCGCTGCTGCGGATCGAGAGCGCCCGCATCGCCGCGGGAAGCACGCTGGCGCGCCGCGCCGAGGCCCAGTGGGCGGAGGTGGAACGCCAGATCGCGACCATCGACCTTGCCGCGTTCGACACCATCGAGCGTCTCACCGTGGTGGAATATGCCGGAGTGGAGGACTTCGTCGTTCCCAGCTACGCCGCTGCGCTGGAATTCATGGGGCGGCTGGCGCGCCGCCTGCCTGCGGGCGACCCGCGGCATGATGTGGCGCGCGGTGGCTGGGTCAATGCGGTGGAAGTCTGGTGGGGCGACAGCGCCCGCGCCGATGCGCTGGCAGAGGAGGCGATCCGCGAGATCCGCGCCGCGCCTCAGGGGCGCGATGAAGCGCTGGTGAACCTGCTGGTCGTCCGGTCCGGCATCGTGGCGCCCACGAACCCGGCTCTTTCCGCACGGCTCACGCGGGAAGCCTATGAGATCGTCGCGGCCCGGCCGGGCGAGGAGACGCGGCGCATCGAACTGCTCCTGGACATGGCGCTGGACCAGGCCGACAGCAGCCTCGTCCGCGCGCTGGTGGCGGAGGCGCAGAAGCTGGCCGAGGCGGGCGGCGAAATCGGACTTGCCGCACGGGTGCGCCTCGACCTGAAGCGCGCCTTCATCGCCTTCGACGACGGCAATGGCGATCTGGCGCTGCGCCTCGGCGAGGGTGCCCTCGCGCGCCTCGTCGAGGCCGGCAAGGGCGGCAGCTGGATGGTCGTTGCCCCGGCCCGCGACCTCGCCGGCCTCTATGCCGCCCTCGGCCGCATGGACGACGCCCGCAGGACCTACGAAACCCATGTGCTCGCGCGCAGCAATTCCATGGTGGACGGCGAGGAGAAGGTGATCTCCGACCGGCTGGGGCTCGCCAATCTGGAAGCCTATTACGCGCCGGACAGCACCACGGTGCGGACCCTTTCGACCCTCATGGAGCGCGCACGCCTGCGGGTGAGGAGCGATCGGGACCTGGTGCAGCGGATTCTGCGCGCGCAGGCCTTTGCCTATCACGGCCTGGGCGACGGCACGCAGGCGCGGCTGGCGGCACGCGAAGCCCTGAGCGCGCCCCGGCCACCCGCGCGCGATACCGAGGCCGAGCGCGAGGACCGCAAGCTGCTGGAGGCGCTGGTGGGCGCGGACTGGCAGGGCAGCCGCGCAACGGTGCCGCCATGAGCGCGCAGGATGCGTTCGGCAATGGCGCGGGCGGCCGGCGTCGCGGGGGATGGGGCGGAGCGTTCCCATCCGGCGGACCGGCATCCCCCGCGCCAACCTTCCTCCCCCACGTCGCCGGCCGGGGCGATCGGGGGCTCGGGGCCGAAGGTTCCGGCCTTGCAGTTCCTCCCCCTCCTCGTCCCTCCCCCTCCCCACAGAGTGGTTCCCATGCACCTCAAGTCGTCTCGACCCCTCGTCTCCAGGGAGGGCTTCCGGTTCCTCGCCCTCGCCGCATGTCTGGCTGGCGGCACCGTCGTCGCGCAGGCGGAAGCGCCCCAGGCCCAGACCTCCGCGCCCGGCGACCAGCTTCTGGTCCAGCAGGCGCCCGCCGCAGCCGCCGCGCGCCCCGCCACCCTGCCGGCCTCTGACGATGTCGGCCCGGCAAAGCTGGCGGCGGACCGCCGGCCCCGGACAGGCAGCGATGCCCGCCCCCTGCCCTATACCGCCGCCGGAATCGCCGTGAAGTCCGGCGGCCTGTTGAAGCGCGGCAGCAACGAGAAGATCGTCGGCGGGACCCAGGCGGCGCCTGGCTCCTACCCGTTCCAGGCCGCGATCATCCGTGTCGCCACCACCAACGGCAAGGTCACCGGCGTTTCGCCCGTCTGCGGCGGCACCGTGCTCACCTCGCGCTGGATCCTCTCCGCGGCCCATTGCTTCGTGGAGGGCGCTGGCGGCAAGGTGGAGGGACTGCGCAGCACCAAGAACCTGCTCGTCCACGTGGGCAACACCAGCCTTCTGGCCGAGGACGACGAGCGTGACTGGATCCCCATCAAGCGCATCATCGCCCATCCCAAGTATGTGACGGGCACCAACGTCAACGACATTGCCCTGGTGGAGCTGGAGCGCGCGCCCAAGCGCGGCGTGAAGGTGCAGCAGGTGACCGTAGTGACGCGACAGACCGAGGCTTCCGATCTGCCGGAACAGGCCGAGCTTCGCATCATCGGCTGGGGCACCACCGCCGAGGGCGGGCGCCCCTCGCCCGACCTCCTGGAAACCCGCCTGACCGCGGTGGACCGCAACCGGTGCAACCGCGTCCTCACCTCCGCGCTGGTCGGCTCGCCCGATGCGCGCCGGGCGCTGGAGGACCTGAGCTACGTGTTCAACCTCACGCCGGCTGCACGCAAGACGCTGGAACAGCAGTTGCCGCAGATCGGCGGCGTGGTGACGCCGCAGATGTTCTGCGCCGGCGCCGCGGTGGACGGGGTGGATACCTGCCAGGGCGATTCCGGCGGTCCCATCCTCAGCCAGAAGGGCGACGGGCCGCTCGTACAGGTGGGCATCGTCAGCTTCGGCCTCGGCTGCGGCCATGCCGAGTTTCCCGGCGTCTACACCCGCCTCGCCCTCTATATCGACTGGATCAAGGCGTCCATCGCCCCGCCGAGCCCGCCCCCGGCGGCGCCGGCCAACCCGCAGGTTCGGCGCTGAGCCGGCGGCCGGGCGGCGCAACCGGATCGCGCCGCCCGGCCCGGTGCCCGGTGGATGATGCCCCTGCGGCGCGCGGCCTTACGGCTTGACCGGCTGGCTGACCGGCCAGAAGGCGAAGGACAGGCTGGCACTTTCCAGCGGCAGCCGCCCGCCGCGCGTCGTGCCGTCCAGCAGATCGTCGAGCCCGGCACCCTCCGCGCCGCGGGTCGCCGGGCCGGTGTGGTCGTTGAAGCCTGTGAGGGCGCATAGGGACGGCAGATCCGTCTCTCCCTCGATGAACGGGACGCCAATGACGAACACCCCGTTGCTGGTGCTCGGCGCGCGCCCCGGCACGATGGCACGGGGATGGTAGGGGACCTCGAATATCAGTCGCCGCCCCGGCTCCAGCCGGTCGGAGACGGTGAGGCCAACCGGGCAGCTGGGCCGGCGCGCCATCAGGTTCCAGGCATCATCAAGGAAGAAGATGGCGGCCAGGACCGGACGGGTGCTGCGGTTCTCCACCGCCACTTGCACCTTGTCGCAGACGACGACGGAGCCGTCCCCCGCTACCGTGGCCGGTACGCCCTTGAACGCGCACTGCCGCGCCGCCGGGTCGAGGCCGAAGCGCCTGACCTCCATGGAAACGTCGAGGTCGCGGCCGGCGCTCGCCCCGGCGAGCGCCTGCAGCCGCAATAGCTGGCGCGCGCGCAGCACGGCGCGGGCGATCACCAGGGTGGCACTGTTGGTGTCCGTGCCGGGTGCGATCGCGGCGAGAGGGCCGGCCTCCACGGCGAGGGGATCGAGGCCGTCGGGCATGAAGCGCAGGCCGTCGCCGGTCATCCATGCCACCAGCGCGGGGGCGGCGTCATCCAGCCGCACGCTGTCCTTCAGCGGCCCGGCGAGGGCGGCCTCGAACGCCTCGTTCAGCCGTGCCTCCTGCGCCGCATCGGGCGCGCCGGGACCGGGCCATGCGCGCGGGCGCGAAAGGGTGACGGCGGCCTGCGGCGCAGGGCGCGCCAGCCGGGCATAGGCGGCCTTGTCCAGCACCGCCGAGCCCGGCACCGTGGGGCAGCGGGTGCCGGCCGGCGCACAGCCCGGCTTGAGCGCCACGAGGCGGGCGCGGGTCGCCTCCACCTCCGCGACCACCGCATGGCCGGAGGGCTTGCCGGCCGGCTGCGCCGCGCTGTCGTAAAGCGCGACCAGGGCGCCGGCCTCCACGCCCTCGATCTGCCCGGCATGGAGAATGCCGGCCCCGACCCGCCATGTCGCGCCGTTGGCAGCCGTCGCCGTGCCGCCGCCGGGCACCGGGCCATCCATGCCGTCGCCTTCGAAGCTCGGGGTCTGCCGCGCCTGGAAGGCGGCATCGGCGCGCAGCACCCGGCCAGTCTCCACCATCAACTGGCGATAGCTGAGCGCGGGCGCGCGCTGCAGCACATCGGCGAGGGCGGTTGTGAAGATGGAGCCCCAGACCCGTCGTTCCATGGGGGCGCCCGGCGGCAGCGCCACCTCCCGTGCCGTCTCGTTGGGCTGGGACGCGTAGAAGGCGGTAAGCCGCCCCGCCCCCGGCGGCAAAGCCGGCGCGAGATCAGCGAGCACCGTGGTCTTCTCCGGCGCCATGGCGCTTGAGGTGGACAGGCCGATGTCCTCAAGCGAGATCTTCTTGTCATGGACCCCGTCGCCCACGGCGCGCGAGGCGGAGCCGGAAAAGCAGCTGTCCAGGATGAACCAGACGTCCGCGCCGCGGCTGCGGATGGCGTCGAGCCGCGCGCCGAAATCCGGTCCGGCAATGGCATTCTCGAACGCGCCGCGCGCCGCGCCCGCCTTGGGCGGCGCTGCATCGCGGGGCAGGAACACCTGGTCGAGCCCGTCCACCTTCAGGGCGGTGCGCGAGGGCTGACGGGTGCCGTGGCCCGAAGCGTAGAAAATGATGAGGTCGCCTTTCTGCGCCGCGCCGGCCAGGTGATCCAGGCCGGACAGGATGGCGGCACGGGTGGGCGCGCCGGCGGAGCCTTCAACGCCGTCCGCCAGCACCGCGATGTCCTCCGGCGCTACCCCGCGCGCCTTCAGCGCGAGCTGCATGCGGCGCACGTCATTGGCCGGGGCCTTCAGCTGCCGGTCGGCCGGAAGGGCCGGATAGTCCGAGACGCCCACGAGGAGCGCCAGAGTCCTTGCTGCTGCGCCCTCGGCCGCAATGCTGCAGCCGAGGGCGACGAGCAGCGCCAGCGCGGCGCGGCGCGGCCGCCTCATCGCTTCGGCTTCCGGCCTTCGGCGAGGCGGCGAAGCAATTCCTCGGCGGCGGCATAATGCCCGGCTTCAGCCGCGATCGCCGCGGCCTGCAGGTCCCACTCCGCCGGCTTGCGCTCCAGCAGCCAGAGCGCGCTCGCCACCTGCCCGAAGGCTGGCGTGGGCGCGCTTTCGGTGATCCAGGCGGGCACGGGAGGCGCTTCGGCGTGGGCCAGCAATTCCACCCGCGCCTCCTCGCCCGCGCCGTCGCGGACCATCAGCACCAGCGGGCCCGCGGCATCAAGCGGCAGCGTCAGGACGGCGGAACGCCCGTTCGCCGGCGTGGCGGCAAGCACGGCGCCCGCATCGCCGGGAGCACGGACCTCGACGGAGAAGGGCGCAGCGCCGCCCTGCCAGCCCAGCCACAGGCGGCTTCCCGGCACCACGCGCTGGGGCACGCCGCGGCCCATCTGCAGCCGCAGGGTCTCGTCGTTGCGGCCAATGAGATTGACCGTGCGCGCCGCCGGCTTGCTTGCGAACAGCTCACCGATCATGGCGGCCAGGGCGCTGAAGCGTCCGCCGGAGGGGAGCGCACCGGTGATCCGATGCGGCGAGCGCGTCGCGTCGACCCGCAGCTGGCGGTCGTTCACCGTTTCGATGGTCACCGCCGCGCCGGTATCGCGTACCACCACTTCGTCGCCGTCAAACAGGGCGCCGCCGATCTGCACGGGCATCTTCTGGCCCTCGCGCTGCACATGGGCCGCCATATCCGGGTCGGCGGCCGGCAGCTCCAGGCCGACGATGTAGCCCGCCGGGGTGCGCATGTCGGCATCACCGGCCATGGCCGGCATGCCGCCGGCGAGAACGAGCAGGGCCGCCAGTGCGTGGCGCATTGCGGCGAGCGGCGGGACAGCACGCGTCACGTGGGGGTCTCCGTCGTTTGCGCGGCCGGCGGCGTCTCCGGCTTCAACAGGGCGCGCCAGCCCCGCGCGCGCCAGTCCTTGCAGATGGCATGAATGCCCTCGACGGTCGAGAGCAGGGCCACCATGCCGAGCGCCGCCAGCACGATGTCGCTGGCGGTAGAGGGTGCGAAGATGCGACCGAGCACCATCAGCGCCGCCAGCACCGCGACCGCGACCACAAGGGCCGCCGCCAGCGGGCGCAGACGGGAGGTGATCACCACCAGCGCCCCGAGAAGGGCCAGCGCGATCAGGGTCGCGCCCAGCGGCCCCACGGGCTGGCCGGACAGCACCGCGGGCGCCGTCGCCACCGCATTGGCGACGATGAGCGCACCCGGCAGGAAGCCGATGGGCGTGAGGTGCCCGTCCAAGGTTTCGGCATGGCTGGCACCGATGATGACGAAACGGCCGCGCAGCAAGTCGTCCGCCACCGCCTGCGGCGACACCACGGCGCCGGACGCCGACAGCAGCGCGCGCGCCGGCACCCGGCGGAACAGCGGCACGTGCCGAGCGTCGCGCGTGATGAATTGCGGGGCGGCAAGGTCCGGCCCGTCCGGGATCAGGAAGGCGATGGCGGCGCGCTGGTCGGGGTTGCGAGGCCATGCGGGAGGCGACGCGGCGGCTGTGCCGGGCGCGCACACCGCCTGCGTCCGGCGTTCCGCGAAGGCGCTCAGATCCGTGAGCGGTCGCGGGTGAGCGCCTGCCACCGCGGCGGCAAAGAGCTGGGGCGAGGGCAGCGTGGCGCTCGCGTCGGGTCCGCAGGAGGTGTGGCTCAGCTGCCAGCGCCGCACCACGCGGTCCTCGTCGATGCGGCTCACGCTCGCCGCCCAGATCACATTCGCCTTGCCACGCACGGACGCATCAAGGACCGAGGCCTGCTCGGCCAGCGCGTCGGCGGCGTTGCCGGCCTGGTCCGCGGCTCCCAGGCGCCGGGCCAGGGCGAGGGGCGGCGCATCCGGCGGATAAGCGGCGAGGAAGCCGGCCAGCGCCACGTCGCCCGCGGGCACTCCGGGCCGGGAGGTATCCATGTCGAGAAATATGCCGCTCGCATGCTTGGCGGCGGCGAGGGAGAGCAGCCCGGCAAGGACCTCCCGCGGTGCGCTGTGGGGATGGCCGAGCGCCGCCATGGTGGACGGGTCGATGTCGATGAACGTCACCGGAATGGCGTCACGCGTCGCGCCGGACAGGACCGCGGACCAGCGCACCATGCGGTCCTTCTCGCCAAGATTGGCGCTGAACCCCGCGATCCGGTCGGCAAGGCCGAAAGCTGAGAAGAGGCCGATGACGCCAGCGATAAGAACCGGCTTGGTGAGCCGGCCGATCCACCTGAACGGACGTTTCACGAACGGATCGACCTTGGTAGGAACGCCGGGCGCATCCGGCTAACAAGCTGTGAAATCAACAGATACAATTCCAGCACGGCTTTGGAAAGAGGCGCGCCGGCGGGCAGGTCCATGGGGGGGGGACGCGGCCGGCTCAAGGGAACGGGCGGGACGGATCTCAGGTCACCTGGGAGAAGGCCTGGCCGGATGGACGACACGGCTTTCGAAACGGGGCACCTGAAGCATTTCCACCGCCGCCGGTCCCGGCTCGCGCAAGAAAGGCGAAAATTCAACAAGCCAAGGCACTCACCGGACGCTGCAGCGTTCGTCCGACACGATCGGAAGCCGCCCTAACAGGCGTGCAGGAGCCTGTCGAGGCCGCAAGTCAGCACCTGTCGCAAATGGCGGCCACCCGCATCATCGCATCGTCATCCGAACAGATTAGACCCGTTCTAAGTATTCGTGCGAATCGGCTCCACTGGCGCCATTTTGCGCCAATCGCGCCCCCCCAGTAGGTATCGCCATGAAGCCCCTCCACCGTGAAAACCATCTGATCGAGCGCATCGGCTGGCTGCGCGCCGCCGTCCTTGGGGCCAACGACGGCATCATTTCCACGGCGAGCCTCATGGTGGGCGTCGCGGCGGCATCGACCAATTCGTCCGAGATCCTGGTCGCGGGCGTCGCGAGCCTTGTGGCCGGTGCCATGTCCATGGCGGCGGGCGAATATGTCTCGGTGAGTTCGCAGGCCGACACCGAGAATGCCGATCTGCGCAAGGAGCAGCGCGAGCTGGCCGAGCAGCCGGAAAGCGAGCTCAACGAGCTGACGCAGATCTACGTGCGACGCGGCGTCGAGCCCGCGCTGGCGCGTCAGGTGGCCGAGCAGATGACGGCGAAGGACGCTTTCTCCGCCCATGCGCGCGACGAGCTGGGGCTCGCCGAGCATGTGGTCGCGCGTCCCATCCAGGCCGCGCTCACGTCTGCGGTGACGTTTGCGCTCGGGGCTGCGATCCCCCTTGCCATCTCCCTTCTGGCACCCGCTGCCCTGATCGCGCCGATCGTCTCGGGCGGGTCGCTGGTCTGCCTTGCGGTGCTGGGCGCGCTGGGCGCGCGGGCCGGTGGCGCGGACATCTGGAAGCCGACCATCCGCGTGACCTTCTGGGGCGCCATCGCCATGGCGGCGACCGCGGCCATCGGGACGCTGGTCGGTCACGCCGTGTAAGTGTCCCCCATCGGCTCCGGCGCCGTCCCGGACGGCGGAGCCGGAGGCCACGTCGCCTCAACCGCGCCGTCGGCGCGCACGAACAGCGCCGCGAGGCCGAGGCGGCGCGCGAGAGCCGGTCCCTCGCGCGCCCCGCGCACCAGCAGCGCCGTCGCCCAGGCATCGGCGGCCATGCAGGTCGCGCTGAGCACGGTGACGGCGGAGAGGTCATTGTCCAGCGGCGCGCCGCGGGACGGGTCCATGGTGTGGGAGAGGATGCGGCCCGCCACCTCCACCCGATGGCGATAATTGCCCGAGGTGGCGGCGGCCGCGCCGGACACTTCCAGCACCCCGAGGATATCCCGCGCCCCCACTGAGGGCCGCTCATGGGCAATGGTCCAGGGCCGACCGTCCGGCTTCAGGCCCTCGGCGCGCATCTCGCCGTCGATGCCCACCAGCCAGGAGGAAAGCCCGGCCTCGCGCATCTCGCGCGCCAGTTCGTCCACGCCGAACCCCTTGGCGATGCCGGCAAGATCGAGCCGCAGGGGCGCCAGCCGGCGGGCACGGCAGCCGGCCGGATCAAGCTGCAGGGTCTTCGGCGGCTCGAAGGAGGGGCGGCCGGCGAGCGCGGCGATGCGCCCGCCATCAGGCCCACCGGCCCCACCGAAGCCCCACGCCTTGACCAGATCACCGACCCCGATATCGAACGCGCCGCCCGACAGGCGGCCGATCTCAAGGGCGGTGGCGAGCACGTGCATCAATTCGCGGGGAATATCGATCCACGCCCCTATGGCCGCGGCGTTCAGCCGTTCCAGGTCGGAGTCGGGCCGGAAGGTGGACATCTGCTGTTCCACCTTGTCCACCGCGCCCTGGAGGCGGCGGGTCAGCGCCGCTTCATCCACCTCGCCGGCCGCAAAGAAGACGGCGGACCAGCGCGCGCCCATGGCCGGCCCGCTCAGGGCATGACGCCGGAGCGGCGGCGCGCCCGGCGCCGGATCAATAGACATCTTCGACATAGCGTCCGCTCGACTTGAGGGTGGGAAGGTCGAGGCCCAGCGGGCGCACCACGGGATCGAGCGCGCGGGTCACCGCCTCGGCCATGTCGCGGCCGCCGCACACCAGGATCTGCGCGCCCTGCCTCACCAGTTCGCGCAGGCGCGGGGCGTCGGCGGCGATGCGGTCCTGCACATAGGCGCCCCCGTCAGAATCACGCGAAAACGCGGTGCGCAGCGTCGTCAGGCGCCGCTCGGCCAGATGCTGGGCCAGTTCGTGCTCATAGAGGAAGTCGGATGCGGCGCTCCGCCCGCCCCAATAAAGATGCACCGGCCGGCCCGCCGCATTGGCCCGCACGAAGCCGGCAAGCGGCCCGATGCCGGCCCCCGCGCCGATGAGGATGAGCGGGCCGCGTCCCGTGGCCGGACGGAAGGCCGGGTTCTCGCGGATGAAGGCGTCGATGCGCGCGCCGGGCTGCAGAGCGTGCAGGAAGCTGGAGCACAGGCCGCCTTCACGCAGCCGCACGCAGATTTCCAGCACGCCGTCGCGGGTGGAAGAGGCGAGCGAATAGAAGCGCGGCATCGCATCCCCAGGCTTCTCTTGCCCCGGCGGCACGATGCCCACGAGGTCGCCGGCCTCGAAGGCGGGCAGCCGCCCCGGCGCCCCGGTGCACGGATCTGCCGGCGCCTGAAAGCGCAGGATCGCCACGGGCGCACCCACCGCCTCGCCATATAGCTCCCGGCTGGCGAGCATGAGGGGCGAGGTCTTCGGCGGCTCGGCCACATGGGTAAGCACGAGATCATGCCCCAGGGCGGCGCCGAGGTCCCTGCCCCACTGGGCGAATTCCTGCGCCGAGCGGCGATCGATCCTTTTCATGGGCAAAATCTGCGGGCATTCCCGCGCCTCAAGCGCATCGGCGACCGCGCGGGCGAAGCGGCAGAAATGCGGGAAGCTGCGATCACCGAACCCGAGCACCGCCACCGCTGGCCGCCCCGGCAGACGCGCGAGGCGGGCGAGGAAATGCTTGGCCGATTGGGGAGCCGTGCCTTCGCCATAGGTGGCGGCGAGCACCAGCAGGCGCGTGGCGGCCAGATGCGCCGCGGTCACATCGTTCATGGCGGCGGTGTGGACCTTGTGCCCGGCGGCGGTCAGTGCCGCGTGCAGCGTGCCTGCGAAGCCCCAGGTGGAATTGCCCTCGCTGCCCACGAGGATCACCGTGTCAGCTGCCCGCGCCGGCACGTTGGCGGCGATGCGCGGGCGCGCCCCACGCCGGCGCAGCCACAGGACGAGGCCGGTGCCGCCGAGCACCGGAACGGCGGCCGAGGCGAGGCCCAGGAGGAGGCTGAGCAGCCAGGCGCCGCGCCCGGTGTGCAGCGTGCGCACGAGATCGCTGATCCGCTCCAGCGCCGTCGCCGGGGTCAGGGCGAGCGTGGCGCCGGTGGCGGCATCGATCACCCTTTCACCCTCGTCGGTGACGAGGGTGAAGACATCGGCCGGGTCCGAGGGATCGGGGAAGGAGAGCGCGCGCAGGTCCTGAAGCCTCACGGCCTTCAGCCCGGCGAGCGTCGCCACCGGAGCCGGCGCGCCGCCGCTCGCGGTGACGGCAGGGTTCGCGCCCTGCGCCTCCGGGAGAAGGCCGAAGGTTCCGGCGGACATCCACAGTCCGGTCAGCGACGACAGCAGGAGGCCCACGGCGGCGAGCCGCCCCAGCTCGCCGTGCCAACGTTGCGCCGGGGTGCCGCGGATGGGCCGCAGCAATGCCCCCGCGCCGCCCAGCCGGCGGGCGAGCAGCATGAGGCCGGAGAGGCTGAGGCCCAGCATGGCCAGCGCGCCGAGGGCCGCCGCCACGCGGCCCACATCGCCCATAAGGAAGGAGCGGTGCAGATTGATGAGGAAGCGGATCGTTTCGGACACCGCATAAGGCCCCAGTCCCGCGCCCGTGGCGGGGTCGATGCGCTCCACGCCACGCGTGTCGCCATCGTCGAAGGTTGCGCTGAGGCTGCCGTCAGCCCGCAGCCGGATGGCGCTGACGCCGGGATGGCGCGCGGCCACCTGCGCCGCGAGGTCCGCGACGCTGGCCACGGCCGGAATTGCCGGCGCGGCGGCGCGGTCCAGCGCCGGCTGCACGGAAAGGACGGCGCCGGTGACGGCGGTGACGGTGAGGGCGAGCGCCAGCACGATGCCGGGCAGGCCATGAAGGCGGCGAAGCATGGGGGTGTCCGGCAGGTTCAGAAGGTGACGGTGAAGGATCTCACATAGCCCTTGCCGGCAACGGGCTTGCCGGACGTGGCGACAGCGAGCGGGGCGACGACCTCCGAGGGATTGTCCATCCCGTCCTCCACCGCCGTATCCACATGGACCTTGTAGCCGGCGTCGATCATGGCATCGGCGAGATCGAGGGTGATCTTCAGCGTTTTGCCGGAGCCGACGCTGGCGCCGGTGATGCCGTCGATCTCGGCAGGGCGTCCGCCGGAGGCGCGCTGCCAGTCGGACAAATGTCGATAATATTTCGCCTTGCCGCCGGCCATCCACAGCGTGCCCTTGTAGGCACCCGCGGCATCGGTGACATAGAGCACCACATAGGCGCCGTTGCCGCCGTAGTTTTTCAGCGTGGTCTCGAACGTGACCTGCCGCGCCTCGGCAAGCACCGGCGACAGCAGGGTGGCCGTGGCCGCCACGGCGGGAAGAACGAACTTCATCTGACTATTCCTTCAAAAGAGCGGACGGTTCGGCCGGAGGTCACTGCACCTCGACCTTGGGCCGGGCCTTGCCCTGGAACAGGCCGTTGTCCGGCACCGGCGCTGCGGGAGCGGCCGGGCCGGTCTGCAAAATGGCGCCGCGGCGGCCGCCCGAACGATCGTCGTCATCATCGTCGTCATCATCATCATCGTCGTTGTGACGGCGGCCGTGATGGCGCTCCTTGCCCTCGCGGCCATGGTCGCTGTCGGCCAGCCGGAGGGGGCGGGTCTCGGCGCGGGCGGTTTCGGCGCGGCTGTGGAAGGGCCGGTCGAGGTGGTCGATCTGCGTGGCCGCAAGCGCCACGCCGAGGCCGGCGGTGGAAAGGAGAAGGGCCGTTCCGATCAGGGTGCGCGTCTTCATGGGAGCCTCCCGGCGATTGATGACGCCGGCACCCTCGCGCCCGAACCTGACAGCCCCCTGAAGGAGGGGCGGGATCGCGTTCAGCTTCCCGTCAGGATCGAGCTTGCCGCGGAAAGCGCACCACGGCGCTGAAGCCATCCGCCGCGCCCGGCATCGGCGAGGCGATCTCCAGCGTGAGCCCCGCCCCGCGGCAGATGGCGGCGGCGATGGCGAGGCCGAGGCCGGAGCCGTCCGCCCCCGTCGGCCCGCGCTCGAACGGGCGCAGCAGCAAAGCGAGGCGGTCGGCCGGTACCACGGGACCATGGTTGGCGACTTCGAGCCGGTCCGCGATGAGGCGGACATGGACCGGCGTGTCCGGCGTGCCGTGCTTCAGCGCATTCTCGATGAGGTTGCGCACGAGTACGGCGAAGGCGTCGGGGTCGAGATCGCTGACGGGGCCGCCGTCCCCCGTCATGGTCAGGGCAATGTCGCCGGCGCGCGCGCTCTGGCGGTCGAGGTCCGCGATCACATGGCGCAGCACCGGCGCAAGCGGGGCCGGCGTCTCGGCGAGAAGTCCGGCGCCTTCCGCCTTGGCAAGTTGCAGCAGCTTTTCGGACAGGCGCGAGAGGCGGCGCAGCGCCCCCGCGATGGCGCGCGCCCGCTCCTGCTCCGGCCCCGCGGGCAGCTCGGCCATGAGGCGCTGGGTCTGCGCCAGAGCGGCGGCGATGGGCGTGCGCAGCTCATGGGCGCTGTTGGCGGCAAAGCCCCGCTCCGCCTCCAGCGCGCCGCGCAGCCGTTCGAGCAGCGCATTCACCGCTCCGGCGACGGGCGCCATTTCCGCGGGCAGCCCCTGTTCGGACACCGGCGCAAGGTTGCCCCGCCCGCGTTCCGCAATGGCCTGGCGGAAGGCGAGCACCGGCTTCAGGATGAGGCGGAGCGTAAGCCAGACGCCGCCGAGCGCGATGGGTACCAAAGCGACAAGCGGCCAGATCAGCGCCATCACCGCCCGCCGCACCGCGGCGGCGCGGTGGCCCAGATCCTCGGCTGCGGTGACGACGATGGTGCCCTTCACCGCCGCTTCCGTGTAGGTGCGCAGGCGGGCGGTGGTGTGAAAGCCGGGGGTGAGTCCTGCCGGAATCGCCATCTGTTCCGCATCACTGGACTGGAGCAGCACGCGGCCTTCGGCATCGCGCACCACATAGGTGATGAATTCCCGGTGCGGACCCACCGGCGCCATGTGCTGGGCACCGGCGCCGTCCTCGCGGGCGAGCAGCTCGGAATAAGCGAGCGGCAGCACCCTTTGGGCGACCTCCTGCAGCGCGCTGTCGAACACCTCGTCGATCTCGTGCCGCAGCACCAGCCCCGCCACGGTGGCCGCGGCAAGCCACAGCGCCGCCACCGACACAGCGAGCCACAGGCCGAGGCGCCGGCCCAGGCTCCACCGCCGTGGCGCGCTCACGCCCCGCCTCCCGGCGTTCCGAGGCGATAACCCATGCCGCGCACGGTCTCGATCACGTCGGCGCCCAGCTTCCTGCGCAGGCGGGCCACATAGACCTCGATTGTATTGCTCTCCACCTCAGCGTCGAAGGAATAGAGGCGTTCCTCCAGCTGCGGCTTCGACATGAGTTGGTGCGGCCGCTGCACGAAAGCTTCGAACAGCGACCATTCCCGAGCAGTCAGAGCCACTGCCTGCCCGGCGCGCCGCACCGAGCGGGCGGCAAGGTCCACCTCGATGTCGCCGAGGGTCACCAGCGGGTTGGGATTGCCCGCATAGCGCCGGCCCACGGCGCGGATGCGCGCCGACAGCTCGAAGAGGTCGAAGGGCTTCACCAGATAGTCGTCGGCGCCGACATCAAGGGCGGCGATGCGGTCGGAAATCTGGTCGCGTGCGGTGAGCACCATCACCGGCGTCGCGTCGCCCGCGCTGCGCAGGCGCTTGAGGAAGTCCGAGCCGCGCCCGTCGGGCAGCATCAGGTCGAGGAGGATCAGGTCGAAGGCGGCGGCATGCAGGGCGTCGGCAGCCGCGCCAAGGTGTGTCACCCAGTCGGCGCCGTGCCCGTCCGAGACGATCTGGTCGCGCACGGCCATGCCCAGGACGGGATCATCTTCGATCAGCAGGATACGCATCTGTCACCTCGGCATGCCGCGTGGCAATCTAGCGTGGCTGCGGGCGGAAGGGACGACAGAATCCGTGGGGGCGTTCAGGTGTCCGTCAGCTTCGCATGCTGTGTTCGTGGGGCCGGGGCCGAAGGAGGATGCGCGGTGAGACGCCCAGGGTTCGCAATCTGGCTTGCTGCCGCCGGTTTCGCTGCCGCCGGCCTGGCCGCGACGCCGGCCGCCGCTGATCGCGACTGCAACGTGCCGCTGGCCGAGTGGCAGCCGCGCGAGGCGCTGCAGAAGAAGCTGGAGGGCGAGGGCTGGACGGTGCTCTCCATTCGCTCCGATGACGGCTGCTACAAGGTCCGCGCCACCAACGCGCAGGGCGCACGCCTGAAGGCGAAATTCGACCCAGCGCGCCTTGAACGGGTGCATAGCCGGGATGATGACGATTGATCGGGCCGCGGATCAATGGGTCCCCTCCAGTGGCCGCAAACGCCGCCTGACGGTTGCTGACCCGCAGCGGCCCTCTGGACTGCCTGCTTTGGCGGCACGGTTCAATCTGGCCCTGCTCGCAGGGCTACCGTCGCTGGCACTGCCGTTCGCGATGGTCCCCTGGGATCATCCTGGCCTGCCGCCGCAGCGATTTGGTCCATTGGGGCTCGACGCCTCTTGAGGCGTACCGCGCTGATGTTATTTAACTTTGCCTCGACGAAGCGCCATTGGCGTCAGCTTCCCGGTCCGCCGCTCGCGCCCCGGCGCCAAGGCAGCGATGTATTTCAGCTTCACTCCTGCCGCTTTGCGGCGGGAGTGCCACAGCAATTTCGTCCGCGCGTTTCGTCGATGGACCGGCGTGACCCCCCACAGCCTGGCGTTCGGGGATCATGGCAGGGGCGGCGCCCTGA
Source organism: Xanthobacter sp. AM11 (assembly GCF_047444035.1). Lineage (NCBI taxonomy): Bacteria > Pseudomonadati > Pseudomonadota > Alphaproteobacteria > Hyphomicrobiales > Xanthobacteraceae > Xanthobacter > Xanthobacter sp. AM11. The sequence continues at coordinate 4,082,113 of NZ_JBLAOA010000001.1, forward strand.
AGTTCCGGCGCGTCAGGCCCCATGCGACCAAGTCAGCTTTGCTGTTTCGAAGTCGTAGTCCTTCCCCGAGGGGTACTTCAGGGCCTCGATGGAGGCCGGGTGTGGCACTGCGGCGGATTTCAGGAACGGGTCATCAGCCTTCCCGGCCTATTCCGGCTCGCCCTTCACCACCCCTGCGGCAGCGAAGTGCCAGGGCGGCACCTCGCGGATGATGATGCGGACCGCCTCGCGCGGCGCGTCGAGGGAGGCGACCACCGCATCGGTCACCTCCTTCACCATGCGCTTCTTCTTCTCGAAGGGTCGGCCCTCGATCAGGGTGATCTCGATGATCGGCATGGCGGGTCACGCCTCCACGTTGAAGGAGAGCCGTCCCAGGGACTGGAACGTGGTCTGCACGAACTGCCCCGCCGACAGCGGATAGGCCGCCGTGGCACCCCCGGCGAGCACGATGTCGCCCGCCTCCAGCCGCTCGCCGGCCTTGGCCACCAGCCGCGCCGCGGCGACGAGGCTGCGGATGGGGTCGCCGAGGATGGCCGCAGTCGAGCCGATCTGCACCGGGCGGCCGTCCACCTCCATGAGGATGCCGAGGTTGGCGACATCGGTGGCGGCGGGCGCCCATCCGCCCACATAAAAGCCGGAGGAGGACGAATTGTCGGCGATCACGTCCGACAAAGCGAACTTGAAGCAGCGATAGCGGCTGTCGATGATCTCCATGGCCGGCGCCACCGCTTCCACGGCGGCCAGCGCCTCCGCCGCCGAGACCTCGCCTTCCAGTGGCCTTTTGAGGATGTAGGCCACCTCCGGCTCGACCCGCGGGTGCACATAGCGCGCGCGGTTCAGCCCGGCGCCCTCGGTGAGGCGCATGGCATCGGTGAGGCGGCCCCAGATCACCTCCGAAACGCCCACCTGGGCCATCTTGGCGCGGGAGGTGAGCCCCATCTTGATGCCCGCGCGGCGTTCTCCGCGTCCCCGGCGGCGGGCAACGGAAAGCGCCTGGATGGCGTAGCCGTCATCCACCGTCAGGTCGGGCAGGCTGTCGGTGAGCTGGGCGATGGGGGTGGCGGTGCGCGCCGCCTCGTCGACGATCTGGGCAAGGCCCGAAAGGCTGGTCATGCGGCCTCTCCCCGGCCCTTGAGGAGATCGAGCGCCACGTCGACGATCATGTCCTCCTGTCCACCCACCATGCGGCGGCGGCCGAGTTCGGCGAGGATGTCGCGGGTGTCCACGCCATAGGTCTTCGAGGCGTTCTCGGCGTGGCGCAGGAAGCTGGAATAGACGCCGGCATAGCCCAGCGAGAGGCTTTCGCGGTCCACCCGCACCGGTCGATCCTGCAGCGGCCGCACCAAATCGTCGGCGGCGTCCATCAGAATGTTGAGGTCGCAGCCCGTCTCGATGCCCTTGCGGGCGAGCACGGCGACGAGCGCCTCCAGCGGCGCGTTTCCGGCCCCGGCGCCCATGCCGGCAAGGGAGGCATCCACCCGCACCGCGCCGGCCTCGATGCCGGCCACCGCATTGGCCACCCCGAGGGTGAGGTTGTGATGGGTGTGGACGCCGATCTCCGTCTCGGGCTTGAGCGCGTCGCGCAGCATCTTGACCCGCTCGGTATAGTCCTCGGGCAGCAGGGCACCGGCGGAATCCGTCACATAGACGCATTCCGAGCCGTAGCTCTCCATCAGCTTCGCCTGCTCGGCGAGGGCCTCGGCCGGGATCATGTGGGCCATCATCAGGAAGCTCGCCGTGTCCATGCCGAGTGCCCGCGCCGCCTCGATGTGCTGGCGCGACACGTCGGCCTCGGTGCAATGGGTGCACACCCGCACCGAGCGGGCGCCGGCGTCATAGGCGGCCTTCAGATCATGCACCGTGCCGATGCCGGGGATGAGCAGCACGGTGACGACGGCGTGGGTGCATTCGTCCGCGACGGCGGCGATCCATTCCAGGTCGTCATGGGCGCCGAAGCCATAGTTGAAGGTGGCACCGGTGAGGCCGTCGCCATGGCTGATCTCGATGGCATCCACCTTGGCGCGGTCCAGCGCCCGGGCGATGGCCCGGGTGGTGGGAAGGTCGTACTGGTGGCGGATGGCGTGCATGCCGTCGCGCAGGGTGACGTCCTGGATATAGAGCTTGTCGGGGTTGGGACGGGCCATCACGCGGCCTCCTTCGCAAGGAATTTGGCGGCCCAGCGGTCGGCGGAGACCAAAGCGGCCGAGGTCATGATGTCGAGATTGCCGGCATAGGCCGGCAGGTAATGGGCGGCGCCCTCCACCTCCAGCATGATGGTGGTCTTGAGGCCGCTGATCGGTCCGACGCCGGGGATGCGAACGGGGGCGTTGTTGCCGATCTCCTCGAACTGCACCTTCTGCTTCAGCCGATAGCCGGGCACGTATTTCTGCACGGTCTCGACCATCTCCAGGATGGACGCCTCGATGGCCTCGCGCGTGCCGCCCTGGCTGAGGGTGAAGACGGTATCGCGCATGATGAGGGGCGGTTCGGCCGGATTGAGGATGATGACCGCCTTGCCACGCTCGGCGCCGCCCAGCACCTCGATGGCCTTGGAGGTGGTCTCGGTGAACTCGTCGATGTTGGCGCGGGTGCCAGGGCCGGCGGACTTCGAGGAGATGGAGGCGACGATCTCGCCCCAGATCACCCGGTCGGTGGCGCGGCGCACGGCATGGACCATGGGGATGGTGGCCTGCCCGCCGCAGGTCACCATGTTGACGTTGGGGGCGTCGAGATTGGCCTCGCCATTGATGGCGGGGATGGTGAAGGGGCCGATGGCGGCGGGGGTGAGGTCGATGACCTTCTTGCCGTCCCTGCGCAGCACCGCGTCGTTGGCGATGTGGGCCTTGGCCGAGGTGGCGTCGAACACCACGCCGATCTCGGCATAATTGGGCAGGCGGGTGAGGCCGTCGATGCCCTCATGGGTCACCGGCACGTTGAGGCGCGCCGCCCGGGCGAGGCCGTCCGAGGCCGGATCGATCCCCACCATCGCCCCCATCTCCAGATGGCGCGACATGCGCATGATCTTGATCATCAGATCGGTGCCGATATTGCCCGACCCGATGATGGCGGCTTTGATTTTCGACATGCAGTCAACTCCTCGCATTCGATGGAAGGGACGGCCGGCCCGGCGCTCCCCGCCTCAGACGAAAGCCGCGCGCACCGAGCCCAGCCCGCCGATGCGCACGTCGAACACATCGCCGGCTGCCACCGCGACCATGGGGCCGAGGGCGCCGGACAGGATGGTGTCGCCGGCCTTGAGGGGCAGGCCGACCCGCGCCATCACCTGCGCCAGCCACAAAGCGGCGGTGAGCGGCGAGCCGAGGCAGGCCGCGCCCGCGCCCACGGACACCGGCTCGCCCCGCTTCTCCATGACCATGCCGCACAGGCGCGGATCGAAATCGGTGAGCCGCGTGGGCCGCGAGCCGAGCACGTAGAGGCCGGAGGAGGCGTTGTCGGCGATGGTGTCGGTGATGCGGATGTCCCAGCCGGCGACGCGGCTGCCGACGATCTCGATGGCGGGTACCGCATACTCCACCGCGCGGAACAGGTCGGCCGCCGTGAGCTGCTCGCCGTCGAGGTCGCGGCCGATGACGAAGGCGATCTCCGCCTCCGCCTTCGGCTGCAGCACGTCGGCGACGGCGATGTCGAGCCCCTCCGGGCGCGCCATGTCGGCGAACAGCATGCCGTAGTCCGGCTGGTCCACGCCGAGCTGGCGCTGCACCGCCACCGAGGTGAGGCCGGTCTTGCGGCCGACGAGGCGGCGGCCGGCGGCCAGCGCCCGCTCGGTGTTGATCCGCTGCACCGCATAGGCGGCGTCCACGTCGCCTTCCCTCAGAAGGTCGCGGATGGGAGCGGTGGGCGCGCGCGCGGTCGCTGCCGCGTGGAGGCGGTCGGCGGCCGCGCGGATCGCCGCCTGGTATGTCGCCTCTTCAGATGTGGTCATGGGGGATTTCCGGGTCTTCAGAGCTTGATGCAGACGTTGCTGATCTCGGTATAGAATTCGAGGCTGTGGACGCCGCCCTCGCGGCCGATGCCGGAGGCCTTGGCGCCGCCGAAGGCGGTGCGCAGATCGCGCAGGAACCAGGAGTTCACCCAGCAGATGCCCACCTCCATGCGCGCCGCCACGCGGTGGGCGCGGGCGAGGTCCTGCGTCCACACCGCCGCGGCGAGGCCGTAGGGCGTGGCGTTGGCGAGGCGCACGGCCTCCGCCTCCGTGTCGAAGGGGCGGACGTGGCAGCAGGGGCCGAAGATCTCCTGCGTCACGCAGTCGGCGTCGTCGGCGAGCCCGGTCCAGATGGTCGGCTCCACCCAATTGCCGCCGGCCAGTTCCTCCGGCATGCGCGGCACGCCGCCGCCGGCGACCACGCTTGCGCCCTGCTCCACCGCGCGGGCGTAATAGGACAACACCTTGGCCTGATGCTCCTTCGAGATCAGCGGGCCGATACCGGTGGCGGGGTCCTCCGGCCGTCCGGGACGCAGACCCGCGACGCCGGCCTTCAGGCGGGCGACGAAGGTGTCGAAGATGGGCCGCTCCACATAGACCCGCTCGGTGCCGAGGCAGACCTGCCCGCAATTGGAGAAGGCCGATCGCAAGGTGCCCTCCACCGCCTTGTCCAGGTCGCAGTCGGCGAAGACGAGGGCCGCATTCTTGCCGCCAAGCTCGAACGACACCGGGCGGATGCCGTGGGCGGCCTGCCGCATGATGGCTTCGCCGGTGCGGGTCTCGCCAGTGAAGGTGATGCCGGCGACGCGCGGGTGCTGGGTGAGGAACTCGCCGGCCGACTGCGGGCCGAGGCCGTGCACCACATTGTAGACGCCGCGCGGCAGGCCCACCGCATTCATCACCTCGCCGAGCAGGGTGGCGGTGAGCGGGGTCTCCTCCGAGGGTTTCACCACCACCGTGTTGCCCAGCGCCAGCGCCGGCCCGACCTTCCAGGTCATCAGCAGCAGCGGCAGGTTCCAGGGCGAGATGACGGCGATGACGCCGCGCGGGCGGCGCAGGGCATAGTTCAGCGCGCCGGCGCCGTCGGGCGTGGGGGTCTGGAAGCATTCCGTGGCGATGGTCTTGGCCACGTCGGTAAACATCTTGAAATTCGCCGCGCCGCGCGGGATGTCGATGTGCGCGGCCAGCGACATGGGCTTGCCGGTGTCGAGGCATTCGGCTTCCAGGAAGTCATCGAACCGGCGGTCGATCTCGCCCGCCACCTCGGCGAGGAGGTCGGTGCGCTCGGTGACGGTCATGCGGCCCCAGGGGCCGTCGAGCGCCGCCGCCGCCGCCGTCACCGCGGCGTCCACCTCGGCGCGCCCACCCTCGGGAACGCGGCCGATCCGGCTGCCGTCCACCGGGCAGAAATTGTCCCAGCCCTTGCCGGTGTCCCCTAGCGTGAACGCTCCATCGATGAAGTGCGCGGCGTCGCGACGCGCGCTCGATTGCGAAAGGGGCCTGCGCTCAAGCAACGGGTGGACGGACATTCTTGCCTCTCCTTTTCTAACTGGCCTGCACCGGCCGCCCTCACAGGCCGAGGGCCATGATCCCGGCCTCCGCGCATGCACGGTCGTCGTCTTCCGATCCGCCCGAGACGCCGATGGCGCCGATCAGGCGGCCGTCTTCCAGGATGGGCGCGCCGCCGCCGAACAGGATCACGCCCGGGCGGCGGGCGATGCCGTCGCGCAGCACCTCATGGCCGCCCACCAGCGTGCAGAGCCGGTCGGTGGACATGCCGAAGGTGGCGGCGGTCCAGGCCTTCTCGCGGGCCATGTCGAGGGAGGCGGTGAACGCCCCGTCCGCCCGCAGCAGCGCGAGGAGGTGCCCGCCATGGTCCACCACGGCCGCCACCACAGGCGTCCCGCGTCCGGCGCCGCATGCGAGGGCGGCCTCGGCGGCCTTCGCCGCCGCAGCAGCAGTGATGCTGCGGATGCCGTGGGAGACTTCCATCCCCGTCTCAGGTCACCACGGACAGGAAGGCGTCGTTCATCTCCCGCTCATAGTAGAAGATGGCCTTGCCCACCTGTTCCGCGTCCCAGGTGCGGGTGGGGTGGTCGGGATAATAAGTATAGCCGCCGGTGAAGACCTCGTTCCGGTTGCCGGAAGGATCGAAGAAATAGATGGTCTGCCCGCGCGTGATGCCGTGCCGGGTGGGGCCGATGTCGATGGAGATGTCGTAGCGCGCGATGATATCGGCGGCGTGGCCCACGTCGTTCCAGTTCTCCAGCTCGAACGAGGCATGGTGGAACTTGCCGGGCTCGGGATATTTCACGAACGCGATGTCGTGCGCCTTCATGCCGGCGGTGAGCCAGACGGCGAGCACGCCGTCGGGCATGTCGAGCCGCTCGGCGCAGGAGAAATCGAGCACGGTCTGGAAGAAGTCGAGGTTCTTCTCGATCTCCGGCCCATAGAGCAGAGCATGATCGAAGCGGCGGGCGCGCATGCCGTGGGGCTCGGCGATCCAGACGTCCGGATTGTGGGTGTTGGGCCTGGGATCGGACTGCTCGGCCTGGGCGAACAGCTCGATGCGGTGGCCGGAGGCCAGCGTCCAGCCGATGCGGCGGCCGATGCCGGGCTGCTCGCCGGCGGGGACGTGATCCACCGGGTAGCCGTAGGCGAGGATGCGCGTCTCGAACGCATCGAGGTCGGCCTCGGTGCGGACCTTGAAGGCCATCAGGTCGAAGCCGGCGGTATCGGCGCGGCGCAGGACGAAGCTGTGGTGGTCGAACTCGTCGGCGGATTTCAGGTAGACGCGTCCGTCCGGCCCCTCGGCGACCTGATGCAGCCCGATTCTCTTGGTGTAGTGCTCGATGGCAGCCGGCATGTCGAGCACGCGCAGCTGGATGAAGCCGGGCCTAAGAACGCCTGTGTGGGCCATGACTGCTCTCTCCCTCGTGTTTCCTGCCTGATCTTGCCGGCTGGTCGTTGGCGCCGGTCTTTCCCGCTGTCGGCCTGTTGCCGGTGAGAGCGGGGGAATCGAACCGCAGCGTCAGGTCGCTCTGCGCGTAGATGGCGCATGTCAGAACGGCCCCGTCCGCCGCTTCGGCCGCGGAGACATGCTCCCGGCTCATGGGCGCGCACCGGTAGTCGCCGGCGATCACCCGGGCGCGGCAGACGCCGCAGCCGCCGCGGCGGCAGCCCACCGGCAGCCTGCGGGGAAGTCCGTTCAGCTGGCCCAGTCCGCGGGCCCGTTCCAGTGCCACCAGAACCCGCTCCTGCGTGCTGACGGACGTGCTGCCGTGCCCCTCGACGGTGACCGTCACGCGGCTGGCGGTCGAGGACTGGGGCAGTTGCGGCCCCGGTGGCGAGCCTCTCGAACAGCCGCCGAGGCCGGCGAGAGGGCAGGCTCCCGAGGCCCCGGCGAGGCATCCGCCAACGGACGCGCCGTGGTGGCCGACATGCTGCCCGGTGACTTCGGAATCCTTGGTCATCGGCCTCCCCGCCTCCTCCGGTCCGACCGCTTTTCCGGTCATGTTGAGCTGCTTATGCGCCCACCCGGCGGGGAGTGTCAATAAATTTTCGAGATTTTTAATTATAGCGGTTTTTAATGAATATTCGTGATTATCTCCATAATGCGATCTTGAGCGAAAAATCGATGTGAGCTACCGTAACGCCGGATCGTCGCCTCGGCGCGATCGCCCGCCGAGGACATCGTCACCATGGAAAAGAACGCAGCGGAGGTCGCCGGTCGCCAGGCGAAGGTGGTCGGCGCGCGCAGCCTCGTCGAGGCGGCCTACGAGACGATCCGGCAGGACATCCTGACGGGGGCACTGTCCCCCGGCCTCAAGCTGCGCTTCGAGATGCTGCGCGAGCGCTACGGCGTGGGCGCGTCCACCCTGCGCGAGGCGCTGACGCGGCTGGTGGGGGAAGCCCTCGTCACCTCGGAGGAGCAGCGCGGCTTCCGCGTGGCGGAAATCTCCCTCGACGACTTCGCCGATCTCACCGCCGCGCGCAAGCTGGTGGAGGTCGAGGCGCTGCGCCAGTCCATCATCTTCGGCGACGATGCGTGGGAAGGCGCGCTGGTTGGCGCCTATCACCGCCTGTCCAAGGTGGAGGAGAAGCTCGCCGAGGAGAAGACCGAATCGAGCGAACTGCGCGACGAGTTCGAGGCGCGCAACCGGGACTTCCACTTCACCCTGATTGCCGCCTGCCCGTCGCGCTGGGTGAAGCACATGCACGGCATCCTGTTCCAGCAGTCGGAGCGCTACCGCCGCATCTCGCTGGCCGCCCGGTTCGAGCCGCGCAACGTGCATGCGGAGCACAAGGCGATCCTCGACGCGGCCCTCGCCCGCGACGTGGACCTCGCCTGCCGCCTGGAGGCGGAGCACATCGACAAGACCCTCACCTTGCTGAGCCGAAACCTGCCCGCGCTCACCTGAGCCGCCGCCCCGCTCCGGGGCCTGCCATTCCGGTCTTCAAATCTCTCGTCCACCCCGGCGCCGGCTGGCGCGCGGGAGGCTCAGCTGCGCCCGCGTGCCGGCGGGCGCCGCCGTGACAAGAAAGGGTGACACCATGAGCGACGACAATCCCGAAATCGGCGTCAGCGTACGCACCGGCGCGTTTGACACCAATGTCCACGACCGCGGCAGCGGCGCGCCGGTGCTGCTGATCCACGGCTCGGGCCCGGGCGTGTCGGCCTGGGCCAACTGGCGCGGCGTCATTCCCGCGCTGTCGGAACGGTTCCGCGTGATCGCCCCGGACATGGTGGGCTTCGGCTTCAGCGACCGGCCTTCCGGCATCTCCTGGACCCGCGAGACCTGGGTTCGGCAGGCCCTCGCCCTGATGGATGCGCTCCGGCTGGAGCGGGTGGACATCGTGGGCAATTCCTTCGGCGGCGCCATCGGCCTGGCGCTGGCGGTGGCGCATCCCGAGCGGGTGCGCCGGCTGGTGCTGATGGGCAGCGTCGGTCTTTCCTTTCCCATCTCCGAAGGGCTGGAGCGGGTGTGGGGCTACGAGCCTTCGCTCGCGGCCATGCGGGCGCTGCTCGACGTGTTCGCCTTCGACCGCGGCCTCGTCACCGACGAGCTGGCCGAGCTGCGCTTCAGGGCGTCCATCCGCCCTGGCTTCCAGGAGAGCTTCTCGGCCATGTTCCCGGCACCGCGCCAGCCCCATCTCGATGCGCTGGCCAGCGCGGAGGCTGAGATCCGCGCCCTGCCCCACGAGGTGCTCATCGTCCACGGCCGTGAGGACCGGGTGATTCCACTCGACGTTTCGCTGCGTCTGGCGAAGCTGATCGACCGCGCGCAACTGCACGTGTTCGGTCGCTGTGGCCACTGGACCCAGATTGAGCAGGCCGCCCGGTTCAACCGCCTTGTGAGCGACTTCCTGGCCGAGGGCGCCTGACGCGCCACCGAGGCCGACGTTTCGCCAGACCAACCCGCGATGACCGCCGCCGGGCACCGGCCCGGCCGCATCGTTCGAGTTCCTGGAATAAGTTCGGCAATTTTCATTTTCTCGAAATTTTCGTTGACACCGAAATCGTCGCCGCCGATAAACAAGCCAACAACGATGGGCTTGCAGCATGCGGGCCCGCTCATTCCCGGGAGGCGGGACAGTGGCTCATTCCCTCTCGCAGGGCGGTGTCGTCAGCGCGCCCACAGACCCCATGCAGGCGCAGGTGCGCATTCTCGGCACGCGGCTCGGCCGCTTCGTCGAGTTCGAGTTTGCGCTCTATGGCGGGGACCTCGCCGTCGAGCTGATCCTGCCCACCAAGGCCTTCGAGGAATTCTGCCAGCTGCGCGGCGCGTCGGTGTGCGCCGTCGATCAAGGGACCTCGGAGGCGATCGAGCAGATGGCGTGGCGGGCCGGCCATCCCGGCCTCCTGCAGCGGACGGCCACGGGCGCCGCGCAGGACGAGCGCGCGTAGGGCGCTTGCGCAAGACGTTTCAAAACTAAACCGCGCGCATCAAGACGCCGGACACAATCAAGATGCGGAGCCATCCAGCGGCTCTACTGGAGGAAGCGGTGACTGTTCAGATCAAGACCATCGACCTGGAGCCGAAGCGGCAGACGTTCGGCCATGTGGCGCGGCGTCTCGGCGGCGACAAGCCGGCGTCGCGCTACCAGGAGGCGACCTTCGACCTCCAGCCCACCGACCATTTCCATTACCGGCCGCTGTGGGAGCCCCAGTTCAACCTCTACGACCCGCGCAAGACCGAGGTCGTGATGCGGGACTGGTACGCTTTGCTTGATCCCCGCCAATATTATTATGGCGCCTATAATATTGCCCGCGCCAACATGAACCAGGCAGTGGAGCGCAACTTCACCTTCGTCGAGGAGCGCGATCTCTTCGCCAGGGCCGATGAGAGCCTGAAGGCGAAGCTCGTGACCGGGCTCTTGCCGGTGCGCCACCTGCACTGGGGCGCCAACATGAACATGACGGAGATCTGCCAGCGCGGCTACGGCACCGCGGTGACGGCACCGAGCATCTTCTCCGCCGGCGACCATCTGGGCATGGCACAGATCATCTCCCGCATCGGCCTCGTCATCGATGCGCACACCGGCACCTCCCTCGGCGCCGCCAAGGCCGCCTGGATGACCGCCCCGGCCTGGCAGGGCGCGCGCCAGCTGATCGAGGACACGCTGGTGGAGCGCGACTGGTTCCACCTGTTCGTGGCGCAGGCGCTGGGCGTGAACGCGGTGCTGCTCGATCTCGTCTACGCCCGCGCCGATGCCGCCTTCGGCCCGGTCGCCATCCCCGTCGCCATGCTCACCGAATTCATGGCCGACTGGGCCGCCGAAGAGGGCAAATGGACCGACCAGGTGATCCGAACGGCAGCCGCGGAGAGCGCCGAGAACGCCGCCCTCGTCTCCGGCTGGGCGCGCTACTGGATCGACCGCGCGGAAGCGGCGGGCACGACGCTTTCCGTGCTGCTGGTGGGCGATGAGAGCGCGGCCGTCGCCGCAGCCGCCGCCGCCCGGGCCCGCGCCGCCCGGCTCGGCCTCACGCTCTGAAGCAACGCCCGCGAAGGATTACCGCTCATGGCCCAGATCGCCTCCATCACCCTGCTCCACAATGACGACGCCCGCCCCATCATCGAGGCGATCCTCGCCGACAACCCCGGCTGCCGCGTGCTCAACATGCCCGGCGCCGTGAAGCTCGACCGCGACGACGAACTGGTGGTGCGCCGCGCCTCGGTGGAGGCGCGCATCGGCCGTGCCTGGGACCCGCAGGAACTGCAGCTCGTCATCGTCTCCATGGCCGGCAACCTCGACGAGGACGACGACCATTTCACCCTCAGCTGGAAGCATTGAGCTTTTGCGGAAGGACCACGGCATGACACCGAAGAAGCTCGGCCTGAAGCAGCGCTACGCCCTGATGACCCGCGGGCTGGACTGGGAGACCACCTACCAGCCCATGGACAAGGTGTTTCCCTACGACCGCTTCGAGGGCATCAAGATCAAGGACTGGTCAGCCTGGGAGGACCCCTTCCGGCTCACCATGGATGCCTATTGGAAGTTCCAGGGCGAGAAGGAGCGCAAGCTTTATGCGGTGCTCGATGCCTTCGCCCAGAACAACGGCCAGACCGGCATCTCCGATGCGCGCTACACCAATGTCCTGAAACTGTTCCTCACCGGCGTCTCGCCGCTCGAATACCAGGCGCACCGCGGCTTCGCCTTCGCCGGCCGCCACCTGCGCGGGGTCGGCCCGCGCATCGCCGCGCAGATGCAGTCGCTGGACGAGCTGCGCCACGTGCAGACGCAGATCCACACCATCAGCCACTACAACAAGTATTTCGATGGGCTCTCCGAGTTCCGCCACATGCACGACCGCGTGTGGTATCTGTCCGTGCCGAAGTCGTTCTTCGACGATGCGCGCTCGGCCGGCCCGTTCGAATACATGATCGCCATCGGCTTCGCCTTCGAATATGTGCTGACGAACCTCTTGTTCGTGCCGTTCATGTCCGGTGCGGCCTACAATGGTGACATGTCCACCGTCACCTTCGGCTTCTCCGCCCAGTCGGACGAGAGCCGCCACATGACGCTCGGCATCGAGGTCATCAAGTTCCTCTTGGAGCAGGACGCCGACAACCTGCCCATCGTGCAGCGCTGGGTGGACAAGTGGTTCTGGCGCGGCCACCGCGTGCTCGGCCTCGTGGCCATGATGATGGACTACATGCTGCCGAAGAAGGTGATGAGCTGGAAGGAGGCGTGGGAGATCTACTTCACCGAGGCCGGCGGCTCGCTGTTCACCGATCTCGCCCGCTACGGCCTCAAGGTTCCCAAATATGCCGACGTGGCCACCGCCGACGCCGAGCACATCTCCCACCAGAACTGGGCCACCTTCTACCAATACACCCACGCCGCCGCCTTCCACACCTGGATGCCGGACCGCGCGCACATGGACTGGCTCTCGGAGAAATATCCCAACACCTTCGACAAATACTACCGCCCCCGCTTCGAGATGTGGGCGGAAATGGAGAAGCAGGGGCAGCGCTTCTACAACAATTCTCTGCCGCAGCTCTGCCAGGTCTGCCAGATCCCCATGGTCTACACCGAGCCGGGCGACCCGACGAAGATCGCCTTCCGTTGCTCGCAAGTGGAGGGCGAAACCTATCATTTCTGCTCCGACGGCTGCAAGGACATCTTCGATGCCGAGCCGCAGAAGTATGTGCAGGCCTGGATGCCGGTGCAGCAGATCTTCCAGGGCAATTGTGGCGGGGCCAGCATCCCGGACGTGCTCGCGTGGTACCGGCTGAACGCGGGTGCCGACAACATGGATTATGTGGGCTCCCCCGACGAAAAGCTCTGGAACGACTGGCACGCCGCCGCCACGCGGGCCGCGGGCTGAGGAGAACAACATGCTCAACGCCCTCGATCCCGCCGAATATCTCGACCATGTAACGGTCCGGGATGCGCGCAAGAACTTCCACGGCAACATTCTCGTCTATGTGCACTGGGAGGAGCATCTCTCCTTCTGTGCAGCCGTCGCCTTCCCGCTGCCGCCGGGCATGGCGTTCGGCGCGCTGGTGTCGGACGTGATCGCCCCCGCCTATGCCGCGCATCCCGATGCCGCGCGCATCGACTGGGGCAAGGTGGAATGGATGATCGACGGGGTGCCGATGGCCCCCGATCCTGCCGCCTCGCTCGAAGCCAACGGCCTCGGCCACAAGTCCCTCGTGCGCTTCAAGACCCCCGGCCTTCATGGCTGGAAGGGCTCGGCGAGCTGAGGTGGCGGGCATGGGGCACGAGCTCACCATCGAGCCTTTGGGCGAGGTCATCACCGTCGAGGACGGGCAGACCATCCTCGACGCCTGCCTCAGGGCCGGCATCTGGCTGCCCCATGCCTGCGGGCACGGCCTGTGCGGCACCTGCAAGGTGGAGGTGGTGGAGGGCGCGGTGGACCACGCCGAGGCCTCCCCCTTCGCCCTGATGGACTTCGAGCGCGCCGGCGGCAAGACGCTCGCCTGCACGGCGCGGCTCCTCGAAGACGTGGTGATCGAGGCGGAGGTGGACGAGGACCCCGACCAGCGCCGCATCCCCGTGGCGGACTACAGCGCCACCGTGGCGTCGATCGCGGATCTGACCCATGACGTGAAGGGCATCCGCCTCGCCCTGGACGGCGCCATCGCGTTCCAGGCCGGGCAATATATCAACCTGCACATTCCCACGGTCGCGGGCACCCGCGCCTTCTCCATCGCCAATCCGCCGCACGAGGGCACGCATGTGGACCTGCAGATCCGCCGCGTGCCCGGCGGGCGGGGCACGGCCTTCGTGCATGACACGCTCAAGGTGGGCGACCGGGTGCGCTTCTCCGGCCCCTACGGCCGCTTCTTCGTGCGCAGGAGCCGGGGCGGACCGCTGCTGTTCCTCGCCGGCGGGACCGGCGTATCGAGCCCGCGATCCATGATCCTCGACCTCCTCGCCGAAGGCTGGAGCGCGCCCATCACCCTCATCCACGGGGTGAGGACCGAGCGCGACCTCTACGACCGCGACCTGTTCGAGGAGCTGGCGCGGCGCCACGCCAATTTCCGCTACGTACCGGCGCTCTCGGCCGAGCCGGAGGGCAGCGGCTGGGGCGGCGCGCGCGGCTTCGTGCACGAGGTGGCGGAGCATCTGTTCGAGGGCAGGTTCGAGGGGCAGAGCGCCTATCTGTGCGGCCCGCCGCCCATGATCGAGGCCGCCATCGGCGCGCTGATGCGCGGCCGGCTGTTCGAGAAGCACATCTTCACCGAGCGGTTCCTGACCGCATCGGACGGCGCGGAGAAGAAGAGCCCGGTCTTCCGCGGCATCTGAAGGGCCTGGGTTCAATCCGCACGGGCCGGCATCACGCACGGCGCGGCACAGCTTGGAACTTGGAGGGGGAAATGACGAGCACGGCGAACTACGGATGGAGATCGGCCCTCGCGGGTGCGGCCGCTGGCATGGCGGCGGCGCTGGCCCTGCCGGCCTGCGGGCAGGCGGCGGATCTGGCGGCGGCGCCCGCGGCCGCGCCGGCAATGCCGGACCCGGCCTGGTACGTGAGGGTCGGCCTCGGCGGCGTTCTGTTCGATTCCGGCGCCACCATCACCACCCCGCTCGGCACGGTGGCGGGCGCCTCGGCCCATGCCGAGAATAATCTCACCGCCTTGGTCGAAGTCGGTTATTTCCTCTACGACAACATCGCCATCAGCCTCACCGGCGGCTATCCGCCCACCACCACCCTGAGCGGGACCGGCACTGCGACCGCCCTCGGCACGCTCGGCAAGGTCACCTACGGCCCGGCGACCCTGACCGCCCATTACCACTTCAAGGACTTCGGCCCGATCCAGCCCTATGTCGGCGCTGGCGTCGGCTATTCGATCATCTTCAACTCCACCTCCGGCGCGGTGCAGAACCTGTCGGTGAGAGGCGCGCCCGCCTTCGTGCTGCAGGCCGGCGTGGACTATATCCTCGCCCGCAACTGGGCGGTGTTCTTCGACGTGAAGAAGCTGTTCCTGTCGGTGGACGCCACCGGCACCCTCGGCGGCGTGCCCGTCTCCGCGGACGTGAAGCTCGATCCGCTCGTGCTGTTCACGGGCATCACCTACCGCTTCTGACGCGGCGCGCGGCGCGGGACCTGGCCCAAGCCGGGGGAACGTGCCGCAGGCGCGCCGAGCCCTGAGGACATATGCAGGAATGCCCGCCTGAGGGATCGCTCCGGCGCGCGATTACTCTGCATTCGACCCATATATTCGACAATAATATTATACTCATAGCCAAGATTAGTAATAATTACGGACAGAACGCGTGATGCGGACCGGGCCTCTGCATCTATGATCTGCACATTTGATGAAATGGTGAAATTCATCATCTGGAAGGAGGGCGAATTTCATCAATCCGTAGACCGGGGCCGCGCCGCGAAGGGCACGCACTTCGTGTGCATTGCAAACGCAAGTGGGATGGCCGGCAAAAGATACCGCCGCAACCCCGGAAAAGTATTGAACGGCAACAAACCGCGGCACCTGAATCGATGCTGCAAAGCAAGGTGAATGGCCAAATCGGAATTCTGGCATTCATCTTGCTCATCATGGTGGAGCTGCCGGTGGCGGAAAGTCTCCGGCGCCCAATAAAAACCCAACACCCGACCAGCCCAAGGAAGATGCCATGGCATTGCTCGATCGATCCGAATGGTACGACATCGCGCGCTCCACCAACTGGACGCCGAAATTCGTCACCGATGACGACCTCTTCCCGGACGTCATGACCGGGGCGCAGGGGGTGCCGGCGGAGAAGTGGGAGGTCTATGACGAGCCCTACAAGACCTCCTTCCCGGAATATGTCAGCGTCCAGCGGGAGAAGGATGCGGGCGCCTATTCCGTCAAGGCGGCCCTGCAGCGCAGCCGCATCTTCGAGGATGCGGACCCCGGCTGGCGCTCCATCCTGAAGTCGCACTACGGCGCCATCGCGCTGGGCGAATATGCGGCCATGAGCGCGGAGGCCCGCATGGCCCGCTTCGGCCGGGCGCCGGGCATGCGCAACATGGCCACCTTCGGCATGATGGACGAGAACCGCCACGCACAATTGCAGCTGTTCTTCCCGCACGAATACTGCCCGAAGGACCGCCAGTTCGACTGGGGCCACAAGGCCTACCACACCAACGAATGGGCGGCGATCGCCGCGCGCCACGCCTTCGACGACCTCTTCATGGCCAGGAGCGCCACCGAGATTGCGGTGATGCTGACCTTCGCCTTCGAGACCGGCTTCACCAACATGCAGTTCCTCGGGCTCGCCGCCGATGCGGCGGAGGCCGGCGACTACACCTTCTCCAGCCTCATCTCCTCGATCCAGACCGACGAATCCCGCCATGCGCAGATCGGCGGCCCGGCGCTCCAGGTGCTGATCTCCAACGGCCGCAAGGCGGAGGCACAGAAGCTGGTGGACATCGCCATCGGCCGCGCCTGGCGCATCTTCTGCATCCTCACCGGCCCGTCGATGGACTACAACACGCCGCTCCATCACCGGAAGCAGTCGTTCAAGGAATTCATGCAGGAGTGGATCGTCGATCAGTTCGAGCGCTCGCTGATCGACCTCGGCCTCGACCTGCCCTGGTATTGGGACAAGATGATCGCCGAGTTCGACTACCAGCACCACGCCTACCAGATGGGCCTGTGGTTCTGGCGGCCGACCCTGTGGTGGAACCCGGCCGCCGGCGTCACGCCCGACTGCCGCGACTGGCTGGAGGAGAAGTATCCCGGCTGGAACGACACGTTCGGCAAGGCCTGGGATGTCATCATCGACAATCTCGTCGCCGGCCATCCCGAGCGCACCATGCCGCAGACCCTGCCCATCGTGTGCAACATGAGCCAGATCCCGATCTGCGCCATTCCCGGCAACGGCTGGAACGTGAAGGACTATCCGCTCGACTATGAGGGGCGGCTCTACCACTTCAATTCCGAGATCGACCGCTGGATCTTCGAGCAGGACCCGACGCGCTATCGCGGGCACATGACGCTGGTGGACCGCTTCCTCGCCGGCCAGATCCAGCCCGCCGACCTGCTCGGCGCGCTCACCTACATGAACCTCCAGCCCGGCGAGTGCGGCGACGACGCCCACAACTATGCCTGGGTGGACGCCTACCGGGGCCGCATGGCCGCCGAATAGGCGAACGAGCGCCATCACTGCGGGTGCCATCGAGGCCGCGGCGGTCTTCGCCGCGGCACGGGAGGGTGCGCGCATTCCAATGCACAGGCCGCATCGGCCGGACAAGGAGCCTGTCATGGCTTTGTTCCCCGTCATCTCCAATTTCCAGCACGACTTCGTGCTGCTGCTCATGCCCGTGGACACCGAGAACACCATGGACGAGGTGGCCGCCACCGCCGCCGGGCATTCAGTGGGCGTGCGCGTGGCGCCCCGGCCGGACAAGGTGGTGCGCGTGCGCCGCCAGGGTGCCGACGATTTCTTCCCGCGCGACATGCGCCTCGCCGAAAGTGGCATCAGGCCCATGGAAACACTTGAGTTCATCTTCTGCGATGCGTGAGGGATCATGAGTTTCAAGCTCGCGGCGACGCTGGACGACCTCTGGGAAGGCGACATGGCGGAGGTGGAGGTGGACGGGCAGGTGATCCTGCTCGTCTGGCCCGAGGGTGGCGACATCCGCGCCTTCCAGGGCATCTGCCCGCACCAGGACATCCCCCTCTCGGAGGGCAGGCTGGAGGGCGGGGTTCTCATGTGCCGCGCCCACCAGTGGACCTTCGACGCCGCCACCGGCCGCGGCGTGAACCCCAAGGACTGCCACCTCGCCGAATATCCGGTGAAGGTGGAGGGCGAATCCATCCTGGTCTCGACCGAAGGCGTCGAGCCGCGCTTCGCCCACACCTGATCGAGAAGGCTCCGGTCGCCGACCCGAGCCGACGCAACAAGAACATTCGGAGGAGACCACCGTGACAGTCAACAACGTGGCCAATGGCTACCGCAACAACCGGGTCGGCCCCATCCTGCGCGCCGGCCCGCTCACGGCCGGCGTCATCGAGGCGGCCGAGGAGGACAATCCCGGAAAGACCATCCACGTGGACGACAAGCTCGCCTATGTGCGCATCGACACCGATGGCGAGATGATCATCCGTCGCGAGACGCTGGAGCGCACCCTCGGCCGGCCGTTCCGCATGCAGGAGCTGGAGATCAACCTCGGCTCCTTCGCCGGACGCATCGAGATGACCGAGGATCACGTCCGCTTCTACTACGAAAAAACACTCTGACACCGGGGGGAAACAATGAACCAGCCCGCAATCGCCCAGCCGCTGAAGACCTGGAGCCATCTCGCCGCCCGCCGCCGCAAGCCGAGCGAATACGAGATCGTCTCCACCAACCTGCACTACACCACCGACCGGCCCGACGCGCCGTTCGAGCTCGACCCGGATTTCCCGCCGGCGCAGTGGTACAAGACCTACCGCAACGCCTGCCCGCTGAAGCATCCCGACTGGAACGCCTACCGCGACCCGGACGAGATGGTCTACCGCACCTACAACATGCTTCAGGATGGGCAGGAGAATTACGTCTTCGGCCTGTTCGACCAGTTTTCCGAGCGCGGCCACGACGCCATGCTGGAGCGCTCCTGGGTGCGCCACCTCGCGCGCATCTACACGCCGGTGCGCTACCTGTTCCACACGCTGCAGATGGGCTCGGCCTATCTGTGCCAGATGGCGCCGGCGTCCACCATCTCCAACGTCGCCACCTACCAGACCGCGGATTCCCTGCGCTGGCTCACCCACACCGCCTACCGCACCCGCGAGCTGGCCAAGAGCTTCGACGACCACGGCTTCGGCACCGGCGAGCGGGCCATCTGGGAAACCGATTCCGCCTGGCAGGGGTTCCGCGAACTGGTGGAGACGGGCCTTGCCACCTATGACTGGGGCGAGCATTTCGTGGCCATGAACCTGGTCGCCCGCCCGGCGCTGGAAGAGGCGGTGCTGCGCGGGCTCGGCCAGGCGGCGCGGCACAATGGCGACACCCTGCTCGGCCTGCTGTGCGACGCGCAGTTGCTCGACGCCGACCGTCACCGGCGCTGGACGTCGGCGCTGGTCGCCATGATGCTGGAGGCCGACGGCAACCGGCAGGTGCTCAACGACTGGCTCGCCAAATGGGCGCCGCTCGGCGATGCCGCCATCGATGCCTACAGCTCCCGCCTGCCCGACGCGCGCGACGGGGCGAACGCGGCCAAGGCGACGGTGGCCGCCTATCGCCGCGGCCTCGGCCTCGGCGCCTGAGCGGGGGCGCCGGGTCCATGAGCCATCGCATCACGCTGGAAGGCGGAGGCGGCTTCGACGTCTCCGCCGGCGAGGACACGCTGCTGCGCGGGGCGCTGCGCGCAGGCGTGGGGTTCCCCTACGATTGCAGCGTGGGCGGATGCGGCAGCTGCCGCTTCGATCTCGTCTCGGGCGAGATGGAGACGCTCTGGGAGGAGGCGCCCGGCCTCTCCGAGCGCGACCGGCGGCGGGGCAAGCGCCTCGCCTGCCAGTCGCGGCCGCGGTCCGACTGCACCATAAAGGTGCGCCCCGGGGAGGAATATCGTCCGCCCGTCCCGCCGCGCCGGATGACGGCGGTTCTCGTCGCGCGCCGCGCCGTGACCGCCAGCATGGCCGAGTTCGTCTTCAGGACGGCCGAGCCCGCGCATTTCATCGCTGGCCAATATGCGGTGTTCCGCCCGCCCGGGGCACAGGGAGCGCGGGCCTATTCCATGTCGAACCTGCCCAACGCGGAGGGCGAATGGCGCTTCGTCATCCGCCGCGTTCCCGGCGGCCGGGGCAGCAATGCCATGTTCGACGCCCTGGCGATCGGTGATACGCTCGACATTGACGGCCCCTACGGCCATGCTCATTTTCGAGCCGATGCGCCGCGCGACGTGGTGTGCATCGCCGGCGGCTCCGGCATCGGGCCCGTGGTGTCGGTGGCGCAGGCTGTGGTGGCGCGGGCGGCGGCGGAGACATCGCCCGGGCGCCGGCTGTTCGTCTTCGAGGGCGCGCGCACCCGCGGGGACCTGTGCTTTCCCGCGCTGATGGGCGCGGCGCAGGAGGGTGTGACCGCCTACACGCCGGTGCTGTCCGCCGAGGCGGAAGGCAGCGGCTGGGACGGCGTGCGGGGCTTCGTCCACGAGGAGGTGGAGCGTGCGGTGGGCGCGCATGCGGACCAGGCCGAGTTCTATTTTGCCGGCCCGCCGCCGATGACGGAGGCGCTGCAGAAGCTGCTGATCGTCAAATGGACCGTGCCCATCGCGCATATCCATTTCGACCGCTTCTTCTGACCATCGGGCGGGAGCGGCGGGGAGGGAACGACCGGCAACAATGCCGGCGAAGAACGAAAAGACCGACCAGGGAGTGACACGACCATCGCCATGAGAAACGAGCGCAGCGCGCGAGTGAAGCGGCGCCTCCACCGGCAGGCCGGCCTGCCGGGGGATGCGCGCGTCCCCTCCCCCGACCTGTGGGCACGGGCGGAGGCGGGTCTTTCCCCAGTCCACGGCCCCGAGATCCACGTCCCGGAGATCCACGACCTCGCCGATCGCCTGCGCTTCTCCCCCCAGCAGGGGCGCATCCGGCTCGACGACCAGCGCATGATGCTGATGCACGTCAGTTCCCTCGGCGCGCTGCGCCAGGAACTGATCGAGAGCCTCGGCAAGGAGACCGCGCGCGGCCTCATCACCCGCATCGGCTATCAGGCGGGCGCCAACGACGCCAAGATGGCCAAGAAGCTGCGCTCCGGCTCGAACACGCTGGACAGCTTCCTCGCCGGCCCCCAGCTCGTGTCGCTGGAAGGCATGGTCCATTGCGAGCCGGTGGCGCTGGACATCGACGTAGCGGAAGGGCGCTATTTCGGCGATTTCTACCTCATCGACAGCTCCGAGGCGGAGGCCCATATCGCCAGCTACGGTCTCGGCGACGAGCCGGCCTGCTGGATGCTGGTGGGCTATGCCTGCGGCTACACCAGCACCTTCATGGGCCGGCCCATCTTGTGGCGCGAGCTTGAATGCAAATGCACCGGCCACACCAAGTGCCGGGTCATCGGCCGTCCCGCCGAGGAGTGGGGCGAGGAGGCGCGCGAGGATCTGCGCTTCCTGCAGATCGGCGATTTCGTGAAGTTCAACCCCACGGCGGGCGGAAAGCTGCCGGCCACGGCGCGCCTCGCAGCCCTCGACGGGGCGCCGCCGGACAACGACTTCGGCATGGTGGGCATTTCCAGCGGCTTCAACACCGTCTGCCATCTGGTGAAGAAGGTGGCGCCCACCGAAGCGACCGTGCTGTTCCTCGGCGAGAGCGGCGTTGGCAAGGAGATATTCTCCCACAATCTCCATCGCCTGAGCAGCCGCGCCAAGGGGCCGTTCGTGGCGGTCAATTGCGCGTCCATCCCCGAGCAGCTGATCGAATCCGAGCTGTTCGGCGTGGAGCGCGGCGCCTTCACCGGCGCCACGGTGTCGCGGGCGGGCCGGTTCGAGCGCGCCCACGGTGGCACGCTGTTCCTCGACGAGATCGGCACCCTCAGCTCACAGTACACGACTCTTTCATGCTGGATGTGGGCCTGCTCTGGGGCCTTGTGGATTTGGAGGTTGCCCTGTCATGATGGCGTTCCAGCATTGAACGGCTTCGCGTCCTCCTTGGATCAGGATTTTTCTCAGCAGATCGAAGCCGACGCGGAAAATCGACTTTGCCTTGCGCTTGTGGGTCTTGATGATAATTGGTCGATGTCTGGCGCTCCATTCCCCAGTTGTATGAGCGAAGGTGAAGGCGACGGCCAGCACGGCGATGAGCTTGGCGATCCGCTCCGGGTTGGTGATGTGAGTGTCCTCGAGGTTGAGACCGCGCGTCTTGCTGGCCGCGAACAGGGTTTCGATTTCCCAGCGCCGCCGATAGTTGGCCAGGGCGATCCCGGGATCGGTGTTGGTTGCCACAACGAGCAGTTCCTTACTGGCCAGTCGTGTCGCCGCGAGCTTTACGGGCGGCCCGAGAGCGCTGCCGCGTGAACCGAGGCGGCAATCTTCGCGCACGTAGCGGCGTCCGCCGATGGCGAGCTTCCGGAACAAGGAAACGACCGGGCAGCAGCGGCCATCAGCCAGACGGATCTGGAAGGCGTCCTTGATGCGCAGGATGAACGGGATGTTGTTCTCGACCAGAAAGGCCATCCAGGCCGTGCCGACGAATTCCCGATCAGCGATCAATCCGGCTACAGCCTCGGCACCGAAGACATTGCAAAAGCGGGACAGCAGGGCTTCGCGATGGGCCGTGGTCGAGTTGCCGGCTCTGTCGAGCACGTCCCACATGAGCGGGATGGCGATGCCGTTATGGACGATGGCGAGCATCAGGACGTTGACGTCGCGTCGCCCGAACTTCCAACTGGTGCGGTCGAGGGCAAGAAGCCAGGGCCCCGATCCGATCCGTGCGATCCTCACCACGACGCGGGCCAGTTGATCGCTATCCAGCTCGACCTGCTCGAAGAAACGCTGGAGGCGGCGATAGTTTGAAGCAATCTCCGCCCGCGTCGGGAACATCCCGGCAAGGTGACTTAGATTGACGGTGCGCGACAGCAGAACGCCGACGACAAGGACGCAGAAGCTCTCAAGCCGGCTCTTGCGCATCGACAAGTGCTTGTCCAGGCAATGCCTCAAAGCGGCGATGATGTCTCTTCTCATGCAAAATCCCGATCCGCTCTCCGCCGAATCGGAAATCCTACTGATCGATCAAGGCCCTACCAAGAATCGTCGTGTACTGTGCCCTCAGCTACACGGCCCAGGGCAAGCTGCTGCGCGCGCTGCAGGAAGGCGAGATCGAGCGGGTCGGCGATTCCCGCGTGCGCAAGGTGGACGCCCGGGTGATCGCCGCCACAAACGTGAACCTGCGCGACGCGGTGAAGGAGGGCACCTTCCGCGAGGATCTGTTCTATCGCCTCAACGTCTTTCCCATCCGCGTGCCGCCCTTGCGCGACCGGCGGGACGACATCCCGCTGCTGATGAACTGGTTCATGCGCCGCGCCTGCGCCAAGCACCGCAAGAGCGTCACCGGCTTCCGCGAGCGGGCGGTGGACGCCCTCATCAATTACGATTGGCCGGGCAACGTGCGCGAGATGGAAAATCTCGTGGAGCGCGCCGTCATCCTTGCCGACGACGGCGGGGCGCTGGACCTGTGCCATATCTTCACCACCGGCGAGGAGGTGACGGACACCACCTTCGTGGTGCAGAAGAACGGCGCTCTGCTGCAAAGCTCGGAAGCAGACGATTTGGACGAGACGGCAGAACCGGGCGTGCTCCAGCCGCTCGCCGATACCGAGGCCCGCATGCTGCGTCTCGCTTTGGCGGAGGCGAGGGGCAACCTCTCTCTGGCCGCCCGCCTCCTCAGCATCAGCCGCCCGACGCTCGCCTACCGGCTGAAGAAGCACAACATCATCTGACGGCTTCACCGATGGCCTGCACCACGATGCGGGCCACATAGGCTGGCTGGCAGGGCTGCCGCTCATCCTCATCCGCAGGGGCATCGGCCTCCCCGGCCCGATCGAGCCGCGCGTCGGACAGGGCCGCATCCCGGCTCACGCCGTGTGGAGCGCAATCCAAGCAAATTGGCAACAAGGACGAGATGGTGGACTGGATCGCCGTCGATGGCGCCAAGCTCCTCCCGCCGCCCGCCGAAACCGCCAGGCTGCGCCCCGCCAAGTGAGCGCGCACCGCAAGGCCGCCGGCATCCTCCACGCAGGAAATGTCCCCATCGTCGCATGGTTCGAGAATTCCTGAGAGCATATCCGCCGTCGACGCAACGCCCCGGCAGCCGGCGACTGGGTGTTTGATCCCGGGCTTTGATGGTGCAGGGGCCGTCCATCCACAGATGGCGCATCCGGCAAACCCGGGGCGGTTCAGTCCGTTTCCAGTCGAGGCTCGGGACCTGCCCGACGGCCTTCGGCTCTTGCTGGGCGTGCTACATGTCGAAGAACACGGTTTCGTTCTCGCCCTGAAGGTGAATGTCGAAGAGGTAGGTGGCGATGCCGTCGGTCTCGTTGCGACGACCCACCAAGGTATCTCGCCGCCGCACATGCTCAATGGACTTCAGCACCGGGTCCGTCATGTTCGCTTCGGCCTCGTCGGAAAAATACATGCGGGTATGCAGGTGAATGTTGATGCCGCGTGCGAAGATGAGCAGCGACACGTGAGGGGCCTGGGGATGCCCGTCGCGCCAGGGGGAGGCGCCGGGCTTGAGCGTCTCGAACGAGAACTCGCCGGTTACGAAATCGGCAGCCGCCCGGCCGAACCCGGGGAAGTCGGGGTTGTCGTAACGTCCCGCGCCATCCGCCTGCCACAGCTCGATGAGGGCGTCCTTCACCGCCTGTCCCGCGCCGTCGTACACGACACCCGTGATGCGGATGCGTTCGCCGGGCACTGCGCCGGAGACGAGCACGGCCAAGTTCTCCTGGGTGCGCACCGGCAGGCCCGCCACCGAGGGCAGGGCTCCGATATGCACATAAGGACCGCCGGTCTGAGACGGGGTTTCCTTCAGATACGCGACCGGCATCACATGCCCTCCGGAAGGTTTTCAAAGAAGGTCTGGCGCCGTCCGCGCAGCACGATGTCGAAGCGGTAGGCCAGCGCATCGAAGGGCATCTGCTGGCCCATGTCGAGCTGCGCCACGAGCCGGTCGATGGCGGCCTTGTCGGGGATGGTGTTGAGGATGGGGCAGAGGGGAATCAGCGGATCGCCCTCGAAATAAAGCTGGGAGATCAGCCGCTGGGCGAAGGCTTCGCCGAAGATGGAGAAGTGGATATGGGCGGGCCGCCAGTCCGAGCCATAGTTGCGCCAGGGATACGGGCCTGGGCGGACGGTTCGGAAGTAATAATAGCCGCTCTCGTCAGTCACACAGCGACCAACGCCGCCGAAATTGGGGTCCAATGGAGCAAGATAACTGTCGTTCTTGTGGCGGTAACGTCCACCGGCATTGGCCTGCCACACCTCGATCAGGGTATTCGGCACCGGTCGGCCGGCCTGGTCGAGGACCCGCCCATGCACCACGATGCGCTCGCCGATGGCTTCGCCCCCTTGGGAGAAGTTGCGAATGAGGTCGTTGTCCAGCGGGTCCAGCCCGGAGCGGGGAAAGGGGATGCGCGCCTTCTCGCCAACGCCCTGCTCCGCCGACACCAAGGCGCAGCGCGGGGCGCGCAGCACGCTGGTCTTGTAGCCCGGAGTATAGGCCGGCGGATGCCAGCTCCTATCCCGGCGCATGAAATCACCCGTCTCAGCCATGGCTTCCTCCGTGTTGGCCGCCTTCGGTCACGGTCTCGGCGTAGACCTCCTTGGCGATCTTGTAGGCGCGGTTGGCGGCGGGCACGCCGGCATAGACCGCCACATGCAGCAGCGCCTCCGCCACGTCGGCGGCGCTGGCCCCAGTGTTGCGGGTGGCGCGCACATGCATCGCCACCTCCTCGTCATGCCCCAGCGCTGCCAGCAGGGCGATGGTGATGAGGGAGCGCTCGCGCTTCGTCAGGCCGGGGCGCGACCAGACCGAGCCCCAGGCTCCTTCCGTGATGAAGGCCTGGAAACCTTCGTCAAACGCCGTGGTGCGCGCCGTCGCCGCCTCCACATAAGCCTCCCCGAGCACCGCGCGGCGGGTCGCCATGCCCGTGGTCCAGCGCTCCGAGCGTTCGGCAGGGGATGACATGGGGCCTCCTGGTGGATGGTTTTGGGGCAACAAACTTGGATAAACCGAGCAGCCGTGACGCTTGGCGTGGCGGCGGAAGAACTGCCCGGGCGGCTTTGTCCTTTAACAGGATACATATTGATTTCGATATGAAAAATGATATATTTTTATCATTCGATGCAATTTTGATATGAGTGTCGCCGTGATCGACGGTCGCATCAAGCTCCGCCACATCTCCTGCTTTCTGGAGGTGGCGTCCCGCGCCGGTTTTGGCCGCGCGGCCGAGGCGCTGCACCTCACGCAGCCGGCCGTGTCGCGGGCGATCGCGGAGCTGGAGGAGATCCTCGGCGCTTCGCTGTTCGATCGTGGCCGGGGCGGGACCACGCTCACGGCCAAGGGCCGGGCCTTCCAGGCCCATGCGGGCGCGGCCTTCGTAGAGCTCGGGCGCGGCATCGACACCTTGCGGCATCCGGACGGGGGCGCCCCCGCGACCCTCAGTGTCGGCGCCCTGCCCACGGTGGCTGCCCGCATCATGCCTCGCGCCGTCCAACGGGCGAAGGCGGCGGGCCTTGCCGGCATCATCGCCATCGAGGCCGGTCCCAACGGATGGCTGCTGGAGGAACTCAAACAGGGGCGGCTGGACCTGGTGGTGGGCCGGCTCGCAGGCCCGAAGGTGATGACGGGCCTTGCCTTCGAGCATCTTTACTCCGAGCCCATCGTGTTCGTGGCCCGGCCGGGCCACCCGGCCCACACGGGCCACATGGTTGGCCTCACCGAAATCGTCAGGCATCCCCTCATCCTGCCTGGGAAAAGCTCCATCATCCGTCCGGAGATCGACCGGCTGTTCCTGCTGGAAGGCGTCAGCGGTCCCTCGGAATGGATCGAGACTACGGACCCCAGCTTCTCGCGGGCCTATGTGCTGGCGAGCGATGCGGTGTGGGTCATCTCCCAGGGCGTGGTGACTGGCGACCTCGATGACGGCGCCCTGGTGCGCCTGCCGCTCTCCACCGCCATCTCCGGTGGCCCCGTGGGCCTCACCACCCGGGCCGGCCACGGGCCTTCGCCGGATGCGGAGCTGTTCCTCGGCGCGGTGCGGGAGGTCGCCCGGGGGCTGTGAGCCCTGTCGTGCCGCGGGATCGTGCGCGCCTTCGGCCGAAGACAGTTTGCGTCTTCCCATCCATTTTCCCAAGGGTGCAAGTCCATGAGCGTGTCCGTCTTCGAGCATCCCTTCCTGCGTTCACTTCTTGGCGACGACGCCGTCGCGGCTGCCTTTACCGCCAAGGCGGATCTTGCCGCCATGCTGCGTTTCGAGACCGCCCTGGCCGCGGCCGAGGCGGAGGCCGGCCTCATCCCGGCGGCGGCGGCCGTGGCCATCGCCGTGGCGGCGGAGCGCCTGGTCATCGCCCCCGCCGAGCTTGCCGCCGCTGTCGCCCGCGATGGCGTGGTGATCCCGGAAATGGTGCGCCGCCTGCGCGCGGCGGTGGACGAGCCCCATCGGGCCTTCGTGCACAAGGGCTCCACCAGCCAGGATGTGATCGACACCAGCCTTTTCATCCGGCTCAAGGCGGTCGCCGAGATCCTGGCGGCTCGCATCGACGCGCTCATGACCGGCTTCGACCGGCTGGTCGCCGCCCACGGTGGCGTGATGCTGACCGGGCACACCCGCATGCAGCGGGCGCGACCCATCACCCTCGCCCACAAGGTCGCCGCCTGGCGCGAGCCCCTGGCACGGCAGCAGGCGCGCCTTCCGGCGCTGACGGAAGGCCTGTTCCGGGTGCAGCTTGGCGGCGCGGTGGGCAATCGGTCGGAACTGGGGGAAGGCGCCCAGCAGGTGGCCGATGCCGTCGCCGCCCGGCTCGGCCTCCACACGGCACCGCGCGCCACCCATTCCGACCGTGACGGCATTGTCGTCTTGGGCCATTGGTTCACGGTGGTGTCGGGCATCCTGGGCAAGTTCGGCGCCGACGTTGCGCTGATGGCCCAAAATGAGATTGGCGCGGTGAATATTGCCGGCGGGGGCGGCTCCTCGGCCATGCCGGAGAAGAACAATCCCGTCGGCGCGGAGATCCTGGTGACCCTCGCGCGCTTCACCGCCGCGCTCCAGAGCGGCCTCGATCAGGCGCTGGTGCATGAAAACGAGCGCTCCGGCGCCGCCTGGACCCTGGAATGGATGATTTTGCCTCAGCTGGCGGTGGCGGCCGGCGCCTCTACCCGCACCGCCCTTGCCCTGCTCGATGCGCTGCGCTTCCCGCAGCAGGACGCCGCCATCTGATGGGACGGTGGGCTGCGTTCAGTACGGCAGCCCCACATAATTCTCCGCCACGGTGATGGCGGCCGCCTTCGACGTCGCGATGTAGTCGAGTTCGGCAAGCTGCATGCGGGCGGAAAAGCCGCCAGCCTCGGGGAAGAGGTGCAGCATGGAGGTCATCCACCAGGAAAAGCGCTCCGCCTTCCAGATCCGGGCGAGGGCCCGGGCAGAATAGCCGTCGATGCCGGCATCGGAGCCCTCCGCATAATGCTCGATGAGGCCCGACGCGAGATAGTGCACGTCGCTCGCCGCGAGGTTCAGCCCCTTGGCGCCGGTGGGCGGCACGATGTGGCCGGCGTCACCGGCCAGGAACAGCCGGCCGAAGCGCAGCGGCTCGGCCACGAAGGAGCGCAGGGGTGCGATGCTCTTCTCCAGGGACGGACCGGTGACGACGCGCTCCGCCACCTCATCCGGCAGGCGGCGGCGAAACGCGTCGTAGAACCTGTCGTCTGGCCAATCCCCCACCTGATCCGAGAGCGGGACCTGGATGTAATAGCGGCTGCGGGTATGGGAGCGCATGGAGGCGAGGGCGAAGCCGTGCATGTGGCGGGCATAGATGAGCTCCTCCGATGCCGGCGGCACGTCCGCCAGCAGCCCCAGCCAGCCGAAGCCGTAGACGCGCTCGAAACTGGCGATTGCCCGCTCGGGCACCGAGCGGCGGGAGGCGCCATGGAAGCCATCGCAGCCGGCGATGAAGTCGCATGCGATCTCATGGCTCGCCCCATCCTTGCGGTATGTCACCCGCGGGTGGGAACCGTCGAAATCATGGAGCGCGACGTCCTCGGCCTCGTAGACGATGGGCGCGCCGATGGCGGCGCGCGCCTCCATGAGGTCGCGCGTCACCTCGGTCTGGCCATAGACCACCACCGACTTGCCGCCGGTGAGCCCTTGGAGGTCGATGCGCTCAATGCGGCCGTCGAAGGCGAGCGAGAAGCCGCCATGGACGAGGCCTTCCTGCTCCAGCCGCCCGGCGCAGCCGGCCTCGCGCATGAGATCCACGAAGCCGCTTTCCAGCACGCCGGCGCGGATGCGGGAGAGCACATAATCGGCGCTCCGTGCCTCGAGGATCACCGCATCGACGCCGGCCTTGGCGAGGAGCTGGCCGAGAAGAAGGCCCGAGGGGCCGGCGCCGATGATGCATACCTGATGTCGCACGCGTCTGTCCTCCCTTGGCACGTGCGAACAGGCCCAGCACCGCCAGGCCTGGACGGGACCGCACGTCATCTTGTCATCATTGGGTGGGGCGCGGAGATGGACCCCGGCGCGGCCTCCCTCGCGTGTCACCGCCGCGCAGCGGGCAGGACGAAGGCGCCGGGTTGAAGGTGCCCGTCGGGCGGCTTGCGCGGAATGGCGGGTTCGCGCACACTTTTGGATGAATCGAGCAAATGGAGGTGCGATGTCCGCTTTGGTGCCGGCCTATGCCCTCTATGGGGAAGGGCCTGACGGCTTTCCCGACGATCTGCACGTGGAAACCATCCCGGCGCGGGCTGCCATGCATGACTGGCGCATCCGCTCCCACAGGCATGGCGCACTTTTTCAGTTCTTTTTCATCGCTTCGGGCGGCGGCACGGCAATTATCGACAGCGGCGCCCACGCACTCGGCCCCGGTTCCGCCATCGCGCTGCCGCCGCTGGTGGTGCACGCCTTTGATTTCGCTCCGTCGACCGAAGGCCACGTGGTGAGTGTGCCTACCGCCGTGCTTGACCGGCTATCCCATCGGGAGGGCTCATGGCGTGGCGTGTTCCAGGCGCCGCTGGTGCTGGCCACGGGAGAGGCATGGTCGGCGGAGATTTCCGCGGTGCTGTGTCTGGCGCACGGGGAATATAACGCGCACCGGGCCGGTCGCGCCGAGGCCCTCGCCGCTTTGGCGGGCCTCATCCTGGTGTGGTTCCAGCGCGCGCTCACCGCCAGGGAGGTGGCCGCCGGCTCCGATGCCGGCCTGTCCGGCGCGCGTCTGGTGCAGCGGTTCATGGCCCAGCTGCAAGCCGATTTCCGGCTTCATCCGAGCCTGAGCGATCGCGCCCGCCGCCTCGGTGTGAGCGTGCCTCATCTCAGCCGGGTCTGCCGGCAGGTCACCGGCAGCTCGGCCCTGGCTCTCACGCATGAGCGGTTGGCGCTGGAGGCGCGGCGCTACCTTGCTTATACCTCGATGACGGTGGCAGAGATCGCCTTCAGCCTCGGCTTCGAGGATCCGGCCTATTTCTCGCGTTTCTTCGCACGCCATGTGGGCGTGAGCCCGCGGGCCTACCGGGCAGACCCCGCGCGCGTCCGGCCCAAACCTCTCGCGGATGCGCGCGGTCGCTCCGCTCCAGGAGAGGACATGCGGACGCGCGGGCAACCTCTGCCGCCTTGACATCGGAGCCATGCGCGGTATCGAGCGCGACAGGCGCCAAAGGGTAGATGCGTCGCTTCCCATAAAGAGGCGCCCCGCCTGGCTCCGGCGCTCCCGCGCCTCCCTGCGGCGCCAGCGACTGCCCCCGGCTCAAGGGCTCATTTAAATATATTTTATATACAATTCACGATTTTTGTGATAAACAGATATTTGGTTTGGGGGGCAGGAATGTCGAGCAAGAGCCGGACCGCGGAAACCTACGAGCGCATAAAGAAGGACATTCTCGATGGACGCTATCTGCCCAATGAGCGGCTCGCGATCGATCGCCTGAGCGAAGGTGGCGAGGTCAGTCCCGGCGCCGTTCGGGAAGCGCTGTCGCGCCTGACCTCGGACGGGCTCGTGGTGGCGGAGGCGCAGAGGGGCTTCTTCGCTGCGCCGGTTTCCGCCGCCGACCTGCGCGACCTGACGGAGGTGCGGGTGGAGGTCGAGGTCCGGTGCCTGGCCAGTGCCATCGAGCATCGCACCCTGCGCTGGGAAGCGGACCTGCTTGCGGCCCACCACCAATTGACAAAAACCCCCAAGAGCATCGGCACCGGTCGCGCCGTGCGGATGAATGACGCCTGGTCCGACCTTCACGCCCAGTTCCATACGGCGCTTGTCGCCACATGCGCGAACACATGGTGGCTCAAGCTGCGCGGCCAGCTTTTCCTCCAGGCTGAACGCTACCGGCGGCTGCTCGCCGGTAACGAGAAGGCGGGAGAGCGCGACGTGGATTTCGAGCATGACCGCATCATGCAGGCCGCGCTCTCCCATGACGCCGCCATCGCCTGCCGGCTGCTGGCCGAACACCTGCAAAAGACGGCTGCCACATTGCTCGCCTGCCGGCCTCCCGAAAAGGCCGGCCTGCAATGGAAGCCTCCGGAGGACTGATACGGGGGGCGATCGGGTCCGCGCGCCATGTGGCGGCCCGCATCGGCAGGGAACCCGGCGCCCCCAGCCCGGTTTCCCTGCCGGCCCGCCAGCCCTGGATGCCTGCCTCTCTCTCCGAGCCTTGCTTGGCGAGAGGGACAGGCCACCGTCCCGAAGATCAGAACGGGTAGGGCTGTTGCGGATCCTCGATGGTGATCCAGCGCAGATCGGTGAATTCAGCGATGGCCGCACGCCCGCCGAAGCGTCCGTAGCCGCTGCCCTTCACTCCGCCGAACGGCATCTGGGGTTCGTCGTGTACCGTGGGACCGTTGATGTGGCAGATGCCGCTGTCGATGCGCTCCGCCACCCGCATGGCCCGCCGCAGATCAGAAGCTGAACACGGCGGCGGAGAGGCCATAGTCGCTGTCATTGGCCACCCGGACCGCCGCGTCGTCGTCCGCCACGCGGATCACGGGCTTCACGGGGCCGAAGGATTCCTCCCCATAGAGGCGCATCCCGGGTCGGACATGATCCAGGACCGTGGCCTCCACGACAGCGCCGTTTCGCCTGCCGCCGGCCACCAGCACCGCGCCTTTGGCCACGGCATCGGCGATCAGCGCTTCCATCCGCTCTGCCGCCTCCGGGCTGACCAGCGCCCCGAGCACCACATGGCCACGCGGATCGCCCGCCGGCAGGCTGCGGGCCCTTGCCGCGAGCTTCTCGACGAACGCATCCGCAACACTCTCGTGGACGACCAGCCGCTCCGTGGACATGCAGATCTGGCCCTGGTTCACGAAGGCCCCGAACGCCGCCGCGCGCACCGCCGCGTCGATGTCGGCATCGTCCAGCACCACCAGCGGGGCCTTGCCGCCCAGTTCCAGGAGGGCAGGCTTGAGCTGGCTCGCGCACAGCTCGGCAATGCGCCGCCCGACGCCCGTGGAGCCGGTGAAGTTCACCCGCCGCACCGCCGGGGCGGCGATCAGAGCCTCCACCACGGCGGCGGCATCCTTCGGGGCATTGGAGATCACGTTCACCACGCCCGCAGGGAAGCCGGCATCGCGGAACACCCCGCCGATGAGGCTGTGCGTTCCGGGGCACGCCTCGGAGGCCTTCAGTATGACGGTGTTGCCACAGGCCAGCGGCATGGCGATGGCCCGCACCCCGAGGATGATGGCGGCATTCCACGGCGCGATCCCGAGGCACACCCCGGCGGGACGGCGCAGGGCGAGGCTCAAGGTGCCCGGCTTGTCGGAGGGAATGACCTGCCCGGTCGCCTCGGTTGTGAGCGAGGCGACCTCGCGCAGGATGCCGGCGGCCGTATGCACGTTGAAGCTGACCCACGGCGCCGTGCAGCCCGTCTCGGCCATGCAGACCGCGCGGAATTCCGCTTCCTTCGCCTCCAGGAGGTCGGCAGCGCGCAGCAGCAGGCTCCGGCGCGTGCCGGGGCCGGTCCTGCTCCAGTCCCCGAACGCGGCCGCCGCTGCGGCAACCGCCGCCAGCGCATCCTCCACGCCGGCGGCGGCGGCGCTGGAGGCGACCGCGCCGGTCACCGGATCGATACGGTCGAAGGTGGTGCCGCTCGCGGCGTCCCGCAGGTCGCCGTCTATGAACAACTGCGTCTTCATGGGGCTTCAGCCTCCAGCGTCAGGTGGCGCTCTCGGGGACGAAGGTATTCTCGATCGCGCCGAGGCCGGTCACTTCCACGCGCACCACGTCGCCGGGCCGCATGAAGGTGTCGGTGGCAATGCCCACATTGGCCGGGGTGCCGGTGAGGATGATGTCGCCCGGTTCGAGCGTCATGACGGTGGAGAGGTAAACGACCTGCTCGTAGATGTCGTAGATCATGTCCCCGGTGGAGGTGCGCTGGCGCTCCTCGCCGTTCAGCGACAGGGTAAGCGTCAGGGCGTGCGGGTCCGGCACCTCGTCCGCCGTGGTGATCCACGGCCCGATGGGTCCGTGGGTGTCGAAGGACTTGCCCAGCGTGAAGGTCGGGGAACGGAACTGCCAGTCGCGGGCGGACACGTCGTTTCCGACGAAATAACCCGCGATGACGCCGGGCGCATCCTGCCGGGAGACGTGACGGCAGCGGGTGCCGATGACGACGCCCATTTCCGCCTCGTAATCCACCTTGTCCGAAGCGTGTGGCAGCACCACCGGGCTGAACGGGCCGGTGATGCAGCTCACCTGCTTGTTGAACCAGAGCTGGGTCTTGGGCACCGGAATGCCGCCGCGCTCGGCCTCCTCCGCATGGGCCTTGTAGTTCATGCCGATGGCAAGAAACTTCTGCGGGTCGTCGATGGGCGCTTCAAGCACCACATCGGCCAGCGCATGGACGGGCGCGGCGGCGGCTTCCAGCGCGGGACGCAGGCGCGGCAGCGCGGCGATAAGCAGGCGCATGGACGCCCCACAGCCCTCTGCCGCATCGGTGAGGTCGACGACCGTGTCGCCCGCGACCTTGCCCAGACGGGTCCGGCCGTCGACGGAGAAACGAACCAATTTCATGTGCGGGCACTCCGGGCAAGGGTCAAAGTGTCATCGGTGGCGGCCGGTTCGACGGCGCGCATCGTGTCCATGGCGACGGCGATGCCGGGCCCCGAAAAGGCGACCATCTCCACCTTGGTGATCTCGATCACGTCGAGATCGGCGAGCGTGTTCACAATGTGCGCCTGCAGGGGCAATTGCTCGAAGGTGGCGCGATGCCAGCGGAAGCTGCCCTTCGCCGACCAGCGCTTGAAGTCGAAGCCCTCGAACTTGATGTTGTCCGGCTTGCCGGCCGCCCCTTGGGGCGGCGCGGGCGTGGTCACATACGCGATGTCCGCGCCTTCGCTGCCACCGATGCTGGTCCGCGGCACGTACTTGTAATACATGGCCGCGCCGCCGCCGACGCCGGACAGGCTCGGGGCAGCATCAACCTCGGTGAGGTCGGTCAAGGTGATGTCGAAGAAGGTGAAGCCGAGCCAGGAGGCGGAGCAGGATGCGGTCTTGCCATCCTGTCCATAGCTGATCTCGGCGATGTCGGCGTAGATCTTGGAGAAGCCGAGCTCATCACGCCCGGTCTGCACCGCGTCGGGGCTGCCTTCCCAGATCACCGCGCAGAATGAGCCATCGAGCGTTTCGTCGCGGCCATGATAGGTGACGGGAATATCGACGGTGAGAATTCCATAGCCGCGCCCCGCAAGCCAATAGAGGTTCTTGAACCAGGCGCACGAGACGCAGACCACGGGCTCGCCGCGTAGCTCGAAGCCGGGGGGCAGCAGGGCTTCGAGCTTTTCGCGGGAGGTCCGGTAGGTGATGGCCATCCATTCGGAACTCATCCGGCCGGTTTCCTCCGGCAACCACATGCCGCCGCCGGGCTTCTGGCGTGGTCCCGGCGCGGGGCCGAACACGACGGGCATCCGATAGCGGAAGCCGCTCTGCATCTTGAATGTCATGGGCTTGTCCTTCAGGGAAGCGGGGCGGGCGGATTGGGGGGCATCCGCCCGCGGGAATTGTCGTGAAGCGGTCTCTAGAGCGCGATCCGATCAAATGGACTCAATTTGATCGGTGAATCGCCCTCTCACTTAAGGATGGAGAACGCGTTATCCGATCCGCTTGCGTTGCAAGCTGATCGGCGCGTGCTCTAGGCCGCCCTTTCGCTGGCAGATGGCGCGCAGAGCCTGCTTTCGAGGCGCTCCAGCAAGCCGGGAATGTCCTGCGGCGATGGCGCGGACCCGAACACGTAGAAATCCGGCCTTATCAGCACGGCGGCAGCGCCGAGCCGGTCCAGAAACGCGGAGAGGCGGCCGCCGGCATCGCGCACATCCGTGCCGTTCAGGACCACCGTGGCGATGCCCAGACGGTGGAGCCGGGGGTCCTCCACCTGCGTGCGCGAAACCAGCACGAACCCGCCTGCCGCCACCGTGTCGAGCCGCACGCGCGCGGCGTCCTGCAGCAGATCGTCGTGCGGCGACAACGCGCCGGCGCCGGGCGCTTGCGGCGCCGCGTCGATGACCCCGCAGACGAGGGGCGGAAACGGCGGCGGGGGCGGAACCTGCCCGGCGAAGAAGGCTTCGTCCCGCTGCCGCGCCGCCTCCGGATCGGGAAGGCAGACGACCTTGCCCAGGCCCACCGAGATGCGGATGACGGCTTCGACGTGCGGCGCGCGTTCCGCCTCGTAGCTGTCCAGCAGATCCTCGGGCGAGGTGCCGCGCAGCACACGGTCGAGCTTCCAGCCGAGGTTCCAGGAATCCCTCAGGCCCGCGCACATGCCCTGCCCCATGAAGGGGGGCATGCGGTGGGCCGCATCGCCGGCGACCAGCAGGCGCCCCTTGCGCCAGCCGTCCACGACGAGGGAGCGGAAGCGGTAGGTGGCCTTGCGGATGAGGGTGGAATTGCCCGGCGTGACCCATTGGGCAAGAAGCGCCCAGACGCTCTCGTCGCGGGCGAAGTCCTCCGGCGTCTCGCCGGGCAGCAGCATGAACTCCCAGCGCCGGTTGGTGCGCCCGCCGCTGATGATGGTGGTCGGCCGCGCCGGGTTGCACCATTGCGCCGCGAGCGGCAGGGCGAGGGTGTCGATGTCGTGCGGGAGGACGTCGACCACCAGCCAGGATTCGTCAAAGCCAAGATCCCGCACGGCGGCGCCCATGATCTCGCGCACCAGGCTGTTGGCGCCGTCGCACCCGACCACATAACGCGCCGAGAGCGTCACCGCCGGAGCCGGCCTTACCTTTGCCGCCTCGTCGAACGGCGCCAGGTCCACCTCGACACGCTCGCCCATGTCGCGAACCGCGAGCGCCTCATGGCCGGTGTAGAGGGCGATGCCGGGGCGCCCGGCAAGGTCCGCCTCCAGGACCCGCTCCAGGTCGGGCTGGTTGAACAGAAATCCGTCAGGACCACCGGAAATGGAGTCTTCCGTGTGATTGAGATCCAGCAGAACCTTCCAATCGGCATTGTACCAGACGTAATGCTCCATCGGCCGCGAGATCGCCTCGACCTGCGCGCTCACACCCAGCGCATGGAACATGCGCATGATCTCATGATCAAAGCCGACGGCGCGCGGCAGTGGATAGGCTGCAGGCCACCGCTCGACGATGGCCACGCGATGCCCGCCATCCGAGAGCTTGCGCGCAAGAACTTTTCCCGTGGGACCAAACCCAATGATGATGACGTCGTAGTTCACCTTGTCCTCCCCAACGTGTGCACCGGAGGCCGGCGTGCATGGCGCCGGCGTTTCCGGCGATCTCAGCCGGCGAAGGCGAGACCGGGCCTCAGGAAGGCTGGCGTGGGCGGGGTGCCCCACATGTTGAGCCAGCGCCCGGCAAGCCCTTCGGTGATGTCCCAGGCGCGCGGTTCGTAGGTGGCGTCGTTGTCGATGCGGTCGAGCTCGATCGAGTTCTCGATCAGGCAGCCGTTGGGGTCGGCGTAATAGGTGAAGATATTGCCGCCGGCCCCGTGGCGGCCGGGGCCCCAGACCAGCGCCCGATCCTTGCGCGCCAGATTGTCGGCAATGCCCATCAGATCCTCCATGGCATGGAGGTCGAAGGCGTAATGATGCAGGCCGCTCTCGCCCGGCCCCATGGCGATGGTGTGGTGGTAGCCGTCCGCCGCCCGATACCAGCGAAGGCCTTCGTCGGCGGTCTTGTCGGACAGCTTCAGGCCCAGGGTCTTCTCGCAAAACTCGCCGAAGGCCAGGGTGTCGGGCGCGAAGGCATTGATATGCTCGATGCGCCGGGGGCGCGGTCCGCCGCCATAATTATAATGGCGCCGCTGATTGCGGGCGATGGGCGTATGAATTTCAAAGATGGCCTTGCCCGGCGCAACGATCCGCACGGCCTTGTCGTAATGGGGGCCGATGGGCCGGTCGCTCAGAACCGTCAGCCCATCCGACAGGGCGCGGCGATGCACCTCGTCGACCGCTTCCGGGCTCTCCGCCTCCAGGCCGATGGCGACGATGCTGGGCTCGCCGCGCACGTAGGTCACTTCGTGGTGACGTTCGTTGCTGGAGAGATAGACGGCATCGCCCGACTGCTCGGTGATGCGCAGGCCGACCACCTCCGCGAGATCCTGTGCCGCGGCCACCGGGTCCGGCGTGGAAACGACCACGTGTCCCATCTGGCGGATCAAATACGTCAAGAGTGCCTCCCGTTTGGCCTTGTGTTGGCTCTGTTCTGACTAATAATATATATTAGTCAATAAAAATATTTTTTATCCGAACCCGTGCGGCGGACGCCCCGCGCGCCAGCGGGCATCATCGCCTCATCGGAGGCGACAGGCCGAGTAGGGTTCCGATATCCATGAACAGCCCGGCATAAACGACGAAGCCATCCTTCATCCGGCTCGTCGAGTAATCGGCAAGAACCGTTGTGTTTGGGTTGATCATATAGGCTGCACCGACCTCGAAGATCCCAAATTTCGAGACCCCGAAGCGCGCATGAACGTCCACCTGGAAGGTATCTTGCGGCTGCGGCTCATAATTGCCGGAGAAGAACAGGCGCGCATTGGTTTCATACTCGGCCCGCTTTTGGCTGAGGCCGATATAATGCAGCGTCGCCCCAATGGACGTCATCGGGTTTTCGGCCCAGAACCCGCCATATTCGACGCCGCCATAAGCCTCCAGAGGATAGGACTGGCCCTCGCCGAAGGTATAGAACGCGCCGCCATAGACCGCCACGTTCTGGGGGAAAGGAGAGCCGTCTGGCGCACTCCAGACCACCTTGCGCGCCTGGGCGAACAGGCCGTTGGAGCCGCCGTCGTGCTCAATCACGATCTGGTTCGGGCCGAAGGTCGGGTTGCCCCAGCCCGTATTGTACAGGGCGTCCATGTACGGGGCGGAGGCGCGATAGGCGCCCACTTCATAGTTCAGCGGCAGCGCGCTCTGCATGAAGTTCTCGCGCTGGGCTACATGGAAGACGGCAGTATAGCCTTGGGAATTACCTTGCGCCCAATCCCAGCCGCTGCCGGTCTGCCAGTTTTGCGGATTATCCTCCGTGAGAACGGCGCCGATGGTCGTGGTGGGCGAGATGTTATATCCGACACGACCGCCCCAGACCGAAAGCGTGTTGCCGGGGGCATTCAGCACCAGTGGTCGGATCTGCGATATGCAGCCGAGGCCGCCGCAGAAATCGGGCCGGAAGAATTCCGGCCACATGTTGAGCCGCCCCACCTCAAGCTCCAGCTTTCCATCGAAGAACAGGCCCAAAATGGTCAGCCGCGTCAGATCCGTAAACGTGTCGATGACCGGAATGGTCGCAAAGAAGCTGTTCGATAGATTGAACAGATATTCATCCCCATTGTACATGGGAACGTTCAACGTCTCCTGCCACTTGACCTTGATCGTGTCCGACAGGTTGAACGTGGTGTCAAAGATGAGGAAGCCGTAATTCCCGGCCTCCCCCTGCGTGAAGCCGAAGTTGGGGGCGTTCGAGTACAGGTTGACGAAATCCAGCCGGATATCGACACCGGCCTTGCGCAGCGCGTCCCCCACCTCTGTCAATGCGCCCGAAGGCGGCGGGGATTGGCTAACGGCGTAAGGGTCGAAGTTCACCGTCACGTCCTGAGCGAGAGCCGGACCGTTCGTCGCAAGCCCGGCCCAAGCGGCCCCCAGCATCAGCGCCTTGAAGGTATCGATCTGCATTTCCTTACCCCCTGATTTATTTTGATTTTCGTCGCCACATGGCACAGGCGTGCGATAGGCGTCCGGCACCCGATCTGTGTCGGGCAACCCTGATGGAGCAGCCTTGATGGATGCGTGGAACCTGGCCCGGCCGGAGCGGCGGCTAAGACCTGGCGAGCCGCCTGCGCCAGAGGCGTTCGCCCATCACGCGTTGCCCTCGGCGACCGTCGCCCCCGCGGTCTGGCGGCTCGGCAGGAGGCGCCCCGCCGCGAGCAGCAGGGCCGCGATCACCGCCGTCGAAACGATCGCAGTGGCCAGGCTCACGCCCCCGTATCCCAGGATCTGGACCAGAACTCCGCCGACAAGTGGTCCGAGCGCGCCACCACCCATGGTGATGGCCGGATTGGCCGCAACCGCCCGACCTGTCGGCTCCACACGCGACATGAGGCCGAACAGGAAGGTGTGGGAGAAGATCATCACGAACGGGATGAAGCAGGCCGCAGCCGCATAGCCGGCCAAAGTGGTGGAACCGGTAAGGCCGAACGAGAGCGCGGCCTGAAGCAGGGCGCCGGCCATGCCCACATGGACAGGATTGAGCTTCCGCTCGAACAGCACCGCCAGCGGGGCCGACAGAAGGCTGATGAACGCGACAGCCACGAGCACCATGTTGACTGAGGAGGGCGGCCAGCCGCCGTCGCTTCCGATGCGCTCCACGAAGCTGAAATTCATCGACTGGTTGAAGTTCATGCCGAGAAGACCGGCGATGAGCAGCCACACCACCGGCTTGAAGCGTGGAGCTCGTGCCGGCGCGCCCGGCTCGGCCGCACGGGAGCGCACCGCGCCCTGGCTTGAGGGGAACAGCAAGAGATTGACGGCCGCCGCAATGGCCATGACCACCGCGAAGATGAGAAACAGGCTCCGCGGCTCGGTGCCGGCGATGATTTGCACGGTGAAGGTTACGAATATCACGCTGAAGATGCCGAAGCCGATGGTCGCATAGGCGAAGGTGCGGTGGGGATTGCGCGTGCGGCCGATGGTGCCGTGCGTGGCAGACAGAGCAACGCCGACGCAAAGTCCCGCGCATAGGTGCAGGACAAGAAAGGTCAGGAATCCAGAGGCAAACCAAAGACTTGCGAAGGCAAGGCTCGCCCCGGCAAATCCCAGCGCCGGCACCCACCGCATGGACATGCGATGAAACAGCGGCGCGAGGCAACTGCTGGCCGCGACCACGCCGATCAAAAAGGTGGTGACGAGCCCGCCCGCCTCAGCGGGGGCATATTTGTATCCAACCACCAACGCGCCTACCCAGATGGGCAGCGAAACCATGTCAATCATGCCGGCTGCGTGACCGACGACCAGCGCAATGCGCGTCGATACTGTGTCGATGTGCGTCATGTTCTTCTCCCCGACTTCAGGCGCCCTCAGGCGAAGGAGCCGAGCGGCCGCACGCCGCTCGGGCGTTCGGCAGCGACGCATGCGGGCGAGCGACACCGGGGGCGCGGGACAAGACCGCACCTCCGCTCTCCTCAAATGCATTGTCGGAAAGCTGTCGGCACGCTGGCGCGTGCCGCTTGGGGCAGAAGACGCGAGGCAAGGAACCCTCCCTTTGACATTTTTTTGATTGCAACTTTCGTCGCACGCACAAAAATCTATGTCAACAATAAAAATATATTATAAGGCGGCGGCCGGGCAGCATGAGGTGTTAGGGGCGCCGGGCGACGCGGCAAGCCGGGCGCAGCCGCCAGGACAGCGCCCGGCTACGCATCAAGCGTGCATCCGCCTCTGGATAAAGACAAGAACCTTAACGAAGTGCGCGCCGCGCATTCAGGGCTTGGGCGGGCGGCCCACGCGAGGGGGGCGGCGGCGCTCGCCGGGATCGAACGATGTGTCGGCATCGGATCCGGAGGTTTCGAGCGAGGTGCTATGGGACGAACCGTCTGCGGGTACGAAAGTCGGCGGAGGACCCCACTCCATGTCGAGGGCCGCCCTCAGCACCGCCATCCGATCGCTCCCGATCACCTCGGCGAGATGCGCCTCCAGCGCTTGCAGCGTATCGAAGATGACCCCCAATTCCTGGGCGCCGGAGGGGCTGAATTCCACCAGCGAAGCCCGCGCGTCGGCGGGGTCCGGCACGATGGAGATGCGCCCGGCAGCCTGCAGATCCGACAACATCAGGCTGACCGCCTGCTTGGTCACCCCGAGCGCGCGCGCCAGCCGGACCGGGCGGCGCTCCCCAAGCGCGATATTGATGAGGAGCATGGCCTGCGCCCTGGATACCGGCGTCTGCCCCATCCGCTGCTGCGTCTGCCGGAGGCCTTCGTCGAACCAGTAGATGGCGCGCAGGAGCTTGGGGAGGATGGTGGTCGTGGCGGAGTTCATCAGTCCCGTCTGCCCTGTCCGTTTCGCCGCTCTGCGTTCCTGCCTGTGGGCCACCGGCGCGCGCACCTTAAGGCGTGCGCCGATCCAGTTGAAGCGGGACGGCCCGGGCCCGCGCCCAACGTCGTGAAGGGGGAGAGGCCTAACCGGGCAAGCTGGGCGCACGTCGCCCTATCCTTCCCGGAGCCGCCCGCCAAAAGAGCTTCGCCAAACCATTGGCAGCAAAGCTCCTGCGCGCCAAGGGCCGGTTTGCAACAAAAATATATAGTCAATTATATTGACTATATTCCAATTCCGTGGACATCATCCAACCTGCCAACAATGACAAAGAAGAGCCGCCTGTCGGCCGATATGGGAGGACGAACGTGCAGCGATGTCACATCGCTGGCGGAACCGCTTGCTCGCGCTTTCAAGACTTCATCGGCCGACATCGGGCCCACAGGCCCGCGGCAACCGTAAGGCCGCGCGTCGTCGTGTGGCGCGCCCGCGGCCCGTCGTGTGACCCGGCCTCCCCGCCTTCCGCCCGGCGTGACGGGCGCGGACGCCACACCAATCCCGTCGGGAAGGGACATCTTTATGCCAGCACCCGTCAGCCGCGCCGAGCCGCGGCCACACGTCACCCGAGCGCCCGAAATCGGAAGCCTCAGCGCCGCTGGGCTTCCCGTGGAGGAGACCAGCCTCGCGCCCTATCTCTCCACACGGCCCACGGGCCGGGAGGCTGCGCCGCTCGCCCGCGTCCGCCCGCGAAATGTCGATGACATCGCCGCCGTGGTCCGCTGGGCGCGGCAACACGGCGTGCCCCTCACCACCGTCAGTTCAGGACCCGGAGCGCGGAGCCGCGGGGCGACCGCCGAGCGGCCCACCGTGGTGGTGGACCTGAGCGGCATGGACCGCCTCCTCAAGGTGGACCCGCAGGATGCCGTGGCCGTCCTGGAGCCCGGCGTCACCTTCGGCCGCATCGATTCCCTCCTCGCCCCCCACGGCCTGCGCGCCTTCAAGCCGCTGCTGCCGCGCGCCGGCAAGTCGGTCCTGGCAAGCTATCTGGAGCGCGAGCCCAATCTGCAGTCGTTCGAGCAGTGGGACGTGCTCGATCCGTTCGGCGGTGCCCAGCTGGTGTTCGGAACCGGCGACACGTTCCGCACCGGCGGCGCCGCCATCAGCGGCTCCCTCGACGACAATTGGAAGGCCGGCCTGCGCTATCTCCAGGCCATCGGCCCCGGCGGCACGGATTTCCTGCGCGTCGTCCAGGGATCACAGGGCACGCTGGCCATTCTCGCCTGGGCGGCGATCCTGTGCGAACGCGTGCCACACCTGGAAGAGGCACGCTTCATCGGCGCCGACAGCCTTGCCCCGCTGGCACGCCTTTCGGCCGAATTGCACCGCAGGCGCATTGGCATGGCGACCTTCATCGCCAGCAATCTGCACCTTGCATCGGTGCTGGAGACGGAGCCCTCCCGCATTGCGGAACTGGCCGCGCGACTGCCCGCCTTCGTGCTTTATGTGCAACTCACCGCGGCCTCTGAATTTCCCGAGGACAAGATC
Organism: Xanthobacter sp. AM11; assembly: GCF_047444035.1. Lineage (NCBI taxonomy): Bacteria > Pseudomonadati > Pseudomonadota > Alphaproteobacteria > Hyphomicrobiales > Xanthobacteraceae > Xanthobacter > Xanthobacter sp. AM11. Next base: position 4,124,716 of record NZ_JBLAOA010000001.1, read on the forward strand.
GCCTACCAGTTGGACGATCTCGGGCGGCTCGCGGCGGAAGCGGGCCTGAGCGCGACCCGCGAGCTCGCCGGGCATTCCGCCGGCACCATCGCAACCCTGCAGTCCCGTCCGCCGGAGGACTGCTACAAGGATCGCCTCGCGGGCGCGCATCGCAGCGTGTTCTTCCTGACGCAGATGGATGGGGCTGACCGCTTCGTCGCGCTGGCGCAGGAGCAGGCCGGCATGCAGCCTGGCGCGCGGGTCGCCATCCATGTCCAGCCGCGCCTGCATGGCCGCAACTGCCATGTGGAGCTGGTGCTGCCGTATGACCCGGCCTCGGCGTCGCAGGCCGCCGCCGCGGAAGCCCTCGCCGGGGAGCTGGCGCAGGCCTGCTGCGCCCAGGGCGGCTTCTTCAGCCGGCCCTACGGGGCATGGGCGGACATGGCCCTCGCCCGCAACCCGACCATCAAGCCGCTGCTGCGTGAGACGAAATCCATCTTCGATCCGGACCACATTCTCAATCCCGGAAGGCTCTGCTTCCAATGACCGACGCCAGCCCCACCCTCGAAGCCCTTCACGACAAGGTCGCAAGCTGCACCCGCTGCACCTTCTGCAAATGGGTGCCGGAAGTCCGCAACGAGCGGTTCGCGGAAATCTGTCCCAGCGTCCAGCACGGCAAGTTCTTCTCGCACACGGCCGGCGGAAAGCTGATCGCAGCCTATGCGCTGCTTCATGGACGCATCGACTATACGCCGGACTTCATCCGCAACGTCTATTCCTGTTCCATGTGCGGCGGTTGCGACACCAGTTGCAAGACGTTGTTCGCGGAGTTCGTCGAGCCGCTCGACTCGCTCTATGCGCTGCGGCGGAAAGTGACGGCGGACGGATACGCCCCCGCACCGCTACGCGAAATACTGGATCATCTGGGCAAGACGGGTAACGCCCGGGGTCTGCCGGCCGCGCGGCGCGCAGATTGGCTCGCCGGTATGGATCTGAAGCAGACCGCCGCCGGCCGGGCGCCGGTGCTCTTCCATATCGGCGATGCCGCCTTCGACGCGGAGGAATGGCCGTTCATCCGCCACGTCGCATCCGCGCTTGCCCGCCACGGCGTAGACTTCGCCGTGGGGGGCGCGGACGAGCCGGACACCGGCGGCCTCGCCTACGACATCGGGGATCAGGACCTCGCGGCGGCACTGGCGCGGCAGACCCGCGCGTGGGTGGAAAAGAGCGGTGCCCGCACGCTCATCACCTATAGCGACGACGCCTTTTCCGCATTCCTGAACATCTATCCCCGCCTCCGGCTCTCTCTCGGCGACGTCCGGATCGTCCATGTCTCCCAATGGCTGGCGCAGCACCCCGAGGCGGCAGCCGGGGGGACGGGCGACGTCGTGACCTATCACGATTCCTGTCGCCTCGGACGGCTCGGCGAGGAGCGCCAGCCCTGGGAGGGTGAGACGGTGATCGTATACAATTCGCTGCCCGCCCGCTCTCCGGAAGGGGAGCTGCATCTCGGCGTCCACGGCGTCTACGAGCCGCCCCGCCAAGTGCTGAAGGCGGCGGGAGCGCAGATCGTGGAGATGGAACGCATCCGGGAATTCGCCTTCTGCTGCGGCGCAGGCGGCGGCGGCAAGCAGGCGAACCCCGAGTTCGCCCGCGCCGCGGCCCGCCACCGTCTCCAGGAGGCGGAGAGCACGGGCGCGCAGATCCTCGTGACCAGTTGCACGGCGTGCAGCCACCACATGAAGGAGGTGGCGGACGCCGAACGCTCCTCCATCAAGGTTCTCGGGCTGGTGGAATATCTCCACGCCCGACAGGCCACGCCGGCGCTCGCCGCCCTGTCCGCCGGAGAATGACGATGCCGCACGACCGCAACGAAGTCCTTCAGGCGCTTCAGTCGATCGTCGGCGAGGCCAATGCCACGAACGATCCGAGCGTCATCTGCAGCTATGCGTGGAATGCCGGCGTCGGCTCCATGCCGGGCCCGAAATTTCTCAAGAACTGGCCCATCGCCGTGGTGATGCCGGGCACCACCGAGGACGTGGCCGCCATCATCAAGTGCTGCGTGGCGCGCGGGCTGTCGTTCCGCCCGCTAAGTTCCGGCAACGGCGGAACCTATCTCAGCGCCAGCGAGAACGTGGTGGTGCTGGACCTGTGCCGCATGAACCGCCTCGTGAAGCTGGATGCCGCCAACCAGATGGCGGTGATCGAACCCTATGTGACGGCAGGACGGCTGCAGGCGGAGGCCATGAAGGTGGGCCTCACCTGCCATATCGTCGGGGCGGGGCCGTCCCACTCGCCGCTGGCCTCAGCCACTTCATTTCTCGGGGTCGGCATCACCGGCTCAAGCACCGGTGCAAATTTTCGGAACATCCTGGGCATCGAGTGGGTGACGCCCACGGGCGACATCGTTCGCATCGGCGCGCTGGGAGGGGACGACGACTGGTTCAGCGAAGAGGGGCCGGGGCCAGGCCTGCGTGGCATGATCCGCGGGCTGATCGGCGCCAATGGCGGCCTCGGCGTGTTCACGCGCATCGGCTACAAGCTCTATCCGTGGGCCGGCCCGCCGCGCATCGCCATCACCGGGACCAGTCCCATGAAGGGCATGGCGCTGGAGCCCAACATGCGCCTGTTCCTGCCCGTCTGGGATACGGTGGAGCAGATGCGCGACGCGAGCTTCCGGCTGAACCGGGCTGGCGTGGCCTTCGCCCTGTTGCGCATGCCGCCGAACCACATCGGCTGGACGCTGACGGCGAGCAATGGCGAATATGCGCGCTTGCGCGAGGCCGGCCAACTGCCGGAATGCGCCCGGCCCGAGCACCGCTTCGGCTGGCAGGTTCTCACCATCGGCCATTCGCCGGGAGAGACCGCCTATCAGGAAAAGACGGTCCGGCACATCGTCTCCGACACCGGCGGGCGGATGCTACCCATAGAGCAAAAAGACGCCGAGATGCTGGTTCGGACCCTCGTGACGTCGCTCTACGTAAGCCGCGTGTTCCGTGGTGCCGGCGCGGGAGGCACGAGCTTCGGCGTCATGGATACCTTCAACCTGCTGCCGGACGTGATCCGTGCCAGTGAACAGCTCATGGCGAAGGAAAAGAAGCCGGGCCGCTACTTCGCGGCCGATGGCGACGAAGGGTGCTGGGTCTGGCCCACCGAGAGCCGCCAGCTCTGGACCGAGAATATCCTCGCCTCCCAGGCCGGCACGGTGCGCGGTGTCGCCGCCGGCTGGAAGGGCTTCCTGAGGCACCTGAATCTGGTGGACCGCAACCCGCGCCTCGGCCTCATGGCGTTCATGGCCGGGCCGCTCATCGAACTGTTCGGGCCGCGCTACAGCGATGTCCCCACCTGGATGCGGCGCATCAAGCGGCGGCTCGATCCGCCGGGGCTTGCGGATTCCACGGTCCATGTGGGGATCAAGGAGCTTCCTATCGCGAAATCGTGGCCGACACTGCAGAAGATCGCCTTCTCGACCGCCGGAGCACCAGCGCTTCATCTGCTCTGCCTGCTGCTCGGCGTCGCGAGCAGGAAGGAAAAGCTGCCCAAGCGCAAGTCGTGACCGGCGCCCATCCGGCGCTTCGGCATCTGGGGCCGCGCCCCGGATGCCGTCGGCCCGCCGTACGCGACGGGCGACCTGCGCCTTCCTCTTCCGCATCCTGCAGGAAACCCCGCCCATGAAACTCTACCAGCTTCCAGGTTCATGCTCCGACGCCCCGGCCATCGTTCTGGCCGAGGCGGGAATTTCCGTCGACCTGCTGACCGTCGATCTCAGGCAGAAGACGCTCGCGGACGGGTCCAGCTTTCTGGCGGTCAACCCCAAGGGGCAGGTTCCGGCTCTCGTTCTGGACACCGGCGACGTGCTGACAGAGAACGCCGTCATCCTTCAGTATCTGGCAGACCAGGCCCCGCAGACGGGCCTTCTGCCACCCCACACCGACCCGCGCCGCTATCGCGTTCTGGAGTGGCTGAACTACATCGCCACCGAGCTTCACAAGACTTTTTCGCCGCTCAACCGGCCGAACACGCCCCCGGATTTTCGCGACCTGACGAAGACGGCCCTGCTGCCGCGGGTGTTCGGCGTTCTCGACCGCAGGCTGGGGGAGAGCGCATATCTGGCCGGCGATGACTTCACCATCGCCGACGCCTACGCCTTCGTCACCCTCGGCTGGGCCGGGCGTCAGGACATCGACCTGTCCCCCTGGCCGAACATTTCCGCCTACCTCGCGCGGGTCGGCAGCCGGCCTTCCGTCCAATCGGTGGCGGCAAGGCGGACCGCGGTGCCGGCGTAGCCGCCGATGCTCGCAGAACTCACGACAGACGGGAGAAGGCGATGACAGATCTGTTCAACGACTACAGCATGACCATCGACGGCGCGGCGGTCGTCACCGAAACGCGCTCCGGCGTCATCAATCCGGCGACGGAAACGGTCATTGCGACGGTGCCCGACGCCGGGCCGGAGCTGCTGGACGCGGCCGTCGCCGCGGCGCAGGGTGCCTTCCCGACCTGGTCCAGCCGGCCCTGGGGCGAGCGGGCGGCCCTCGTTGCCCGCATCGGCGACGTGATCGAGGCCCATGCCGAGGATTTCAAGCGCCTGCTGACGCTCGAACAGGGCAAGGCCCGCGCCGGTGCGGAATGGGAGATCGGCGGATCGATCGTATGGTGCCGGGAGATCGCGACCCAGGTCCTGCCGACCCATAGGGAAGAGGCCGAGGCGCGCACGGTGGAGACGCGCCGCGTGCCCCATGGCGTGGTGGGCGGCATCACGCCCTGGAACTTCCCGCTGCTGCTTGCCGTCTGGAAGATCGCACCCGCGCTGCTTGCCGGCAACACCATGGTACTGAAGCCGTCGCCCTTCACGCCCCTGTGCACGCTCAAGCTGGGAGAATTGCTGCGGGATGTGCTGCCCCCGGGCGTGCTCAACATCGTCTCCGGCGGCAACGACCTCGGCGCCGCCATGACGGCGCATCCCGGCATCGGCAAGATCAGCTTCACCGGCTCGACCGCAACGGGGCGCCGCATCATGCAGGCCGCATCCGGCAACCTGAAGCGCCTCACCCTGGAACTCGGAGGCAACGACCCCGCCATCGTGCTGCCGGACGTGGACGTGAAGACCACGGCAGAGAAGCTGTTCTGGGCCGCCTTCCAGAACAGCGCCCAATTCTGCGTCGCCGCCAAGCGGCTCTATATCCATGACGACATCTATGACGACCTGTCGGCGGCACTGGTGGACTACGCCGCCGGGATCAGGATCGGCGACGGGCTGGAGCAGGGCACGGACCTTGGCCCGATCCAGAATGCCATGCAGTTCGCCAAGCTGAAGGACCTGATCGCGGACGCCCGCGAGACCGGGCTGACCTTCCTGTGCGGCGGCGACATTCCCGACGGGCGGGGCTATTTCGTGCCCGTCACGCTCATCGACAACCCGCCCGAGACCTCCCGCGTGGTGACGGAGGAGGCCTTCGGACCGGTCCTGCCGCTGCTGCGCTTCCGGGAGGTTGAGGATGTGATCGCGCGTGCGAACGCAACCGAATACGGCCTTGCCGCCTCGGTCTGGACGGCGGACATCGCGCGCGGCGAAGAGATCGCAGCGCGCCTTGAGGCGGGAACGGTCTGGATCAACGAGATCCACACCTTCTCCCCCCACGTGGCTTTCGGTGGCCGCAAACAATCGGGGCTCGGCGTCGAGAATGCAATCGAGGGCCTCGCGGAATATACGAGCATCCAGACAATCGTCACCCACAGGGCGTAAGGTTAGACGTTTGATCCGCGACCGGCGCGGTCGCGCCCCTGCCGATCCAGGCAGAGGTCACGATCCGCCAACGCGTGCGGCGAGGCGCAGGAGAAGCTCCCGAAACCAGAAATGTCGCGCGTCGTCATGGGTGATGGCGCCCCAGGCCAGCATCATTTCGAAACTGCTGCAGGCATTGCCGAGCTGCTGCAGCGGCAGGTGGCTCTGGAGGCGCGCCAGCAGGCGCGCCGGCATCGTCGCCACCGCGCCGGTCTCCAGCGCGACAAGTGCGGGCACGCAGAATTGCTCCACCATGATCGTTGAAGACGCGGCGCTCCGCTTGCCGGTCTCGGTTACAAAGTCTCCGCGACCACCGGGGTCGGGATACCATTGAGGCTCGAACGACACTTGCCCCCATGGAGCGATGTCGTCTTCGCTGACCACATCGCGTGCAGCCAGCGGGTGATCGCGCCGCACCACGAGGACATGCTCCTCCTTCCACAACAGCGCAGATTGATCCGACGGCCATTGCAGGGCAACGAGCGCGCCTCGTGGAATGACGACGAAATCGGCAGCCCCCTCGCTCAGCGCATCCATCGAATGGCCTGAGTGATTGACAAAGTGAACACTCAACCCGGGCGCCTCCGCGCGCAAAGCATCATGCAGCGCTGGACCGAGGAGGGCCGCACCGTAGTCGGAAGCGGCCATCACAAAACATCTGCGGGCATCCCAGAGATCGCTTCCCGCCCCTTCAAACAGCCGAGTGAGTCCGGCGCAAAGGTCGTTGACCGGGGTGATCAGTGATTCGGCGCGCGGCGTCAGCGACATGCGTTGGCCAACCCGGACAAGAAGCGGGTCGTCGAGCACCGTCGCAGTGAACAAGGCCGGAAACTCCAACCTCCGGCTCTCACAGGAATGGTCTCGGATCAATCTTGGTCCTTGTAGGGCCGGGATGCGGGCGGTCGAGCGCCGGTCATAAGGGTGCGGGATTTTCCGGTGCCGGCTCGACGGGATGCAGCGCCGATATCCCCCGAGTGCTCCCGCCGTGGCCTATTGGACGGCAGCCGGAGCAGCCGCGCCTTCGCCTTCCTCGCGGCGGTGGGTCTGGCCCATCAGCACATAGGCGGTGGGCACCACATAGAGGGTGAACAGCGTGCCGATGGCGAGGCCGGTGGCGATGACGAGGCCGAGATTGTAGCGCGAGGCGGCGCCCGCGCCGGAGGCGAAGATCAGCGGCACGACGCCGAGCACCATGGCCGCCGTCGTCATCAGGATCGGCCGCAGCCGGAGCGTCGCGGCCTCCACGATGGCCTCGCGCTTGGACTTGCCGGCGAGCTGCAGCTCGTTCGCCACCTCCAGCATCAAAATGCCGTGCTTGCTGATGAGCCCCATGAGCGTGGTGAGCCCCACCTGGGTATAGATGTTGATGCTGGCCCCGCCGATGCCCACGCTGATGAACAGGAGCGCCCCGGCGAGCGACATGGGCACCGACAGCAGGATCACCACCGGATCGCGAAAGCTGTTGAACAAAGCGGCAAGGGACAGGAAGATCACGATCAGCGCAAAGGCGAAGGTGGTGACGAAGCCGCCGCTCTCCTGCACATACTGCCTTGAGGCGCCGCCGAAATCGAGCGTGTAGCCCATGGGCAGGGTGCGCTTGGCAAGATCCTTGAGCGCCACGATGGCGTCGCCCGTGGTGACGCCGGGCGCGACCACGCCGGAGATGGTGGCAGCATTCACCTGCTGGAAGTGGTTGAGGGATTCCGGCACGGTCCTGGTCTCGATGCGCGCCACCGTCGACAGGGGGATCATGGTCCCGTCGCTCATGCGCATGTAATAATCAAGCACCTGGTCCGTATTGAGCCGCGCCTCCTGCTTCACCTGCGGGATAACCTTGTAGGAGCGGCCGTCCAGGCTGAAATAATTGACGTAGCCACCGCCCAGGAGCGAGGAGAGCGCACCGCCCACGTCGCTCATGTTGAGGCCGAGCAGCGACGTCTTTTCGCGATCTATGACGATGGAGGCCTGCGGTTGATCGATTTTCAAATCGTTGTTGAGGAAGATGAAAAGGCCCGTGTCCAGCGCCTCCTGAAGGAACTTGGACGCCACGTCATTCAGCTTGTCGAACCCGTCCGAGGTCCCGATCACGATCTGCATGGGCAGACCATTGGAGCCCGGCAGCGGTGATTGCTGGAAAGCGACGATCTTCTGCCCCGCCACCTGATTCAGCTCCTGTTGGATGACAGGCTGGAGCTGCTTGGTGGTGGCCTTGCGCTCGTCCCACGGCTTCAGCACCCAGCCGGCAATGCTGGTGCCGGTGCTCTCCACCTGGAACACCGTCTCGGTCTCGGGATGCTTCTGGAAGATTTCGAAGGTCTGCCGATTGTAAAGCTGCTTCTGCTGCAGCGTCGCGTTCGGGGCGGAGATGCTCTGGGCGAGGATGATGCCCTGGTCCTCCTCCGGCGCCAGCTCGCTCTGGGCCGTGCCGTAGAGCCAGTAGACGCTGCACAGCACGAGGCCGGCGAACACCGCGGTGACGGGCATATAGTTGAGCGCGCCCTTGAGCGAGCGGGAATAGGCGGCCGTGACGGCGCCCATCACCCGGTCCACCGCCAGCACCATGCGGGATTCCAGATCCCCGCCTGCATGGTCCACCGGCTTCAGCATGTAAGCGGACATCATCGGCGTCAGGGTCAGCGCCACCACGGCCGAGATCGTCACCGCGCCCACCAGCGTGAAGGCGAACTCGGTGAAGAGGGCGCCGGTGAGCCCGCCCTGGAAGCCGATGGGCACATAGACGGCGATCAGCACCACGGTCATGGCGATGATGGGACTTGCGAGCTGCCGCGCCGAGGCAAAGGCGGCCTGAAGCGCGCTCATCCCCTCTTCCATGTGATGGTTGACGCTCTCCACCACGATGATGGCGTCGTCCACCACGAGGCCGATGGCGAGCACGAGGGCCAGCAGCGTGAGCAGATTGATGCTGAAGCCGAAGGCCAGCATCATCAGGAAGGTGCCGATCAGCGACAGCGGAATGGCGATGACCGGGATGAGCACCGACCGCCAGGAACCGAGGAAGGCGAACACCACCAGGGTGACGATGGCGAGTGCCTCCACCAGCGTGTGGATCACCTCCTCGATGGAGGAGTTCACGAAAGCGGAGGAATCGTAGATCACGCCCATGGAAAGGCCGGTGGGCAGCTGGCTCTCGATGTCCGGCAGCACCGCGCGAACGCCCTTGATGACATCGAGCAGATTGGCGGCGGGGGCAATCTGGATGCCGATATAGACCGACTCCCGGCCATTGAACATGGTGGCGGACTCATAATCGTCGGCGCCGAGGGTGACGTTGGCCACGTCCTTCAGACGCACGATGGCGCCGTTCGCCTGCTTGACGATGAGGTTCTTGAACTCGTCCACATTGTGCAGGCTGGTGGAGGCGGTGAGGTTCACCTGCACCATCTGGCCCTTGGTGTTGCCGAGGCTGGCGATATAGTCGTTGTTGCTGAGCGCGGTGGAGACCTCGGAGGCGGTGACGCCATAGGCCGCGAGGCGGATCGGGTCCAGCCAGGCGCGCATGGCGAAGGTCTTGCTGCCGAGCAGTTCCGCAGTCTGCACCCCCTGCACGGCCTGCAGCTTCGGCTGCACCACGCGGATCAGGTAATCGGTGATCTGGTTGGCGGCGATGGCCTCGCTGCGGAAGCCGATATACATGGCGTCGATGGTCTGCCCCACCTTCACCGTCAGCACCGGCTGCTGGGTGCCGGAGGGCAATTGGTTGAGCACCGAATTGACCTTGGTGTTGATCTCGGTGAGCGCCTTGCCGGTATCGTAGTTGAGCCGCAGGTTGGCGGTGATGGTGCTGGTGCCGGTGGTGCTGGTGGAGGTCATGTAGTCGATGCCGTTCGCCTGGGCGATGGCATTTTCCAAAGGCGTCGTGATGAAGCCCGCCACCACGTCCGGATCGGCACCGGGATAGGTGGTCGAGACGGTGACGATGGCATTCTGCGTGCGCGGATACTGCAGGATGGGCATGGAGCCCATGGCGCGCAGGCCCAGCACCAGGATCATCAGGCTGACCACGATCGCCAGCACCGGCCGGCGGATGAAGATGTCGGTGAAAGACGACACGGGCGCCTCCGCTCAGCGATCGGTAATGGAGGGAGAGGGATTATCGGTAGGCAGCACTGCGTTGTTCACGCTGACCTGCGATCCGTTGTGCAGCTTCATCTGGCCGGCCACGACGATCTGGTCGCCCGCCTTGATGCCCGAGGTGACGGCGATCTGGTCGCCGCGGGTCGCGCCGGTCTTCACGAACACCTGCTTGGCGGCGAGGCCCGTCGCAGACCCTTCCTTCTTCTCCACCAGATAGATGATGTCGCCGTAGGGATTGGCCATCACCGCCGTCTGCGGCACCGTCACGAAGTCGTCGGGCGCGCCGACCGAAACCTCGACGGTCGCGAACATGCCGGGGGTGAGGCGGTGGTCGTCGTTCCTGAACTCAGCGCGCAGCTGCACGTTGCGCGAGGTGACATCCACCTTGGGACTGATGGCCGTCACAATGCCCTCGAACGCATGCCCGGGATAGGTGTCCACGGTGGCCTTCACGCTCTGCCCCGTCTTCACCTCGGCGAGGGCCTGCTGCGGCAGGTAGAAGTCGATGAAGATGGGGTTGAGCGATTGCAGCGTCACCACCGTCGTGCCCGCGCTCACATATTGGCCGAGATCGACGGAGCGGATGCCGAGCCGGCCGGAGAAGGGCGCCTTCAGCGTCTTCTTGTCCACCACCGCCTGCTGCTCGGCCACCTGGGCCAGCGCCTTCTTGAGGTTGGCGGTGTCGCTGTCGATGGTCGCCTGGCTCACCGCGTGGATCTTCAACTGCTCCTGGTCGCGGTTGAGGATGATGGCGCTGACGTCGGCCGTCGCCTTCAGGGCGGCGAGATTGGCCACTTCCTGCTCGTCGCGCAGCTGGAGCAGGATCTGCCCCTCGCGCACCTCGTCACCGGACTTGAAATTGATCTTCGCCACCGTGCCCGAGCTTTCCAGCGCGAGGTCGGCGCCCGCCTCGGCACGGACACTGCCCACCGCCTTGACGGTGGATTGCCACGGTGTAAGCGCGGCCACCGTGGTGGCGATGGTCTGCGGCGGGTCGCGCAGCGAGGCCAGCGCCTGCTTGATCATGGTCGCCTTGAAGAGCTGGAAGCCGTAGAGCGCCCCGAAAACCAGGGCGACGGCGGCCAGCATGAGCATCATCCGTTTCTTCATCTGCCGTCTCTCCTTGCGGCTGCGGCGCAGGGGCGTCGGATAAGACCGTTCAGGCCCCAATCAGCGGCCCGCTCAGTGGTCCTGGAAATAGCCGGCGTTGGTGCGGGGCTGGGCCTGCGCCGTCTGGTCCAGCCGGTTCCACCAGCCGCCGCCGAGCGCCTGGAACAGGGCGGCGGTGTCCGTGAAGCGGGCCGCCTGCGCCTTCACCCGGGCGATCACCGCCTGCTGGAAGTTCTGCTCGGCGGTGAGAACCGAGGGATAGGTCACCGCGCCGGCCAGATACTGCGTGCGGGAGATCTTCACGCTCTCCTGCGCCGCCTTCTCGTAAGCGAGCTGGGCCTTCAGCGTGCTGGCATCGGCCTCGATGGCGCGCAGCGAATCCGCCACGTCACGGAAGGCGGTGATGACCGTGCTCTTGTACTGCGCCAGCGCCTGCTCGTTGCTGGCAATGGCGGATTCCTTGTCGTGGAACAGCGTCCCGCCGTCGAACACCGTCTGGGCCACACTCCCGGCGAGGCTCCAGGCCGCGGTGCCCGGCGAGAACAGGCTGTCCGGCGTGAGGCCGGCGCGGCCATAGCTGCCGGTGAGCTGAACCTGCGGCAGCATGTTGGCCACGTTCACGCCCACCGTGGCGGTGGCCTTGTGGAGGCTGGCCTCGGCGGCGCCGATATCGGGCCGCTGCCGGACGAGGGCGGACGGCACGCTCACCGGCAGGTCGCGCGGCAAGGTGAGGCTGGCGAGGGTGACATGCTCGCCGCGGTCCTGGCTCGGCAGCCGGCCCAGATAGGCCATCAGCTGGTTGCGCTGCTGGGCGAGCTGCTTCTGCAGCGGCGGCAGCGTGGCCTGGGTCTGGGCGAGATTGGACTGCTGGGAGAGCACGTCGGACTGGGCCACGGCGCCCAGCTCGAACTGGCGCTGGATCAGCTTGAGCTGTTCCTGCTCCGATTGGATGATGTCGTTGGTCGCCTCGATCTGCGCCCGCAGAGAGGCATCGGTGATGGCCGCCGTCACCACATTGGCGGTGAGGCTGAGATAGGTCGCCTCCAGCTGGAAGCGCTGGTAGTCCGCCTGCGCCTCCAGCGCCTCGACCTGTCGGCGGGTGCCGCCCCACACGTCGAGCACATAGCTGACGCTGACCGAGGCATTGTAGAGATTGTAGGGGCTGGTGTTGCCGCTCTCGCCCTGGCTCGCCAGCGACGTGACCTGCCGCGTGCCGCTGCCGCTCGCCGACACCTGCGGAAACAGGCTCCCCTCCCCTGCCAGCGCGTTTTCACGCGCCGCCCGAAGCGCGGCCTGGGTGGCGGCGATGTCCGGGTGGTTGCGGATCGCCTCCGCGACGAAGGCGTCGAGCTGCTTGTTGCGGAACACGCGCCACCACTCGCCGGGCAGATCGCGGCCACGCAGAAAGACCTGACTGCCGCCGCCATGGACGGCCGCGGACGTGGTGGGGCCGGGCGTGCCGTCAGGCAGGTAGCCGCTCACGTGCGGCGCATCTGGCACCTCGAAGTTCGGCCCCACCATGCAGCCGTTCATGAGCAGCAGGGAAGCGGCGATCGTGCTTCCCCGCAGGCAGCTGGCGACCCGGGAGAGGGGGCAGAGGTCTCGCATGATCGATGGCACCCGACAACATCCAATTCGAACCGAACCGTTCAGTTCGATAACGGGTAGGCCCAGATATTCCGAGAGTCAATATGGACTGAACCGTTCAGTTCGACTAAGTTGCAGGCATGTCAGAGAGCGACGAGAAAACCCTTGCGCCGCAAGGCTCCGGCAGCCTGCGACCCAAAGCCCGGGAAGCCCTCAAGGCGGCCCGCATCGTGTTTCTCGACGCAGGCTACGACGGCGCCACCATGGACGAGATCGCGCGCGTGGCCGCGATCTCCAAGGCAACGCTCTATGCGCACTTTTCCAGCAAGGCCGCCCTTTTCGAGGAGCTGATCCGCGTCGAATGCCGCGCGGTCAATGCGAACCTCTACGTGCCGGACCCGCAGAACGACTCCATCGAGGCGGAGCTGCGAAAAGTGGCGGCCAACTTCCGCCGCATCTTCGCGCAGCGCGAGGGACTCGACATCTTCCGCATCCTGATTCCGGTCGCGCCCCGGTTTCCGCGTCTGGCAGAAGTGTTCTACGAGGAGGGGCCCGGCGCCGCGATCCGCCAGATTGCGACATATCTGGCCGCGCTCAGCCGCGCCGGGCGAGTGCGCATCTCCGATCCCGACTTGGCTGCACACCAGTTCCTCGCCCTCGTGGCAGAAGATACCAAGCTGGCAGGTGCACTCGCCTTTCCGCGCCCGCGCGCCCGCGAGGTTGATCATCTGATCGACAGCGGGATTGCCATGTTTCTCGACTTCTACAAGGCGTGACTGAAATGCTTCCAGCCCGCTGACGGACAAGGCCTCCGGCGCCGTCATCGAGGGCGGCTCGGTGACGGCCGGGAATGCCTCGCAGCTCTCCGACGGCGCCTCGGCCCTGATCCTCATGGAGGCGATCCGGCGCGTGGCGTTGCGCGAGAATGGGGCCACATGACGAGGCCGGTGTTTCTCAGAGCGCGTTTGAGAAGGGCATTCTTTATGACGATCGTCGGAGCCCTTGGCGCCCCCTTTTGATCGGCGAGGCGCTCCGACTGGCTGTCGAGGATCGCCGCCGGTGCCGACCCCTCACGCCGCTTCCGTGAACAGCCACACGCTATCGCGCGGGATCTCCACGAACACCCGGCTCCCTGCGGCGAGTGTCCTTGAACCGAAAGCCTTCACCTTGAGGTCGCCGAAGGACAGGCGGTATTCCCAGCGGTCGCCAAGATAGAGGCAGGCTTCAAGGCTCATCTCGATCCGATCGGGGGCGGACGTAGCGTGGACCGCGATCTGCTCGACGCGGATGACCGCCTTGCCCATGCCCTCCTGTCCGCCGATGCCGCGCAGCACGCCGTCGAGGGTCCAGTCCACCCCTTCAATGACGGCCCCGCGGGCGGTGCGCCGGATGCGCCCCTCCGCCACGTTGTTGGCGCCAAGGAAATCGGCGGCGTAGAAGGTCTCGGGCTGGGTATAGATCTCCTGCGGCGCACCCTCCTGTACGATCACCCCGTTGCGCAGCAACAAGATGTTGTCCGAGGCGGCCAGTGCCTCGGCCTGATCGTGGGTCACCAGCACGCCGCAGATCTCAAGGTCGAGGATCAGCTTGCGGATCCAGTAGCGGGCCTCCTCGCGCAGCTTGGCATCGAGGTTGGAAAGCGGCTCGTCCATCAGCAGCACGCGTGGTTCATAGACCAGCGCCCGGCAGATGGCGACGCGCTGCTGCTGGCCGCCGGAAAGCTGGTCGGGATAGCGGTCGGCAAGATGGCCGAGGCCGATCTTCTCCAGGGTCGCCTGCACCTTCTTTCCGGCCGACACCTTGTCGATGCCGCGCAGCTTGAGGCCATAGGCCACATTCTCCATCACCGTGCGGTGCGGCCACAGGGCGTAGGACTGGAACACGAGGCCAATATTGCGCTTTTCCGGCGGCAGCACAAAGCGGCGCTCGCTGTCGAACAGCACCGTCTCGCCGATGCGCATCTGGCCCACTTCCGGCTGCTCCAGGCCAGCGATGCAGCGTAGCAGGGTGGTCTTCCCGCTGCCCGAGGCGCCGAGCAGCGAGACGATGGAGCCGCGCTCGGCCTCAAACGCTGCGCCCTTCAGGATATGGTGGCCGCCCAGATACTTGTGAACGTTGGAGACGACGAGCTCAGTCATGGATCTTGGCTCCGAGGCGGAAGGCGAGCGCGATGGCGGCGCCGGTGAGGATGATGGAGACGAAGGCCAGAGCGGCGATGGTGTCCATGGCGCCGGTCTGGAGGAGGGAAACCATCAGCGAGCCGATGACCTCGGTGCCCGCGCTCATCAGATAGACGGCGGTGGCATAGTCGCGCAGGAACACGATCATGATGAGCGCCCAGGCGCCAAGCAGGCCTGGCTTCACGATGGGGATCACCACGTCGCGCCAGCCCTGGGTGATGGTGGCGCCGGTGGTGCGGGCGGCCTCCTCCAGTTCCGGCGCCACCTGGAGCAGCGTGCCCTGCAGCAGGCGCAGGCCGTAGGAGAGTCCGACGATGAGATAGGCGGCGAACAGGGCGATCAGCGTGGTGCGCAGCGGTTGCAGGAACGGGATGAAGAGGAACAGCCAGAAGAAGGCGAGGCCGACCACGAGGCTCGGCATGGAGCGTGGCAGCAGCACCAGATAGTCGAGCGCCATGCCCGAGGCGTCCCTGTTGCGGTGGCCGGCGAGGCCCACCACGAGATAGAAGGCGACCGCCAGCGCGCCGCCGGCCACGGCGAGGATGACGGTGTTGACGATGCCCCGGCTGAGGCTCGGCACGTCCATGAGACTGGCGAAATGGCGCAAGGTGAGATGGGCGAAGGGGTTCACCCCCTGGCCCCAGGCATCGACGAAGGCGCGCAGCACGATGCCGCCGATGGGCAGCACCACCGAGACGAACAGCCACAGCCCGATGAGGCCGAGCGCCACCGCCTGTCCGGTGCCGCCGAGCCGCATCACCTGGGTGCGCGCACCCTTGCCGCCGAGCGCCGCATAGCGCCGGGCGTTGCGCAGGATGCGCCGCTGGTACCACACCATGGGCAGGGTCATCAGCACCAGCACCACCACCACGACAGCCATGAGCTGGTAGGTCGGCACGCCGAACAGGGTGGTGAGCTTGTAGATATAGGTGGTCAGAACCACGATTCCGGTGGGATCGCCCAGTACCAGCGGCACGCCGAACATCTCGAAACCGATCAGCAGGTTGATGGCGGCGGCGAAAACCATGGCAGGGAGCACCATGGGCACGGTCACATCGACACAGATCCGCCACAGCGGCGCACCGGTGATGCGGGCCGCCTCTTCAAGGTCGGAGGGCAGGTTCCGCATCGCTGCGGATACGTATAGATAGACGTGCGGGACGTGACTGAGGCCGGTGACAAATACGATCCCGGCCAGAGAGTAGATATTCCACGGCACATAGCCGAGTATCGATTCGACGAAAATGGATATGAAGCCGGAGGGGCCCACGGACACCGTGTAGCCAAAGGCGAGCACGATGGCCGAGATGAACATCGGTACCAGAACCACCACTTCCAGCGCCTTCTTGAACTTCACGTCGGTGCGGGTGAGCAGGAAGGCAAGCGCGGCCCCCAGGGGCAGCGCGATGGCCACCATGCCCACCGCCATGACGACCGTGTTCAGCAACGCATCCCAGAACATGGGGTCGGTCAGGACGTAGACATAGGCTTCGAGGCTCAGGATGGAGCTCTTCTGGAAGAAAGGACCATCGAGAAAGCTCTGGTAGAAGATGAGCGCGATGGGGGCCACCACGACCAGCGCCAGCGCGCCAATCACGATGCGGCGAAAGCCGCGGGCCTCGCCCGGGCGCGGGATCGGCGCCGGGATGGCCGGCGCCGCCGGGGATGTCTGCTGGATCAGAGGGGGAGAGGCGACGCGTACCGTCATCGGCGGGGCTCCTGCAGATGCTGAGCGCATGCGGGCGCCTCGGGCCGGACATGTCGCCGACACCTGCAGGTCCGCACGCGGGGAACGGGCGTTTCAGGTTGGCGCCCCGGCCGGTCGGGAAGTGGCGGCAGGGCGAAGGGGTTCGGGCCGCAGCAATCACGGTTGGCGGTGCGGAGAGAACCCGACCGCGTCGCGCTCAGTTCTTGCCGGCGGCCCAGCCGCGCAGGAATTGCACCCGCTTCATCGGATTGGTGTAGTCGAGCAAAGCGGCATCCACGGGAATGGGCTTGAGGTTGCCGCCGACGCGCGTGTTGAGCGTGTCGATGTTGAGGCCGGTCGCCACGTCGTTGCGCACCGAGGGCAGCCCCTTGCCGGCGAGCGCGGCCTGGCCCTCCTGGCCCAGGGCGAAGTCCATGAAGACCTTGGCGGCGTTCGGGTGGGGCGCCTTGTCGAGGATGCCGGCGAGGCGCGAGAAGGCGGGGGTGTAATCCTCACCGAAGACGACGCCGATGGTCTGGCTGTCCTTGGCCCATTCCATGGCGTAGGAGCCGATGAGATTGAAGGCGAGGATATTCTCCCCCGAGGCCACCGTCTCCCGCATGGAACCGCTCGACGAGTAGGATTTGCCGCCGGCGGCCCGGAAGGCTGCGACCAGACCCTTGAAAGTCGTGGTTTCCTTGGCGTCGTTGGTCTGGATGAGGAAGGCGATGCCGCTCTTTTCCGGATCGAAGGTGGCGATCCGCCCCTTGGCGTCCGGGCGCGACATGAGGGCGATCAGCTTGGCGCGGGTATTGGGTGCGTCGGCCGCGCCGACGGCAAGCTTGTTGTAGATGGCGCCGACGGGCTCCACCGTGATGGCGTAGAGCTTGTGGTCGTCCGAAACCGCCCAACCGGGCAGGTTCGCCCGTTCGGAGGATTCATAGGATTGCAGGTAGCCGTCCTTGGCAAGGCGCATCTGCAGGTCCATGGCCGAGTTCCAGACCACGTCGCCACCGACCTGGTTGGCCGCCGCTTCGGAAATCACCCGATTATAGATGATGTTGGTATTCAGATCGTTGTAATCTACCTTAATATTCGGATACTTGGCCCGAAACGCCTCGATCATCGGCTGGACCTGGGCATAATCCGTGGCAGAATAGATGACGAGGCCACCCTCCTTGTTGGCTGCGGCAATGGTCGCCTCGTCGGCGGCGACAGCGCCGCCGGAGAGACCCATCAAAGCGGCGCAGGCCAGTGCAATTGTCCTCATCGCAAATTTCCTCCGGTTCGGCGCAAGATTCGACCGGGAGGGCGTGGCAAGGGCGTAACGCCGCTTTCGCCGCCGCACGCTATGAAAAAGCATGGCGGCCCGCTTCCCACCCGGTGTTCTTCTTGTTCTGCGCGGATCTCAGGCGGACCCGTCGTGCCACCCTGTCTAGGCGCGGAAGCTGGCATGAACCTGTCAGAGTGCGGCCTGCCACCGCTTTTCGCCGCCCCGACCTTGAATTACGCTTGCGGCAAGCGGCCGCGCCGGACAGGCCGCACCGGGGGACCTGATGCGCCTGCTGCTCGTGGAGGATACCGTCGATGTCGCCGAGGCGATCGCGGCGAGCTTTGCCCGGCGCGGCGATGCCATGGACACGGCGCACTCCTTCGCCGAGGCGAGGGACCTGCTGGAGGTGCAGGATTACGACGTCGCCATCTTCGACATCGAGTTGGGCGACGGCAAGGGCACCGACATCCTGAAGCTGCTGCGCGCCGCCGGCAAGGCGACGCCGGTGCTGATGCTGACCGCGCAGGGGGCCATCGACCACCGGGTGGCGGCGCTCGACGCCGGTGCCGACGACTACATGGTGAAGCCGTTCGACCTGCGCGAGCTCCAGGCCCGGGTGCGGGCGCTGGCGCGGCGGGCCGGTGACGACCGGATGGGACTTGTCATCTATGGCGAACTGATCTTCGACCCGGCCGGGCGCACCGCCCGCGTCCGCGACACCGTGCTCACCCTCACCCGACGCGAATTCAGCCTGCTGGAAACCCTGATCGCCTGCCGTGGCCGGGTGGCGGCCAAGGAACACATTTTCGAGCGCATGTTCGGCTTCGGCGACGAGGAGGTCGGCCTCAGCTCGGTGGAGACCTATGTCGCGCGGCTGCGCCGCAAGCTGGAGGGGAGCACCGTGAAGATCCTCACCCTGCGCGGCCTCGGCTATCAGCTGGTGGTCCGTGGCTGAGCCCGCGGCCACGGCAGCCGCCGGAGCGGAGGACGAGCCGCCCGGTTGCGGCCCTGCCCCGCCTGCCGGCCGGCCTCAGGGGGCCCCGCAAGAGGGGGCGCCGCGGAGCGTGCAAGACCGTCCGCTGGCGGGGTCGCTGACTCGCCGGCTCGCGGTGGCCATGGTGCTGGTGTTTGCCGCGGGCGCCGGCGCGGTGGCGGTGGCGGCACTCGCTTATGGCTCCCATGCAGCACAGGAGGCCTACGACCGGCTGCTCGTCGGCGCCGCCAACCAGATCTCCGGCGCGCTGCGGATCGAGAATGGCGCGGTGGTGCTGTCGCTGCCGGCGTCGGCCTTCGAGCTTCTCGCCCTCGCTCCCGACGACCGGGTCATCTATGGCGTCTTCGGACCGCAGGGGAAAACCATTACCGGCTATGGTGAGGCGAGCGTGGCCCTTGCCGCCGGCACGCCCTACGTGGGCGGCATTTTCGCCGGCGAGCCCGTGCGGATGGCGGTGGTGCGCCGCGATTTTTCCGAACGCAGCTATAACGGCACCGTCACGGTGGTGGTGGGCCAGACGCTCACCGCACGCACCGCCCTTGCCCGTGACATCGCTAGGCAGGCGCTGCTGCTCGCCGGACTGGTGGGGGTGGCGCTGGCCGGGCTTGCGGTGTTTGCGGTCCGCTCGGCGCTGGGGCCCCTCAAAGCGCTGGAGCGCGACCTCGCCGGCCGCGACCCGGACGATCTTACGCCACTCAAGGTGGATGTACCGCGGGAGATCGGCGGGCTGGTGGCAGCCATCAATCATTTCATGGCGCGGGTGGACCGGCAGGCCGCAACCATGCGCAACTTCATCGGCGATACGGCCCACCAGTTGCGCACCCCGGTGGCGGCCTTGCGGGTGCAGGCGGACCTTGCGGCGGAAGAAAGCGATATCGGTCGCCAGCGGATTCTCGTCGCGCGCATTCACGACCGGGCCGTCGGCCTCAGCCGGCTGACCGACCAGTTGCTCAGCCATGCGATGATTATTCACCGGCGCGACAGCGTGCCCCTCGGCCGCCTCGATCTTCGCACTGCCGCCATGCGGGCGGTGGACGAGAGCGACCACGAATTGCTCGCCGATGCGCCGCTGGAACTGGAGTTGCCCGAGGCCCCCCTGTGGTGCCGGGGCGATGCGCTGTCACTGGTGGAGGCGGTGAAAAACCTTGTGGCCAATGCCCGCCGCTATGGCCGCCCGCCGGTGACGGTCTATGTCCGCCGCGACCGGGGCCATCTCAATCTCGGGGTCCGCGACCACGGGCCCGGCATGCCGCGCGCGGCGCGCACGGCCCCGCGGCGGCGCTACAAGGAGGAGGCGGGCGTCACCTCATCGAGCGCCGGCCTCGGCCTTGCCATCGTGCGCGCGGTGGCCGAGGCCCATGGCGGCCGCCTCACCTTCGCGCACACCGCGGACCGCGCGTTCGAGGCCTATCTCGTGCTACCGGAATCGTCCTCATGAGGCTGCTTGGCGTCGTGCTCTTTATCGCCCTGCTCACCGCCGCGCCGCTCCCGCTGGTTGCCGCCGAGGGGCCGGAAGAGGTGACGAGCTTCGGGCCGGGGGATGCCCCGCGCCGCCTGCTGGTGCGCGGCACCACCGACATCCCCGTGTTCCGCACCGTGCTCCAGGCCTTTTCGCAGACCCTGCCGTATCTGCGCATCGACTATGAGCAATGGTCCGCCAACGCCCTGAACGCCCGGACCGAGGCGGACTGCAACGCCCATGCGCCGGGCGCCGACTTCATCATCAATTCCGGCATTGATCGCATGCTGAAGCTGGTGAATGACGGCTGTGCGCTGCCCCACCGCACCGACGCCACCGCGTCCATCCCCCAGGGGAGCCACTGGCGCTCGGAGATCTTCGCCATCACCGCGGAGCCCGGGGTCATCATCTACAACCGCCAGCTCGTGCCGCCGGAAGAGGTGCCGCGCACCCGGTTCGACCTTATCGACCTGCTGCGCCCGGTGGACAGCCGCTATGCCGGCCGCGTCGCCACCTATGACATCGAGGCCTCTGGAACGGGCTACATCTACGCCTTTGCCGATTCCCTGCAGGCCAGCACCTTCGGCAGTCTGATCGAGGCCTTCGGCCGCTCCGGCGCGGTGGCCACCTGCTGCTCGGCGGAACTGATCGGTGGCGTACAGGACGGCACCTATCTCATCGGCTACAACGTGCTTGGCTCCTATGCCGCCGCGCGCGCCGCCGAGGATCCGCTGCTTGGCGTGGTGCTGCCGGAGGATTACACCCTCATTCTCTCGCGGGCGGCCATGATCCCGAAGGGCGCAGCCAATGTGGACGATGCCGGCGCGTTCATCGACTTCCTGCTCGGCGCCGAGGGCCGCAACCAGCTGAACAGGACCCGCCTTCTGCTGAAGGACGACGACGGCGACGCCCGCGGCGGCATGCTCCGGCCGGTGCCCCTGTCGCCGGTGCTGCTGGTGGCGGTGGATGCGGCGACCCGTCAGCAATTCCTCGCCCGCTGGCGCAGCGCCTTTCCGAAGCGCACCCCCGCCTTCGATGCGCCGCAAGGGCCTTGAACCAGCGTCATATTTGTTGAATTTACTGGGGCGCGATCCGCCCATATGGAGCCGCGACTTCGCGCTCCACGAGATCCAGGGCGACAAGGACGTGACCCTTCTCACCACCACGAGCGAAGCCGGACAATACGGTTCGGGACGGCACCCGCGCGGGTGCCGTCCACACCGCGGGAACCCTTGCCCATCCCCCCGCCCGGGGGGCTCAATTGCTTCGCGGCGGCTTGCGGATGTCGTCATACAGCGTGTGCAGGCGCTCCAGCGAGCGGGTGGAGCGCTCCGGCTCGGCGGCGGCGAGGCCGATCACCAGCATCTCGATGCACATGAGCACAAGCCCGTGCAGCGGTACCGTTTCCGACTTGCCGCGCGGAACGCGGATCACCACCTGCGCCTGCCGCCCGAAGGCGGGCGAGGCGGAGCCGGTGAGGAGGATCATGGGCACATCCAGCCGCCGCGCCTCCTCCAGCGCCGCCGCGCCCTCCCGGTGGGCGCTGGCCTGCCCCATCATCACCAGCACGTCGCCGCGCCGGACGGCGAGGAGTTGCTCGCCGAGAGAAATTCCGGTGCGGTTGAGGGCGTAGGCGTGCCGGCCGTTGCGGACCAGAAGGCGCGCGGCATAATCGGCAAGGATGGCCGAGGCGCCGATGCCGAACACGCCGATGCCGCCCGCCTTGCGCATCAGGTCCACGGCGGCGGCGATGGCGTCGCGATTCTCCCGCGTGGTGATCTTCTCGATCCCCATCATGTGGCCGTCGCGAACGAAGTCGATGGCCGCATCGATGTCGCGCGCCAGATGCTCGGTGGTGGAGCTCATCTTGTCCACCGACGAGATCACCTCGCCGAGATAGCCGGAGATGGTGCGCTTGAGGTCCTTCAAGCCGTCGAAGCCGAGGGCCTGGACGGCGCGGATGACGGTGGCGTCGGAGGTCGCCGTCTCGGCGGCAATCTCCAGCGCCGACTGGCCCAGCACGGCGCGGCGGTTCTCGTTGATGTAGTCGGCGACCACCTTGAGGCGGGGGGAAAGGCCCGCGCGGCGCGCACGCAGGCGCTCGCCGAGGCGATCGACCCTGCTTCTGCCACCTTGCGTCGGCGTCGTCATCCGGCCCCGTGCGCCCCCTGCCAACCGATCCCGGCATGCTGGCACAGGGCAAGCCGTCGTTTCAACGCCGCTTACCGCCGCGCCGGCGACAGGCGGAGCACCTGCGCCTGCACCACCGGCACCAGCAGGCTGAGGGCGGCATAGGTGTTGGAAATGGTCTCGTCGCGCGGCAGCATCAGGTGGCGGCCGTCGCGGCATGCCTTCATCATGCGGCACCAGCCGGGCATCACCTGGTCCATGGCCGCCATCTCCTCCCGCGGGCCGTCGCCCAGATCGGAGCGGAAGGTCCCGAAGGTAAAGTCGGCGTCGATGTCGGGCAGCCGCTCCGCGCTCACATCCATGCGCCCGCCTTCGGGGATCGCCTCCACCAGCGGCGGAAAGCGGAAGCCGGCATCGCGCAGGACCCGGCCCAGGGCGCGATCGGTGTGGAACACCGTGATCTTGCCCTGGTTGGCCTGAAAGCTCGAAACCGTGATGCGGGACGTATCCACCAGACGCCGCAATTGGGCGATCTGCGCCGCATAGCGCTGCTGCAGCGCGCCCAGGCGCTGCTGCGTGCCGGTCAGGAGCGCCAGCTTGCCATAGATGGCGGCGGGGCCGCCCCTGAGGTGCTCGATGCTCACCGTGGGCGCAATGCGCTCCAGCTGGGAGATGGGGGTGTCGCGGGTGGGCGAGGTGATGATGAGGTCGGGCCGCGCCGCCACCACCGCCTCCAGGTCGATGGCGCCGGCACCGAGGAAGGCGATGGGCGCCGTATCGAAATCAACGCCCGTCAAGAGCTTGCCGGCGCGCAGGAAGCGGGTGCCATCCGGCCGCACGCGCCCGTGGCTCGCCACCGGCATCACCCCGAGTTCGATCAGCGGCAACGTGATGTCGAGGTCATGCAGCGACACGATGCGCTGCGGCCGCTCGGGCACCTGGACGGTGCGGCCGAGATCGTCGGTGAAGGCCCGCGTCTGCGCCAGCGCACGGGCGTCGCCGCCCAGGAGCAGCAGGACCGGGAGAAGCAGCTTCAGCAGGGATCGGTTCATGTCGCGCATCACAGGCGGTCGCGCCGCCGCCACAGGATGAAAAGGAAGAAGGGCACGCCCACGACACACATCACGATGCCGGCGGGGATCTGGAGCGGGGCGAAGAGCAGCCGCCCCGCGGTGTCGGCCGCCAGCACCATGAAGCCGCCGAAAAGAGCGCTCGCGCCCAGCACGGCCGCCTGCCCCCCGCCCAGTAGGAGGCGCGCCATGTGCGGCGCCATGAGGCCGACGAAGCCGAGGCTGCCGACGCAGGACACCGCCGCCGCCGTCATCAGCACCGGCGCGGCCAGGGTGAGGGCGCCGAGCAGTTTCAGCCGCACCCCCAGCCCGCGCGCGGCGCCGTCGCCCAGCAGGGCCGCATCGGCGGCACGTGCAGTGAGGAACAGCGTGCCGGCCCCCAGCGCGCCCCAGAAGGCCGCCACGGGCACCAGCGGCCAGTCGGCGCCATGCAGACTGCCGGCGAGCCAGACCAGGGCGGTTTCCACATCGTCCACGTCGGCGGTGGTGAGGAAGACCAGCAGCGCCGCCGAAAGCAGCCACGACACGCCGATGCCCACCAGCACGAAGCGCACGCCGGACACGTCGCGGGCCAGCGCCGCCACACCGAGGGCCACCGCGAGCCCGCCCGCCATGCCGGCCGGCGCACGAGCGGCCACGTCCACCGCAGGAAAGGCGAGAATGAGGACGAGCACGGCGACGCTCGCCCCCTCCTTCACGCCGATCAGGCCGGGATCGGCAAGGCCGTTGCGCGTCAGCGCCTGCATGGCGGCGCCGGAAAGCCCCAGCATGGCGCCGGCCAGCACCGCCAGGAGCACCCGCGGCAGGCGGATGCCCGCCACCACCTGCATCACCTCCGGCGCCACCGGCGCGCGCACGAGGGCCGCAAGCACATCCCGCAGGGAAAGCGGCAGGCTGCCCGAGGCAAGCGCGAACAGGCCGGTTCCAAGGATGGCTGCGGCCAGCACGGCGCCAAACACCGCCACCCGCGGGCGCAGCCGGATGGACAACGGCCCCAGGGCGAACCTGCGATGCCCGGCGGCGTGGGCAGCCCCGCTCATCGCCGCCCCCGTGCCGCGAGGGCGATGAATACCGGCACCCCCACCAGCGCCGTCATCGCCCCGGTGGCCAGCTCCCGCGGGGCGAGAAGGGTGCGCGCGGCAAGGTCCGCCGCCAGCAGCAGCGCCGCGCCGCCCAGGGCGGACAGCGGCAGGGCGAGGCGCATGTCGCGCACGCCCAGTGCCCGCAAGGCGTGGGGCACCACCAGCCCGACAAAGCCGATGGGGCCGGCCAGGGACACCGCCGCCCCGGCCAGGAGGCCGGCGGCGACGAGGCCGGCAAGGCGGGTGCGGGCGACATCGACCCCGAGGCCGCGGGCCACGCCGTCGCCCAGGGCCAGTGCATCCAGCCGCCCGGCCACGGCGAAGGCGATGGCAAGGCCTAGTCCCGCCGGCACGCACGCCGCCCGCAGCGCGCCATAGCGCAGGCCGGAGAGATCGCCGGCGAGCCAGAGCCGCACCGTCGCCAGGGTCTGGTCGTCGAGGATGAGCTGGGCCGAGGTGAGCGCCGCCGCGAACGCCGAGAAGGCGACGCCGCACAGCGTCACCTTCAGCGGCGTGGGGCCGGAGCGACCCGCCGAGGCCGCGGCCACCACGAGGGCGAACAGTGCCCCGGCGCCGAGGGCGGCGACAAATGGCCGGGCGGCGACCAGCGCCTCGGCGGGCGGCAGGGCCCCCGGCTGCGTCGCCAGCAGCGGGCCCAGGGAAAGGGTGGTGACCACGGCGAGGGCTGCCCCCGCATTCAGCCCCAGCACATGGGGTTCACCCAGGGGATTGCGGGTGATGGACTGGACCAGCGCCCCGCACACCCCCAGCCCCGCCCCCACCACGAGGCCGGCGAGGAGCCGGAGCAGGCGCAGTTCCACCACCACATTGTGGTCGAAGCTGTCGGCATCGAACGCCACCAGCGCCTCGATCACCACCCGCGGCGCGATCGGCCGCGCCCCGGCCCCCAGATGGGCGACGGCAAGCCCCGCCACCACCAGAATGAGGCCGAATGCGGCACCGATCTGCGGCAGGCGCCGGCCGGCCTGCCGAAGGGCGCAGCCTGCAGCACGAGCGGCAGGCGCTGGCGTAAGGCTTATGGGGCGGCTCATGGGGCGGCGTCCGGCACGGCGGCACGGGGAACGAACACCGGCCGGCCGGTTTCGGGATTTTCCAGCGCCAGCACCGCGACCCCGAAGATCTCCCGCACCAGCTCCGGCGACAGGCCGGCGCCGCCCTCCACCACGCCGCGAATGCGCCCATCCTTCAGGCACAGCACGGTGTCGGCATAGGCCAGCGCCATGTTCAGGTCGTGCAGCACCACCACCACCGTACGGCCATGGCCGCGGGCCAGCCGGCGCAGCAGGTCCAGCACCTCGACCTGGTATCGCAGGTCCAGGAAGGTGGTGGGCTCGTCCAGGAGGATCACCTGCGTCTCCTGCGCCATGGCCATGGCGATCCAGCACCGCTGGCGCTGCCCGCCGGACAGGGCCTCAACCGGCGTGCGCGCGAAGCCCAGCGTGCCGGTGAGGCGCATGGCGGCTTCCACCGCGGCATCGTCCGCGTCGCTCCATTGCCGCAGGAACCCCTGGTGGGGATAGCGGCCGCGGGAGACCAGATCGAATACGGTGAGCCCCTCCGGCACCACCGGGCTCTGGGGCAGGATGCCGAGGTCGCGGGCCAGCGCACGGGTTGGCATCTGGTGGATGGAGCGCCCATCGAGGCGCACCGCGCCCGCGAACGGCTTCAACAGCCGCGCCATGGCGCCGAGCAGGGTGGATTTTCCCGAACCGTTGGGGCCGATGAGGGCGGTCATGCCGCCGGCGGGGACGGTGAAGGTCACGTCGTCCACCACCATGCGGTGGCCGTATCCGGCGCTGAGGGCGGCCACCTCCAGCCGCATGGGCCTGCGTTCCTCTGCCGTCTCGCCGGAGGCGCGCCCGCTGGTGTCAGCCATCAAGCCTTCCTGCATCCTCTCCCACCCGGATCGCCCGGCGCACCGGGCCGGGCGCCGCAGCATATCCGGCCCCGATCCACCGGGCCTGCTTCTGCCGCACCTGTGTAGTAGTCAAACCGCAGACGAACGCAAGAACCTGCAATTTCCGCCAGATGCCGGCTCCAACGCCACACGGGCAGGCCACTTCCGTCATAGATTTAAATTATTCCATTTCTGAAACTGCGCCATTTCCCACCCGCGACACCCATGCTACTCACCACCTGCACGCGGATCGGACGATCCAATTGCACATTATGCTTATTTCATGAAAGCCATTCAAGGAATCCGCCTCCTCAACCTGGAGCGATATTAGACCACCTCCAGATTTTACTACTACACCTTCCTTCCAAGACTCGGCCCCGATTTCCGCTCCAGCCGCGGTTTCCGGTCGATGGACCGGAGCCGGCCGCGGCCGGGATGATTGCAGAACCGCCTTTGGGGTGATGGTCCGATGTCTTCATGTTCAACCTTCCGCCTGCGCCGGCACCTTGCGGCCTCGGCCGTGAGCCTCGCGCCGCTTGCCTTTGCGTCCGGCCTGGCCTGTGCTCAGGAGGCCCCGGCGAGCGATGCGGAAGATGTCGCGCTCTCCACCGTCGTCGTGACGGCGGAGCGCAGCGAGGGCCGGGTGGAGGGCTACCAGCCCATCGCCACCTCCACCGCGACGCTGACGCAGATGCCGATCCTCGACATTCCGCAGGCGGTGAACGTGGTGACCAACGAGGTCATCGTGGACCAGAACGCCCGCACCCTGGACCAGGTGCTGGCCAATGTGAGCAACGTCACCCAGGCCAACACGCTGGGCGGCACGCAGGACGCCTTCATCCGCCGCGGCTTCGGCGATAATCGCGACGGCGGCGTACTCACCAACGGGCTGCGCACGGTGCTGCCCCGCAGCTTCAATGCCACTACCGACCGGGTGGAAGTGCTGAAGGGGCCCGCCTCCACCCTCTACGGCATCCAGGAGCCGGGCGGCATCATCAATGTCATCACCAAGAAGCCGCAGGAAACCTTCGCCGCCATCCTCGACGGCTCGCTCACCAGCTTCGGCGGCGGCTATGCGGACTTCGACCTGACCGGCCCCATATCCGACACCCACCTCGCCTACCGCTTCATCGGCGAATATCAGGACACCAATTACTGGCGCAATTTCGGCGACATCGAGCAGGGCATCCTCGCCCCCTCTTTGGCCTATTATGGCGAGGACACGGTGGCGACCATCGCCTACACCCACCGCGAATATTCCGTGCCGTTCGACCGTGGCACCATCTTCGATCTGGGCACCGGCAAGGCCGTGCCGGTGGATCGCCGCATCCGCTTCGACGAGCCATACAACATCACCAACGGCACATCCGACCTGTTCCTGGCCGGGATCGACCACGAATTCAGCAACGCCTGGAAGCTGAAGGTCAACTATGCCTACAGCCAGGATGTCTATGCGGACAACCAGGCCCGCGTCATCGCCTATGATTCCGCCACCGGCAACCTCACCCGCCGGTCCGACGCCACGCAGGATTCCACCCAGCAGAACCACAACGTACGCGCCGACCTCAGCGGCAATGTCAATGTCGCCGGCATGAAGAACGAGCTTCTGTTCGGTGCCGCCTACAATAATTACGACCTGTTGCGCACGGACATGATCCGTTGCAAGAACAAGACGGGATTCAACATCTACAATCCCATCTACGGCAACCTGCCCTATTGCACCACGGTGTCGGCCGCCGACAGCGACCAGACGCAGCAGCAATCCCTCTATAACGGCTATGCCCAGGATGCGCTCTACCTGACCGAGCAGTGGATCGTGGTCGCCGGGGCGAGCTATCAATATTACACCCAGATGGCCGGCAAGGGGCGCCCCTTCAATCTGAATACCGATGCCGAGGGCGGCGAATTCATGCCCCGGGCGGGCCTCGTCTACAAGGCGACCGACACGCTCTCCTTCTATGCCAATTATGCGACCTCCTTCATGCCGCAGCTGTCCATCGCCAGCTATGTGGGCTCCCTGCCGCCGGAGACGGGCGTTTCCTACGAGGCCGGCGTCAAGTTCGAGATCTTCAAGGGTCTCACCGGCACGGCGGCGATCTTCAACATCGAGAAGGAGAACGTGCTCTATACGGAGGTGATCAACGGCGAGAGCTTTGCGCGCACCGCCGGCAAGGTGCGCTCGCGCGGGCTGGAGTTCGACATTTCCGGCGCCGTCACCGACCGGATCAACCTCATCGCCAGCTATGGCCTCACCGACGCGGTGATCGTCGAGGACCCCGATTATGCCGGGAACGTGCCGGCAAACGTGGCGCGGCACAATTATTCGCTGTTCGCCACCTATGATTTCGGCAAGGTCTGGGGCGACAACAAGCTGAAGGTCGGCGGCGGCTTCCATGGACGCAGCGCCGCCCCCGGGGTGGCCGCCAACACCTATTGGCTGCCGGCCTATGTGGTGTTCGACCTCATGGCCGCCTACACCATTGCCGCGCCGACGCCGGTCACGGTCCAGCTCAACGTGAAGAACCTGTTCGACACCACCTATTACACATCCTCCATCGGCACCAACAACCTTGGCGTTGCCATCGGCGATCCGCTGGAAGCAACCCTCTCCGCCCGCATGCAGTTCTGAAATTCCGGCGGCGGGCGGGGCCGGGCGCGACCTTCCCTCACGGAGAGCAAAGACTCACTCGGGCGCATCGATCAGGGGGTTGGGCTGCGCCAGCCGCAACAGCGCCGGCCGGTCCACGATGCGCATCTGCGCGCCCTGGATCACCACGCCATGGGCCCGCAGGGTCGCGAACGCCCGGGAGAGATTCTCGGGCGTCATGCCCAGAAGCGAGGACAGGACGCGCTTCTCGAAGCCGAGGTCGACCACGCTTGCCCCACCCTGCCCCGCCTCCTCCTGAAGCAGCCAGTTGGCCAGGCGCTCGGCGCCGGTGCGCAGCTTCTGGTTCTTCACTTCCTTGACCGCCCGGCGGTAGCCGCGGGCAAGCTCGGTGACCACGGCGCGGGTGAAGGCGGCATCGGTGGCCAGGGCGGCCCGGACCTTCTCCGCCGGGATCATGAGCACCTGCGACTTCTCCAGGGTGCGGGCCGACTGGAGATTGACCTCGTCATTGAGCACCGCCGCGAGAATGAAGGTGCCCACCGGCCGCACGATGCTGAGGGTGGTGTCGCGCCCGTTGCTCGTGGCAAACATCTCCACCAGCCCCTCCACGACCACATGCAGGAAATCCGCCGGATCGCTCTCGTTGATGAGGACCACGCCGGGCGGGAACCGCTGCAGGAATCCGGCGTGCACCAGCGCCGCGAAGGTCTCCTCCCGCGCGTCGTGAAAAAGCGGCAGGCTGCGGATGGCAGCGGCGTCTTCGGGCCTCATGCGTTCCTCGATGGCGGCGAACGGGCGCATGGGACTCTATTGATTGATAAATGTCAATTGATAAATTGATTATCGCAAATACTATGTATTAAATACGCAAATCCTGCCACTGATTTGCGCGAAATCCACCTTCAAATCGTACACGCGCCTTCTATTACTGATATAAGTCAAAGATCGAGCATCGCGCCTGCCGCAGTTTCCGAGCCGCACGACCAGTCCGTGCCTTTGCAACAGGCGAGTAGAAGCCATGCAACCCATTCGAGACGTGAGCGCCGCGGACCAGCGGACCTCCCTCGCCATGAGCACCATCGCCTTCACCGTGTGCTTTGCGGTGTGGACGATCTTTTCCATCATCGGCATCCGCATCCGCCAGGACCTGGGGCTTTCGGACACCCAGTTCGGCCTGCTGGTGGGAACGCCCATCCTCACCGGATCGCTCATCCGCGTGGCCCTGGGCATCTGGACCGACCTTTACGGCGGGCGCGTGGTCTTCAGCCTGACCATGCTGGCGGCGGCCCTCGCCACCTTCCTTCTGACCTATGCCACCACCTATCCGCAGTTCCTCATCGCCGCCCTCGGCGTGGGCATTGCCGGCGGGTCGTTCGCGGTGGGCGTCGCCTATGTCTCGCGCTGGTATCCCGCCGGAAAGCAGGGCACCGCGCTGGGCATCTTCGGCGCCGGCAACGTGGGCGCGGCGGTCACCAAGTTCCTCGCCCCCTTCGTCCTCGTCGCCTATGGCTGGCAGATGGTGGCCCAGGTGTGGGCCGCGGCCCTCGTGGTGATGGCCATCGTGTTCTTCCTCACCACCAAGGACGATCCGGTGCTGGTGGAGCGCCGCCGCCTCGGCATCCGGCCGAAGAGCGCATGGCTGGAGCTTGAGCCGCTCAAGAACATCCAGGTCTGGCGCTTCGCGCTCTACTATTTCTTCGTGTTCGGCGCCTTCGTCGCGCTGGCGCTGTGGCTGCCCCAGTATCTGGTGAAGGTCTATGGCCTCGACATCAAGAGCGCTGGCATGATCGCCGCCGCCTTCTCGGTGCCGGCCAGCATCTTCCGCGCCTATGGCGGTCATCTCTCCGACGTCTACGGCGCCCGGCGGGTGATGTACTGGACCTTCCTGGTCTCGGTGGTGGCCACCTTCATCCTGTCCTACCCGCCCACCGCTTATGTGGTGCAGGGCATCCATGGCCCCATCGCCTTCCACATGGAAATGGGCGTGGTGGGCTTCACCGTCACCGTGTTCGTGCTCGGCTTCTTCATGGCCCTGGGCAAGGCCGCGGTCTACAAGCACATTCCGGTCTACTACCCCTCCAGCGTGGGCGCCGTGGGCGGGCTCGTGGGCATGATCGGCGGGCTCGGCGGCTTCATCCTGCCGCTCATGTTCGGCGTGCTTAACGATTTGACCGGCCTGTGGACCAGCTGCTTCATGCTGCTGTTCGTGCTCGCCGCCGGCTCGCTGGCCTGGATGCACCTCGCCATCCGCCAGATGGAGAAGGAGGCAACGGGCGAGACGCTGGAGCATCTGCCCCAGCTGCCGGAGATGCAAGGCATGCAGCCTGCGGCCGTCGCCACCCCGGCGCCGGTCAAGGGCGCCATTCTCACCGACTGGCGGCCGGAAGACCCCACCTTCTGGCAGAAGACCGGCCGGGCCATCGCGCGGCGCAACCTGTGGCTCTCCATCCCGGCGCTGCTGTTGTCCTTCGCGGTGTGGCAGGTGTGGTCCGTGGTGGTGGCCAAGCTGCCGCTGGTGGGCTTCCGCTTCACCACCGATGAGCTGTTCTGGCTCGCCGCCTTGCCGGGGCTGACCGGGGCGACGCTGCGCATCTTCTATTCCTTCATGGTGCCCATCTTCGGCGGGCGGCTGTGGACGACGCTCACCACCTGGTCGCTGATCATCCCGGCGGTGGGCATCGGCTATGCGGTGCAGAACCCGGACACGCCCTATGTGGTGCTGCTGATCCTGGCGCTGTTGTGCGGCTTCGGCGGTGGCAATTTCGCCTCTTCCATGGCCAACATCTCCTTCTTCTTCCCGAAGGCGGAGAAGGGCAATGCGCTGGCGCTCAATGCCGGCCTCGGCAATCTCGGGGTCAGCGTGGTGCAGTTCGTGGTGCCCCTCGTCATCACCATGGGCGTCTTCGGCGGCCTCGGCGGCGATCCGGCCATGGTGAAGGCGGCGGGCGGCACGGCCCCCATGTGGCTGCAGAATGCCGGCTTCATCTTCGTGCCGTTCATCATCCTGTCCGCCTTCGGGGCGTGGTTCGGCATGAACGACATCGCCGACGCCCGCGCCTCGTTCCGCGAGCAGGCGGTGATCTTCCAGCGCAAGCACAACTGGATCATGTGCTGGCTCTACACCGGCACCTTCGGGTCGTTCATCGGCTATTCGGCGGGCTTTCCGCTGCTGTCGAAGATCCTGTTTCCTGAAGTCAACGCCCTCGCCTATGCCTTCCTCGGGCCCCTCGTCGGCGCGCTGTCGCGCTCCGGCACCGGCTGGCTCGCGGACAAGTATGGCGGCGGGCGCGTCACCATCTATGTCTTCCTCTTGATGATGGCGGGCGTGTCCGGCGTGCTGTGGTCCATCGGCATGCGCTCCGAGCCCTGGGCATTCTGGGCCTTCTTCGGCTGCTTCCTGGTGCTGTTCTTCGCCACCGGGGTGGGCAACGCCTCCACCTTCCAGATGATCCCCACCATCATGGCGAAGGAGATGGACCGGCTGATGCCGGCCGCCGACGCCGAGACGCGCCGCCGGCAGGCGGAGAAGGAGGCGGCTGCCATCACCGGCTTCACCTCGGCCATTGCCGCCTTCGGGGCCTTCTTCATCCCCAAGGGCTACGGCTCCTCCATCGCCCTCACCGGCTCGCCCGAAGCGGCGCTGTGGGCCTTCCTCGGCTTCTACGTGAGCTGCCTTCTCATCACATGGGCCGTCTACACCCGTAAGGGCGGCCTGCTCCACGACATCGAGCGCGGGATCACCCCGCGCCCCACCCACCGTCCGGCCACGGCCGCGTAACGGGAGGCAGGAAGCACATGTCCCATTTCCTTGACCGTCTCACCTTCTTCCGCCGCGAAACGCAGACCTTTTCCGACGGCCACGGTATCGTCACCCACGAGGACCGCTCGTGGGAGGACGGCTACCGCAAGCGCTGGCAGCACGACAAGATCGTGCGCTCCACCCACGGGGTGAACTGCACCGGCTCGTGCTCGTGGAAGATCTATGTGAAGGGCGGCATCGTCACCTGGGAAACCCAGCAGACGGACTATCCCCGCACCCGGCCGGACCTGCCCAACCATGAGCCCCGCGGCTGCGCCCGCGGCGCCTCCTACAGCTGGTATCTGTATTCCGGCGCGCGGGTGAAGTATCCGATGATCCGCGGCCGGCTGCTCAAACTGTGGCGGGCGGCGCGGGCGAAGCTCTCGCCGGTGGCGGCCTGGGCCTCCATCGTGGAGAATGCGGAAAAGCGCGCCGCCTACACCTCCATCCGCGGTCATGGCGGCCTCGTGCGCGCCACCTGGGACGAGGTGAACGAAATCATCGCCGCGGCGAATGCCTACACCGTGCGCAAGCACGGGCCGGACCGGGTGGCGGGCTTCTCGCCCATCCCGGCCATGTCCATGGTCTCCTATGCGGCGGGGGCGCGCTATCTCTCGCTCATCGGCGGCGTGTGCCTGTCGTTCTACGACTGGTATTGCGACCTGCCGCCCGCCTCCCCCCAGACCTGGGGCGAGCAGACCGACGTCCCGGAAAGCGCCGACTGGTACAATGCCGGCTTCATCATCGTGTGGGGCTCCAACGTGCCGCAGACCCGCACGCCGGACGCCCATTTCTACACCGAGGTGCGCTACAAGGGCACCAAGAGCGCCGTGGTCTCGCCCGATTACGCCGAGGCGACCAAGTTCGCCGACATCTGGCTGAACCCGAAGCAGGGCACCGATGCGGCGCTGGCGCTGGCCATGGGCCATGTGATCCTGAAGGAATATCACCTCGACCGACAGGTGCCGTATTTCGACGACTACCTGCGGCGCTATTCCGACATGCCGTTCCTGGTGCGCCTGGTGGAGCGCAACGGGAAGCTCGTGCCCGAGCGGATGCTGCGCGCGTCCGACCTGCCGGGAGCGCTGGGCGAGACCAACAACCCCGAATGGAAGACGGTGGCGCTGGACGAGGCCTCCGGCGACCTCGTGGCGCCGCTCGGCTCCATCGGCCATCGCTGGGGCGAAGCGGCCAAGTGGAACCTGGAGGAAAAGGACGGGCAGGGCCGCGCCATCCGCCTGAAGCTGACGCTGGCCGACTGCGCCGACGAGATCGCGGCGGTAGATTTTCCCTATTTCGGCGGGCGGGCTACCGAACATTTCGTCGCCACCCAGCATGGCGAGATCCTCACCCGCAACCTGCCGGTGCGCACCGTGGCGGGCGCGGACGGAAGCGCGATGAAGGTCGCCACCGTCTACGACCTGATGATGGCCAATTACGGCCTCGACCGCGGCTTCGGTGGCGATCACATCGCCACCTCCTATGACGACGACGTGCCCTTCACCCCCGCCTGGGCGGAGCGCATCACCGGGGTGAAGCGCGACGCCATCATCACGGTCGCGCGCGAATTCGCCACCAATGCGGAGAAGACCAACGGGCGGTCCATGGTGATCATCGGCGCCGCCATGAACCATTGGTACCACATGGACATGAGCTATCGGGGGGTGATCAACCTCCTGGTGTTCTGCGGTTGCGTGGGCCAGTCCGGCGGCGGCTGGTCGCATTATGTGGGCCAGGAGAAGCTGCGTCCGCAAACCGGCTGGCAGCCCTTGGCCTTCGGCCTCGACTGGAGCCGCCCGCCGCGCCAGCAGAACGCCACCTCCTTCTGGTACGCCCACACGGACCAGTGGCGCTACGAGACCCTGACCGCCGGCGAGATCCTCTCGCCCACCGCACCGGAAGGCGACTGGGACCAGACCTTCATCGACTACAATGTGAAGGCCGAGCGCATGGGCTGGCTGCCCTCGGCGCCCCAGCTGAAGCAGAACCCGCTGGATATCGCCCGCCGAGCGAAGGTGGCGGGCCGGGAAGTGAAGGACTATGTGGCCTCCGCCCTGAAGTCCGGCGAACTGGAACTGTCCTGCCACGATCCGGACCACGAGGCCAACTGGCCGCGCAACCTGTTCATCTGGCGCTCCAACCTGCTCGGCTCCTCCGGCAAGGGGCATGAATACTTCCTGAAGCACCTTCTGGGCACGCAGAACGGCGTCATGGGCAAGGATCTCGGCGCGGAAGGCGCCGTGCGCACCAAGGAAGTCGTCTGGCATGACGAGGCGCCGAAAGGAAAGCTCGACCTCCTGGTGACGCTGGACTTCCGCATGTCCACCACCTGCGTCTACTCGGACATCGTGCTGCCCACCGCCACCTGGTACGAGAAGAACGACCTCAATACGTCCGACATGCATCCTTTCATCCATCCGCTCTCTGCAGCGGTGGACCCGGCGTGGGAAGCCCGTTCCGACTGGGACATCTACAAGGG
The DNA here is from genome assembly GCF_047444035.1 of Xanthobacter sp. AM11. Lineage (NCBI taxonomy): Bacteria > Pseudomonadati > Pseudomonadota > Alphaproteobacteria > Hyphomicrobiales > Xanthobacteraceae > Xanthobacter > Xanthobacter sp. AM11. Next base: position 4,159,951 of record NZ_JBLAOA010000001.1, read on the forward strand.
CATCGCCAAGGCCTTCTCGCAGGCCGCTCCCGAGGTGCTGGGCGTGGAGGAGGACACCGTCCTCACCCCCATCCTGCACGACAGCGCCGGCGAGCTGGCGCAGGCCCTCGACGTGAAGGACTGGAAGACGGGCGAAGTGGAGCCGATCCCCGGCAAGACCATGCCCCAGGTCACCGTGGTGACGCGCGACTATCCCGCAACTTACGCCCGCTTCACGGCGCTGGGCCCGCTGATGGAGAGCATCGGCAACGGCGGCAAGGGCATCGCCTGGAAGACCGGGCACGAGGTGGATGCGTTGCGCGCCCTCAACGGCACCCATCGCGACGGGCCGGCCAAGGGCCTGCCGAAGATCGAGACCGACATCGACGCCACCGAGGTTATCCTCATGCTGGCGCCGGAGACCAATGGCGAGGTGGCGGTGAAGGCCTGGGACGCCCTCTCCAAGGCCACCGGGCGGGAACATGCCCACCTCGCTTTGGCGAAGGAGGACGAGAAGATCCGCTTCCGCGACGTACAGGCCCAGCCGCGCAAGATCATCTCCTCGCCCACCTGGTCGGGCATCGAGAGCGAGAAGGTCTGCTACAGCGCCGGCTACACCAACGTGCACGAGCTGATCCCCTGGCGCACGCTGACCGGGCGACAGCAGCTCTACCAGGATCACCTGTGGATGCGGGCCTTCGGCGAGGGCCTCGTCACGTGGAAGCCGCCGGTGGACCTGAAGACCATTGTCGGCCACCGCGGCGCCAAGCCGAATGGCTACAAGGAGATCGTGCTCAACTTCATCACCCCGCACCAGAAGTGGGGCATCCACTCCACCTATACCGACAATCTTCTCATGCTCACCTTGAACCGGGGCGGGCCGGTGGTGTGGATCTCGGAGGACGACGCGAAGTCCGCGGGCCTTGCCGACAACGACTGGGTGGAGGTGTTCAACGCCAACGGCGCGCTCACCGCCCGCGCCGTGGTGTCCCAGCGCGTCATGCCGGGTATGATGATGATGTATCACGCCCAGGAAAAGATCATCAACACGCCCGGCTCGGAGATGACCGGCAACCGCGGCGGCATCCATAATTCAGTGACCCGCACGGTGCTGAAGCCGACCCACATGATCGGCGGCTACGCCCAGCTGGCCTACGGCTTCAATTATTACGGCACAGTAGGATCGAACCGCGACGAGTTCGTCGTCATCCGCAAGATGAACAAGGTGGACTGGCTGGAAGAGCCCCTTTCGACCACTCTGGCCAAGGAGATGGCCCAATGAAGATCCGCGCCCAGATCGCCATGGTGCTGAACCTCGACAAGTGCATCGGGTGTCACACCTGCTCCGTCACCTGTAAGAACGTGTGGACGAGCCGCCAGGGCGTAGAATACGCCTGGTTCAACAATGTGGAAACCAAGCCCGGCGTCGGCTATCCCCGCGAATGGGAAAACCAGAAGAAGTGGAACGGCGGCTGGCGCCGCAAGGCCAACGGCAAGATCGAGCCGAGGATGGGCGCGAAATGGCGCATTCTCGCCAACATCTTCGCCAATCCCGATTTGCCCGAGATCGACGATTATTACGAACCCTTCACCTTCGATTATGAACACCTGCAGACGGCGAAGGAATCCAAGGCCTTCCCCACCGCCCGCCCGCGCTCCCTCGTCTCGGGCGAGCGGATGGAGAAGATCGAATGGGGGCCGAACTGGGAGGAGATCCTGGGCGGCGAGTTCGCCAAGCGCCGCAAGGATGCGAACTTCGAAGGCATCCAGGCCGACATCTACGGCCAGTTCGAAAACACCTTCATGATGTACCTGCCGCGCCTGTGCGAGCATTGCCTCAACCCGGCGTGCGCGGCCGCCTGCCCCTCCGGCGCCATCTACAAGCGGGAGGAGGACGGCATCGTCCTCATCGACCAGGAGAAGTGCCGGGGCTGGCGCATGTGCGTCTCCGGCTGCCCCTACAAGAAGATTTATTACAACTGGTCTTCGGGAAAGTCGGAGAAGTGCATCTTCTGCTATCCGCGCATCGAGGCGGGCCAGCCCACCGTCTGCTCGGAAACTTGCGTCGGGCGTATCCGCTATCTCGGCGTGCTGCTCTATGACGCCGACCGCATCGAAGAAGCGGCGAGCGTGAAGGACGAGACGAAGCTCTACCAGGCCCAGCTCGACCTCTTCCTCGATCCCAAGGACCCCGCCGTCATCGCCCAGGCCCGTGCCGACGGCGTGCCCGATGCCTGGATCGAGGCGGCGCGCCACTCGCCCATCTGGAAGATGGCCATGGAGTGGAAGGTGGCGTTCCCGCTCCATCCCGAATACCGCACCCTGCCCATGGTGTGGTACGTGCCGCCGCTCTCGCCCATCCAGTCCGCCGCCGCCGCCGGCAAGATGGGGATGGACGGCGAGATGCCGGATGTGCGCTCGCTGCGCATCCCTCTGAAGTATCTCGCCAACCTGCTCACGGCGGGCAATGAGGAGCCGGTCGCCCTGGCGCTGGAGCGCATGCTCGCCATGCGCGCCTACATGCGCGCCAAGACCGTGGACGGGCGCATCGACGAGGCCATCGCCACCAAGGTCGGCCTCACCGGCGCGGCCATCGACGACATGTACCAGGTGATGGCCATCGCCAATTACGAGGACCGCTTCGTCATCCCCACCGCCCACCGCGAATGGGGCGAGGACACGTTCGACCTGCGCGGCTCGTGCGGCTTCTCCTTCGGCAATGGCTGCTCGGGCGGCGAGAGCGAGCTGAACCTGTTCGGCAGCCCCGCGGCGAAGAAGCCCCGCACCCCCATGGAGGTGGAGTGATGACGTTCGGCGCCCCGAACCTCACCCTCAAGGCCCTGTCCGCGCTTCTTGCCTATCCGGGCGAGGAATTGGCCGCGGCCGTGCCGGCCATCGCCGGCGTGCTGGCCGGGGATGGACGCCTCGAACCGTCGGCGCAGGCGGGCCTTGCGCCCCTGCTGCACGCATTGGCCGAGGATGACATCTACGACCTGCAGGAAGCCTATGTGGCCCTGTTCGACCGCACCCGGCGCCTCAGCCTGCACCTGTTCGAGCATGTGCACGGGGAGAGCCGCGACCGCGGGCAGGCCATGGTGGACCTCGCCGCCCTCTATGAGAAAGGCGGGCTCGTCATCACCGCCAACGAGCTGCCGGACTTCCTGCCGCTCTTTCTCGAATATGCGGCGACACGCCCGCACGACGAGGCGGCCGGGCTGCTGAGGGACGTGGACCACATCCTCGCCACCCTTGAGGAGCGGCTCGCCGCCCGCAGCTCGCCCTATGCCGCGGTGTTCGGCGCCCTGCGCAGCCTCGCGGGGGAGGCGCGCCCGTCTTCGGCCGGAGTGGCGGAGCCCACTCCGGCCGAAGACCTCGCCGCCCTCGACAAGGAGTGGGAGGAGGCCGCCGTCACCTTTGGCCCGGGCGACGCCATGGGCGGCTGCTCCGTGGACCGCTTCCGCACCCAACTGCGCGCCGCCCAGCGCGACGCCCGCGATTCCGCCACCTGAAGGAGGCAGGACATGTCTGACGCCATCAATTCCGCGCTCTTCGGCTGGTATCCCTACCTGTGCCTCACCGTGTTCCTGCTCGGCAGCCTGATCCGCTTCGATCGCGAGCAATACACCTGGAAGACCGGCTCTTCCCAATTGCTGCGCAAGCGGCAATTGCGCTGGGGTTCCAACCTGTTCCACGTGGGCATCCTGGTCATCTTCATCGGCCATGCCGGCGGCCTGCTCACCCCCATCTGGGTGTTCGATGCGCTGGGGGTGTCCCACAGCTTCAAGCAGGGGCTCGCCATCACAGCGGGCGGCATCGCCGGGGTGATGTGCTTTGTCGGCATCGCGCTTCTGGCTCACCGCCGGCTGTTCGATCCGCGCATCCGGGCGAATTCCAGCTTCGGCGACACCGCCATCCTGCTCCTGTTGTGGGTGCAGCTCACGCTGGGCCTGTCCACCATCTTCATCTCGCTCCAGCACATGGACGGGCACGAGATGGTGAAGTTCATGAACTGGGCGCAGGGCATCCTCACCCTCCAGCCCTCGGCCGCCGCTTACGTGGCGGACGTGAGCCTCCTGTTCAAGGTGCATCTGGTGCTGGGGATGACCATCTTCCTCGTCTTCCCCTTCACCCGCCTCGTGCACGTGTGGAGCGCGCCGGTCTGGTATCTCGGCCGCACCGGCTACCAGGTGGTGCGCACCCGCCTGCCGCGCCGCGCCGGGGTTCCCGTGGCCGCGCGTGCGCCCATCGCCGCGGTGCGGCCGCCGGCCGGCCGGCCCGCCCGCAGCCCGGCGGAGTGAGCGCCATGACGCAGGTCACCAGCCACGCCGCCCCCGCCCGCGCCACGCGACCCGACGAGGTTTCGGTCAATGGCGTCATCATCTCCCGCGCCGAGATCGCGCGGGAGATCCAGAACCACCACGCGCCCACGCCGGCGCAGGCCTGGCACGCCGCCGCCCGCGCTTTGGTGGTGCGCGAGCTGCTGCTGGCCGAGGCCGACCGCCTCGACATCGCCGCCCGGCCCGCGGCCCACCCGGACGGATCGCGCGAGAGCGACGAGGAGGCCACCATCCGTGTCCTCCTGGAGCAGGAAGTGAAGGTGCCGACGGCGGACACGGCCACCTGCCGCCGCCATTTCGAACGTCACCGCGCCAGCTTCCGCACCGACGACCTGTTCGAGGTGGCGCACATCCTCATTCCCGCCGCCCCGGACGATGCCGGGGGCAGGGCCGAGGCGCGGGCGACGGCGCAGGCGCTGCTCGCGCAGATCCTCTCGGGCGAAGCCGCGTTCGAGGCGACGGCGAGCGCGCATTCCGCCTGCCCCTCCCGCGAGGTGGGCGGCAGCCTCGGCCAGATCGGCCGGGGGCAGACGGTGGCCGAGTTCGAGGCGGCGCTTTCCACCATGGCGCCGGGATCGGTTCATCCCGCGCCGGTGGAAACGCGCTACGGCTTCCACATCGTGCGCCTTGCCCACCGCATCGACGGACGCGAGCTGCCGTTCGAAACCGTGCAGCCGGTCATCGCCGGGCATCTGGAGCTGACCTCATGGCACATCGCCGTGCGCCAGTATCTGAGCCTGCTGGTGGGGCGCGCGCAGATCCGCGGCGTCACCATGGACGGGGCGGCCTCGCCCCTGGTGCAATAGGAGGCGGACATGCTGCTCGGCACCCTCCTTCAGCAGCTCCAGGACGGGCGGTTCGCCGAGGAGATCCTGTTCTCCCTCGGCGATGTGACCCTGGCGGCGCGGGCCGAGGCAGCCGGCGCCCCCTTCGGCGAGCCCGCGGCGGACTATGCCGCCGCCGCCTGCGCCCGCTTCAGCAATGGGGCTTCGGACGAGGACTGGCTCGCCCTCATGACCGCGCTGGAAAAGGGCACGGACCCCGCCGCCAGCTGCCTGCGGGCCATGGTGGAATGGGCCCTGAAGGCCGATGCGGCCGCCGCCGCGCCGCAGGAGGCCGGCTGCGGCTGCGGCGGCACCGGCGGCTGCGGCGGTCCCGCGCATGAAGCCCTCCCGGGAGGCGCGGATGGGGCGCCCTGATCCCGCAGGCCGGGCGCACGCCGTGTCCGGCGCCGTGCTCGACGAGCTGTTCGACAACAATCTCGCCTGGGCCCATGCCAAGAGCGCGCAGGACCCCACCTTCTTCCGCCGCCTCGCCGAGCAGCAGGCGCCCCGCTTCCTCTGGGTCGGCTGCTCCGACAGCCGGGTGCCGGCCAACGACGTGGTCGGCCTCGACCCGGGCGAGATCTTCGTCCATCGCAACATCGCCAACGTGATCCATTCCAGCGACATGAACATGCTGGCGGTGCTGGAATATGCGGTGGAGGTACTGCGGGTGCGCCATGTCATCGTCTGCGGCCATTATGGTTGCGGCGGCGTGCGGCGCGCCCTCGAAAATGCCGATGGCGCCGTGGGCGGCGGCCTGGTGGACCACTGGCTGGCGCCCATCGTGGAGCTGCATGCGCGCCACCGTCGCGCGCTCGATGCGCCGGGTCTCGCGGAAAAGCGGCTCGACCGCATGTGCGAGCTGAACGTGGAACTGCAGATCCGCCGCCTCGCCGCCACCCCCGTGCTGAAATCGGCCTGGACGCGCGGCCTGGACGTGACCGTCCACGGCTGGATCTACGGCATCGGCGACGGGCTGCTGCGCGACCTCGGCACCACCCTTTCGTCCTGCGCCGAGCTTGCCGCCCTGCGCCCTCTGGACACCCTGCTTGCCGCCCCGCAGGAACCCATGTCCGCCGCGCGGCTCCACGCCATCGCCGCCTTCCTGGAACTGGACGCGACGGGCCTGAATGCGGCCGACCTGCCGGCCTGCGCCGACGCCTGCACCTGCGGCGCGTTCCCCGCCGTCCCGGCCGCCGCGCCACGGCGCGCCCCCGCGGCCAGCGGCACGCCGGCCGGCATGGAGGAGAACTGACCATGCGCCCGTCCCCGGCCCCCTGCGCCATGGCCGACCTGTTCGGCCGTCGCATCACCTATCTGCGCCTGTCGGTGACCGACCGCTGCGACCTGCGCTGCGTCTATTGCATGGCGGAGGACATGACCTTCCTGCCGCGCGACCAGGTGCTCTCCATCGAGGAATTGGACCGCCTCGCCTCCGCCTTCATCGCCATGGGCGTCACCAAGCTGCGCCTCACCGGCGGCGAACCGCTGGTGCGCAAGGGCATCCTGGATCTGTTCGCCGGCCTGTCGCGCCATCTCTCCTGCGGCGCGCTGAAGGAGCTGACGCTCACCACCAACGGCACCCAGCTGGCCCGCCATGCGCAGGCGCTGGCGCAATGCGGGGTGAAGCGCGTCAACGTCTCCCTTGATACGCTGGACGCCGCCCGCTTCCGCGCCCTCACCCGGCGCGGCACCCTGGGCCAGGTGATGGAGGGCATCGGCGCCGCGCAGGAGGCGGGCCTCAAGGTGAAGCTGAACGCCGTGGCGCTGGCCGGCAGCACCGAGCACGAGGTGTTCGACCTGATCGCCTTCGCCCACGGCCGCGGCATGGACCTCACCTTCATCGAAACCATGCCTTTGGGCGACGTGGGGGTGGACCGCATCGACCAATATCTGCCCCTGGACCGGCTGCGCGCGCACATCGCCGCGCGCCTGCCGCTGCTGGAGACCAGCGAGCGCACCGGCGGCCCGGCGCGCTATGTGCGGGTCGCGCAAACCGGCGGGCGCATCGGCTTCATCACGCCCATGAGCCATTCCTTCTGCGAGAGCTGCAACCGGGTGCGGGTGAGCGCCACCGGCGTGCTGCACACCTGCCTGGGGCAGGAGGATGCCTGCGACCTGAAGGCGCCGCTGCGCGCGAGCCCGGACGACGGCCCGCTGCAGGCGGCTATAGCCGGGGCCATCCGCGCCAAGCCGCGCGGGCATGATTTCGTCATCGACCGCGGCGGGGCGCCGGCGCTTGCCCGCCACATGTCGGCGCTGGGCGGCTGAGGCGGCCCCCACCATGGACGACACCATCCTCGCCCGGGCACTGCACCTGCTGGCCGTCGTCCACTGGATCGGCGGCGTGTCGTTCGTGACGCTGATCATCCTGCCACTCGCCCGCCGGGCGGGCACGGCCGGCGTGGACCTGTTCGAGCGCATCGAGCACCGCTTTGCCGCGCAGGTGCGCGTCTCCATCCCGATCGCCGGCGCCACCGGCTTCTGGATGACCTACCGCCTGGACCTGTGGGACCGCTTCGCCGATCCCGCCTTCTGGTGGATGACCGCCATGGTGGCGGTCTGGACCCTCTTCATGGTGGTGGTGTTCGTGGTGGAGCCGCTCCTGGGCCGGCGCATCGCCGCGGCCGCCCGCGCGGCGCCGGAAGTGCTGCTCGGGCGCGCACTGAAGCTCCATCTGCTGCTGCTGCTCGTGTCCGCGCTGACGATCCTCGGCGCCAGCGCCGGCGCGCACGGGCTGATGCTTTTCTAGAGCACGCGCCGATCAGCTTGCATCGCAAGCTGATCGGACAACGCGTTCTCTATCCTCAAGTTGGAGGGCGATCCGCTCAAGGGAAGCCGCCCTCCAACTTATTGAATAGAGATGACGCGGACCGGCGGGTCCGAAGCAGAAGGATGGACCCCATGCGCACGGCGCAGACCCACAGGACCTTTGCCGGAGCTGCCTTGCTGAGCCGCGGCTTCCGGCCCTTCTTCCTCGGTGCCGGCGTGTTCGCGCTGGCGGCCGTGGCCGTGTGGCCCGCCGTCTTCGGCGGGGACCTGCAACTGCCCACCGCCTTCGCAGCGGTGGACTGGCACGCCCATGAAATGCTGTTCGGCTATGGCGCGGCGGTGGTGGCGGGCTTCCTGCTGACGGCCATCCCCAACTGGACCGGCCGTCTGCCGGTGGCGGGCGGCGCCCTCGGCGCCCTGGCCGTGCTGTGGCTTGCGGGGCGATGCGCGGTGCTGGTGTCAGGCCTCATCGGCTGGCTGCCCGCGGCGGTGATCGACAGCGCCTTTCTCGCCGCCTTCGGCGCGGTGGTTGCCCGCGAGGTGGCCGCGGGCCGCAACTGGCGCAACGTGAAAGTGGTGGGCGTGGTGGTGCTGCTAGCCGCCGCCAACCTCGGCTTCCACCTGGAGGCCCGCTTCACCGGAACGGCCAGCCTTTCGGCCCGGGCCGCCCTTGCCCTCATCGTCTTCCTCATCCTCCTGGTGGGCGGGCGCGTGGTGCCGAGCTTCACCGGCAACTGGCTGGCGCGCCAGGGCGACACCCGCCGCCCGGCGCCGTTCGACCTTGGGGATGCGGCGACCCTCGCGCTGGCCGGCGTCGCCCTCGCCGGCTGGGTGGCGCTGCCGGATGCCCAAGCGGTGGGCATCGGGCTGCTGGCGGCCGGGGTCGGCGCGCTGGCGCGGCTGGCCCGCTGGAAGGGATGGCGGACGGGGCGCGATCCGCTGGTCCTGGTGCTTCACGTCGCCTTCCTGCTGACCGCGGCCGGCTTCCTCGCGGCCGGCGCCCATGCTGTGTGGCCGCTCGCGGTGCCGGCGGCGGTGGGGCTTCACGTCTGGGCCATCGGCGGCATCGGCGCCATGACGCTGGCCATGATGACCCGCGCCACCTTGGGCCACAGCGGCCGCGCCCTGAGCGCCGGCCGCGGGACCCAGGCCATCTATCTGCTGATCGCGCTGGCGCTGATGGCGCGGGTGGCCATGGCGCTCGTGCCCGGCTGGTCCATGCCCCTGATGCTCCTTGCCGCCGGGGCCTGGAGCGCCGGCTTCGCCGGTTTCCTGCTCATCTATGGGCCGATGCTGGCGCGCACGCGGGCAGGACACGGCGGCTGACGGCCATCACCGCAAGGGTGGACGCGGCCGGTCAAGGCGCGCTATGGCATTGGCACGCACATTGCTTATATATGGCGGCGAGAGACGCCATGAAGACCCATCTGCTGACCCGCGAACTCATCGAATCCGGCGGCATCGACGCCATCGCGGCGCGTGACGCGCCCTGCGTGCGCCTGCTTTCGGAGGGCGAGCGCGCGGCCTCCCTGCGCGCCATCCTCGATGCCCGCCCGGCCGGCGACGCCTGGGTCTTCGCCTATGGCTCGCTCATCTGGAACCCCATCGTTCACTCGGTGGAAAGCCGCACCGCCCGCATCGAGGGCTGGCACCGCTCCTTCTGCCTCGCCACCCTGGTGGGGCGGGGCACTGCCGAAAATCCGGGCCTCACCCTGGGTCTTGATGCCGGCGGCGCGTGCACGGGCGTGGCCCTGCGCATCCCCGACGATATATTGGAGCGCGAGCTGACGCTGCTCTGGCGGCGGGAAATGATTGCCGGGGCCTATGTGCCGCGCTGGCTGGATCTGCTGGACGAGGACGGCCGCCCCTTCGGCGCCGCCATCGCCTTCACCATGGACCGTGGGAACTGCCACTATGCCGGCGGCCTGCCGGTGGAGGAGACCGCCCGGCGCCTCGCCTCCGCCGCGGGGGCCATCGGCACGGCGGCGGACTATCTGTTCCAGACCTGCGAGGGCCTGCGCGCCCATGGCATCCCCGACCCCTCCATGGAAGACCTGGCCGCCCGCGTCGTCGCCCTCCGGGCGGAGGCGGAGGAATAGCCGGCGGCCGACCGCGGCCCCGCTTTGTCCTTGCCAACCACCGCCGGACGCGGCAAACCCGCGGCATTCCTTTGCCGACGCGAGCATTGCCATGGCCCACTGGCTCTACAAGTCCGAACCCTTCAAATGGTCGTGGGAGATGCAGGTGAAGGCGGGGGCCAAGGGCACCCATTGGGACGGCGTGCGCAACCACCTCGCCAAGCAGCAGCTGCTCGCCATGAAGAAGGGCGACAAGGGCTTCTTCTACCATTCCAACGAGGGCAAGGAGATTGTCGGCATCGTCGAGGTCATCAAGGAGGCCTATCCCGACCCCTCCGACCCCACCGGCAAGTTCGTGATGGTGGACATCAAGGCGGTGAAGCCGCTGAAGACCCCCGTCACCCTCGCCGCCGTAAAGGCCGAGCCACGCCTTTCCGAAATGGCTCTGATGCGCTTCTCGCGCCTCTCGGTGCAGCCGGTGACGGACGAGGAATGGGCCATCGTCTGCGGAATGGGCGGGGTGTGAGCCGCGCCATCACCGACCCCCCCGCCTTCATCCGCGCCGAGACCCGCCTGCGCCCGGTGCCGCTGGTGCCCGAAATCTCGCTCCATGTGGCCGACGAGGCGGTGCCCATCTGGCAGCGCACCGAGGAGGAGCTGGGCGAGCTCGGCCTGCCGCCGCCCTTCTGGGCCTTCGCCTGGGCCGGCGGGCAGGCCCTCGCGCGGCATGTGCTGGACCATCCCGAGACGGTGAAGGGCCGGCGCGTGCTGGATTTCGCCTCCGGCTCCGGGCTCGTGGGCATCGCCGCCATGAAGGCCGGGGCGGCGGAAGTGGCCTGCGCCGACATCGACCCGTTCGCGGTGGCCGCCATCGCCCTCAACGGGCAGGCCAACGGCGTTGCCCTCTCGCCCACGCAGGACGACCTCATCGGCACGGACGCAGGCTGGGACGCGGTGCTGGCCGGCGACATCGCCTATGAGCGCGACCTTGCCGAGCGGGTGTTCGCCTGGCTCATGGCGCTGGCGGCGCGCGGCGCCACGGTGCTGATCGGCGATCCCGGCCGCACCTATCTGCCCAGGGACGCGCTGGAGAAGCTCGCCGAATATGCCGTGCCGGTGACGCGGGAGTTGGAAGACATGGAAATCAAGCGCACCAGTGTCTGGCGCCCGCGCGCCGCGCCCCCGCAGGCCGCATCCGCCTGAGCTGGCCGTCCCCGGAAGGGGAACCTCTCACGCCTTGCGCGCGAACAGGGCTGCCGCGGCCACGCAGAGCCAGCCGGCGATCATGGCCGCGCCGCCCACCGGCGCGCTGCCGCCCAAGAGCTTGACCTCCATCAAGGCGCGCGAAGCAAGGTCGCCCGAAAAGAGGATGCAACCGATAGCAATGGCACTCGCGCCCGTTCGCAAAAGCGTCGCACCGCGGGCGGTATGGAGGATGACGCCGGCAAGGCCGGCGAGGGCTACGGCGTTGAACAGAAGGAAGTGCGCCGCCGTCTCCAGGTTGGCGCCGCCTCCCATATGGGTCGCAGCCGCCGCCGCCGCGACGCCGAGGGCGCCGAACAGGCCGGCGAGGAACAGGAGTGATCGGGTCCACGCGTCCACGGCGTCACCTCGCATGAGCGGGCTGGCACGACGGCAGCGTGCCGGTGCCGGACGGTCTATAATGCCGGGCCCTGGCGCACGGAATGGTGCGGGCTGCGGCATTGCGGTGCAGGGAACAACGGAAGCAGGATCGACGGCATTTCACGACGAAGGGTTATGCACCCAAAGTCTGGCCCGCCGGTGCCTTGTGGAGCCAAGGCCGGCTCACCATAATCCGGCCCAACCAAGGCGGGTCAAACCGCAATGAACCAAGGGTTGCGGGACGAAGCCGCGCAAGAGGGAGGCAAGAGCCATGTCCGATAAGGTCTACGACGTCCCGGCCGCCTGGGCCCAGAAGGCTTATGTGGACGATGCACATTATCAGTCCATGTACGCCGCATCGGTGAACGACCCGGCCGCCTTCTGGGGCGAGCATGGCCAGCGCATCCACTGGTTCACGCCCTACACCAAGGTGAAGAACACCTCGTACGATCCCGGCCACGTTTCCATCAAGTGGTTCGAGGACGGCGTGACCAACGTCTCCTACAATTGCATCGACCGCCACCTTGAGGAGCGCGGCGATCAGGTGGCCATCATCTGGGAAGGCGACAACCCGGACGAGAGCCGCAAGATCACCTATCGCGAGCTCTACAGCGAGGTGAACAAGTTCGCCAACGTGCTGCGCAACCGCGGCGTGGAGAAGGGCGACCGCGTCACCATCTATCTGCCGATGATCCCCGAAGCGGCCTTTGCCATGCTGGCGTGCGCACGGCTCGGCGCCATCCATTCCATCGTGTTCGGCGGCTTCTCCCCGGACAGCCTCGCCGGCCGCATCTCCGATTGCGGCTCCAAGTGCGTGATCACGGCGGACGAAGGCCTGCGCGGCGGCCGCAAGGTGCCGCTGAAGGCCAATGTGGACGCTGCCGCGGACCAGATCGACGGCGGTGTGGACCATGTGATCGTGGTGCGCCGCACCGGCGGCAAGGTGAACATGACCCCCGGCCGCGACGTCTATTATGACGAAGCCGCCGCCATGGTGACGGACGAGTGCCCGCCCGAGCCCATGAATGCGGAAGATCCGCTGTTCATCCTCTACACCTCGGGCTCCACCGGCAAGCCGAAGGGTGCGCTGCACACCACCGGCGGCTATCTCGTCTATGCGTCCATGACGCATCAATATGTGTTCGACTACCACCCCGGCGACATCTACTGGTGCACCGCCGACGTGGGCTGGGTGACCGGCCACTCCTACATCGTCTATGGCCCGCTCGCGAACGGCGCCACGACCCTGATGTTCGAGGGCATCCCCAACTATCCCAACGTCTCCCGCTTCTGGGAGGTGATCGACAAGCACCAGGTTTCCATCTTCTACACCGCCCCCACCGCCATCCGTTCGCTGATGCAGACGGGCGAGGAGCCGGTGAAGCGGACGTCGCGTTCGTCCCTGCGCCTGCTGGGCTCGGTGGGCGAGCCCATCAACCCGGAAGCCTGGGAATGGTATTACCGCGTGGTGGGCGAGGAGCGTTGCCCCATCGTGGACACCTGGTGGCAGACCGAGACCGGCGGCATCCTCATCACCCCCCTGCCCGGCGCCACCAAGCTGAAGCCCGGCTCCGCCACCCGCCCCTTCTTCGGCGTCATCCCGGAAGTGGTGGATGCGGAAGGCAAGGTGCTGTCGGGTCCCTGCGAGGGCAACCTCGTGATCGCCGATTCGTGGCCGGGCCAGATGCGCACGGTCTATGGCGACCACGAGCGCTTCGAGCAGACCTATTTCTCCACCTACCCCGGCAAATACTTCACCGGTGACGGCTGCCGCCGCGATGCGGATGGCTATTACTGGATCACCGGCCGCGTGGACGACGTGATCAACGTGTCCGGCCACCGCATGGGCACCGCCGAGGTGGAAAGCGCCCTCGTCGCCCATCCGAAGGTGTCGGAAGCGGCCGTGGTGGGCTTCCCCCACGACATCAAGGGCCAGGGCATCTATGCCTATGTGACGCTCATGGAGGGCGAGGAGCCCACCGAGGAGCTGCGCAAGGAGCTGGTGGCCTGGGTGCGCCGCGAGATCGGCCCCATCGCCTCGCCGGACCTCATCCAGTTCGCGCCCGGCCTGCCCAAGACCCGCTCGGGCAAGATCATGCGCCGCATCCTGCGCAAGATCGCGGAAGACCAGTTCGAGAGCCTCGGCGACACCTCCACCCTGGCCGATCCCGGCGTGGTGGACGACCTCATCCACAACCGCCAGAACAAGCGCACCGCGGCGGCGTGAGTGGCGGATGACTGACGGAACGGGGGCGGGGTCATTCCCGCCCCTTTTCTTTTGGGCGCGGGCTCGGCAAGCGGCACCGCCGGTCGCGGCAGCCGCGCAGCGACGCCGGGCATGCGAGCCCATCGGCCCCGGTCTTTGACCGGTTCCAAGCGGGCGCGCTCAGGCGCCGCGCGGGCGCAATAGCAGGGGCGGCTCAGGAAGAAGCGGAAAAGCGCCGACCTGTCAGTGGGTGCGGCCGGGCACCGTATATTCGCCGGCTTCCACGCGCTCGGCGACGCGGGCGACGAATTCGGCGCTGGCCTTTTCCCCATAGGTGGCCACAAGGCTGCGCAAGGCGGTGAACAGCGCCGCCTGCACCAGGCAATCCTCGTCGAGCCCCTCGCGCACCGCCTCGACCCATGCGTCGTTCAGATAGGTCAGCGCCGCATGGCGATCATCCGCGGCCATGTCAGCGATTTCCGGAAGCTCGATGGCGGGATAAGGCAAGGTGGACACGTGCATCGCCTCCGCGCCGTGGACCATGACGGCGCCTGCCGATGTCTAGCACGCCGGCCGCCGCGGGAAAGGCCAGTTCTGACCAAAAGGTTAATGCGAACAGGCTAATTTCCTCCATAGCGCACCACGATGTCGTGAGCGAGCCGGGCGCCCTCCTCCAGCTGGCGCTCCACCGCCACGCGGGCCGCCGGGGTGCAGCTGCGGTACACCTCGGCATAGCTGGCATAGCCCCGGTTGAAGCTGGCGATGATCTTTCCCTTGCGGGCATCGGAGGGCTGCTCGGTTTCGATGAGGCTCTGCATCTCGGTGCGCCAGCGCTGGGCCTCGCCGGTCACCCCGCACAGGGGGCGCAGATAGTGCAGCGCGCCGAGAATCTCGGCGAGGCGCATGAGATCGGCATCATAGGGCGGCGGCGCCCCCTCTGCGGGCGCGGCGCGGGACGGCACGGCGCCGGGCACGGCGGCGGCCAGCGTGAGGACGCAGACGAGGGACAGGATGCGCATGGCGGCGAATGTCATCGCCCCCACTCCTGCGGCGCCCGGCTCATCAGGTCAAGGCTCGATCACCAGGCGCGCGGCCTGGGCCACCACCTCGGCCAGCCCCTCCGTGGTGGCGAGGGCGGCCACCTCGTGCGGGCGGAACCAGCCCACCTCGGCCGCCTCCGCCCCCGGCGCCGGCTCCCCGGCGCGCCAGCGCGCCGCATGGGCGACGACGACGAAATGGGCCGCGAGATGCCCCTCGGTATCCCGCAGGATGATGTCCTTCGTGCCGGCGAGGCCGATGATCTGCGCGTCCACCCCCACCTCCTCCATCACTTCGCGCGCCGCCGCCTCGGCCAGAGTCTCGCCCGGCTCCACCCGCCCCCCGGGCAGGCTCCACAGCCCGGCGCCGGGATTGGCGGCGCGGCGGGCCAATAGCACCAGGGGGCCGCGGAACACGGCGGCGCTGGCGGCAAGGGTCGGGCGCACCGGGGGGCGAACGGGGGCCGCCCCGTCGGCGGGCGCGTCTGTCACGGCATTGGTCATGGCGGCATGGCTCAGGCTTTAGCGGCCCGTGACGGGCGACTTGTGATGCATGGCACGGAGCTTACCTTCACCGCATCAGCGGAGCACGCGATTCGTGAACCCCGAAGACCCCGACACCTCCACCCCGCCCGGAAGCGCGGCAGCGTCCCGCGCGCGGGCGCCGACGCGCCGGCGCGCAGTCTCCGCCCCCCGCGCCTGGCAGCGCATGCTCTCCGGCCGCCGGCTGGACCTGCTCGACCCCTCGCCCCTCGACGTGGAGATCGAGGACATCGCCCACGGCCTCGCCCGCGTCGCCCGCTGGAACGGGCAGACCTCCGGCGACAACATCTTCTCCGTGGCGCAGCATTGCCTTCTGGTGGAGCGGCTGTCGCGCCGCACCCATCCCGACATCGACCCGCGCTGGCGCCTGTGCGTGCTGCTGCACGACGCGCCGGAATATGTGATCGGCGACATGATCTCCCCCTTCAAGGTGGTGATCGGCGGCGACTACAAGGCGGTGGAGGCGCGCCTTCTGGCCGCCATCTCCATCCGCTTCTCGCTGCCGGTGGCGTGGCCGCAGGAGCTGGTCAAGATCGTGAAGGCCGCCGACCGCTCCGCCGCCTTCTTCGAGGCGACGCGCCTTGCGGGCTTCTCCGCAGCGG
Source organism: Xanthobacter sp. AM11 (assembly GCF_047444035.1). Lineage (NCBI taxonomy): Bacteria > Pseudomonadati > Pseudomonadota > Alphaproteobacteria > Hyphomicrobiales > Xanthobacteraceae > Xanthobacter > Xanthobacter sp. AM11. Next base: position 4,175,952 of record NZ_JBLAOA010000001.1, read on the forward strand.
AGGCGCAGGCCTTCTTCGGCCGCCCCGCCCGCCTCGACGCAACCCAGGAAAAGGACTATCTCACCCCATGGACAGCGGACTGCGCAAAGGCGCGGTTTCTGCAAAGGTTCGAGGAGCTCAGGCCATGATCCATGTATGCTCCCTTGCCCGTCTGCACGAGACGGTGGAAGCCACCGGCGCGCGGCACGTGATCACCTTGATCAATGGCGGCACGGTGCTCACACGGCCCAGCAACGTGGACCCCACCAACCATCTTTTCCTCGGCATCAACGATATCGTGGAGGAGATCGAGGGCATGGTGGCGCCCGGCGAGACCCACATGCACGAGTTGTTCGAGTTCGTGCACGCCTGGCCGCGGCAGACCCCGCTGGTGATCCACTGCTACGCCGGCATCTCGCGCTCCACCGCGGCGGCCTATGCCACCTTGTGCGCCCTCCTGCCCGACCGCGACGAGATGGAGCTGGCCCAGCGCCTGCGTCATGCCTCCGCCACCGCGACCCCCAATCCGCGCATCGTGGCGCTGGCGGATGCGGCGCTGCGGCGCGAGGGCCGCATGATGGCCGCCATCCACGCCATCGGCCGCGGTGCGGACGCCTTCGAGGGCGAGCCCTTCTCACTGCCGGTGAGCTGAGACGCGGGCGAAATCTTGCCGCAGGGCCGCACCAGCCGGCCCCGCGGCCTCAGGCTCACGCCTGTTCCAGCACCCCCACCAGACCCGGCACCGGAACCCCCTTCTCGGCGCGCGTGGAGGCCTCCTCCAGTGCCAGCACCGCGAGCCCGGCTTCGGCGGCAAGGCGGCGCACGAGGCCGGCGGAATGGGCATAGCGCAGGGTATCGCGCAGCAGCACGCCTTCGCCCGCATGGGTTTCCACGGTGAAGGCGAAAAGCCCGCCGCCCGCCAGCGCCCGGGCGCCGGCCTTCAGGATGGGGACAAGATCCGCCACGTAGCACAAGGCGTCGGCGGCCAGCACGAGGTCGAGCGCGCCCGCCGCCTCCCCCGCCAGCGCCGCGCCCATCTCCCCCGCCTCCAGCCGGGCATAGAGGCCCAGCGCCGCCGCCTTCTCCAGCATGGCGGGGGAAAGGTCCACGCCGCAAAGGCGCTCCACCAGCGGCGCGAACAGGATGCCGGCCAGCCCGGTGCCGCAGCCCAGGTCCAGCCCGCGGGCGAAGGCGAGCGAACGGCCCCGGGCGGCGCAGGCCCGCATCACCGCATCACGGATGAGCTCCGGCCCGCGATAGGCCAGCCGGTCGCGTAGCGCCGTGTCGAAGCGGTCGGCATATTGGTCGAACAGGGTGCGCACATAAGCGGGCGACATGGCGCCCTCGGCCGGCATGGCGCCGAGGCGGGCAAGGCGCAGCCCCGCCCCCAGCGCATCCGCCGCATCCTGCGCCAGGGCGGCGCGGAACGCCGCCACCGCCCCTTCCCTCTCGCCGAGGGCGAGCCGCGCTTCGCCCAGAAGGAACCAGGCGGCGGAAAAGCCCGGCGCCTCGGCCACGGTCTCGGCCAGGAGGGCGGCGGCGGCGGCGGCATCGCCTTCGGCCAGGAAGGCGCGGGCCCAGTCCAGCCGCCGGTCGAGCACCGGGTCGCCTGAGGTGGCGGAATAGGTTGGGAGAGCCACGGCGACCTCGCACAATGAACGAGCGCCTCCCATATAGGCAGGAGCCCGCCCGATAAAGCCATGCGCGCGAGGGTCATGCGCCCGGAAGACCTGCTCTGCCCCTCGCCGAAGGGGCTCTATTCCCCCGCCGGGGATTTTCACGTGGACCCCACCCGCGCGGTGCCGCGGGCCGTGATCACGCACGCCCATAGCGACCATGCCCGGCCCGGGCACGGGCAGGTGCTCGCCACCCGCGAGACGCTGGACCTCATGGCCATCCGCTACGGCGCGGGCTTTGCCGGCAGCGTGCAGGAGATCGCCTATGGCGAGCGGCTCGCCATCAACGGCGTGAGCGTGAGCGCCCATCCCGCCGGGCATGTGCTGGGGTCCGCGCAGATCCGGCTGGAGCGGCACGGCCTCACCATCGCGGTGTCCGGCGACTACAAGGATGCGGCCGATCCCACCTGCGTGCCGTTCGAGCCGGTGCGATGCCATGTGTTCGTCAGCGAGGCGACCTTCGGCCTGCCGGTGTTCCGCCACCCCGACGCCATGAGCGAGACGCACAAGCTGCTGCGCTCGGTGCGCATCTTCCCCGAGCGCACCCATATCGTCGGCGCCTATTCCCTCGGCAAGGCGCAGCGCATGATGGCGCTGATGCGCGCGGCCGGCCATGGGGCGCCGCTCTATGTGCATGGCGCCCTCACCGCCATCACCGATTATTACGTGGGGCGCGGCATCGCCCTGGGCGACATCCGCCCGGTGAAGGGCGAGGCCAGGGCCGCCTTCGCCGGCGCCATAGTCATCGCCCCGCCCGCCTCCATGACCGACCTGTGGGCCCGGCGCTTTGCCGATCCCATCACCTGCTTCGCTTCCGGCTGGATGCGGGTGCGCGCCCGCGCCCGCCAGCGCGGGGTGGAACTGCCGCTGGTGGTGTCCGACCATGCGGACTGGGACGGGCTGACCGCCGCCATCCGCGCCACCGGGTGCGAGGAATTGTGGGTGACCCACGGCGCCGAGGATGCGCTGGTGCACTGGGCGCAGAGCCGGCAGATCCGCGCCAGGCCGCTGCGCATGGTGGGCTACGGGGAGGAGGACGAGGAGGCGGCCCCGGCCGCGCCAGCCGCGCCATGAACCGCTTCGCCGCCCTGCTCGACCGCATGTCCTATGAGGCCGGCCGCAACGCCAAGATCCGGCTGATGGTGGACTATCTGGCCACCACGCCGGACCCCGAGCGCGGCTTCGCCCTCGCCGCACTCACCGGCGCGCTCTCCTTCGCCAATGCCAAGCCCGGCCTGGTGCGCAGCCTCATCATGGAGCGGACCGATCCGGTGCTGTTCGAGATGTCCTACGATTATGTGGGCGACCTTTCGGAGACCGTCGCCCTCATGTGGCCGAAGACGGAAGGCGCGCCGGCCCACGCCCCCCTGCTGTCGGAAATCGTGACGGCCCTGGGGACGCTGCCCAAGGCCGCCCTGCCCCGCACCCTGGCCGGCTGGCTGGACGGGCTGGACGAAACCGGCCGCTGGGCGCTCCTGAAGCTCATCACCGGCGCCATGCGGGTCGGCGCCTCCGCCCGCCTCGCCAAGACCGCCGTGGCCAGCCTGGGCACGGTGACGCCGGACGAGGTGGAACTGGTGTGGCCCGGCCTTGCGGCGCCTTACGAGGAGCTGTTCGCCTGGGTGGAGGGGCGCGGACCGCGGCCGGAAACCTCGAACCCCGCCCCATTCCGCCCGGTGATGCTGGCGCACGCCATCGAGGAAGCGGACTTCTCCACCCTCGCCCCGCAGGATTTCCGCGCCGAATGGAAATGGGACGGCATCCGCGTGCAGGCCGTGGCCGGCACCGGGCCGGACGGGGAACGGGCGGTGCGGCTCTATTCGCGCACCGGAGAGGACATTTCCGGCGCCTTCCCCGACCTTGCGCAGGCCATCACCTTCGCTGGCGCCATGGACGGGGAATTGCTGATCGTGCGCGAGGGGCGTGTCGAGCCGTTCAACGTGCTGCAGCAGCGGCTGAACCGTAAGGCGGTGACGGTGAAGATGCTGGCGGAATTTCCCGCCCACATCCGCGCCTACGACCTGCTCGTGGACGGCACGCAGGACCTGCGCGACCTGCCCTTCGCGGCCCGCCGGGCCCGGCTGGAGGCGCTGGTGGGCCGGCTTGCGGCGCCGCGCATCGACCTTTCCCCCCTCGTGCCCTTCTCAAGCTGGGACGAGCTGACCCGCGCCCGCCGCGATCCGGCCGGCGCCGGCGCCGGGCCGGATGCGCCGGCGGTGGAAGGGGTGATGATCAAGCGCGCCGACAGCCCTTACCTGCCAGGCCGCCCCAAGGGGCCGTGGTGGAAATGGAAGCGCGATCCGCACACGGTGGACGCCGTGCTGATGTATGCCCAGCGCGGCCACGGCAAGCGCTCGTCCTTCTATTCCGACTATACTTTCGGGGTGTGGACCAGCGGCGCCGAGGGCGACGTTCTGGTGCCGGTGGGCAAGGCCTATTTCGGCTTCACCGACGAGGAGCTGAAAAGGATCGACGCCTTCGTGCGCGCCTCCACCATCAACCGCTTCGGCCCGGTGCGCGAAGTGGTGCACGAGAAGGATGCGGGCCTGGTGCTGGAAGTGGCATTCGAGGGCCTTTCCCGCTCCACCCGCCACCGCTCCGGCATCGCCATGCGCTTTCCCCGCATCGCCCGCCTGAGATGGGACAAGCCGCCGGGGGAGGCGGACCGGCTGGAGACGCTGGAGGCGCTTCTGGGGTGAAGGGCCCCTGCCCTCAGACGGGCCGCGGGCGTGGCCCCTGGCCTGCCTCCAGACCCCGCGCCCAGCCACCGGCGCCGCGGGGTGCTGCCCCCTACTGGCTCGCCCAGATGATCCGCGCCATCCATTCCAGCTGATCCAGCGGGATCTGCCGATCCTCATGGAGGGGATTGAGGGAGCGCAGCTCCACGTGGCGGGTGGTCTTGCGCGCCAGCTCCTTGGCCAGCACTTCGCCGTCCTTCGTCTTCACCACCACCCGGTCGCCGCGCCGCACCGAGGCGGCGGGGGAGACCACCACGATGTCGCCGTTGCGATAGACTGGCTGCATGGAATCGCCGGCGATCTCCAGGGCGTAGGCGTGGGCGTCGTCCACCTCCGGGAAGGCGATCTCGTCCCAGCCGGCCCCCACCGGAAAGCCGGCATCGTCGAAGAAGCCGCCCGACCCCGCCTGGGCGAAGCCGATCTGCGGGATGGCGTGGATGGGCCCCTTCAGCGGCTGGGCCTCCTCCTCGAAGCCGGCGGGGCCGGCGGCGCCCTGCGGGGTGAGCAGGGCGAAGAACAGCTCGGCGCTGGTGCCGGTGGCGGCCAGCGCCTTGGCGATGCTCTCGGTGGAGGGCCAGCGCAGGCGGCCATCGGTGGTGATGCGCTTGGAGCGGTTGAAGGTGGTGGAATCAAGCCCCGCCCGCCGCGCAAGGCCGGAGGTGGACAGGCCGTGCTGCTCCGCGAGCTGGTCGATCGCGCGCCAGACCTGGCTGTGAGTGAGCATGGGATCTTCCCGTCCTCGCCGCGGGTTCACGGACAATAAGAATTTGTTCCCTTTTTGTACAGGATTTCGGTCCTCATGCAACCGGAGGGTGGCGGGGGGTTGCCGTTTCGTTCGCATCTGGCTAGATCCCGCGCCAAGCCTTCCGCTTCCTCCCCATGGAGCCTCCATGCCCGCACCCGGCCTCGTGTTCAAGATCTGTCCCGCCGCGCTCTGGCAGGAAGCCGAGGCGCATGGCGTGTTCACCGGCGCGCCGGTGGACCATGCGGACGGCTTCATCCACTTCTCCACCGCCGCGCAGGTGCGCGAGACCGCCGCTCGCCATTTCGCCGGCGCCCGCAACCTGAAGCTGGTGGCGGTGGCCGCGGCGGCCCTGGGGCCGGCGCTGAAATGGGAGCCCTCCCGCGGCGGCGACCTCTTTCCCCACCTCTACGGTCCCCTGCCGCTGCCGGCGGTGCGCTGGGTGAAGGACCTGCCGCTGGGTACGGACGGGGCCCACGCCTTTCCCGATCTCGACTGATCAGCCGGCAAAGGTGCGGCGGCTCAAGGCCGGCAGCCGCAGGGCCTGAAGGGCGCCGCGGGCGATGAGGAAGGCGAGGAAGGCGAGCCACAGGCCGTGATTGCCCAGCGGGCGCAGTGCCCACCAGGCCACCAGATAGACGGCGAGGGCGACAAGCATCAGGTTGCGCATGTCGCGCGACCACAGGGCGCCGATATAGACGCCGTCGAAGGCATAGGCGGCCACCCCCGCCACCGGCAGCAGCGCGGCATAGAGCAGGAAATCGCGCGCCGCCGCCCGCACCTCGGGGCTGGTGGTCATGGCATCCACCAGCGCCGGCCCGGTGGCGAGATAGATGGCGCAGGCGGCAAGGGCGAAGCCGAAGCCCCAGAGCAGGCAAAGCCGCACGCCGGCGGCAAAGTCGGCCCGCCGCCGCGCGCCCACCGCCGCGCCGCAGATCTGCTCTGCCGCGGTGGCGAAGCCGTCGAGGAAATAAGCGGCCACCATCACCATGTTCTGGAGAATGGCGTTGGCGGCGAGCGTCACGTCGCCCGCCCGCGCGCCCTGCGCCGCGAAGAAGGAGAAGGCGAACATGAGCGCCGCCGTGCGGATCATGATGTCGCGGTTGAGCAGGAAGGCTTCGGCGATCCGCGCGCGATCGAGCAGCACCGCGCGCGGCACGCCGAACCCGCCGCCCAGCAAGCGCAGGCACAGGAGAAGGCCGGCGCCGGTGCCGGCGATCTCGGCCGCAAGGGTGCCCGCCGCCGCGCCCGCCACCCCCCACCCGGCCCCGAGCACGAGGCCGGCCGTGAGCGCCATGTTGAGCAGGTTCACCCCCACCTGCAGCGCCAGCGCCCGCCCGGTGCGCCCAAGGCCAACCAGCCAGCCGAGCACCACATAATTGGCGAGGGTGAAGGGGGCGGCATAGATGCGGATGGCGTAATAATCGCTCACCGCCGCATTCACCTCGGCGCTGGCGCCCGCCAGGCCCAGCGCGAGCCGGGCGATGGGGGCCTGCAGCGCCACCAGGCCGAGGCCGCAGGCCAGCGCCACCAGCAGCGCCCGGGCGAGGACGGCGCGCTCCTCCACCCTGTCGCGCCGGCCCAGCGCCTGGGCGGCAAGGCCCACCGTGCCCATGCGCAGGAAGCCGAACACCCAGAACAGCATGTCGAAGATGACGGCGGCCAGCGCCACGCCGCCCAGCAGGGCGGCATCGCCGAGGCGGCCAACCACCGCCGCATCCACCACGCCGAGCAGCGGCGTGGTCAGGTGCGCCACCGTCATCGGCAAGGCGATGGCGAGCACGCGGGCGTGGGTGACCGCCGGCAGCCGTTGCGCGAATGTCATGGGGCCGTCACCGGCGGCGCGTCAGCGGCGGCCGAGCAGGCGCATGATGAGCCAGAGCGGAATGACCACCACGGCGCCCAGCAGGAAATAGCGCCACAGCCGCTCCACCGCCTCGAAGCTGAAATTGAACAGGTTGCGCACCAGCCGTTCCAGGCTGGTGAGGATGTTCATGGGGTCGAGCCCCAGCGCCGCAAGGATGACGCCCACCACCACCGACAGGAGGACGAGCCGCACCAGCACCCAGGCGGGCGAACCGCCGAAGAAACGGGTGATCTCGTTGTTCTCGGGCATGGAGTCTCTCCTTTGTGCGCCGTGATCTAGCACGAGCGCTTGCCAAGGGGGAGGGATGTGGAGCGCCGCTTACCCGGCCTCCAGGAAAGACCTGACCAGACGGACCGTCGCCGACGGATTTTCCTCCATGATCCAGTGGCCGCTGCCGGGCACCACGCCGCCCTGCACGTTGGTTGCCGCGAACCTCATGACCTCGGCCATGGTCAGGCCGAACGACATTTCGCCGCCCAGCGCCAGCACCGGCACCGTGAGCTTTCCCTGGGCGAGAAATGCCGCATTGTCGGCGGCGTCCTGGTCGAACGCGGCGAATTGGGCGAAACCCGCGCGCATGGCCCCGGGCAATGCATAAAGCGCCGCATAATGTGCGCGGGCGGCCTCCGTGAAATGGCTGGGATCGGCGGAGAATTCGTTCCAGAACCGGTCGAGGTAGATGCGCTCACGCCCCGCCACGAGGCGCTCCATGTCCGGCCCGCCGAACCGGAAGTGCCAGAGCAGGGGATTCTTGAGGATTTCATCCCACGGCCCCACCCCCGGCAGCGGCGCGTCGATGAGCACGAACTTCGTCACCCGGTCGCGATGGAGGGCGGCGAAAGCAAAGCCCACCATGTTGCCGATGTCATGGGTGACGAGCGCCGCCGTGTCGATCTTCAGGGCGTCGAGGACGCCGGCCATGTCCCCGGCCTGTGTCTTCTTGTCGAAGCCGCCCGGCGGCTTGCCGGAGAGCCCCATGCCCCGGAGGTCGGGCACCACCACCGTATGGTCCGGCGCCAGCGCCGCGGCCATCGCGCCCCACATGTCACCGGTTTCTCCATAGCCATGGAGCAGCAGCGCGGCAGGTCCCTTCCCGCCCACCCGCACGTGGAGGGTGGTGCCGTTGGTGGCGATCTCCTCGATGCGGAAATCGGCGGGAAAGGGGACGATCTGCCCGGGCGGCGCCGCGGCGCGGGTCGATGATGTATCGGACATGGCGTTTCTCCCCCACCGCTGGCCGGCGGACCCCGCGGGCGTATGGGCGTGGCGGAGTATGAACCCCTACAGCCGTCTGGCGTAACTATTTGGCAGATCCGTGCGGGGTCGTGTCCCGAATTTGCCTCCCGGGCCCAAACCTGCTAACAGCCTTGCCCTTCACACGGACGGCCATGCCGATCCTGCCGACCGGGCCGAGAGCCCGGAGGCCCCCGCCCGACAGCGCGTTGCGCCCTCGGGCGTGCTTTGCGTTGGCTTTTGACGCATCGCCAGCGGGCCGCGGCGGGGAGCAGAACCGGCCGATGTGAGCCCAAACAACACGGACACCCATGTTCGATACCCTTTCCGACCGCCTCGGCGGCATACTCGACAAGCTGAAGCGGCGCGGCGCCCTCACCGAGGCCGACGTCGGCGAGGCCATGCGCGAGGTGCGCCGGGCGCTGATCGAGGCGGACGTGGCGCTGGACGTGGTTCGGTCCTTCACCGACCGGGTGCGCCAGCGCGCCGTGGGCGTGGAGGTCATCAAGTCCGTCACCCCCGGCCAGATGGTGGTGAAGATCGTCCACGACGAGCTCGTGGCGACCCTGGGCTCGGACGCCGACCCCATCGACCTCAACGCCCCCGCCCCGGTGCCGATCCTGATGGTCGGCCTGCAGGGCTCGGGCAAGACCACCTCCACCGCCAAGATCGCCAAGCGCCTCACCGAACGGGCTAAGCGCAAGGTGCTGATGGCCTCGCTCGACACCCGCCGCCCGGCGGCCATGGAGCAATTGGCCACGCTGGGCAGGCAGGTGGAGGTCGCCACCCTTCCCATCGTCGCCGGGCAGAGCGCCGTGCAGATCGCGCGGCGCGCGATCGAGGCCGCCAAGCTCGGCGGCTACGACGTGGTGATGCTGGACACCGCCGGCCGCGTCACCCTCGACGAGGCCCTGATGGCCGAGGTGGCCGAGGTGAAGGCCGTCACCGGCCCGCACGAAGTGCTGCTGGTGGCCGACAGCCTCACCGGCCAGGATGCGGTGAACACCGCCAAGGCCTTCGATGGCCGCGTCGGCCTCACCGGCATCGTGCTGACCCGCGCCGACGGCGACGGGCGCGGCGGCGCGGCGCTCTCCATGCGCGCCGTCACCGGCAAGCCCATCAAGCTGCTCGGCACCGGCGAGAAGATGGACGCGCTGGAGGATTTCGACCCCCACCGCGTGGCCGGCCGCATCCTCGGCATGGGCGATGTGGTGGCGCTGGTGGAGAAGGCCGCCGAGGCCATCGACATCGAGAAAGCGAAGGTCACCGCCGAGCGCATGCGCAAAGGCACCTTCGACCTGGACGACCTGCGCAGCCAGCTGGAGCAGATGGCGAAGATGGGCGGGCTCGGCGGGCTCATGGGCATGCTGCCCGGCGTCGCCAAGGTGAAGAACCAGATCGCCAGCGCCAATCTCGACGACAAGGTGTTCAAGCGGCAGGTGGCCATCATCAATTCGATGACGCCCAAGGAGCGCCGCGCCCCCAAGCTGCTGGACGCCTCGCGCAAGCGCCGCATCGCCTCGGGCTCCGGCACCAAGGTGGAGGAGATCAACCGCCTGTTGAAGATGCACCGCCAGATGGCCGACGTGATGAAGGCCATGGGCGGCCCCGCCGGCAAGCGCGGTCCGCTCGCGGGCCTTGCCGGCATGATGGGCTTCGGCGGCGGCGGGCCCTCCCCCGAGATGCTGAAGGACATGGCGGATAAGATGGGCGCCGGCGGCCCCGGCGCGCCCGGCGGCCTGCCCCCGAGCTTCCCCGGCCTGCCGGGACCGGGCGGCGGCATGCCGGCCAAATTCCCCGGCGGCCTGCCCGGCCTGCCGAAGCTCCCCCCAGGACTGGGAGGGCCCGGCAAGAAGAAGTGACGCCGCAAACCCGACCGCCGTGCCCCTGCCGCATCACCGTCGCCCTGCGGCTTGACCGGAGGGCCGTGGCTGGGGTGGCCCCAAATCGGATGAAGGCGCGGCAGGCCGGCTCAAGCCCCGGCATCGGCGCACATCGGCGAGGCGGCCCCTCCGGTCAAGCCGGGGAGTGACGGCAACAACGATCACCCGAACAAGACCATCAAGATACTGAACTAAAAGGAAAAATCATGTCTCTCAAGATCCGCCTCTCCCGCGGCGGCGCCAAGAAGCGCCCCTATTACCGCATCGTCGTCGCCGACGCCCGCTCCCCGCGTGACGGCCGCTTCATCGACCGCATCGGCTCGTTCAACCCGCTGCTCGCCAAGGATGCCGAGAACCGCGTGGTGCTCGACACCGAGAAGGCCAAGGCCTGGCTTGAAAAGGGCGCCCAGCCCACCGACCGCGTGGCCCGCTTCCTGGATGCCGCCGGCCTCCTGAAGCGCGACGCCCGCAGCAACCCGAAGAAGGCCGAGCCCGGCGAGAAGGCCAAGGCCCGCGCCGCCGAGAAGGCCGACAAGGCCGCCAAGGCCGCCGCCGCCGAAGAAGCCCCGGCCGAGTGAGGCTCCGGCGGACCCGTTCCACACGGTCCGCCCCATCCTGCGCCCGCCCCCGCCCGGGGCGGGCCGCAGCACATGCCGGAACGCGTTCTCTATCCTTAAAGTTAGAGCGCGATCCGCCGAGGCGCGCGGCGTCGCCGCAACACCCGCCGGTGAACGCCGTCCCGGTCCTCGCGCCGGAGCGCGGGAACGGGCGGCTCCCCTCCCCCTCCCGGCCGCGGATTTCAGTTGCACCCGCTGCCTGGATGCCCCGGGCCTTTCGAAACGCCCGCCGGCATCCCATCTGCTCCCTGCCCGAAGCCCGGACGCGGCAGCATGCGTGGTTTCCCGCGCCCGCCGTCGGGTCTAGAAGGACGGGTAGCAGCCCCATTCACTGAGACACGTCCTGCCCCGGAGCGCCGCATGTCCGAATCCGTCACCCTCTCGTTCGCACGACTGACCACCGCCCCCAAGGGCGTGCTGATCGTACTCACCGACGAGAGCCTCGCCTTCGGCGCGCCGACGCAGAAGATCCTGAAGGGGGCGGATGCGGCGCTGACCCGCGCCTTCGATGCCGAGCGCTTCAAGGGCAAGGCCTGGAGCAGTGTGGACCTGCTCGCCCCCGCCGGCCTCGATCTGCCGCGCCTCATCGTCATCTCGGTGGGCAAGGCGGCGGAGCTCAAGGCCAGCGATTTCCTGAAGCTCGGCGGCGTCGCCGCCGGCAAGATTCCCGCCTCCGCCCGCGAGGCCACCCTCGTGCTGGACCTGCCGGGCACCAAGGTGAGTCCCGAGGCCGCGGCCGAGGTGGCGCTGGGCGTGCGCCTGCGCAGCTACAAGTTCGACCGCTACAAGACCAAGAAGAAGGACGACGCCAACGACGGCCCGCTTGCCGTGAGCCTCCTCGTCGCCGACGAGGCCGGCACCCGGCGCGCCTTCCCCGTGAAGGAGGCCGTGGGCGACGGCGTGCTGCTGGCCCGCGACCTGGTGAACGAGCCCGCCAACGTGCTCGACCCGCCGGAATTCGCCCGCCGCGCGCAGGAGCATCTGGCCTCCGTCGGCGCCGAGGTGGAGGTGATGGACGACGCGGCCCTCGCCCGCGCCGGCATGCGGGCGCTGCTGGGGGTCGGCCAGGGCTCCATCAAGGAAAGCCGCGTGGTGGTGATGCGCTGGAACGGCGGCGCCAAGGACGAGGCCCCGGTGGCCTTCATCGGCAAGGGCGTCACCTTCGACACCGGCGGCATCTCCATCAAGCCGGCCGCCGGCATGGAGGACATGAAGGGCGACATGGGCGGCGCCGCCTGCGTCACCGGCCTCATGTATGCGCTGGCCGCCCGCAAGGCCAAGGTGAATGCGGTGGGCGTCATCGGCCTGGTGGAGAACATGCCCGACGGCGCCGCCCAGCGTCCCGGCGACATCGTGACCTCCCTGTCGGGCCAGACCATCGAGATCATCAATACCGACGCCGAGGGCCGCCTCGTGCTGGCGGATGTGCTGTGGTACGCCAAGGAGCGCTTCAAGCCGCAGTTCATGATCGACCTCGCCACCCTCACCGGCGCCATCCTGGTGGCGCTGGGATCGGAATATGCGGGCCTCTTCTCCAATGACGACGCCTTGTCCGAGCGCCTCGCCAAGGCCGGCACGGAAACCGGCGAGAAGGTGTGGCGCATGCCGCTGGGCGCGGAATACGACAAGCTCATCGATTCCAAGTTCGCCGACATGAAGAACACCGGCGGCCGCAATGCCGGCTCCATCACCGCCGCCCAGTTCCTGCAGCGCTACGTGGACAAGACCCCCTGGGCGCACCTGGACGTGGCCGGCACCGCCATGTCCTCCCCCGCCTCCGACATCAACAAGAGCTGGGGCTCGGGCTGGGGCGTGCGGCTGCTGAACCAGCTGGTGAAGGACCATTACGAGGGGTGAGGCTCACGCTGGCCTTTCCCGCGTCCCGTCGCCCTCCGGCTTGACCGGAGGGCCCATCCCCCGGCCAGCGCAGACGCCGAAGAGATGGAACAAGCGGCGCCATGGGTCCTCCGGTCAAGCCGGAGGACGACGGCGGCGGGGCGGTGAGGGATAGCGCTGGGGGCGGCAGAAGTTTGACCGCTCCTCACCGGCTTCTGGCGAACTATTCCGCAGGGCCGGCGTGCGGCGGGTGCTTCGGCTCGGTCAGGCGTACGGCGGCATAGCCCATCGCGATCACGACGAGCGGCAGCACCACATACGCATAGAGCCAGAGGCCGGTCATATCAGTCGTCCAAGCACGCTTCTTGCCATAAAGTGTAGCACACCGGCGGCCGCCAGCCAAAACAGGCTGCCGACGGCGATCAGCACCCCGCCCGGCGCGGTCGCCGCGCCGCCCAATCCATAGAGCGAAGCCGCCGCCGGTCCCAGCGCCCCCACGGTGAGGCACGCGGTGGAAGCGCGGTCCAGGGCATTGGCCGTCAGCTTGGTGCGCTCATTCTGGATCAGGCTCATGGCACGGCATATGCGCAGCCGGCCCGCCGGGGTCAAGAAGCCGAGCCGCGGCGCCGGAACGACGGCGAATTGCCGTGCAATCGGGGGCCGAAATGCCCTAACTTCCGCACGTCCCTCCCGCGCCACGGCCCATGACCGAAATCCTCTTCTACCACCTCGAACGCCGCCCCTTGGAGGACGTGCTGCCGGCGCTCCTGGAAAAGTCGCTGGAGCGCGGCTGGCGGTGCGTGGTGCAGTGCGGCTCGGTGGAGCGGCGGGATGCGCTCGATTCCCATCTGTGGACCTATGGCGAGGCCTCGTTCCTGCCCCACGGCACCGAGGCCCAGCCCCTGCCCGAGCGCCAGCCGGTGCTGCTGGCGACCACCGAGGCGAACCCCAACGGCGCGCAGGTGCGCTTTCTGGTGGATGCGGTGCCTTTGGCCGATCCCGCGCCCTACACCCGCGTGGTGCATCTGTTCGACGGGCGGGACGACGAGCAGGTGGCCGCCGCCCGCGAGCGCTGGCGCGAGGCCAAGGCCGCCGCCACGGCCCAGGGCCATACCCTGACCTATTGGCAGCAGGACGAGAACGGCCGCTGGGTGCGCAAGGCCTAAGCGCCTACGCCCCGCCGGAGCTGCGGCCGCGCACGGCCTTCAGCACCATGCCGAACACCTGCATGAGCACGGCCGGCAAGGCGCTGTCGAACGGATTGCGCACGATGCCGACGATGCGCGACACGCCCGCCTCGGCGGCCTTCAGGTCACGGCTCACCGCCTCCAGCGCCACGGTGTGCACCTCATTGGCCACGTCAAGCTCGCGCCCGGGCTTGAGGCTGGCGCCCACCAGCACCAGCAGCACCGCCAGCACCATGCCCGCCGCGCCGCTGATGGTGGCGGCAAGGATGGGGCCGTAGACCTGTTCCAGGGCGAGGAAGCCGGCAATGCCCAGCATCACCGCGCCGAACCCGCCCACCAGCGCGGCGAAGGCGTAGAGGCCCGACTTGGCCGTGAGCCGCCGCAGGTGGATCTCGGCGATGATGAGATCCGCCCGCAGCAGGATGCGCAGATTGCGTACGAGGGTGTCCATGTCGCTCATCAGGGCCTCCGCCTCCATATGCTGCCGATGAAAAGGCCCGCCGCAAGGCAGGCTCCCGCCGCCGCGAGCGGATGCGCCTTCAGCAGGGCCTCCACGCCGGCACCCATGCCGGAAAGGGCGGCGGCCACGTCCGCGGCTGCATCCTGCGCCGCCGCATCCAGCGCAGCGGGATCATCCGCCGGCGCCGGTTCCGCGGCATGGCTGGTGGCGGAGGGGCGGGCCGCGCCGCTTTCCCCCGCACCGGCGGAAGCGGGGGCCGGGGCCGGCTCCGCCAGGGCGGCGCCACGCGCGGCACGGGCGGTCGCATCCAGCTCGGCCTTCAGGGCGTCGATCCGCGCCGCGATGGGTTCGGCCCCGCTCACTTCGCCCTCCCGATCCGCTCGCCGGCGCCGCCGGCCTTCCGGTACGACGCCGCCAGCCTTCCAGCACAGGATGGAGCCCGCCGCGCCGGTGCTGTCAAGCGCGGGCGGATACAATGGGTACGGCAGGAGCCAACGCCGCGCGGTTTGCTATAAGGAGGTGCTTCGGAGGCCGCCATGTCGCGCACCATCGACTATTATTTCTCCACCATCAGCCCCTGGTCCTTCCTCGGCCATGCGCCCTTCATGGCCATGGCCCAGCGGCATGGGGCCCAGGTCGCGTTCCATCCCGTTTCCCTCGGCCCCATCTTCGCCGAATCGGGCGGGTTGCCGCTGGCCCAGCGGGCGCCGCAGCGCCAGCGCTATCGCCTTCTGGAACTGCAGCGCTGGCGGCTGAAGCGCGGCGTTGACCTCCATATGGCGCCGGCCTTCTGGCCGTTCGACTGCCGGCTGGCGGACCAGACCGTCATCGCCGCCCTGCAGGCGGACCTGCCGGTGGACCAGTTGCTGCCGCGCCTGTTCGCCGGCGTGTGGCAGCGTGAGGAGGACCTGGCCGACCCGCAGGTGATCACCGCCATCGCCGATGCGGCCGGGCTGCCAGGCCGCGAGCTGGTGGCCGCCGCCACCGGCGAGGGCGCATCCGCCGCCTACCTCGCCAATCGCGAAAAGGCGCTGGAGGCGGACGTGTTCGGCGCCCCCGCTTATGTGCTGGAGGGGGAAGTGTTCTGGGGGCAGGACCGCATCGAGCTTCTGGACGATGCCCTGTCCAGCGGCCGCGCGCCCTTCCGCCCGGAAGCCTGAAGCGCGCCGCTGCCCCGCTCCTGCCCCTATCCTTTGGGAAGGTTTCACATCGGTGTCGGCTGGCGGCCTTATGGGGCCAGCGTGGGCCCGGAGGCGATGATGATGCGGTCTGTCCCCCTTCCTTCCCGCAGCCCGGCGCTGCGCGCCTTGCCCCGGGTCTTGGCGTTGTGCGCAGTGCCCCTCGCCATGGCGGTGCCCGCCGGGGCGCAGGCCCTTGCCCCCGCCGAAGCCGCCGCCCCGCGCTATTCCTTCGCGCCGGTGGATGGCGGGGCGCTGAAGCTGGACCGGGAAACCGGCCGGGTTTCCCTCTGCGCCAAGGGCAGCTCCGGCTTCACCTGCGAGGCGGTGCCCGATTCGCGCGACGCCTATGAGGCCGAGATCGCCCGGCTCCAGGGCGAGATCGACGCCCTGCGCCGCGCCGCACGGCAGGGCCGGCCCCTGCCGCCGTTGCCGCCCCAGGCCCAAGTTCCGCCCCAGGGCCAGCTGCCGCCGGTGCCGCCTCCCGGAGCGACGCCGCCGGTGCCCGACATGTCGGACATCGACCGGGCGCTGTCTTATGCCGAGCAGGTCTACCGTCGTCTGAAGGCGTTCGTGGACGACCTGCGCGCCGGCAACGGGCAGGAGCGGCTGTAGCGCGGGTCCGCCCGCCCTCTCAGAAACCGGTGAGGAAGGCGTCGATCCGCTTCAGCGCCTGGTCGGTGATGGTGCCGGGGAAGCCGATGAAGACGTGGCAGCCGCCCGCATAGACGTCCAGCTCGGTGGCATTGCCCGCCGCCAGCCAGGCATTGGCCATGAACAAGGTGTCGTCCAGCAGCGGATCGCGGGTGCCCACCGTGAACAGCGCCCTTGGCATGCCCTTGAGGCTGGCGAGCAGGGGCGACACGTCCGGGTCGTCGGCCCGGCCTTCGAGGCGCAGGTAATTGCCGACGAAACGCGCGATGTCCTCCGTGTTCAGCACCAAAGGCAGCTCGCCCCAGTTGCGCACGGAGGGGGTCAGCCGCAGGTCGAAGCAGCCGGAGGTGAGCACGGCCGCGGCGAAGGGCGAAAGCCCGTGCCGGTCGCGCAGGCGCCGCAGCGTCGCCGCCGCCAGCGTCGCCCCGCCCGATTCGCCGCCGATGGCGAAGCGCTGCGTGCCGAAGCGGGCCGGACCCTCGTTCACCAGCCACAGGGCCGCCGCCTCGCAATCGTCCGGGCCGGCGGGATAGGGCTCCTCCGGGGCGAGGGCATAGTCCACGGATACCACCGCAAGGCCGCAATTGGCGGCGATTCGCGAGGTCAGTCCTTCATTCTCCCGGGCCGAGCCCACGGTCCAGCCGCCGCCGTGGATATGCAGATAGACCCCCTTCGGCGCCCCGTCCGGCATCAGGATGCGCACCGGCACCGGGCCGCGCGGGCCGGGGATGGTCTCCACCCGCGCCCGCGGGCTTTCCGGCGGCAGGGGAAAGGTGCCGGTGCCCGACAGCCGGGCCGCGCGGATCTCCGGCAGCGGCGCCGCCCAGCGCTCGCCCAGCGCCCGCAGCGCCTTCACGATGGCGTCGTTGACGAGGCGCGTGTCGGGGGCGACGGCGGCGTCGGAAAATACGGCGGCATCCAGGGCGAGCTTCGACATGGGCGACGATCCTTGAGGCGGGCGCACCGCAAGACTGGTAAAAGCCCGCGGCAACCGACGCAAGCGACCCCGGGAGCAGCCCCATGACGCGCATCACCCGCTCGCCGGCGACCCAGGCGACCGCCGTGCACCATGCCGAGGCAAGGCTGACGGTGGACACGCCCGGCGAGGGCTTCACCGAGCTCACCGCCGCCGCCCGCGCCTTCCTTAGCGAGATCGGCGCCGGCAGCGGGGTCCTCACCTTCTTCTGCCGCCACACCTCGGCCTCCCTGACCATCCAGGAAAATGCCGACCCGGACGTGCGCACGGACCTCCTCACCGCCCTGCGCGGCCTCGCCCCGCGCGATCACGGCTGGGTGCACGACACCGAGGGGCCGGACGACATGCCGGCCCATGTGCGCACCATGCTCAGCGATTCCAGCCTCTGCGTGCCCGTGCGCGACGGCGCCATGGCCCTCGGCACCTGGCAGGGAATCTTCCTGCTGGAGCACCGCGACCGGCCGCACCGCCGTGAGGTTGTGCTGGCATTCACAGGCGCAATCAGGCATTTGAGCTGATCGGCTTGTCACGGCTTCGCCATGGATTGATGATCACCGACGCCGATTCGCAAGGCAGGCCGGTACGCCTGTCGAAATAAGAAGGGCGAAGCCTTTCTGGGAGGACGCTTTGGGAGAAGACGCCGGGAGCGGCCTGCGCCTCGTCATCGCCGACGACCACCCCCTGTTCCGCGGCGCCCTTCGGGAAGCCGTGCTGGGGCGCCACACCGATGCGGTGATCGAGGAAGTGGGCACATTCGACGACCTGACCGCGCTCTTGGAGCGCGACCAGGAGTTCGACCTGATCCTGCTCGACCTCACCATGCCCGGGGCGCGGGGCTTTTCCGGCCTCATCTATCTTCGGGCGCAGTATTCCGCCCTCCCCGTGGTGGTGGTTTCCGGCAATGAGGAGCCGGCGGTGATCCGCCGCTGCCTCGATCTCGGCGCCTCCGGCTTCATCCCCAAGACCATGGGGGTCGCCCACATGCGCGACGCGGTGGCCAACGTGCTGAAGGGGGAAACCTTCGTACCGCCCGACGTCAACATCTTCACCAAGGCGGACGTGGAGACCGATGCCATCATCGCCCGGCTCGCCACCCTCACCCCGCAGCAGGTGCGGGTGCTGATGATGCTGTCGGAAGGCCGGCTCAACAAGCAGATCGCCTATGAGCTTTCCGTCTCCGAGGCGACGGTGAAGGCCCATGTCTCTGCCATCCTGCAGAAGCTGGGCGTGGAAAGCCGCACCCAGGCCGTGATCGCGGTGTCCAAGGTGGAATCCGGCCTGTGGAGCCAGTCCCAGGCGTGAGGGCGCGGCGACGGCCGCCGCCGCGGTAGGGACCTTTTCACCGGTCGGGCCGATAAGCAGGTCGGACCGGGTTTGCCGCGCAACCTCCAGCGGCGGCACGCGACCGCGCGGTCCGGCAATGGCGGAAGGACCCAGATGACCGAGCAGAGCCTCAGCCCGACCGGCGCCACCGCACCCCAGCGCCGCACCCTGAAGGAGGCGGTCGCGCTCTACACCCGGCGCGACGTGCTCACCGTCAGCCTGCTCGGCTTTTCCTCGGGCCTGCCTTTGGCGCTCGTGGGCGGCACGCTCTCGCTGTGGATGAAGGACGTGGGGGTCACGCTCACCGCCATCGGCCTGTTCAGCCTCGTGGGGCTGCCCTACACCCTGAAATTCCTCTGGGCGCCGGTGCTCGACGCGGTGGACGTGCCGGTCCTCTCCCGCCTCT
This sequence comes from Xanthobacter sp. AM11, assembly GCF_047444035.1. Classification (NCBI taxonomy): domain Bacteria; kingdom Pseudomonadati; phylum Pseudomonadota; class Alphaproteobacteria; order Hyphomicrobiales; family Xanthobacteraceae; genus Xanthobacter; species Xanthobacter sp. AM11. The sequence continues at coordinate 4,194,707 of NZ_JBLAOA010000001.1, forward strand.
TGGGCCGGCGGCGCGGCTGGCTGCTGACCTGCCAGATCGTCCTCATCGCGGCCATCGCCGCGCTGGCGGTGCAGGACCCCATAAGCACCCCCTTCGCCGTCGCCGCCTGCGCCCTTGCCGTGGCCATCGCCTCGGCGACGCAGGACATCGCCGTGGACGCCTTCCGCGTGGAGCGGCTGGACAGCGCCAGCGAGCAGGCGGCCGGCATGGCCGGCTATGTCACCGGCTACCGCATCGCCATGCTGGTCACCGGCGCCGGCGTCATCGCTCTGGTGGCCTATCTGGAATCGGCCCTCGGCCTGCCGCGCGGCACCAGCTGGATGTGGGGCTATGCCATTGCCGCCGCGTGCGTCGCCATCGGCATTCTCGCCACCCTCTTCGCCCGCGAGCCCAAGGCGCCGGAACGCGCGCCGGAGGAGGGCACCGGCCACCGGCTCGTCGCCACCACGGTGGGCGCATTCAGCGAGTTCCTGCGCCGCGACCAGGCGGTGATGATTCTCCTGTTCGTCATGCTGTTCAAATTCTGCGACGCCTTCGCCGGCGTGCTCACCGGGCCGTTCGTGCTGGACATCGGCTTCTCCAAGGCGACCTACGTGGAGATCGTGAAGGTGGTGGGCTTCGGCGGCACCATCGCCGGCAGCTTTGCGGGGGCCTATGTCGCCCGCGCGCATCCCCTCGTCACCTGCCTGTGGATCGCCGGCGTGCTGCAGATCGCCTCCAACCTCGGCTTCACGCTCCAGGCCTATGCGGGGCCGAACGAGGCTGTGCTGACGGGGGTGATCCTGGTGGAGAATTTCACCAGCGCCATCGGCACGGTGATCTTCGTTGCCTATCTCTCGGCCCTGTGCGGGGCGCGCGAGCACACCGCCACCCAATATGCGCTGCTCACGGCCCTGACGGCGGTGGGCCGCACGCTGCTGGGCTCCTCCAGCGGCGCCATCGCCGAATCCACGGGCTGGTCCGTCTTCTTCACCCTCACCGCCGTCGCCGGCCTGCCGGGCCTCGTCGCCCTCGCGTGGCTGCAGACGAAGGGCCATTTCCGCCGCCTGGCGCGGGAAAGCTCGGACAGCTGAGGCCGGCGCCCGCCGGAGCGTCTCAGGCCGGCCGCCGCCGCCCGGCCTGCTGGGCCACCAGCAACACCGCCCGCTCGCAGATGGCGGGGGCCAGCGGCGCATTGCGGCGAGCGGCCAGAATGGCGTCGTCCACCGCCAGCATGGCCTTCAGGCACAGGTCCGGGTCGAGGGCCCGCAGCGCCTTTTCCAGCTTTGGCTTGCGCGAGAAATGCACCTGCGGGCGGGCATTGCCGATCACATGGTCGGGGCTGGAGCCCGCCGCCACCGCCAGCGCCATCTGGTGCAGGGCGGTGAGGCCGCGCAGCAGCGCGCCCAGCACCGCATCGGGCCGCGTCGCTGCGCCATAGGCCTTGGCGAGGGCGGCGGCCGCCGCCTTCGGCTCGCCGGCAAGGGCGCAATCCACCACATCGTCCAGGGCCAAGGCGGAGGCATCGCCGACGATGGTGCGCACGTCCTCCAGGGTCACCTTCTGCTGGCCCCGGGCATAGAGGGCGAGCTTGGCGATCTCGCCGCGGGACGCCATGCGGTCGCCGCCGATCAGCGACACCAGCAGTTCCCGCGCGTCCCGGTCGATGGCGAGGCCCGCCTCCGCCATCATGGTGTCCGCCAGCCGGGCCAGGTCGCGCTCGCTGTCCGCATAGCAGGCGATGGCGAGGGCGTTGGGGGCGCCCTCGCACAAGGCGCGCAGGGGGGCGCCCTTCTTCAGGTCGCCGGCCTCCACCACCACCAGCGCATCGCAGCGCCCGGCCAGCACCGGCTGGAGGGCGGGCACGATATTCTTGCTGCCGGCGCGCACCCACACCACCCGCTCGCCGCCGAACAGGCCGATGGTGGATGTCTCGTCGATCAGCCGGCGCGGGTCAGCGGCGATGTCGTCGCCGTCGAGGCGCACCAAGGCGAAGGGGTCGTGGGCATCGGGCACGGCGCGGCGCACCAGCCCTTCGGCGCGCTCGTGCACCAGGCCGGTGTCCGGGCCGAAGATGAGGACCACGTTTCTGGAGGGGTCGCGCCGGGCGAGCGCCGCCTCGGCGTCGCCCGGGCGCACGGCCACCACGGGATCAGCTCGCCGAGCCCGGGGCGTTGGCCGTGCGGATGAAATAGGCCGCGAGCTGCGCCTTGATCTGGTCGGCGACGATGCGGGCCGCGCGCTTTTCCGCGTCGATGGAGGCGCTGTAATTGGCGAAGCGCTGGTCGCTGGTGTCAATGGTGGCGGTACCGGAGGCGGCGCCCTCGGCCACGGTCTTCTTCTTCTCGTCCCCGGCCCGGATGATGCGCCAGTTGGCGGTGACGCGGACGATCTGGTTTTCCGGCAGGCCGGAGGAGGAATTCAGAAGCGCGGTGGAGGTGGAGGAATCCACCGAGACGATCATCTGCAGCGGGGCGCCCTTCGGGTTTCCCGCGCCGCCGGTGAGGGCGAAGATGAGATCGTTGCGCACCTCGTTGCCGAGGCGGCCCTGGATCTGGATGATCTCCACATCCTTGAGCTTGTCCAGGAGGGCGGGTCCGCCCACCGTGGCATTCTCGGCGTAAAGGGGCTGGAAGCAGCCCGCGAGCGCCCCGGACAGCGCGCACACGAGGGCGAACCGCGCGAGGAGGCGCGCGGGGCGACCGGTGAGCGACGAGGGATCAGGCAACGACATTCACGATCCTCTGCGGCACCACGATGATACGCTTCGGCGCGCGCCCGTCGAGGGCCCGCTGCACACTTTCCAGCTTCAGCACCGCCGCTTCCACGTCCGCGGCGGTCGCATCGCGCGGGACGACGATGTCGTCGCGCTTCTTGCCATTGATCTGGATCGGAAGTGTGACCGTATCCTGGCGCAGCAGCGCGGGGTCGGGGGTGGGCCACGGCGCCTGCGCCACCAGCCCCTCGCGCCCCAGCACCAGCCCGCATTCTTCCGCCAGATGCGGCGTCATGGGCGCCACCACCGCCACCAGCATTTCCGCCGCCTCGCGCAGGGCGAAGGCGAGGTCTGCCGGCACCGGCGCGCCCGACCGGGCGGCGGCCACTGCGCTGCCGAACACGTTGGCGAATTCGTGCACGTGCGCCACCGCCACGTTGAAGCGCAGCCGCTCGATGTCCTCGGCCACCGTCGCCACCAGGCCGTGGGCGGCGCGGCGCAGGCCCAGCGCCGTCTCGGAAACGGTATCGGGGCACGGCGCCCCCGGGGCGGCGCCCAGTTCCACCGCCTCGTTCACCAGGCGCCAGACGCGCTGCACGAAGCGCCACGCCCCCTCGATGCCGCCCTGCGTCCATTCGCTGTCGCGCTCGGGCGGGGTGTCGGAGAGCATGAACCAGCGAGCGCAGTCCACGCCGTAGGTATCCGCCACCACCTCGGGCGCCACCACGTTGCGCTTGGACTTGGACATCTTCTCCGGCGGGGAGACGATGACGTCCGAGCCGTCCGCGATCTTCACGGCCTTGCCGTTGCCGAGGAGCTTCACCTCCTCGGGGAACAGCCACTTGCCGTCGCGGTCCTTGTAGGTCTCGTGGACGATCATGCCCTGGGTGAACAGGCCGGCGAACGGCTCGTCCAGGTCCACGCGGCCGCACGCCTTGAGGGCGCGGGTGAAGAAGCGCGAATAGAGCAGGTGCAGGATGGCGTGCTCGATGCCGCCGATATACTGGTCTACCGGCAGCCAGTGGCTCACCGCCGCCTTGTCCAGCGGCTTGTCCACAGTGTCGGAGGCGTAGCGCAGGTAATACCAGGACGAATCCACGAAGGTGTCCATGGTGTCCGTCTCGCGCCGCGCCGGCTTGCCGCATTTCGGGCACGGCACGTCGCGCCACGCCTTGGCGCGGTCCAGCGGGTTGCCGGGACGGTCGAAGGTCACGTCGTCGGGCAGTTCCACGGGAAGCTGGTCCCGCGGGACGCCCACCGGGCCGCAATCGTCGCAATGGATGACCGGGATGGGGCAGCCCCAGTAGCGCTGGCGGGAGATGCCCCAGTCGCGCAGGCGGAAGTTCACCCGCCGCGTGCCCTGCGGCGCGTCGCCCACGCGGAAGCGTTCCAGCTGGCGGGCCACCGCCTCCTTGGCGGCGGGCACGCTCATGCCGTCCAGGAAGGCCGAGTTGAACAGGGTGCCGTCGCCGTCATAGGCCACGTCCTCGATGGCGAAGGCGCCGGGATCGGTGTCCGGCGGCAGCACCACGGGGGTCACGGCGAGCTTGTACTTGCGGGCGAAGTCCAGGTCGCGCTGGTCGTGGGCCGGGCAGCCGAAGATGGCGCCGGTGCCGTAGTCCATGAGCACGAAATTGGCCACATAGACCGGCACGGTGCGCTTGGCGTCCAGCGGGTGCACCACGTCGAGGCCGGTGGCGTAGCCCTTCTTCTCCTGGGTCTCGATCTCCTCGGCCGAGGTGCCGCCGCGCTTGCACGCGGCGATGAAGTCGGCGAGCGCGGGGTCGTTCTGCGCCAGCGCCTGCGCCAGCGGATGGTCCGGCGAGAGGGCGAGGAAGGAGGCGCCGAACAGGGTGTCGGGGCGGGTGGTGTAGACCTTCACGGCCGCCGTTCCCGCCGGCAGCCGGCCGCCGGCGACACTGGCGCGGGCGAACTCGAACAGCACCTCCATGCCTTCCGAACGGCCGATCCAGTTGCGCTGCATGAGGCGCACCTTTTCCGGCCAGCGGTCCAGCGTGTCCAGCGCGTCCAGCAGTTCCTGGGCGAAGGCGGTGATGCGCAGGAACCACTGGGAAAGCTTGCGCCGCTCCACGATGGCACCCGAGCGCCAGCCGCGCCCGTCGATCACCTGCTCGTTGGCGAGCACGGTGTTGTCCACCGGGTCCCAATTGACCTCGCTCTCCTTGCGATAGGCGAGGCCGTGGTCCAGGAAATCCAGGAAGATGCGCTGCTGCTCCACGTAATAAGACGGGTCGCAGGTGGCGATCTCGCGGTTCCAGTCGAGCGACAGGCCGAGCAGTTGCAGCTGCTCGCGCATGGAGGCGATGTTCTCGTAGGTCCAGCTCTTGGGATGGATGCCGCGCTCGATGGCAGCGTTTTCCGCCGGCAGGCCGAAGGCGTCCCAGCCCATGGGATGGAGCACGTTGAAGCCCTGCATGCGCTTGGTGCGCGCGAGCACGTCGCCCATCACATAATTGCGGCCGTGGCCGATATGGATGCGCCCCGACGGATAGGGGAACATCTCCATCACGAAGAATTTCGGGCGCGGATCGTCGTTGCGCGTGCGGAAGATGCCGCGCTCGGCCCACGTCTTCTGCCAGCGGGGCTCGGCATCGCGGGCATTGTAACGGTCTGCGGGACGCTCCGGGGTGTGATCTTGGGTCATTGTGCCGTCAGGGGTAAAAACGCGGCGGACTAGGACAGAAACCAGCCGCCCGGTCAACCGTCCGGCGCGCGGTCGCCCCGGCCTGAGCGGCGCGGCGGCAGGGCCTTGCCACCGCTGCCGCCATCGTCCATCAAACCAGAGCCGGCAATCTGGAGGGTGGCAATGGCAGCGTCGCGTCGCGGGTTCTTGTTCGCCTTCGGGTCCGCCGGCGCCCTTCTCCTGCCGGTTCTCGGCGCATCCGCAGCCCTTGCGGCCGATGGCGCTGCGGTGCTGGACGGCGCGCGCCTCTCCCCCCTGTGGGCGCTGCCGTTCGCGGGCATGCTTTTGTCCATCGCCCTGTTTCCGCTGCTCGCCGGGCATTTCTGGCACCACCATTACGGCAAGGTCGCCCTGTTCTGGGGCCTCGCCTTCGCGGCACCTTTCGCGCTCACCTATGGCTTTCCGGCCACAGCGCACGAGGTGGTTCACACCGCGCTGCTGGAATACATTCCGTTCATCATCCTGCTGTTCGCTTTGTTCACGGTGTCGGGCGGCATCCTCATCACCGGCAATTTGAAGGGCACGCCGGAGGTGAACACGGCGATTCTCGCCATCGGCACGGTGATTGCGAGCCTCATCGGCACCACCGGCGCATCCATGGTGCTCATCCGCCCGCTGCTGCGCGCCAATGACGGGCGCCGGCACAATGTGCACACGGTGGTGTTCTTCATCTTCCTGGTGTCGAACATCGGCGGCTCGCTGACGCCGCTGGGCGACCCGCCCTTGTTCCTGGGCTTCCTGAAGGGCGTGAACTTCTTCTGGACCACCACCCACCTGTTCCATGATACGGCGGTGGTGGTCGGCCTCCTCATCGTCGCCTATTACCTGCTGGACCGCTTCCTCTACGCCCGGGACGTGAAGCCGCCGCTGCCGGTGGACCCCACCCCCGACACCGAGGGCATCGGCATGCGCGGCGCGCAGAACCTGGCGCTGCTGGGCGGCATCATCGGCGCCATCCTGCTCAGCGCCCTGTGGAAGCCCGGCATCTCCTTCGACATCTACGGCACGCACCTGGAATTGCAGTGGGTGGTGCGCGACGTGCTGCTGGTGGGCCTTGCCCTCGCCTCCCTCGCCATCACCCCGCAACTGCTGCGCGAGCGCAACGGCTTCGACTGGGAGCCCATCCGCGAGGTGGCGAAGCTGTTCGCCGCCATCTTCCTCACCATCATCCCGGTCATCGCCATCCTGAAGGCCGGCTCGCGCGGGGCCTTCGCGCCGCTGGTAGAGCTGGTGACCGGGGCGGACGGCCAGCCGGTGAACGTCTGGTACTTCTGGCTGACGGGATCACTCTCCGCCTTCCTGGACAACGCACCGACCTATCTCGTCTTCTTCAATCTCGCCGGCGGCGACCCCCACCAACTCATGGGCCCCCTGGCGGTGACGCTGGAAGCCATCTCGGCCGGCGCGGTGTTCATGGGGGCGCTGACCTATATCGGCAATGCGCCCAACTTCATGGTGCTGTCCATCGCCCGCCACCGCGGGGTGAAGATGCCGAGCTTCTTCGGCTACATGCTGTGGTCGTTCGGCTTCCTCATCCCCTGCTTCGTGCTGTTGACGCTGCTCTATTTCATCTAGGACGCGATCCGCTCCTGTGGAACCGGGGCAGGCGGGCCGCCGGACCCGTCCGCCTATTCCCCCGCCAGCCGCAGCGGCGCGCGGGCTGCCGCCTCCGCCCGGCGCAGGCGCTCCTCGGCCTCCGCCACATAGTCGCGGGTGAGGGGCACCGCGTCCTGCCGGCGGGCCAGCTGGATCTGGAACACGTTCAGCCCCTGGTGGCGGAACGCCATCTCGCTGGCGGCGAGGTAGAATTCCCACATGCGGCAGAACCGTTCGTCGGTGAGGCGCACCGCCTCGTCGCGGCGGGCGAGGAAGCGCTGGCGCCAGGCCTTCAGGGTTTGCGCATAGTGCAGGCGCAGAAGCTCCACATCCGCCACCACCAGCCCCGCCCGCTCGATGTGCGGCAGCACCTCGGACAAAGCGGGAATGTAGCCGCCCGGGAAGATGTATCTGGCAATGAACGGGTTGGTGACCCCGGGCGGGTCGGAACGGCCGATGGCGTGCAGCAGCATCACCCCGTCGCGCTCCAGCAACCCCGCCACCTTGCGGAAGAAGGCGCCGAAATGGGCGACGCCCACATGCTCGAACATGCCCACGGACACGATGCGATCATACGGGCCTTGCACATCACGATAGTCCTCAAGGCGGAATTCCACCCCGCCCGCCAGGCCGCGCTCCGCCGCCCGGTTCCGTGCCAAGGCGAGCTGCTCGCGCGACAGGGTGATGCCGGTGACCCGCGCGCCGGCCATCTGCGCCAGATAAAGGCCGAGGCCACCCCAGCCGGAACCGATGTCCAGCACCTTGAGCCCGGGGCGATCCAGCACCAGCTTGGCGGCGATGTGGCGCTTCTTGGCCAGCTGCGCATCGTCGAGGCTCTGGCCATCGTGCTCGAAATAGGCGCAGCTGTACTGCCGGTCGTCATCGAGGAAGAGGGAATAGAACCGGCCGTCGATGTCGTAATGGTGCGCCACATTGCGCCGCGCGCGGCCGGGCGGATTGAACTGGGCCATGCGGCGCCCCAGCCGGCGGGCAAGATAGAGCAGCCTGGCCGGGGGCGTGGGGTTGACCGCGCTGGGCTGCGACATCACGAGGTCGAGGAAGTCGGCGATGCTGCCCTCATCCAACACCAAGGTACCGTCCATATAGGCTTCGCCCAGCTTCAGCTCCGGGTCCAGGCAGATGCCCCTTTGGGCGGCGGGGCAGGTGATGCGCACCGCGATCCGCGGCGCCCCGGGCGGCGCGCGGCCGATGCCAACCGTGCGCCCGGACGCCGTGGTCAGCGTCAGCGCGCCATGGGTAATCACCCTGGACAAGACCTGCTCCAGCAACCGCTCCATCATCGGCCGCCTCCATCTGGTTCTGAAACCTGTTCCTTTCTCCCGATTCCGGTGCGGGGCGCGCCGCGGGCGCCGACGAGCGCAGGGGAATGCCCCGGACCCGCGCTCCAAAGCCGCGTTTCAGCGACAACGCCGCTTGTTCCGTTTGGTTCACCCGCCGCCGCGCAGGTGACCGAAACCCTGTGCCGCACCGGAAATGCCGCAACAGGTGAAATGAAAACACCAAGTTCGGCAGCCGGCAATATGGCGGCGCGGTGCCGGCGGGGGCGCGGAACTCACGTGCGCGAGAGCCGCGGGGCACCTCCCCTGACGGCATGTCATCGCCGTGCGCCGCCCGAAGGGCGCTGAAACGCGAACGGCGCCCCGGCTCTCGCCGGGACGCCGCTCCTGTCCATGATCCGAAGGCGCGCGCAGGGCCCGTGGGCCCCGCAGGCCGGACCTGCCGCGGCCTCAGCCGACGGCGCCTTCCTCGGCTTCCAGCTCGGCGGCCACCTCGGCGCGCTCGATGGCGAGCTCGGCCTCGATCTCGGCATCCTCGTCACGGGCGGTGCGCACGTCCTCGCCGCGGGCCTGGCGCTCGGCCTCCTCGGCGTTGCGGGCCACGTTCACCTTCACCGTCACTTCCACCTCGGGGTGGAGGGTGACGGGCACCACATGCACGCCCAGGGTCTTGATGGGGTGGTTCAGCACCACCTGCTGGCGGTCCACGGTGAAGCCGGCGGCGGTGAGGCCATCGGCGATGTCACGGGTGGAGACCGAGCCGTAGAGCTGGCCGCTCTCGCCGGCCTGGCGCAGCATGACCACGTTCTGGCCGGCCAGCTTCTCGGCCACCGCCTCGGCGTCCTTGCGGCGCTCCAGGTTGCGCGCCTCCAGCTCGATCTTCATGGTCTCGAAGCGGCTGCGGTTGTCCTTGGTGGCGCGCAGGGCCTTGCCGGTGGGCAGCAGGAAGTTGCGGGCGAAACCGTCGCGCACCTTCACCACTTCGCCCATCTGGCCGAGCTTGGCGACGCGCTCGAGAAGAATGACGTCCATTGTGATCTCCTTTTCTCTTGTTCGATGTGTTCGTGTGATGCGGTGTCAGCGGTCGTTCGCCGCCGGGGGTCCCCGCCCGGCCGGCATCCGCGCGCGAAAATCCAGCATGCCGTCCACGAAGCCGAGGACGGCCATGGCGAGGACGGGCCAGCCGAGGGCGAAGGTGGTGACCCACAGCAGCCCGAGAATGAGGAAGCGCGCGCCGTGGCCGAAGGTGACCGCATGCACCACCGCGAAGCCCGCGAGCGCATAGGCGAACACCAGGGTGGAGGCCGCCGCGGACGCCGCCAGGCCCACCATGGCGCCGGCCATGCTGAGGCCGATGGCGATGGCCAGCGCCAGGGAGGTGACCGGCGGCAGGCGCAGCGCGGAAAGATGCGGCCAGGGCCGGCGCAGGCGGCCGGAGAGCAGCGCCGCGCGGCCGGCGAGATAGAGGCAGACCAGCTGCGCCGCCAGGCTCAGCACCGCCGCCATGCCGGGCAGGATGCGGGCGATGAGCGAGCCGAAGACCGCCGGATCGACACCCGGCGACGGCCCGCCATCCGGCAGTCCCTGGGCGGCGACCAGCGCCTCGAAGGCGGCGATGATGGCGGCGTGGTAGCTGTCGTAGTCCCCCGCCATGGAGAATAGCGCCACGGTGACGGCCAGGGTGGAGAAGCCGGCTCCCAGCAGCACCAGCCCGCCCACGGGAAACCACACCAGCCCGTCGCGCGCGGCCGGATCGGGGCGCGCCAGCATGGCCGCATAGGAGAGGCCGAAGGCCGGCCCGCCGAGGCCGAGAAGATAGGCGAGGAGGAAGGGGCCGCCGAACACCAGCGCGAGCCCGGCGCCGGACACCACCAGCGACAACAGGGCGGCGAGGGGGGCGAAGGCGATGCCGGCGATCATCACCGGCAGGGGCGCAAGATAGAACAGGGGGACGGCCAGAAGCGATCCCGCCGCCACGCCGGCAGCAAGAAGGGCGGAGGCCGCGCCTGCGGCCACGGCGATGAGGAGGATCGGTCCCATTCGACAAGCTGTCCCGCTCACGCGGTTAGAGGCGGCTACTGCCCGCCCCAGCCGACGCCACGGGGCTCATTCCCCAAGGCGCGTCGCCATTCATGACGAAAGCCGCCTGCCCCACGCGGGGGCAGGCGAAGGATCTCAGCGGATCACGAAGGGCAGAAGGCCCAGGAACCGCGCGCGCTTGATGGCGGCGGACAGCTCGCGCTGCTTCTTGGCGGACACCGCCGTGATGCGCGACGGCACGATCTTGCCGCGCTCGGAGATGTAGCGCTGCAGGAGCCGCACGTCCTTATAGTCGATCTTCGGCGCATTGGGGCCGGAGAAGGGGCAGGTCTTGCGACGACGGAAGAAGGGACGACGCTGGCCGCCGCCACCACCGGCGCCGGCACCGGCGCCACCGGACTGAGCGAATGCCATCAGACTTCCTCCTCGGCGTGGGTTTCCTCGGTGGGACGCGGACGGCGCGGGCGATCCTCGCGGCCGCCATCACGACCACCGTCCCGGCCGCCGAACCCGCGTTCGCCACGCTCGCCGCGCTCGCCGCGATCGTCGCGGTCACGCTTCTGCAGCATGGCCGAGGGGCCTTCCTCGTGCTCTTCCACGCGCAGGGTGAGGACGCGCAGCACGTCCTCGTCGATGCGCTGCTGGCGCTCCAGCTCCTGCACCGCCGCCGGGGGGGCGTCGATGTTCATGAGCGTGAAGTGGGCCTTGCGGTTCTTGCTGATGCGATAGGTGAGGGACTTGACGCCCCAATACTCGGTCTTGCCGACCGAGCCGCCATTCGCCTCGATGACACCCTTGAAACGGGTGGTGAGTTCCTCGACCTGCTGCGCCGTCACGTCCTGGCGCGCGAGGAACACGTGCTCGTAGAGCGGCATGTGTTCAACTGCCTTTCGGTTTCACGTTTCCGCCCACCGGCGCCAAGCCCTTCTTGCCTTGAAAGGCGCGAAGCTCGGAAGGCGGGGACACGGGACGACGGGCTCTCGCCCTGCCCTCCTGCGCCTTGGCCACCCGCATGGGATGGGCCGCGGCAAAAGAAGACCGTCCGTTCAGCCCCCGGCCGGGTGCGACGGAAGCGGGGCGTATAGCAGGTTTCGGGGGAAAGGCAAGACGGGAGGCCTCCGCCCCTATGGCCCCACCCAGGTCTCGCCGCCCGCCCCTTCGAGGCGGATGCGGGCGAAGTCAGCGATGCCCGCGCCGCGCTGGAAGGCGCTCAGGGCGATGATCCACACCCCCACCACCCGCGCCGGATCGGGGCCGCCCACGCAGCGCCGGTAGTCGGACAGAAGGGGCTGCCGCTCGCCGAGCCACTGGCCGAGCCCCTCGGCGCCGGAGCGCACGGCCATATGGGTCTCCACCTGGTCCCACCAGGGCAGCGGGCAGCGGAAGGTGGTTCCCACCGGCAGGGAGGAGCTCCAGAAATAAGTGAGGTCCTGGCCGGTGTCGAATTCCACCGCGAGGGAGAGATAATCGTGGGTCGGCGCGATGTTCTCGGCGACGGCGGAGGGCAGGCGCTCAATGCGCCAGTCCCAGGCGATGGCGAGGTCGTCGGTCAGCGGCAGGCTCAGCGGATATTTGATGATGCCGGCATCCTCGATGCAGCGGCAGGCGATGCGCGGGGGCGCGTCCGCGTCCACCGCCTCGCAGAAGATGGAGGTGGCGCCCACCCGCCACAGGGGTGCCCAGCCCGCCGGCAGCGGGCGGAAGGCCGCGATCCGCGCCTGCTCGCGCGCCGCAAGGCCGGTGGAATCGGCCGCCGCGAAGGCGGCAAGGCCCGCGTCCCGGTCGCCGCGCCAGACGAGGGCCGCGACGCAGAGGCCGCCGTCCTCCAGGGTCGAGGCCGGATCGAACCGCCCGCCTTCGTCGATCCACTGGCCCGCCATATGACAGATCAGCTCCAGCGGCCCGTCCCGCTCCGCCTGGAAGCTGAAGGTGTCGCCACCCGCCTTGCCGATGGGGCCGCCGCCGATGCGGTACCAGAGCGACAGGCCGCCGGTGACGAACAGGTCGAACGCGCGGGAGAGCCAGGCGATGCCCGAGGACAGGAGCGTGACCGTCTCGCCCCGCGTGATGGAAATTCCGGTCGCCACCCATTGCGCGTCATGGGCCGGCAAGTGGAGCACCACGCCCGCCCGCACCACCGCCTGCGACGCACCGACAGCCGCGCGCAGGGCCGCCTGAACGGCTTCCGGCGGCTCGATTTCAGAAGATTTGCTCATGTTCGTTCCATCCCTGAAGCTGCGCGGGCGGTTGTGCCGCCCGTCGCCCGGGAGAATGGCGCGGGGCGAGCGGCGGTTCTTGCCATTTCGCGACAGAACGGGGCGCGGATGACCAGTTGGGGCCTCACCAAGGCCCGCTCCATGGGGCGGGTCGCCGATGCGGTGGAGCGCGCGGGCGGCTCACCCGCGCGGGTGTTCCGCGCCGCGGAATTGCCGCTGCGGCTGGTGGACCATCCCGAGCGGCTGATCCTGCTGCGCGACCAGCTGCGCCTCATCGCCTGCGCCGCGCGGGAGATCGGCGATCCGGCGCTGGGGGCGCGGCTGTCGGTGGAGGCCGGCATCCTCGGCCTCGGCGCCCTCGGCGATCATGTGCTCACCGCCGACCGGCTCGACGTGGCCATCGCTCGCGCCAACGGCATGATGGGCACCCTGCTGCAATCCTCGACCCGCATCGAGCTGTGGGCGGAAGACGGGATCGCCCACTGGACCTACAGCGTCATCGACCGGTCCGACGAGGGCCGCCAGCTCAATGAATGCCTCGCCCTCGGCTACATGCTCGATCTGCTGCGCCGCTTCATCGGCCCGCGCTTCACCCCCCTGCGGGCGGCGGTGGCGGGCCCTCCCCTCCCCGGCCGGACCGCGGTGGAGGACGTGCTCAGGACCGACCTCGGCCGCAGCGCTCGCGCCCTTGTGAGCTTTCCCGAGGCGCATCTCCTCGCCGAAAACCCCGCGCCCAGGTCCCGGCCGCCCGAGGCCGTGGCGCGGGAGGCCATCCCCGACGATCTGGTGGGGCTGGTGGAGCATCTGATCCGCCTGGAGCTTCTGGCGGGGCGGCCGGCGCTCGCCCCGGTGGCGCGGCGGCTCGGCCTGTCGGCGCGCACGCTGCAGCGCCGGCTCGCCCATCGCAGCACCGGTTTCGAGCAGGTCGCCCGGTCGGTGCTGCGGGAGGAGGCTGAAAACCTGCTGCGGCAGCGCCGGCTCTCCATCGCCGCCATGGCGCTGGACCTCGGCTATTCGGAGCCGGCCCATTTCACGCGGGCCTTTCGCGGCTGGACCGGCCTTTCCCCTCGCGCCTGGCAGCGCCGGAGCGCCTGAAGCCGGGCCGGGAGGCGAACGGCCCTCAGTACAGCCCGACGCCCGCCGGCGGGCGCGGCGTGGTGGCAGGCTTCGCGGCGGCCGGCTTGGCGGTCGCAGAGGCGGGCTTGGCGGCGGTGGTGGAGGCGGTGGTTGAAGCCGGCTTCGCCGCCGCCGCGCCCTGCGGCTTCGGCTTCTTCTTCGGCGCCGGGTTCAGCGAGGCCACCTTGGGCTCCGGCACCGACTTGTTCATGGCGATCAGCTCGGACACCGTGACGAACTTGTAGCCCTTGGCCAGCAGGTCATCGAAGGTCTTCGGCATGGCGTCCACCGTGGTGGGGTGGATGTCATGGACCAGGATAATGGCGCCCGGATGCACGTTGGACACGATGCGGTCGTGGATGAGCTGCGGGTTGCGGTCCTTCCAGTCCAGGGGATCGACCGACCAGTAGATGAAGGTGGAGCCGAACTTCTCGCGCAGGTGCGCGCGCAGGGCGGGCGTCATGGCGCCGTAGGGCGGGCGCACGAAGGTGGGCGCCTTGCCGGTGATCTGCGTGATGGTCGCGTTGGTATCGGCAATCTGCTTGTCGGCCGCGGCCAGGGGAATCTTGGGCAGCTGCGGGTGATTCCAGGAATGGTTGGCCACCTCGTGCCCCTGGGCCTGCATCTGGCGGATGATGCCCGGCTCCGCCACGGCGCGGCTGCCCAGCACGAAGAAGGTGGCCTTGATGCCGCGCTGCTCCATCATCTTCAGAAGCCGCGGCGTCGTCTCCGGGTTCGGCCCGTCGTCGAAGGTGATGGCAATGTACTTGCCGTCCACGTTGCAGGCGGAATAAGCGACCAGGTTCTGCGGCGAGGCGGTGGCGGCGGCCGGCGCGGCATCCGGGGGGGCGCTCATGGCCGGGGCGGCGGGCGCCGGCGCCACCTCCGACGCGGCAAGGCGCGCGTTCGCGGCCGGCGGCGGAACCATGGTGGCCAGGGGCTTGCCGGCATTGGCCGGCACGAAGGTCTGGCCGAGCGCAGGCGCAAGGCCCATCACGCCGGCGGCGAGAAGCGCGAGGAAACCCCAGGAAGCCTTCACTGCACACACTTTCGGAAGTTGCAACGGGAGGATGATAAACCAGCTTCGCCTTACTGGTATGGAGAAATTATGAAGTGGACAAGGCAGCGGCCGCGCTTTTCCGCAAGCCAAGCCGGCTCGCCTTGACTCGCCCACATTCCCGGTGTTCCTGCCCTCCCCAAATTTTCAACCGGAGGGCCACGCCATGACGGATGGGCCGCGTACAGGGTCGCACACCGCCTTTCTATTTCCCGGCCAGGGCAGCCAGGCCGTGGGCATGGGCAAGGCCCTTGCGGAGAATTTCCCGGCCGCCAAAGCGGTTTTCGACGAGGTGGACGCCGCCCTCAACGAGCACCTGACGCAGGTGATCTGGGACGGCCCGGCGGAGGCGCTGACCCTCACCGCCAACGCCCAGCCCGCCCTCATGGCGGTATCCCTTGCCACCCTGCGGGTGCTGGAGGCCGAGGCCGGCCTCGATCTCGCCCGCGACGCCGCCTTCGTGGCGGGCCATTCGCTGGGCGAATATTCGGCCCTTGCCGCCGCCGGCGCCCTCACCATCACCGAGGCGGCACGGCTGCTGCGCATCCGCGGCCGCGCCATGCAGGATGCGGTGCCGGTGGGCGAAGGCGCCATGGCGGCCCTGCTGGGCCTTGACTACGACCAGGCGGTGGCGGTGGCCGCCGAGGCGGCCGGCGACGACGTGTGCGAGGCGGCGAACGACAACGCCCCCGGCCAGGTGGTGGTCTCCGGCACCCGGGCCGCGGTGGAGCGGGCCATCGTCATCGCCAAGGAGAAGGGGGCCATGAAGGCGGTTCTGCTGCCGGTCTCCGCCCCCTTCCATTGCCGCCTCATGGGCCCCGCCGCAGAGGCCATGGAGGTGGCCCTCTCCGGCTCCACCGTGATGACCCCGCGCCTGCCGGTGGTGGCCAATGTGCGCGCCTCCCCGGTGACCGACCCGGCCGAGATCGTGCGCCTGCTGGTGGAGCAGGTGACGGGCACCGTGCGCTGGCGCGAAAGCATCATCTACATGGCCGGCGCCGGGGTGAACCGCGTGGTCGAGGTGGGCGCCGGCAAGGTGCTGTGCGGCCTGGTGAAGCGCATCGACAAATCGATCGCCGCCAGCGCCGTGGGCACGCCGGAGGATGTGGCGGCCTTCATCGCCGCCCGCAACGCCGCCGCCTCGGCCGCCTGAGGCAAGATTTCCGCAGGTTGAAGCCCTCTCCCGCTTGCGGGGGAGGGATGGGAGGGGGCAGAACGCGCAGGGAGAGGCGGCAGGACGCTGCCCCCCGGGGCGCCCGCAGTG
This sequence comes from Xanthobacter sp. AM11, assembly GCF_047444035.1. NCBI lineage: Bacteria > Pseudomonadati > Pseudomonadota > Alphaproteobacteria > Hyphomicrobiales > Xanthobacteraceae > Xanthobacter > Xanthobacter sp. AM11. Next base: position 4,210,693 of record NZ_JBLAOA010000001.1, read on the forward strand.
CCGGTGCTTCCCCTCCCCGGCCCTCCCCCGCAAGCGGGAGAGGGGGCGGCCGGCTTCAAGGGTCCCGCATCGCGCGAAGCACCAACCGGCCCCGGCGCCGGAAACTTCAGAAAAAGGACTGGGGAACTCATGTTCGACCTTACCGGCAAGACCGCGCTCGTCACCGGCGCCACCGGCGGCATCGGCGGCGCGATCGCCAAGGCGCTGCACGCCCAGGGTGCCACGCTGGCCATTTCCGGCACGCGGGCCGAGGCGCTGGAGGCGCTGGCCGCCGAGCTCGGCGGGCGCGTCCACGTCCTGCCCTGCAACCTCGGCAACACCGAAGAGGTGGAAAAGCTGGTGCCGGCGGCGGAGGAAGCGCTGGGCGGGCACATCGACATCCTGGTCAACAATGCCGGCATCACCCGCGACAACATCTTCATGCGCCTGAGCGACGAGGCCTGGGACCAGGTGATCGCGGTGAACCTCACCGCCGCCTTCCGCCTCGCCCGCACGGCGGTGCGCACCATGATGCGGCGCCGCTCGGGCCGCATCATCTCCATCACCTCCATCGTCGGCGTCACCGGCAATGCGGGCCAGGGCAATTATGCCGCCGCCAAGGCCGGCCTCATCGGCATGTCCAAGTCGCTGGCGCAGGAAGTGGCCTCCCGCGGCGTGACGGTGAACTGCGTCGCCCCCGGCTTCATCGCCACCCCCATGACCGACGCGCTGAACGAGAAGCAGCGCGAGGCCATCCTGAAGGCAGTCCCGGCGGCGAAGCTCGGCACGCCGGACGACATCGCCGCGGCCTGCGTCTATCTCGCCTCCGACGAGGCCGCCTATGTCACCGGCCAGACGCTGCACGTGAACGGCGGCATGGCGATGATCTGACCGTGCCGCACTGGCCCCTGCCGCCAGGCGGCGCGGGCCGGACCCGGCCTGAACCGATGCCCCGCCCGGCGCGCCGGACGGGGATGGGAAATGCCCCCTGCGCCGGCACCTTTCGGAAACGGCGGCCCTTCCTCCCGCACCCCTGCCCCGCGCCGCGTCTACCCCTCCCCCGCGCGAGGGGAGCCGTTCGGAACCCTCACCAGCTTGCGGGAGAGGGCAGAGAGGGGGAAGCGATGCGCCCTCCCCTGCGCCAGAGCCACGAGGAGAGGTCCGCCCCCTCCCCACCCCTCCCTCGCACGCGGGGAGGGAGCTTCGGCGCACCCGTTTCCAGGCCCGCCCACCTTCGGTCCACGGTAGCGCTTCGCATGGCGCGGCAGTCATGTTAGATATTTTATACATTTTGCGTGCGGGGGCACGGGAGGCACGCATGTTGATCGAACCCGTAGGTCCGTCCTGCCCGCCGCCGGCGCAGGCCGAGAATCCAGCGCCGGAGCCGGCGTCCTGGATCGGGCGGGCCTGGAGCCGCTGGCTCGATTTCTTCCTGATTCTCTGGGTGGTGCGCGTGCCGCTCGCCAGCGTGCTGCTGGGCCTCGCGCTGATGGCGTGGGTGACCCAGGCCCAGGACGTGATGGTGGACGTGGCCATGGCCGGCGCCCCGCTGGGCGTGCCGGCCGGGCTGTCGCGGGCCATCGTCGGCCTTCTGGCCGCGGTCTTCGTGTTCTGGGCGGTGCCTGTGCACTATGCCGCCCGGCTGCTGGTGGAAACCGATGACGGCCTCGCCCGGCGAATGGCCGAGCGCGACGCGGCCGCCCGCGCCCGCCGCCGCACGCGCGACGAAGCCGCGGGCAACGGCACCGGCGAGCCGGCGCAGGGGGCGAAGGACCTCATCTTCGCCTTGCTGGTGCGCCACGTGCCCCGCCTCTTGGGCGCCCTGCCCTTCCTGGCCTTCGCCATCGGCGCCTCCCGGGCGGTGGCCAACCTGCCCACCATCTCCGACCAGGCGGTGGTGGACGCCGCCCGCGCGCAACTGGCGCTGGTGTTCTGGACCATGCTCGCCGGCGCCGTGCTGTTCCTGCTCTATGCGGCGGCGCGCACGCGACTGACCCGGCTGGGGCGCTTCGCCGCCTTCGATGCCGCCCTCGGAGCCCGGCTTGCCCCGCTGTTCGCCCTGCTCGGCATCGCCCCCCGCCCGGGCGACGGCGCGGGTGATCTGCACGCCACCGGCCGGCTCGCCCTTTTGGCCTACGGGGTGGCGGTCATCGCCGTGCTCGCGGCAAGCCCCCTCTGGCTCGCCGCGCGGCTGCCCCTGGCTCTCGCCATTCCGCTCATCTTCGGCGGCTGGCTGCCCATCCTTTCCTACCTCTCCTCCATCGGCCGGCGCTTTCACCTGCCGCTGGTGGCCGGCCTGTTCCTGCTGGGGGCGGCGGGCATCTATATCTTCGGCGACAACCATGCGGTGCGCACCCTCACCGCCACCGACCCGGCCCACCGCCGCACCCCGCTGACCCAGGCGATCCATCAGTGGATGCGCGCCAACGGCTGCGCCGAGGCCCCCGACACCTGCCCGCGCCCGCTCATCATCGCCGCCGCCGGCGGGGCCAGCCGGGCCGGCTTCTTCACCGCCAGCGTGATCGGCCATTTCCTGGATTTCGACCAGCATCGCGCCGGCTCCGCCTTCACCCGCGCCGACGGCTCGAAGGTGACCCGCGCCGCGCGCGACGACGGGCGCTTCTCCGCCGCCGTGGAACAGGCGCTGGCGGGCCAGGACATCGCCGCCCGCATCTTCGCCATTTCCGGGGTTTCCGGCGGGTCCTACGGGGCAGCGGTGACGGCGGCGGCGCTGGAGGCCCGCGCCGGCACGGCGCCGCCCTGCCCCGCCGGCGCGCCGGCCTATTGGTATGGCGGCGCGGTTTCCGGCTGGCGCGACTGCCTGGAGGCGCTGACGGCGGGGGACTACCTGACCGCCACCTTCTTCGGCCTCGCCTTCCACGACCAGGTTCAGCTGTTCCTGCAGGATCGCGCCGCGCTGCTGGAGCGCGCCTTCGAGGCGCGGTTCGCGCAGGGCCTCGACGCCTCCGGGCAGGGGTCCGGCACCGGCGGGCGGCTCGCCGCCCCCTTCCTCGGCCCGCCGCGCGATTCCGCCCGCTGGGTGCCCTTCCTGGTGCTCAACGGCACCTCGGTGGAAACCGGCCAGCGCATCATCACCACCGACCTGCTGCCCACCTATGCGGCCAACGGCCGGTGCCCCTCCGGCGGCCCCGGCGCGGAATGCCCCATCTTCACCCACGCCATCGACTTCCATGGACTGGTGCGCTCCGACCTCGACGTGCGCATGTCCACCGCCGCCACCAACTCGGCCCGCTTCCCGGTGATCTCGCCGCCGGGCGCCATCTACCAGGTGGACACGGACGTGGTGGACCGCATCGTGGACGGCGGCTATTTCGAGAATTTCGGTGCCGAGAGCGCTCTTGAGCTTGCCCAGGCGGTGGTGGAGGTGGAGCCCCGGCTGGCGCCCTTCGTCCTCGTCATCTCCAATGATCCGGCCAGCGTGCTGACGGAGGAGCGCACCGCCCGGGGCGTGGTGGTGCCCGACGCGGACGACACCGCTTTCTTCACCGAGGCGGCCGGCCCCCTGGGCGCCATCGGCGCGGTGCGGAGCGGGCGCGGGCGGCTCGCCGTGGCGCAGGCGACCCGTTGGCTCGATGCCCGGTTTGCGCCGCGCTGCCCGGAGAATCTCGCCCACATCAAGGTGTGGCCGGAGGCGGAGGACGGGCGCTGCCCGGTGGGCACGGCGACCCCGGAGAAGATTCGCGACGTCTCCATGAGCTGGTGGCTCTCCAAGCCGGTGCAGATGAACCTGCACGCCCAGCTGGAGCCGACGCCGGACCGCTGCAACAACGCCGCCGCCGTCTCCGCCGTCTGGACCGCCCTCGCCACCCCGTCCCGGGCCTGCCTCCCGCCCGGCGGGGCCGCCCCGCCCTGACGCGGCCCGCCCCTCGCGTGGGGGCGCAATTCCCTCTTCGGCCGGCTTCAAGCCGGCGCGTTCTCTATCCTTGAGTTAGAGGGCGATTGACCGATCAAATTGATTCAATTTGATCGGATCGCGCTCTAAGCTCGCGGCGTTTCAGCCTGCCGCGGGCCGGCCCCGCGGCTTTTCATGCCTTGCCTGGATTGGAAGGAGCCGCCATGGCGCGCGCCCAGACCGCCTTTATGGCCCGTACCGCCGTTCCCGCCCGCGATGCCCTGCAGAAGGCCCTCGACGCCCTGAAGCTCCGGCTCGTCCTCGACGACGGCTATGTGCCGCTGGACTCATCGGGATACCTGCCCCGCACCCTCGACGGGGAGGATGCCGGCTTCACCATCCGCTTCCGGCCGGTGCAGGAGGAGCTTTCGGCCCAGCCGGCGCTCGCGGCCGCCCTCGCCGCGGCGGGGGAGGTGGTGGCGGTGGAGTTCAAATGGAGCGGCGACGTGCGTGAGGAGGTCAGCGCCATGGGCGTATGCGCCGCTTTGGCCGGCAGCTTCGGCGCCGTGGTGCTCGACCCCGCCACGGGGGCGCCCCTCGATGCCGCACGGCTGCTGGCGCGGGCAAAGGCCGGGCTGGACGAGCTTTAGGGCCTGATCAGAACCCCATGCGGAACGAAAGAGGGGCGCCGCAGCGCCCCTCACGCTCGAAACCTCAGGCGCCCGCCACCGGCGCGCGCCGCGGCATCACTTCTTCGCCGGATCGGCGGGAGCCGGAGCGGGAGCGGGCGCCGGAGCGGCGGCCTTCTCCATCTTGGCGTCGGCGCGTAGCTTGGTGACCATGTCGGCCTGCGCCTTGCGCACCAGATACTGCTCCACCTGGTCTTCCACCTGCTGGAAGGTGGGCACCGGCTTCTGGCGCTTGTCTTCCACCTTGATGATGTGCCAGCCGAACTGGCTCTTCACCGGATCGGACACCTGGCCCTTTTCCAGCTTGAACGCCGCCTCGGCGAATTCCGGCACCATCTGTTCCTTGGTGAAATAGCCGAGGTCGCCGCCGTCCTCGGCGCTGTCCTTGGAATTCTCCTTGGCCAGCTTGACGAAATCCTCGCCGGCCTTGGCCTTCTTGGCGATGTCCTTGGCCTTGGCCTCGTCATCCACCAGGATATGGCGGGCACGCACTTCCGGTTCGGGCGGCGCCGACTTGACGAATTCGTCATAGGTCTTGCGCTTCAGCTCGTCGGTCACGGCCGATTTCGCCACCTGCTGCATCATGGTTTCCATGAGCGCCTTGGTGCGCGCATAGGCGACGCGGCGCTGGAAGTCCGGCGTCTGGTCCAGCTTCTGCGCCTCGGCGGCCTTGGCCAGGAGGGTCATGTCGCTGAGGAAGGAGAGCACATATTCTTCACGCTGCGGCCCCTGGAGCTGGGGCGGCAGGCCGGCGCCGATGTCTTCCATGGCGATGAGGACTTCGCTCGCATGGATGGGCGTTCCGTTCACGGTGGCAACCACCGGATCGGCCGGGGCCGCCTGGGCGGCGGGCGGCGTGGCCGGAGCACCGGCCTGCGCGAACGCCGATCCGCCGAGGCCGACGGTGACGCTCGCGGCGAGAGCTGCGGCAAGAAGGGAAGAGTGGGCGGAACGCATCATGGGTCCGGTTTCCTCGGGAGTCCTCGGTCTGGCCGAAGCGGGGCGCAACCTCGCTTAGCTCTCCTCGGCTGACAAGAGGGCATTGTTGGGGCATTCAGTCCCCTGAAATCGCCGGCAAGGGCTTTCGCTCCCTGCCGGGAGCCTGTATAAGGCGCGCCTTCAATCGGGAATGCTGGCTGGAAGCGAGCCCCGCGCGAACCGCCGCCGCGGGCGGTGGCGGGTACCCGGGGTTTCGCCCCGGATAAGGCCTTTCGGGGTTTCGCCGGCGCCGGCTTCATCGCCACACGTTCCCGTGTGCAACCGTTTCGTGTTCGACAAGGCGCACTTGTGCTCGTCACGCCGTCAGGAGTTTGGACAATGGCTGTCCCCAAGAGAAAGACCTCGCCGTCCCGCCGCGGCATGCGCCGCTCGGCCGACGCGCTGAAGCAGCCCACCTATGTGGAAGACAAGGATTCGGGCGAGCTGCGCCGTCCGCACCACATCGACCTGAAGACCGGCATGTATCGCGGCCGGCAGGTGCTGAAGGCCAAGGCCGAAGCCTGACCGAGCCTGATCGGACCCCGACCGGGAGCCCACACGCGGGCTTCCGGCGCGTCCGGCCGGGAAGTTGCCGTGCCGCCGCCCCTTTTCGGGGGTCCGGCACGTCAGGGAGCCGATTCACCGCCCGGCGAAAGCCGGCGCCAGGGACCGGCCGCCCGCCGTGACCAAGCACGACGGTGACTTTCACCGCGGGATGTGCCACCCATCCCCGGCGCCGCGGCGAGGGCGAGAGAATCGTGTATCCGCGGCAGATCGGCCCGAGGAGCACCCATGCTGACGCCCATTCCGCTGCTGATCATCCCGCTGGCGATCTACAACATCCTCGTCTTTCTGATGCCCGGCACCGAGTGGGGCACCATTCTGACGACGGTTTCCATGCTCTCCGGGGCGCAGTGGACCATCACCATGGAAGAGGGCTTCATCGTCCTGTGCCTGTTCTTCCTGTTCTTCGAGATTCTCAAATCGACGCGCATCACCTCGCGCTCGCTCGTTGACCACATGCTGTCCATGCTGCTGTTCGCCGCCTCCATGGCGGAATTCCTGCTGGTGCAGCAGGCGGGCAACTCCACCTTCGCCATCCTGCTGTGCGTGATGCTGCTGGACGTGGTGGCCGGCTTCTCGGTTTCCGTGCGGGTGGCGCAGCGCGACTTCTCGGTGGAGCCGCGGTCCGAATGATCGCGCCGGGCGTGGCCCTGGCCGAAGCTGCAGAGGTCCCGGGGATGTGGCCCCCGGCCCTGAGCGGCGCGGCGCGCTGTGATCAAGGTGGGTGGGCCAACATTTCAGGCTGATTGGCGATTCGCCCGCCGGCCCCGGCACGATTCCCTAAGTCAGATGGCGATTGACCGCTCAGATGAAGCCGCAGCGCGGTGCCATATGAGCGGATCGCGCTCTAAACTCAGGAAAGAGCACGCGTTGTCCGATCGGCTTGCGATGCGAGCTGATCGGTGCGCGCTCCAAGCGGAAGCGACCGGCGGGAGCGACCGGCCGGGGTGATCGGCGGTGATTTCCGCTGCGCGGCGCCCGCTCCCGTCCTGCATGCCGCCATTCGCGGGGCCGCTCGGCCGCGCCGCACCGGCACGGGAGGTACAGGCGGCGCCCGCCTTCCGGCGGGCCACCTTGCCGCCATCCATCCCCGCAGCCGCCTGCACCCGCATCGGGGAGAAGGCCCCGGCCGTGCGCGCTGCGGGGGCGAAGGACAGCCTCAGCCGCCCTCCTCTTCCGTCTTGGTCTGCGGCTCCGGCAGGGGCGCGGGGCGGGGCACCAGCTGTTCCAGCTTCGCCTGCATGTCGGCCATCTGCCGCTTGAGCGCATCGAGCTCGCTCGGGCGCTCCGGCGCGGACGGGGCCGCCTGGGGTGTCGCGGCGGCGGTCGGCGCTTCGCCGGGCACGAGGGGTTCGTCGCCCTTGGGGAAGGGCAGGAACATGTGGAAAGCGCGCTCGAACATTTCCATGTTGCGGCGCACATGGTCGTCCAGCCCCACGAAGCCGCCCGTGGTCAGGGTCTTGGCCACGTGATCGCGAAACTTCTCCTGATCCTTGGTGAAGCTGTCGATGGAGGCTTCAAGATAGCGCGGCACCAGCATCTGCATGCTGTCGCCGTAGAAGCGGATGATCTGCCGCAGAAAAGCGATGGGGAGAAGGTTCGTCCCCTTGTTTTCCTGCTCGAAGATGATCTGCGTCAGCACCGAGTGGGTGATATCCTCGCCGTTCTTGGCGTCGTACACCACGAAATCCTCGCCGTCCTTCACCATGTTGGCGAGGTCTTCGAGGGTCACATAGGTGCTGGTCCCCGTGTTGTAGAGACGGCGGTTGGCGTATTTCTTGATGGTGACTGGCTCTGTTGACTTTGCCATCGTCCGGTCATCCGTATTCCTTGGGCGGTGCGGTACGTTAGGGCCTTTCCAGGAACAGGGCTACCCCTTATGTGCGCCGCCCGGGGCCCGGTGCCGCACCGCGGCAAGGATGCCCGCCTACAAAGGTTGAAGCTCGCGGCGCGCTGCGCCCCCTTGCCTTGATGTGGGTCATTGACACATGGTCCGCCCCGGCCACGATAGAGGCCAAGCAACGCACCCGCCAAATTCCCCAATGAGGCGCAAAGCCGCCCGCCCGATCTTCCCAGGAGAGATACCCCCATGAAGGACGAGGTCGTCATCGTCGGCGCAGCGCGCACCCCCGTCGGGTCGTTCAACGGTGCCCTCGCACCGCTGCCCGCCCATGAGCTGGGCGCCATCGCCATCAAGGCTGCGCTGGAGCGCGCCGGCCTGCCCACCGACGCCGTGAGCGAGGTGATTCTCGGCCAGGTGCTCACCGCCGGCCAGGGCCAGAACCCGGCGCGGCAGGCCTCCCTGAAGGCCGGCGTGCCCATTTCCGCCCCGGCCTATGAAGTGCAGATGGTGTGCGGCTCGGGCCTGCGCTCCGTGGCCCTCGGCGCCCAGGCCATCGCCAACGGCGACAGCGAGATCGTGGTGGCCGGCGGCCAGGAATCCATGAGCCAGTCCACCCATGCGGCGCACCTGCGCAACGGCCAGCGCATGGGTGACCTCGCCTTCGTGGACACCATGATCAAGGACGGACTGTGGGACGCCTTCAACGGCTACCACATGGGCGTGACCGCCGAGAACGTGGCCAAGGAATTCCAGATCACCCGCATCGAGCAGGACGAATTCGCCGTCGCCTCCCAGAACAAGGCGGAAGCGGCTCAGAAGGCGGGCAGGTTCAAGGACGAGATCGTCCCCGTCGTCATCTCCACCCGCAAGGGTGACGTGGTGGTGGACCAGGACGAATACATCCGCCACGGCGCCACCCTGGAAGCCATGCAGAAGCTGAAGCCGGCCTTCGCCAAGGACGGCACCGTGACCGCCGGCAACGCCTCCGGCATCAATGACGGCGCTGCCGCCGTGGTGCTCATGAGCGCCGCCAAGGCCAAGGCCGAGGGCAAGACCCCCCTGGCGCGCATCGTCTCCTGGGCCCAGGCGGGCGTGGACCCGTCCGTCATGGGCACCGGCCCCATCCCGGCCGCCAAGCTGGCCCTGGAGAAGGCGGGCTGGTCGAAGGACGACCTCGACCTGGTGGAGGCCAACGAGGCCTTCGCCGCCCAGGCCATCGCGGTCAACAAGGGCCTCGGCTGGGACACCTCCAAGGTGAATGTGAACGGCGGCGCCATCGCCATCGGCCATCCCATCGGCGCCTCGGGCACCCGCATCCTCGTGACCCTGCTGCACGAGATGCAGAAGCGCGACGCCAAGAAGGGCCTCGCCACCCTGTGCATCGGCGGCGGCATGGGCATTGCCATGTGCCTCGCCCGCGACTGAGCCATAGCCTCCGCCCCGGGCCGCGACCTTCCATCGCGGCCCGGGGTTTTTGAACAGCAACAAAGCCTTGCTAGGAACCTGCCCGGGTGTGGCCCGACCCGCCACGAGGTGTGGGTGAATCGTCTTCAGGTCGGGCCAACAGATGTGAGGAGGGAAACATGGGGCGCGTCGCATTGGTCACCGGTGGCACGCGGGGCATCGGCGAAGCGATCTCGGTGGCGCTGAAGGCCGCCGGATACACCGTCGCCGCCAATTTCGCGGGCAATGAGGAGGCCGCCAAGGCCTTCACCGAAAAGACCGGCATCCCCAGCTTCAAGTGGGACGTCTCCGATTTCGAATCCTGCAAGGCGGGCATCGCCAAGGTCGAGGCGGAGGTGGGCCCCATCGAGGTGCTGGTGAACAATGCGGGCATCACCCGTGACGGCCAGTTCCACAAGATGTCGCTGGAGCAGTGGAGCGCGGTGATCAACACCAACCTCAACTCCGCCTTCAACATGACCCGCAACGTGATCGAGGGCATGCGCGACCGCAAGTTCGGCCGCATCATCTGCATCTCGTCCATCAACGGGCAGAAGGGCCAGTTCGGCCAGACCAATTATTCCGCCGCCAAGGCCGGCGAGATCGGCTTCGTGAAGGCGCTCGCCCAGGAAACCGCCCGGCTCGGCATCACCGTGAACGCCATCGCCCCCGGCTACATCGCCACCGAGATGGTGAAGGCGGTGCCGGCGGAGGCCCTGGCGAAGATCGTGGCCACCATTCCGGTGGGCCGCCTCGGCGAGCCGGAGGACATCGCCCGCGCCGTGGTGTTCCTCGCCGCCGACGACGCCGGCTTCATCACCGGCTCCACCATGACCGTGAACGGCGCCCAGTATATCTGCTGATCGGCCCCGGTCGCCGTGACGTGTCCTGCCAACGGGCCGTGAGCGTTGCTCATGGGCCGTTGCGCAGGCCTGCTCGGCGCTTGGGTGAACCCCTTGGCCCCGGCCAAAGGCACGATCAATGGTATCATGCCCCGGCGGGTCCGGGGGCATGTGCGTTCGGGCCCTCCGGCGCAGGGCCTGTCAGACCACCAGGGCCTGCAGCAGCACCCGAACCGGCTCGGGAATCGGCACCGGCCGCTGGCTGGCCCGCTCCACATAGACATGGACGAAATGCCCCTGCGCGGCGGCGCGCGGATCGTCCCCCTGGAACAGGGCGATCTGGTAGCGCACCGAGGAGGAGCCGAGCCGGGCCACCCGCAGCCCGGCCAGCACCGGCGCCGGATAGGTGAGGCTGCGGAAATAGGTGCAGCGCGTTTCCACCACCAGGCCGATCACCGGGCTTGTCTGCGGATCGAGCACGCCGGCGGAAACGAGGTGCTCATTCACCACCGTGTCGAAATAGGAATAATAGACCACGTTGTTCACGTGGCCGTAGACATCCACATCCATCCACCGCGTGGTGATGGGCAGGATGTGGGAAAACGCTTCCTTCAGAACCGGTTCTTCCCGCCCGCCCTGGCCCGCCTGTCCGCTCATTCCCGCTCCCCCTGCGCCGGCCGCCGCGGCGGCCATTGTCCTGAATAAAGACGGGATGCCGCCGGCTCAATCCCGCCCGTCCCCGGCAGGGGGAAGCGGCACTTCCTGCGCCCCCAGCGCATCGGCCAGCCGCATCTTCGCCGAGCCGGGGCGCAGCGGCTTCGGCTGGCTCTCATGGGGCGCCCAGCCGGACAGGAAGACGATTTCGAACGTGGCGCGCACCCGCCCGTCCGCATCGGCGAAGCGCTCGCCATAGATCTGCGCCGCGCGCAGCAGCGTGGCCCGCCGCAGGGGCACGCGCCGGCGCTCGGCCAGGGCATTGGCCCCGCCCATGCGCCGCAGATCCGCGAACAGGGTGAAGGGCGAGCCATAGCGCACCACCACCCGGTCCACGTCCGTCACCGGCAGGGCGAAGCCCGCCCGCTGCAGCAGGGCGCCGAGATCGCGCACGTCGGCAAAGGGGGCGACCCGGGGGGAAAGGCCGCCGGTGGTTTCCACCTCGGCCTGGGCGAAGGCCTGCCGCAGCTCCGAAAGGCTGCCGCCCCCCAGCATGGCGGCGAGGAACAGCCCGTCCGGCCGCAGGGCCCGGCGCACCTGGGCCAGTACCCCGGGCAGGTCGTTCACCATCTGCAGCGACAGGGCCGAGACCACGAGGTCGAGGCTGCCCGCGGCGAACGGCAGAAGCTCCTCGTCCGCCACCACCGCGCCGTCGCGCCCGCCGATGCCCGCGGCCAGCGGCACCGCGGCCAGAAGCCGGCCCACCGCCCCATGGCCGGCGAGGGCACGGGCCAGGGCATCGGTGGGCGTACCGAGATCCAGCGCCGTCTCGAACCGGCGCTTCACCGCGGACAGGCGGTCCGCCACATCCTCCGCCGCCCGCTCCAGCAGGAACGGCTCGGGGCCGAGGCTTGCGGCGCGGGCGAGGCGCCGGCGCAGGAGGGGCCGGTCGAAGACCAGAGGCGGCGTGCCGCCACAGGAGGTGTCGCTCATGGCCCGCATATAGGAGCTTCCCCCGGCGGATGCACGTGATCCCGCGGGCTCTGCCCGCCGTTCCGGCCGCCCACCTTGCTGCCGGCGTTAAAGCTGCCTTTCGCCGGGCGCGCATTGATCGCGCGGCGGCAGGCCGCTAGAGCCGGATCAGCCACGGCTGAATCGTCCCGGCGTTTCAGGCGGGGCGGACGATCCGTCTCTCGCATCCCGCCTGCCGCCTCGAAAGCGGAGGCCTCATGCGGGCGGGATCGCACAAAGAACAAGCATTTTCCCCGCCGCAGCGGGGACGGGAGCGCGCCATGACGAGCCAAACCTTCTCCGACCGGGACATCCTCCTCGGCCTGTTCGATGCGGCGCTGGCCGCGGCGCTGCCCGAGGGCAAGTTCAAGGACCGCCTTCCGGCGCCGCCGAAGGGGCGCACCATCGTCATCGGCGCCGGCAAGGCCTCCGCCCGCATGGCCCGCGCCTTCGAGGCGGAATGGGGCCGCCCCTGCGAGGGGCTCATCGTCACCCGCTACGGCCATGGCTGTGAAACCCGGCACATCGAGATCGTGGAGGCGGCCCATCCGGTGCCGGACCAGGCGGGGCTGGATGCCGCCCGCCGCATTCTGGAGCTGGCGAAGGGCGCCGGGCCGGACGACCTGGTGGTGTGCCTCATGTCGGGGGGCGCCTCCTCCCTCCTCACTTTGCCGGCGGAGGGGCTGACGCTGCAGGACAAGCAGGCGCTGAACGCGGCGCTGCTGAAGTCCGGCGCGCCCATCGGGGTGATGAACCGGGTGCGCAAGTCCGTCTCCGGCATCAAGGGCGGCCGCCTTGCCGCCGCCATCGCCCCGGCCCGGGCGGTGACCTATCTCATCTCCGACGTGCCGGGGGACGACCCCGCCGCCATCGGCTCCGGCCCCACCGTGCCGGAGGCTTCCGACCCCGAGGCGGTGCTGGGCCTGATGCGCAGCTGGGGCATCGAGGTGACGGCGAAGCTGGAGGCGATCATCCGCGCCAACACCGTTTCCGGCGACACCATCCCCGGGCAGGAGGTGCACATGATCGCCACCCCGCTGATGGCCCTGAAGGCGGCGGAGGCGAAGGCGCGGGAATACGGGCTCACCCCCCTCATCCTCGGCGACGCCATCGAGGGGGAGGCGCGGGAGGCGGCCATCGTTTTTGCCGGCATCGCCCATTGCGCCAGCGCGCACGGGCTGCCGGCGGCGGCGCCCTGCGTGCTGCTCTCCGGCGGCGAGACCACGGTGACGGTGCGCGGCAAGGGGCGCGGCGGGCGTTCGGTGGAATTCCTCCTCGCTCTTGCCCTGGCGCTGAAGGGCCGGCCCGGCATCAGCGCCATCTCCTGCGATACGGACGGCGTGGACGGCACCGAGGACAATGCCGGCGCCTGGTTCGATTCGGCGGTGCTGGAGGCGGCGGCGGCGCGCGGACTGAAGCCGGCGGACGATCTCGCCAACAATGACGGCTACAGCTTCTTTGCCGCCCTCGACCGGCTGGTGATGACCGGCCCCACCCTGACGAATGTGAACGATTTCAGGGCCATACTGGTACGCTGAGGAGGTGCGGAGGGGCCCGCACGCCCCTCCCCCAGCACCTTTGGGGCGCCCATGTGGCGCAGCCCCGATGCTGCGGCGCAGCGGCGCTGCATGCATTGCATAGCTTGAGATTGCCGCCTGACTTCAGTGCCTTGCGGCCAATCCGGGGCAATTTGCGGAAGCTCCTTAACCAAAAGGTCAGGTCAATCCCATTGACCTTTGCTGCATTGCACCTAAATTCCATTGCGGAGGAACCGGGGGGCTTTCCTAGACGCCAAAAGTCTGGAGACCACGATGACCGAAGAGGTCGCACCGGGGATCATCCGCAAGCTTTGGACCGGGGAATCGGCCGCTTTCCGCGACCATCTTCTCAGGCTCGATCAGGAGAGCCGCCGGAACAGGTTCGGCTCTGCGGTGTCTGCCGAATTCATTGAGCGCTACGCGTCGCGGGTGTTCCGCACGGGCGCCATCATTCACGGCTGTTTCGTAGACGGCGAGCTGCGTGCGGCCGCCGAACTCTATCCCATGGGCGATATCTTGCCCGGAGAGGCCGAGGCGGCCTTCAGCGTGGAGCGTGAGTTCCAGAATCACGGCCTGGGAACCATTCTTCTGGAACGGGTGATTCTCTCGGCCCGCAACCGCGGCATCCGCACCCTGTGCATGAACTGCCTCGCCCACAACCGGCGGATGCAGCAGATTGCGCGCAAGTTCGACGCTGAGCTCAGCTTCGACACCGACGAGGTGGTGGCCGAGCTCACCGCCCCCTTCCCCACGGCCCTCTCGCTGGCGCAGGAAGCGGCAGCGGATGCGCAGGGCATGGCCGGCGCCGTGCTTCAGGCCCAGCGCATGGCCACCGGCCGGCTGTTCGACATGCTCATGCCCGCCGGCGCGGAGCTGGCGGAGGAACAGTTGGAAACCATCTGACCCTGTCTGCCCCCAAAGGACAGCTTGCCCCGAAAAGACGAGGCGGCGCCGGCACCACGGCGCCGCCTTTTTCGCGTGCCGGCGCGGGCGCCCTCAATGGGCGGCGCTGCGGGAGAACAGGTTGATCACCAGCACCCCGGCGATGATGAGGGCAAGGCCGGCCAAGGCCGGCAGGTCCAGCCTCTGCCCGTGATAGAACCAGGCGATGGCGGTGACGAGGACGATGCCGACCCCCGACCAGATGGCATAGGAGATGCCGACCGGGATCTCCCGCAGGGTGAGGGACAGGCAGAAGAAGGCCACCATATAGCCGGCCACCACCACCACCGAGGGCAGGAGGCGAGTAAAGCCCTCCGCGGACTTGAGCGCGGAGGTGGCCACCACTTCGGCGACGATGGCGATGGCAAGATAGAGATAGCTCATGGGGGCGCTCGCGGCAGGCCGGCGCGGCATCCGCGCCGCCGGCAGAGGAGAGGCGCCCGCCCCCGCCATGTCAATGCGACGGGGGCGTGGGTCAGCTTGGAAACGAGCGGGGCGACCGGGCGCGGCGCGGACCCCTCTCCTGCGTGCGGGGGAGGGAGCTTCGGCGCCACCCTGTTTTCAAGCCGGCCCCGCCTCCGGCGCCCCCGCATGGACATGCCGCCCCGGCCGCGCCACACATAGGCGACACGGCCGATTCGATCTTCGGGAGACCTTATGCCGCTCACGCATCTCCTCACCCGGCGCGGCGTCATGAAGCTCACCACCGCGCTGGCGGGCGGGCTCGTGGCCGATGCCCTGCTGCCTGCCATCGCCGCGGACGACCCGGACCTCGCCGCCATCCGCGCCCTGACGCCGGGCACCTATGTCTGGTATCCCGAGCGGGCGCCGGACGGCTTCGTAGCCATCGTGGTGAACCTCGCCGACCAGCGCGCCTACGTCTATCGCAACGGCGTGCGCATCGGCGTCTCCACCGTCTCCACCGGCAAGGAGGGGCACGAGACGCCCACCGGCGTCTTCACCATCCTCGGCAAGGACGTGGACCATCACTCCTCGCTCTATAACGACGCCTCCATGCCCTATACGGAGCGCCTCACCTGGTCGGGCGTGGCGCTGCATGCGGGCGGGCTGCCGGGCTATCCCTCCTCCCACGGCTGCATCCACCTGCCGCTCGCCTTCTCCAAGCTCTTGTTCGCCATCACCCATGTGGGCACCCCGGTGATCATCGCCGATGCCCACACCGCGCCGGAGGACGTGCTGCATCCCGGCCTGGTGATGAGCGAGGGGCTGGAGCAGCAGCTCGCCGTCTCCGCCACCGGCCAGGGCGCCCCGCAGGATGCCGCCGCCGCGCCGGAAGCCGTCTCCATGGTGGTGAGCCGGGCCGACCGCTCCATCACCGTGCTGCGCGGGGCGCAGACGGCGGTGCAGGGCTCGGTCACCATCCGCGACCCGGACCAGCCGCTGGGCAATGTGGTCTATGTGCTCACGCCCGCGACCGGCGGCACCCCGCGCTGGAGCGCTATTTCCTATGAAGGCGGGCAGGCGGCCCCCGGCTCCGCCCAGCAGGCCCTCGCCCGCATCACCGTAGACCCCGCCATCAACCGGCAGGTGGCGACCCTGGTGCAGCCCGGCGCCACGCTGTTCGTCACCGACCTGCCGGCCCATCCCGGCACCCGCAACGACGGCGGCTTCGTGGTGATGACCCACAAGGCCACGAGCTGACCATGCGCCGCGCGCGCCGCGCCATCCTCCTGCTGGCGCTGCTGGCCGGCCCGCCGGCCGCCCTGGCCCAGCAGCCGCCCGCCGCCGTGCCGGGCCGGCCGGCGCCGAAGGCGGTGCCCGCCAAGGAGCTGTTCGGCCGCGCCGGCACCCCCGCGCCCCTGGCCGCCCGCGCCATCGGCTTCTATTCCAAGGGCTGCCTTGCGGGGGCGCAGGCGCTGCCGGTGAACGGGCCGACGTGGCAGGTGATGCGCCTGTCGCGCAACCGCAACTGGGGCCATCCCGACCTCGTGGATTTCCTGGAGCGCTTCGCCGCCCAGGTGCCGAAGGTCTCCGGCTGGAACGGCATCCTGGTGGGCGACATGGCCCAGCCGCGCGGCGGCCCCATGCTCACCGGCCACGCCTCCCACCAGATCGGCCTGGACGCCGACATCTGGCTGACCCCGAGCCCCGGCCGCGAATTGACCCGCGACGAGCGCGAAAAGCTCTCCGCCACCATGATGGTGCGGGCCGACCGGCGCGACATCGACCCCGCCAACTGGCGCCCCGACCACTGGAAGGTGGTGCGCGCCGCCGCCCTCGACCCCGCGGTCGAACGGGTGCTGGTGAACGCCGCCATCAAGAAGGCCCTGTGCCGTGAGGCGACCGGCGACCGCGCCTGGCTCGCCCGGGTCCGCCCCTATTGGGGCCACGACTATCACATGCATGTGCGCATCTCCTGCCCCAGGGGCAACCCGGACTGCCGCGGGCAGGAGCCGCCCCCGGCGGGCGAGGGGTGCGGGGCGGAGCTGGACTGGTGGTTCACCGACGAGGTGCTCCACCCCAAGCCCGAGAAGGAGCCGGCGAAGCCCAAACCGCCCCTGACCCTGGCGGACCTGCCGGACGCCTGCGCCGCGGTGCTGGAAGCGCGATAGGCGACAAGGGTCTTCCCGGAGCGCACCTGCGGGCGCGCCGTCCACCCCCCCCCCCCCGCCGGGCCCCTGCTGGCGCCCGGCGCCGGCGCGGCGCATGATGCCGCCAAGGGCCGGAACGGCCGAAAGGAATGGGGAGGATTTCATGAGACACGGGATCGTCACACCCCGGATCGTCACACCCCGGATCGCCGCCGCGCTCCTGACCGGCGGTGTCCTGGCCGGCAGCGTCCTGGCCGGCAGCGTCCCGGCGGCGGCGGAGAAGTGGGACCTTTCCACCATGACCTGCCAGCAGTTCATGCAGGCCGACAAGCCGACGATCACACTCATCCTGACCTGGCTGGATGCCTACTACAAAGACGACGACGCGCCCCCGGTGATCGACACGGACACCTTCGTGAAGAATGCCGAGAAGCTCGGCGCCTTCTGCGCCACCTCCCCCAGCCTGGGGCTGATCACCGCCGCGGACGAGGTATTCGACTGAGCGCGGGCCGCCGCCGCGGCACGACGCCAGACGCCCGCCCGGCGCGCGCCGTTTTCATCGCCCATCCTTCGCCCCATCCTTCGCCCCATGCACGTCCGCCGCGGGCAAATGCCCGGCGGCGAGGAGGAGCCCATGACCGATCTGACCGACCTCTTTCCCGGCTTCGCCTCCCATTACGTGGACACGAAGGCCGGCCGCATCTTCCTGCGGCAGGGGGGCGCCGGATCGCCCCTGCTGCTGCTGCACGGCTTTCCGCAGAGCCATGTCATGTGGCATCGCATGGCGCAAAAGCTGGCGCAGACCCACACCCTGATCATCCCCGACCTGCCCGGCTACGGCTGGAGCGCGGCGCCCGCCCCGGCGCCGGGGGCGGACCATGCGCCCTATTCCAAGCGCGCCATGGCCGCCGCCATGGTGGAGATGATGGAGCATCTGGGCTTCGCCCACTTCGCCCTCATGGGCCACGATCGCGGCGCCCGGGCCGGATACCGCCTCGGTCTCGACCATCCCGGCCGGCTCGACCGGCTGGTGGTGCTGGACATCGTGCCCACCTATGTCATGTGGCACCGGATGGACCGGGCGCGGGCGCTGCAGGTCTACCACTGGTCGATGCTGGCCCAGCCCCACCCGCTGCCGGAGAAGCTGGTGGGCGGCCATCCCGGCTGGTTCCTCGACTGGACCATGGCAAGCTGGACCGCGGCGAAGAACCTTTCCGCCTTCGATACCCGGGCCATGGCCCATTATCGCGCCGCCATCTCCTCGCCGGACCGCCTCCACGCCATGTGCGAGGACTACCGCGCCGGCGCCACCATCGACCTTGCCCATGACGAGGCGGACATCGCCGCCGGCCGCACCCTCTCCTGCCCCGTCTTCACCGTGTGGGGCGCGGCGGGCATTCCCAGCCGGGGGGTGAGCCCGCTGGATGCCTGGCGGGTGCTGGCGCCCGGCATCGAGGGCACGGCGGTGGAGTCCGGCCATTTCGTGGCCGAGGAAGCGCCCGAGGCGACGCTGGCGGCGGTCGGCCCCTTCCTCGCGGAGGCATAGGGCGGCCGCCTGTCCTGATCCCGGCGCCGCGGCCGAACCACTACTCTTTGATCTGGTGGCTCACCTTTTCGAAACGGATGGGTCCCATCCGTTTCGGTTGATCCACTGGGTCCGCGACGCGTTTTTTCCACGCCCTGCGCAGCATCCCTCAAACAGTGGATGCGGGCGCGGGTGGAGCGTCTATTCTTTGCTGCGAGCCGGAAAGATTTCGCACGCCCCTCTTCCTGCAGCGGTGTCCGCTTCACTCCGGCTCTTCGTTCCGGCCGCCATCGCAAGGGCCGGACACGGGGTCTGGAGCGCGGTTTCCCGCACAGGTCGAGCCGGCCTGGCCGGACCCGCTCCAGGCTGAAGCCCGGAGCCGGATCTGCGCAGGCCGAGACAGGCCGCGCAGGCCCGTCGCCACCCAGTGAAGCGAGACCGCTTCTGCCGGCCGGACCGCAGCGCGTTCCGGCCGCAGCGGGCTCATGCGCCGTGCGAGCGACTTTCGCGGCAAAAAGGCCTCGCACCCTCAACCCACCACGAAGTTCCGTTGATGGACGACGGAGGGGTCGCCATGACCAGATTGATGAACCTGCCCGGCATCGCCCTGGGCTCCCTGATCGCCGCCGGCATCTTCTTCGCGCCGGCCGCCGCCGAAGCCGGCTGCCGCATCTTCCAGCACCGCGACTATGGCGGCTCCGGCTACACGCTGGGCAATCTCGACCGCATGAAGATGGTGCGGGGCGAGAGCCTGGGCTGCACCACCAACGGCCACGGCGGCGGCTGCGAGAGTGTGATCTACGATCCCTCGTGGAACGATCAGGTCTCCTCCTTCAAGGTGACCCGCGGCTGCACGCTGACCCTCTGGCAGCATGTCAACCAGGGCGGCGCCCGCTTCCGCTCCAGCCGCAGCTACACCTATGTAGGCAGCGGCTGGAACGACGAGGCCTCCGAAGCCCTGTGCGTGTGCCGCTGAGCTCCCGGCTCCCGGCGGCACGGGGTCTATCGGCGGGCGCGGAAGAAGGCCTTGAGCACTTCCGACGCCTGCCGCTCGGCAATGCCGCCATAGACCTCGGGCACATGGTGGCAGGTGGGCTGCGAGAAGAAGCGCGGCCCATGCTCCACGCCGCCGCCCTTGGGATCGGCGGCGCCGAAATAAAGCCGGCGGATGCGGGCGAAGGACAGCGCCGCCGCGCACATGGCGCAGGGCTCCAGCGTCACGTAGAGATCGCAATTGGTGAGCCGCTCGGACTTCAGCAGCGCACCGGCCGCGCGCAACACCAGGATTTCCGCATGGGCGGTGGGATCGTTCAGCTCCCGGGTGCGGTTGCCGTCGCGGGCGACCACCTCGTTGCCGCGCACCAGCACCGCCCCCACCGGAACCTCGCCCCGCTCCGCGGCGGCCCGCGCCTCGTTCAGCGCCATCTGCATGAAGGTGCCCGACATGATGCCTCTGCGCTTGCCGCGCTCGCCGCGCCGCCTCTGCTGTGCTAACTGCCCCTCATGCCGCGCACATCACCTCCCCGCAAGGACAAGAACCGCGTTCCGCGCCAGAAGCGCGAACTCACCCCCGCCGCGCCCAAAGAGGCCGAGCGCGTCGCCAAGGTCGTCGCCCGCGCCGGCCTCGGCTCGCGCCGCGAGATCGAGGAATGGATCGAGGCCGGCCGCGTGGCCGTGAACGGCGAGGTGCTCACCAGCCCCGCCGTCACCGTGACGCCGCAGGATGCCATCACCGTGGACGGCGCCCCGCTGCCCGAGCGCGAGCGCACCCGCCTCTTTCTTTACCACAAGCCCAAGGGCGTGGTGACCACCAACCGCGACCCGGAAGGGCGCACCACCCTGTTCGAGATCCTGCCGGGCGGCCTGCCGCGCCTCGTGAGCGTGGGCCGGCTCGACCTCAATTCCGAAGGGCTCCTGCTGCTCACCAACGACGGCGGCCTCGCCCGGGTGCTGGAGCTGCCGGAAACCGGCTGGCTGCGCCGCTACCGCGTGCGCGCCAACGGCGCCATCGACCAGGCGCAGCTGGACCGGCTTCTCCGCGGCATCACCGTGGACGGGGTGGAATACGGCCCCATCGAGGCCGAGCTTGACCGGGTGCAGGGCGCCAATGCCTGGATCACCGTGTCCCTGCGCGAAGGCAAGAACCGCGAGATCCGCAACGTGCTGGGGGCGCTGGGGCTCCAGGTGAACCGCCTCATCCGCGTCTCCTACGGCCCGTTCCAGCTGGGCGAGATCGCCGAAGGCGGCATCGAGGAGGTGCGCACCCGCGTGCTGCGCGACCAGATCGGCGCCGAGCTTTCCGCCGCCTCCGGCGCGGATTTCGAAGGCCCGGTGGTGGAGCGCGAGGTGGAGGACGCGCCGGTGCGTCCCGCCTACCGCCCCGCCGGACGCAAGCAGGAAGCCGCCGACCGCGCCGGCGGCCTGAAGGTGCCGGCCCGCCGCACCACCCGCAGCGGCGACGAGGCGTACGACGCCCCGGTGACCGATGTGATCCGCCCCGCCGCCGGCCCGCGCGTGCGCCGCCGCCTGACCGGGGAAACCCCGCTGGAGAACCGCGGCACAGTGGCCGACCGCAAGGGCCGCACCGTGAAGGTGGAGCGCGTGACGCCGCGGCCGGATGCGCCCGGGCCACGGGCCGGCGGCCACATGCGCGACGGTGAACGCCCCCACGGGCGGGGCCGCGACCGCGACGACTTCGCCTTCGACCGCCCCAAGCGCGGCCCGGCCGGCAAGGGCCGCCCCCCCTTCCGCTCCGATGAACGCGGCCCGCGCCGCGAGGCCGAAGGCCAGGAGGACTTCCGCCGCCGCCCCACCCGCTCCGGCCCGGGCAGCGAGGAGCGGCCCCGCCGCCCCTGGACCGACGCCCCGCCCCGCCAGCGGGACGACGCCCGCCCCTCCGGCCCGCGCCGGGACCGGGAGGAGCGCTTCCCGCGCGGCGACGCACAGCGCCGCCCCTATGGCGACGAGGGCGGCTTCAAGCGCAGCGGCCCGCGCCGCAGCGGCGAGGGCGAGCGCTTCGGCAGCGAGCGCCCGCAGGGTGACCGCCCGTTCCGCCCCCGCCCCCGGCCCGAAGGCGGCGAGCGCGACGAGCGCCCCGCCGGCCGTGGCCGCAGCTTCGGCGACAAGCCGGGCGGACGTCCCGGCGGCTTCAGCGAACGCCCGCAGGGTGACCGCCCGTTCCGCCCCCGCCCCCGACCCGAAGGCGGTGAGCGTGACGAGCGCCCCGCCGGCCGTGGCCGCAGCTTCGGCGACAAGCCGGCAGGCGGGCGTCCCGGCGGCTTCAGCGAGCGCCCGCAGGGTGATCGCCCGTTCCGCCCCCGCCCCCGGCCCGAAGGCGGCGAGCGCGACGAGCGCCCCGCCGGCCGCGGCCGCAGCTTCGGCGACAAGCCGGCAGGCGGGCGGCCCGGCGGCTTCAGCGAGCGCCCGCAGGGTGACCGCCCGTTCCGCCCCCGGCCCGAAGGCGGCGAGCGTGACGAGCGCCCCGCCGGCCGTGGCCGCAGCTTCGGCGACAAGCCGGCAGGCGGGCGGCCCGGCGGGTTCGGCGGCAAGCCGGGCGGAAAGCCCGGTGGGCGGCCCGGCGGCAAGCCGGGTGGCTTCGGCGGAAAGCCGGGCGGACGTCCCGGCGGCGGCAAGCCCGGGGCCGGCCGGGGCGGCAAGCCCATGGGCAAGCGCTGAGCGGACCTGCGGACGGCCATGCGCATCGTCGGCGGCAAGCTCAAGGGGCGCACGCTGAAGGGCCCCTCCTCCAGCGCCACCCGGCCCACGTCGGACCGGCTGCGGGAGAGCCTGTTCAACGTGCTCGCCCACGCTTATGGCGACCCCTGCGACGGCGCCCGGGTGCTGGACCTGTTCGCCGGCACCGGGGCGCTGGGGATCGAGGCGCTGTCGCGCGGCGCCCGCTTCGCCGTGTTCGTGGAGGAGGCGGCGGAAGCGCGCGGCCTCATCCGCGACAATGTGGAGGCCCTGGGCCTCACCGGCGTCACCCGCGTGTTCCGCCGCGACGCCACCCGGCTCGGCGAGATGGGGCCGGGCGAGCCCTACGACCTCATGTTCTGCGATCCGCCCTACGGCAAGGGGCTGGCCGAAACCGCCCTGGCCGGCGCGCGGGCGGGCGGCTGGCTGGCCGGTGGCGCGCTCCTGGTGGTGGAGGAGCGCACCGGCGCCTTCACCGTGCCCGAAGGCTTCCGCGAGCTGGAACGCCGCGCCTATGACGAGAGCGAGCTGATCTTCCTGGAGCCCGCCGGCGCCACTTCCGCCTGAGCCGGCGTCACCGCTCGGACCGCACGATCACGTCCATCAGCTCCTTGACCTTCTGCCGCTGGTCCTCCGCATCGCCGGAGCGGATGGCGTGCTCCACGCAATGGCCCACATGGTCCCGCAACACCTCCTCCTCCACCCGCTTCAGGGCGGCGCGGACGGCGGAGAGCTGGGTGATCACGTCGATGCAATAGCGGTCCTCCTCCACCATGCGGGAGAGGCCGCGCACCTGGCCTTCGATGCGGCTCAGGCGCTTGAGAACCTGTTCTTTGGTCGGGCTGCGCATGCCTTGCCATATACCCCCCATGGGTATATTTAACAAGCTGGATACCCCCCGGGGGTTCTTTTGCCGACCGGAACATGAGCCAGCGCAAGGTCCCCTCGCGGGAAATGGCCTCCTGCTGGCGCCGATTTCTTGCGGAGCCGCCATGGCCGACGAACATTCCCACGATCCTTCCGCCCACGCTCATGCGGGTGGCGCCGATTGCTGCGGCGGGAAGGCACCGGCGCCCCTCGATCCCGGCGCGGCGAGCCTGCCGCCCACGGTCAAGGACCCGGTCTGCGGCATGGATGTGAAGACCGACCCCGAAGCCGGCAAGCCCACCGCCAGCCATGCCGGCCGGACCTTCTATTTCTGCTGCAACGGCTGCAAGACCAAGTTCGAGGCCACCCCGGAAACCTATCTCGCGCCGGTGAAGGACCCCGTGTGCGGCATGATGGTGGAGCCCGGGCGGGCCAAATATTCCGCGCGCCACGAGAAGAAGCCCTATTTCTTCTGCTCCTCCTCCTGCGAAACCAGGTTCAAGGCCGATCCCACCCATTATGTGGGCGGCGCCGCCCCGCCCCCGCCGCCGGAACATCTGCCGGAGGGCACCATCTACACCTGCCCCATGGACCCGGAGATCCGCCAGGTCGGCCCCGGCATCTGCCCCATCTGCGGCATGGCGCTGGAGCCCGAGATCGTGACCCTCGATGAGGGACCGAACGCCGAGCTTGCCGACATGACGCGGCGCTTCTGGATCGGCCTCGCCCTCGCTTTGCCCGTGTTCGTGCTGGAGATGGGCCAGCACCTGTTCGGTTTCCAGCTCCTGCCGCAGCAGACCTCCAATTACCTGCAGTTCGCACTGGCGTCGCCGGTGGTGCTGTGGGTGGGGTGGCCCTTCTTCCAGCGCGGCTGGCTGTCGGTGAAGACGCGCAACCTCAACATGTTCACCCTCATCGCTTTGGGCACGGGGGTGGCCTATCTCTACTCGCTGGTGGCCACCTTCGCCCCGTCCCTGTTCCCCCACACGTTCCACAGCCATGAAGGCGGCGTGCCGGTCTATTTCGAGGCGGCGGCCGTCATCATCGTGCTGGTGGCGCTGGGGCAGGTGCTGGAGCTGCGGGCCCGCGAGCGCACCTCGGGCGCCATCAAGGCCCTGCTCTCGCTGGCGCCGAAGACCGCGCTGCGGGTGAAGGCCGACGGCACCGACGAGGAGATCGACCTTGCCGCCGTCGCCCCCGGCGACCTCCTGCGCGTGCGCCCCGGCGAGAAGGTGCCGGTGGACGGCACCGTGACGGACGGCCGCGCCGTGCTGGACGAAAGCCTCGTCACCGGGGAATCGCTGCCGGTGAGCCGCGACCGCGGCGAAGCGGTCATCGGCGGCACCCTCAACGCCTCCGGCGCCTTCACCATGCGCGCCGAAAAGGTGGGCAGCGACACCCTGCTCTCGCGCATCGTGCAGATGGTGGCGCAGGCCCAGCGCTCCCGCGCGCCCATCCAGCGTCTGGCCGACCAGGTGTCCGGCTGGTTCGTGCCCGCCGTGTTCGCCGCCGCCTGCGTCGCCTTCGCGGTGTGGATGATGGTGGGGCCGCAGCCGCGCCTCACCTTCGCGCTGATGGCGGCGGTGAGCGTGCTCATCATCGCCTGCCCCTGCGCCCTCGGCCTTGCCACCCCCATGTCGGTGATGGTGGGCGTGGGGCGCGGCGCCCAGCTGGGCATCCTGGTGCGCAATGCCGAGGCGCTGGAGCGCATGGAGAAGGTGGACGTGGTGGTGGTGGACAAGACCGGCACCCTCACCGTCGGCAAGCCGAGCGTGGTGGCGGTGGAGGCGCTGCACACCACCGACGAGGTGGAATTGCTGCGCCTGGCTGCCAGCCTCGAACGGGCGAGCGAGCATCCCCTCGCCGCCGCCATCGTCCAGGCCGCCAACAACCGCGGCCTCGCCCTCTCCGAGCCGTCCGGCGTGGACAGCACGGCCGGAAAGGGCATCCGCGGCACGGTGGACGGGCGGCGCGTCATCGTCGGTCATGCCGCCTTCATGAGCGAGAACGCCATTGCCACCGACCACCACACGGCCACCGCCGAAGGCTTCCGCCGGGAGGGGGCGACCGCCGTCTTCGTCGCCGTGGATGGCCAAGCCGCCGGCCTCGTGGCCATTGCCGACCCGGTGAAGGAAACCACCGAGGCGGCCTTGAAATCCCTCACCGATTCCGGCGTGCGCGTGGTGATGCTCACCGGCGACAACCGCACCACCGCCCTTGCCGTGGCCAAGCGCCTCGGCATCACCGAGGTGGAGGCGGAGGTCCTGCCCGATCACAAGGCGCAGGTGGTGCAGCGCCTGCGCAAGGCCGGGCATGTGGTGGCCATGGCCGGCGACGGCGTGAACGATGCCCCCGCCCTCGCCGTGGCGGACGTGGGCATCGCCATGGGCACCGGCACCGACATTGCCATGGAGAGCGCCGGCATCACCCTGCTGAAGGGCGACCTTTCCGGCATCGCCCATGCCCGCTCCCTGTCGCGGGCGACCATGGCGAACATCCGGCGCAACCTGGTGTTCGCCTTCCTCTACAATGCCGCGGGCGTGCCCATCGCCGCCGGGGTGCTCTATCCCACCCTGGGGCTGCTGCTCTCGCCCATGGTGGCGGCGGCGGCCATGGCGCTCTCCTCGGTGAGCGTGATCGCCAACGCCCTGCTCCTGCGGGGCTGGACGCCGCGCTGAGGCGGGCCGTCCCCGCCTTTACACCGCGAGCCCCCGCACCGATCATGCGGCGGGGGCGAGCGCATGGCCGGGGTTTCCTTCCAGTCCATCAAGCGGGCGGCGCGGGCCGGCGGCGCCGGGCTGCTGGGGCTCGTGCTGCCGCCCACCTGCATCGCCTGCGGCGCAATCACCGGCCAGGCCGGCGGGCTGTGCGGGCCATGCTGGGGCAGCCTCGCCTTCATCACCCCGCCCTTGTGCGACCGCACCGGGGCCCCCTTCGTTCATGATCCCGGCACCCGGCACAACGGGGTTCTGGTCTCCCCCCAGGCCCTCGCCGACCCGCCGGCCTTCGACCGCGCCCGCGCCGCCGTGACCTACACCGCCGCGGCGCGCAATCTTGTGCACAACCTGAAATATGCCGATCGCCTCGACATCGCCGCGCCCATGGCGCGGCTGATGGCGCAGGCGGGGGCGGACGTGATCGGCGATGCCGACGTCATCGTCCCGGTTCCGCTCCATCCGCTGCGGCTGTGGCGGCGGCGGTTCAACCAGGCCGCGCTGCTGGGCGGGCATATCGCACGCATGGCAGCCATGCCCCAGCGCACCGACCTGCTGCAGCGCCGCCGCGGCACGCCATCGCAGACCGCCCTGGGGCGCGCCGAGCGGCGCGACAACGTGGCCGGCGCCTTCGCCCTCTCCCGCAATGCAGCATCCGTGCTGGCCGGACGGCGCGTGCTGCTGGTGGATGACGTCTACACCACCGGCGCCACCCTGGACGCCTGCGCCCGTGCCCTCAGGCGGGCAAAGGTGGGGGGTGTGGATGCTCTGACCTTCGCCCGGGTTGTCGATTTCGCCTGAACCCTTATGATGCGACGCTTTCGTGACGACGGCTTGGCTGTCGTCTGCCCCGTTCGTTGTGAGACGCATGAAACCCATCGAGATCTACACCAAGAGCTGGTGCCCCTATTGCCATTCGGCAAAGGAATTGCTGCGCCGCAAAGGCTGGACCTTCACCGAGATCGACGTGACCACCGACAAGGAAGGCCAGCTGGAAATGACCCGGCGGGCCGGCGGCCGCACCTCGGTGCCGCAGATCTTCATCGGCGACACCCATGTGGGCGGCTGCGACGACCTCTATGCGCTGGAGGATGCCGGCCGGCTGGATGCCCTTGCGGCCTGAGCCGCGGCGCGTTTCCACGCAAGGCCCTGTGCGAAGGCGCAGATGCATCCTATCTGTAAGGGATATGGATTTGCCCGGCAGGCGGCGTTGAGCCTGGCCGGCCCTGCACCAGACGACCGCACAGGCGGCGACGCCGGCTCCCGCACACAGCGGTGACGCAACCGGCGCCGCCCCGCCACCAGGACGAGCCAGCCCATGACCTGCGACACCCGTCAGACCCTCCGCGTGGCCCTGGTGCAGCTGCGCAGCAGCCGGGACCCGGCCGCCAATCTCGACGCCACCTCGGCCCTGGTGCGGGAGGCGGCGCGCGATGGCGCCCGCTACATCCAGACGCCAGAGACCACCAACATCATGGAGCTCGACCGGCAGGTGCTGTTCGAGACGCTGAAGGAGGAAGGCGAGGACGCCACCCTCGCCGGCCTGCGCCAGCTCGCCCGCGAGTTGAAGGTTCACCTGCATGTGGGCTCGCTGGCCGTGAAGGTGGCCGAGCGCAAGGCCGCCAACCGCGCCTACCTCATCGACCCGGAGGGCGCCATCACGGCGCGATACGACAAGATCCACATGTTCGACGTGGACCTGGGCAATGGCGAGAGCTACCGCGAATCGTCCGCCTACCGCCCCGGGGAGCGGGCGGTTCTGGCCGATGTGGACGACGTGCGGCTCGGCCTCACCATCTGCTACGATCTGCGCTTCCCCGCCCTCTACCGGGCGCTGGCGGAAGCCGGCGCCGGCGTGCTCACCGTGCCCGCGGCCTTCACCCGGCCCACCGGCGAGGCCCATTGGCACATTCTCCTGCGCGCCCGCGCCATCGAGAACGGCGCCTATGTGCTCGCCGCCGCCCAGGGCGGCCGCCACGAGAACGGGCGCGAAACCTTCGGCCACTCCCTGGTGGTGGACCCCTGGGGCCGGGTGATCGCGGAGGGGGACACCGACCCCGGCGTCATCCTGGCCGAGATCGACCTCAAGGAGGTGGCTGCCGCCCGCGCCCGCATCCCCTCCCTCGCCAACGGCCGCCGGTTCGAAGTGCCGGTGCCGGCACACACAGGCCCCCTCGGCGTGGTGCGGGCCCTGCCATGATCCGCTACACCCTGCGATGCGCCTCCGGGCACCAATTCGAGAGCTGGTTCCCCTCCTCCGCCAGCTATGACGCCCAGCGCGGACGCGGGCTCGTCACCTGCCCCACCTGCGGGTCCGCCGAGGTGGAGAAGGCGGTGATGGCCCCCTCCGTGGCCCGCACCGACCGCGCGCCCCATCCCGCCGCCGCCGAGCGACCCGGCGCGGAAACCCCTGCTGCAGAGGCCCCCGCCGCGGAAGCTCCTGCTGCTTCCGCCGCCGCCATGCCGGTGATGGCGCGCCCCGACGGCGAGCTGCTGGACCTGCTGCGCCAGATCCGCGAGCATGTGGTGAAGACCTCGGACTATGTGGGCGACGATTTCGCCGACCTCGCCCGCAAGATGCACGACGGCGACATCGAGCACCGCTCCATCTATGGCGAGGCCACCGCCGAAGAGGTCAAGGCGCTGAAGGAGGACGAGGTGGAGGTGTTCCCGCTGCCGGTCCTGCCCGAGGACCGGAACTGAGGCTTATACCAACGGCCCGCGCGGCGCTTGAGCGAACCAACTTTGCACCGGTCAAAAGCCCGGGCCGATGGTATTGAAGCGCAATCCGCTCATATAAGGCCGCGCCGTGGATCCATATGAGCGGCGAATAGCCCTCTAACCCCAAGATCGATGCAGGCTCTATCGCAACTTGAAGCTGATGATATGGACAAAGAGCCGCCGCTCCTGCGGCGATGCCGCATTCAATTTTGTGATCGCTGACGTAGCGGTGTTCACAAGCATCTCAACGTCAGCGATCGAGAAGCGCTCGGACGGATCGTAATCCGCTGAATGCCGTCGCTCCTGCAGGTCAACGAAGGCCGTGCAAAACTCAGTTATTTCACTGCAAAACCCCGAGGATGGGAGGTAGCTGTTGTATTTGGCAGGAGGCGTTGCCTTTGCAAGGTCCTGGCAAACGGTCCTGGCCAAGCCATGGTCGAGACTGCGGTATGCAAGGACATAGGCCTTGCTTGTCCGGTACGAACTGCCGATCAGTTCATCCGCAACGATCCTCGCGAGATGGTGGAAGACCGCATAGTAGGCGTCGGAGATGGCGCGCCTGAGGTTTGTTTGACGCGGCCGCCTGGATGGCGAAGCCGACGCGACGGTACGCGCAAGTTCGATCAGGTGATCGGGCTTAATCGTCATCGTCGCGCGCCTCGGCAACCTCGTCCGTCGTGGCGTACTTCACGATAGGAACCCGCTCCTCGCCTCGCCGCTCCAACTCCATGCGCAGGCCGACAAGCAGCTTCAGCAAAGCGTCCCCTGGGATCCGTTCGGGCGCACCAGGCTCAAGAACAAACAGAATGCGCAGCGCACCCTGCCCCGAAGAATCCAGCGTTGGTTGCACCTCGGCGCGATGGACGCTGCCTTCGGGCAGCTGGCGACGGCCGACCTCCTCCGCGATCTGCCGGACGTCATCGAGCTCAAGCAGCTGGGTCGCAACCATCTGAACCACCTCCTTAGCTCCCGCAGCCTACACCCGCACCGCCACGACGAAATAGTTCACGGAAAGGTCCTGCGTCAGGCGGAAGTCGCCCGAGAGCGGCTCGTAGGCGAGGCCGGCCTTCTCGCGGGCCTCGAAGCCGGCGGCGCCGAGCGTCGCCTCCAGCTCGTCCGGGGTGATGAATTTTTCCCAGTGGTGGGTGCCGGGAGGCAGCCAGCGCAGCACATATTCCGCGCCCACGATGGCAAGGGCGAAGCTCTTGGCCGTGCGGTTGAGGGTGGAGAGAATGAGGATGCCGCCCTCCGCCACCAGCCGGCCGGCGGTGCGCACGAACAGGGCCACGTCCGCCACGTGCTCCACCACCTCCAGCGCCACCACCACGTCGAAGCGCGCGCCGCGGGCGTCCAGCTCCTCGGCGGTTACCGGCAGATATTCGATGTCGAGGCCGCCGGCCTCGGCATGGGCGCGGGCCACGTCGATATTGCCGGGGGCGGGGTCGATGCCCGTCACCTGCCCGCCCATGCGGGCCAGGGGCTCGCTGAGCAGACCGCCGCCGCAGCCGATGTCCAGCACGCCCAGGCCCCGCAGCGGCCGCAGGGCGCGGGGATCGCGGCCGAAATGGCGCACCAGCGTGTCACGCAGGAAGGCGAGCCGGGCGGGGTTCATGGCATGGAGAGGGGCCATCTTGCCCTTCTCGTCCCACCAGGCGGCCCCGAGGGCCTCGAAGCGGGCGACCTCGGCCGGATCGACGGTGGCGTGGCTCTGCGGCATGGCGGCCTCCTTGTGGCCCTAAGCTTTAAGCGGCGGGCGGCAGGCGGGCAAGGCGACACTCCAGCCGGGCGGACTCGGGCCGGGCGATCCGGCCCTGGAGTGAGAGGGCAGTTCACCGAGTAAATTTGTTCAATTGGCGCGGATCGCGCACATTTTCCTGAGTTTAGAGGGCGATTCACCGCGCAACTTGGTTCAATTTGCGCGGATCGCGCTCTAAGGCTTCAGGTAGAGCGCCAGCCGGGTCGCCGCATTGCGCAGGTGCTCCTCCGCGGCGGCGCGGGCGGCGGCGGCATCCTGGCCCTCGATGGCGGCATAGATGGCCTCGTGCTCGTGCTGCACCGCCTGCGCCAGCCCGCCGAGGCGGGCGGTGTTCGACCGCGCGGTGCGGATGAAGTGGCGCACCCGGTGGTCGAGGAACTGGGAGAGGTCGCGGAAGAAGGGATTGCCCGTGGCCTCCACGATGGCCCGGTGGAAGGCCATGTCCTCGTCCACGCCCGGCTCCCCGCGGTCGATGGCCTGCTGCATGGCATCGAGCTGGGCGCGGATGTGGGCAAGCTCCGCATCGCTCCGGCGCACCGCCGCATGGCCGGTGGCGGTGGCCTCCACCGCCATGAGCAGCTCGACGATGGCGCTCATCTCCTCCTTGTCGCTGAAATCGGCGATGTCGAGGCGGAAGGTGGAGACCGCGCCGGGGTCGGCCACGAAGGCGCCGGCGCCCTGGCGGGTGGTGACCAGGCCGTCATGCTTCAGCCGCCCCACCGCCTCGCGCACGATGGGCCGGCTGACCCCGTAGGTCTCCGACATCTGGTGCTCGGTGGGCAGGCGCTCCCCCGGCCGCAGGCGCCCGGAGGCGATTTCCTCGCGCAGCCGCAGGGCCAGCGTGTCGGCGAGGGACGGCGCGCGTCCGAGAATGTCGCGTAGGTGAGCCATTCGCCTGCTCCAGACCTCAGGTTGCGCCCGACGGCATGCGCCGCCGGTGCTTGCCGGACCACACCCCGGCCGGCATTTTTTCCACAGCGTCAGCGGGCTGCCGTCTCAACTGGCAATATAGAGCCCGCCGTTCACATGCACCGTTTCCCCGGTGACGAAGCTCGCCCAGTCCGAGCACAGGAAGGCGACCACGCGCGCGATCTCCTGCGGCGTGCCGAGCCGCTTCAGGGGCGTGCTCGCCAGCAGCGCGGCGCCGGAGCCCGCCATCAGCCCGCTCACCATGGGCGTGTCGATGAGGCCGGGCGAGACCGCATTCACCCGCACCCTGGGCGCAAGCTCCATGGCGAGGGTGCGCGAGAAGGTGAGCACCGCCCCCTTCGCCGCCGCATAGTCTGCATGGCCCACGCTGCCGCGATGGCCAGCCATGGAAGCAACGTTCACGATGGCGGCGCCGTCCGCAAAATGGGGGATGGCGGCGCGGCAGGTGTAGAACACGCCGTCCAGGTTGACCGCCACGCCCGAGCGCCAATGCGCGTCGGACATCTGCGCCACCGGCATCTCCCGGTAGAGGCCGGCGGAGGTGACGAGGAAATCAAGGCGGCCGAACCGCGCGGCAAGCATGCCGAGGGCCGCATCCGCCTCCTGTGGGCTGGCGGCATCGTGCCCCACCCCCACGGCGCGGACGCCGGAGGGGTCGAGGTCGCGGGCGAAGGCCGCCACGCCCTCTGCATCGAGGTCGGTCAGCACGCAATTGGCGCCGAGATCGAAGAAGGTGCGGGCAATGGCGCGGGAGATGCCGCCATTGGCGCCGGTGAGCAGCAGCGTGCGGCCGGAAAAGTCGAACATGGCACCCCTCACGTCAGAAGCCAGCCGCCCGCCACGTCCACCACCTGTCCGGTCACGAAGCCGGCGGCGTCCGAGGTCAGGAACAGGCAGGTGGCCGCCACCTCCTCCGGCTGGCCGAGGCGGCGCAGCGGGGTGGCGAGGCGCACCGCCTCGTTGGCGGCAGAGGCGGTGCCGCGCATCATCGGCGTGTCGATGCGCCCGGGGGCGATGGCGTTCACCGTCACCCCATAGGGCCCCAGCTCGCCGGCCAGATGCTTGGAAAAGCCGATGAGGGCGGCCTTGGTGGCGGCATAGTGGACCCCCACGATGTCGCAATAGGTGCGCCCGGCCACCGAAGAGATGTTGACGATGCGCCCCCGCCCCAGCGCCTTCATGCCGGGGGCCAGCGCCCGCACGCAATGGAAGGCGCCGGAAAGGTTCACGTCGATCACCCGGCGCCATTCCGCCGGGTCCATCTCGGCAGCCTCGGCGCGGCGCCCGTCGGCCCCGCCCTTGGGCGAGATGCCCGCATTGTTCACCAGCACGTCCACCGGCCCCAGCGCCTCTGCGGCGGCGCGGGCGGCGGCCGCGACGGCGGCGAAGTCGGCGACGTCCGCGGCGAGGCCCACGGCCTTCACCCCCCGCGCCCGGGCGGCCTGGGCCGCCGCCTCCGCGAGGGACGCGTCATGGTCCAGATAAGCGACGGCGGCGCCCGCATCGGCATGGGCGTCGGCCATGGCGCGGCCGATGCCCCGCCCGGCCCCGGTGACGAGGACCACGCAGGCGGCGTGGCTGCCCGGCTGGCGGCTCTGGCTGCTCACTTGCCCGTCTCCAGCATGATCTTGCCCAGGTGCGCGCTCGATTCCATCAGGGCATGGGCGGCGCTGGCCTCCTCCAGCGGGAAGGTGGCGTGGATGAAGGGCTTCACCTTGCCCGTCTCCAGCATGGGCCACACCTCGCGGCGCAGCGCATCGGCGATGGCGGCCTTGAGCGCCACCGAGCGGGCGCGCAGGGTCGATCCGGTGAAGGTGAGGCGCTTCAGCATCACCGGCATCAGGTCGATGTCCACCCGGCTCGGCTGGAGGAAGGCGATCTGCACGAGGCGGCCCTCCACCGCGAGAGCCTGGAGGTTGCGGGCCACATAGGGGCCGCCCACCATGTCGAGAATCTCGTCCACGCCGCGCCCGTCGGTGAGGCGCTTGACCTCCTCCACGAAATCGCTGGCGCGATAGTCGATGGCGGCATCCGCGCCCAGCTTCAGGCAGAAGTCGCACTTGTCCGGCGAGCCGGCGGTGGCGATCACGCGGGCGCCGGCATGGTGCGCCAGCTGGATGGCGGTGGAGCCGATGCCGCTTGATCCGCCATGGATGAGAATGGTCTCTCCCGCCGTCAGCCGGCCGCGGGTGAAGACGTTGTCATATACCGTATAATAATTCTCCGGCAGTCCGGCCGCCTCCAGCAGGGAAAGCGGCTTGGGAATGGGCAGGCAGAGCGGCGCCTCGGCCACGCAATATTCCGCATAGCCGCCGGAAATCACCAGGGCGCAGACTTCATCACCGATCTTCAGGGATGTGACGCCCTCGCCCAGTTCCACCACGCGGCCGGCGATTTCCAGGCCGGGCACATCGGTGGCGCCGGGGGGCGGGGGATAATTGCCCGCGCGCTGGAGGCAATCGGGACGGTTGACGCCGGCGGCGACCACTTCCACCAGCACCTGGCCGGCACCGGGACGCGGCACATCGGCCGTCTCCGCCACCACAACCTCCGGCCCCCCGGCCCCCATGAAGCGGACCTGGCGCATCGTCTTTGCAATATCAGCCACCGGCGTTCTCCCTGGGTCCCGCTGCGGTCCTGCCGCAGCCCGCCCCCTGCCATGTCTTGGTGCGCGAAAACTACATAAGTCCCACTTGTCAGGCAACTTGGTTATCTGCATTATCCGCCACGCTCCGGGGGCCGCAAGGCCGGCTCCCGCTGCGGAACGGCCCATAAGAATCGTGTCCGCGGAACGGGTTGCGAACGCCAACACCGGCAGGGTGTCCGGCAGGGAGGAAATGATGAAGACTTTCGCGCGGGCGGCGTTTGCCGCCGCATTGCTGGTCGGCGTGTCCGCCGTGGCGGGGCCTGCCGCGGCGCAGGGCACCGTCAAGTTCGGTGCGCTCTATCCCTTCTCCGGCGGCCTCGCGCTGCTGGGCGACGAGAGCTTCCGCGGCTTCGAGCTGGCGGTGGAGGAGCGCAACGCCGCCGGCGGCATCGACGGCAAGAAGATCGAATTCATCAAGGGCGACGCGGTGGACCCCAACCAGGCGGTGGGCGAGGCCCGGCGCCTGACGTCGGTGGACAAGGTTTCCGCCATTTTCGGCACCTATTCGTCGTCCCTGTCCCTCGCCGCGACGCAGGTGACGGAGCTGGCCGGCGTGCCCTATTTCGAGCTCGGCGCCATCTCCGACCCCATCACCGAGCGCGGCTTCAAATACGTCTTCCGCACCAATGCCACGGCGCGCGACTTCGCCAACCGCATGGTGGACGGGGTGATCGAGGCCATCGCCCCCGCCCTCGGCGTGAAGCCCGGCGACCTCAAGGTCGGCATCATCCACGAGGACAGCCTCTACGGGCAGACCGTCTCCGGCTACCAGAAGACCCGGGCCAAGGAAAAGGGCCTGAACGTGGTGGAGGTGCTGCCCTATTCCGCCAAGTCGGTGGACCTCACCCCGGTCATCCTGCGGCTGAAGTCCGCGGGCGCCGACGTGGTGCTGCAGACCTCCTACCAGAACGACACCGTGCTGTTCTTCCGCCAGATGAAGGACCAGGGCTACAAGCCCAAGGCGGTGATGGGCGCCGGCGGCGGCTATTCCACCCGCGACACCATGATGGCGGTGGGCGCCGAGAACATGGAAGGCGCCCTCGACGTGGACTTCACCCAGTACAACACGAACCCCAAGGCCGCCCCCGGCATCGACGCATTCGTGAAGATGTACAAGGCGAAGTACGGCATCGACCCGCGCTCCGGCCACTCGCTCGCCAACTATATGGGCGCCAAGGTGTTCTTCGACGCCATCGCCAGCGCCAAGAGCACGGACGCCGACAAGGTGCGCGCCGCCGTGATGAAGGTGGACATCCCCGTCGGCCAGACCGCCACCGGCTGGGGCGCCAAATTCTCCGAGCAGGGCCAGAACACCCGGGCGCAGCCCTTCCTGATGCAGTGGCAGGGCGGCAACCTCGTCACCGTGTTCCCCGAGGCCGCCGCCGTGGCCAAGATGAAGGTCGGCGTCGGCGCCAACTGAGGCCCCTCGCCTGCCCGCGGCGCCCCTCCGGCGCGCCGCACCGACCCCCGCACGATCTGGCCTCGTGCGGGGGTCGCGATCCCACCCGCACCCTGTTCCGCGTCCCCCATGGAGCGAGCGCGATGGACGTTCTTATCCAGCTGGTGCTCAACGGCATCCTGCTCGGCAGCATGTATGCCATCATCAGCGTCGGCCTCACCCTCATCTTCGGCATCGTCCGGGTGGTGAACTTCGCCCATGGCGAATTCCTGATGGTGGGCATGTATGCGGCCTATCTCCTGGCCGCGAAGTTCGGCCTGCATCCCTATGCCTCGGCCGTTCCCATCGTGCTGCTGCTGTTCGCCCTCGGCGCGCTGGTCCAGCGCTTCCTCATCCAGCCGCTGCTGGGTGCCGAGGAGCATATCCAGATCTTCGCCACGGTGGGGCTTTCCACCGCGCTGGTGAACCTTGCCCTGCTGCTGTTCGGCGCCGACCTGTATTCGGTGCCCCCCTCCGCCGCGCAGGGCTCCATCTCGGTCGCCGGCTACTCGCTGGTGAAGGGGCAGATCATCATGTTCGTCTGCGCCCTGGCGCTGGTGGCGGGCCTGCACCTGTTCATGCAGTCCACCGCGCTGGGCCGGGCCATCCGCGCCACCGCGCAGAACCGCAATGCAGCCATGCTGATGGGCGTGAAGGTGGACCAGATCTACGTCATCGCCTTCGGCATGGGCGCGGCCTGCGTGGGCCTTGCCAGCGCGCTGGTGATGCCGCTCTACCCGGTCACCCCCACCATCGGCACCTATTTCGTGCTCACCGCCTTCGTGGTGGTGGTGCTGGGCGGCATGCGCTCCATGTACGGCGCCTTCTTCGGCGCCATGATCATCGGCCTCGTGGACAGTCTTTCCGGCTACTACATCGCGCCCGACCTGAAAGAGGTCGTGTATTTCGCCCTCTTCCTCCTGATCCTCATCTTCAAGCCCACCGGCCTGTTCGGCCTCGGGCGCGGCACGGAGTGATCCGATGAGCCTTCAAGACTCCTCGACCGCGCCTGTCGCCACCGGCCGGCCGTCCTTCCTCGCGCGCCTCGCCGATCCGCGGGCCTATTGCTCCCTCGCCGCGCTGTCGCTGCTGGTGATCATCCCGGCCTGGTCGGGCTCCACCTTCATGGTGCACGTGTTCGTCACCATCTGCGTGTTCGGAGCGCTGGCCACCGCGTGGAACATCCTGGGCGGCTATGCCGGCCAGCTGTCCCTCGGCCATACGGTGTTCTACGGTCTCGGCGGCTATACCGCCGCGCTGCTGATCCAGCACCTGGGCCTGTCGCCCTGGTTCGGCATGATCGCCGGCGCGGCGCTGGCGGCGCTGGTCGGCCTGGGCATCGGCTATCCCTGCTTCCGCCTGCGCGGGCCGTTCTTCTCGCTGGCCACCATCGCCTTCCTGGAGGTGGTGCGGCTGCTCACCATCCATTTCAACGGCCTCACCGGCGGCTCGGCCGGCCTGGTGGTGCCGCTGCAGCTGGGCTGGCCGTGGATGATCTTCCGCGAGAAGATCAATTATCTCTACATCGCCTTCGGCCTGCTGCTCCTGTCCCTGGCGGTGTCCTGGGCCATCCGCAACTCGCGGCTCGGCTATTCGCTCACCGCGGTGCGCGAGCGCGACAGCGCCGCCCAGGCGGCGGGCATCAACATCAATGGCGTCAAGCTCTGGGCCATGGCCATCTCGGCGGCACTCACCGCCTGCGTGGGCACCTTCCATGCGATGTACATGACCTTCCTGGAGCCGGCGACGCTATTCTCCCTCGCCACCGCCATCGAGATCGCCATGTTTGCCCTGATCGGCGGCCTCGGGACGGTGGCGGGGCCGCTCCTCGGGACGGTGCTGGTGGTGCCACTGGCGGAACTGGCGCGCGGCTGGCTCGGGGCCTCGGCCAACGGCCTGCACGGCTTCGTCTACGGCACCGTACTGGTGGTGATCACGCTGACCCTGCCCGGCGGCCTCGTCGGCACCTTCGGTCCCTTCGTTCTGCGCCTCATCGACCGGCTGCCCGGCGGCGGCCGCAAGCGGGCGGAGATGGTCGCCCCGGCCCCCAAGCTCATCACCGGCACCGCCGGCGAGCCGGTGCTGAAGGCGCAGAACCTGGTGAAGCGCTTCGGCGGCCTCACCGCCACCGACAACGTGTCCCTCACTCTGAAGCGGGGCGAGATCCTCGGCGTCATCGGCCCCAACGGCGCCGGCAAGACCACGGTGTTCGCCCAGCTCTCCGGCTTCCTCGCGCCCAATTCCGGCACGGTGGAGATCCTCGGCCCGGACGGCAGATGGCACCAGCCCACCACGCCGGATGCCTTCGCCCGCCTCGGCATCGGCCGCACGTTCCAGATCGTCCAGCCGTTCGGCAAGCTCACGGTGCTGGAGAACATCATGATCGGGGCTTTCCTGCGCCATCGCTCGGTGGACGACGCCCGCGCCGTGGCGCTGCGGGTGGCCAAGACCGTGGGCCTCGACGACGTGAAGGACGTGGAGGCCGGAACCCTGCCCATCGGCGGCCTGAAGCGGCTGGAGGTGGCGCGCACGCTGGCCACCGAGCCGACCATTCTCCTGCTCGACGAGGTGATGGCCGGGCAGAGCCAGTCCGACACCCAGAAGATGGTGGAGCTGGTGCGCACCATCCGCGACACCGGGGTCACGGTCATCGCCATCGAGCACAACATGCAGGCCATCATGAGCCTGTCCGACCGGATCGTGGTGATCGATTCCGGCAAGGTGATCGCCGAGGGCGCGCCCGACACGGTGGTGCGCGAGCGCAAGGTGATCGAGGCCTATCTCGGAGAGGATTTCGTCCATGCTCAAGGTCTGTGACGTCACCGCCGGCTATGGCCGCACCGTCATCCTGCAGGACATCTCGCTCCGCGTGGGCCGGGGCGAGGTGGTCACCATCATCGGCTCCAACGGCGCCGGCAAGACCACCCTGCTGCGCGCCATCTCCGGCCTGGTGAAGCCGTCCTCGGGCAGCATCGAGTTCGACGGCCGGCGCATCGACCGCATGAGCCCGGACGAGATCGTCGGCTCCGGCCTCATCATGGTGCCGGAGGCGCGCCAGCTGTTCCCGGTGATGACCGTGAAGGACAACGTGCTGATGGGCGGCTACCACCCCAAGGTCCGCGCCGGCATGGCCGAGCGGTTCGAGGAGGTGCTCGACATCTTCCCCCGTGTGCGCGAGCGCATGAACCAGCTCGCCGGCTCCCTCTCCGGCGGCGAGCAGCAGATGGTGGCCATCGCCCGCGGCCTGATGGCGAAGCCGAAGCTGCTCATGCTGGACGAGCCATCGCTGGGCCTCGCCCCCATCATCGTCGCCCAGATGTTCGACGTCATCGACCGCATCTGCAAGAGCGGCACCACGGTGCTCTTGGTGGAGCAGAAGGCATTCCACGCGCTGAAGATCGCCGATCGCGCCTATGTCATCGAGAACGGCGCCATCGCCCTGGAAAACACCGGCGCCGGCCTTCTGGCCGACCCGCACATCAAGACCGCCTATCTCGGCATCTGACCTTCCCGGACCTGCCCCAATGAGCGACAGCATCAAGAAGAACTTCATCGCCGGCCACTGGGTGGACGGCGTCGGCGTCAACCGCAACATCAATCCGTCCAACCTCGACGAGGTGGTGGGCGAATATGCCTCCGCCGACGCGGCGCAGGCGCAGGAGGCCATCGCCGCCGCCCACGAGGCCGCCCCGGCCTGGGCGCAGGCGACCCCCGAGGCCCGTTCCGATGCGCTCGACCGCATCGGCTCCGAAATCCTCGCCCGCAAGGACGAGCTGGGCCGGCTGTTGTCGCAGGAAGAGGGCAAGACCCTGCCCGAGGGCATCGGCGAGGTGGTGCGGGCGGCACGCGTGTTCAAGTTCTTCGCCGGCGAGGCGCTGCGCATCACCGGCGACAAGCTCGCCTCGGTGCGCCCCGGCGTGGATGTGGAGATCACCCGCGAGCCGGAAGGGGTCGTCGGCCTCATCACCCCCTGGAACTTCCCCATCGCCATTCCGGCCTGGAAGATCGCCCCGGCGCTGGCCTACGGCAACACGGTGGTGTTCAAGCCGGCCGACCTCGTGCCCGGCTCCGCCTGGGCGCTCAGCGAGATCATCTCCCGCGCCGGCCTGCCGGCGGGGGTGTTCAACCTGGTGATGGGGCCGGGCTCCCACGTGGGTAACGCCATCGTGAAGTCGCCCAAGGTGCGCGCCATCTCCTTCACCGGCTCGGTCAATGTGGGCCGCCGCCTCGCGGGGGATGCGGTGGCGCGCGGCGCCAAGATCCAGCTGGAGATGGGGGGCAAGAACCCCTTCGTGGTGCTGGACGATGCCGACCTCGGCATTGCGGTGAACTGCGCCCTCAACGGCGCCTTCTTCTCCACCGGCCAGCGCTGCACCGCCTCGTCCCGCCTCATCGTGCAGGACGGCATCCACGACCGCTTCGTGGCCGCGCTCACCGAGAAGCTCGCGGCCCTGAAGGTGGACGACGCGCTGAAGGCCGGAACCGACATCGGCCCGGTGGTCAGCGCCTCCCAGCTGGAGCAGGACCTCGCCTATGTGGAGATCGGCCGGCAGGAGGGCGCAAGGCTCGCCTTCGGCGGCGAGCGGCTGGAGCGCGCCACGCCCGGCTACTACATGGCGCCCGCGCTCTTCACCGAAACCTCCAACGCCATGCGCATCAACCGGGAGGAGATCTTCGGCCCGGTGGCCAGCGTGATCCGCGTGAAGGATTATGACGAGGCGCTGCAGGTGGCCAACGACACCGAATTCGGCCTGTCGTCCGGCATCTGCACCACCTCCCTCAAGTATGCGAGCGATTTCCGCAAGAAGTCCGCCGCCGGAATGGTGATGGTGAACCTCGCCACGGCGGGCGTGGACTACCACACGCCGTTCGGCGGCCGGAAGGGCTCCTCCTACGGCTCGCGCGAGCAGGGCACCTATGCCCGCGAATTCTACACCGCGGTGAAGACCGCCTACACGCAGGCGTGACGCAGATGGTCGAGATCACCGGCACCACCCGCCTCTACGGCATCCTGGCCGACCCCATCCACCACGTGAAGACGCCGCAGATGCTCAATGCGTTCATGGCGCAGGAAGGCATCGACGGCGTGACGGTGCCCATGCACGTGGGCGCCGACGACCTCGCCGCGCTGATGGCGGGCCTGAAGCACATGAAGAACCTGGGCGGCCTCATCGTCACGGTGCCGCACAAGACCGCCGTGCTGGACCTGTGCGACGAGGTGACCGACAGCGCCCGGCGCATCGGTGCGGTCAACACCATCCGCCGCACGGCGGACGGCCGCCTCATCGGCGAGATGCTGGACGGCAAGGGCTTTGTCGGCGGGCTCATTGCCGGCGGCATCGCCCCCGAGGGCCGCAGCGCCTATCTCGCCGGCGCAGGCGGCGCGGCCAATGCCATCGCCTTCGCGCTGGCGCAGGCGGGGGTCTCCCGCCTCACCATCGCCAACCGCACCCGCGCCAAGGCGGAAGACCTGGCCGACCGGCTGAAGGATGCCTTCCCCGGCCTTCAGGTGGACATCGGCAGCCCCGACCCGTCCGGCCACGACATCGTGGTGAACGCCACCTCCCTCGGGCTGCGGGACGGCGACCCCCTGCCCCTCGACGCCGACCGCCTCGCGCCGGAGCAGATCGTGGCCGAGATCATCATGCAGCCGGAGCAGACGGCGCTGCTGAAGGCCGCCGCCGCGCGCGGCTGCCGGGTGCATTTCGGCAAGCCCATGCTCGCCTGCCAGCGCGAGCTGATGGCCGCGTTCCTGGAGCTGAGCGCCCCTGCGGGAACCGCGGAATGAGCGGCGCCGGGCTCCTTGCCGGCCGCTGCGCCCTCATCACCGGCGGCGCCTCCGGCCTCGGCCTTGCCGTGGCGCAGGCGTTCCGCGCGGAAGGGGCGAGCCTGGTGCTCCTCGACCTCGATCCGGCGGCCGCGGCGCGCGCGGCGGAGCTGGGCGACGCCATTGCGGTGAAGGGCTCGGTGACGCGCAAGGCGGACATCGTTGCCGCCTTCGACGCCGCCGAGGCGCGCTTCGGGCCGGTGGACATCTGCCTCGCCAATGCCGGCGTCTCGCAGAATGCGCCCACCCTTGAGGTGACCGAGGCGGAGTGGGAGCGCGTCATCGCCATCAACCTCACCGGCACCTTCCTGACGGCGCAGGAGGCGGGCCGGCGCATGATCGCGCAGGGCGGCGGCTCCATCCTGCTCATGGCCTCCATGTATGGCGTGGTGGCCGCGCCCGAGCGCATCGGCTACTGCGCCTCCAAGGCCGGGGTGGCCATGATGGCGAAGGCCCTCTCCTGCGAATGGGCGCGCGACAAGGTGCGGGTGAATGCGCTGGCGCCCGGCTATGTGCGCACCCCGTTCCTCGACGACCTCGCCGCCCGCGGCCGGCTCGACCTCGACCGGCTGAAGGCGCGCACCCCCATGGGCCGCCTCGTGGAGGCGCAGGAGGTTGCGCGCACGGCGGTGTTCCTCGCCTCCGACGGCGCCAGCGCCGTGACGGGCCAGGTGATGGGCGTGGATGGCGGCTGGGCCGCCTACGGATATCTTTGATGGACGGAAGCGGACATCAGGCTGAGTCGTCCCGACCGCCTGAAACGTCCCGCTGGCCGCGCACCGGCGACCTGCCGCCGCGCGCGCCGCTTCCCGAGAGAAAGATCATGGGTATGCCTTCGTCCGTTCCTTCCCCCGTCATCCGCCAGGCCGCGGGGTGCGCAGCATGAGCGCCGACCTCATCGCCCGGCTCGCCGCCGCCCTCGGCCCCTCCGGTCTCGTCGTGGAGGAGGCCGACATGGCCGCCTTTGCCATCGACTGGCGCCGCCTGTTTCCCGGCCGCCCGCTGTGCGTGGCGCGGCCTGCCTCCACCGCCGAGGTGGCCCAGGTGGTGCAGGCCTGCGCCGCCGCCGGCGCTTCCATCGTGCCCCAGGGAGGCAATACGGGCCTCGCCGGCGGCGCGGTCCCCGATGCCTCAGGCGGACAGGTGGTGCTGTCGCTGCAGCGCATGAACAAGGTGCGCGCGGTGGACCCGGTGGGCCTCACCCTGGCGGCGGATGCCGGCTGCATCCTCAAGGTGGCCCAGGACGCCGCCGCCGAGGCCGGCCGCCTGCTGCCCATCAGCCTCGCCGCGGAGGGCTCCGCCACCATCGGCGGCGTCATCTCCACCAATGCGGGCGGGGTCAATGTACTGCGCTACGGCATGGCCCGCGCGCTGGTGCTGGGGCTGGAGGCGGTGCTCGCCGACGGCACCGTGGTGGATCTGAACCGCCGCCTGCGCAAGGACAATGCGGGCTACGACCTGAAGCAGCTCTTCATCGGCACGGAAGGCACCCTCGGCATCGTCACCGGCGCCGTGCTGCGCCTCGTACCGCGTCCCCGGCACACCATCACCGCCTTGCTGTCGGTGCCGAGCCCGCAGGCCGCCCTCGACCTGCTGGCGCTGGCGCAGGAGGAACTGGGAGACACCATCTCCGCCTTCGAGCTGATGTCCGGCTTTTCCTTCGATCTGCTGCGCCGGCACCTCGCCCTGACCCCGCCCATCGCCTCCGGCGACTGGTTCGTGCTCCTGGAGGCCGGCGCCAGCCTCTCCGGCCTGCGGGAGGCGGCGGAAGCGGCCCTTGCGACGGCGCTGGAGAACGGCACGGCACTGGATGGCGTCATCGCCGAAACCGGCGCCCAGGCGGCCCAGCTGTGGGCGCTGCGCGAACACATCACCGACGGCGAGGCCCGCGAGGGCAAGAGCATGAAGCACGACGTGAGCGTGCCCATCGCCGACGTGCCGGCCTTCCTCGATGCCGCCGACGCGGCCATCGCTGCGGGGGCGCCGGGGGCGCTGGTGAATGCCTTCGGCCATCTGGGCGACGGCAACATCCACTACAACGTCATCCTCGGCCCCGGGCACGACGGCGCGGCCATCAATACCCTGGTGCATGACGTGGTGGCGCGCTTTGCCGGCTCCATCTCCGCCGAGCACGGCATCGGCCAGTATCGCGTGGACGAGCTCATCCACCGGCGCGCGCCGCAGGAGATCGCCCTGGCCCGGCGGCTGAAACGAGCCCTCGACCCAGACCTTCGTCTCAACCCCGGAAAGGTCCTGCCGGCACAGGAGTGATCCTGCGCCGGGCCTGCACGGGCTCCGGCAGGAAGTTTGCCATGGACAGTTACGACTACATCGTGGTGGGCGGCGGAACGGCGGGCTCGATCCTCGCCGCCCGCCTCTCCGAGGACCCGCGCCGCACGGTGCTGCTGCTGGAAGCCGGCGGCACCGGCCGGGGCTTCTGGGTGCCCATTCCGGCCGGCTTTTCCAAGCTCCTGGCCGGCAGCGCCTTCAACTGGCGGTTCAACACCGAACCGGAGGAGAACACCCTCAACCGGCCCATCGTGGTGCCGCGCGGCAAGGGGCTGGGCGGCTCCACCCTCATCAACGGCATGATCTTCGTGCGCGGCCAGCGGCAGGATTACGACGGCTGGGCGCAGATGGGGGCCACCGGCTGGGGCTTCGACGACGTGCTGCCCTACTTCAGGAAGCTCGAAACCTTCGAGGCCGCCGATGCCGACACCGAACTGCGCGGCACCGACGGCCCCGTCAACATCGTGCGGGTGGACGAGCGCCCCCTGCTCTCCCAGGCCTTCCTGGCGGCGGCGCAGGAGGCCGGATACCCCCTCAACCCGGACTATAACGGCCGGGAGCAGGACGGCTTCGGCTATTACCAGGTGAACCAGAAGAACGGCCGGCGCTGGACCGTGGTTGACGGATATCTGCGCCCGGCGCTGGGCCGGCCCAACCTGAAGGTGATCACCCGCGCCCAGGCGCTGCGCCTCACCCTTGACGGGCGCCGGGTGACGGGCGTCACCTACCGGCGAGGCGGGCAGGACCTCACCGCCACCGCCCGGGGCGAGGTGCTGCTGACGGCGGGGGCGGTGCAGTCGCCGCACCTCATGGAACTGTCCGGCATCGGCCATCCCGATGTGCTCAAGGCCGCCGGCATCGGCGTGGTGCATGCGCTGACGGGGGTGGGCAACAATTACCGCGACCATTTCGCCACCCGCATGAACTGGCGGGTGAAGCAGCCCATCACCCTCAACGAGCAGACCCGCGGCATCGCGCTGGCCAAGGCAGTGGCGCAATATTTCCTCACCCGCACCGGCATCCTCACCCTGGGCACCGGGCTGGCGCATGGCTTCGTGCGCACCCGGCCGGGGCTGGAGGGGCCGGACGTGCAGTATTTCTTCATGCACGCCAGCTATGCCAACGCCGCCGACCGGGCGCTGGACCATCTGCCGGGCATGACCATCGGCGTCACCCAGC
The DNA here is from genome assembly GCF_047444035.1 of Xanthobacter sp. AM11. Classification (NCBI taxonomy): domain Bacteria; kingdom Pseudomonadati; phylum Pseudomonadota; class Alphaproteobacteria; order Hyphomicrobiales; family Xanthobacteraceae; genus Xanthobacter; species Xanthobacter sp. AM11. The sequence continues at coordinate 4,255,167 of NZ_JBLAOA010000001.1, forward strand.
TGCGCCCGCAATCCATCGGCTCCATCCATGCAAAGTCGGCCAACCCGCTGGAGCCCCCGGCCATCCGGCCGAACTTCCTGGCGGTGGAGGAGGATCGCGCCTGCCTCGTGGCCGGAATGCGCATCGCCCGCCAGGTGGTGGAGCAGAAGGCCCTGGACCCCTACCGGGCGTTCGAGATGAACCCGGGGCCGCAGGTGGAGAGCGACGCCGATTTCCTGGAGTTCGCCCGCAGCACCGGCCAGACCATCTACCACCCGGTGGGCACCTGCAGCATGGGCACCGGGCCGGCGACGGTGGTGGACCCGCGCCTGCGCGTGCTCGGCATGGAGGGGCTGCGGGTGGTGGATGCCTCGGTGATGCCCACCATCGTCTCGGCCAACACGGCGGCGGCGGTGATGATGATCGCCGAAAAGGCGGCGGACATGATCAAGGCCGACGCCCGCTGAGGCCACCCCCGGGAACCTGCCGCTCCCGGAGAAGCCGCCGCCTCAGGCTTTGGCTACATCGTCCGGCGCGGTGTCGGGCGCCTCCGCCTGCGGCGGCATCTTCCACACGCCGTAGCGCCATGGGCGATACCAGCGCGCATCCGCCGGCAGGCAGCGGGGCACGGGATCATAGCCGTGCCCGCCCCAGGGATGGCAGCGGCAGATGCGGGCGGTGGCCATCACCGCACCCGGCAGGGCACCATGGTGCATCACCGCCTCCTCGGCATATTCCGAGCAGGTGGGCAGGTAGCGGCACTGCCGGCCCATGATGGAGGAGAGGGTGTAGCGATAGACGAGGATGAGGGCGCGCAAGGCATGGCGCGGCAGCCGCTTCAGCAACGCAAGCAAGCCGGCAGCCCGCCCGCCGCCGGCTTGCGCCGGCTGCTCCGGCGGCTCCCCATGGACCTGTTCCGCGCGCATCATCCCCGCCTCGCCTCACATCTGCCATTGTGGTCGGCCCTGATCATCCTATCCCATCCTCATTCAGGCCGGGGCCGTAACGGTCCCGAGACCCGCGCGGCCTCCATCGGAGGTGAACCATGACGCGTGCCGAACCCACCGTTGCCGGCAGCGACGCGACCAGACCGGCAAATGCCGGCAGTTCCATGGCCGCCGCTGCCGCCGGCACCCCCGCCGATGCCGGCGCGCCCGCGGTGGCATTGGTGGTGCGGGCGCTGGCGTTTGCGACGCTGCGTCACACCGACCAGCGCCGCAAGGGCAGCCGCGCCCAGCCTTATGTGAACCACTTGGCCGAGGTGGCCCTGCTGGTCAGCGAGGCCACCGCCGGCGCCGACGCCGCCCTGGTGGCGGCCGCCCTGCTGCACGACGTGGTGGAGGACCAGGAGGTGACCCCGGCGGAGATCGCGGCCACCTTCGGCGCCGACGTGGCCGGCCTGGTGATGGAGGTGACCGACGACAAGGCCCTCGACGCTGCCGAGCGCAAGCGCCGGCAGGTGGCCCACGCGCCGCACCTTTCCGCGCGCGCCAAGGTGCTGAAGCTGGCCGACAAGACCGCCAACCTGCGCTCGCTGGCGCAAGACCCGCCGCTGGACTGGGGCATCGGCCGCATGCGGGCCTATGTGGAATGGTCCCGCGCCGTGGCGGCCGGGCTGCGCGGCCGAGCGCCGGCGCTGGAGGCCGCCTTCGATGCGGCCGCCGATGAGGCCATCAGCGCCATCGACGCGCGCATGGCGGCGCCGACCTGAGCGATGCCGCTGTGCGGCCGGCTGCACGGTCTCCCGCTGCCACGTCGTCCCCCGGGAGAGCCGTCCCGCCCGCCGGGCCGGACGGCCGTGTTCGCGCCGGCCCGGCACCGCAGCGAAGAAAACGCGCGGTTCTAAACCGGGGCGCCACCAGCGACCATGCCGCTTTCCGGTCCGCTCGCCGGGGCCGCCTCCGGCCCGCCCGCGCGCGCCGCCTCGATCTGGCCGATGGCATCCACCACCGCATCGAAGGTGAGCATGGTGGAGGCGTGGCGCGCCTTGTACTCGCGCACCGGCTCCAGCACCTTCAGGTCGGCCCAGCGGCCTTCGGGGGGCGGGCCGTTCTCCCGCAGCATCTTCCACATGGCGTCGCGCACCGCGCGCAGTTCCGCCGTGCTGGCCCCCACCACCAGGCGCGCCATGAGCGAGGACGAAGCCTGCCCCAGGGCGCAGGCGCGCACCTCGTGGGCGAAATCGCTCACCGTGTCGCCATCCAGCGCGAGGTCCACGGTGACGGTGGAACCGCACAGGCGGGAATGGGCGCGGGCGCTCGCCTGCGGATGCTCCAGCCGGCCGAGCCGCGGAATTTCCGCAGCCAGGGCGAGAATGCGGGCATTGTAGACATCATTGATCATCGGGGCCAAATCCCACGCCCGGCCGCTTGCGGCACGGCGGGCCTGCCGGCGCGGGCCTGTCCCGGGCCGGTGCGGATTCTTATATAGGGCAAGGTGGAACGGGCGGAAGGGCAACGGGTCGCGCTTGCGAAGTCGCCGCCCCGGCCCCATGATGAAGCTTGGGCTCGGTCACGGGCCCGGCAAAAGGGTACCGGCGAGAGACGGTGCCGCACACAAGGAACGGACGGCAAGGCCGCCGCCGGCAAGTCCGGCGGGGCGCGGTTTGAGCGACACCGCGCATGCGCAGCCGACGACCGGTGACACTCCCGCTTCTGCCATGGAGGCTTCCGTGGGCGCGGGTCGGACGGAGTTGGTCATGGACGCGGTAGTGAAACTGTTCAAGGCTCAGGCCGAGCAAGAGGAACGCGAGCGCCGCAAGGCGCAGGCCCGCCCGAAGGGCAAGGCCAGCGACGACGGGGCGCCGCCGGCGCCAAAGGTGCACCCGCCCCTGCCCGACGGCACCGCGCGCCCCAGCCGCGCGGAAGCGGAAGCCGCCGTGCGCACCCTGCTCGCCTACCTGGGCGAGGACCCGGCCCGCGAAGGCCTGCTCGACACCCCCAAGCGGGTAGTGAAGGCCTATGACGAGCTGTTCGCCGGCTATGGCGAGGACGCCGACGACCTGCTGGCGCGCACCTTCGGCGAGATCGGCACGTTCGACGATTTCGTGCTGCTGCGCGACATCCCCTTCCACTCCCATTGCGAACACCACATGGTGCCGTTCGTGGGCAAGGTGCATGTGGCCTATTTCCCGGTGGAGCGGGTGGTGGGCCTCTCCAAGATCGCGCGGGTGGTGGACATCTTCGCCAAGCGCCTGCAGACCCAGGAGCACCTCACCTCGCAGATCACCACCGCCCTGGACGAGGGCCTGCGCCCGCGCGGCGTGGCGGTGATGATCGAGGCCGAGCACATGTGCATGTCCATGCGCGGCATCACCAAGGCCGGCGTCTCCACCCTCACCAGCCAGTTCACCGGCGTGTTCCGGGACGACCCGGCCGAGCAGGTGCGCTTCATCACCCTGTTGCGCTCCCGGAGCTGAACGCGCCGCACGGGTTCACCGGGGCGCTCCCGCGCGGCGGGGGCGCCCCTTTGTTTCGAGCAGGGACCATGAGCGAAGGCTTCTCCTTTCCCGCGTCCGCCTCCAGCCAGGAGCTGGAGGAAGGCACCGTGCTCACCCCCCGCTTCGATGCCGCGGGGCTTGTCACCTGCGTTGCCGTGGATGCGGCCTCCGGCGAGGTGCTGATGCTGGCGCACATGAATGCGCAGGCCCTCGCCCTCACCATCGAAACCGGCGAGGCCCATTATTTCAGCCGCTCCCGCGGCAAGCTCTGGAAGAAGGGCGAAACCTCCGGCCACACCCAGAAGGTGGTGGAGATGCGCATCGACTGCGACCAGGACGCGGTGGTGATCAAGGTGGAGATGGGCGGCACCGGCGCCGCCTGCCACACCGGGCGGCGCTCCTGCTTCTACCGCACCGTGCCGCTGGGCGCCGCGCCCTCCGCCGGCACGGCGCTGGCCTTCACCGGCGATGCACCGCGGTTCGACCCGGCGAAGGTCTACGGCGATGGCGGCCACGGTCACGGCCACTGAAGGCCCCGTCCCGCCACGCTTCCGACACCGGAAATTAGGAAGATTCGCATAAGGTGATGCAGCGCCGGAAAACGGCGCTGTCCGGGGGGCATTGCACGAGGGCACGCGCCGGCTGGCGCTTTCCCTTTCCTGGGTCAGGAGCAGGACTCACCCGCACGGCTGGGGGGCCGCAAGGGGGGCCGGCTCCGGGGCGCCGTCACGGCGGCGCACGCGAGGCGCGCATGTTTCAGTCCCTCCACTGGCGTTCCGGGCCACCCTCAAGTCACCGCGATGGTGCGGCTTCCCCGCCCTCCCCCGCGGGGCCGGCGCCCGCGGCGTCCGATCCGCCCCCCACCCCTCCCGATCTCGACACCGCCGCCCATCGCCTGGCCCGCAACGGCCATGGCGGGCGGCCGTCCATCGGCATCGCCCTGGGCGGCGGGGCGGCGCGCGGCTTCGCCCATATCGGCGTGCTGAAGGTGCTGGAGAAGAACGGCATCCGCCCGTCCGTGGTGGCGGGAACCTCCATCGGCGCGGTGGTGGGCGGCATCTGGGGCGCCGGCAAGCTCGACCAGCTGGAGGACTGGGCGCTCAGCCTCACCAAGCGCAACGTGCTGGGGCTGCTGGATTTCGCCCTGGGCGGCCCGGGCCTCATCGGCGGCCGACGGCTGGTGGAGCTGATGCGGCGCGAGGTGGGCGACATGACGGTGGAGGACCTGCCCGTGGTGTTCGCCGCCATCGCCACCGAACTGGGCACCGGCCACGAGATCTGGCTCACCCGCGGCGACTTCGTGGAGGCCATCCGCGCCTCCTATGCCCTGCCCGGCATCTTCACCCCGGTGAAGGTGGGCGGGCGCTGGCTCATGGACGGGGCGCTGGTGAACCCGGTGCCGGTCTCCGCCGCCCGCGCCATGGGCGCGCGGCTGGTGATCGCGGTGAACCTCAATGCCGACGTGTTCGGCAAGGGAACCGTCATCCAGGACCATGGCGGGGTGGTGGAGCGGGTGGCGGAAGCCGCCCTCAGCGAGAAGAAGGAGGGCATCGCCGCCATGCTCAGCCCCGAGCGGCTGCGGCGCCAGTTCTTCGCCGGCCACGGGCCCAGCGACGGCCCGCGCGGCCTGTCCACGGTGATGATCGACGCCTTCAACATCACCCAGGACCGCATCGCCCGCTCGCGCCTCGCCGGCGACCCGCCGGACATCATGCTCTCGCCGAAGCTCGGCCGCATCGGCCTGTTCGAGTTCCAGCGGGCAAGCGAGGCCATCGCCGCGGGCATGGAGGCGGCGGAACGGGCGCTGGACGACATCCAGGCGGCGCTGGTGGCGCTGGGGTGAAAGCGGGGCTTCCGTCCGCCCGCCGGCTGCCCCATCCTTGGCGCCTCTCACGGAAAGCACAGCAATGTTCTACGAGCCCGCCAAGCGGAACCACGGCCTGCCCTTCTCCCCGCTCAAGGCCATTGTGGCGCCCCGGCCCATCGGCTGGATCTCCTCCCTCTCCCCGGAGGGGGTGGCCAATCTGGCGCCCTATTCCTTCTTCAATCTCATCTGCGAGGTGCCGCCCCTGGTGATGTTCTCCTCCACCGGGCGCAAGGACAGCGTGGCCAACATCGAGGCCACCGGCGCCTTCGTCTGCAACCTTGCCACCCTCGACCTGATCGACGCGGTGAACCTCACCTCCACGCCCGCCCCGCGGAACGTGAGCGAGTTCGACCTCGCCGGCCTTGCCCCCGCCCCCTCGCGGCTGGTGAAGCCGCCGCGGGTGGCGGCCAGCCCCTGCGCCCTCGAATGCATCCATGTGGAGACCTTCCGCCCGCGCGGAAAGGACGGCGCACTGACCGAGCAATACATGGTCATCGGCGAGGTGGTGGGCGTGCATGTGGACGATGCCGCCATCGTCGATGGGCGGGTGGACATGACGGTGATGAAGTCCATCGCCCGCTGCGGCTATCTCGACTACGCCCCGGTGGAGCGGCTGGAGGAGCGCGAGCGCCCGCCCGGCGGCGGCATGGACCTGAAGGCCCGCGGCAGCAGCGGCTAGAGCGCGATCCGCCCATATGGAGCCGCGCGGCGGCTCCCATGGGGGCTGGACGCCCGCCGGCGTGCGGGACGGGAGACGGCTGCGTCCTCAGCCCGCCCCCTGGGCCGGCATCCCCTCCGGCACGCCCTTGCAGGGCATGGCCCGCTCGGTGGGGGCGTAGATCAGGATATCCGGGCGGAAGCGCTCCACCGCCTCCATGTCGAAACGGCAATAGCGGTGGTGCATCCACGCATAAGCGGAGGCGCGGAAGGTGCCCAGCCCCTGCCAGCTGCCCTGGGTGAAGCTGTCGCCGATGACCATGATGCGCGGTCCCGCATGGCCGGTGTCGATGGCATAGGGCACGAACGGATCGGTCTTCGGCACCTCCTTCATGATGCCGGGAATGAGCACCGGGTTCTTCGGCTTCACCATGGGTCCCTTGGGCGGGAACTGCACGTCCGGCGGATCGGGCACCCGGGAGCCGGTGACGCGCAGCAGATCGCTGGTGAGCCGCGGCTCGGCCGGCCCCAGTGCATCCTGCGCCGCCACCTCCAGGTCGGGCCGCCCCGCCGCCGCCATGGCGGCATTGAAGCCCAGAAGCATGCCCCGCTGGTTCCAGTGGGTGTCATAGCGCCAGTGCACCGGCCCCGTCTTCTTCGCCTCGGCGAGAATGGGGCGCATGTCCACGAAGGTGATGCCCGCCTTCGCCATGGCCCCGGCCACCAGGTCATATTCCGTCGGCGCGGTCTTCAGGCGCCGGGCGTAGGCCGGCAGATATTCGAAATTGGTGGTGTGCCCGTTGGGCGGAACCAGCACGACGAAGCGCCCGCCATGGGCCTTCATATAAGCGTTCATGCGGGTGGCGAAGGCGACAAGGCCGGCCACCGCCTCCGGCCGCACCAGCTGGCCGAGGGATTGCTCCACCGCGTGCTCGTCCTTGAGGAAGAGCGAGCCGGCCTCGCCCCTCAGCGCCAGGTCCCCCTGGGTGTCGCCGATGAAGCGCACATAGGAGCGGTGGGCCGCCAGCACCGCGCCGCGGAAGCCGAAGGTGTTGTTGACCCAGGGGTCGAGGCGCTTGCCCGCATCCTCCCACCAGCGCGCCTCCGGCTCCAGCACGGTGCGCAACGGCGCCGGCACGTCGGGCGTGAACAGGCCCAGCGTGGGCAGCAGCAGGATGGCGACGAAGACGGCGGCCCACCAGCGCCGGAACGACATGAGCAGCGGCATGGTCGGTGCTCCCTCAGAACCGGAAATAGAGGAAGGGCGAATAGGTCGCCGCTCCCACCGAGAGAACGCACAGCGCGAACAGCAGCGCGACGACGAGGGTATCCACCGCGCCGAAGAGCGCAAGCCGCAGGCGCGGTGCCAGGCCCGCCCCGCCGGGACGCGGCAGGCCGAACATGGCCAGCGGCCAGGCCAGGACCATGATGGCCATGGTCACCGGCTTCAGCTCGGCCTCCAGGCCGGCGGAAAGATAGCCGGCCCCGTTCAGCCCGGCGAGGCCCTGGAACAGGGCGAAGGCGCCGGGCAGCGTATCGGCGCGGAACCACACCCAGCCCAGCAGCACCACGGCCAGCGCATAGGCATGCCGCACCACCCGCGGCGCCGCCTTCAGCGCCGCGCCGAAGCCGGTGCGCTCCAGCACCAGGAAGCTGCCGTGGTGGATGCCCCAGATGACGAAGGTCCAGCTTGCCCCGTGCCACAGGCCGCACAGGAGGAAGACGGCCCACAGATTGGCCGCCGTATGCAGGTGGCCGTGCCGGTTGCCGCCGAGGGGGATGTACACATAGTCGCGGAACCAGCTCGACAGGCTCATGTGCCAGCGCCGCCAGAAATCGGTGATGGAGAGCGCGCCGTAGGGAAGATTGAAGTTGCGCGGGAACTTCAGCCCCATGGCGATGGCAAGGCCGATGGCCATGTTGGAATAGCCGCCGAAGTCGAAATAGATCTGCAGCGCATAGGCGGTGACGCCAAGCCAGGCCTCGCCCAGATTTGGGGTGGGCGTGTTGTCGAACACCGCCGCCACCACCGGCGCCACCTCGTCGGCGATCAGCACCTTCCAGCTGAGGCCGATGACGAAGATGCGCAGCCCCGCCGAGACGCGGCCCAGCGTGGTGCGCCGCGTGCGGATCCGCCGGTTGATGGTGGAGTAGCGCACGATGGGGCCCGCCACCAGCTGCGGGAACATGGTGATGTAGACCGCGATCTCCTCGAACCGCCGGTTGGCGGCGGCTTTGCGGCGGTACACGTCCACCAGGTAGGAAATGGCGTGGAAGGTGAAGAAGGAGATGCCCAGCGGCAGGCCCGGATGCACCACCGGCAGCGCCAGCCCGGCGGGGGCGAGGAGCACATTGATGTTCTGCGCCAGGAAGCCGGCATATTTGAAGGCGATGAGCCCGGCCAGGTTCGCCGCCACGGCAAGGCCGAGCACGCGCAGGCGCCAGCGCGGGGTGCGGGCGTCGATGAGAAGGGCGAACAGGTAGTTCGCCACCATGGACACGCCCAGCACCAGCAGATTGGCGATGCCGCCCCAGGCATAGAACACCAGGGAGAAGGCCAGCAGGACCAGGTTCTTCACCCGCACGCCCGGTGCCGCGAAATAGCACAGCAGGAAAGCGGGCAGGAAGTAGAAGAGGAAGGTGACCGATGAAAAGACCATGGATGCCGCAGACCGTTGCGCCTTCCGCCGCCGGAGCGTGCGAGCCGCGCCTGGAGCCGGGGCCTTGAGGCAGGATCGCCGGGCGATGCTGCCGCAAGGCCGGAACCGGCCGGTTCAAAGGTGACCCACGGGGAAACCAGGGGCGGCTCCCCATGAGCGGACGCGCCCCGCTCGATAGGCCAGAGGGCGATGGACCGATCTGGAAACCGGAGCGCGGCCCCCGATGAGCGGATCGCGCTCTAATACACGAACTGTTCGCGCAGGATACGTTCCTCCAGCCCGTGGTCGGGATCGAACAGGATGTCGATGGACGAGGCGGAGTCCAGCCGGGCCGACACGGCGATGATGTCCCGCACCTCGTAATGGTCCGCCGCCGCGCTCACCGGGCGCTTGTCCGCCTCCAGCACCGCAATGTCGATGCGCGCCTTGTCCGGCACCAGGGCCCCGCGCCAGCGCCGGGGGCGGAACGGCGAGATGGGGGTGAGCGCGAGCAGCGCCGTGCCCAGCGGCAGGATGGGGCCGTGGGCCGAAAGGTTGTAGGCGGTGGAGCCGGCCGGGGTGGCGACGATGACGCCGTCGCAGATCAGTTCCTCAAGCCGCACCCGGCCGTCGATGGAGATGCGCAGCTTGGCCGCCTGGTAGGACTGGCGCCACAGCGACACCTCATTGATGGCGGGGGCGCGGTGGCGCACGCCGTTGGCATCCACCGCCTCCATGATGAGGGGGTGGATGGCCACGTGCTGGGCGGCGGAAAGCCGCTCCGGCAGCCCTTCCTCGCGGAAGGTGTTCATCAGGAAGCCCACCGATCCGCGGTGCATGCCATAGATGGGCAGGCCGCGGTCGCGGAAGCGGTGCAGCGTCTGCAGCATCAGGCCGTCGCCGCCGAGGGCCACCACGATGTCCGCATCCTCCGGCTCCACCGCGCCATAGCGCGCCACCAGGCGCAGGCGCGCCGCATCGGCTTCCGGCGTCTGGCTGGAAACGAAGGCGATCTTCTCGAAGCGGCGGGCAGGTTCGCTCATCGGGGGGGCTGCGTTCGGAAAGACCATCCGGGCGGCGGCCGGACGAGGGGCAGGGCGCGCCTGTCCCCTCTAGCTCCCCGGCCCGCATCTGTCGAGGTGGAGAAGGCGCGGCGCATCTGCGCGGCGCTTGCGGGCGGCAGTTGGCTGGCGGCGCTTGCGGATGGTGCTTGCGGGTGGCGTTTCCTGCCGGCCAGCGCCTGGGCTATGAGACATGCCTTGCCCGGAAAGGCCCTGCCATGGAACCGCGCCTCGTCTATGCCACCTTTCCCACCCTGGCCACCGCCGAGGAGGCGGCCCGCGCCCTGGTGGAGGCGCAGCTGGCCGCCTGCGCCAACATCCTGCCCGCCATGGTCTCCATCTACCGTTGGGAGGGGCAGATGGAGCGGGCGGAGGAGGCGGTTCTGCTGCTGAAGACCACGGCGGACCGCGCAGCAGCAGCCGTCGAGGCGGTGCGCGCGCCACCCCTATGCGGTACCCGCCATCCTCATCCTGCCCGTGACCGGCGGCGCCCCCGCCTTCCTGGAGTGGATCGGGGCGCAGGTGGCCCCAGCGGAAGCGGCGGGGGAAGCGACGGGGCAGGCCTGACGCCGACGCCTCACAGCGCCGGGCGCCAGAGCACCGGCACATAGGCGAAGCCGTCCCCGTCCTTGTCCAGATAGGCCGCGCCGGGGAAGGGGAAGTGATAGCCCGCCACCATCATGCGTTCGGCGGCAAGACGGTCATAGGTGTTGCGGCGCACCTCGGCGGCGGCCGCCGGGTCCATGTCGAACATCAGCTGCCAGGAGGGGTTGCGCACGAACAGGGACGGGATGTTGGTGATGTCCGACTGGATGAACAGGGTCTCGAAGTCGGAGTCCAGCGCGAAGGAGGTGTGGCCGGGGGTATGGCCCGGGGTGCCCACGGCGGTGAGGCCCGGCGCCACCTCCTTGTCCCAGGCGTAGCGCTCCACCTTGCCCTCGAACGGCTTGAACACCCGACGCACATTCTGGAACGAGCCCTTCATGGCCTCCGGCGCGCGGCTCATCTGGCCCTCGTCCATCCAGAAGGCCCATTCGCGCTCGGGCACCATCAGCTGCGCCTTGGGGAAGGCGGGCGTGCCCTCGGCGGTGAGGAGGCCGTTGATATGGTCGCCGTGGAAATGGGAGATGACCACCTGGTCCACCTGCGCCGGGTCCACGCCGATGGCGCGCATGGTGGCGGCCAGCTGCCCCACCGGCCCCTGCCCCGGGCCGTTGCCGGTATCCACCAGCACGAGGCGGCCGCCCATGTCGAGCAGCAGCACGGTGAAGGGAATTGAAATCTCGTTCTCCGGCAGGAAGGCCGCCTTCAGGGCGGCGTTCACCTGCGCCTTCGGCTGGTTACGCACGAAGCTGTCGGACAGGGGAATGGTGCGCATGCCGTCGGCAATGGCGGTCACCTGCACCTGCCCCACCTTGTAGCGGTAGGCGCTGGGGATGGGCCGCGCACCGGCGGGCGCCGGCGAGGCCGCAGGGAGTTGGGCGCTCCGCGGGGCTTGGGCGTTCACCCGGGTGACGCCGCCCGCGGCAAGGGCCGCGCCCGCCAGCCCGGCCGCCGTGGACCCGGCGGTGCCGGCCAGAAAAGTGCGCCGCGAAACCTCGGTCATGAACAAGCTCCTCGCGTGGAAAGGCGCGAGGAGCTTAGGCAGGGGCCGGCCCGCGGTCGATGCCGTGGGGGAAAACCGGCGCTCACATCGCTGCGAGCGCCGGGGAACGTGCGGGGAAGGTCAGCGCACCGGCGGAGCGTAGACGATGCCGCCCATGCTCCACAGCTGGTTGATGCCGCGCGGGATGCCCAGCTTGGAGGCGGCGCCCACGTTGCGCTCGAAGCTCTCGCCGTAATTGCCCACGGCCTTGACGATGCGCACCACGAAATCGTTGGTGACGCCCAGTTCCTCGCCATAGGCGCCCTCGATGCCGAGGAGGCGCTTCACGTCCGGCTTCTGGGACTTCAGGGCGGCGTCGAGGGTGGTGGTGGAAACCCCCAGCTCCTCGGCGTTGATCATGGCGAACAGGGTCCATTTCACCAGGTTCAGCCACTGGTCGTCGCCCTGGCGCACCACCGGGCCGAGGGGCTCCTTGGAGATCACGTCCGGCAGCACGATGTGGTCACCCGGCTTGGCCATGGTGAGGCGCAGGGCATAGAGCTGCGACACGTCGGTGGTGAGGGTGTCGCACTTGCCCTCTTCATAGGCCTTCACCAACTCGGTGCTGGTGGGCAGGGTCACCAGCTCCAGCGTCATGCGGTTGGCGGCGAAATAATCCTTGGTGGTGCCTTCGGCGGTGGTGCCCGCCTGCACGCAGACCTTGGACTTGTCCAGTTCCAGGGCGGAGGTGACCTTGCGCGCATCGCGCACCAGGAAGCCCTGCCCGTCATAATAGGCGACGGCGGCGAACAGGAGGCCGAGCTTGGCCTCGCGCTCCAGGGTCCAGGTGGAATTGCGCGACAGCACGTCCACTTCGCCCTTGGTCAGGGCGGGGAAGCGCTCCTCGGCATTGAGGGGCACGAACTTCACCTTGGCCGGATCATTGAAGATGGCGGCCGCCAGCGCCCGGCACAGGTCCACGTCGAAGCCGGTCCACTTGCCGGCGGCGTCGGGCGCGGAGAAGCCCGGAAGGCCCTTGGATACGCCGCAGACGAGCTCGCCGCGGTCCTTCACGGTCTTGAGCGTCTGGGCCGGTGCCGCGGTTGCGGCGAGCGCAAGCGTAGCGCCGGCCAGAAGGGCCAGGAAGGTCTTCATGAATGCCCCCGATTGAGGAATGGGAGAGGAAGAAAGCCGCCCTTCAGAGGGCGGCCTGCTGGCGCACGACCACCTTGGTGCCCACGGGCACCCGGCCATAGAGGTCGATGATGTCGGTATTCACGAGGCGGAAGCAGCCCGAGGACACGGCGTAGCCGATGGTCTGCGGCTGGTTGGTGCCGTGGATGCGGTAGACGGTGCCGCTGATATAGAGCGCGCGGGCCCCCATGGGGTTGCCGGGGCCGCCGGCCATGAAGCGCGGCAGATAGGGCTGGCGCTGGATCATTTCCGCAGGCGGGGTCCAATCGGGCCACTCGGCCTTGCGCTCGATGCTCTTGAGGCCCGACCACTGGAAGCCGTCGCGGCCCACGCCGATGCCATAGCGGATGGCGCGGCTGTCGCCCTGCACCAGATAGAGGAAGCGCTCGTTGGTGTGGATGACGATGGTGCCCGGCGCCTCGTTGGTGCGGAAATACACCGGCTGGCGGCGGAAGGCGGGGTCCATCTGGGCCACGTCGTCCTGCGGCGCCTCAAGGCCCGGCTGTTCGTCGATATCCATCACGGCGCCCGGCGCACCGCGCGGGCCGATCTGGGCGGAGGCGGCGGAAGCGAACGCGAACACGCCGGCCTGGAGCAGGACGGCAAAGGTCAAGGTCTTGAAAGTCTTCGGCATCATGCCCGGCCTCTTGTCTCGCGTCCCGGACGGAACCACCCGTCGGAAGCGGTGAACGAACCGGAACCGGCTCGCGCTCGCGCGCCCAGCCTGCCCGGCTCCCATCCCCGCGTGAACCGCCTCGCCCGCACTGGCCGCCGACCTCGGCAGACCAGACACGCGAACACCGGGCGAAGCACAGATTCACAACCCCATCCCCGCATTAGCCGAGCCCGCGCGCGAGGAAAAGGGGAAACGCAGCTGAAGCCGTGCAGCATTTTGCGAGGCGGCGCACAATCGATGGTATTTAAATACTGTATAGCGGTCTGGACGTCGCCCCAAGGCCTCCGTAAAAGAGGCGCCGGCAGGATGCCGACCCGTGAACGAGCATGCCTACCTGCGTGGTGCGCAGGAGTGGGCAGGAGGACGCAAACCATGATTTTCCTGACCTTCCCCGACGGCGCCAAGCGCGAATATTCCGAGGGAACGTCCGGCGCGGACATTGCCGCCGCCATCTCCAAATCCCTGGCCAAGAAGGCCGTGGCCGTCACCCTCGACGGCCAGCTCGCCGACCTTGCCGAGCCCATCAGCCGCGACGCGAAGATCGAGATCGTCACCCGCGACGACCCCCGCGCGCTGGAACTGATCCGCCACGACTGCTCGCACGTCATGGCCGAGGCGGTGCAGGAGCTGTGGCCGGGCACCCAGGTGACCATCGGCCCGGTGATCGAGAACGGCTTCTATTACGACTTCGCCCGCAATGCCCCCTTCACCTCGGAAGACCTGCCGGTGATCGAGGCGAAGATGCGCGAGATCATCGCCCGCGACCGCCCCTTCACCAAGGAGGTGTGGACCCGCGAGGAGGCCAAGCGCGTGTTCGCCGCCAAGGGCGAGGCCTACAAGGTGGAGCTGGTCGACGCGATCCCCGAAGACCAGGATGTGAAGATCTACAAGCAGGGCGAGTGGTTCGACCTCTGCCGCGGCCCGCACATGCCCTCCACCGGCAAGATCGGCAATGCCTTCAAGCTGATGAAGGTGGCCGGGGCCTATTGGCGCGGCGATTCGAACAATCCCATGCTCACCCGCATCTACGGCACCGCCTGGCAGGACGAGAAGGAGCTTGCCGCCTACATCCACCGGCTGGAGGAAGCGGAGAAGCGCGACCACCGGCGCCTCGGCCGCGAGATGGACCTGTTCCACTTCCAGGAGGAAGGCCCCGGAACCGTCTTCTGGCATCCCAAGGGCTGGACCCTGTTCCAGGAACTGGTGGCCTACATGCGGCGCCGGCTGAAGGCCGACTACCAGGAGGTGAACGCCCCGCAGGTGCTGGACGCCGGCCTGTGGGAGACCTCCGGCCACTGGGGCTGGTACAAGGAGAACATGTTCAAGGTCCTCTCCGCCGGGGACGAGACCAAGGACGAGCGCATCTTCGCGCTCAAGCCCATGAACTGCCCGGGCCATGTGCAGATCTTCAAGCACGGGCTGAAGAGCTATCGCGACCTGCCGCTGCGCCTCGCCGAGTTCGGCGCGGTGCACCGCTACGAGCCCTCCGGCGCGCTGCATGGGCTCATGCGCGTGCGCGGCTTCACCCAGGACGACGCCCACGTCTTCTGCACCGAGGAGCAGATGGCGGCGGAGTGCCTGAAGATCAACGACCTCATCCTCTCCACCTATGCCGACTTCGGCTTCGATGAAGTGGTGGTGAAGCTCTCCACCCGGCCGGACAAGCGGGTGGGCTCGGACGCCGTGTGGGACCACGCCGAGGAGGTGATGACCCGCGTGCTCAAGCAGATCGAGGCGGCGTCCGGCGGCAGGATCAAGACCGGCATCCTGCCCGGCGAGGGCGCCTTCTACGGCCCCAAGTTCGAATACACCTTGAGGGACGCCATCGGCCGCGAATGGCAGTGCGGCACCACCCAGGTGGATTTCAACCTGCCGGAACGGTTCGGCGCCTTCTACGTGGATGCGGACGGGCAGAAGAAGACGCCGGTGATGATCCACCGCGCCATCTGCGGCTCCATGGAACGCTTCACCGGCATCCTCATCGAGCATTTCGCCGGCCACTTCCCGCTGTGGCTCGCCCCCACCCAGGTGGTGGTCGCCACCATCACCTCGGATGCGGATGA
Organism: Xanthobacter sp. AM11; assembly: GCF_047444035.1. NCBI lineage: Bacteria > Pseudomonadati > Pseudomonadota > Alphaproteobacteria > Hyphomicrobiales > Xanthobacteraceae > Xanthobacter > Xanthobacter sp. AM11. Next base: position 4,270,327 of record NZ_JBLAOA010000001.1, read on the forward strand.
TTATGCGCGCGAAGTGGTGGCGCGGCTGAAGGACGAGGGCCTGCGGGCCGAGCTCGACATCCGCAACGAGAAAATCAACCTGAAGGTGCGCGAGCACTCCCTGGCCAAGGTCCCGGTGCTGCTCGTGGCGGGCAAGAAGGAGGCGGCCGAGCGCACCCTCTCCATCCGCCGCCTCGGCTCCAACGCCCAGGAGAGCGGCACGCTGGATGCGGTGGTGGCGGCGCTTACCGACGAGGCGGTGCCGCCGGATGTGAAGCGCAGGGCCCTCGCCGTCGCGGAAAGGGCGGCGTAACTATCTCCAGGCGGGGCTGCGGCCCCGCCTGCCCTGCCCTGCCCGCGCCAGCTCAGAACTTGTAGGCCAGACCCAGCCGCACCGCCTGCAGGTTCAGGTCCTGGATCAGGGTCGAGTTGGACCCAAAGGAATTCTCACTGCTCTCGAACCCGGTGTAGCGATATTCCAGGCGCGCTATGACGTTATCGCTCACGGCCTGCTCAATGCCGGCGCCCACGGTCCAGCCGGAGCGGACCTCCCCATAGGCGTGGAACGATTTCCCCAGCCGCCAGACATTGTTGAAGAAGTCGCCATAGGCGACACCGGCGGTCGCATAGACGAGGGTACGCTCCACGGCATAGCCGAGCCGCGCGCGCACTGAGCCCTGCCAAGTCTCGTCCACCGAATGGCCGAACACATAGGCGACGTAGGGACTGCGGAAGGAGGAGCGGCCGGACACCGTGGAGCCCTCGATGTCGCCTTCGATGCCAAGCACCAGCTGGCTGATCTGCCAGTTGAATCCGGCATAGGCTCCGCCCACGAGGCCGGTCGCGCCGGTGTCGTAGTCGGGGCAACCGGTCCGGGCCCAATTGCAGTCTTCGCCGCCTGCATCCGCCCAGGCATAGCCCACCTGCAAGCCGAGATAGCCGCCCCACCAGGAAAAAACCGGCGGGGGCGGCGCCGCAGCGGCGGCCCCACCGGTGGAGGCGGTCAAAAGGGCAAGGGCGAAACCCAATGAGCGTGCGCGCATGTCGATTCCCATGACCGGGGCGGAGGCCCTCGCGCTGAGACGGCACGATGCCCATACCGGCTGCCCTTCGACAAGACAGTCGTGCGCGAAGGCGGTACTGTTTAGGCCAAGCGTGGCATTTTGGAAACGCAGCGCAGCACGGTCCGCGGCAGCGCCCGGCATGCAGCGGCCGAATTGCGCGCACGGTCGCCGCGCGGGTTACTTCTTCAGCGTCGCAAAATAGGCCGCAAGGTCCCCCGCCTGCTCCCGGCTCAGGGAAACGGACGGCATCTGCGGGTGGGGGTCCAGCAGGCGGAAGGCGAGCCATGGGGCGGTGATGTCGCCGCCCCGCGCGGCAATGGCGGGGAAGGTGGGGGCGTCGCTGGTGCCGCGGGTCGCCTCCGGCCCCACCACATGGCATCCGGCGCACCAGCGCTGGGCCAGCGCCGCGCCCGCCCGCGCATCGGCCGCCGCGGCCGGCGCAGCGCCATGGGACAGCGCGAGAAGGGCAAGGGCGAGAAGCCCGGAACGGCGGCGGACGAATGGCGGGAAATGCATGCCTTGCCTTTCAGGCTGGGTCTGCGGAAAACGGAATGCGTAACATGCCGGTGCCGGAACTCGGCCCGTGGCGGCGGCATCGGCGGGCCTGCGCCAATGCCTACTTCACCACCACCTCCACTTCCCGGTCCTTTCCGGGCTCCACCTTGAACTCGCGGCTGAAGCTCTTGCCGTCCTTGCGGGCGGTGGCCTCGTAGTCGCCCTCGGTCAGCACGAAGATGGGGAAGGCGCCGATGGATTCCTTGATGGTGTCGCCGCCGGGGGTGGTCACCGTCCACTGGGTGTCGGCCAGTGCCTCCCCGCCATGCACCTTCACCAGTTTCAGTGTGATCTGCGCCGCCCGGTGATGCATGGTGGCGTCGGTGAGCTTGCCCGGGGCCACGCTCACGTCGGCCCGCACCACGGCGTTGGCATCGCCATAGGTGGACACCACATGGTAGGTGCCCTCCGGCAAGAGCACCACCTCGCCGGCGCCGGCGCCGCGATAGAAGGGCTGGGTTGAGGTGCGGCCCTGCAGGAACGAGCCCTCGAAGATGTCGAAGGTGAGCTTCTGGGCCGCGATGGGCTTCTCGTCCACATCGGCGGACAGGCGCAGCGCGCCGGCCGGCAGGTCGAACGCCTGGCGCCGCGACACCGGTCCCACTTGCACCTTCTGCGCCGCGGTGGCGAGGCCGAAGGCCACATGGACGATATAGCCGCCGGGATTGAGGAAGAAGACGGGGTGCGGCTCCACGCTTTCGGCCACCAGGGGAAAGGCACCCGTGGCCTCGGGCCGGTCGGCGAAGACGCGCCAGACCAGACCGCGCGTCACCGGCGCCCCGTCGGCACCGAAGCGGGCATAGACCCCCAGGGCCGATTTGCCCGCCGGCGCCTGCGGCAGCACCGAATGGGGCTCGCGCCCCGGCCCGCCGGGAACGGCACCGGGGGCCTGCAGTACCGGGCGCGGCGCCCCGGGCGGAGGGCCGAACGGCCCGGCAGCGGGCGGCGCGGCGGGTGGCTGCCCCAGGAACTGGAGGGTCTGGGCCGAGGCGCCCCCGGCCGCCGCAAGCAGCATCCCCGCCGCCAGCAGCGCGTGCAGGGTGGCAAACGCCCCGCGGCGGCCCCACGGGCGGGGGGGCCGGCCGGCAGGTGCGGAGCCGAAAGCGCGGGCGAAGCAGATCATGCCCTTGACGTGCACAAAATTCGGGGCGGATTCAAGTCGGGGCTTTCAGCGCCCTGCGCGGCGGTTCAAACCGCACCGGCCTGAGCTTATAGGAAGACCGCTTTCGCCCGCCCCCCGCATCATTCCACATCCCGTTGCTTCAGAGAGTTTGCCCCCACATGCCCGACGCCCTCGACCTTCTCTCCACCCGCCGCTCCTCGCGCATCATCGACCTTGCGGCCCCCGGCCCTTCCGGCGCCGAGCTGGACACCATCCTCACCATCGCCGCGCGCGTGCCCGACCATGGCAAGCTCGCGCCCTGGCGCTTCATCGTGCTGGAGGGGGAGGGCCGCGCCCGGGCCGGTGCCGCCCTTGCCGCGGTGCTCAGCGCCGCCGATCCGGCGACGCCCGACAAGCGGCTGGAGGAGGAGCGCGGCCGCTTCCTGCGCGCGCCGCTGGTGGTAGCGGTCGTCTCCCGCGCGGCGCCCCATGTGAAGATCCCGGAGATGGAGCAGCTCCTGTCCTCGGCCGCCTGCTGCCAGAACATGCTGCTGGCCGCCGCCGCCCTCGGCTACGGCGCCACCTGGATCAGCGAATGGCCGGCCTACGATGCCGGCGCCCGCGCCGCCCTCGGTCTGGCGGAGCACGAGCGCATCGCGGGCTTCATCTACATGGGCACGGCCAGCCAGAAGCTGGAGGATCGCCCCCGTCCGGCGCTGGCGGACGTGGTGACGCGCTTCTAGAGCGCGATCCGCTCATAGGGCGCCGCGGCGCGGCGCCCTATGAGCGGTGACTCGCCCTCTAACTCATGGAATTGAGCACGATCCGGCAGCCCCTCAGCGCGTTGCCACCTGCAGCTCGCTGATGCGGGCGCGCATCTCCCCGGACATCTCCGGGAAGCGAGAGGGCGCGACGAAATCCGCCTGCCGGTAGGGCGGGCCGGCCTTGGGGCCGGCGAAGACGCGCCCGCCCTCCGGCGTCATCACCAGGTCACCCCGCTTCAGGGTGGGGTCGCGCAGCACGTCGATCTGCCGCAGGCCGCCGATGCGCGCACTGCCGGTGCAGGTGCACCCGTCCACCAGCCGCTGGCGGTAGACGAAGGCGTTGGGCAGGGACGAATAGGGCGTTCCATCCCGGGAGACGGCCACCTCGATGCCCCGCGCGCTGTCGGCGGACGTGTACACCGCCATCTTGGCCGCCGGGCAGAAGGCGTTGCATTGGGCCAAGGCTTCCGGGTCGCCCGCGCTGGCGGGCCGGCCCTGCACCGGGAAGTAGCGCCCGTCGCAGGTGCGCACGCAATAGGCCAAAGCGACGCCCCGGCCATAGCCGCTGCGCTCGGCCGCCGGCCCGCCCGTGCGCGGGACGAACTCGATGCTCGGCCGCGCCGGCCGATGCGCCGGCCGGTCCAGGGAACCGAACAGCAATGAGAAGAAGTTGGGGAATGGCGCGGGCGCCGCATAGCCCATGGAGCGGCTCTGCGCGCGGGCATCCCCCGCCCCGGCAAGCCCCAGAACCGCACTGGCGGCCATAAGCACCAGTGCCGCGACCAGCCGGTTGCCCCGGACTTTTCCACCCTTGGCGTTGATCTTCCTGCGCACGGCGCCCCCCTGCCCTCGGCTCCTGTCAGCGACGCGACCGGATGCACCGCCCGCGCTGCGCACTTCCATCGCACATTCACGTTGCAGTGATCCGACGCATTGAGGCCGTGCAAAGGCTCAGGCAGAGGACCGCTCAGGCGACGGCCGACGCCGTGCTGAAATGGCGCGGCGCTTCCGGCGGGCGTTCCTGCGGATAGGTCAGGACGGCGAGCGTGGGCGTCGCCACCAGCAAGGCAGCGAAAAGCATTGCAACCAAAGAAATCAGGACGGAACCATGAGCCAAGCCAGGCATGGCGGGACTCCCTCTCCCCAAGTCACCCGGTCTGCGGTCCGCCGCTCCGCAACCGGGCGTTAACATAAGGTTAAAAGCGTCTGTTGGTTCCAATGCCCAAGGTCACGTTTCCGCGATCGGGTTGTGAAAAAGGCGGCCGCACCCGCGTGCCGCCGCCTTCTGCTACCTTCCCCTGCCCATCCGGCCCCCTGCGCCGGAGAACGGGCGGAGTCTCCCCCCGCGAATCACCGGTGCGCCGGCCGGCGCCTCAACGACAGATCTGCACCCAGCGCCAGTTGCCACCCGGGCCGCGCACCCTGCTCCAGTAGCAGCCCACCCGGCGCGGCGGCCCCCAGCCGCGAGCATAGGGCGGAATCCAGACGCGCGCCCCCGGCTGCCAGACGCAGCGATAGGGGCCGCACACCCAGCGCACCGCCTCGGGCACCACGGCTGGCACCTGTGCCGCCGCCGCGGTGCCGGGGCTGACCGGGCCGGCCTGTGCCGCGCCGACTGCACCGAAAAGAATGGCCGTTGTTGAGATGGCCGCCGCAGCCAACAAGGACCTCATGGGAAATCGCCTCCTATGGGGAGAGAAGTTCAGGCAAACGGGCGCCGCGCGCCCACATGCCACTTCGCCCCATCTTCATGGCCATTTGCCGATACGCATGCGGCGGCCGCGAGACAAAGGCAAAACGCGGTTACCGCTTCGTGCGACGCGCTGCAGTGCAGCGATAAAGTCCAGTTGCATACGGCCTGCCGCATCCCTGATATGGCGCGATGATCGACAAACTCGAATACCTCATCGCCCTTGCCCGCGAGCGCCACTTCGGCCGCGCCGCCGAGGCGTGCGGCGTGACGCAGCCCACCCTTTCCGCCGGCATCAAGCAGCTGGAGGACACGCTGGGCGTGCTGCTGGTGCAGCGCGGCTCGCGCTTCATGGGCTTCACGCCAGAGGGGGAGCGCACGCTGGAATGGGCGCGTCGCATCGTCGCCGACAGCCGCGCCATGCGGCAGGACATCGACGCGCTGAAGCGCGGCCTCTCCGGGCCCATGCGCATCGCCGCGATTCCCACCGCTTTGCCCATGGTGGCGGCCCTGACCACCCCGTTCCGCGCCCGTCACCCGGACGTGCGCTTCACCGTCATCTCCCGCACCTCCATCGAGATCCTGAACCACCTGGAAAACCTGGAGATCGACGCCGGCCTGACCTATCTGGACAATGAGCCGCTGGGCCGGGTGAACACGGTGCCGCTCTATCGCGAGCGCTACCGGCTCGTGACCTCCCCCAGCGCCCGCTACGGCGACCGCGAGAGCGTGACCTGGGCGGAGGTGGCGGAGCTGCCGCTGGCGCTCCTGACCCCGGACATGCAGAACCGGCGCATCGTGGACGGCCTGCTCGCCGCCGCCGGCGCCAGTCCCAAGCCCACGCTCGAATCCAATTCCATGATCGTGCTGTTCACCCATGTGCGCACCGGCCTGTGGGCCAGCGTGATGCCGGCCATGCTGGCCGATTCCCTCGGCCTGACCTCGGTGGTGCGCTCCATTCCCATCCTGGAGCCGGATATTTCCCACTCCATCGGCCTGGTGGTGCCCCACCGCGAGCCCACCACCCCCATCACCGCCGCCCTGGTGGCGGAGGCCCGGCGCATCGCCCCCAAGCTGGAGCAGGGCGCGCTGGCCGACCCGGCCATTGCTGCGATGCAATAGAACGCCGCGCCAGCCCCACCGCCCCGCCGGCCCGCACATAGAAAAACGCGATCAATATACCAAGAACCGTCCCAGACTGACGCGAATGCCGCAGCCGCGCGCCTTTCTTTTCAGTGATCCACACCGGAGCGAGAGGCATTATTGATAGAAATGTTCTATCGCAACATCCCACAGCTGGCTTGATCGGGGCGCCGCATGTGACAGACTTTTCCGCAAGCAAGAGGGAGCGGGCACACCGCCCCCCGTACGCCACCGGGAAAGCGAGACGACCATGGCGGTCTATGAGGATTGGAGCACCGAGCGCGCAGCGCAGGTGATCACGCAATTGAAGCACCTCGAAGGGGCCACCATGCCCATCTTCCACGCGCTTCAGGAAACCTTCGGCTTCGTGCCGGACCCCGCCGTTCCCATGATCGCGGACAGCCTCAACCTCTCGCGCGCCGAGGTCTATGGCGTGCTCACCTTCTATCACGACTTCCGGCGCGAGCCCCCGGGCCGCCACGTGGTGAAGCTCTGCGCCGCGGAGGCGTGCCAGTCCGTGGGCGGCAAGGCGCTGGCCGCCTATGCCCAGGAGAAGCTGGACGTGGAGATGGGCGAGACCTCCGCCGACGACCGGGTGACGCTGGAGCCCATCTATTGCCTGGGCCTGTGCGCCTGCGCGCCGGCCGCCCTGGTGGACGGGCAACTGATGGGCCGGCTCGACCGCGACGCCATCGACGAGATCGCCGATTGCATCGCCAGCGGCAAGAGCATGGGAGACGCCTGATGAAATCCCCCCGCATCTTCGTCCCCAACGACGCCACCGCCATCGCCTGCGGCGCCGACCGCGTCGCCCGCAAGCTGGAGGCCGGGCTGCTGGCCCGCGGCATCACCGCCGACATCACCCGCAACGGCTCGCGCGGCCTGTTCTGGCTGGAGCCGCTGATCGAGGTGGAGACCGACAAGGGCCGCGTGGGCTACGGCCCGGTGAAGCCCTCCGACGTGGAAGACCTGCTGCGCAGCGGCTTCCTCCATGGTGCCGACCATCCCCTGTGCAGGGGCGTGGTGGACCAGATCCCCTATCTCAAGAAGCAGACGCGCCTCACCTTCGCCCGCATCGGCATCATCGATCCCCTCTCGCTCACCGACTACAAGGCCCATGGCGGCTACCGCGGCCTTGAGCGCGCCATCACCCTCGGCCCGTCGGCGACGGTGGAGGAGGTGGTGGAAAGCGGCCTGCGCGGGCGCGGCGGCGCGGGCTTTCCCACCGGCATCAAGTGGCGCACGGTCGCCGCTGCGCCGGCCGACCAGCGCTACATCGTCTGCAATGCGGACGAGGGCGACAGCGGCACCTTCGCCGACCGCCTGATCATGGAGGCGGACCCCTTCTGCCTCATCGAGGGCATGACCATTGCCGGCCTCGCGGTGGGCGCCACCCGGGGCTATGTCTACTGCCGCTCGGAATATCCCCTCGCCTTCGTGGTGATGGAGAAGGCCATCGAGAAGGCCCGCATGGCGGGCCTGCTGGGCGACGACATCCTCGGCTCCGGCCTCGCCTTCGACATGGAAATGCGCATGGGCGCCGGCGCCTATGTGTGCGGCGAGGAAACCGCCCTGCTGGAGAGCCTGGAGGGCAAGCGCGGCCTGGTGCGCGCCAAGCCCCCGCTGCCGGCGCACAAGGGCCTGTTCGGCAAGCCCACCGTCATCAACAACCTGGTGTCGCTCGCCACCGTGCCGATCATCCTGGACAAGGGCGGCAAGTATTACCGGGACTTCGGCATGGGCCGCTCGCGCGGCACCATGCCCATCCAGATCGCCGGCAACGTGCGCTACGGCGGCCTGTTCGAGACCGCCTTCGGCATCCCCCTGGGGGAGCTGGTCAACGACATCGGCGGCGGCACGGCATCCGGCCGGCCGGTGAAGGCGGTGCAGGCGGGCGGACCGCTGGGCGCCTACCTGCCGGTGCACCAGTTCGACACCCCGTTCGACTATGAGGCCTTCGCGGCCAAGGACGCCCTCATCGGCCACGGCGGCCTCGTGGTGTTCGACGACACCGCCGACATGGCGGACATGGCCAAGTTCGCCATGGAATTCTGCGCCCACGAGAGCTGCGGCAAGTGCACGCCCTGCCGCATCGGCTCCACCCGCGGCGTGGAGACGCTGGAAAAGGTGATCGCCGGCGAGCGGCGCGGCGAGAATCTCGCCCTGCTGGAAGACCTCTGCCACACCATGAAGCTCGGCTCCCTGTGCGCGCTGGGCGGCTTCACGCCCTATCCCGTGGTCAGCGCGCTCACCCATTTCCCGGAAGACTTCGGCGCCGCGCCGAAGCTGCCGCAGGCGGCGGAGTGACAAGAATGCCCGGCGCCTCGCCTTTTGCCCCGTCGCCCTCCGGCTTGACCGGAGGGCCCATCGGCCTTTCCGCCAGGACCTGCGGCACCGTGGATGCTCCGGTCAAGCCGGAGCATGACGGTTCACTGAGTTCCGCGCGCTGCGCACAACAATCCTGAGGAACGCCCCATGTCCCTCGTCCATGAAATCGACTACGGCACGCCGGCTTCCAAATCCGAGAAGCTCGTCACCCTCACCATCGACGGCATGAAGGTGAGCGTGCCCGAAGGCACCTCCATCATGCGCGCCGCCATGGAGATCGGGAACCAGATCCCCAAGCTCTGCGCCACCGACATGCTGGAGAGCTTCGGCTCCTGCCGCCTGTGCCTGGTGGAGATCGAGGGCCGCAACGGCACCCCGGCATCCTGCACCACGCCGGTGATGGACGGCATCGTGGTGAAGACCCAGACCGACCGGCTGAAGAAGATCCGCAAGGGGGTGATGGAGCTCTACATCTCCGACCACCCTTTGGACTGCCTCACCTGCTCGGCCAACGGCGACTGCGAGCTGCAGGACATGGCCGGCGTCGTCGGCCTGCGCGAGGTGCGCTACGGCTATGAGGGCGAGAACCACATCGAGATGGGGAAGGACACGTCCAACCCCTATTTCACCTATGAAAAGTCCAAGTGCATCGTCTGCAATCGCTGCGTGCGCGCCTGCGAGGAAGTGCAGGGCACGTTTGCGCTCACCATCTCCGGCCGCGGTTTCGACAGCCGCGTGTCGCCGGGCATGGACGAGCCGTTCCTCACCTCGGAATGCGTCTCGTGCGGCGCCTGCGTGCAGGCCTGCCCCACCGCGACCCTGAACGAGAAGGCCATGTTCGACATCGGCACCCCCGAGCATTCGGTGGTGACCACCTGCGCCTATTGCGGCGTAGGCTGCACCTTCAAGGCCGAGATGCGCGGCGACGAGCTGGTGCGTATGGTGCCCTACAAGGACGGCAAGGCGAACCGCGGCCACAGCTGCGTGAAAGGCCGCTTCGCCTATGGCTACGCCACCCACAAGGACCGCATCCTCAAGCCCATGATCCGCGCCTCCATCCACGAGCCGTGGAAGGAAGTGAGCTATGAGGAGGCGATCCAGTACGCCGCCTCCGAGTTCAAGCGCATCCAGGAGAAGTACGGCCGCCGCTCGGTCGGCGGCATCACCTCCTCGCGCTGCACCAACGAGGAGACCTACCTCGTCCAGAAGCTGATCCGCGGCGCCTTCGGCAACAACAATGTGGACACCTGCGCCCGCGTCTGCCACTCGCCCACCGGCTATGGCCTGTCGCAGACCTACGGCACGTCCGCCGGCACCCAGGATTTCGATTCCGTCGAGGAATCCGACGTGATCCTCGTCATCGGCGCCAACCCCACGGACGGCCACCCGGTGTTCGGCTCGCGCATGAAGAAGCGCCTGCGCCAGGGTGCCCGGCTGATCGTGGTGGACCCCCGCCGCACCGACATCGTGCGCTCGCCCCATATCGAGGCCGACTTCCACCTGCCGCTGCGCCCCGGCACCAATGTGGCCATCGTCACCGCGCTGGCGCATGTGATCGTCACCGAGGGCCTGGTGAACGAAGCCTTCGTGCGCGAGCGCTGCGACTGGGACGAGTTCCAGGACTGGGCGGCCTTCGTCGCCGACGAGCGCCATTCCCCGGAAGCGGTGGCCAAGTATACCGGCGTCGATCCGGCCCAGGTGCGCGGCGCCGCCCGGCTCTATGCCACCGGCGGCAATGCGGCCATCTATTACGGCCTCGGCGTCACCGAGCATTCGCAGGGCTCCACCACGGTGATGGCCATCGCCAACCTCGCCATGGCCACCGGCAATGTGGGCCGCAACGGCGTGGGCGTGAACCCGCTGCGCGGCCAGAACAACGTGCAGGGCTCCTGCGACATGGGCTCGTTCCCGCACGAGCTGCCGGGTTACCGCCACATCTCCGACGACGCCACGAGAGCCGCCTTCGAGGCCATGTGGGGCGTGTCGCTGGACGACGAGCCGGGCCTGCGCATCCCCAACATGTTCGATGCGGCGGTGGATGGCACCTTCAAGGGCATGTACGTGCAGGGCGAGGACATCCTGCAGTCCGATCCCGACACCAGGCATGTCTCGGCCGGCCTTGCGGCGCTGGAATGCCTCGTGGTGCAGGACCTGTTCCTGAACGAGACCGCCAACTACGCCCATGTCTTCCTGCCGGGCTGCTCCTTCCTGGAGAAGGACGGCACCTTCACCAACGCTGAGCGCCGCATCCAGCGCGTGCGCAAGGTGATGGCGCCCAAGAACGGCTATGCGGACTGGGAGGTCACCCAGCTTCTGGCGCAGGCCCTGGGCTTCCCCATGGACTATGCCCACCCCTCGCAGATCATGGACGAGATCGCCGCCCTCACCCCCACCTTCACGGGCGTGAGCTATGCCAAGCTCGAAGAGATGGGCTCGGTGCAGTGGCCCTGCAACGAGAAGGCGCCGGAAGGTACCCCCATCATGCACATCGGCGGCTTCGTGCGCGGCAAGGGCAAGTTCGTCCTCACCGAATACGTGCCCACCGACGAGCGCACCGGTCCGCGCTTCCCGCTGCTGCTCACCACCGGGCGCATCCTTTCCCAGTACAATGTGGGGGCGCAGACCCGGCGCACCGCCAATGTGGCCTGGCATCCCGAGGACGTGCTGGAGATCCACGCCCACGACGCCGAGAACCGCGGCATCCGCGACGGCGACTTCGTGAAGCTGGAGAGCCGCGCCGGCTCCACCTCGCTGAAGGCGGTGATTTCCGATCGCGTCTCGCCCGGCGTGGTCTACACCACCTTCCACCACCCGGTGACGCAGGCCAACGTGGTGACCACCGATTATTCCGACTGGGCCACCAACTGCCCGGAATACAAGGTGACGGCGGTGCAGATCTCCCCCTCCAACGGCCCCACCCGCTGGCAGGAGGATTACGAGGACCTCTCCAAGAAGAGCCGCCGCATCGCCGAGGCGGCGGAGTAAGGGAAGGTCCCTGCCCCTCCCGCTTGCGGGGGAGAGAGTTGCGCCGGTGTCCGGGTGAACCCGGTACCACCCCAAAGCCCTCTCCCGCTTGCGGGGGAGGGGTTGGGAGGGGGCAGACCTTGCGGCTCCCCCGTAAGCGGGAGAGAGGGTTCACGGCGCTATCACTTGCGACGCTTGCGATCCCGCATGATCCTGAGACACGAGGCCAAGGTTCCGAAACGTATGCCCGACACGCCCGACCACCCCGCTTCCTGCGCCCTGCCGCAGGATCTGCCCGCGCCCCCGCCGGCGCGGCGGGTGGAGCGCGTGCAGCTGCGCGACGGCGACGTCTGCGCCGGCAGCCGGGCGGTGCCGGAGGAGGTGCCCGTCGCCCTCACCTTCAACGGCACCACCCATGCCGTGATGATGGCGAGCCCTACCGACATCGCCGATTTCGCCCTCGGCTTCTCGCTCACCGAGGGCATCGTGGCGTCCGCGGCCGAGATCCTGAGCCTCGACGTGATCGTGGTGGAGGAAGGCATCGAGGCGCGCATGTGGATCGCCGAGGAGAAGATGACCCACCTCTCCGCACGGCGCCGGGCACTGGCGGGGCCCACCGGCTGCGGCCTGTGCGGGGTGGAGAGCCTGGCCGAGGCGGTGAAGCCGGCGGCGCTGGTGGCGGCCGGCACCCGCTTTTCGGCCGCCACCGTGCTGGAGGCCATGGCCGCCCTCGGCCCGCTCCAGGGCCTCAACCACGAGACCCGCGCGGTGCATGCCGCCGCCTATTTCGAGCCCGGCCGCGGCATCCTCGCCGTGATGGAGGACGTGGGCCGCCACAATGCCCTCGACAAGCTGGTGGGCCGCGCGGCCGATGCCGGCTTCGAAACCGGGCGCGGCATTCTCCTGCTCACCAGCCGGGTGTCCATCGAGATGGTGCAGAAGGCCAGCGTGCTCGGCACGGGGGTCATCGCCGCCGTCTCGGCCCCCACCTCCCTCGCCATCCGCACGGCGCAGGCGGCGGGCCTCACCCTGTGCGCCGTCGTGCGCGCGGACGGATTCGAGATCTTCACCCACCCCGGGCGGATCGACCTTCACTCATCGGAACGGCACACCCATGTCGCATAGCACCGCTGAAAAGCTCGTCTACATGGCGAACCAGATCGCCACCGCCTTCTCCCAGGAGACGCACGAGGCCGCCGTGGCGGACACGCGGACCCACATCAAGAAGTTCTGGGACCCGCGCATGCGCACCATGATCGCCGAGCATCTGGCCCATGGCGGCGAGGGCCTCTCGCCCATCGCCCGGGAAGCCCTGGAAGGGCTCCAGGCGCCCAAGGCGGCCTGACACGGCGGCCTGAGCCGGCGCAGCGCGCCGCCCCGGGCCGTGCTCTATCCTTAAGTTCGAGGGCGATTCACCGATCAGATTGATTCCGTTTGATCGGATCGCCCGTTAGATCACGTCCCGCGGGGCGAGGGCGCATTCCATCCGCCCTTCCTCGATCTGCAGCACCGGGTGGTGGATGCCGAAGCGCGCCTTCAGCTCGGCGCAGGTGTGCGACAGGAAATCGTCGTCCAGCATCGCCCCCGGCCGCACCAGATGGGCGGAGAGCGCCACCGAGGTGGTGGAGAGCCCCCAGATGTGCAGGTCGTGCACCTCCCGCACCCCCGGCTGCGCCGCCAGGAAGGCCTCCACCGCGTCGGGATCGACTCCGGCGGGCACCATGTCCATGGCCAGGTTCACGCTGTCGCGCAGCAGCCCCCAGGTGCCGGCGATGATGGCGACGGCAATCGCCAACGACACCGCCGGATCGAGCCACAGCCAGCCGGTGAGCGCGATCACCCCGGCCGCCACCACCACGCCGAGGGAGACCGCGCCGTCCGCCACCATGTGGATGAAGGCGCCGCGCACGTTGAGGTCGCCCTTGCGCCCGGCCATGAACATCATGGCCGTGCCCATGTTCACCGCGATGCCGGCCAGCGCCACCGCCATGACGATGCCGGTCTGGACCGGCTCGGGGTGGGACAGGCGCGTGAACGCCTCCATGATGATGCCGCCGGTGCCCACCAGCAGGAGCACCGCATTGGCCAGCGCCGCGAGGATGGAGGAACGGCCGTAGCCGAAGGTGCGCTGGCGCGTGGGCGCGCGCCGCGACAGCCAGGCGGCGCCCCAGGCCAGAAGCAGGCCCAGCACGTCGGACAGGTTGTGGCCGGCATCGGCCAGCAGCGCGAGGGAGCCGGCCATGAGGCCGAAGATCACCTCGACGATGACGAAGCCGAAATTCAGCCCCGCGCCGATGGCGAAGGCGCGAAGGGAATCGGGAACGGCGTGCGAATGGCCGGAATGGGAATGGCCGGCGTGGGAATGACCCGCATGGCTGTCGGCGGCCGGCGCCCCGTGGCCATGCCCGGCATGATCATGCCCGGCATGCTCGTGGCCCGAATGCTCATGCCCGACCGGGACAGGATGCGGGGCGGGCGCGGCGCCGCCGGGAGGCGTTCCGGCCGACGCCGGGTCTGAACTGGGCTGCGACATTCATCCCTCCCGCTCCACAGCACGGCATCTTCCATACCCGGCGGCGAATGTCACCGCGGTGTCGGCGCGCATACGCCGTCGTCAGGCCAGGAAGGCGTGCACCGCCTGCGCGAAGGCCGCCGGCTGCTCGATGGCGGAAAGGTGCCCGCCCGGCAGGCGCACCAGCCGGGCGCCCGGAATGGCGGCGGCGATGGCCTCGCCCCAGGCCGGCGGGGTGGACCGGTCGCCTTCGGAAACCATCACTAGAGTGGGCGTGGCGATGCGCGGCAGGTCGGCGCGGAAATCCATGTCGCGCATGGCGCAGCTGGTGCCCATGTAGCCCGATGCCGGGGTTGCGGCCACCATGGCCCGCACCTGCGCCACCCGGGCCGGCGCCGCGGCGCGATATTCGGCGGTGAACCAGCTGTCGATCACCAAATCGGCGATGGGCTCGGTGCCGGTGCGGCGCACGGCCCTGATGCGCGCGTCCCAGAAGCGGTGGGGTCCCGCATGGGCCGTGGTGTTGGCCAGCACCAGCCGCCGCAGCCGCTGCGGCGCGTTCAGCGCCAGCCATTGGCCCACCATGCCGCCCAGCGACAGGCCGCAGACATCGGCCGCCGCAAGGCCCAGCCGGTCCATGAGGGCCAGCAGGTCGCGGCCCAGATCGCCCATGGCATACACCTGGTCCGGCGCGGCGCTCTCCCCGTGGCCCCGCGCGTCGTAGCGGATGACGCGCCGACCCTGCGCAAGTCGCGGCGCCACCTCGTCCCACAGGCCCAGGGTGGTGCCCAGCGCATGGGAAAGGAAAAGCGGCGGCGCCGCCTCCCCTCCCGTCATCTCCACCCTGAAGCGCTCCCCGGAGAGATCGACGAACGGCACGGCGCACCTCTTTTGGATTCAAAATGCCAGATGAGGTGTAACGTCTTCGATGCCCGACGCAAGTGCGCCGCCTACACCACCAGCCGCCGGTAGAGATGCCACGTGGCATGGCCCAGCACCGGCAGCACCACCGCCAGCCCGACGAAGAAGGGCAGGCTGCCGAGGGCGAGGGCGACCGCCACCACCGCCCCCCACAGCAGCATGGTCCAGAAATTGATGGCCACCGCCCGGAACGAGGTGCGCACCGCGCAGGCCAGGCTCACCGGCCGGTCCACCAGCAGCGGCAGGGAGACCACCGAGAAGCTCATGGCGAACAGGGCGAACACGAACCCCGCCCCGTTGCCGGCGAGGATGAGCCGGTACCCGCGCCGGGTGGTGAGGACATCGGCCAGGAAACCGCCGATGGAGGTGGGCACATAAGCGCCATAGGCCCAGCGATAGATGGCCATGGCCACCGCCAGCCACACCAGGAAGGTCACCAGCAGCACGAAGCCGATCATGGCGATGGCGCCGAAGGTGGGCGCGTGGCGCACCGCGAGGGCGGAGCGAAGGCCCCGCGCCATCCCCGCCTCCCGCCGCCGGCTCACCTCGAACAGCCCCACGGCGGTCAGGGGGCCGAGCAGGGCGAAGCCCGCGGCCAGCGGAAACAGCAGGGGCAGCACCTCGTAGCCCATGGCGAGGCGCGCGAGGACCAGCCCGGCGATGGGATAGATCAGCATGAGGAAGAACAGCTGGCTCGGATGGTCGAGAAAGTCCGCGGCCCCGGCCCGCAGCGCCGCCATGAGGTCGGCGGGGCCGATGCGGCGGACCCTGAGGGCGGCATCGCCGGCGGCGCGGTCCAAGGGGCGATAGGCGGCGGAAGAGGGTTCGGCGTGGGGCATGGCGTTCCTCCGTGCGTCCAGCGGAGCCGGCGCCGACGGCCGTGCCGGCCGGATCGGTCAAGCCGTCCCTGGCGTTGGGTTCAGGCAACCTTTTCCCGCCAGTCTGCGCGCAAGGCGCATCGGCGCTCTGGCATGCGCCCCGGTGGCCGGCGTGCGGTCCCGGCAGGGTCCCCCCGGCGCTCCCATGATACGGCGCGCGTGTCCCCCTGGCGCCGGGGCGGCGAACACAATTTCGGCACGGGCGGACATCCCCAATCGGCCCGCTCCTGCCCGCGGCCCGGGCGTGGTAGAAGGGGGCCTGAAACGCCATGGCCCGCATCCTCGCCTTCCTCGCGCTCTTTCTCGCCCTTGCCGGCTTCACGCCCTGGCTGATCCCGGTGGCCAAGCAGGGGGCGCGGCTGGTTGCCGCCCGCGACGACCCGGCGGCCATCGCCGATCTCGGCCTTGCGGATTTCACGGCGGACGCCGCACAGCGGGCCATCACGGCGGCGCTGGGGGAAGACGACGCGGCCCTCGCCGCCTCCTATGTGGAACTGGCGGACGCGCGCCATATCCCCCTGCCGGCGGAGATGCGCGCCAAGGTGGCCGTCGCCAACGGCGCGGCGGCGCAGACCCTGCGCTCCGCCCAGGCTTTCGGCCTCGGCTTCGTCACCGGCGCGCCGAACGACCTGGCGGGGCTCGCGGGCGCTGCGGCCAGCGACCTGATGGTGTGGGGAGATATCCGCGACGCCGGCCGCGAGGGGCTGAAGCTGGCGCGCGGCGAGGATGCGGACGAGCTGATCCTCGGCCTTTCGGCGGTGGGGCTTGCGGTCACCGCCGGCACCTATGCCACGGTGGGCGCGAGCCTGCCGGTGCGTGTGGGCATCTCGCTGGTGAAGGTGGCCAAGCGCACCGGCCGCCTCTCCGCCGCGCTTGCCCGCAGCCTCACCCGCGCGGTGCGCGAAAGCGTGGACTTTGCCGCCGTGCGCCGCCTCGCCGCCAGCCCCGGCGCGGTGGATGGCGCCGCGCTGAAGGGCGTGGTACGGCCCGATCGCCTCGCCGGCCTCACCCGCATGCTCGACGATGCCGCCCGCATCCAGGCCAAGGCCGGCACCCGCGCCGCCCTGGAAGGGCTGAAGGTGGCGGAGGGCGGCCGCGACCTCTCCCGCGTCGCCCGCCTCGCCGACGCCAAGGGCGGGCAGACCCTCGCCATCCTGAAGACCCTGGGGCGCGGGGCCATCGTCATCACCGGCGCGCTGTTCCATCTCATCTGGTGGGTGCTGGTGGCGGTGGCCTACACCTATGGCCTCGTCTCCTCGTTCAACTCCTTCTGCGTCGCCTGCGCCCGCCGCACCTGGCGCGGCAGCCGGCGCAGCCGCCGACACCGTGGGGCGGCGCGCCGCTGGTGGATGCGCCGCGAACCCGCGCCCGTCTGCGCCGCGCCCGAGCCCCCGGACGAAGACGCCGGCGAGGCTGCGGCAAAACGCTTCGCCGCCGCGGCCGAGGCTGCCCGCAGGCTGGCGCAGGCGCCACCGGCACAGGGCGCGGCGGCGGCAGGCCCGGATCGAGCGGCACCGGGGGACGGGTTGGCAGGCCGGGACGGAGCTTCTAGTTTCCCGGCCACGCTCACGGTGCCGCCCATCCAATTGCCGCGCGAAGGTCCTTCATGCCCCACTTCGATTCAGCCGGCGTCGATATCGCTTATTTCGACGCGGGCGCCGGCAACCCGGTCCTCCTGATCCACGGCTTTGCCTCCACCAAGGAGATCAACTGGGTCGGCCCCTCCTGGACCAAGACGCTGCTGGATGCCGGCTATCGCGTCATCGGCTTCGACCATCGCGGCCACGGCGTGTCCCAGAAGCTCTACGATCCCGCGCTCTACCACACCCGCCACATGGCGGAGGACGCCCGGCGCCTGATCGCCCATCTCGGCATCGAGCGGGCCGACGTGATCGGCTATTCCATGGGCGCCCGGGTGGGGGCGCAGATGGCGCTGCTGTTTCCCGATGCGGTGCGCTCCCTCATCATGGGCGGGCTCGGCATCCACCTGGTGGACGGGGTGGGCCTGCCCCAGTCCATCGCCGAGGCGCTGGAGGCGCCGAGCCTGAACGATGTGGTCGATCCCATGGGCCGCATGTTCCGGTCCTTCGCCGAATCCAACAAGGCCGACCTTGCCGCCCTCGCCGCCTGCATCCGCGGCTCGCGGCAGGTGCTGACCCGCGAGGAGGTGGCGCGCATCTTCCAGCCGGTGCTGGTGGCGGTGGGCACCCGCGACCAGGTGGCCGGCGACGCCCGCGCCCTCGTCGATCTGCTGCCCGACGGAACCCTCCTGGACATTCCCAACCGCGACCACAATCCCGCCGTGGGCGACAAGGTGTTCAAGGAAGGGGCCCTCGCCTTCCTCAAGCGCCGCCCCTGAGGCCCCCAAGGGGGCTGTGGAACCTCTCGCCTTTCCTCCGCTTGTGCTAGAAGGGAGGCAAGTTGCATCGCCCCAGGAGGCAGGAATGCCGCATTCTTCGCTGCCGGCCCACGGCCAGCCGCAGGCCAAGGCGCAAGCGCCGTCCCCGTCCCAATCCTTGGCCCCATCGCCCTCCCCCGCCCGCGACGGCCACGCCCCCAAGCTGACCCGTGCCGGCACCGAGCGCTGGCAGGATGTGGTGGACCCGGTGTGGGCGCGCCTGCGCAACGAGGCCGAAGAAGCCGCCGGGCGTGAGCCGCTGCTCGCCGCCTTCCTCACCGGCGCGGTGCTGGGCCAGCCCAGTCTCGAAGCGGTGATCGGCGAGCGCATCGCCGCCCGGCTCGACCATGCGGACCTGCCCGGCGCGGCCATCCGCGCCGCCTATCTGGAGGCCACCAGCCGCGACAAGGCCATCTGCCAGGCGCTGCGGGCCGACATCATGGCGGTGGTGGACCGCGACCCGGCGGCCGGCCGCACGCTGGAGCCGGTGATGTATTTCAAGGGCTTCCACGCCATCCAGACCCACCGCCTCGCCCACTGGCTGTGGCAGACCGGCCAGCGCGACTTCGCACTCTACCTGCAGAGCCGGGCGTCCTCGGTGTTCGCGGTGGACATCCATCCCCAGGTCCCCATGGGCCGGGGCATCTTCCTCGACCACGCCACGGGGGTGGTCATCGGCGCCACCGCGGTGATCGAGGACGACGTGTCCATCCTGCAGGGCGTGACCCTGGGCGGCACCGGCAAGGAAACCGGAGACCGCCATCCCAAGATCCGCCGCGGCGTGCTCATTGGCGCCGGGGCCAAGGTGCTGGGCAATATCGAGGTGGGCCGCTGCGCCCGCATCGCCGCCGGCTCGGTGGTGCTGAAGGCGGTGCCGCACAACACCACCGTGGCCGGCATCCCCGCCAAGGTGGTGGGGGAGGCCGGCTGCGCCGAGCCCGCCCGCTCCATGGACCAGATGTTCGACGACAACATCTTCGCAGGTGCGGATATCTGACCCCAGCGCACCCCGCCGCGCTTGAACGCGCGCGCCGGGGCCGCCATAAGGCGGGCAGACGTTTTCAGGAGGACCCCCTTGGACAAGACCGAGCTCGAGCGCGTGCAGCGCTATCTGCGGACCCTGTTCGGCAACCCGCAGATCAAGGTGACTGCCCGCCCGAAGAAGAAGGACTCGGCCGAGGTGTATCTGGGCGAGGAGTTCATCGGCGTCCTGTTCAAGGACGAGGAGGATGGCGACCTCTCCTACAATTTCCAGATGGCCATCCTCGACACCGACCTCGATTGAAACGGCGCGGCGCCAGCCGCCGCGCCGCACCTTTCCCGGCTCACGCCGCCAGCCCGCGGGTGAGCTCCAGCGCCTGGCGCTCGAACAGGCGGCGGTAGAGCCCGCCTTCGCGGCGCACCAGCGCGTCATGGTCCCCCTCCTCCACGATCCGCCCCCGGTCGAACACCAGCAGCCGGTCGAGGGACCGCACCGTGGACAGGCGATGGGCGATGACGAGGGTGGTGCGCCCCACCATCAGCCGCTCCATGGCCTCCTGGATCAGCGCCTCCGATTCCGAATCAAGGCTCGACGTCGCCTCGTCCAGGATCAGGATCGGCGCGTCCGCCAGGAAGGCGCGGGCGATGGCCACCCGCTGGCGCTCGCCGCCGGAGAGCTTCACCCCCCGCTCGCCCACCAGCGTGCCGTAGCCCCGCGGCAGCCGCTCGATGAAGCCCGCCGCATTGGCCAGTTCCGCCGCCCGCCGGACCTCCTCGAACGAGGCATCCGGCCGGGCATAGGCGATGTTCTCCATCAGCGAGCGATGGAACAGCACCGGCTCCTGCTGCACCACGGCGATGGCCTGGCGCAGCGAGCCCTGCGTCACCTCCCGCACATCCTGCCCGTCCACGCTGACCCGGCCGGCGGTGACGTCGTGCAGGCGCTGCACGAGCTTGACGAAGGTGGTCTTGCCCGAGCCGGAATGGCCCACGAGGCCCACCCGCTCGCCCCCCTCGATGGCCACCGACAGGTCCTCGTAAAGGGGCTTGGCGTGGCCGCCGTAATGGAAGGTCACATGCTCGAAGGCGATGCGCCCCGCCTCCACCCTGGCCGGCACGGCGTGCGGCGCATCGGCGATGGACACCGGCTGGCGGTGGATATCCACCAACTCCTCAAGTTCGTTCAGCGAGCGCTGGAGATTGTGCACATGCATGCCGATGTCGCGCAGGTAGGAATGCACCACAAGATAGGTGGTCAGCACATAAGCGATGTCGCCCGCGCTCGCCTCCCCGCGCCGCCACAGCAGCAGCGCCGTGCCGATGATGGCCGCCTGCAGCGCCACCAGGGCCAGAAGCTGGGCGGTGCCGGCCCAGGTGCCCGCCATCCAGGTGCGCAGGGTGCGCGTGTTCCACTTGGCAAGCACGCCGCGCAGGCGCGCCTCCTCCAGCGTCTCGGCGCCGAAGCCCTTCACCACCGCATTGCAGCCCACCGCATCCGCCAGCACGCCGCCGACGCGGGTATCCCACGCATTGGAGAGGCGGGCGGCGGGCGCCACATAGGCCAGGGACAGGCCCAGGGTGAGGGCCACGAACGCCACCGCGCCCACGGCCACCACCAGCCCCATCACCGGCCAGTGCCAGCCCAGCAGCAGCGCCGAGCCGGCGAGCGCCACCACGGAGGGGAACAGCGCCACCAGCAGGGTGTCGTGCAGCACGTCGAGGGACCACATGCCGCGCGAGATCTTGCGCACGGTGGAGCCGGCGAAGGTGTTGGCGTGCCAGTCCGAGGAGAAGCGCTGCACCCGGGCAAACGCGTCCGCCGCCACGTCCGACATCATGCGCAAGGTGAGCCGGACGATGACCACATAGGTGGCGTGGCGCGCCGCCACCATCACCGCGCCGAGGGCCGCGATGGCAAGGAAGGCGGAAACCGCCCCCGCCCAGGCAGCCTCCCGGTCGGTGCCAGACACGGCGTCGATGAGGCGCCCGGCGAACAGGGGAACGAACACTTCCGCAAGGGTGGCCACGAGCACCGCCGCGCCGGTGAGCGCGATGATGCCCCGGCGCCGGCGCCAATGGCCGAGCAGGAAGGCGAGGACGGCGCGGGCGGACACCCCGCGCTTGTGGGTCTGGAACAGCGACATGACATCTTCCGGCCGCGCGGTGCGCAAGGGCCGGTCCCTGATTCGAACGGGGAAGAAGAGCGGCACGGGCATGCGCCGCTGCTGGCGGAGGGGAAGGCCGGGCGCTGGTGCTGCGCCGCAGAGCGATGCGCTCCCGGGACGCCCTGCGGCACCGCCCGGAGCAGCGAAACGCCCCCCAAATCCAGGACAGGAGACGCGTTCTGCGACCCGCTGTGATACGGCCCAGCCGGCGCGTTCCTTAGGAATCGGCCCTGAGGACTGGCCCTAAAGGATTGAGGCGGTGCGGGGAACGCCGTCCGTGCGCAGCCTGCGCAAGGCCCGCGCACGGCGCAGGGGGTGCGGGCTGCGGATCATGATCTGACGCATGGGTTCACCCTCCCCGTCCCGAATTCGCACGACATTCGTCCGGCGCGGCGCCGGACAGGATGGCGGGCGCCCCCATGCGGCCGATCTGCCGCGGGCGGGGCCCTTCCGCCGGGGCGCATCAAACGCTAAGGTCGCGGCGCTTTTTTGAACGCGCACGGGCGGAACCATGGCGGACACCGGCATTCCCCACTTCTGCAACGACCTCGGCGTCACCATGGTGGAGGTGGGCAGCAAGGAGTTCATGTGCATCGGCGCCAAGCCGCCGTTCGACCATCCGCACATCTTCATCGACCTCGGCAGCGACAACGAGGCGGTGTGCCCTTATTGCTCCACGCTCTATCGCTACAATCCGGCCCTCGCCGCCGGTGCGGCCAAGCCGGAAGACTGCGTGTGGCACGATGATGCAACGAAGGCCCACGCCGCCTGAAGGTGAACCCACCCGGCCGGCCTCCCCTGCGGGGCCGGATGGTATGATGCCCGCTCCCACACCCTTTCGTCCGAGAGACAGCCGCGCGGCCCGCAGCGCCGTGGTGGTGGGGGGCGGCATTGGCGGCCTCGCCTGCGCCCTCGCCCTGCGCCGCGCCGGCCTCACCGTGCAGGTGCTGGAGCAGGCCAGGAAGCTGCGCGAGGTGGGCGCCGGCCTCCAGCTCACCCCCAATGCCACCCGCATCCTGCGCGACCTCGGCGTTCTGCCCCGCCTGGAGGCGGTGGCGGTGGCGCCCCGCTCCCTGGACGTGCGCGACGGGCGCAGCGGCGCCACCATCACCCGCGCCCATTACGGGCCTGCCGCCTCGCGCTATGGCGCGCCCTTCCTGGTGGTGCATCGCGCCGATCTCCAGAACCTCCTGGCCGAGGCTGCGCGCGAGGCCGGCGCCGTCATCGCCCTCGGCACCGAGCTTGCGGCGGTGGAATCCGCCTTCGGCGGGGTGCGGGCGGTGGCAAAGCAGGGCGACAAGCTGATCGCCCACGGCGCCGATATCCTGGTGGGGGCGGACGGCGTGCGCTCGGCGGTGCGTGCCCATCTCGGCCTTGCAGTGCCCCCGGTGTTCGCCCGCCGGCTCGCCTATCGGGCCACGGTGCCGGTGCCCGCGAAGCACCCGCCGGATGTCCGGCTCTATCTGGGGCGCGATGCCCATCTGGTGGTCTATCCGGTGAAGGGCGGTGCCCTGCTGAACATCGTCGCCATCGTCAAGGAGACGGTTCCGGTGGCGCGCTGGAACGCCCCCGGCGACAGCGCGGCGGTGCATCAGGCCTTCGCCGCCTGGGCGCCGGAGGTGCGCCGGCTGCTGGAAAGCGCGCCGCACTTCCTGTGCTGGGGCCTTTACGACATCGACCCCCTGCCGCGCTGGGGCTCCGGCCGCGTCACCCTGCTGGGGGATGCCGCCCACGCCATGCTGCCATTCCTCGCCCAGGGGGCGGCGCAGGCCATAGAGGATGCAGCCGCCCTTGCCACGGCGATCTGCAGCGGGGGCGATGCCGCCTCCGCCCTCAGGGCCTATGAGGGCGCCCGGCATGGGCGCACCGCCCGCATCCAGAGCGAGGCACGGCGCAACGGCATGGTCTACCACCTCTCCGGGCCGCCGCGCCTGGCGCGCGACCTGGTGCTGCGCAGTTCCGGCGCCGCTCTGCTCGATCGCTACGGCTGGATCTACGGCGCCTGACGGCGCGCGGGAAAAGCGCCGCCCCCGGCGGCACTGGACCTTGCGCGGCGGCCGTGCTATCGCCCCGCCCCACTCACCTGAGGGCATCCATGGCCACGCGGCTTCAGCGACGACGACAGGACACGGCGCGCACCGGCGCCCGCCTGCGCCTGCCCACCTGACGCCCGCAGCGCCCTTCGGCCGCGCGGGCTCCCCTGCCTTGCCCGCGAGATTGCCCCGATGACCGAGCTTCCCCTGTCCATCGCCGTCGAGACCCCTGCCGACGACGGCGCCATCGACCGGCTGCATGAGCGCACCTTCGGCCCCGGCCGGTTCGCCCGCACCGCCTTCCGCATCCGCGAGCAGACCGGGCACGAGCGCGCCCTGTCCTTCACCGCGCGGGTGGGGACCATGCTGGTGGGCTCGGTGCGGCTCACCCGGGTGCACATCGGCGCCACGCCGGCGCTGCTGCTCGGCCCGCTCACGGTGGAGCCGCCGTTCCAGTCGGTGGGCATCGGCGCGCAGCTGATGGAGGTGGCTCTTGAGGCCGCACGCACCGCCGGCCATGGGCTGGTGGTGCTGGTGGGAGACGAGCCCTATTACGCCCGCTTCGGCTTCCGCCGCGTGCCCGCCGGCCGCGTGACCCTGCCGGGACCGGTGGACCCCGCCCGGCTGCTGGTGGCGGAACTGGCGGCAGGGGCGGCGGACGGGCTGGCAGGCATGGTGAGCCCCTGACTCAAAAGTTTTCTAATGAAATCAATAATATCAACAGTTATAATGATTTTCTGATCAACCTGTTGCAACACGCCCTTCCCGTACCGGGGGCGCTTTGCAACAGATGAGGCGGAAGCTCGTCATGCCTGTTGATAACATTGAATTCATTGAATTAAATAAGGATCAACTGCGCGAGCGCGTGAACACCGCGCAACGCTATCAGGCATGGCGGGATGCGAAGGCCCGGCAGTCCGGCTTCCGTGGTTCCCTAGTCTGGCATCGCAGCGGCGAGGGTGAATACCTGCTCCGCAGCTATTACGACAGCGCCGGCATCCGCCGCCAGAAGACGGAGGGCCTGCGCAGCGCCGCGACCGAGGACCTCAAGGCACAATGGGACGCCCAGCGCAGCGCGGCCGGCGAACGGGAGAAAGCCCTCCGGGAGGTCCTGACGCGGCAGGCTGCCGTAAATCGCGCGCTGCAGCTTGGCCGTGTCCCGCTGCTCGGGGCGCGCATCATCCGGGCCATTGATGCTGCCGGCCTGCTCGGACGGGGCCTGCGCATTGTCGGAACCAACGCCATCTACGCCTACGAAGCCGCCGCAGGCATCATGGTCGATGCCAGCATGACCACGACGGAGGATATGGACCTGCTGATGGACGCGCGCCGCGCCCTGCGGCTCGCGGTGACCGCCGAGATTCCCGACGGCACGCTCATTTCCCTGCTCCGCAAGGTAGACAAGTCATTCGAGCGGACGCGGCAGAATTTCAGGGCGGCAAACGACGAGGGATATCTCGTGGACCTCATCACGCCCGAGGTGAGCCCGCCGTGGCGCACCGGCGAAGTGCGCATCGGTGCGACCGAGGACGAGTTGACGGCCGTCCCCGTCAACGGCCTCGCCTGGCTGGAAAGTGCCCCCGCATTCGACGCGATCGCCATCGACGAGCGGGGGGCCCCGGTCCGGATCCTCGCCACCGACCCGCGGGTCTTCGCCGCGCACAAGCTCTGGCTTTCGCAACAGCCGGGCCGCGATCCCCTCAAGCGGCGCCGGGACGCCGCTCAGGCTAAGGCCGCGGGGCATATGGTTCGGCGATACCTGACCCACCTGCCCTATGAGCGCGACGCGTTGCGCATGCTGCCCCGCGCCCTCTTCGAGGCGGCCGGACCCCTGTTCGCGGATGCGCCGGACATCCCATAGCGCCCCGGCGCCCCGCACAAACGAAAACGGCGGGCCGAAGCCCGCCGTCCGCTCGCTCAGGTCGGCTGGATCACTCCGCCGCCACCACCTGCGGCCGGCCGCGGGCGAGGCGCTCGCGCTTCAGCAGCTCGGCCACCAGGAAGGCGGTCTCGATGGCCTGCTCGGCGTTGAGGCGCGGGTCGCAATAGGTGTGGTAGCGGTCGCGCAGGTCCTCGTCGGAGATGGCGCGGGCGCCGCCGGTGCATTCGGTCACGTTCTTGCCCGTCATCTCCAGGTGCACGCCGCCGGCAAAGGTGCCCTCGGCTGCATGGATGTCGAAGAAGGAGCGGATTTCCGTCTGGATGCGCTCGAACGGGCGGGTCTTGTAGCCGGATGCGGCCTTGATGGTGTTGCCGTGCATGGGATCGCACGACCACGCCACCACGCGGCCTTCCTTCTCCACCGCGCGGATGAGGGCGGGCAGGTGCTCGCCCACCTTGTCGGCGCCGAAGCGGCAGATGAGGGTGATGCGGCCGGGCTCATTGTCCGGCTGGAGGATGTCCAGCAGGCGGATGAGGCCCTCGCCGGAGAGGGAGGGGCCGCACTTGATGCCGATGGGATTGCGGATGCCGCGGAAATATTCCACGTGCGCATGGTCCGGCTGGCGGGTGCGGTCGCCGATCCACAAAAGGTGGCCGGAGGTGGCGTACCAGTCGCCGGAGGTGGAATCCACCCGGGTCAGCGCCTGCTCATAACCCAGCAGCAGCGCTTCGTGGCTGGTGAAGAAGTCGGTGGTCCGCATCTCCGGGTGGCTCTGCGGGTTGATCCCGCAGGCGCGCATGAAGTCGAGCGCTTCGGTGATGCGGTTCGCCAGCTCCTGGTAGCGGGAGGACTGGGGGCTGTCCTTCACGAAGCCCAGCATCCACTGGTGGGCGTTCTCAAGGTTGGCGTAGCCGCCGTTGGCGAACGCGCGCAGCAGATTGAGGGTGGCCGCCGACTGGCGGTAGGCCTCGATCTGCCGGCGCGGATCGGGGATGCGCGCCTCGGGGGTGAAGGCGATGTCGTTGACGATGTCGCCGCGGTAGCTCGGCAGGGTCACGCCGTCCACCGTCTCCGTGTCCGAGGAGCGGGGCTTGGCGAACTGGCCGGCGATGCGACCCACCTTCACCACCGGCGTGCTGCCGGCGAACGAGAGCACCACCGCCATCTGCAGGAAGACGCGGAAGAAATCGCGGATGTTGTCGGCCGAGTGCTCGTCGAAGCTCTCGGCGCAGTCGCCGCCCTGCAGCAGGAAGGCCTCGCCCTTGGCCACCTTGGCGATCTCCGCCTTCAGGCGGCGCGCCTCGCCGGCGAACACCAGGGGCGGATAGGAGGCGAGCTTGGCTTCCACCTCGGCGAGCTGCGTCTTGTCCGGATAATCGGGCATCTGCACGCCGGGGGAAAATCGCCAGCTGTCCGGACGCCAGCCTTCGGCGCGGCGAGAAGCCTCGGCGCCAGGGACGGGAGCGGATTGCGGGCGGGTCACCATTTCACTCTCCATGCTGCGAAAGCCGGCCGGCTTGTCCGGACCGGGCCGCACCCTCGCGTTCCTCTTGTGTTCGCGGGGCCGGAACGCGGGCTTATACACGAAGGCGCGCCGCGCCGAAAGGATGCGCCGCAACACCGCGCGCCGGCCCGCCCGCCGGCCCCATGCGCGCGGAGCACTTCTCCTGGGGCACGTCATCGCCTATGTGTGACCGGCGCCGGAAGCCGCATTCCCCTTTCCCCGGGGCACGTCTGCGGCGTCCCGCCTGCCCTGCCCGCCGTCCGGCGGACCCGTCTCACCCGTGTCTGTTGCGGGACACGCCAACGCCCGAGCGTCCATGTCCCAGCCCGAACGCGCCAGCGCGCCGAAGCCGGCACGCCCGCCCTTCCCGGAATTCGTCGCCCTCATCGCTTTGCTGATGGGAATGACGGCCTTCTCCATCGACAATCTCCTGCCCGCCTTCGGCGCCATCAGCGCCGACTTCGCCCTTGCCGAGGCCAACCATGTGCAGGTGATGGTCTATGCCTATCTCGTCGGCATCGGCATTGCCCAGTTCCTGTATGGGCCCATGTCCGACGTGCTGGGCCGCCGGCCCATCCTGTTCGCCGGCCTCGCCATCTATGCGGCGGGGTGCCTGATGGCCCTGTTCACGCGGGATTTCAACGTGCTGATCGCCGCCCGCTTCATCCAGGGGGTGGGCGCGGCGGCGGGGCGCGTGCTGGCGGTGGCCATCGTGCGCGACCGCTTCGAGGGCCGCGAGATGGCGCGCATCATGTCGCTGGCCATGATGGTGTTCCTCACCGTGCCCATCATCGCCCCGGCGCTGGGCAGCCTCATCCTCGCCTTCGGCTCCTGGCACCTCATCTTCATCGCCATGCTCGCCTTGGCGGTGGCGCTGCAGGTCTGGTTCGGCGTGCGCATGCCGGAGACGCTGCGTCCCGAATTCCGTTTCCCCTTCTCCTTCCGGGCCATCGGCCACGGGGTCGCGCTCACCCTCTCCACCCGCCGCGCGGTGGGCTATGCCTGCGCCATCGGGCTGATGATGGGCGCGCTCATGGCCTATGTGGGCTCCGCCTCCCAGGTGTTCCAGACCGATGTCTACAAGCTGGGCGACCTGTTCCCCGTGGCGTTCGCGGCGGTGGCGGCGGTGATGGCGGCGGCCTCCTTCACCAATGCCGCGCTGGTGCGCAGGATCGGCATGCGCCGGCTGTCCCACGCGGGCATCTTCGGCTTCACCGCCGCCGGCGCGGGCATGGTGGCGTCCAGCCTCGCCTTCGACGGGCGCCCGCCTCTGCTGCTGTTCTGCGCGCTGGTGGCGGCGGCGCAATTCCTGTTCGCGCTCACGGTGCCGAACTTCAATTCCATGGCCATGGAGCCCCTGGGGGCGGTGGCCGGAACCGCCTCGTCCTTCATCGGCGGGTTCACCACCCTTCTGGCCTCGGTGCTGGCCTTCTTCGTCGGCCGCGCCTTCGACGGCACGGTCATGCCGCTGAGCCTGGGCTACCTGGTGCTGGGCGCCGCCGCCCTCGCCTGTGCCTTCTGGGCGGAAAAGGGCCGGCTGTTCGGGCACCCGCACTGATCCGGCGGTGGCCGGCGGGAAGCCCGCGCACTGTGTCGGGGAAGTGTCCGCAAGGCGTGCTAGAAGGGTCTTCCACGTCTTCGCGCGATCTTGCGTCTGCGCTCCGAACCAAAGGGGGTCCCATGCGTCAGCTCTCGCCCGAAGGCCAGGCGGCCATCAATGCCATCTCCCAGCGCACCGGCTTCAGCCCGGATGCGGTGACCTCCATGCTGTTCTCGGTCATCGCCGGCAACGGCTCCATGGCCCAGTTCAGCCATCCCGAGTTCGGCGGCTCCGGCCAGTGGATGCAGGGCGGCATGACCATGGTGTCGGACATGTTCAACAACGCCCTGAAGGCGCGGGTGGATGGCCTGTGCTACGAGCTCTCCGGCCTGGTGGCCAGCCAGCCCGGCCTCACCATGTCCGGCAGCTTCCAGTCCCAGAGCCAGGGCGGCATGGGACAGGGGAACATGGGACAGGGGAACATGGGACAGGACCCCATGAACGCCGGCGGCCAGTGGCAGTCGAGCGGCGGCGGCGGTCAGTGGCAGTCGGGCAGCGGCATGGGTGGCGGCATGGGCGGTGGACAGCCGAGCCTGTTCGTTCCGAACGCTTCCGGCAGCAACAATTGGTGGCCCGCCGACCTCGGCATGCCGGCAAGCACGGGCGCGCAGAATTCGGTGCGCTACGCCTATTTCCCCGGCATCCGCCGCCTCGCCATCGACCTCAATGGCCAGGTCACCGTCTATGACAGCCTCGACCACCAGATCGGCGGCTTCTCGCAGCAGCAGGGCGGCTCGGGGTCCATCACCTTCACCAGCCAATACGGCACGGTCAACGTGGCCAGCCTGCCGGTGGTGAGCGGGTTTGCCCCGATGCAGGCGCCGCAGATGGCGCCCCAGCCGATGCAGCCGCCGCAGATGCAGCCGCAGCAGATGGCGCCCGCCCCGGCCTATGGCAACGCCCTGCCGCCGCTGGCCCAGGGCGAGATCATATCGGCCATCGAGAAATTGGCCGACCTCTACGCCAAGGGCATCCTCAGCGAGCAGGAGTTCAGCACCAAGAAGGCCGAGTTGCTCAGCCGCCTGTAGCCTCGAAGCCCCCCGCGCCGGCGACCCCGGCGCGGGGGGCACGGCCCGGCCCGCCATCCGCCGGTCAGGCCGAGGGGGTAGGCGTGCGCAGGGTCACCAGTTCTTCCGCCGACGTGGGATGGACCGCGACGGTGCGGTCGAAATCCGCCTTGGTCGCCTTCAGCCCCAAGGCCACCGCCGCCAGCTGGATCATCTCGGACGCCCCGTCGCCCATGATGTGGCAGCCCAGGACCCGGTCCGTCTCCACATCCACCACCAGCTTCATGAAGGTGCGCGTCTCCCGGCCGGAGAGGGTCGCCTTCAGCGGGCGGAACGCGGTCTTGTAGATGTCCACCGGGCGGCCGAGGGCGCGGGCGGCCTCCTCGGTGAGACCCACGGTGCCGATCTCCGGCTCGGAGAACACCGCGGTGGCGATGAGGCTGTGGTCCACCGTCCAGGGCTTGTTGCCGAACACCGTGTCGGCGAAGGCGTGCCCCTCGCGGATGGCCACCGGGGTCAGGTTCACCCGGTTGGTGATGTCGCCCACCGCATAGATGGACGGCACGCTGGTGCGCCCGTGGGCGTCCACCACCACGGCGCCCACCGGGTCCAGCGCCACGCCGACCTCGCCGAGGCCGAGATTGCGCGTGTTGGGAATGCGGCCGATGGCGAGCATCACGTCGTCCACCTCCACCGCGGCGCCGTCGGAAAGCACCACGCGCTTGCCGCCGGGAATGGTCTCGATGGACGACAGGGTGCGGCCCGCCATCAGGCGGATGCCGGCGCGCTCCATCTCGGTTTCGAGGTGCGCACGGACATCCCCGTCGAAGCCGCGCAGGATGTGGTCGCCGCGGTAGACGAGGGTCACCTCCGCCCCGAGCGCGCGGAACAGGCCGGCGAACTCCACGGCAATGTAGCCGGCGCCCTGGATGAGGATGCGATCAGGGAAATGGGTGAGGCTGAACGCCTCGTTGGAGGTGATGGCGAGGTCGCAGCCGGGAATGTCCGGCCCCAGCGCCGGATGCGCGCCGGTGGCGAGCAGGATGTATTTCGCACGGATCTCCTCGCCGGTGGAAAGGATGCGCACGCTGTTCGGCCCCGTCACCACGGCCCTTGAGGACACCACCTCCACTCCCGCCGCCTCGGCGTTGCGGCGATAGATCGCCTCCAGGCGGGAGATTTCCTTGTCCTTGTTCGCCACCAGGGTCAGCCAGTCGAACTCGGCCTCGGACACCCGCCAGCCGAAGCCGGCCATGTCCTCCAGATCGTGGGCGAAGCGCCCGGCGTACACGAACAGCTTCTTGGGCACGCAGCCGCGGATGACGCAGGTGCCGCCGACGCGGTACTCCTCCGCCATCATCACCTTCGCGCCGTGCTGCGCGGCGATGCGCGCCGCGCGCACTCCGCCGGAGCCGGCGCCAACGACAAACAGATCCACCTCTTTCGCCGCCATGGCCCGCTCCCGCCTTCAGGCCGCGCGAGGCGACCGCTCTTCCGCTGGAGCGTGACTTGGAGGAGGTGGGGGCCATCGTCAAGGGAAGGAGACGTGCGCCATTCGCTTGCCGCCCCTGCGCAACGGTGCTTCAACGCGCAAGCGAAGACGAGGCGGCGGCAGGCAAGAGCGTCAGATGGCAGAGAGCGAAATTCCCCCGCTGTGGCTGCGCCCCGCGCCCGGCCCGCACGGCGAGCGCCGCTTCCGGGTGCCGGCCCTGCTGCGCCTGCGGGCCATGCGCGAGGGCCTGCCGCTGGTGGTGGAGGCGGCGGGCGCCGGCGCGCCCCTGTGCCTCGTTGCGTGCGATCGCGCCGGCCGGGAGCTGACGCGGGAGAGCCTGCCCCCCGCTGGCCCGGCCGTGCTGTTCCTGCCCCGCGGGGCGGCCCTGCTGCGGCTGGAGGGCGGCGGCGACCTCTCGGCCGCCCGGCTGGGCTATTTTCCGGTGCAGAAGGTGGCGCTGAAGCTGCACGCCTTCGCCAATGGCGTGTTCCCCGACACGCCGCCCGTGCGTCGCTGGAAGGCCGCGGGCGTGGCGGCGCGCACCCTGCGGGGGGCGCTCCATGCGCGCATCTTCGCCTCACCGGCGCGCCAAAGGGCCGATGCCGCGCGCTACCGCGCCTATCGGGCACGCCATGTGGAAGACTTCCGGGAGGTGCCGGCGGCCGCGGCGGCGCCCCGGGTGAGCTTTCTTTCCTCCGCGGAGGACCTGCCCACCGGAAACCTGCCCGCCGCAGCTCTGGCCCGCTGCGCCGCCGCTCTGGCCGCCCAGACCGACCGCAATTTCGAATGGGTGGTTGCCCTCGCCGCCGGCCGCCTCGCCGCGGACGGCCCCGCGCTGGCGGCTGCCGGGGCGCGGGTGATCGAGGCCCCGGGGCCGGGCAAGGCGGCGGCCCTTGCTGCCGCCCTCGCCGCCGCCCAGGGCGGCCTCGTCTGCGTCCTGGACCCGGCGGGGCGGCCGACGCGCGACGCGGTGGCCCTGCTGCGCGCCACCTTCGCCCGCTTTCCCGACTGCGCCCTCGCCTATGCGGACGAGGAGCGCCTCGACGCCAACGGCACGCCGCTGCGCGGGGTGTTCAAGCCGGCCTTCAACCTGCACCTGTTGCAGGCGTCCGGCTATCTGTGCGGCTTCGCCGCCTTGCCCCGCGCCGATGCCGTGCGCCTGGGGCTGCGCGCGAGTGCCGGCGAGGCGTGCATCTACGACCTCATGCTGCGGCACGCGTCGAGCCTGGCGCGCGGGCGCATCCACCATATTCCCCGCATCGCCTTCGGCATCGGCGAGCGCGCGCCGGGCTTCTCCCCGGCCGAGATCGGCCCCGCCGCGGACGCCCTCTCGCAGCTGGCAGGCGTGCCGGTGGAAGCGGTTGCAGGCGGACGGCACCTGCGGCCCCTGTTCGACGTGCCGCAGCCGGCGCCCCTGGTCTCCATCGTGGTGCCGACCCGCGACCGGGCCGGCCTGCTGGGCACCGCGCTGCGCTCCCTGATCGCTACAACCGCCTACCGCGCCTTCGAGATCGTCATCGTGGACAACGGCTCCACCGAGGCGGAGACGTTCGCCCTGTTCGACGAGATCCGGCGGCTGTGGCCGGCCATCCATGTGGTGCGCGACGACGGCGGGTTCAATTTCCCCCGCATCTGCAACCTCGGGGTGGAGGCGGCGCGCGGCGACCTCATCCTTTTGCTCAACAATGACGTGGAAGTGGTGGAACCCGGCTGGCTCGGCGAGATGGTGGCCCTCGCCAGCCTGCCCGGTGCCGGCATCGTCGGGGCCAAGCTGCTGTTCCCGGATCGCACGGTACAGCATGCGGGCGCCATCGTCGGCCTGTTCCGCTACGCCGACCACTGGTTTGCCCACAGCGCCGAGGATGCGCCGGGCTACGAGGACCGGCTGCTGGTGCGGCAGAACCTCTCCGCCGTCACCGCCGCCTGCCTGCTGGTGCGGCGGGATGTGTGGAACGCCATCGGCCCCCTGGACGCCGAGCGCTTCGCCGAGGACTGCAACGACATCGACCTGTGCCTGCGGGCCCGGCGGGCAGGCTATGACGTGGTGTTCACGCCCTTCGCCCGGCTGCTGCACTATGAATCCGCCTCGCGCGGGCGGAAGCGCTCGAAGGAGCACCGCGCCCGCCTGAAGGCGCAGCGTGCCCGCATGGAGGCCATCTGGCACAATGCCAGCCTCGTGGACCCCCACTACAATCCCAACCTCGACCGCAAGAGCCTGTTCGCCGCCCTCGCCGCCGAGCCGGACGGCCCGCGGGAGCCGCGGACCGACGCCGTGTGAGGCGGCGTGATCAGGCGCGGATCAAAGCTCCACGCCGCGCTTCTTCATCTCGGCGCGGATGCCCTCCAGGGCGAGCTGGTTCAGCTGTGCGCCCCAGGCCTGGATGCCCTGCACCGCGTCCTGGACGATGACCGGACGCTCCAGCACCAGCCGGGTTCCGGTGGCCGAGGAATAGAAGGCGATGGCCTCCTTCAGCTCGGCCTCGCTGAAGCGGCGGGCATAGGCGCCGGCGAGGATGTCGATGACCTCGCCCTTGCGCTTGTTGAAGTCCAGCACCACCACGATCGCCACCTCGCGCAGCTGCTTCACCAGATCCGGGTTGGTCTGGACGAAGGTGCGCTCGGCGCTCTCCACGATGTTCGGGATGATGCCGTCGAAGGCCCGCGCCTCGCCGTTCACCACCACGAGCTTGCGGGCCAGATCCATCTGCGCCGCGCTCGGCTGGGCGGCGGGCGCCGGCTGCGCCGCGGCAGGCGAAAGGCGGGCCGCCGGAACCGCGAGCAAAGCCAGGGCGGCGACGAGAAGAAGCCGCGAACCGGTGCGGCCGCAGGGGAAAACGCGCATTTGTCTCTCCGCAGGAAGAAAATCAGAAGCTGCCGACGTCCAGCTCAATGACGCCATCGGCGCCGGCCAGCACCGCCCGGCGCGCAAGGCCGAGGAACAGCCCGTGCTCCACCACGCCGGCAACCCCCTCCAGCGCCCGGGCGAGGGCGGCGGGATCGGGAATGCGGCCGAGATGGGCGTCGAGGATGAGATGGCCCTGATCGGTGACGAAAGGATGTCCGTCGCCGTCGCGGCGCAGGGTGACCGGCCCCTCGCAGCCGGCGGCGCGCACCGCCGCGCTCACATGGTGCTCGATGGACACCACGCCGAAGTCCACCACCTCGATGGGCAGCGGGAAGCGGCCCAGCATGTCCACCTTCTTGGTGATATCGGCGATCACCAGCATCTCCCGGGCGGCGCTGGCGACGATCTTCTCGCGCAGCAGCGCGCCGCCGCCGCCCTTCACCAGGGCGAGGCCGGGGCCGATCTCGTCCGCCCCGTCCACGCACAGGTCGAGCTCGCCCACCTCGTCGAGGGTGGCGATGGGCACGCCGAGGGAGACCGCCTGCGCCAGGGTCTGCTCGGAGGTGGGCACGCCGATGATGCTGAGGCCGCCGTATACCTTCTCCGCCAGGAGCTCCACGAAATGCCGGGCGGTGGAGCCCGTGCCGAGGCCGAGGCGCATGCCGTCGGTCACATAGGTGAGGGCGTGGGCGGCGGCGCGGCGCTTCAGGTCTTCAGCGGGCATGGTTTCCGTTCCGGCTGCCCCGCGCGGTTCCTCGGGCGGGACGGCCCGCGGACGCCGGGGGTGGCTTATCGTTGCCGCGGACAGGCGGGGCCGCCCCTCCGCCCTCCGGCTCTAGCCCCGATCCGCCCCGCCGACAAGCGGCGCAACGCCTCAGCGGGCCGGCGGCGTGCACAGCAGCGTGGATTCCACCGTTCCGTTGGTCCGGGTGGTCTCGCGCACGTAGCAGATGCTCATCTCCCCGGTGTCGCGATTGACCCGGAACACGCCCGTCTCGCCTTCATAGTGCGTGGGCATCAGGGTGTAGCTGCCGGCCTTCTGCGGCCCCGCCCCCTCGCCCTGGGTGAAGCACTGGGTGATCCCCACCGGATTCGCCTCGGGCCGCTCGAACTGGCAGACGTTCACCTCCCCGGTCTGGCGGTTGACGCCATAGACGCGGTTGGCCTGGGCCGAGGGCGGCGCGGCAAAGTCATAGCCGGCCGCCGCCTGTGCCTGCGCCGCGCCGGTGGCGGCGAGGCCCGTGATGCCAAGACCGGCCGCCAGGGCCAGGGCCGCGGCCATCCGTCCCGCCGGAAGGTGCCGCCCGTGCAACCCGTCGTCCTGCTTCGGCCGGAGAGGAAAGTCCCGCATTCATGCCTCCTTGTGGGTGCCGCATGGAAAAGGCGCGCGGACCGTGCCGGGCGCCGGGGAAGAAAGATGCGGGCGGCTGCGCCATGCCGCCGCAGTCGCCCGAACGCTGCGGACGCTCGCGCGAAAAAGCGGCAGGATTTGTGGCGAGGCGAAAATGCGCCCGCCGGCCGTCCCCGCCGCGCCGGGTGGACCAGGCGAAACGGATGGTACGCCCCGTTCCGCTTGGTCCGTCCGCTCAAGGCGTTGTGATGGCCCCGCCCGCCGCCGATGGCTTCCATCTGTCGCGGCCGAACCACGAGGAATGCGCCTGAACATGCCCCAACTCCTGACGCACCCCGTCGTCGCCTTCGATCTCGACGGCACCCTGGTGGATACCGCGCCCGACCTGCTCGACGCGCTGGATCTGGTCCTGTCCCCCCACGCCATCCCGCCGGTGGACCGCGCCGCCGCCCGCAACATGATCGGCGGCGGCGCACGCATGCTCATCGTGCGCGCCCTGGACGGCGAGGGCGTGCGCCTGCCCGAGGCGGAGGTGGAGGACATGACCCGCCGCTTCATCGCCCATTATGCCGCGCACATCGCCGACGGCTCCCGCCCCTTCCCGGGACTCATCGAGGCCCTGGACCGGCTGGAGGGCAAGGGCGTGCGCCTGGCGGTCTGCACCAACAAGCTGGAGCATCTGGCCCGGCTGCTGCTGGATGCCCTCGGCCTCACCCAGCGCTTCGCGGTGATCACCGGCGCCGACACCTATGCCCGCCCGAAGCCGGACCCGCTGCCGCTCCTGTCCACCCTTTCCGCCGCCGGCGGCGGGGCGGGGCGGGCCGTGATGGTGGGGGACAGCATCACCGACGTGCTCACCGCCCGCGCCACCGGGGTGCCGGTGGTGGCGGTGTCGTTCGGCTATACGGAAACGCCGGCGCACGATCTGGGCGCCGACCGGCTGATCCACCATTTCGACGAACTGGAACAGGCGGTGGACGAACTGCTGGCCCGCGCCGCTGCGTAAGGGGGCCGCAGCGCATTGATCGGGGGAAGATCTCAGCCTCGCTCCGACGGGCACTTGACACGACGGGGCGAGGCGCCTTAAACCGCGCTCCTCGCAATGGCGCGGGCGATTAGCTCAGCGGGAGAGCACTCCCTTCACACGGGAGGGGTCGCAGGTTCAATCCCTGCATCGCCCACCATTTCCCCCCGCATCCGATCACTTCCGTTCCAGCAGGACCACGCGGCCGCGCACATCGCCGCCGACGCCGCAGCCGGACGCACAGCCCCCGGGCGTTTCGACCCGGGAGCTGTTTCGCGCGGAGGTCACCGCCCGCGGAGGGCACCGCCCCCTGGCCGCCTTACTCCGCCGCCCGCATGTTGAGGTGCGCCTGGGCGAGGGCGGTGAGTTTGGCATCCGCCGCCTTCTCCTCTTCGAGGGTGCGCTGGAGGACGCCGGCGCAGTCGTTGCGGCCGAGCCGCTTCGCCCACGCAATGAGCGTGCCGTAGCGGGTGATTTCGTAATGCTCCACCGCCTGCGCGGCCGCGGCGAGCGCGGCGTCCATCACCTCCGCGTCGGCCACCTCGCCCGCGATCTCCTGCGCTTCCTCGATGATGCCGTCGATGGCCGGGCAGGTGACGGTCTTCGCCTGCGCCCCATGCATGCGGAAGACCTCCTCAAGCCGCGTCACGTGGCCCTCGGTCTCCTTCAGATGCGTCTCGAAGGCCTGGCGCAGGCTGTCGCTGGACGCCTTCCCGATCATGTCGGGAAGCGCCTTGAGGATGCGCTTCTCCGCATAATAGATGTCGCGCAGGGTGTGGACGAAGAGGTCGTCCATGGACTGGATGTCCTTGGAGAAAAATCCCATTCTCGTCTCCTGTCGGTGCTGTGGGGCAAGGCTCAGCGCTGGCCGCCCTTGCGGCCGGCCTCGGCGGCAAGATCGTGGTCCTTTGAGAAGGAGCGCTTCTCGTCGGGCACGCTCTGCCCGCCCTTGCGGCCCGCCTCGGCGGCGCGGGCGCGATCTTCGGCAAAATTGCCGGAGCCGCCCTGCTGCTGGCCACGGCCGTGATCCTGCTGGTTCTGCTGGCGCTGTTCCGCACCCTTGCGGCCGGCCTCTGCGGCGCGTTCGGGATCGTTGGCGAAGTTGCCGGAACCGCCCTGCTGTCGGTTGTTCATCGGCTCGTCTCCTCATGTCCATCGTCCCCCGCCTCAGAAACGGCGAGCCAGACAGGGAGTTCCAATGTGTTTTACCGGGAAACGGCCGCGCTTATCATTAGATTTTGAATAACATGCCGAGATATGACTTAAAATTCAACAAGCACAAGCCCGGCATTTGGCACCCACAGAAGCCGTTTTCCAGGCTATCCGCCACCTGATCTTGAGCGCAGCATCTTGGGCGAGACGCCGAAGGCCCGCTTGAAGGCGGTGGCGAAATTGGCCGAGGAATTGTAGCCCGCCAGATAGGCGGCCTGCGCCACGGTGAGCCCATCGGCCGCCAAGGCGTCCCGTGCGCGTTCCAGCTTGCGGTGGCGCACATATTCGAACACCGTCATGCCGAACATGGCGCGAAAGCCGCGCTGGAGCGTGTTGACGCTCATGCCCGCCTCGCGGGCGATCTCATCCAGCGTAAGGTCGCGGTGGAGCTGGGATTCCACGAAATCCTGCACCGTCCACATGCGGTTGCGCTCGCGCGGGCGCAGCGGCGCGGCGACGCCGCCGGCCGGATCGCCAAGGGCGCCGAGCGCCTCGAACACCATTTCCAGCGCGCGGCTTTCCACATAGAGGCCGGCCAGCAGCGGGCCATATTCCGGCGGGGCCAGGATCTGCTCGGCAAGGGCCACGAGGCGTGCGGAGGGCCGCCAGCGCACGCTCGCCAGATGGTCACGGCTGAAGCCGGCGACGGCCCTGTGCTGCTCCGCCTGTTCCAGCCCGCCCGCCTCCAGCCACTCGCGCGGCATGGAGATGTTGACCTTGCGCACCCGCGTGCCGCGCCGGCCGCGCCGCACGAAGAGATCCGGCTCGGCGCGCGCCATGAGCACGCCCTCCACCTCCCCCGCGCCGCCGGGACCCAGATGGAACGCCTGACCACCGAAGGAGATGTCGGCGCTGCCTTCCAGGAACAGGCTGAGGGTAAGCCCTTCGCCGTGCACCACCTGCGTGGTGGTGTCGTGCAGGTCCAGCGCATCGGTGGCGTGCAGCACCAGCCCGCTGCGCAGCGGCATCATGAGATAGCGCCCGCGCAGCACCGCGCCATCGGCCGCCAGCGAGGGTTCCACGACGGAAAACTGCGTGCCGGCGAGGTGAGACAAAGCGGCGATGTCCGCGCACCGCACCACGGACGTCCGCGTGGCGGCCGCATGTGCGCCGGAACGCGTAGTATCAGGTCGCCGCAGGCGGGTGGCAGCCCCTTCATGGTCGTTCATGCGCGAACAAGAAGTCGTCCACCAACGCCTGTCAATATTTGGTTTGCGGATTTAATTTAGTATCATTCCAAACTGCTGCAGATACGACAGGTGTTCCCGCGCGCCGAGCGCAACTACCTCGTTCCAATTCAAAGTTCGTGGCGATAGCTCAAACGAATTATAGGGTTCAGCAAAGGCCTTATTGCTGGAAGCCTGGGGAAACTCTCGCTTAAGAAAGTGTGATGCGCCGCACCGTCTCGCGGCCGGGCAGCGGAGATTTCCATGATGGGTTTTGCAGCGACCAGCAGCAGCCGGCAGCGGCGCCATCGCCTGCTTTCGGGAACCGCCCTTGCCGGCGCAACCCTCGCCCTGGCCGCCCTTCTGCCCGCCCCTGCCGCCCATGCCCAGCAGGCGGGCACCGAGACTGTCGCGCTCGACACGGTGCAGGTACAGGCGGAAAAGCAGCTGCAGCAGGAGGTCATCACCGAGGGCGTGGACAGCTACACTGCGGACGTCACCACCATCGGCGTCGGCAGCCCCACGCCGGTGCGCGAGATTCCGCAGTCCATCTCCACGGTCACCAACCAGCGCATCCAGGACCAGAACTTCACCCAGCTCGAAGACGCCATGCGCCGCACCACCGGCCTTGTGATCCTCGCCAATGATCAGGGCCGCTCCTCCATCTTCTCCCGCGGGTTCGAGATCGACACGCTGCTGGTCAACGGCCTGCCGGCGCCGCTCTCCTCCATCCTGGGCACCCAGCCGGACCTCTTCATCTTCGACCGCCTCGACGTGCTGAAGGGTCCTGCCGGACTGTTCTATGGCGGCGCGGGCGGCAACAATGCCGGTCCCGGCGGCATCATCAACGGCACGCTGAAGCCGGCAAGCGAGAAATACTTCTTCAATACGGACGTGAGCTACGGCTCCTGGGATTTCGTGCGCGCGGAGGTAGATGCGGGCGGCAAGCTCAATGAGAAGGGCACGGTGCGCGCCCGCGTCGGCGGCGCCTACCAGGACCGGGACAGTTTCGTAAACTACAATGAAAACCAGGTGTGGGTGGGCTACGGCACCCTGGACTTCGACATCACCGAAGAGACCACCCTGTCGCTCTACGCCTGGCACCAGGAACGCGACATGCTGCCCTTCAACGGCCTGCCCGCCATCAATCTGGGCGGCGGCGAGGGCAAGCTCCTGAACGTGCCACGCTCCACCTTCGTCGGCGCCCTGTGGAACCGCTTCGACAATGAAACCACGGACTACGTGGCCGAGCTGAAGCACGATCTGAGCAATGGCGGCGAAGCCAAGGCCTCGCTGCGCTATTCGGACCGCCACATCGACTATAAATATGCTTATGGCGGCTCGGCGGTCAGCACCGCCCCGGCCACCCTGGGCAATTTTTCCATGCAATATACGGCCGCGCAGGTGTGGGAGACCTCCCTGTCCGGCGACGCCCATGTCTCCACGCCGGTCACCCTGTTCGGGCAGGAGCACAACCTTACGGTGGGCACCGATTTCCGGGCGGTGGAGCAGACGCAATACACGCCGTCCGCATCCACCAAGCTGCCCGGCACCTACAACATCTATGCCTTCAACCCTTATGCGGTGCCAGAGCCCAACACCATCTACAATCGCGAGAGCGCCAGCGACCCCACCCAATACGGCCTCTACGCCCAGGCCAAGATCAACCCCATCGACCAGATCCACCTGCTCCTTGGCGGGCGGTTCGCCTGGTATGACGCATCCACCATCGTCACCACCGCCAAGGGCGGGGGCAAAGTGGACGTGACCGATACCAATGCGGAAGTGGAGGGCCGCTTCGTGCCCTATGCCGGCCTCGTCATCGACCTGACGAAGGAGATTTCGCTCTACGGCAGCTACACGTCCACCTTCGTGCCCCAGACCGAAGTCAACGCCGCGGACCAGTTGCTGGCGCCGCGCACCGGCTATCAGTATGAAGGCGGCCTCAAGGGGTCCTTCTTCGACGGCGCGCTCAATGCATCGGCGGCCATGTACCTGATCCGCGACAACAACCGCGCCCTCGCCACCGACGTGGCCAATGTCTATGTGGCTTCCGGCGAAGTGCAGGTTTCCGGCTGGGAGGCCGAGATCAGCGGCAAGCTGGCGCCCGGCTGGGAAATCTATGCGGGCTACACCTACACCGAGACAGAATATCTCACGGCAACGGCGGGCCAGCTGAAGACGGGCTTCAGCACCTACACGCCCAAGCACAACTACAATTTGTGGACCAAATACGAATTCCAGGACGCCACACTGAAGGGCTGGCATGTGGCTGGCGGCGTCAAGATCCTCTCCAGTTTCTACACCAGGTCCAGCGGCGTGACCCTGACCGAGGACGGCTACACCGTGGTGGATGCCCAGATCGGCTACAAGTTCAACGAGAACTGGAAGGCAACCTTCACCGCCACCAATATCTTCGATGAAGTCTATTATACGCGCGTCGGCTCCACCTCCCTGTTCAATTTCTACGGAGAGCCCAGCGCCTATCTGCTGAAGGTGAGCGCTACCTATTGACCATGCTCCGCACCCTCGCCCTGGCCGCTGCCGCCCTCCTTGTCCCCCTCGCCGGCCCCGCCGCCGAGCCCGCCACCCTGCCGGGCATGGAGGAACGCGCCCTCGTGTCCCGGGAGGGGCTCGCCTACCGCATCTTCATCGCCGTGCCGCAGGCGCCACCACCGCCCAACGGCTATCCCGTGGCCTATGTGCTCGACGGCAATGCGGTGTTCGGCACCCTCGCCGATCTCGCCCGCGGCCAGACCCGCAGCCAGGGCGGGCTGATGGAACCGGCCGTGCTGGTGGCCATCGGCTATCCCGGGGATGCGCCCATCAACATGCCGCGCCGCGCCCGCGACCTCACCCCCGCCCCCGCCACGCCGGAAAAGGGGGCCTGGACCTACCTGACCCCCGAAGGCACCGGCGGGGCGAGCGCCTTCCTCGCCTTCATCGAGGACGAGCTGAAGCCCGCCATCGCCGCGCACTTCCCGGTGGACCCGGCGCGGCAGGCGCTGATGGGCCATTCGTTCGGCGGGCTGTTCACCTTGCATGTGCTGTTCACCCGGCCCTCGGCCTTCGGCACCTACGTGGCGGCGAGCCCCTCCCTCTGGTGGGCGGATGGCGCGATCGCCAGGGAGGAGGCGGCCTTTGCCGCCCATCCCCCGCGGGGCGCCCAGCGCCGCCTCCTCCTCACCGTCGGCGCCTATGAGCAGGAGCTGCACCCAGGCCTGCGCACGCGGGCCGATGCCGAAGCCGTGGCGCGCAAGCTCGCCGACCGACGCATGGTGGATGGCGCCCGCGACCTCGCCGCACGCCTTGCCGCCATTCCCGGCCAGCCGGTGGATGTCGCCTTCACCGTCCTGCCCGGCCAGACCCACGGCTCGGCCGCGCCCCACGCCCTTCTTCTCGGCCTTGAGACCTTCCTCGGCCCCGCAGCATCGCAGGCCCGCCAATGAATCTACCCCCGCGCACGCAGCGCTATCGCGGCATCCGCATTCTCGAAGTGGTCCGCGCCGAGCAGGTGACGCCGGGCATGCGTCGCCTGGTGCTGGGCGGGGCGGAGATGGAGGATTTCGGCCCCGGCCCCAACGTCAAGCTCCTCATTCCCCCGCCCGGCCTCGCCGCGCCGGAATGGCCGCTGCTGGGCGCGGACGGGCAGCCGGACTGGCCGGCGCCGGAGCGGCGCCCGGCCGTGCGCACCTATTCGGTGCGTCATGTGGACCGCGCGCGATCCCAGCTGTGGGTGGATTTTGCCCTGCACGCCGCCCCCGGGCCGGCCGCGGACTTCGCGCGCCGCGCGCAGCCGGGCGATCTCCTGGGGGTGGGCGGCCCCGGCGGGCGGGCGCTGCCGGCGGCAGGCTTCCATATTCTCGCCGGCGACCACAGCGGCCTGCCCTCCATCGCCGCCATCCTGGCTTCGCTGGCGCCGGATGCCCGCGGCTGCGCCATCCTGGAGGTGGATGACGCCGCGGAGGAACAGGCGCTTGCCGCGCCTCCCGGGTTCGCCGTGCGCTATCTGCACCGGGACGGTGCGCCGGCGGGCACGACCCGGCTTCTGGAACAGGCGGTGCGCGCGCTGCAGGTACCGCAGGGACTGACCCTCTCGGCGTGGGTTGCCGCGGAATCGGCCGCCGCCCGGGCGCTGCGCGCCCATCTGCGGGACGAGCGCGGGCTGGGGCCGCGCGCCCTGGTGTCCGTCGGCTACTGGAAGCGCGGCATGAGCGAAGGCGATTACCACGCCGCCCACGACCATGACCGGGACGCGGACTATCACCGCGCCTCCCGCGAGGAGGAGATGGCCTGACGCCGTAAGGCCTCAGTTCTCCTCGGGATGGCTCACATCGTCGAGGGCCGCATTGGTGCAGGGCAGGCTGCCCTCCGGCTCGTCAAAGCCGGCCTCGGTGACGAAATTGCAGCGCGTGGCCTCCGCCGCCGCGATCCAGGACACCATGCGCTGGACGATGGCGGCCACCTGCGCGGAATCGTCCGCCGGCTTGAACGCGCTTTCGGCCGGCGGCTGCGGCCCGGCCTTCTTCGCAGCTTTCAGGTCGCTCACCCACGGGATGAGGGAGATGGTGTCGGCCGTGTCGGCGGCGGTCACCACCGGCAGCAAAGTGAGGGTGAACTGATCCCAGCTGCCCTTGCCGAGGCGCGTCGCCTCGGCCTCGCCGGTGACGACGGCGCGGAACACCGGTGCGCCACCCTCCCCCGGCACCACTGCGGCGCCGGTGATTTTGAACTTGCGCGCGCCCGGCGTGCCCGCCTCCGGCGCCGCACCGGACAGCAGGCGCGCCAGCATCGCCTCGCCATAGGCCTTCAGGCGGGCATCGGACACCTTCCCGCCGTCCATGAGCTTGGCGCGCGGCACCACCGCCAGCGCCGATTCCCCGCAGACGGAGGGCAGCAGCACGGCACTCACCAGCGGCACGCGGCGCAGTTCCTGCGCCACCCGCGCCTCCGTGCCCACCGGCACGGCGATATCCACCGACACGTCTTCGCCGGCGCGGGCGGCAAGGCGCAGCCGGCTCCAGGCGTCCTTCATCTTCACCGTGGCAGAGCCGCCCTGCTGCGGCACCACCAGCACGTCCAGTTCGGCCAGCGCCGCAGGGGCGGCGGCGGCGTCCTTCAGGTCGGCGGCGCGCAAGACCACGTCCAGGCCGCCATAGATGAGCCCGCACCAGTCGTCGGCATCGCGCTGGAGCACGGCGGCCGGCTCGGAGAAGCCCGCGGCGGGGCGGAAGGCAGCCACCGGGTCGAGGCCGGGAATGGCCACCGCCTCCTCCCAGATGCGGTGCAGCCCGCGCTCGTTCTCGGTGAAGGTGAAGCTGTAGGCATCGGCGCCGGAACCCACGGTCAGGCGCAGCAGCCCGTTCGTGACCGTACCCGACATTGGCAGCGCCGCCCGCGGATCGCCGGCGGGCGGGGCCAGGGTTCCCGAAACCTTGTCGCCGGTCACGTCCACCGTGGCGATGGCCGCGTGATAGGGCGCAAAGAAGGGCAGCCCCGCCACCATGTACACTTCCGTTGCGGCGGCCGCGGGGCCGGCGAGGGGAAGTGAAAGGGGGATGGCGAGGAGACCGGCGTAAG
This sequence comes from Xanthobacter sp. AM11, assembly GCF_047444035.1. Lineage (NCBI taxonomy): Bacteria > Pseudomonadati > Pseudomonadota > Alphaproteobacteria > Hyphomicrobiales > Xanthobacteraceae > Xanthobacter > Xanthobacter sp. AM11. The sequence continues at coordinate 4,314,467 of NZ_JBLAOA010000001.1, forward strand.
CGAATCTTCCGACCCGGAACGAAATACCGCTTGCCATGGTGTGCCGCCCTCTCCTGCAACTGCCCGTGCGCCGCGCTCTATATCATTGCCGCCCCGCGCCGCAAAAGCCTCGGCGGCGGTGGCGCGCAGATGCTAGTGGATCAACCGAAACGGATGGTTCCCATCCGTTTCGAAAAGTTGATCCGCCAAATCAAGGCGTTGTGGCTCGACCTGGTCGCGACAGATGGGTCCCATCTGTCGCGGTCGAACCACTAGAGCCGGGCCCGCCGCCCTCGTTAAGCTGGTGGGCGCATCCACATGGCACCGAGGCCGCAACCATGGATCACGTCTTCCCGCAGCCGCGCACCACGGCGCGCATCCTCACACCGGACGGCCTCGGCATCGCGGTTTCGGAGCATGGTGCGCCGGAGGGCCGCAGCCTGCTTTTCATCCACGGCTTCTCCCAGTCCGGCCTGTGCTGGGGCCTGCAGGCGGCGAGCCCCGCCCTCGCGGGCTACCGCATGGTCACCTATGATTTCCGCGGCCATGGCGCCTCCGACAAGCCGCTGGATGCCCAGGCCTACCGGGCGAGCGAACGGTGGGCCGACGAGGTGGCGGCGGTGATCGGCCAGTGCGGCCTGCACCGGCCGGTGCTTGTGGGCTGGTCCTATGCCGGCCGCATCATCTGCGACTATATCGAGCGCTATGGCACCGGCGACATTTCGGGCGTCGTCTTCGTCGATGCCGTGACCAGCAACGAGCGGGCCTTCTACGGTAGCTGCAACCGCCTGATGCGGCAGATGTGCAGCACCGACGTGCTGGAGAACATCACCGCCACCCGCGCCTTCCTGCGCCGCTGCTTCGCCGCCCCGATGCCGCAGGAGGTGCACGAAACCCTGCTCGGCATCAATATTCTGGTACCGCCAGCCGTGCGCGCCGCTTTGTTCAACCGCCCGGCGGACTATGACGGACTGTTGCGCGGGCTCGACCGGCCGGTGCTGGTGGTGCAGGGCGCAAGGGACGATGTGGTGGCCCCCGCCATGGCCGCGCACATCGCCGCCCTCGTGCCCGGGGCGCAGCTCGACCTTTATGCGGAAGCCGGGCACGCGCCCTTCATGGAGGATGCCCCGCGCTTCAACGCGGCCCTCGCCGCCTTCGCGGCGGCGGCCGAAGCCTGAGCGTGGCAGGCACGCCGCAGCTGCGCGAAAAGAACATCACACTCCCGTGCGGGTGGAACTGCCCCGCCACAAAGCGGTTGCAGTCATGTCCGTTTTGTGGCGACAACAAAGCTCCGCCGTGGAGCGTGCCCCGCTCAGACCGTGTGCTCACCTTCGTTCCTCACCCGAGACGCAGAACCATGACGCACCTGAAATCCCTCGCCATCGCCGCGACCGCCGCGCTCCTGCTGGCTTCTCCCGTCCGCGCCGACGACCGCTACGAGATCTTCAATTTCGGCAAGCTGTTCGGCGGCAGCGGCAACATGAGCACGGCCGGAAGCTCCTCCTTCGGCCGGCACACGGTGTCCATCGACCCGCGCTATGCGCCGGGCACCATCGTCATCCGCACCTCGGAGCGCCGGCTCTATTACGTGACCGCACGCGGCCAGGCGATCCAGTATGGCATCGGCGTGGGGCGCCAGGGGTTCCAGTGGTCGGGTGTGAAGACCGTGAGCGCGAAGAAGGAATGGCCGTCCTGGACGCCGCCGTCCCAGATGCTGCGCCGCCGCCCGGACCTGCCGCGCTACATGCCCGGCGGCATCGACAATCCGCTGGGCGCCCGCGCCATGTATCTCGGCTCCAGCCTCTACCGCATCCACGGCTCCAACGAGCCGGAAACCATCGGCCAGGCCGTCTCCTCGGGCTGCTTCCGCATGACCAACGAGGACGTGGTGGACCTCTACAACCGCGTGCGCGTGGGCGCCACGGTCTACGTGCTGCGCTGAACGGCACGCATCAGGCGCGGACATGAAAAAGGCCCGGGCACCTTGCGGTGCCCGGGCCTTTCTCGTCTCGAGCGGTGACGCTCAGAGGGTGGCGATGTTCGCCGCCTTGCTCTTGCCGCGGTTGTCCGGGACGACGTCGAAGGAAACCTTCTGCCCGTCGGTCAGGCCATAGAGGCCGGAGCGCTCCACGTCGGAGATGTGGACAAACACGTCGGGGCCGCCCTCATCCTGCTGGATGAAGCCGAAACCCTTCTGGGAATTGAAAAACTTGACTGTGCCCGTGGCCATTGAGGCCTCCTGTTCAGGCGCGGTCGCGGGCTTTCGCCCAGGCGATGCGCCGATCGCCCCGCCAGCGCGCGATTCATTGATCGCGGCGCCACGGGGCGCGGTTCAGGACGAGTTCGATATGGGAGGCTTTTGCGTCGCGGCCCGAAGGAAACGAAGAAGAAGGCCGATGACGAACTGTCCGATCAGCTCGCCCCTCTGCCCATCCATGACGATGGAAGCAGAGGAACGAACACCCTTGCCGCGGCGGGATCGGAGTACATCCGTCCGTCTCCCGAAAGCGCTCGCGCTTGACGCGCGCCGCATCCGGCGGCTGGGTTGAGCATGAGATAAGGGCGGACTGCGGCGTTTCAAGGGCAGCGCGAAAAATAGGCGCGCGCCGCCCGCTCCTTTGTCCGCCGGCCATGGCCGCCCGGCTGCCTCGCAAACGGGCAGCCGTCACTTTCCGGCCGGAACCGCCTTCACGAACCGGTCGTCGAAGGTGCGGGGCAGGTCGATGGCGGCCGCCTTCAGCTCCGGATCGAACTCCACCAGCATCTTCAGCGCATTCTTCATGCCCTGCTCGGGAATGAGGCCGGTGCGCGAATACACCGGCAGGGAGTTCTTCACCGCCGCCATATAGAGCGCCCGGTCGCCCAGCAGATATTCCTCCGGCACCACCGCCGCCACGTCCTCGGGGGTCGCGGTCTTCAGCCAGACCAGCGCCCGGTGGAAGGCGTTCACCAGCTTCTGCGTGGTCACCGGATTACGCTCGATGAAGTCGCGCTTCATGTACAGCACGGCCGCGGGATTGGCGCCGCCGAAGATCTTCTCGTTGCCGGCTTCCGTGCGGCTGTCGGCCAGCACCACCACATCGCCGTCGCTCTCCAGTTTGGTGATGACGGGATCGAGGTTGGACATGGCGTCGATCTCGCCACGCTTCATCTGCGCCACTGCCGATGCGCCGCCGCCGACGCCGACGAAGGCCACATCCTCCGGCTTCAGCCCCTCCCGCGCGAGAAGGAAGCTGACGAAGAAATTGGTGGACGAGCCCGGCGCCGTCACACCGATCTTGGCGCCCTTGAGATCCTTGACCGAGGTGATGGGGCGGTCCTTGCGCGCCACCAGCACGATGCCGGGGAAGCGGCCGAGCTCGATGACCGAAACGATGTCCTGCCCCTTCGCCTGCATGCGGATGGTGTGCTCGTAGGCGCCCGTCACCACGTCCACCGAGCCGCCCACCAGCGCCTGGAGCGACTTCGCCCCGCCGCCGAAATCGTTGATGCTGACGTCCAGTCCCTCATCCTTGAAGAAGCCCTTCCGCTCGGCGACGGTCAGCGGCAGGTAATAGAGCAGCGGCTTGCCGCCCACGCCCAGGGCGAGCCGCGGCTTCTCCGCCGGCTGCGCCTTAACCGGAACGCCGGCAAACGCCAGCATGAGAGCCGCCGCGAGGAGCAGCGCCCGCTTCGTGATCTGCATGTTCTTCCTCCCTCGTCCGGTCGTTTCCCGACCTATCCCTGCCCCGCCGCCGACGCCGGGCGCCAGACCAGCAGGCGCTTTTCCACCGCGCTCACCAGGGTGTCGATGATGATCACGAAAATCGCCAGCACCAGCATCCCCGAGAATACGCCGGTGACATCGAACACCCCTTCCGCCTGGTGGATGCGGTAGCCCAGGCCCGCGGCCGAGCCGAGATATTCCCCCACCACCGCCCCCACCAGCGCGAAGCCCACCGCCGTATGGAGCGAGGAGAACATCCAGGTGAGCGCGGAAGGCCAGAACACGTGCCGCAAAAGCTGGCGCTCGCTCATGCCCAGCATCCGGGCGTTGGCCAGAAGGGTCGGGCTCACCTCCTTCACGCCCTGGTAGACGTTGAAGAAGACGATGAAGAACACCAGCGTGACCCCCAGCGCCACCTTGGACCAGATGCCAAGGCCCAGCCACAGCGCGAAGATGGGCGCCAGCACCACGCGGGGCAGCGCATTCGCCATCTTCACATAAGGGTCGAACACGGCGGCCAGCAGCGCCTTGCGGGCGAACCAGAAGCCCACCAGCACCCCGCCGGCGGCGCCGATGACAAAGGCCAGCGCCGTCTCCAGAAGGGTGATGCCGAGATGATACCAGATGACCCCGGTGGCAAAATCCCGCCATGTGCGCCCGAACACGGCGCCGGGCGTGGAGAAGAAGAAGGGATCGAGGGGATAGAAGGGCTTCGGCGACAGGGCCGGCACATCCAGCTTCACGGTCGCGCCGAAATGCCAGGCGGCGATCAGCACCACCGCCACCAGCAGCTGGAGGAAGAGAAGGGAAAGGCGTCGGTGCAACATGGCGCTCACCCCACCGCCTCGGACTGGCGATAGCCTTTCACCACCTCGTCCTTCAGCGCCGCCCAGATCTCGCGATGAATCTGGTGGAAGGCAGGATCGAGCCGCACATCGTCGCCGCGCGGCCGGGCGAGCGGCACCCGCCATTCGCCGATGATGCGGGAGGCCGGCCCGGCCCCCATGATCACCACCCGGTCGGCCAGCGCGATGGCTTCCTCAAGGTCGTGGGTCACGAACATCACCGCCTTGCGGTCGGCGCTCCACAGGTCCAGCAGCAGGCCGCCCATGATCTGCCGGGTCTGGGCATCCAGCGGGCCGAAGGGTTCGTCCATCAGCAGGATCTTCGGATCACGGATCAGCACCTGGGCGAGGCCCACGCGCTTCCTCTGCCCGCCGGACAGCATGTGGGGATAGCGGTCGGCGAAGGCCGAAAGCCCCACCCGGGCAAGCCAGTCCCGCGCCCGCACCCGCGCTTCGCCCGACGGCGTGCCGCTGATGTCGAGGCCGATGGCCACGTTGTCCAGGGCGCTCTTCCAGGGGAACAGGGCCTCGGCCTGGAACAGGTAGCCGGCCTGGCGGTTGAGGCCCGAAAGCGGCGCCCCGAAGATGGAGACGGCGCCGGCGGCAGGCGCCAGCAGGCCCGCAGTCGCATTGAGCAAGGTGGACTTGCCGCAGCCGGTGGGGCCGACGATGGCCACGAACTCCCCGTCGGCCACGTCCAGCTGCACACCCTCCACCGCCACGAAAGGCGCCTTGTCGTGCGCGGTGGCGGGAAAGGCGATGCGCAGCTCCCGCAGCGCGACGGCCGCAGCTGCGGCCGCGCGGCCCCCACGGACCACGGTGAACGGTGGCGACACGCACTCCTCCCATCCTCGTCACGCCCGAAGCGCGCGTCCGGTTGCCCCGGCTTGCGGCAGGGTAGCTGCAGGGTCGAAAGAGGCAAGGGCAGGAAATCGAGCCCTGCCGGGCCGGGCGGGGTCAGACGCTCCCGGGCTGCGGCGCCGTCTCGCGCCGGGCCGGGCGGCCGGACGTGGTGCCGGAGAAGATCAGCATGACCGCGGCACTCGCCACCAGCCACACCATGCGCCCCTGATAGCGGTGGTTGGGATTGGAGAGGGCGCCGCAGATGAAGGCATTGCCCAGCACGGCCGCAAGGATGGCCCCCGCGAACAGGGCCTGCCGCGGCGCCCGCCGCGCCGCCAGCATGAAGACGAGCAGGACGGCAAGGGAGCTGCCCATCACCGCCCGGGTCGGCCAGTTGAGGAGGGAGAAATCGATGCCGCGCTGCTGCCGCGAATTCTGGAACGCCCGCGCATCATGGGGATACCAGGCGCCAATGTGCTGGAGATAATAAGGGGAGCGAGGTTCGAGGCCGTCGCCGGGGTCGAGCATGAACAATTGCGCGAGGGTGAGGTCCAGCGCCTGGCGCGCCACGGCACCGGGCATGGTTTCCAGCGCCCCGTCCACCACCGCCTCCGCCTCGCCGCGAACCGCATTCCACCCGCCGAGGGCATAGAGGGGCGAGGTGATGCGGTTCCAGAGGAATTCGTTGGCCGTGCGCGGCAGGGCATTGCGATAGGCGCAGAGCCGGAACGGGGCCTGCTCGCCATATTCGGATGCGTCGGCGCAATGATGGTCGAGATAGGCCTTGGCGACGCCCCCTTCCACGAACATGCCCAGCGACTGCACCGTGGCCGGCTGGGTCAGGAAGGGACGGCCGGTGACATAGGCATTGCCCGCCACGGCAAAGGCGATGGCCGCGCACACGCACAACAGCGCCTCGCGCAGCCGCACCGGCGGCACGGCGGGCCAGCGACGGTGGACCAGCCGCGCCGCGAGGCCGAGGCCGAGCAGCCCCACAGCGGTGCCCACATGGCTGGTGTGCACGGCCACCGCCACCGCACAAGCGAGCGCAAGGATGTAGCGGCGCCAGGGGGAAAGCCCATCGGCAAACAGCATGAGGCTGCAAAGGCCGAGGACCGCCGCGCCGGCGAACACGTCCGCCATGATCTGGCTGGCGAAAAGCGAAATGCCGCCGCACAGCGCGGCCATCATGGTCACGGCGAAGGCGGCGGGAAAGCGCGCCTGGGGAAACTGCGCGCGCACGCACAGGGCGATGATCGCCACCACCAGCGCGGACTGGGCCAGCACGATGGCTGTCGGGTTGCCCGCCAGATGCCCGATGCCCGCGAACAGGCCATAGGCGGCGGTGCGGAACTCGGGCATCTGCCAGGTGAAGGTCAGGCCCAGATAGTCGATGCTGTCATGGTAGATGAAGGCGAAGCCGTTCCATGCCACCGGTGCGGCCAGCAGCCCCACGGCAAGGACCATGAGCGCCCCGGCGGCGAGCGCGCTGGCGCGCTCCCTCTCGCGGGCAGCGGGCGCGGCCTCCGGCAGCTCAGTGTAACGCGAAGACGACATCTGGCTGCCAACCCGAGGATGTTCTCAGCGGCGACGGAAATTCTGCTGGCGACGGGCGCCGGGCGGGGGGGCATTGCCCTCGGCCTTGTGGCGGAAATTGATGCGGCCGCGATCGAGATCGTAAGGCGACATCTCCACCACGACACGGTCGCCTTCGATGGTGCGGATGCGGTTCTTTTTCATCTTCCCGGCCGCGTAAGCCAGAATCTGATGATCATTGTCGAGGCGCACGCGAAAATTGCCGTCCGGGAGCACCTCTGTCACCGTTCCCTCGAACTCCAGCAGTTCTTCCTTCGCCATATAGTCGTCTCCAATTGCTCCGGTGGACGGAGCGGAATTGCCTAGCTTATCTCACGAAATGGGCGTGACGCCCATAGGCGACAAGCGCGCGGGGCGCATTTTGCGCACCCGCGCGCCGGTCCTCATATCAGCGGACGGGACGCTTGGCTTCGCTGGGGCGCTGGCCCGAGCGGTTCGGCACCGCCTTCATGAAGCCGAGGCCGCCGATGTCGCCGGCCGGCCGCTGCGGGCCGCGCTCGGCACGGGCGGGGCGCCCTTCGGTGCGGCCGGCTGAGCCATTGGGCTTGGCGTATCCATCGGGACGCGCAGCCTCGTGCCGGCCCTCGTGACGGGCCCCGGCCCGGCTGTCGGCACGACCCTCGGGACGGCCTTCGCCGCGCGGCTGCTGGGGACGCGCCTGCCGCCCTTCGGCGGAACGGCCTTCCTCGCTGCCGGAACGGGTGTTGCGCCCGCGCCCTTCGCCGGAGCGCCCCTCGGGCCGCCCCTCGCCGCTGCGCTGGCGCTGCGACCGCTGGTTGCGCCCGCCGGGGCCGCGGCCCACATAATCATTGCGCTCGGCGGTTTCGTCGCGCTCATCGAGCAGGATCGGCTCGGCATCCGGCACCGCGAACCGGGCGCCCGCGCCGCGGCGGTCGCTGGCGGGAAGCTGCATCTTGATCAGCTTCTCGATGGACCGCAGGAAGGCGCGCTCCTCGTGATCGCAGAAGGAGATGGCGATGCCCTCGCGACCGGCGCGCGCGGTGCGGCCGATGCGGTGCACATAGCTTTCCGGGACGTTGGGCAGGTCGAAATTGATGACGTGGCTCACGCCGGTCACGTCGATGCCGCGCGCGGCGATATCGGTCGCCACCAGGGTGCGGATGGTGCCTTCGCGGAAGGAGGCGAGCACCCGGTCGCGCTGGTTCTGCGACTTGTTGCCGTGGATGGCGTCCGACGCGATGCCGCACTTGGCCAGCACGCGCACCACCTTGTCGGCGCCGTGCTTGGTGCGGGCGAAGACGAGGGCGCGGTCGATCTGCTCTGTGGAGAGCAGCTCGGCGAGGAGCTGGCCCTTGTTGGGCTTGTCCACGAAGATCACGCGCTGCTCCACCCGGTCGGCGGTCTTGGCCACCGGGGTCACGGAAACCCGCGCCGGATCATGCAGCATGGAGCCGGCCAATTCCGAGATGGCCTGCGGCATGGTGGCGGAGAAGAACAGGGAGTGCCGCTTGTGCGGCAGCCGGCGAACGATGGCGCGGATGGCATGGACGAAGCCCATGTCCAGCATCTGGTCCGCCTCGTCGAGGACGAACACTTCCACCTGGTCGAGACGCACGGCGTGATTCTCGGCAAGGTCGATCAGCCGGCCGGGGGTCGCCACCAGCACATCGACACCGCGCGAGAGCGCACGGATCTGCCGGCCCATGGGCACGCCGCCGATGGCGAGGGTGACCGAGATGTTCGCATGGCGGCCGAACTTCTCGAAATTCTCCACGATCTGGCCGGACAATTCACGGGTCGGGGAAAGCACCAGGGCGCGCACCGACTTCGGCTCCGGCCGGCGCGGGTGACGCACCAGGCGGTCGAGGATGGGCAGGGCGAAGGCGGCGGTCTTGCCGGTGCCCGTCTGGGCGATGCCGATGAGATCGCGGCCCGCGAGAACCTGCGGGATGGCCTGGGACTGGATGGGGGTGGGAGTGATGTGCTGCGCTTCGGTGAGCGCGCGGACGATGGGCTCGGCGAGGCCGAGGCTCGAAAAAGAGGTCAAGCTCTGACTTTCATGTGGCGAACGGCACCGGCGCATGCTTGCGGCACAGCGCGGCTCGCGGGGATTTCGACATCCCGCGTGGCCTGGGGTGTCCAAAGGCAATGTGAAAATCGGGCAAAGCCGCTTGCGATGCTTCTAGGGAAGGGAAGCTCCAGCGGTCTCCGCTACGCGGCCCGAAAGCGCGGTCACACGGGATTGCAAACTCCCGTTGCGGCGCTACGACATGGCATATGACCTATTCACGTGACCTTTTCAAGGCGCGTGGCACGTTTTTCGCCAAAGAGCTGAGGCAGAAGGTGGCTGCCGCCCGGCTCCGGGATGCCCCTTGCACGAGGGGCAGAGCAGGCCGACATTGCGGACGGAGGACAGATGATCGACGTTCAGTCCATTGTTGCCGCGACCACCGCGTTTGTGAAGCAGAATCAAGGACTTGCTCCGGCGGTGGTGTTCGGCCTCGCGTTCGGGGAATCCTTGGCGCTGGTCTCCTTCTTCATCCCGGCCACGGTGCTGCTGCTCGCCATCGGCGCGCTGATCGAGGCGAGCGGGCTGCATTTCTTTCCCATCTGGCTGGCAGCGGCAGCCGGCGCGGCGCTGGGCGACGCCTTGTCCTACTGGCTCGGCTTTCACTACAAGGAGCGGGCGAAGAGCCTGTGGCCTCTCTCGCTTCGCCCCGATCTCGTGGCGCGGGCGGAGGACCTGTTCCAGCGCTTCGGCGTATGGGGGGTGGCGATTGGACGGTTCTTCGGGCCGATCCGCGCGGTGGTGCCCCTGGTGGCGGGGATGTTCGCCATGCGGCAGAGCCACTTCCAGATCGCCAACGTGGCGAGCGCCGCCCTCTGGGCCTTTGTCATGCTGGCGCCCGGAGCCGCCCTGTTCAAGCTGATGGGATGGTGAGCCGGCAAGCCGCCTGCCCCCGATACCGCCATGCGACGCGATGCCGCGCCGCAGCATGAAAGACGGTTTTCCCCTTCATCTGGCCGCTCTACCGGTGGGCACGCCCCGGAGGGAAGGCTGTTGTCTCACTGCGCCATCCTGTATATGAACGAACATATCACGGGAGAAGCATTGCCATGTCGATGTTCGTTCTGCGCCGCGGCCTTCTGGTCGGCCTCCTCCTCACTGCGGCCGGTTTCGCCCCTGCCCGCGCGGAGGAGCCGGCAAAGGCCTCCACCGCCACGGCCGAAACGACCGTAACCACCTTCGCCGCCGCCAGCCTCACCAATGCGTTCGAGGACATCGCCAAGGCCTATGCCGCCACCGGCGAGAAGACGGCCGTGAAATTCTCCTTCGCCGCCTCCTCGGCCCTGGCCAAGCAGCTTGAAGCGGGCGCGCCCGCCAACATCTTCGCCTCCGCCGACCTGAAGTGGATGGACTATACGGACAAGAAGGACCTCACCCTTCCCGCCACGCGCGCCACCGTCATCGGCAACGCCCTGGTGCTGGTGGCGCCGGCCGACCGGGCAAAGCCGGTGACCCTTGCCAAGGGAATGGACATCGACGCCCTGCTGGGCGCCAACGGCCGCATCGCCACCGGCCTCGTGGACAGCGTGCCGGTGGGTGTCTACGCCAAGACCGCCTTCACCAATCTCGGCGTGTGGGACAAGGTGGCGCCCCGCATCGTCGGCGCCGAGAGCGTGCGCGCGGCGCTGGCCCTGGTGGAACGCGGCGAGGTGCCCTACGGCGTGGTCTACGCCACCGATGCAGCCATCGCCAAGAATGTGAAGATCGTGGCGGTCTTCCCCGCCGACAGCCACCCGCCGGTGGAATATCCCTTCGCCCTGGTGAAGGGCCAGGACACCCCGGCCGCCAAGGCGTTCTTCGCCTTCCTGCAAGGCCCCCAAGCCAAGGAAATCTACAAGAAGTACGGCTTCACGGTGAAGTGAGGCAGGCAGCCGCCGGCCGGCCCCACCCGGGGCCGGCGCGGAATCCTTTCGCCGCACCCGCGGGTTGGGCTTAAGCTCACCACCGTGACCATCTGGAATTTGACGTCATGCTCACCCCCGAGGAATGGACGGCCGTCAGGCTCAGCCTTGAGGTCGCCTTCTGGGCCACCATCTGCAGCCTGCCACCGGCCATCCTCGTGGGCTGGGTGCTTGCGCGCTTCAACTTTCCCGGCAAGGGCATCTTCGATGGCATCGTCCATCTGCCCCTGGTGCTGCCGAAGGTCGTCGTCGGCTATCTTCTGCTGATCACCCTCGGCACCCGCGGCTATCTTGGCCAATATCTCTACGAGTGGTTCGGCATCTCGCTCATCTTCTCCACTGCCGGCGCCACGGTGGCTGCGGCAGTGGTGAGCTTTCCCCTGACGGTGAATGCCATCCGCCTCGCCATCGGCGGCATCGACAAGGGCATCGAGACGGCGGCCCGGACGCTGGGCGCGAGCCGGCTGGATGCCTTCTTCACCGTCACCTTTCCATTGATGATGCCCGGCGTGCTTTCCGGCTGCCTCATCTCGCTGGCCTCCGCCCTGGGCGAGTTCGGCGCCACCATCACCTTCGTTTCCAACGTGGAGGGGCAGACGCGGACGATCCCGCTCGCCATCTACAGCGCCACCCACATGCCCGACGGCGACGCCATGGCCCTGCGGCTGACGGTGGTTTCGGTGATCCTGGCGCTGGGCTCCCTCATCCTCGCCGAAATGGCGGACCGCCGCATCAAGTTCGCCCTGGGACAGATATGATCGAGATCGACGTCTGCCTCGCCCGCAGCACGGGCTTTCGGCTGGAAGCCCATTTCATGGTGCCGGAAACCGGCGTCACCGCCCTGTTCGGCCGCTCCGGCTCCGGCAAGACCACCATCATCCAGCTGGTGGCCGGCTCGGTGCGCCCGGACAAGGGCCGCATCGTGGTGGGCGGCGAGGTGTATGTGGACACGAGCCGGGGCATCTCCCTGCCCATGGAGCAGCGGGGCGTCGGCTACGTCTTCCAGGATGCGCGCCTCTTCCCCCACATGACCGTGGAAAGCAACCTGCGCTATGGCGAGCGCCGGTCCCGGCGGGCGCGCACCATCTCGTTCGATTCCGTGGTCGAGATGCTCGGCATCGCCCATCTGCTGCGGCGGCGCCCGCACACCCTTTCCGGCGGGGAGCGGCAGCGCGTCGCCATCGGCCGCGCGCTGCTGTCCCAGCCGCGCCTGCTCCTGATGGACGAGCCCCTCGCCTCCCTCGACGAAATGCGCAAGGGGGAGATCCTGCCCTATCTCGAACGCCTGCGCGACGAGCTGCGGCTGCCCATCCTCTATGTGAGCCATTCGATGGAGGAGGTGATGCGCCTGTCCGACGCGGTTGCGGCCGTGACGGACGGCCGGGTCATCGCCTGCGGCCCCCTTGCCGAAGTGTTGTCCCGGCCCGAACTGCTGCCGGTGCTCGGTCGCTTCGACGTCGGCACCATCTTCGATTGCGTCGTCACCGCCCATGACGAGGAGTTCGGCCTCTCCACCGTTTCGTTCCCCGATGGCGAGTTGCGCGTTCCCCTGGTGGGCCGTCCGGTGGGTGCGCCGGCGCGGGCGCGCATCCGCTCACGCGATGTCTCGCTCTCCCTCTCGCGTCCCATCGACGTCTCGGTCACCAACCGCCTCGCCGGCAAGGTCGCGCGGATCCAACGGGCCGAGGGGCCTTTCTCCGATGTGGAGGTGGCGCTGTCGCACGGCTCGATCCACGCTCTGGTGACGCAGGAGAGCGTCATGCGCCTGGCGCTGGAGCCCGGCATGCCGGTGTGGGCCATGATCAAGGCGGTGACGGTGGACAGCCGCCCGGCTGGCTTCGCCTCGCCGGGTGCGGAAATTCTCAGCCCGCCTTCGCCGCCGGTGCCTCGGGCTCCCCCGGCTCTGCGCGTGATTGCGGGAGGAACTCTGCCGCAAGAGACTGGGTGAGCTCGCCGACGGCGGCCTGCGTGGCCTTCGCCGCCTGGCGTTCCATGGCGCGGTAGAGGGCGATGATGCGCTCGCCAAAGGCCGTCACCTCGGTGCCGGCACCGCGCCGGCCGGGATGGGTGACGATGACCTTCTGCTCGAACATGCGGTCGAGTTCGTCCACCAGCAGCCACGCGCGGCGATAGCTCATGCCGATGGACTTGGCTGCGGCAAGGATGGAGCGCTGCTCGCGGATCGCTTCCAGCAGCATGATCTTGCCGGGGCCGAGCCTGCGCCCGTCGGGGAAGTCCACGCGCAGAAACAGGCGGGTGCCATCCTTCTTGGTCACTGCGTTCCCTTCCTCGCCGTCCGGCGCCACGCTGCCTGCGGAGCAGGGAGCATAGCGGTTTCCAGCGCCTGCGGGAACGCCTTCCCGCCGACGGAAGGCCGGGGTGGAGGCCTCAGGCGCGCGCCCGGCGCGACATGCCGGCGTGGGGGGCGTGACGCCCGTTCACCACGGCCGATAGCGCAAGGATGAGCGCCACGGTGCCCAGATAGGCGAGGACCTGGAGGCCGGTGGGCTCGGCCCGGTAGCCCACCAGGGTGCGCAGCACGCGGCCGACGGCGCTATCGTCCGCAAGCAGCCAGCTCGTGTTCCACACCGGATCGGACAGGGACTGGATGAAGCCCGCATCCTGCAGGATGCCCACCGCCTGCGCGGCCAGGCCCGCCGCCAGCAGCATGATGAGGATGGACGTGACCTTGAACAGGTGCCGCACGGGAATGGCGACCAGGCCGCGATAAAGCGCCAGCGACACCAGCGCCCCGCCGGCAAGGCCCAGCGCGCCGCCCAGCGCCACGTCGCCGGCGGTTTCCGCGCCGGTGGCCGTGATGCCATAGAGGAAAAGCACGATCTCCACGCCCTCGCGCAGAACCGCCATGCCGACGACGATGGCAAGGGCCGCGAGCGGCTTGCGCCCTTCCTTCACGTCCAGCCCCACGCCCTTCATCTCGGCGACCATCTGCTTGCCGTGGCTCGCCATCCACACCACGGTCCAAACCAGCATCACCACCGCCACGCTGAGGATGGCGGCGTTGAGGATGTCCTGGCCGGAGCCTTCGAAGGTGCCGGCGATCTGGTCGGCGAAGAATGCGAGCACCGCCGAACCGGCGATACCGCCGACGACGCCGAGGAAGATCCATGCAAGCCGGTGGCGAATCCCTTCGGATGCCGCAAGAACGACACCGATGACGATGCCCGCTTCAAGCACTTCGCGAAAGACGATCAGCAGCGCGGCAATCATGAACCTTGCTCCTCACCGGCCCGCTCCTGAGAACTTCTGCGTGGACCGGACACATGCAAAGAAACTGCGAATGGCGAACTTGGGAATACAGCGTTGCAAATCGATTCGAAGGGCACGAACAATCGCGAGACTCAACCGCCGCGTCGGAAGAAGGCCGCGCCGATGGATCGCAGGCTAGCACCAGCGTCGCGGGAATGTCATCCGCGCACCAACAGTTTTGAATTATTCAAATTTGAAAGAGAGCAGCCGTGCTGTGATCTGGAACAAGCTGTGGCCGGCCATGGATGCATAAAGATGCATCACGACACAAGTATCCGTGCACATTTGTGGTGGATTGCACAACTTTTTCGGCATTGGATATCCCGCAACGTCAGTTACTATACGGGATGTGGCGTTTTGTCTTGATCTCGCCGCCGCGCCGCGGGGCGCGACAACAATGGAACAATTCCATAATACCGCACGACCCTTGTCGGCGGAAGGCGCCCTCCCTAAGCTCCGCGCGACTGAGGGGTAGCTGCCCGCCCCTTTTGCCGGACCGTCCCGTTTTCAAGGAGAAGAGGTCGATGCGCGCGCAAATTTTCGGCGCAATGGTTGCAATTGCAACGCTCGCGAGCCCGGCTTTCGCCGATGCTCCGAAGCCACGGGACGTGGTGGTGCATTATGCCGACCTCGCCCAGGTGATGTATGAATCGTCGGCCACCGCGGCCAAGGACATGCAGAAGTCCGTCCTTGCCTTCATCGACGCCCCCAGCGCCGACACGCTGGCCAAGGCGCGGGACGCCTGGAAGGCCGCCCGGGCGCCCTACCAGCAGACCGAGGCGTTCCGCTTCGGCAACAAGATCGTCGATGACTGGGAGGGTAATGTGAATGCCTGGCCCCTCGACGAGGGCCTCATCGACTATGTGGACAAGAAGAGCTACGGCGAGAAGTCCGACGAGAACCCGCTCTACTCCGCCAACGTCATCGCCTCCAAGACGATCCGCATCGGCAAGAAGACCATCGACGTGACCAAGATCACGCCGCAGCTGCTGCACGACCTCAACACCGCAGGCGGGGTCGAGGCCAATGTGGGCAGCGGCTGGCACGCCATCGAATTCCTGCTCTGGGGCCAGGACCTCAACGGCACCGGAAAGGGCGCCGGCGACCGGCCCTATACCGATTACGACCTGAAGAACTGCACCCACGGCAATTGCGACCGCCGGGCCCAGTATCTGAAGGTGGCCACCGAGACGCTGGTGGCGGACCTCGACGAGATGGCCGCCGCCTGGGGCCAGAAGGGCAAGGCCCGCGCCGCGCTCTTGAAGAAGAAGGACAAGCCGGCACTGGCGGTCATCTTCACCGGCATCGGCTCGCTCTCCTATGGCGAGCTGGCGGGCGAGCGCATGAAGCTCGGCCTCATCCTGCACGACCCGGAGGAAGAGCACGACTGCTTCTCCGACAACACCCACAACTCGCATTATTTCGACGAGGTGGGCATCCGCGACGTCTATTACGGCCGCTACACCAAGCTCGACGGCACCGTCTTTTCCGGTCCTTCCGTCGCCGACCTGGTGCGCGCCGCCGACCCCAAGGTCGCCGACGAGATCGACCAGAAGTCCGACGCCGCCCTCGCCGCCCTGAAGAAGATCAAGGACACCGCCGATTCGGGCGAGATGGCCTATGACATGATGCTGGCCGAGGGCAACGAGAAGGGCGCCAAGCTGATCCAGGACGGCGTGGACGCCCTGGTCGCCCAGGCCCATGCCATCGAGCGCGGCGTGGCTGTCCTCAAGCTGCAGATCAAGATGGAAGGCTCCGACAGCCTCGACAACCCCAAGGCCGTCGGCAAGTGACGGCCGCGGGCTGAGGCAAACGGCATGATCTCGCGGCGGACGTTGCTGCTCGCGGGCGCGGCGGCGGGGGCCTCGGCCTTCGCCCCCACGGCCCTGAGCCGTGAGCCGGTTTCCCGCGATACCCTGCCGCCCGACGCCCCCGTGCGCCGCCTCACCCTCTCCGCCGGAGAGATGGAGGCGGCGCTGCTGGGTCCCGGCAAGCCGCAGACCCACGGCTTCTGCGCCTATAACGGCACCCCTTTCCTCACCGTGCGCGCCCCCCGGGGCACCCGCCTGCTGGTGGATTTCGAGAACCGCCTGCCGGACCTCACCACGGTGCATTGGCACGGCATCCGCGTGCCCAATTTCTCCGACGGCGTCTCGCCCCTGACGCAGGCGGCGATCCCCCCGGGCGGCCGCTTCGCCTACAATGTGCCGCTGCCCGATCCGGGCCTCTATTTCTTCCATCCCCATTGCGACGAGACCGGGCAGGTGGGCCGCGGCCTCGCCGGCCTGCTCATCGTGGACGATCCGGCCGAGGCGCGGCTCGGCTTCGACCTCGAGCACATCATCGTGGTGAAGGACTGGCGGCTCGATGCGGCGGGGCGCTGGCTGCCCATGACCTCGGACGAGGGCGCCTCCACCGCCGGCACCTTCGGCACCGTGCGGGCCACCAACGGGCAGCCCGTGCCCCCCCGGGTGGAAGCCCCCGCCCATGGCGACGTGCGCCTGCGCGTGCTGGTGGCGGATTCCACCCGCGTCATCGACCTCGGCTGCGACACGGACGACGCCGCCCTCATCGCCGTCGACGGCCAGGCCTGCACCCCCATGGCTCTCTCCGCTTTGCCGGACGAGATCTGGCGCATGGGCCCGGCCATGCGGGCCGACCTGCATGTGCGCATGCCGGGCCCGGGGCAGGAGCTCAAGATCTACGATTATCGCACCAGCGAGCCCTATCTCCTCACCACCCTGGTGGCGGTGGACAGGGGCCGGCGCAGCACCGCCTTCAAGCCGAAGGCCCTGCCGCCGGCCAAGGTGCCGCTGCCGGACATGAAGCGCCCGACCCGGTTCGACTTCCTGGTGCAGACCGCCGCCGGCGCCACCGCCATCGCCCCGCCCCTCCCCGCCGACGACCCGCTGGCGCAGGCCCTCATTGAATCCGCCTGCGTGGGCAGCAAGACGTTCTGGGCCGTCAACCGCAATTCCTGGGGCGCGGGGGCGGACCTGCGCCTGCCGCCGCCGCTGCAACGGCTGGAGGACGGGCGGAGCTATGTGCTCTCCATCTCCAACGTCACCAAGCACCCCCATCCCATGCACCTGCACGGGCACGTGTTCCGCGTGCTGTCCTCCTCACGCAAGACCGGCATCCCCCCCTACCTCGCCGATACGGTGATGACCGAGCCCAACGAGACGGTGGAGATCGCCTTCCGCGCCACCAGCGGCAACTGGGTGTTCCATTGTCATATCCTGGAACATATGGACACCGGCCTCATGGGCTGGTTCCGGGTGACATGATGCCCCCCCCGCGCTGGCGGGCCCGCTCCGGCCGGATGGCCCGGCTCGCCCTCATCCTCGCCCTCTCCATCGCGCCGCCGGCCATGGCGGCGGAAGGGCTCACCGGCATCGACCTGCACATCGGCAAGGCCCTGTTCAAGCGCCCCTGGGTGCCCGCGCCCGCCTCCACCCGCGGCGACGACGGGCTCGGCCCGCTGTTCGACGCCCGCTCCTGCGCCTCCTGCCACCCCCGCGACGGCCGCGCCTCCGGTGCCGTGGAGAACGGCACGGCCGGACGAGGCTTCGTGCTGATGATCGCCCGGCCGGACGGCACCGCAGACCCGGTATATGGCCGCCGCTTCCAGATCGACGCCGCGCCGGGCATCGCGCCGGAGGGCGTGATCGCGATCCGCGACACGCAATTGCCGGACGGGAGGCGCGCCCGGCAGGGCGTCCCGCAGGAGCTTGCCTACGGCCCCCTTGAAGCCGCAAGCGGGATCTCCCTGCGCGTCGCGCCGGACCTGCATGGCCGCGGGCGCCTCGCCGATGTGCCGGATTCAGCGCTCCTCGCGGTCGAGGCGGAGCAGGCGCGGGGCGCCGATGGCGTCTCCGGCCGCCTCCGCCGCATCCCCCGGCCGGACGGCTCGGTCGCGCTCGGACGGTTCGGCTGGAAGGCGGCCCACGCCACCCTCGCCAGCCAGTCGGCGGAAGCCTTCTTCCTGGATCTCGGCCTGTCGAACCCGCTGCATCCCGAGCCATGGGGCGATTGCACGCCGGCCCAATCGGCCTGCCGCGACGCCCCCCATGGCGATGCCAACCGCACGGCGGGCAGCCCCGACGACGCCCTGGAGATCGGCGGCCCGCTGCTCGACCGGGTGGTGGCCTATGTGGCGAGCCTCCCCGCGCCCGATGCCGCGCCGCTGACGCCGCAGCTGCGCCGCGCGGGCGAGCGGTTGTTCGCCGCCACCGGCTGCGCCGCCTGCCATCGGCCGGCCCTGCCGACGCGGGACGGCGGTCAGGCGCGCATGTTCACCGACCTCCTGTTGCACGAAATGGGTCCCGACCTCGGCGACACCATGCCGGAGCCCGGGGCCAGGGCATCGGAATGGCGCACGGCGCCTTTGGCCGGCCTGTCGCAGGCCCTGGCCCAGGACACCGGGCTGCTGCATGACGGGCGCGCGCGCACCGTCGAGGAAGCCGTCGCCTGGCATGGTGGCGAGGCCGCCGCCGCCGCGCGGCGCTTCGGCGCGCTGTCCGCGACGGACAGGGCAGCGCTGGTGCGCTACCTTTCCTCCCTTTGATCCATGAGACCGGCACGGATGATCATGTTTCGCACTTTTGCCGCCGCCACGGCGCACCTGCTCATCGGCGCGACGCTCGCCGCCGGCATCCCCGCGCCCGCCCGCGCCGCAAGCCCCGTGCTCGATCCCGTGCCGCTGATCGAGGGCTGGCTGCTGCCGCGCTATGACGCCTTCGCCAGCGCCACCGCCGCGCAATCGGCCGCCTGGGCCGGCTTCTGCGCCAAGCCCGAGGCGGCCGGGCTCGGCGCGCTGAAGGACGCCTACGGGCGCGCGGCGGACGCCTGGAACGCGGTGGAATTCATCACCTTCGGCCCCATCAGCCTGTCGCTACGCACGGATCGCATCTCCTTCTTCCCCGACCGGCGCAACGCCATCGCCCGCGGCCTCTCGGAAATCATCGCCGACCCGGACGCCGCACGGCTGGAGCCGGACCGCTTCGCCCAGTCCAGCGCCGCGGTGCAGGGCCTGCCGGCGCTGGAGCGCCTGCTGTTCGAGGAGGGCGCCGCCGCTGCCCTGACCTCCGGCGACGAAGCCGCTCGGCGCTGCGCCCTGGGAACCGCCATTGCGGTCAATCTCGCGACCATCGCAACGCAGGTCCGCACCGCCTGGGGCGACCGGACCACGGGAGCGCTCGGCGCCATCGCCTCCGGCAAGGGCGATCCGGCGCTGTTTCCCGACGCCGCCGCGGTGCCGGCCATGATCCTCACCGACCTGTCCGGCGCGTTCCAGCGGGTCACCGACACCAAGCTTCTGCCGGTACTAGGCTCCGGCCCCTCCGACGCGAAGCCGGCCCTGGCCGACAATTGGCGCGCGGGGCGTGCGGGGCGCGTGGTGGCCAACATGGTGCGCAGCGCCGATGCGCTGCTGGTCGCCGTGGGTGCGCAGATGCCGAGCCGGCCGCAATGGGTGGTGAACAAGGCGGCCTCGGCGGCCGACGTGGCGGCGGAGAAGATTCCGGCCGATCTGGGCGCCGCCGCCGGAACGGCCTCAGGCGCGGCCGCGCTCCAATCGGCCATCAAGGTGTTCAAGTCGGCGCAGGCCACCGTCTACAAGCCCATCGCCTCCTATTTCGGCATCTCGCTGGGCTTCAACGCCCTCGACGGGGATTGAGCGATGCGCCGGCCCTTCGACCACCTGCCGGCCCCCGGCCGGCGCGGCTTCCTCGCCAGTGCAGGCGCGCTCCTCGCAGCGGCAGCCCTTGAAGGCGCCGGCCTTTCGGGGGCGGCCCGGGCGGCGGGTGTCGCCACGGCGGACGGCGCAGGTGTGGCCGGTGCCAGCTGGATCGCCACGGCGGGCGTGGGCGAGGCGTTTGCGGCGGTAGGGCTGGATCCGGCCATGGCGGCGCAGGTGCGGGCCGGTTCCGCGGTGCGGCTGCACGGCATCGAGGCGAGCCCCAGCGGGCCGCTGGCGGTGGCGGTGGGGCGGCGGCCGGGACATATCGCCTTCGTCTTCCACATGGAACGCGGCGGCGTCGTGGCCTCCTTCGGGCCGGGCGAGGGGCGCGTCTTCTCCGGGCACGGACGCTTTTCGGCGGATGGTCGGCACCTGCTCACCAATGAGATCGAGCGGCCGCAGGACGGCACCCACCACATGGGCCGGGGCGTCGTCGCCCTGCGCGCGGTGGCGGACGGCTTCGCCATCGCGGCCGAATGGCCGAGCGGCGGCGACGGCCCGCACGACCTGATGCTGTCGGGGAGCGCCCTCGTCGTCGCCAATGGCGGCATCGAGCCCCACACGCCGGAGGCGCGCGACGCCGAGGTGACAGGCTCGGGCATCACCCTTCTCGACCCGGCCACGGGGACGATGCGCGGCGAGGGGCGTCTGGCGCCGGACCTCGCCAGCCTGTCCCTGCGCCATCTCTCCCGCGACGGGCGCGGCGGCACCGTGGTGGCGGCCCAGGACCTGCTGGCCGACGGGGTGGCGCGTCCGCTCCTTTTCCGCATCGGCGCCGATGGCGTGCTGACGCCGTTCGACGGGCCGGAAGCGGAACTGCGGGCGCTGCGCGGCTATGTGGGCTCGGTGGCCTTCGACCCCTCCGGTGCCTTCGTCGCCTGCGCCTCGCCCCGCGGCGGACGGGTGGCGATCTGGCAGGCGGACGGGCGCTATGTGGGGGCGGTGCCACTCATGGACGGCTGCGGCCTCGCACCGGGACGGGACGCCGGCACCTTCGTCGCCGCCTCGGGCTATGGGGAGGTCATCGCCATCTCTGCCGGCCCGCAGGAGGTGGGCATCATCGCGCGCCGCACCGGTGGCCCGCGCTTCGACAACCACATGGCCCGCGTGGGCTGAAGCCGCCGGCTGTCACGCAGCCCTTTCCCATTCATGCAATGATCGCCATGATCCACGCCCACGGGGGCGCGGCAAGCGCGAGGCATGGCTATGAAATGGGTCGTCCTGGTGGGCAGTGTGCGCAAGGCGTCTCTGAACGGGGCACTCGCCCGCGCCCTCGATGCCCTCGCCCCGGAAGGGGTGAGCGTGGAGATCCTGCCCTCGGTCGCGCAGATGCCCATCTATGACGGGGACATCGAGACGGCGGGCTTTCCCGGCCAGGTGTCCTCCGTGGGCGAGCAGGTTAAGGCGGCGGACGCGCTGGTGATCGTGACCGCCGAATACAATTATTCCATCCCCGGCGGCCTGAAGAATGCGCTGGACTGGCTGTCCCGCCTCAAGGACCGGCCGCTGAAGGGCAAGCCCACCCTCATCATGTCCGCATCTCCCAGCACCATGGGTGGGGCGCGGGCGCAGTATCACCTGCGCCAGGTGCTGGTGGCGGTGGACGCGCACGTCATGAACGTGCCGGAAGTGATGGTGGCGCAGGCCCACGCCAAGGTCGCCGATGGCGCCCTTGCGGACCCCGCCACGCGCGATTTCGTGGCCGGCCAGCTGGCCGCGTTCCATGCCTTCGTGCGCAAGGTGAAGGCGGGCGAGGCGGCGGAAGGCTGAGCGCCGGGAGCCAAGCCGCACTCCGGCCGGCGCCCGGTGGGCTTCACGCGGCGCCGGTATAGTCGGCGAACGACATGGGCGTCTCGTAGACCCGCACGGCGGCCAGCGTCGGCAGCAGCGGCTTCATCCGCGCCCAGATCCAGGCGGCGATGAGCTCGGCCGTGGGGTTTTCCAGCCCCTCGATCTCATTCAGGCAATGGTGATCCAGCTGCGCCAGAAGCGGGCCGAACGCCTGCTCCACGTCGAAGAAGTCCACCACGAAGCCCGTCACCGGGTCCACCGGCCCCTCCAGCGCAAGGTCCACGCGGTAGGAATGGCCGTGCATGCGCCGGCAGCGGTGCGTCTTCGGCACATTGGGCAGGAAATGGGCGGCTTCGAAGGTGAAACCCTGGGTGATCCGCACGCGGCCGGGCAGCGGGCGCTGTGTGGGGTTGGAGGTCATGGAATGCCAATCATCTTGTGGGTCTGAAGGGAAAGCCGCCAGCGCGGGTGGGACAGGCAATAGGCCACCGCCGCCCGGGTGTTGGCGTGGCGCTCGGGGCCGTCCATCGGCTGCAGGAAGAAATGGGCAAAATCGAGCCCCGCGAAGGCGTCCGGGGAAAGCTCCTGTTGCGGGAAGACGAGCTTCAGCTCCTGCCCGCGGGTCTGCACCAGGGGTGCGCCGGCCTTGGGGCTGACGCAGATCCAGTCAAGCCCGGGCGGCGCGGCGAGGGTGCCGTTGGTCTCCACCGCGATCTCGAAGCCAGCGCCATGCACCGCATCCACCAGCGCCGCATCGAGCTGAAGCAGCGGCTCCCCGCCGGTGAAGACGACGAAGCGGCGCGCGGCGGCATCGGCCTGCGGATCCGGCCCCCAGGTGGCGGCGATGGCGGCGGCCAGGGCGGTGGCATCGGCGAAGCGCCCTCCGCCCTCCCCGTCCAGCCCCACGAAATCCGTATCGCAGAAGCGGCAGGTGGCCGCGGCGCGGTCCTCTTCCCGGCCGGACCACAGGTTGCAGCCCGCAAAGCGGCAGAACACCGCCGCGCGGCCCGCCTGGGCGCCCTCCCCCTGCAGGGTCTTGAACATTTCTTTGACAGCATAGGCCATGGGCCGATGCCTTTAGACCGAAGGCGTCCCGGGGGGAAGCCGGGCCTATTGCACCGCGGGCGCCTGAGCGGCAGGCTCCTGACCGGCGGGGGCCGGGCCGGTGGCGTTGGGCCGCAGCAGGCGGAACCGGTCGAGGCCGCTGATCTGCACGCCGTCCATGGACACTGCGGCCGGCGCAGCCTCGGTGCCGGCGGACGCCCGGGCGATGGCGCCCCGCAGTTGCGGCGCCATTTCAGCAAGCTGGGCGAACTTGCCGTGGTTGAAGCTGTCCAGCGCCTTCACGTCGGTCATGTCCACCACGACCGCGCCCAGCTCCACCAGCTCCGCGTCGTTGGTGTAGGCGCCGAGGCGCAATTTGTTGCCGGCGATG
This sequence comes from Xanthobacter sp. AM11, assembly GCF_047444035.1. Lineage (NCBI taxonomy): Bacteria > Pseudomonadati > Pseudomonadota > Alphaproteobacteria > Hyphomicrobiales > Xanthobacteraceae > Xanthobacter > Xanthobacter sp. AM11. Next base: position 4,337,602 of record NZ_JBLAOA010000001.1, read on the forward strand.
AAATCGGAGAAGCCCAGCGCCTTGTCGTCACGCGAGACGATCAGGACGAACGGCTTGGCCGGCTTGCCGAAGCGCTTGAGCTGGCTCTTGAACACGTCCACGTCGATGTCCGGCGCCGCGAGGATGACCTGGCCGAGCCGTTCCACCGGGACTCCGCGCCCGGAGATGCGGATCTGGCGCAGGGCCTCCACCGTCACCCAATTGCCCATGGAATGAGCCATGATGCTCACTTCCTCCGCCCCGCTGCCGAAGGCGAGGCGGATGGTCTCCTCCAGCTTGTCGCGGGCGGCGGTGGCGCTGTTGTTGTCGTAGACATAGGCCTCGGTGGTGGCCCGCGATGCCCAGGTGAACAGCAACGGGACGCCCGGCGCGCGGGAATCGTCGGCCATCTGCGCAAGGCGGAAGAGCGCCTCCGAGAACATGGTGTTGTAGCCGTGGATGAAGATGAACACCTTCCTCTGCCCCACGGGCCGGCGGGCGAGCTCGGACTTCAGATCGTGCAGGAACTCCTGCTCGGTATCGCGATAGAGTGCCTCGCGCACCACCATTTCCGTTCCCGGATCACCCACCGACTGCTTCGGCCATTCGATCTCGCCCGCCTTGTGGGTCGGCGGCACGGTGAGATCGACCTTGGCGAAGCTGAGCGTTGAGGAGCGCTCGCCATTGAACAGCACGCCGGGGCGGCTATCCCGCTCGCGGGTCGAGGCGACGAGGATGACGTGGGGACGGGCCCCGGGCGCGCTGGCCGCGGTGGGGGTGAGGGCATCCGGCCCCGGGCGCGAGGCGCAGCCGGAGAGAAAGGCGGGCGCGAGGACGAACGCGAGAAACAGGGCAACCGGACGCAACGCGTGCACCCATGCGCCCCTCATACCGTCCTGCTGCCACCCTGCCGCGCGCATCTGCACCTGTGCCCCCGTCACTTCATCCACCCTATAGCCGCCCCGGGGCCCGCAAGCCATGGCCGTGGCGGGCAATTTGGCGCGCATGCTGAACAGAACGGTCCACTCAGCGTCCCGCTCCGGGTCATATTCCCTATGGACACCCGCAACAAGCATGCAGCAGGGCAAGTTAGCATGGCGAATTTTACCGATAATTATTGCACCCTCGCAAGCTCGCCTTGCGCGCCCGCGCCTCGCATCCCGCCGGTCCGCAGCGTATTTCGGTGGGGACAGATCAGGCAGAGGCCTCCGCCTCCGGGAGATACCACTATGCAGCTCACCGGCCTCCACCACGTGACCGCCGTCACCGCCGACGCCCCGTACAACCATCGCTTCTACACGCAGACGCTGGGGATGCGCCTGGTGAAGAAGACCGTAAATCAGGATGATACCTCCGCCTATCACCTGTTCTATGCGGACGGGGCCGCCAACCCCGGGACCGACCTCACCTTCTTCGACTGGCCGGTGCCGCAGGAGCGGCGCGGCACCCATGCCGCCGTGCGCACCTTCCTGCGGGTGGCGGATGAAAAGGCACTGGACTATTGGGCGGGGCGCCTCGCCGATGCGGGCGTGACCCATTGCGGCATCGAGACCCGCGACGGACGCGACATGCTCCCGTTCGAGGATCGCGAAGGCCAGCGCCTCGCCCTCATCGTGGACGGCGGGCGCGGACCCGGCGTCCCCTGGGCGAGGAGCCCGGTGCCGGCGCAGCACCAGATCCGCGGGCTCGGGCCCATCCTTCTCTCCGTGCCGGACCTCGCGCCGACGGCGGCGGTGCTCATCCATGTGATGGGCATGCGGGAGGCGCGCACCTATGCGAGCGAGGACGGCCGCGCCGTCCATGTGTTCGAGATGGGCGAAGGCGGGCCGGCGGCGGAAGTGCACGTGAAGGTGGAACCGGGCATCGCCCCGGCGGTGCAGGGCGCGGGCGCCGTGCACCACGTGGCCTTCCGCGTCACCACCTTCGAGGATTACGAGGAATGGGCGAAGCGGCTGAAGGAGATGCGCATTCCCAACAGCGGCAAGGTGGACCGCTTCTATTTCCGCTCGCTCTATTTCCGCGAGCCCAACGGCATCCTGTTCGAGCTGGCCACCGACCAGCCGGGCTTTGCCGCCGACGAGGATGCGGCGCATCTGGGTGAGCGCCTCGCCCTGCCGCCCTTCCTGGAAGGCCGGCGGGCGCAGATCGAGGCCGGCCTGAAGGCGCTGTGAGCGCGCCACGGCCGGGCAGGAACCGCGGCGGGAGGGGGACGGCCCCGCCCCGCCGCCGTTTTGCCTTCATGCCCCGTCAGGCGCGCTCGTCCAAGGGATGGGTGCGCAGGCGCATGGGATCATAGAACGGGGTGCGCACCACGTTGGCCTCGAAGGCCGCATCCGCTTCCTGCACCGTCAGCGTCGTGCCGAGGGCAGTGCAATCGGGACGCAGGGAGACGAGGGCAAGGGATTTCATCAGGTGGCGGCTGTAGGTAGTGGAATTCACCACGCCCACTTCCTGACCGTCCCTGAAGATCCTGGCGTCCGGCGCGATCGCGTGTGGCGCGAGCACCTCGAGCCCGGCCTGGTGGGTGCGCTCGGTACCCTTGCGGGCGAGCAGGGCCGCCTTGCCGCGGAAATCGGACTTGGAGAGGTCCACCGACCAATCCATCAGCACCTCGAAGGGGGTGGTGTCCTTGTGCGGCATGTCGAAGGGGAAGAACAGCAGCGCGCCCTCCACCCGCACGATGTCGAGGCAATCCCACGACACCGCCATGGCGCCGAACGGGGCGCCGGCCTCAAGGATGCGGTCCCACAGGTTCACGGCATCAGCGGCGGTGCAGAACACCTCGTAGCCGCGCTCGGCCGAATAGCCGCCGCGGGCCAGCGACACCGGCACGCCGAACAGGGTGGTGCGGCCGTGCCCGAAATAGGGCAGGCCCTTCAGGTCCATGGGGGTGTGGGGGGAGAGGATGTCGAGGGCCTTCGGCCCCTGCAGGGACAGGATGTGCACGTCGTCGTCGCGCGCAAACGCCACCTCGAAGCCCGCCGCCACCAGCGGCATCGCCTCTTCCAGCGCGCCGCCCCCATGGGAGAGGCGGAAGCTGCCGTCGCCGTCCACATAGACCAGCACGTCGTCGATGAGGCCGCCGTCCTCGCCCACGATGGAGGAGATCATGGAGCGGCCGGCGGGGATCTTCGCGATGTCGGCGGTGAGCAGCCGGTTCAGGAAGGCCAGGGCATCCCTGCCGGACACGGTGATGATCTTGAGCGCGGAAACGTCGATGAGGCCGGCGCGATAGCGCACCGCCGCCGTCTCCTCATAGGGATCGGTGGCGTAATGCTGGGGAATCGCCATGTCGTTCCATGATTCCTCCAGCTTCGACCCCAACTCGCGATGACGCCCGTTGAGGATTGATTGGCGCCAGACGGTTGCGCTCGTCATCCTGTCCCCCTCTTTCCGGCTCTCGGCCTGTGCTGGAGCGGCAAGCGGCAGGGCGGCCCTCGGCCGTCGCACCCGCCGCGACGGGGCACATCCTGTGCGGCGGCGCGCTTGAGTGTCAATTACTTTTCCTCGCAAGAAATTTTTGAAGCCGAGCGCCGTGAAATTGAGCAGCCGGAACGTCTGCAAGCGCTCGCTTCCGGCATTTACAGCCCGGCCGATGGGCAGGCAGCGCCCAACGAATGGGCTTGCACGGTCTGTGATCAATGGCAGAGTGTTTCTACGGCGTCAAAAAAGTTCACTGAGGGGAACAGATCGCCGCCGACAGCCAGGATCGCAACTGCGGGACGGCCCGATCAGCGGCCGGCCCAGGCGGAGCTTAAGTCATGTCCGATGTCAAAATGTGGGGCAAGGAAGAATTCTGGGGCCTCGGCTTCGAATGGGACCCGCAATGGCTCCTCACGCCCGCCCAGAAGGACCTGCAGCGCAAGCTGATCGCCCTGTGCGAATCCACCCTGCGCGCCAACGCCGTGGAAAGCGACGCCAATTACGTCTATCCGCGCAAGAATTTCGAGGCGCTGGCAAGCCTTGGCCTGCTGTCCCTCAACGTGCCGAAGGAACTGGGGGGCCTTGGCGAGAACCATGTCTGCGCCGCCATGGTGGTGGAGACCATCGCCCGCTACGGCTGCCCCTCCACCGCCATGTGCTACACCATGCACCTGGGCGCCACCGCCGCCGCGCTGCTGCGCCACCACGACAACCCCATCCTCACCGACATCCTGAAGCGTCTCGACGCGGACGTGCTCATCGGCACCCTGTCCTATTCCGATCCCGAGACCGGCTCGCACTTCTGGTATCCCATCTCGTCCAAGGCCGAGGCCTTCGGGGACGGCTGGAAGGTGACCAAGAAGGCGTCATGGACCACCTCCGGCGGCTTTGCCGACTGGTACATCATCCAGACCACCAGCCCGGGCTTCGCGGGGGATTACTCAGACCTCTCCTGCTTCCTCGTCACCAAGGACGAGGTGAAGGCCAACCCCTCCGAATGGGACGGCCTGGGCCTGCGCGGCAACCAGTCCGGCCCCATCGTGGTGGAGAACGCCATTCTGCCGAAGGACGCCCTGGTGGGCCCCATCGGCGACGGCGCCAAATCCAACGACGAGGTGGTGGACCCCTTCTTCCTCACCTGCTCGTCCGCCTGCTGGAACGGCATCTCCCTGGCGGTGATCGACATCGCCAAGCGCCACACCACCCGCAAGACCCATAATGACGTGGGTATGCGCGTCGCCGACTACCCCACCATCCAGGATTATGTGGGCGAGGCGATCATGGACACCAACGCCTCGCGCGCCCTCGACTTCCAGATGGCCAAGGCGCTGGACGACGCCACCGGCAATTGCGACTGGTCCATCCACAAGGACCTCGACGCCCTGCCCCGCTCCGCGCTGCTGCATTGGCTGTGGCAGGTGAAGTTCGTGGCCTCCAAGAATGTGGCGCATGTGGTGGACAAGATGCTCCACGCCTGCGGCGGCACCGGCTATCGCCCGGCGCTGCAGATCGAGCGCTACCTGCGCGACGGCAAGGCCGGCTGGGTCATGGGGCCCACCAACGAGGTGCTGCGCCAGTTCGTGGGCAAGGCCTCCCTGCTCGGCTTCGGCTCGCTGGACTATTGGAACAAGTCCATCAACGAGCGGATGCTGAACAACGAGATCAAGAAGATGGACGACGAGGAGAAGCGCGCGCTGGCCGAAAAGCTGCTCGCCGAGATCAAGCCCGCCAAGGTGGCGTAAGCCGCGAACACCACATTTCGCGGCCGGCCTGCCCTTCTCGCGCCGGGAGCGGCAGGCCCCTCACGCATCCGCCGCCAAGAGCGATTATCATGGCGGCGTTCGTCCATTCTTGAGAGCTGCTTTCCAATGACCACCATTGATCTCGACGCCCGAATTGACCCGCGCGAACTGCGCAACGCCCTCGGCCGCTTCGCCACCGGCATCGCCGTGGTGATGGCCAAGGACGAGGAAGGCCCCCTGGGCGTGACCGTGAATTCCTTTTCCTCGGTCTCCCTCGACCCGCCGCTGGTCCTCTTCTGCATGGCGCGCTCGCTGCATTCGCTGGCGCGGCTGGAGAAGGCCAAGGCCTATTCGGTCAATATCCTGCACGGCACACAGGTGGATATTTCCAACCGCTTCGCCCGGGCGGGGGAGGACAAGTTCACCCAGACCGACTGCGTGGACGGGTGCCTGGGGGAGCCCTGCCTCATGTCGTCCCACGCCACCTTCGAATGCGTGCCCTATGCCCATTATGACGGCGGCGACCACGTGATCTTCGTCGGCCGGGTGGTGCACATGCGCGCCGAGGGCGAGGACGATCCGCTGCTCTATTATCGCGGCAGCTACCGGCTGCTGGCGAGCCTGATCCAAGAGGGCTAGATGGACGCATCCCTTCTCCCGCCCGCCGCCCGCCGCATCGCCCCCTCACCGGTTCCGCACGAGCGGGTGAGCGTGCGCGGCGGGGGCTGCGCGGTGGTCCGCCTCCTTGCCGGCGACACCCTGTGCGTGGTCGATCCGGAAGGGCTGCAGAGGGCCGTCGTGCTTGCCGACGACCCTGCCGCGCTGGCGGACCTCGCAGGCCCGGCGGCCGGCACCCTGGCCGACGTGTTGGCGGCGGGGGGAGAAGGCTGCGCCGAGGTCGCGCGGCTGCTGGCGGCGCATGGCGCGCTGGCGCAGGACTTCGCCGGCGTGGCGGTGCTGCCGGGCGACCACCCGGCGGGGGCGCAGGCGCGGCTTGCGGCGCGGGCCGACGCCCTCGTGGTCATCGCCGCGCCCGGCGGCCCCATGGCGCCGGACGCGCAGGATACGGCAAGCGACCTGCGCGTCACCATCGCGCGGGCCGCGGGCCACGGGCGCCCGCTGCCGGAGCCGCTGGCGCCGCTTGCCCTCGACCTGCGGGTGCCGGCGGCGCAGGCCCGCGCCTTCCGGGTGAAGGCGGGCGAGTATATCCAGATCATCGACGTGGACGGGCGCCAATGCTCGGACTTCCTCGCCTTCGACGCGGCGGCTTTGGACGCGGGCCGGGAATTCGGCCTTGACGCCACCACCACCCGCACCCTCATGGGCGCGGCCTATCCGGGACCCGGCCTGCACTCGAAATACTATGACGAACGGCAGATTCCCCTGGTGGAGGTGATCCGCGACACTGTGGGGCGCCACGACACCTTCGCGCTCGCCTGCTCCGCCAAATATTATGAGGACATGGGCTATCCGGGCCACGCTAATTGCTCGGACAATTTCAATGCCGTGCTTGCGCCCTACGGCATCCGCGCGCGGGCGGGGTGGCCGGCCATCAATTTCTTCTACAATACGGCGGTGGACCACACCAACGCGCTCACCATGGACGAGCCATGGTCGCGCCCGGGCGATTATGTGCTGCTGCGCGCGCTGACCGATCTGGTGTGCGCCACCTCGTCCTGCGCCGACGACATCGACCCCGCCAACGGCTGGGAGCCCACCGACATCCACGTGCGCGTCTACGACGCCGCAGAGGCCTTTTCCCGGGGGATCGCGTTCCGCATGAATGCCGAAGCCGAGCCGCGCCTGACGCGCGAAAGCGCCTTCCATCCGCGCCTAGCGCAGATGACCCGCAGCTTCGTGGAGTATCGCGGCTTCTGGCTGCCCACCTGCTTCACCGGCGAGGGGCCCATTGCCGAATACTGGGCCTGCCGGGAGAAGGCGGCCATCATGGACCTCTCCCCCCTGCGCAAGTTCGAGGTGACCGGGCCGGACGCCGAACGGCTGCTCCAGCGCACGGTGACCCGCGACATGCGCAAGCTCAGCGTGGGACAGGTGGTCTATACTGCCCTTTGCTACGACCATGGCGGCATGATCGACGATGCCACCGTCTTCCGCCTGTCGCCCACCAACTTCCGCGTGGTGTGCGGGGAAGAGTTCACCGGAAGCTGGCTGCGCGACAAGGCGTCGGAATGGGGGCTCAACGCCTATGTGCGCAGCTCCACGGACCAGCTTCACAACATCGCCGTGCAGGGCCCCCTCTCCCGGGAGATCCTGTCGGACGTGATCTGGACCGGCCCCACCCAGCCGGCCATGGCGGAGCTGAAATGGTTCCGCTTCGCCGTGGCGCGGCTCGGCGGGCCCATGGGGCCGGCGCTGGTGGTTTCGCGCACGGGCTACACCGGGGAGCTCGGCTACGAGATCTGGTGCCACCCGAAGGATGCCGGCGCGGTGTTCGACGCCATCTGGGCAGCGGGTGCGCCAAGGGGCATGAAGCCGCTCGGTCTTTCGGCGCTGGACACGCTGCGCATCGAGGCGGGGCTGGTGTTCGCAGGATACGACTTCTGCGACCAGACGGACCCCTTCGAGGCGGGAATCGGCTTTGCCGTGGCGGCCAAGGAGGAGGATTTCGTGGGCAAGGCGGCCCTCGCCCGGCGCAAGGCCTCCCCGGCGCGAAAGCTCGTGGGGCTGAGGATCGACGGCAACGACGCGGTGGGCCATGGCGACCCTTTGTACGTGGGACGCGCGCAGGTGGGCGTCGTCACCAGCGCCACCCGGTCGCCGGTGCTGCAGGCGCAGATCGCGCTGGCCCGCATGGACGTGACCCATGCGCAGGAGGGAGCCAGCATCGAGATCGGCAAGCTGGACGGGCTGAGGAAGCGCATCGGCGCCGAAATCGTCCCCTTCCCCCATTTCGACCCGCAGAAGACCCGCGTGCGGGCCTGATGCAGCGGCCTCCGGGCGGGCGCGGCGCGCGAGCGCGCATGTGTGGGTCTTCCGGCTTGCGCGAAGTATTGAAGGCATGCAGCCCGCTGTTGCTGGTCAAAGTCCTGCATGACCAAGTTCCGATCACGCACTGTCCAAAATATAAGCTCGATTTGTCGCCGTCTTCGGCTCATATCGCGATTGACAAAAATTTTTCGTGTTGGGAAAATTCTCAAACAATGAGGGGGCCACGCCGCGCCTGACGGCGACGCGCTGCGAGGCGTCTGCCGGGCACGGCGCCTGCATTTGGGGCCGGCTCCGGCCCGGCGCGGGTGCCGTGGGACCGTGGGAGCACCCATGCCGGCCGTTTATTGTGCGGAGACAAGATGAGCGATCAGGGAATCAAGAGCCGGCCGAAATACGCGCCCCTCACGCCGGAGCCGGCCGGGCGGCATCACCTGCTCGTGGTGGAAGGGGCCGATGTTCCGGCCGAGGCTCTGGCGGCGGGGGTTTCCCCTTCCGCCTTCGAGATCTGGACGGTGGCGCGGCGCAGCGCCGTGCCCGGCAGCCCGGTGATGGAGGCGGCCCCCGGCGCGGTGCGCGCCTTCCGTTCCGCCGCCCAGCTCCTTGCCGCCCTGGAGGAGCGCCTGGCCAGCGAAACCATGGGCCTGCGGCTCTATGCGGCGGGCACGGAGCCCTTCCTCTGGGACACCAGCGGCATCGGCGAGGCCGCGGGCCTGAGCCCGCAGGAAATGCGCTTCGCTCACGTGGGCACGAAGGCCCGCCGCATCTTCTGCGTCCACTGCCGCACGGTGATGGAGAAGGTCACCACCTCCATCGTCGCCTGCAGCGGATGCGGCGCCCAATTGTTCGTGCGCGACCACTTCTCGCGGCGCCTCGCCGCTTTCATGGCCGTCCAGATCGACGCCGAAGTACCGGGCGAGGTGCCCGCGGCGGAGGAGCTTTATTCATGATCGCCGGCGATCCCATCAGCGTGCGGGTGCGCGCGGTCGAAGACCTCGCCCCCAGCCTCAAGCGCTTCTCCTTCGAGCCCGCCCACGGCGGCAGCTTTCCCACCCCGCCGGCGGGCGGCCATGTGATGCTGACCCTGCGCGACGGCGCGCGGGTGATGAAGAATGCCTATTCCCTCGTTTCTCCGCCCATGGAGCGGACACGCTACGACATCATCGTGCGCCTCGTGGCCCAGTCGCGCGGGGGCTCGGTCTTCCTGCACCAAGCGGTGAGGCCCGGCGACGTGATGGAGATGGCCTATCCGGTGAGCCTGTTCCCCCTCGCCGCCAGAGCGAAGAAGCATCTGCTCATTTCCGGCGGCATCGGCCTCACCCCCATGCTGTCCTATCTGCCGGAGCTGAAGGCGCGCGGCGCCCGCTTCGAGCTGCACCAGCTCGCCAGCGGCGAGGAGGCGCCGGTGTTCGAGCGCCTGCTGGCACCCTATGCGGCGGGGGAGGAAATCCGCGTGCATGGCGGCGGCCGGGCCGCCTTCGATCTCGCCGGCCTGCTCGCCCGCCAGCCGCTGGGCACCCATGTCTATGTCTGCGGCCCCCACAGCCTGATGGATGCGGTCACCGGCACCGCCGCCGCCCTGGGCTGGCCCGCGGGCAAGGTGCACAAGGAGAGCTTCGGCGGCGCCACGGGGGGCCTGGCGTTCCGGGCCGTGCTCGCCCGCTCGGGCATCGAGGTGGAGGTGGGGGAGAACCAGACCCTGCTGGAGGCCATCGAGGCGGCGGGCGCCAGCGCCCCCTGCCTGTGCCGCGGCGGCGCCTGCGGCGAATGCGTCACCCCCGTGATCGAGGGCGAGGTGGACCACCGCGACGACTTCCTCTCCGCCGCGGAGAAGGCCGGCGGCAAGCTCGCCATGATCTGCGTGTCCCGCGCCCGCGGGCCTCGCCTCGTGCTCGACCTCTGATCCGTGGAAGGAAACGAGATGACCCTGCAGTTCAAGCCCGCCGAAACCTTCCGCGACACCTTCACCTATGCGAAGTCGCCGGAAGACATCCTGCGCTTTCCCTTTCCCTTCCCCGAAGACGAATACATGTATTCGGTGAACATCGAGCCGCATGTGAAGGGCGGCCCCACCGCCGCGTTCCAGGCGGTGTTCGACATCGACGAGCATTACATCGCCGAGTGCCGCGAGTGCGAGCGGGTGCTGAAGGAGGACCCCAAGCGCTGCCAGGTGCTGCCGCACATGATGGCGGCCGAGTGGGACACCCTGGAACTCATCATGGAGAGCATGGCCGCGGATTATCCCGCGCATTTCTCCCTGACCAAGGCCGGCGACCTGTGGACCTGGGTGAACCGGCCGCTCGGCATCCAGCAGAGCTTCACCTTCGGCAAGGCCGAGACGCTGCCCTGCCCGCCGTTCGAATACATCACCCGCCAGGCGCAGGGCGATTTCACCCTGCAGGACCAGCGCGACGGCAATCTCTATGTGGACGGCGGCCTGGTGACCACCCAGGCCGACTGGTCGCTGGAGTTCGACATCGGCATGAGCTTCCATGAATGGCACGGCCCGGTGCCGCTGGCCCATGAGAAGGGCGTGTTCGACCGGGCGCTGAAATATCTCTTGCGCCTGCAATACGGCCAGCCGGTGCGCCGCCTCAACTGGACCATGACCATCAATCCGCGGCTCGACACCTCGCCGGAGAACTACCCCGTGTGGGGGCCGGACCGCACCACGGTGACGCCGCAGAACGTGGCGGAAAAGGTGCATCTGCGGGTAGAGTTGCAGACCCTGTTCCGCCTGCCGCGCTCGGGCGCCATCCTGTTCGGCATCCGCTGCTATCTCGCCAGCGTGGCGGACATCGCGCGGGTGCCGAAGTGGCGCCGCCGCCTGCACCGGGTGCTGCGCGACCTCAACCCCGCCCTCGTCGAATACAAGGGCCTGGCGCGCTACCGCCCGATGGTGCTGGACCATCTCGCCCCGCTCGACGACGGCGCGCCCACCACCCGGGGCATCGCCCCCGACACCGAGGTGCTGGCGGGCTGAGGCGCGCCTTCCCGCCCCCGGGCAGAGGCGGAGCAGAGGGCCGCCGCTCAGATGGGCGGCAGCCCCAGCCACTTCTGCACGGCGTTGAGCATCAGGTTGACCGAGAAGGCCGCAAGCAAGATGCCCATGACGCGGCGCAGGAGGCTCGTGCCGCTCTGGCCCAGCACCCGGGCGATATGGTCGCCGAGCCAGAAGATCACGAACAGGATCAGCATCATCAGCGTGAGCACGCCCAGCGTCACCAGATGATGCGAGAGGGGCGCATCGCGATTGTTGTCCGAGAACAGCACCATGGCGAGAATCGCCCCCGGCCCGGCGATGATGGGCGTGGCCAGCGGATAGACCGCAAGGGCCGCGACCCCGCGGTCCGGGTCCACCTCCACCGCGCGGTGGGGCATTTCCGCAAAGATCATCGTCAGCGAGAAGAGGAGCAGGATAAGCCCGCCGGACATCTGGAAGGCGAGAATGGAGATGCCCATGGCCTCCAGCAGCACCCGCCCGGCGAAGGTGAACACCACCAGGATGAGGAAGGCGAAGGCCAGGGACAGCGCCGCGGCCCGATGGCGATCGGCGCGGTCAAGGTGGGCGGTGGCGCCGAGGAACAGGCTGAGATGGCTCAGGGGCTCCAGCACCACCCAGAGCGTGACGAGCTGGCTTGCGAACAGATTGACGTCTTCGATCATCGAACCCCCGACAGCCTCTTGTAGCCCGCCCCGATGAACGCGAAAAGAAGCAGGGGGCGACGCATCCGGCCCCGTTCCACCGTCCACCCGAACCGGCTGTGGATGGAGAAGCTGGCGTTCGTTGACCTGACGCAACGCCAACCGAAGGCATGGTATCTTAGGGTGCTCGGGTCTGAGGAGGAAAAGCCAATGATGCAAAACATAAAGAGCGTACTCATCGGCATGACGGAAGAAGGCATCGACGAGCCCTCGTCGGCGCTGGCCTACGGCTTGTCGCTCGCCCAGAAGTGCGGTGCCCATGCCACCATCCAGGCCGCGTCGCTGAAGGTGGTGCTCGGCAATACCTTTGTGAGCAACGTGGCCTCCGGGCTGGTGGCGGCCCATAACCGCCGGCTGCGCCAGCTCGCCGCGGACGTGGCGGAACGTGCGCGGGGCGACGCGGCGGCCGCCGGCGTTGCCGCCTCCGTGGAAACCCCGCAGCTCGCCTATGGCCAGCTGGTGGATGCGTTCGTGGCCCAGGCCCGGGTGCACGACATTGCGCTGCTCGACGCCGAGGTGGCGACCGTGAATGCGGACCGCGGCCTCATCGAAGCCCTGCTGTTCGAGAGCGGGCGCCCGCTCATCGTCGTGCCGCCCGGCTGCGACACGTTCAAGAACCACCGTGTCCTGGTGGCGTGGGATGCCAGCGCGCGAGCGGCGCGGGCGGTCAACGACGCCATGGCCCTGCTCAACTCCGCCGCGGCGGTGGAAGTGCTGGCCATCGGCACCCAGAAGGAGCTGGCCCACGAAGTGCCCGGCGCCGAGCTGGCCCCCCATCTCGCCCGCCACGGGGTGAATGTGACCGTGAAGAACCTGGTCGTCGGCCACGACGGCATTGCGGCGACCCTGCGCGAGCAGGCCTCCCTCTTCGAGGCGGACCTCATCGTCATGGGCGCGTTCAACCACTCCCGCATGCGGGAATGGATTCTCGGCGGCGTGACCGAATCGCTGCTGGCGGACTGCAAGGTCCCGCTGTTCATGTCCTACTGAGCCGGCGCCATGGCCGCCCACCGCCTCGGCCGCTCCGGCCAGAGCACCGAAGGCAAGGCGGCAGCGCCCCATGAGCAAGTGACGGATGCGGAAAAAGGGGGAGCGCTCGCCCACCGCGCAAGCAGTGAAGCGTCACCCTCCGGCGCCCGGATCGCCTCAGGCGACGGGCAGGCCCGCCCTTCGGACATTCCCGCCACGCCCCCGCCGCCCACCTGGCACGCCATCACTCCGCAAGACGCCGCCCGGCGCCTCGGCTGCGGCCTCGACGGGCTGACCCGTGCGCAGGCGCAGGCCCGGCAGGCCAGCCATGGGGCCAATGCCCTGCCCGAGCCCCGGCGCCGCAGCCTTGCGGCCATCATCCTCGCGCAGCTGCGCAGCCCGCTCATCTACCTGCTGCTGGCCGCGGCCGTCCTCTCCGTGGCGCTCGGCGACACCACCGACGCCGCCTTCATCTTCCTGGTGCTCGCCGTGAACACGGCGGTGGGCGCGGTGCAGGAGACCCGGGCGGAGGCTGCGACGGCGGCGCTGAAGCGCGCCATCCGCACCCACACCCGCCTCACCCGCGACGGCACCACCGCGCTGTGCGACGCCGCCGAGCTGGTGCCCGGCGACCGGGTTCTGCTGGAGGCCGGCGACCGGGTGCCCGCGGACCTGCGGCTGATCACCGCCAGCGACCTGAAGACCAGCGAGGCCGCCCTCACCGGCGAATCCCTGCCGGTGGAGAAGGACGCCGCCGCCATCCTGCCCGCCGATACCCCCATGGCCGAACGGCGGACCCTTTTGTTCGCCGGCACCAGCGTGCTCATGGGGCAGGCCGCCGCCCTGGTGGTGGCCACCGGGCGCGACACCGAGCTCGGCCACATCGCCCGCGCCCTCGACGCCCCGGCCACGGCCGCGCCCCTGAGCCGCCGGCTGGAACGCTTCACCCGCATGCTGGGGCTGGCCACCCTGGCGCTGGTGGGGGTGATCCTGGCCGCCCGCCTCGTCGCCGGCGCGCCGCTGGGGGAAACCGTGCTGATGGCGGTGGCCCTTGCGGTGTCCGTCATCCCGGAGGGCCTGCCGGTGGCGGTGACGGTGGCCCTGGCCGTGGCCACCCGGCGCATGGCCCAGCGGCACGTCATCGTGCGCCACCTGCCGGCGGTGGAAGGGCTGGGCGCCTGCACCGTCATCGCCACCGACAAGACCGGCACCCTCACCCTGAACCGCCTTTCCGCCACCGCCGTCATCCTCCCGGACGGCACCAGCGTGGCGGTGGGCGCCGATGCCGACCCCGAGCCGTTCCACCAGGCGCAGGGGCCCAGCCCGGCCGCGGCGCGCGACGCCATCGCCCGCCTCGCCGCTTCCGCCGCCCTGTGCAACGACGCCACGCTTCACCCCCAGGGCGGGCGGCAGGGGGCGAGCGGCGACACGGTGGACATCGCCTTCCTGGTGCTGGCGGCGCAGGCCGGAATCGGCGTGGAGGGACTGCGGGCGGCGCAGCCGCGTCTGCTCCACATCCCCTTCCTGGCGGAGCGCCGGCTCGCCGCCAGCCTGCATGCGGGCGCGGCGGGGCCGGAGCTGCATGTGAAGGGCGCGGCGGAAACCATCCTGCCCCTGTGCGGCCCGGCGGGCGCGGCGCTGCTGGCGCCGGCGGAAGCCCTGGCGCGCGAAGGCCACCGGGTGCTCGCCGTGGCGCGGCGCACCCTGCCCGCCCCGGCCCCCGCCAGCCGCGCCGGGCTGGAGGCGGCGCTGGAAGAGATGGAGCCGCTGGGCCTCGTCGGCTTCATCGACCCCCTGCGCCCGGAGGCCAAGGGCGCGGTGGAGGCCTGCGCCCGCGCCGGCATCGCCGTGAAGATGATCACCGGCGACCATGCCGCCACCGCCCTCACCATCGCCCGCGCGCTGGGCATCGCCCGCTCGCCCGACGACGTGATGACCGGGCGCGACCTTGCCGCCCTCGCCGGGCACCCGGCCGAGGCCGCCCGCCGCATCGCCGCGGCCAGCGTGTTCGCGCGGGTGGAGCCGGCGCAGAAGCTGGAGATCGTGGATGCGCTCCAGGCCCAGGGCCATGTGGTGGCCATGACCGGAGACGGGGTGAACGACGCGCCGGCGCTGCGCCGCGCCGACCTCGGCATCGCCATGGGCCGCGACGGCACCGACGTGGCCCGCGACGCCGCCGCCCTGGTCATCGCCGACGACAATTTCGCCTCGGTGGTGGCCGGCGTGGAGGAAGGCCGCGCCGCTTATGCCAACATCCGCAAGATCATCTATCTGCTCATCTCCACCGGGGCGGCGGAGGTGGCGCTGTTCCTGGCTGCGGTGGCCACCGGGCTGCCCCTGCCGCTGTCCACCGTGCAGCTCTTGTGGCTCAACCTCGTCACCAACGGCGGGCAGGATGTGACGCTGGCGCTGGAAAAGCCCGAGCCGGGCCTGCTCGACCGGCCGCCCCGCGCGCCGGGCGACGCCATCTTCGATCCGCTGATGATCCGCCAGACCCTCGTCTCCGGCCTGTTCATGGGCGCGGCTGCGTTCGGCTGCTTTGCCTGGTGGCTGGCCCAGGGCTGGAGCGAATTCGAGGCGCGCAACGCGCTGCTGTTCCTCATGGTGGCGTTCGAGAACGTGCAGGCCATGAATGCCCGCTCGGAAACCCGCTCGGTGTTCGCCATTCCGCTCTCGGCCAATTGGCCGCTGATGGCCGCCATCGCGCTGGCCCAATCGGTGCAGGTGGCCGCCGCTTATGTGCCGGGCCTGTCCGGCGTGCTGGAGATCGCCCCCATATCGCCCGTCCTGTGGCTGGCGCTGGTGCCCGTGGCCCTCAGCCTGCTGCTGGTGATGGAGGCGGAGAAGGCGCTCAGGCGGCGCCCGTGAGCCCGCCCGCCCCGATTGAGGGCCGGACCACCCCCGCTCAAGACGGCAGGACGCAGCGCTTCACCGCTCAGGTCACCGGCTGCCAGCGTCCTTCCGCGGTGCGGCAGGCGGCGCCGCGGGCGATCTGCGGCCGGTTGTCGATGTAGATGGTGTGGGAATAATCGCGGCAGCTCTGGAAGCCCACGCGATTGTAGGGCGGGCCGGCCACCACCGTGCCCCGGGTGCCGCTGTCGCCCTTCCAGCCGAAGGGGTAGCCGGGGCTGCCGGTTTCCAGGGCGGAGATTTCGGCGTCGTAGGCGCGCTTGCGGTCGGGCTCGTCCAGCCCGTTGCCGATGCTGCCGCTGATGAGCCCGCCGGACACCGCCCCGCTCATGACCGGCGCGGTGGGCAGGGTCGCCATGGCGCTCAGGGAACGGCCGGAGTTGGGATCGGTGGCACAGCCGGCCAGACCCGTCGCGAGCAGCAAGGCGGCGGGGAGGCGGACGGCTACCGTGCGGACGGGCATCTGGTCGATCTCGGGCAACAGGCGACAATGAGGCCGGAATGAGGCGGATGATTGGGGCGACACCGAGGCCTCAATCCCTCATACGCCTGCGCAAGGCACCCCGGAAGGCGGTTTCCCGCCCCCTGTGACATCACGGCCGCACCCGCGGCGCGGGCGGTCAGGGGGCGGACGGGGGCGGCGGGGCCTGCGCCGCGGGCAGGACGATTTCCGCCCGCAGGCCGCCGATGGGGGCGGTGCCCAGCTCCAGATTGCCGCCATAGAGCAGCGCCAGTTCATGGACGATGGACAGGCCGAGGCCGGAGCCGGGCTTGGATTCGTCCAGCCGCCGGCCGCGGCGGCCCACGTCCAGCCGGCGGGCAGGATCGAGGCCCGGCCCGTCATCGTCGATGATGACATGGAAGAACACGCGGTCGCCGGGGGATCGCGGGCGGCCGATGACGACCTCCACCTCGACCCGGGAGGAGGCCCATTTGCAGGCATTGTCCACGAGGTTGCCCACCATCTCCTCGATGTCCTGCTGCTCGCCGCGGAAGCGCACGTCGTCGGCGATCCGCACGTCGATGGCGAGTTCCTTGGCGCGGTGGATCTTCTGCATGGTGCGGGCGAGGGAGGTGACCACCGGGGTGACCTCGCACACGCTCGCCACCACCGAGACCCGCGCCGCCATGCGCGCCCGCTCCAGATGGTGGGCCACCTGGTCGCGCATCACGCTCGCCTGGTCGCGCACCCGGCCGGCGAGGGTGTCCTCGCGGGTGCCGGCCTCGTTCATCAGCACCGAAAGCGGGGTCTTGAGCGCATGGGCGAGGTTGCCCACATGGGTGCGGGCCCGCTCCACGATCTCCTTGTTGGCGTCGATGAGGGCGTTCACCTCCCGCACCAGCGGCGCGATCTCCGCCGGATAGGCGCCTTCAAGGCGCTCCGCCTTGCCCGAGCGCACGTCGGCGAGGGCCTCGGAGATGCGCGAGAGCGGCTTCAGGCCGAACCGCACCTGCGCCACCACCACCAGCAGGAAGGCGGCGGCGAGCACCACCAGCGTGCCGGCGAGGGCGAGGTTGAAGGCGGAAATCTCCTGCTCCAGTTCCACCGCCACGGCCGCCACCGACACCACGTAGCGGTCATCCCCGCCGAGGTCCACGTCGCGCTCGACGATGCGCAGCTTCTCGCCCCGCGGACCCAGCGCATAGCCTTCCCGGATCAGCCCCGGGCGGCCGGAGATGCCCTGCTCGGCCAAAAGCGGCAGCCCCCCGCCGGACAGGGAGCGCGAGGCGCGCCGCGCATCCCCCGCATCGGAGACGCGGGCGATCTGCCAGTACCAGCCGGAATTGGGAAAGACGAACAGCGGGTCGGCGAGGGCGCGCGGCTCGGGCGGGCTCTCCTCGGTCGCGTTGGCGACCTCGGCCACGATGGTCTTCAGATACACGTCGAGGCGCCGGTCGAAGGCGCGCTCCGCCGCGTTCCGGTAGAGCGAGGACAGGACAAGGCCCACCACCACCAGCACCACCACCGTGATGGCCATGGCGGACAGGAACAGGCGGAAGGCCAGGGAGCCGGGGGTGTATTCCGCGGGGCGCGGCGTGGTGCTCATGTCCGCCTTCGCGCGTCAGCGCTTCTCGTCCGGGGCGGCAAGCAGGTAGCCGAGGCCGCGCACGGTCTGGATCACGTCGCTGTCGAGCTTCTTGCGCAGACGCCCCACGAACACCTCGATGGTATTGGAATCCCGGTCGAAATCCTGGTCGTAGAGGTGCTCCACCAGCTCGGCGCGGGACACCACCCGGCCGGCATGGTGCATGAGATAGGCCAGGAGCCGGTATTCATGGGAGGTGAGCTTCACCGGGTTGCCGTTCACGGAAACCCGGCCCGAGCGGGTGTCGAGCCGCACCGGGCCGCAGGAGAACTCGCTGGAGGCATGGCCGGTGGCGCGGCGCAGCAGCGCCCGCAGGCGGGCCAACACCTCCTCCATGTGGAAGGGCTTGGCCACGTAGTCGTCGGCGCCGGCGTCGAAGCCCTGCACCTTGTCGCTCCAGCGGTCGCGGGCGGTGAGAATGAGCACCGGCATCACCTTGCCGGCCCGCCGCCAGTTTTCCAACACGGAGATACCGTCCATCTTGGGCAGGCCGATATCGAGGACGATGGCATCATAGGGCTCGCTCTCGCCCAGATAATGGCCTTCCTCGCCGTCATAGGCGCGATCCACCGCATAGCCCGCGTCGCACAGGGCTTCGAAGAGCTGGCGATTGAGTTCGGGGTCGTCCTCGACCACCAATAGGCGCACGGGTTTCCTCCGGCTGGGCGTCGTTTCCTCATAAGGGAGCGGCGCCCAGAATGACAGAGGCAGCTGGCGGTGTCAGCGCCAGTTGCACAGCCGCCGGCCCACCGCATTGTGGGCCTTGGCCTGCCGGATGGTCGCGTCGCTGTCGGCGGCGGACCAGCGGATGGGGGCGGCGGCGCCGCAATAGACCCTAGTCGCGCCGGAACCCGTCGTCGTCGCGCAGCCGGCCAGCAGCGCCGTCGCGGCGATCGGCAGCAGCACGCGCAGCGTGCGCCGCATCGAGAGAGCGTCGGGCATCGTCTTCTCCTTTCCGGCGGGCGTGGGCGAAGCCCGCCTGGGCGCCGCGGCGATGGGCGAGAACAAGGGCGATCACCGCCCCGGCGAGGGCCGCGGCGCGGGGTCCGGCCAGCCGCGCGAGGGCGACGACGGCAAGCAGGCCGGGAAGGGCGAGGACCCACCAGGGCACCCCATAGGCCAGAAGGTGGAACAGCGTGCTCATGGCCGGCCCGCCGCCTCCGGCACGAGATCGAGCACCTGCGCGCGCCGCTCGGCCCGGGCGGCGCTCCACCACACATAAGCGAGCCCGCCGAGGGTGATGGCGAGGCCGCAAAGGGTGAGGCCGGAGAAGATGGCGGCAAGGGTGGAGGAGGTGGCGGCGTGGGGTGCAAGCTGGCGCGCCGCCTCCGCAACCGCCGAAGCTACGACGCCCCCCGCCACCGCGCCGGTCCCGACCTGCGGCCGCGGCGCCGGGCGGGCGGAGGAGACGGGCGCCTTCGCGCCTTCCCCGGGCACGTCCGGCACCGCATCGTGCACATCCACCGGCAGCGCGCCGCCGCCGGCCCAGGCGGCACCCTTGCGGCGCACGTCGGCGACGCGCCGGGCCCAGCCGCGGCCGAACACCGGCCAGGTCTTCAGCGCCTTGAGCATGGCGAGGCGGCGATCGCAGATGTCGCCCACCAGGCGGGCGGGGTCCGCCGCGGCGCGGGCGGCGGCCAGGGTCACCGCCCCCACCTGCCCGTCGGCCGGCAGGCCCAGAGCGCGCTGGAGCCATTTGGCGGATTGGGCGGGGCCGGAATTCACCGCGCCGTCGAACACCACATAATCGATGCCCGGCGGCAGTTCGTCGGCGCGCACCGCGTCCCAATACTGGCGGCGGTAGATGTCTTCCATCTCCGCCCGCTCCAGCTCGCGCACCGGGCGCGGGGCGAGGCCGCGGGACCGGCGATAGCCGTCGTAGACCCGCTGGATGATGCCCTTCATGGTGGGGCCGCCGGGGTCGGACGGATGGTTCGAATAGCCGCCCTCATGCACCAGCACGGCGGCAAGCGACCGCGCGAAACTGTCCTTGGCCATGGATCACCTTTGCAGGAATTCGAAGGAAGGGTGGCACGCCCCGTGGGGCGTGCCGGTTGGCGGGAGGCCGCGCGCGCAGGTCCGTCCGCCGCCGGGGGGCGGACGCTCGCAACAGCAGCGATGGGGAAGGAAGAGCGCGGCCGCGCGGCGCAGGCTCAGCCTGCGGCGATCACATCCCAGCCCGTCCCGTTGGAGACCAGGCGGACGTATTCGTACTGGGTCGCCAGCACGTAGGTGCCGGCCCCGTCGATGGTCTCCGCGCCGTTGGCGGCGAGGGTGAGCGCATTGGCCGAGGCGTCGGTCTTCTTGACGATGATCGGAATTCCGCTCACCAGCTGCGCGGCGGGCAGGGTCAGCGTGAAGGCGCCGGCGGCGGCGTCGCACGGATAATAGTCGATGGCGAGGATTTCGCCCTGCGTCAGGGTCTTGGCCGCCGTCACCTTCAAAAAGCGCAGCGGATCGTTGCTCACCGTGAGCGCCGGATACTGCGCCGGGCCCACATCCACCAGCATGAATTCGGCAAGCTGAAGGGTGATGGGCTGGGTGGCGGTGGTGGTGTCCACCGTGCGGAACCGCAGGCCCACCTGGATGTTGAGGCTCACCGCCCCGGGGGGAACGTTGAACTCATGATTGCAGGGGGTCAGGGGCAGGTCATAGTAATGGCTGGCCCGCGAGAGGTCGGAATAAAGCGGCCCGCTGAAGGGGTTCGCCCCCCAATCCAGCGACACATAGGACGCCTGACCGAGGCTGGCGGAGCCGTCCACCAGATCGAGGATGGCAAGGTTCGGCGCCGCCGTCCCACCCTTGAGGCGCGGGGCGAGGGCCAGGCCGCAATAGGACAAGGGCTTGCCCCCGTTGGCTTCCAGCCATTCGGCGGTGTTCTCCACATCGAGCCCGGATGCCCCGAACATGAAGGAGAAGCGCAGCCGCCGCCCCTGGTAGCGGGTGAGGTCGATGATGGGGGTGGCCGCGTCGGAGATCTGGAAGTTCACCGAGCCGGCCCCGTTGGGCGTGGCGGTGATGCTCCACACATTGCCGTTCACGCCGGCCACCGGAGCCACGGTGGCCGTCACGGTGGGGGCCGTTCCCGTGCCGGTGGCCACGGTGTCGAACACGCGCGGCGTCGGCAGGCTGTAGCCGTTCATGGCCAGCGTGCGGTAATTGGCGAACAGCCCGTCGCGCACGGTGGTCGAGGCCGGCGCCCCGGTGTTGGCGATGCCGGTGGTGGGGAACAGAAGGTTGGCCGCGTCGTGCACCCGCGGGCGCTGATGCTTACGGGTGGAGGTCAGCATCGGGCCGATGACCGCCCAATTGGCATCGGCGAACAGCTTCGAGGTGCGGGCGTTGGCGTGGATGCCGTCGCCGTTGGTGTAGCCCGCCCGCCAGTTGCCGGGGTTCGCCGGGTCGTTGGCGATGGCATACCAGTCCACCAGCGGCACGGCATTGGTGGCGCAGAAGCCGGTGATGAGCTGGTTGATCGTGTTCACCAGCGCGGCGCGCGCCGCATAGGGCGGAATGGTGGTGACGAAGAAGAACACCCCGGCGGATTTCAGCGCGTCGTGCACCGCCTGCAGGCTTGCCGTGATGTAGGCCGAGCTGTTGAGGGCGATGACGTCATTGGTGCCCATGGTTACGCCCACCACGTCGGGGGCGTATTTGAGCACGTCGCGCGGGACGCGGGCGGAGATCATGGGCGAGGTCTGGCCGCCCACGCCGGCGTTGCGCACCGGCAGCAGCGCGCCGTTGGAGGCCAGCGCGGTCTGCCACGTCATGTCGGGGGAGCCGAAGGCATTCACCTGGGCATCGCCGCTGCCCTGGGTAAGGCTGTCGCCGATGTGGATGTAGCGGTAGATCGGCTTGGCGAGGGGGGAGAGGATGCCGGAGGCGGCCCGCAGGGTTCGGTTGGACATGGTTCAGATCTCCTCGATGAGCAGGTTGCCGGCGTCGTCCATGAGGAGCGCGCCGGCGTCGTCGGTGAGGGCGCGGAAGCCGGGCGGCGGCGGCGGTTCCGCCGGGCAGCAGCAGGTGCTGGGCACGGAGGTGAGGGAGACACCCACGGAGTGTTCCATTCAGGGACCTTTCGGGCTGGGGAAGCACGCGCGCGCCCCCTCCCCCGCCGGGGCACGGCGGAGCGAACGGGGCGCGGCGTGATGGGAAAAAAGGGGAAGCCGGCCGTCAGCGGTCGGCGAGGGCGAAGACGGCGAGGCCCGCGGCCGTGGTGCCCGTGGCCCACACGCGGCGCACCTGGCAGGGCGGCAGCGGCTGGAGGCCGGGCGTGGCGGTGAGGGTCACGCTCTCCTCGTCCGGCGCATCGACGGTGGTCAGGCGGATGTGCGCGACGCCGCCGGCCACCTCGGGGGCCACATAGACCCACAGCGCCTTGGCGTAGGGGTCGAGGTCTTCCACGTCGGAGGGCGTTACGGTGCGCAGCCGCCGGCCGGGAGAGGACAGGGAGGCGGCATGGCCGCCGAGGGGGTCGCGCGCCGGATCGTAGGGCATGGGGACATCTCCGCACGAGCATGCCGGAGCCGGACCGCTGCGCGATCCCGCCTTGGGCCGATGCTCTTTCTGGGGGGGGTGTGGGGCCGGCTCAGGCGCCCGGCACGGCGCAGGCCAGCAGGTGAAGGGCGAGGCGCACGACGCCGCCGGTGAAGGCGCCGCCATTGGCGGTGAGGCGCACCGGGGTCGGCGCATAGACGGCGGTGGGGCCGATGACGCCCGCATTGGTCGCCCCCGCCGCGATGCCGAGGCTGCCGCCGAACTTCGCGGGCTCGCCGGCAATGCCGCAATCGTAGGAGGCCGCCCCGGTCACGGTGACCAGGGTGCGGGTGGAGACGCCGAGGATGATGGCCCGCTCGGGAAAGGCGATGGCGCTGTCCACGGCCGCGCCGGAAAGCGCCACGTCCGCCTCCAGGACGCGCGCCTCGATGGCGGCGCGATGGGGGCTCGCAGCCAGCGCGGACACCCAGGCGCCGCCGTCGAACACGGCGAGGCGCCCCTCGTCGCGGATGAAGGCGAGGAAGCCCGCCGCCACGGGCAGGAAATCGAACGCGCCGGCCTCATAGGCGGCGATGCGGCCCTCCTGCCCGGAGAAGGCGCCGGTGGCCCCCGCCGGCACATGCCAGCGCGCGCCCTCGGCCGGCACCGGCGGCGGGGCGGTGAGGCTCGCGCTCTCCAGCACGAGTTGCACGAAGGCATCCAGGCGGCGCACCGCCTCATTGTGGGTGACATGCTTCTGCGCCTGCGCCGCTGCCAGATAGGGGAGCGCAAGATTGGCCGACTGGTCGGACATGGGGGCCTCGGCTTTGGGGGAAGGAACCGGCGCGCGCCGACGCCCCCGCCGGGCCGGATCGCAGCCGGCGCAGCGCGGTGGGCGGGAACGGGTGGCGGGAACGGGTGGGTGGGGCGGGGCGGCCCGGGGGGCATGCGGCGATCGAAGGGGATCAGGCCAGACGCCCGTGAGGGCTGCCCCCGGCCCCATTGCCCCCCGGCCGCTGTTCACGCCCGCGCGGCATCGGCCGCGAAGCGGGGCCGACGGACCGGGGTGGTCCGCATCGCGTCCATGAGCGGGCAAGCCCGGCGCACCCCTCCGCCCCGGCCCGCAGGAGGGCGCGGCGCAATCGCGCGCGGCGTCAGGAGGCCGGGCCGAGCACCAGGAAATAGCTGCCGCCGCGCACCGTCGTGGCGGCGCGGCTGACGCTCAGGGTCGTTCCCTGCAGCACTACGGTGACCTGCTCCGCGCCGAACGGCGCGACGATCCGCACCGGGGCATCGAGGCGTGGCGGACGGCCCACGGCGGCCTTTTCCTGCGCCTGGATGGCGGCGGCAAGGTCCAGGCGGGCGCGGCGGCCGTCGGCGGCGTCCACCTCCACCACATTGTCCGCCACGGCGGTGGTGATGCCATCCACGGTGGTCACGCTCTGCCGGCGGCCGAAGCCAATCTGGAACGGCCCCAGCACGCGCACCGCCCCGGCGGCGGCGATGAGCGCCGGGCCCGACTTCACCGATAGTGTGAGCACGGGATCGGGCGCCGCCACGGCGCGGCCGGCATCCCGCGGGAAGCCGGAAATGCGCATTTCGATATCCGCCTGCGCCGGGGTGCGGCCCTTGGCGAAGGGGTCGTCCTCGCGCCCGGCGAACAACGGCGCCAGGGTGCCAAGGCCGTGGCTGCGGCCGAGATAGCGCACGATGGACTGGGCCTGCGCCGTCTGCTTCATGTCCAGCTTGCCGGGGGCATCGGGCACCAGCCGCCCGGCCTTCACCAGCCCCTGCGCCGCCAGCAGATCCACCAGGCGCTGCGCCTGGTCGCGGTTGGCGAGGGCGGGAAGGCCGAAGGGGCCGGCGGCAGAGGCGAGGCTCAGCACCAGCAGCACGCCGGGAATGAGCCGCAAGTCGCCGCGCCCCAGCCGGGGCGCGAACAGAAGCGTGATCAGGACCAGCCAGGCGGCGACCAGCAGCAGGTGGCCCCGCTGCACCGTGAAGCCGAACGGCTCGATGCGCAGCCACAGGGCCGCCCCCAGCAGCGCCAGCGGCACCACCAGGAGCGGGAACCACACGGCGCAGAACAGATCGCCGAGCCGCCGGCCCTGGCCGCGCTCGCCTTGCAGCATCATGAAGACGAGGGTGCCCGCCACCCCGAACGCCGGCACATAGCGCCCGATCTGCCCGGCAGGAACCACGCCGAGCCAGGCGATGCGCGCCGCATAGGCCACCAGCAGCGCGCCATAGACCAGCAGCAGCGGCACCGCCACGAACCGCGCCACCGTCAGCGGCGCGCGCACCGGCGCCAAAGCGGCCGGAGCGGCCTCCCCCGGCAGCGGCAGGCGCGAAAGCCACAGGAGCGGCGCCACCAGAGCGAAGGCCACCGGCACCGCATAGTCGCCGGAAAGGGGCGGGATGAGGCCCAGGGTGCCGCGCAGGAACAGCACCCGCACGGCGCCTTCCACCAGCATCGCGCCGATGCTGAGCAGCACCGCGCCCAGGAGCGCCGTGCCCGCCCCGCCGGTGACCCGCGCGGCGTGCCACCAGAAGCCCGCCGCATCCCCCCGCCCCAGCCCGAACGGCGCCAGCAGCACGGCGCAGAAGGCGGCAACGGTCAGCAAAGGGGCGGACGGCTGCGTCACCTGCGGAAAGGCGAGGACGAGCCCGGCAAGGCCGCCCGCCACCACCGCCAGCGCGTGCCGCGCCCAGCCGCGCCAGCCCTGCCCTTCGGCGAAGAGGACAGCGGCGGTTGCGGCAAGAAAGCAGGTGGCGGCGGGCGACAAGATGGCATCCCAGCGGAGCATGGCGCGGGCGCCCGGCAGTGCCGGCGCCGACGTCCGCAGCCATGCCGGCATGCCGGCGGGATCAAGGAAGAAGGCGGCAAGGGCGGCCGCCATGATGAGGAGGGGAACGGGAAACCGCAGCAGAAGCGCGGGCACGCCGCGCCAAAGGACACTCACCGCCACCGCCCTGCCCCCCGTGAGGCTCCCCGCTTACTGCTGCGGCGCCACCTGCACAAGCTGCATGACGGGCCGGCACAACGCGGTGCAAATCCCGGCGGCGCCCGAAAACGCCGCACCGATCACGGCCGGACTTGCGCGGTCACCGCGGCACCGGCGCCGACGCTGGCGGAAAGCTGGGCGATCCGCACCGTGAGCACCGCCTGGGGCGCGCCGAAGTCGGCCAGTTCGTCCGCCGCCCCGTAAAGCGCCAGCGGCTGGGCGGTCTCAAGGCTGCGCACCACGCTGCCGCCGGAAAGGATCTCCACCCGGTAGGCCTCGCTCGCCTCGCCCAGGGGCACCTCGTTGGCGTCCCAGCCGTCGCCGCTCACCCGGGTGCGGCGGATGAAGGAGAGCGCCACCCCCTCCGCCGTGCGCCGTGCCCGCACATGCACCGGCGCCAGCGGCGCCAGCGCCCGGCCGCCCACCGTGGCCGACACTTCGGTGACATCCTCCGCACCGTAATCGTCGCGGGCCGAGCCGATGCGGTAGATCCAGGCCCGCCCCAGGGCCGAAAGGCCGCTGGCCAGCGGCACGAGGGTGCCGTCGAGGCGCACCAGCCGGGTTCCCGCCGGCCATGCCGCCGCCCCCGCGGCCTCGGTGCCGAACTGGCCGCGCAGCAGGCCGCCCAGCCGGTAGGTGGCGGCATCCACAAGCTCGGCCTCGGTGAATTGCACGATCTCCGGCGCCCGCCCCTCGGCCATGAGCACGCAGGCATTGGCGCCGTCCAGCACCGCCGCCGCGCTGGCCGACACCAGCAGGGAGGACTGCACCGCCACCACCATCTGGTTGAAGCGGTCGAAGCGCCACAGGGGTCCCGGCTCCAGCGCGGTCAGCAAGGTGGCGAAGGTGGCCGGCGCGTGCACCAGCGCCACCGTCTCGAAGCTCGCCCCGTCGGCGGAACGCCATGCCGCCAGCGTGCCGGGCCAGGGCGTGGCGGCCGCGGCGAGGTGCTGCAGCGGCACCGGCTCGCCGTCGCCGAGGGCCGGCAGATCCAGCACCATCACCGCCGGCGGGCCGGAGGCGCCGGGCAGCGCCACGGTGCCCTCGGGCAGATCGGGGGCGGCGGCATCGAAGATCTCCGGCTCCACCGACCGTGCGGTGACGGCGAGCGCCTCCGCCGCCTCCATGCGGGTGATCTCCAAGAGCCGCTGGCGCCCGTCGAGGGTGAGGCGCACAAGGTCGCCCGGCACCAGGGCAAGGCGCGACGGCGGCAGGGTGAGGGACACGCTCTCGCACCCCGCCCACAGGTCCTGAAGCCACACGTCGGCGGCCCGGGCCATCACTGCGGCGGAGGCCACCACGGCAAGGTCGGCATGGGCCGCATGCAGGCTGGCCCCGGCGAGCCGGCGCGAGGAGACCGTGGCGCGGCGATACTCCTTCAGCCCATCCACGAAGCCCACGCTGACCTCCAGCGGCAGCTCGCTTTCCTGCGCCCGGGTGAGGGCGACGAGCGGCGCGTCGTCGCCGCGCACCAGCTCGTCGGCGCCGATGTCGGTGACGGGGCCGGTGCCGCGCGGGCGGAACACCAGCCGGCCGTCCGCCTCCCCCGCCTCGAAGGCGAAGGCGCGGGCAAGGGGCTCCAGCGCCGCGCGGGCGGACATGGGCTGCTCCACCACATAGCCTTCCACCGCGCCGGTGAGGGTGTCGCTGGCCACGTCGTCCACGCCGAAATCGGCGCACAGAGTCGCCACCAAAGCGTCGAGGGGCGCGCCGCCGAGGCGGCCGGTGAGCCAGTGGCCGGTGGCCCAATTGGCGCCGTCGGCCCACACCGCGTCGGCCACGGGAAATTGCGGATAGGGCCGCGCATCCCAGGTCCAGGCGAACACGCAGCCCGGCTCCACCATGCGCCCCGCATAGAGGCTGGCGGGCGGGTTGTCGGCATCGCTCGCGCCCGCGGCGGGATCGAAGGCGCCCAGCACCGCCTCCAGCATGCGGCGCTGGATCAGGTCGTCCCGCTGGCCGGAGGAGAAGGGCGGCAGGGCGCCGGCGGCGGATTTCGCATCGGGGAAGGCGCTGGGCCGGTTGGCGCCCTTGTCCACGGCGGGGCAGCCGGTCTCCATCAGGCGGATGGGCTTGGCCCCGGGCACGTAAGCGGTGGGCACGGGGCTGCGCGCCCCGCCGCTGCGCTCGTGGTGGGCATTGGCCCAGAACGACCACAGGTCCTTCTGCCGGTAGATCCAGGGCTCGCCGAAGGCCCCGTCGGTGATCGGGGTGCGGTGCTGGGCGGCGCGGGCCGCATCGTCGGCATAATACCAGTCGAACGCCTCGCCGGCCCGCAGGTTGGCCCGCAGATAGGCGCGCTCATGGATGCTCTGCGCCAGCGCCGCATCGAGATGGTCCGAGCCATCCCGCCAGTCGGCCAGCGGCGGGTACCAGTCGATGCCGATGAAATCCACCGCGGGGGCGCTCCACACCGCATCCAGGGGAAACCGCACGTCGCCATTGGCCATCGCCTGCGCGCCATATTCGGTCCAATCGGCGGCGTAGGACACCAGGGTGTCCGCCCCCACCACCGCCTTCACGTCGGCGGCCAGCTGCGCCAGCGCGGCGGCGGCAGGGAAGGCACCGGTGGCGTCGGTGAGGCGGGTGAGCGCCACCAGCTCGGAGCCGACGAGAATGGCCTCCACGCCCCCCGCGGCCACGGCGAGATGGGCATAGTGCAGCACCATGCGCCGCAGGCTCCATTCATCCGGGCCGCGATAGAGCACGAGGCCGCCGAGGCGGGAGAAGTCGTCGGGCCGGGCGGTGCCGAACAGGGCGGCCACCTGCGCCGCGCAGGCGGCGGTGCCGTCCGCGCTGGCCTCCCGGCCCGGGGCCGGATCGCACACCAGGCGCCCGCGCCAGGGATGGGCCGGCTGGGCGGGGGCGCCGGTCCACGGGTCGGGGCGCGCGTTGCCGGCGGGAATGTCCATCATCAGGAAGGGATTGAGGGTCACCTTCAGGCCGGCGTCGCGGAGCCGCGCAATGGCCTTCACCACGCTGTCGTCGGACGGCGTGCCGCCATAGGCGGCGCGGCCGTCATACTGCGATACGGCGGGGGCGGAGAAGCGGGTCTCGCCGCCCACGGCCCATTGCGCCGGCGATGTCGCCTTGTCGAACCGCTCGCATTTCGGCCGCACGGCGCAGGTGCCGGCGCGCAGGTCGTCACCGAACCACGACACCACCAGCGACACCCGTTCGAGCCGGGGGCAGGCCCCCAGGAGCTGGTCGAGGGAGGCCTCGAAATCGCTGGTGAAGCTGGTGACGTGGCGGTTCTCCGGCCCGTAGCTGGCCTCGCCATACACCTGCCGGATGTTGCGCGTGTCGTAGCCGAACTCGGTGGCGCCGGGGATGAGGGTTACGGCCTTCACCTGCTGCTCCAGCGCGCCCACGGCGCGTTCCACCTCCACGGTGATCTGGGGCAGGCGGTTGCCGTAGTCGGTCAGTTCCAGGTTGCGGAACACCAGATAGGCGATGCCGCGATAGGCCGGCGTGCCGGTGGCGCCCTGCTTCGCCTCGATCCAGGAATCCGGCCCGGCATCCTCGCCGCCGGGGTGGAAGGTGAGGTTGAGGCGGCGGGTGTCCAGGAGCTTGCCGTCGGCCCAGATGCGGCCGAAGCGCGAGACCTTCCCCGCGCACACGGCGACGGCGAAATTGCCGTAATAGGTGTAGGTGGTGGTGGAGCTGGAAAGGCTGCCGCCCTTGCCGCCGAGGGACTGGGTTTCCTCCTTCCGCACTTCCTTGAGCCGGGTGGCCCAGATGACCTGCCCGGCGAGGCGCGCGCGGCCGTAGAGCCTGGGCAGGGCGGCGCCTTCGGTGGAGGCGGTGACGTCGAGATCGGTAAGGCGCGGACCCTCGGTGCGGCGCGTGCGGCCGCCGCCCAGCAGCGCCTGGTCCAGCGCCGCGCCGCCGAGGGTGCCCAGCGCCCGTCCCGCCATGGCCCCGGCCGGGCCGAACAGGGCGCCGCCAATGAAGCTGCCGGCCGCGCCGAGAAGCAGGGTCGCCATGGGAGAAGTCCTTTCAGGGCAGGGCACGTGGCAGGGCCGCGGCGGGGCGCGCGGCAGGGAAGGCGCAGGCGGGTCCGCCGCCGTCAGCCCACGCCGGGAAAGGCGAAGGCGAAGGCGCAGCGGCGCTGCCACCAGGGGGAGAGGTGGCTCTCGCACACGCTCGCGCCGTCATAGGCGTGGATCATCCGCCCGGCCTCGGCGAGGAAGGCGGCGTGCTTGGCCGGCAGGTGGGCGCGGAAGCGGAACAGCAGCACATCGCCGGGGCGCGCCTCGGCCAGCGGCACGGCCACCAGGCAGCGCCGGGCGGTGTCGGCCAGGGTCTCGCGCCGGCCGGCTTCCGCCCAGTCCGGCGCATAGGGCGGCAGGGGCTCCGGCTCGGGGCCGACGAGGGCGCGCCACACGCCCCGCACCAGGCCCAGGCAATCGGCGCCATGGCCCTTCAGAGAGGCGCGGTGAAGGTAGGGCGTGCCGATCCAGGAGCGCGCCTCGGCGAGGATGGCGGCGCGGGTGAGGGGGGCGCTCATTCCAGCAGGCTCCCGTCGTATCCGCCCTCGCCGGGAATGGCGACGGCGAGCAGGAAATCATTCCCCGGCATGTGCGGAAAGCCGCGGAAATTCAGCGCGTTGGCGAAGCGGTCGCGGCAGGTGGCAAAGCGCTTGTCGCAGCCTGCCGTCAGCGCCAGCACGTCGCCCGGCGCCACCGCGAAGGGCGGGCGCTGCCACAGCCGCAGCACCGTGCCTTCCGCATCCAAAAGATGGGCCTTCACCTCGGTGGCGAAGCCCGCATTGGCGCCCGAGGCGAAGCGCAGCCGGCCGCGCGCGAACGCCCCCTGCGCGAAGCCGGAAAGCCCGGAAACGCGCAGGCGCAGCGCCCCTTCCACGGTGCTTACCGTGGCTTCGGCGGCATAAGCGGGGGCGGCGAGATCCACGCCGCAGCGCGCATCCCCGAGGTCGGCATCGCACCTTGCGGAAAGGCGCCGGCCGCGGGTCTGGTTGAGGCCGTCGGCGAGGGCGCGGATCTCGGCGGTGAAGGCGCCGTCGGCGCAGCGCACCTCGCCCAGGATGCCCCGCCGCAGCAGGACGAACCGGGCGGGGTCCTGCCAGTTCACCAGCAGCAGGTCGATGATTGCACCGTCGTAGCGGCCGGCGGAGAGGTCGGCGTCGTCCAGCGCCACATGGCTCAGGGCGCCGGACAGCTCCGCGCCGGTGACCGCCAGGCCGGCCTCGGTGACGCTCTCCGAGCCGGCGATGCCCGATGCGGCCTTCAGCGCCAGCCCGTCCACCACCAGGTCGCGATCATGGTCGGTGAAGCCGAGCACGCGGCCGTCGCGCCGCGTGAGGCGCCAGCCGTGGCACAGGGTGGTGACGCCGGCCTGCAGATGCGCGGCGAGGGCGGGGTCAAGGGTTCGCATGGCAGCCTCACGGGCGGATCTCGATGACGGGAATGCGGGGGATGTCGCCGGCGGCGAAGGCGGAGAGGTTCACCTCCAGGAAATCCGTGTCGAACCGCACCGGCACATCGAAGAGGAAGCCGGCCGTGACGTGCGCGGAGTGGGGCGGCACGGCGGTGTCGGCAAAGCGCACCAGGCCCTGCGTGGCATCGACGGTAAAGTGCGTGTTTTCAATCTGTTCCACCCCATTCACCGCAACCCGCACGCAGCCCGAAACCGGCTTGGAGATGGGCCGCACATAGGGGGCGTGGAGGGCGCCGTAGGTCTTCGCCAGGCAGAAGTCGGCGCGCACCGCATCGCCGGTGCCGAGGGGCTGGTCGAGGGGGGAGATTTCCGCGCCCGGAGGGGCGGAAGAATGGTCCAGCCGGTCGCGCCAGCGGAAGCCGTAGAGACGCCCGCGCCGCTCCTCGAAGAAGGCGACGATCTCGGCCAGCGCGGCCAGGGTCTTCACCCCGTATCCGGCGTCCCAGCGCCGCCGCGAATCAGCCAGCCGGGTGTTGCGTTCCTCGCGGCCGGAAGCGGTCGTGACCACCTCCGTGATGCGCTCTGGACCGCCCGAAGCGCCCAGCGCGACCGCGATGGGGAACAAAATCTCATGAAAGGTGGCCATATGGTGCCCCTCTTCCCCAATTCTTCAGGCAAAACAGTAGAATCGGCCTTGACATAGTTGAACGTGGCGCCTTGACTTTTGTCCGCCCCGTTAAGCATGGAGCGAAAGCATGGCCCCCAAGCCCGCGAAGAAGCCGGCCGCCGCCGCCGAGACGCCTGTCGAAAAGAAGGCCCCTGCCCCCAAGGCTGCGGCCAAGGCCGCTCCGGCGAAGGCTGCGGCTGCGAAGACCTCTGCCCCCAAAACTGCTGCCCCGAAGACTGCCGCTCCCAAGGCTGCTGCCCCGAAGGCTGCTGCCCCGAAGGCTGCAGCTCCGAAGGCGGCTGCACCCAAGGCCGAGGCCGCCAAGACCGCCGCTCCCAAGGCTGCCGCCGCCAAGGCCGCTGCGCCCAAGGCTGCCGCACCGAAGGCTGCCGCTCCCAAGGCCGCTGCACCGAAGGCTGCGGCTCCGAAGGCTGCTGCCGAGACGCCGGCCGTGAAGGCTCCGGCCAAGGCCGCGGCCAAGCCCGCCGCGAAAACCGCTGCGAAGGCCGAGGCCAAGCCGGCCGAAGTGAAGCCCGCGGAAGCCAAGCCCGCCGCCAAGAAGGTGGCTGCGAAGGCGCCCGCCGCCAAGGCTGCGGCTCCCAAGGCTGAAGCCAAGCCCGCCGAAGCCAAGCCCGCGGCAAAGCCCGCCGCCGCCAAGCCTGCCGCCGCCAAGCCGGCTGCGCCGAAGGCCGCTGCCAAGCCTGCCGCCAAGAAGGCGCCGGCTCCCAAGGCTCCGGCTCCCAAGGCTGCCGCGAAGAAGTGATCTTCGCTCCCCGATGGCGGAGCGCGGGGCTTGGCCCCGGAGCATCGCCATCGGAGCGCATTCAGCTCGCCCATGGGCGGGCGTGACAACGGCACCGCGACGCATCCCCGCGCCCGGCCGCTCCTTCACAAGGCGCCCGCGCCGTCTGCGCCCGGGCGGATTGCGCTCTGTTTCCCGCCCGCGTCACACACGCGGCGGGAAGGGTGCCTGGCCCCGCTGATCTGCACCGGGTGAACTGCGCGCCGGAGATATGCGCCCGCGAGACCTGTGTCCCGGAGACCTGTGTCCCGGAGACCCGCGCCTGCGGCCGGCCCATCCGCGGCATGCGCTTGCGCGGCGTTCCTGCCCCAGCGTCCGGCACCGTCCCTGACGGCAATGGTGCGGCGGGGATTTCTCTCGGCCACCCCGGCAGGCTATGGTCCGCGCCGGGCGGAACGGCGCACGCACGGCCGGCCGCCCGCACTGCCTCCCGGAACCTGCGCCATGACCGAAGCCAGCCCCTCCACCGCCCCCCTGCTGCACACCCGGAAAGCGGCACGCCGCCTTTGCCCTGCCCGCCCGCGCCCGGCCGGATGCCTCGCGGCCGGGCTTCTGGCCGCCTGCCTGCTGGCGGCGCCGGCCGCGGCGCAATCCGCCGCTGCCGGGGCGAAGGGCGATACCTCGTGCGCCCAATATGGCCCCGGCTTCCAGAAGGCGCCGGGGTCGGATTCCTGCGTGCGCATGCGCTCCGGCGTGCGGGTGGACGGCTTTGCTGGCGGCGCTCTCACCAGTGCGCCGGGCCAGGGCAATTCCGGCGCCACCAGCCTCGGCAGCACGGCGGAGCCGCAGCCCGTCGATCCGTGGAAGACCCCGCGCTGAAGCGCGAGCCGCTCGAACGCAGCGGCGCTGCGGCTCCAAAGGAGCGGTGAATCGTCCACCACCTTACGGATCAGAAGCCGGTTCTCCTGCCCTCTTCCGCCGGCGCGCGGCCTCAGCTGCTGCGCTGTCCGCGCGCCACCGCCCGCGCCACCAGGCCGGAGACATAGGCATCGGAGCGGCGGAAGCCGGAGAGGTCGGGCGTCGCGATGTTCACCGTCACCCCCGCCCGCCCGCCGCCATCGGCGCTGCGCACGCCGAGCCGGCCATCGGCCCCGCGCGCCAGCGGCAGGATGGCCTCGGCCCCCTTCTCGCCCATGAGGCCGAGGCTGGCGCCGCCCAGCGGGAAATAGGTGGGCGCGGCCACCACGCCGCCGCGGGCGAACGGCATCACCCGCCCCTGCCCCACCACCCCGCCATCGGCGAAGCCCAGCGCGCCGGCGCCGCCGGAGAGGAGCGAGGTGAGGCCGCTCTCCAGCGGCTTCAGGGCGGCGGTGAGGGCGAGGTTGGCGAGGCGCGCGGCCAGTTGCTCCAGCACACTGCCCAGGTCCTTGCCCTGCACCGCCAGCCCGGTGAAGGCGGAGGCCAAGGCTGAGGCGAAGCCGCGGGCGGAAACCTCCACCTCCCCCAGCGCCGCCTTGGCGCTGCGCGTGTCCACCTCGATGGCGATATCCACGGTCTCGGTCACGGGCCTGTCCTCAGCGGGAGGGATCGGGAAAGCGCCGCATGAGCGCATCGAGATCGGTGCGGGAGAGGGCGTCTCGCGGCACCGGCAGCAGGGCGCGGACGGCGGCGGCAAGCTCGCGCGGCGTCATGCGCCAGAAGGCATCGGGGGCAAGCCGCAGCAGGCCGAAGCCGGCGCCCATGGCCTCGTCCCAGGGGAAGGGGCGCGGCGCCGGGGGCCTCACGCCCGCTGCGGCACGGTGGGGGACGCGGGCGGCGCCTCCGGCCCCGGTGTTCCGGTCGGCGAGGCCTCGGCACCGAAAGTGGCGGACAGCAGGTTCGCCACCATGTGTGCGAAGCCGGCCGCCCCGCCCTCGGCGCGCATGCGCTCCACCTCGTCCAGGGTCACGCTCTCGCCGGCGCCGTTGAGGCCGGCGGCGATGATGCGCGCCGCATCCCGGGCCGAAAGGCGGCCGCGGGCGAAGCGCTCGGCCAGCGCCATCAGGTCGTCGGCGCCGAAGGCCGCCTCCAGCTCGGCGAGGGCGCCGAGGGTGAGCACGAGGGTGCGCGGCCGGCCGTCCAGGACGGCCTCGACCTCGCCGCGGCGGGGATTGGGCATCAGCAGTCTCCGTTCAGGGGGGCGGCGCGCCCTCACAGGGCGTCGAAGGTGAGCTCCCCGGCGCTCTCCAGGGTCAGGTCGAAGGTCACTTCCCGGTCGTGCTCGGCGCCGATCTCCAGGGCGGTCACCTGGAACGGGCCGCTCACGGTGCCGAAATCCGGGATCACCACCTGGCACGGGCTGAGCGCGCCGGAAAAGAAGGCCTGGCGCACCAGGGCGTCGGAGGCGGCATCCTTGAACACGCCGGAGCCGGAAACCGAGGCGCGCTTCACCCCCGCCCCGTCCAGCAGTTCGCGCCAGCGGCCGGCGCTGTCGGCGTGGGTCACGTCCACGCTCTGGGCGTTGAAGGCGAGGGTGCGCGATCGCAGCCCCGCCACCGTCACCAGAGCGGTGCCGTCGTGCATCTTCAGAAGCAGGTCCTTGCCCTTCTGCGCGGCCATGGGGATCTCCGAAACATCAGCTGGGCTCGGTGACGGCGCGGAACCGCACCAGAGCGTGGAAGGTGCGCCCGTCCGCCTCGCGGCGGACCTCGGCGGTGGTGGCCCGCAGATTGGCGAGCCGGTGCCCGGCCAAGGCGAGCGGGGCATCGTGCAGCGCCTCCTGCACGGCGGCGGCGAGGGCGAAGGCCTCCGCCCGTCCGCCGGAGCGGGAGAAGGCATGCAGCGTCAGCGCGTGCTCGGTGCCGGCCTCGGTGGCGGTGGACCAGTCGGCCACCACCGCCTCGCCCAGGGCGACGAAGGGAAAGGCCGCATCGGCCGGCGGCACGTCGAAGATGCGCGCACCACCCAGCAGCGCGCCCAGAGGCGCATCCGCCGCAAGGGCGGCGTGGATGGCGGCGCGCAGGGCCAGCGCGGGGCTGTCGAGGGGGGCGCTCACCGGCGCCTCCGCCGGCCAGCCAACAGGCGCGAGACGGTGAGGCGGATGCGGTCCAGAACCGGCTCGCCGGGCCGCTCGAAGCTGCCGCGCAAGCGATCGAGCAGGCCCGCATCGGCCACCCGCACCACCGGGCGCGCGGCATCGCCGGTGATGACGGCGGGCGCGCCGGTCTCGGCGGTGATTTCCCCGGCCAGAGTGTCGGCCGCGCGCGCCGCCGCCGCCGCCGCGACCGGCGGAAGGTGGCGGGCGGAGAGGCGGGCGGAGAGGCCGGAAAGGCCGCGGATGGCGAGGCGTGTCCTCATGGCTGTTCCTCCCGGCAGCGGATGCGCGACAGGCGGCCCCGCCCGTCGGCATCGCTCACCGCCTCCACGTGGAAGACCCGCGCGCCCAGCAGCAGCCGGTCGCCCGGCGCCACGGTGTGGGGCGCGCGCACGGTGATGCGCAGGAGATGGCTCGCCTGCGCCCGCTCCCCGGCGATGCCGAAATCGGCGGACAGGGGCTCGACGGCGCCCCACAGCACGTCCACCGCCAGGAAGGTGCGCGCCACGCCGCCGGCGCCGTCGGGCAGGTCCACGAAGGTCTGGTGGGTCAGGCGGTGGCGCAGGGCGCCGATGCCGCTCACAGCCGCACCACGCGGTAGGGGGCCATGAGCGCGATGGCGGCGGCAGGCAGGCGCGTGGCCTCCCCCGGCCCGTCGCGATGCTCGTGGAAATGGGCGAGGAGCAGCCGCACCGCCTGCACCAGATCGGCCGGCACGTCGGCGGCGAGGGGGCCGTAGCCGGCGGCGATGGAAATGACGATGCCGCCATGGGGGCAGGCCGGCGCGGGCGCCAGCGCCCGGTCCACGCGGATCAGGGCGGGGGCGCGGTCGGCCAGCAGCACCAGCGCGCCGGCAGGCAGCGCCACCGCGCTGCCGTCGGCCGCCGCCACGGTGGCGCCGAGAATCTCGCGCACCGGCGACAGCGGGGTGGGAACGAGGCCGCGCAGGGGCCATGCATCCAGGCGGAAGCGCCAGCTCTGGGTCATCAGGGCGCGGCCGGTCTCCACCTCCACCCGGCGGCGGGCGGCCATGACGAGAGCGTCGATGAGGGCGTCGTCCGCCGCGTGGTCGATGCGAAGGAAGGCCTTCGCCTCGGCGCGCGTGAGCGGCTCGGCGGCGGGACCGGCGAGGAGTTCGGCCATGGGGGGACTCCGGTGGATGGTGGCGGGGTGACGGCGGAACGGAACGGGTGCGGCGGCGGGTGCGGAGCGCTGCGGGCGGACGCCATTGACGCCCCCCGCGGCCGGCTGCAGAAACGGCGGATGATGAAGCCACGCCCCCGCATCGCCGCCCTCGCGGGCTCCGCCGTCCTCGCCCTCGCCGCCGCCCTGGCCGGGCCGGGCCCGGCGCGGGCCATCGTGGGCGGCGCGCCGGCGGCGGCGGAGGTGGCGGCGCAGACGGTGCTGCTGGTGTCCACCCGCGGCGCCTCCTGCACCGGCACCGTGCTGGCGCCGGACCTGGTGCTCACCGCCGCCCATTGCGTGGCGCCCCGGGCGGACTATGCGGTGGCGGTGGTGGGCGAGGGCCCGCCCAGGCTCATCCGGGCGGCGCACATCGCCCTGCATCCGCGCTTCGATGCCGACCAGTTCCAGACCCGCCGGCCGACGCCGGACCTGGCCCTGGTGAAGCTGGCCGAGCCCCTGCCCGCGCGCTTCCACACGGCGCGCCTCGCCCCCGCCGGCGGGCTGCCGGAGAAGGGCACGCAATTCCTGCTGGCCGGCTACGGCATGGTGGCCGACGGCGCGGCGCAGAGCGCGGGCACGCTGCGTTCGGTGGCTTTGCCGTCCATCGGCACCACCGGCGGCATCATGGTGCGCCTCTCGGCGCCGCAGGGGGCGGCGGGCGCCTGCACCGGGGATTCCGGCGGGCCGGCCTTCCACGACGGCAGCGTGGCCGGCGTGGTGGGCTGGGCCACCGGGCCGGGCGGCAGCCGCGGCTGCGGCGGGGTCACCGGCGTCACCCTGGTGTCGCTCCACCGCGACTGGATCGAGGCCACCGCCCGGTCCCTCGGCAGCCCGCTGGGGAGGTAGGCATGGCGCCCGTCCCGCTTTGCTCCAGGCGCGGCGGCGGGCCCATGGCGGCGGTGCTCGCCGCCCTCGCCTGCGCGGTGCCGGCGGCGGGACAGGCGCTGAAGCCGGAAGCCCGGCCGGAGACGAAGCCGGAGAGGACGCCGGAGACGGCGCCGCCGGAAAACCCGCCCGCCGGCCCGGCGCGGGGCGAGAGCGTGGACCATGCCATCTGCCGCCTCATCGACCAGGCGGCGCAGCGCGAGGGGCTGCCGGCCTCTTTCCTCACCCGCCTGATCTGGCGGGAAAGCTCGTTTCGCTCCCATGTGGTGAGCCATGCGGGGGCGCAGGGCATCGCCCAGTTCATGCCCGGCACGGCGAAGATGCGGGGCCTCGTCAATCCGTTCGACCCGGAAGCGGCCATTCCCGCCTCCGCGGCGCTGCTGCGGGACCTTGAACGCCAGTTCGGCAATCTGGGCCTCGCGGCGGCGGCCTACAATGCGGGGCCGGGCCGGGTGAACGGCTTTCTCGCCGGCGGCGGCCTGCCCAACGAGACCCGCGCCTATGTGCGCATCATCACCGGGCGCCCGGCGGAGGACTGGGCGGCGCTGAAGCGCCAGGGCATGCCCGCCCCGGCTTTCCCGCCGGAGCCCTGCCTCGTCACCGTCGCCGCCCTGCGCCAGGGCGCACCGGCCCCGCCGGCGGGGGAGGCGGCGGTGGCGAACCCCTTGTTCGCGCCCTGGGGCGTGCAGATTTCCGGCAATTATTCCAAGGACATCGCGCTCGCCTCCTTCCGCCGGGAGGCGATGCGCCATGAGGCGGTGTTCGCCGCGCTCACCCCGGTGATCGTGGCCACGCGGGTGGGCGGGCGCGGCCCGCGCACCTTCTATCGCGTGCGGCTTCCGGCGAAGACCAAGGCCGAGGCCATGAAGATGTGCGACCGCCTGCGCAAGGCCGGCGGCGCCTGCCTGGTGCTGCCGAACTAGAGCCTGATCCGATCAGCTTGCACCGCAAGCTGATCGGACAACGCGTTCTCTATCCATAAGTGAGAGCACGATCCGCCCACATGGGGGCGGACGCGCGCCCTCAGTTCGCGGCGAACTTCATCAGCTTGGCGGCGTCGAAGTCCTGCACCCCGCCGCCCACCCGCTTGGTGGTGTAGAACAGCACATAGGGCTTGGCCGAATAGGGATCGCGCAGCACCCGCACCCCGGCCCGGTCCACCACCAGATAGAAGCGGCGGAAGTCGCCGAAGGCCAAAGCGTAGGCGTCGGCCGCCATGTCCGGCATGGCCTCGCTTTCCACCACGGCGAAGCCCATCAGGCTGGCCGCCTGCCCCACGGCGGCGGGCGGGGCCCACAGATAGGTTCCGTTCTCGTCCTTCAGCTTGCGCACCGCGCTCTGGGTCCGGCGGTTCATGACGAAGCTGGCGTTCTGGCGGTAGCCGGCCTTCAGCGCATAGACGAGATCCATAAGCGGGTCGGCCGGCGCGGCGGCGGGGAAGGCGCCGGCGGCGCCGGAGGCCACATAGCCCACCTTCTCCCACGTCCAGGCGCTTTCCGCCGCCTTGGCATAGCTGAGGAAACCCTTGGGCCGGGCGATGCCGTCGCCGGAGACGAAGGCCACCCCTTCCTGCTCGGCGAAGGCGGTGTCCACCTCGGCGGCGAGCCATTCCTCCACATTCACCTGGGCGTCGTCCAGCAGCGCCTGGGTGGCGGCCGGCATGGCGTAGAGCTCCATGGCGGGGAAGGCCAGCTCGGCCAGCACCGGGCTGTCGGTCTGCGGGCGGGCGGCGGTTTCGGCGGCCCAGCCGGAAACCGGGCCTGAGGTCATGAAGGGCTTGCGGTAGGTGCCGGCGCCGATCACCCGCACGGTGGAGATGGCACGGATGGGCGAGAGGGCGGCGAGGCGCCGGCCGATCTCGCTTTCGGCCTCATAGGGCACCAGATAGCCGCCGTCGGCCCCGCTGCCGGCGGACAGGGCCTTGGCCTCCAGCGCCTTGAGGCCGCCGGCCTCGCCGTGGCGCACATAGGTTTCGAAGGCGCCCGAATGGGTCATGGCGGGCGCATCGGCGCGGGCGGGGGCGGCGCCCAGATGGGGCCGGCGGGCCTTGGTGGCCATGTCGTCGAGCCGGGCCTGATGGGCATCGAGGGCGGCATCGATGCGGGCGAGCTGCTCGGCGGTCAGCACGTCCTCGCTGCGGCGCTCCACCTCGGCGAGGCGGGCGTCGTTCACCGCCTTGTAGCTTTCGAAGGCGCTGAGAAAATCGGCCACGGCGAGGCGGGCGTCGGCGCCGGCCACCTTGGTCTCGGGCGCGCCGGGCAGGGTGCGGGCGCTCTCGGGTCGGGACATGGGTTCTACCTCGGTTACAGGGGAGGGAATCAGGCGTCCAGCGCCGCGCGCAGGCGCGCCGCGGCGGCGGCCATGAGGGCGGCGGGGGAGGCGGGCGCGCGGGCGATGCGCGCCCCCGGCTGCATGGGGAAGGTGACCACCGACACTTCCCACAGGTCGATGCGGGAGAGCCGGCGCACCCGGGTGCGCGGATCGGTGCGCGCCTCCAGCGCCTTGAAGCCGATGGAAAGGCCGTCCAGCGCCCCCTCGCGGATCAGCGCGGCGCATTCGCGGGCGCGGGCCACCTGGGGCGAGAGGCGGCCGCGCACATAAAGGCCGCGGCCATCCTCGAAGGCCTCGCTCCACACGCCGATGGGCTCGGCGGGATCGTGCTGGTAGAGCAGCCGGAGGCCGGCCGGCCCCTGGCGGGCGAGGCTGGCGGCGAAGGCGCCGGGCAGCACCAGGTCGCGGCCGAGATCGGCGAGGCCGAACAGGCAGGCATAGCCCTCGATGGGGAAGCCCTCGGGCAGGGCGTCCGCCATGGCCTCAGCTCCCCTTGTCCGGGGTGGGCTTCCTGCGGCGGCGGCCCTTCTCCAGCCGCTCCAGGGTGGCGACGAACTCGCGGAACACGGCGCCCGGCGCGGGGGCCGGCGCCTTGGCGCGGGAGGGAGCACCGGTGAGCGCGCGGATGCGCGGCCCCGACGCCTTGTGGAACGGCGAGCGCATGGGAAATCTCCGGGAGGGATGACGGATCAGGAGGGGTCTTCGAAGCGGGCGTTGAAGCGGGCCAGCTCGCGCACGAAATCATCCATGCGGGCATTGGCGCGGGTCATCTCGCCCAGCGCCCGCCACAGGCCGGCGGAGGCGGCGAGCGCCCACAGCAGCAGCGCCAGATGCGCCAGGTCCCCCCGCTCGGCGAAGGTGCGGATGAGGGTGTCCATGGGAGGCTCGCGATCTGAGAAAGCACGGTGGCTTTGATTGAGCGCCGGAGGCCACGAAGCTATGAATGGCTGAGCGGCTATTGACGCGCCCTGAGCGCGCGAAGGTATGCTCTTCTTTTGTCCAGTTTGGCTCAGGGTCAGCTTGGCAGATCGGGGCTAGGGCTTTGGGGGCAAGGCATGACATCGAGCCAGATTGGTACGTTTCAATTTTGGAATACGGTTATTGGCTTTATTGCGAGCATAATCAGCATATTTGGGTTTGTAACAGGATTATTTAATATTGAAGCTCTGCCTGTACCAATCCAAAATCCTGTTATATTTTCATCTATTTCATTTGTATTAATTTATTATTTCTGCTTTTCAGTATCATACATTATATGTTCACGACATAAATCGCATTGGAAATACAATAAATCTGGCAAGTTTATCAAAGATCAACCAATTTTTTACTTTTCAATCATCACGTTAACTATCTTTCTGCCGCCTTGCATTTTGTGGGCGACTATGGCCTACGATTTGAACCACCCATTGGGTAGCGCGTCACAAAAAGAAGATGAGACTTCATTTATGATGCTAACTTTTTTAGCATCATTTTTAATGGTAACAAGCATAGTTGTTATTGATGAAACGCATCGATCTGAGAATCGAGACCGAACGAAAGAGTCTAAAGTTGGACCTGCTAATCGAGTCAAAACCGATGTAAACTAGGTTTATACTACACCCCTCAGTCCCCATACCCCGTCGCCGCCCGCTTCTCCGCATCGGTGAGGAAGTCGGCGGCGCCGATGCGGGCCCAGAGCTCGGTGCGCTCGGCCGAAAGCGCCTCCACCTGGTCGAGGTCGGGCACCAGCGCCAGCCCGCCGCCATAGGCGGGGCCGAGCCAGGAGGAGAGGGCATCGGCCACCCGGCGCACCAGCGGCACCACGCTCTGGCGCCACAATACGCGGTTGGCCTCGGCATAATTGGCATAGGTGTTGTCGCCGGGAATGCCCAGCAGCAAGGGCGGAACCCCCACCGCCAGGGCGATCTCACGGGCGGCGGAATTGCGCGCCGCCTCGAAGTCCATGTCCTTGGGGGTGAGGGAGAGCGGGCGCCAGTCCAGCCCGCCTTCCAGCAGCAGCGGGCGGCCGGCGTTCACCGCGCCCTGGAACGAGGCTTCCAGCTCGCCCTTCAGCCGCTCGAACTGCTCGTCGGTGAGCGCCCCGCTGCCGCCATAGACCAAGGCGCCGGAAGGGCGGGCGGCGTTGTCGATGAGGGCCTTGTTCCAGGCGCTGGCCGCATTGTGCAGGTCCAGGGCCTGGGCGGCGGCCTCCAGCGGGGCGAAGCCGTAATGGTCGTCCACCGGGTTGAAGGCGGTGAGGTGGAGGATGGGCGGCACCTCGGCGCCCGCCACCAGGCTGTCCTGCGGGATGCGCACGGTGTCCGCGCCGAGGGTGTAGTCGAACGCCTCCGGCCAGCCGTCCGGCCCCGGCACCACCCGCACCCGGTCCGGGCGCAGAATGTGCAGCTCGCGCAGGCGGCCATCCACCGCCACCGCCTCCACATAGGCATTGCCGGCCACCAGCAGATGGCTGCACACAGCTTCCATGAAGGAGGAGCCGGCGAGGCGCGGATTGGGCCGGCGGATGAGATCGAGCAGCGGGTGGGTCTCCATCTCCTGCCGCCCGGCCATGAGCAGCAGCGGCACCGCCGACGCCGCCTCGCCGATGAGCCGCACCGCGCGATAGGCGATGGCGTTCCTGGCGTAGCCCTCGCGGGCGAGGGAGGCGTAGTCGCGCGGGGTCCAGCGCGGCCGGCCGGCGGACAGGAGCGCGACGAGCGCCCCGGTGCGGCTGGCCTTCGCCGCGGGCGGGCGGCGGCGGAAGGAGGCGAGAAGGGAAGCGAGCATAAGGGCTCCGAAACGAAACAGGCCGCCCGGGAGGGGGCGGCCTTGGGGCATCTGCGGATGGCTGCGCCCCCTCTGGCCTTGGGGGCGGCCGCGGGCGGCTTCAGCCGGGGCGGCGGGGATCATCGTGGCGGGGCGGCCGGCGATGGCAGAGGCTCGCCAGCGCCACCAGGGCCGCGCTTGCGGCAAAGACCACGCCGGCCAGCTGGAACGGATCGGCCGCGCTCACCATTATCAGCACCGGCACCGCGCCGGCCGGCGGATGGGACATCGCCAGCCCGGGCCGGTGGACAGAAGCGCACCCCGGTTCGGGGGCGGTCGCCTCGGGCGGGCGGCGGCGAAAGGCGGCGCGGCGGGCTGCGAACGTGAGAGTTCCAAAACGAAAAAGGCCACCCGGGAGGGGGCGGCCTTTGTGTTCATTAGGTTCGGTGAGCGATCAGGCAGCGTCGGCGCAGAGCCTCGCAGAAAGGCTTTCCGCCAGCTCCTCTGCTCTCGGTTCATCCGTACGATGGCCTACGAAAATGAAGTGACGAATGACCCAACCCGCAATGCCAGAACGATAGCTCAACGCCAGCATTGCATTAAGCGCCGCCTGTCCCAACAGACGAGCGAGTTCTGGATGACGCCGAAGGAAATCGTCACTGTTCCGACGGGCAATGGCAGGATTAGAGTCGCGAGTTGCGAGACACCAAACCATGGCCCACGCAAATCTCTGGCTTGTGAGCCGACCATTAAGGAAGCCAAGAATCCTTACCACCCACTCCGGAACATCGTTCGACCGCAGCAATTTCCTTGCCGCCAAATTGAACTTGTCCGCATGGCTCTCAAACTGCATCAGGCGACGGGTCTTCCTTTGGGTCCACCACGCAGCCCCAATGAGCAGGATAGCGACAAGAAGTCCGATAAACGCTGTCTGGTTCATGGCACCCGCCCCTTTGCGACAGGCCCCTTCGCTTTTTGGGCCTCTATTTTCTCCAACTTCGATCTCAGATCAATATTCAACTTTTTTCGGTCGTTTTCAATTTTTGCTGAAATTCGTCGGCTTTCCCTCGCGTGGGTCAGAAAGATTCCCAAAATCTTGTCCGCCCGGTATGTGAGGACGACGGCAATCAGGATAAGCAAAATCCATTCCGGACCGAACGATTTGAGTTCATGGACCAAAGCGGCAAGCGACGTCATGGTTCCGGATTCGCCCCCCCGTGTCCGGCCGGTTCAGCTGAAAATGCGAATGGCCACACTTATTAGTCGAGTTCAAGCTTTTTGAAGTGCCCCTCCCCTGCCCTCCGCCGTATCGCCGCGGGCGGCAAAGGCGTATCATCCGCGGCGCCGGGGGGTCCGGCTTTGCCTGCGTCGTCGCGCAATGTGGCGCCGCAGGGGGCCGGATACGGTCTGGGGGACAGCTCGGGAGGGCGTCATGCTCTATGCCCTGGTCCTCATCGTCACCACCACCACGGTCCAGCCCGTGGGCGCCTTCAGCGGCGCCATGGGCTATGCGCCGGGCGGGCCGGCCGGCGCCGCCTTCGTCACCACCCAGACCTCGCAGCAGGTGATCGGCTATTACCGCACCGAGCGCGGCTGCCTCGGCGCCAGCCTGAAGCGCAACCAGAACTGGCCCGATTTCGCCCCGGGACAGAGCGTCACCGGCCTGTGCGTGCAGGTGGAAATTCCCGTGGGCGCGGAGTTTTCGGGGGGCAGCTGAAGCCCCAAGGACGGATCAGCCCATACTGAATCGCCGAGGCGATTCACCGCTTGCGCGGGCCCGCGGAGCGCCGGTCG
Source organism: Xanthobacter sp. AM11 (assembly GCF_047444035.1). NCBI lineage: Bacteria > Pseudomonadati > Pseudomonadota > Alphaproteobacteria > Hyphomicrobiales > Xanthobacteraceae > Xanthobacter > Xanthobacter sp. AM11. The sequence continues at coordinate 4,381,666 of NZ_JBLAOA010000001.1, forward strand.
AAGGCCCGGCCGGTGGCTTCAAAGCCCCCGCACCCGCGGCGCGCCGGGCTTGGGGCCCAGGGCCAGAGCGGTGATGGCCCACACCAGGGCATCCAGCCGGTCCGGCGAGCGGCCGCAGGAGAGGCCGTCGGTGCCGAAGTCGCACATCTCGTCCTCCAGCAGCGGGAAGGCGCCGGCATGGCGCACCCGCCCCTGCTCGTAGAGGGCGGCCACCGGCTCGGCCCGCAGATATTTGCCGCGGGTGGCGCGCACCTCACCCACCGGCACGGCGGGGTCCACCTCGGCGATCACCGCGCGCACCATCTCGCCGCCCTGGTTCACCTCGGCGACGATGAGGTCGGCCTCGAAGCGGCGGAACAGCGCCACCGCCCTGGCCGCCCATTGCGCCGGGCGCAGGCCGGCGGCGCTCTCGTCCGCCAGCACATGCACCACGCCGGCGGCGTCGAGGCCGGCCACCACCAGCCCGCAGGCATCGGCCCCGGCGCGGGAGGAGGCCGGCGGGTCCACCGCCACGCAGATGCGGACCAGCGGCGGCGCCGCCGCCTCCCGCAGCGCCTCGATGGCGGGGCGGGAGAACAGCGCGTCGGGCCGGTCCTCGATGATCTCGCCATCCAGTTCCTGCCGGCCGAGGCGGGTGCCGCCATAGCGCGCCAGCACCTGGCCGAGGAAGCCGGGGGCGAGGTGAAAGGCGTTCTGCGCCGTCTTCGCCCGCGTCACCGCCGTGTGCGGATCGGCCAGCAGCCGGCGCAGCAGGGCGCTGGGGCGCGGCGTGGTGGTGACCATCTGGCGCGGCCGCTCGCCCAGCCTCAGGCCGAACTGCAGCATGTCGAAGGTGGCTTCGGCGCGCTTCCACTTGGCCAGTTCGTCCAGCCATGCGGCGGCGAACTGCGGGCCGCGCAGGCTCTCCGGGTCCTCGGCGGAAAAGCCCTGGGCCACCGCGCCGTTGGGCCATTCCAGCCGGCGCCGGGTGGGCTCCCAGCGCGGGCGCTCGCCGGCGGGATGGATGGCGAGGAGGCCGGAGACGCCTTCCACCATCACCTCGCGCACATCGGCCATGGTCTCGGCCACCAGCGCGATGCGGCCCACCGGGCGATCGGCGAAGGGCGGGCGGCCCAGCGCCAGGCCGCGCACCCATTCGGCGCCGGCCCGGGTCTTGCCGGCGCCGCGCCCGCCCAGCACCAGCCAGGTGGACCAGGGGGCGCCGCCCGCGGCGGCCGGCGGCGGCAGCTGGTCGGGGCGGGCCCACAGCTCCCAGTCGGCGAGGAGAAGGGCGGCCTCTTCCTCCGGCAGGTCACTGAGCAGGCTCGGCGCCAGCCCCGTCCGCGCGCAGGCGGTCAAGGCGGCGCGCAAGCTCGCGGCGGAAGGCGTCGAGGTCTCGCACGGTGTCATGTTCGGCCTCGGCCTTGCGGGTCTTGCGCGCCTCCGCCTCCAGCGCGGAAAGCTCGCGCAGGGTGCGCGCCAGCACCGCGAGGGCGCGGGCATCCTTTTCCGCATCGCCGGCGGCACGGGGCGCTGCGGCCTCAGTCTCCCCGGCGGCGGGCATGGCGCGGGCGAGCCGCTCCTCGATCTCGTCGAGCTGGCGCTCCGCCGCCCGCCACAGCCGCGCCAGAAGGTGGCCGCGGGCCGGCGCGGCGGCCCGCGCGCCGGGCGCCAGGGTGAGCCGCCGGCACACGGGGGCGAGGGTGACGGTGCCGTCGGCGGCCACCTCGCGGTCGATCCAGTAATAGACGCTGCCGGGGGAAAGCCCGGTGCGCGCGGCGATCTGCGCGAGGGGCAGCCCCTCCAGATAGAGCTGGCGCGCAAGACGCGCCTGCGCAGGCGCGCGGCGGGGCGGCGACGGTTTGCGCATGGGGTGATCCTGTGGGCGGGGCGCAGGCCGGGCAGAGGCGCGGCCAAGCAAGGTGAGAGGGCCGTCAGGCACACCTCTCGAACATGAAGGAAAGCTACCGGAGCAGCGTTACGTTGTCAAGGATAAAAATCCTACCCCGCCCCTCCTACCCCGCCCCCTCCTGTCCCGCCTCCTGCGGCTCCTCCGCGCGGTGGATGCGGTTGCGGCCGGCGAGCTTGGCGGCGTAGAGGGCCCGGTCGGCGCGGCCGTAGATGTCGGGAAAGGCTTCGCCCGGGCGGCCCGCGGCGATGCCGGCCGAGAAGGTGTAGGAGAAATCCGGCGCCTGCGGCAGCGGCCGCGCGCGGCGCACCGTCTCCAGCAGGCCGCCGACGATGCGGGCCGCATCCTCCACGCCGGTGCCCGGCAGCACCAGAATGAATTCCTCCCCGCCCACGCGCCCGAAGCAATCGGACCGGCGCAGGCCGGCGGCGATGCCGGTGCAGAAGGCCTGCAGGAGGAAGTCGCCCACCTGGTGGCCGTACTGGTCGTTCACATATTTGAAATTGTCCAGGTCCATCAGGCACAGGCTGCCGCCCGGCCCGCCCGGCGCCAGCATGTCCCCGGCCCGCGCGGTGACGAAGCGGCGGTTGGAGACGCCGGTCAGCTCGTCGGTGAAGGAGGCGGAGATGGCGCGGTCGCGCGCCTGCCGCGCCCGTCGATGCGGAAGCCGGTGACCTCCACGGCGATGGTGAGCATCCAGCCCTCGGCATCCACCGTCTCGGTCACCAGCATCCAGCGCCCATCGTAGAAATCGCTCTCGAAGGTGCGGAAGGCGAGCTTGCCGCGCCGCGAGCGGGCGGAGGTGAGCCAGGCCTCGAAATCGGCGGCGGCGATGACCACGCCGCGCCGGGCCGCATGGTTGCGGCGAACCATCTCTTCCCAGGTGGGCGTCTCGCCCTCGGCGATGAACTGCGCCGCGCGGCACGCGGCATTGGCGTAGCGCATGCGGTCCGCCGGATCATAAAGCGCGACGAGCAGCGGCGTCGTCTCGTAAAGCGCGCGGATGTGTTCGACGATCTCGGTCATGGTCCGGTCGAGCATAGCGCAACGGCCCGGCGGGTGCAGGCCGGCGCGGGCCTCATCCCACCGCAGCGGCGGGGGGTGGCGGTGGTTCCAGGTGGATGCGGTTGCGCCCGGCCATCTTGGCGGCATAGAGGGCGCGGTCGGCGCGGGCGAACAGCTCGGTGAAGGTGTCCCCCGGCCGGGCCGTGGAAATGCCGGCGGAGAAGGCATACGTGAAGTCCGGCCGCTGCGGCAGCGGCCGGGCGAGGTGCACCAGCGCCAGCATGCGCTCCACGATCAGCCCGGCTTCCGCCATGGTGGTGGCGGGCAGCACCAGGACGAATTCCTCGCCCCCCACCCGGCCGAAGCAATCGGAGCGGCGCACCTGGCCCAGGATGCGGGTGGCGAAATCCCGCAGGATGAGGTCGCCCGCCTGGTGGCCGTGGCAGTCGTTGATATATTTGAAATTATCCAGGTCCAGCACGCACAGGCAGCCGCCCGGTCCGGCGGGGGCCAGCATGTCGTCCACCCGCGCGGTGACGAAGCGGCGGTTGGACACGCCGGTGAGGTCGTCGGTGTGGGCGGCGCGGATGGCGAGGTCGCGGGCCTGCCGTACGGTGCGCTCGTCCGGCCGGAAGGCGGTGATGTCGCTGGCGATGCACAGCATCCAGCCGTTCGGGGAAACGCTCTCGGTCATCATCAGCCAGCGGCCGTCGTGCAGGTCGGTCTCGAAGGCGCGGTAGGGCACCTTGCCCCGGCGCGCGGCGGTGGAGACCAGCCAGGTTTCGAAGTCGGCGGCGGCGATCACCGTTCCGCGCCGCGCCGCGTGGTTGCGCCTCATGATCTCGGCCCAGGTGGGGGCTTCCCCGGGTTCGAGGAAGAAGGCGGCGCGGAAGGCGGCATTGGCGTAGCGCAGCCGGTCGAACCCGTCATAGGCTGCCACGAGCACCGGCGTGGTCTCGTAAAGGGTGCTGAGATGGTCGTTTGAGGGTTTCATTCAGGTTGCCACCATAGCCCACCTCTCGCGCAAGCGCAGCGCGGCAATGGGGGGCGCGACGGTTTTTCCCGGTGCGCGACGGCCCCGCCCCCTCCCCTGCCGGCGACAGACGCGGCGGGCCTTTGCGCGCGGATGCGCTGCAGCGTCGGCGCAACGCCCGCCGTGGCGGCGCAGCGCGGCTTGCGCTATGGAGGAAGCGCGCCCGCCCGTTTCCAGCAAGGCCCCGCGAAACATGCTTTTGTCCGCTTTGTCCGCGTTCACGCCTTTCGTGCTGGTGGCGGCCTTCCTCGCCCCGGCGCTGGCCCTGGCGGCGGGCGAGCCGGCGGGCGCCGCTTCCGGCGGCGCGGCACCGGTCTGGCCGGATACGCCCGAGGCCCGGCAGGCCGCCCAGGGGCAGATCGAGGCCCTCAACGCCGCCCTCCTGGCCCAGGCCAGCGCCACCGCCACCCTGGAAGGCTGGTGCGCCGGACACCGCATCGCCAACCCCGCTTTGGTGCGGGCCGAGCGGGTGCGCGCGGCGGAAGGCCCGGCGCCGGAAGCGGTGCGCGCCCTGCTCGGCGCCGGCCCCGACACCCCCGTGCGCCACCGCCGCGTTCGGCTCACCTGCGGCGCGGTGGTGCTCTCGGAAGCGGACAATTACTATTTGCCCGACCGCCTGACGCCGCAGATGAATGCGGTGCTGGACACCACCGACACCCCCTTCGGCAAGGTGGTGCGGCCGCTGGACTTCCGCCGCCGCACCCTGGAAGCCCGCATGGTCTGGACCCCGGCGGACACCGCCGCACCGGCCCTTGCGCATCCGCAACCGGCGCCCCCCCTCGCGGTGCCCGTCTTCGTGCTGGAGCACCGCGCGGTGCTGACCCTGCCCGACGGCACGCCCTTCAGCGCTTTGATGGAGCGCTACACCTCCGGCATCCTCGCCAATCCGGCGCCATAGGCCGCCACAGCGCTCCCGGCAGAACCAGCCCGCCCCCTCTCCCGCTTGCGGGGGAAGGCTGAGGAGGGGGCAAGAGCTCGGTGTTTCGGACCGCTGCAAGGGGCGGAAACGGAGCGCCCCGCAGAACCGCCCCGCCCCCTCTCCCGCTTGCGGGGGAGGGCTGGGGAGGGGGCAAGAGCTCGGTGTTTCGGACCGCTGCAAGGGGCGGAAACGGAGCGCCCCGCAGAACCGCCCCGCCCCCTCTCCCGCTTGCGGGGGAGGGCTGGGGAGGGGGCAAGAGTTCGGTGTTTCGGACCGCTGCAAGGGGCGGAAACGTAGCGCCCCGCAGAACCGCCCCGCCCCCTCTCCCGCTTGCGGGGGAGGGCTGGGGAGGGGGCAAGAGCTCGGTGTTTCGGACCGCTGCAAGGGGCGGAAACGGAGCGCCCCGCAGAACCGCCCCGCCCCCTCTCCCGCTTGCGGGGGAGGGCTGGGGAGGGGGCAAGAGCTCGGTGTTTCGGACCGCTGCAAGGGGCGGAAACGGAGCGCCCCGGCTCCTGAACCACAGGACGAGGCGGAAGCATCCAGCCCCACCCTGCTCTCCCCAGCAAGCGGGGCCGGCCGGGGCAGGGTTGGCGGGGGCCGCCCCGGTGGGCGGCCCGGCCGAAATCAGCAGGTCTGGGCTTCGGCCACCGCCACGGCGGTCATGTTGACGATGCCGCGGGCGGTAATGGTGGGGCCGAGGATGTGGGCCGGCTTGGCGGTGCCCATGAGGATGGGACCCACCGGCAGGGCATCGCCCAGCACCTTGATCATGTTGTAGGCGATGTCCGCGGCGTCGAGGTCCGGCATCACCAGCACGTTGGCGACCCCGCTCAGCTTGGAATGGGGGAAGCTGTTGCGGCGGATCTCCTCCACCAGCGCGGCGTCGGCCTGCATCTCGCCATCCACCTGCAGGTCCGGCTCGCGCTCGCGCAGGAAGGCGAGGGCGGCCCGCACCCTCTTGGCCGCCAGCGTCTCGTGGCTGCCGAAATTGGAGTGGGAGAGCAGCGCCACCCGCGGCTCCAGCCCGAACCGGCGCACATGGGCGGCGGCCAGCACCGTCATTTCGGCGAGGTCGGCGGCGCTGGGCTCGGTCTGGATCTGGGTGTCGCAGATGAAGAAATTGCCCTTGGGGGTGATGAGCAGCGACAGCGCCGCCAGCTCCTGCACCCCGGGCGCGAGGCCGATGATGTCGCGCACCTGGCGCAGGTGCCGGGTGAAGCGGCCCTCGATGCCGCACAGCATGGCGTCCGCCTCCCCGCGCCGCACGGCGAGGGCGGCGATGACGGTGGGGTGGGTGCGCACCAGCGTGCGGGCAGCGGACGGGGTGACGCCGCGGCGGCCGGCCACTTCCACATAGTCGCGCACATAGTCGCGATAGCGCGGATCATCCTCCGGGTTCACGAGGTCGAAATCGTGCCCGGGGCGGATGGAGAGGCCGAAGCGCTTGATGCGGGCATCCACCACATTGGGGCGGGCCACCAGGGTGGGGCGGGCGATGCCTTCCTCCACCACCGCCTGCACGGCGCGCAGCACCCGCTCGTCCTCGCCCTCGGCATAGATCACACGCTTGATGTCGCGCTTCGCCTGGGCGAACAGCGGCCGCATGATGAAGCCCGAGCGGAAGACGAAATGGTCCAGCTGCTCGCTGTAGGCGTCGAAATCCATGATGGGGCGGGTGGCGATGCCGGTGTCCATGGCCGCCTTGGCCACCGCCGGGGCGATGCGCAGGATGAGGCGCGGATCGAACGGCGAGGGAATGAGCGAATCGGGGCCGAACATGCGGGTCTCCCCGCCATAGGCCCGCGCCACCACGTCGGACGGCGTCTCGCGCGCCAGCGCCGCGATGGCCTCCACCGCCGCCATCTTCATCTCGGCGTTGATGTCGGTGGCCCCCACGTCCAGCGCCCCGCGGAAGATGTAGGGGAAGCACAGGACATTGTTGACCTGGTTGGGGAAGTCGGACCGGCCGGTGCAGATCATGGCATCGGGCCGGGCCTCGCGCGCCAGCTCGGGCATGATCTCCGGGGTGGGGTTGGCCAGCGCCAGGATGAGCGGGTGGTCCGCCATCTTCTTCACCATGTCGGGCGTGAGCACGCCGCCGGCGGAGAGGCCGAGGAAGATGTGGGCGCCGTCGATCACCTCGTCCAGGGTGCGCTTGTCGGTCTTCTGGGCGAACTTCTCCTTGTAGGGGTCCATGAGGGTATTGCGGCCGTCATAGACCACGCCCTCGATGTCGCAGACCCAGATGTTCTCCCGCCGGGCCCCGAGGGTGACCAGCAGGTTGAGGCAGGCCAGCGCCGCCGCCCCCGCGCCGGAAGCGACGATCTTGAGGTCCTCGATCTTGCGGTTGCCCACCTCCAGCGCATTGCGCACCGCCGCGCCGACGATGATGGCGGTGCCGTGCTGGTCGTCGTGGAAGACCGGGATCTTCATGCGCTCGCGCAGCAGCCGCTCGACCTCGAAGCACTCGGGGGCCTTGATGTCTTCCAGGTTGATGCCGCCGAAGGTGGGCTCCAGGGCGCTCACCACCTCGACCATGCGCTCCACGGTGAGGGCGTCGATCTCGATGTCGAACACGTCGATGCCGGCGAACTTCTTGAACAGGACCGCCTTGCCCTCCATCACCGGCTTGCCGGCGAGCGGGCCGATATTGCCGAGGCCGAGCACCGCGGTTCCGTTGGAGACGACGCCGACGAGATTCGCGCGGATGGTCAGCTCGGCCGCCTGCAGGGGATCCGCCGCAATGGCCTCGCAGGCCGCCGCGACCCCGGGGGAATAGGCCAGGGCAAGGTCGCGCTGGTTGCCAAGCGGCTTGGTCGCCTGGATTTCCAGCTTCCCCGGCTTCGGAAGGCGATGGTAGATGAGCGCGCCCGAACGAAGATCATCGGAAATATTGGACGCCATGCCCCTCCCCCTCCCCAGCGCGGACCACCGCGTGAAACGCGCGGCAACCTAGCTCCCGCATCTTCCCGTGTCACGGTCGGGCGCACAATTTTGGGGTATGCTTGAATCGCATGGCGGCCCTGCGCGCGCCGGCAAGCGGGAAGGATCGCAGATGAGCAAGAGGATCGGCCTTCGCATTGCGGCGGGATTGGCCGTGCTGGCCGTGCTTTCAGCCGGCGGCTATTTCGGCTTCGTGGAATGGGCGCGCGCGCGGGTGCGGGCGGAGGTGGACGCTGCTTTCTCCACCCTGCGCGCGACCGGGGCCAAGGCCAGCTTCGTCGATGCGCACTATGATCCGCGCGAATCCGCCATCACCATTTCCGGCATCTCCGTGGTTTCCGCCGACGGCTCCGCCACCGTCACCATCGACCGCCTGCTCGCCCGCGGCGGCGAGCGCCCGCGTGACCGGCGGGTGGCCCTCGATGCCCTCGACATCGACGGGATGCAGGTGACCCTCACCGGCGATTCGGCCGCTGGCGGCACCATCACCTACAAGCTCCCGCAGGTGATGATCGACCGCTACACCGGCCCCCTCGCTTTGATCGCCGCCGGCGAGGGCACCGGGCCGTTCGGCGCCATGCGCGTGGCCTTGCGGCAGATCGCCGCCACCACCGCCGCCAAGGTCACCATCCCGGAAATTCACACCCGCTTCGTCGCCGCCGGCGTGCCGCCGACCGAGGCGACCTACACCAATGTCGCTGCGGAAGGGGTCAATGCCGGCACCATCCGCAGCCTCATCGTGGACAAGGCCGTCTTCTCCATGGCGCCTGCCACTGCGGAAGGAGCCGCGGCGCAGAAGGCGCCAGGGCGCATCAGCGGGCAGCTGCAGGGGATCGTGGCGGTGCAGATCGACACCGCCCCGCTCCTCGCCATGACGGCGCCGGACGCGACCGGCAAGGTGGCGGACACCTACGGGCGCATCTACGGCAAGATCGTCACCGGCCCCTATTCCATGACCCAGGAGAACGGGCCCACCATCACCGCCGCGGCGCTCCTGGTGGAGCATGCCGGCCTCAAGCCCTCCGCCTTCGACCCCAAGCGCGTGGCCGCCTTCAACGCCCTGACCCTCAAGGGCGCCAGCCTGACCCCGGAGGAGGGCCGGCGGGCCATGGAGCTTCTCCCGCGACCTGCTGGACGGCGTCGCCTTCCGCACCGTGGCGGTCACGGACTTCAGGATGCGGCAGCCGGGCGAAGAGTCCCGCATCGCTGCGCTCCGCATGGAAGGCCTCGCCGCCGGCGTGCTCGACGCCTTCACCCTGGAGGGCGTGGAAGCCAGCGCCCCGGGCAGCGCCGCGCCGGCAGGCGCCAAGGGCCGCCTGGGGCGGTTCACGCTGCGCCGCCTCGACCTCAACCAGATGTCCCGCCTTGCCGCCGAGGCACAGTCGCCCTCGCCCCTGTCGGCGCTGATCCTGTTCAAGGTCATGTCCGGGCTGGAGCTGTCGGACCTCGAAGTCCCCCACGGGGATGCGCCGGACGCCGGCCCGGTCCGCATCGGCCGGCTCACTTTGGGCTGGACCGGTACGCGGGGCGGCGCCCTTCCCACCGGGCTGGACTTCACCTTGAGCGACGTGACCGGCCCGATCCGGCTGGAGGACGGGGAGCCCTTCACCTATCTGGTGAATGCCGGCATGAAGCAGGCCTCCATCTCGCTGGCGCTCAAGGCCGCCTATGATGCGGACGCCCGCACCCTCACCTTCGCCCCCGTGGCATCCGAGGTGAAGGGGGCCTTCCGCCTGAACGTGGAGACCACGGTGGCGGAGGTGCCGCCCTCCGCCTTTACCGACGCCACCGGCTTCGTCTCCGCCTGGCCGCAGGCCGCTGCCGGCCCCGCCAAGCTGACCCTCACCGACCTGGGCCTTGCCCGGCTCATGGTGGCGCAGCTGGCCGCGGCCGAGGGCGTGAGCGAGGACGCCTATCGTCAACAAGTGGTGGAGCTGGCCGAGGCGATCGCCGCCGACTTCGCCACCGTCTCGCCGGATGCGGCGCAGGTGGGGGCGGCGGTGGTGTCGTTCCTGCGCCAGCCGGGCACGCTGACCATCACCGCGACCCCCAAGGGCCGGGTGCCGCTGCTGGCGCTGGCCGCCACCGACGACCCCGCCGCGCTGCTGGAGGCATTCACCTTCACCGCAACGGCGGCGCCGTGAGTGGCGCCCTGCGCGAGGCGGCGCGGGTGGCAGCGCGCCGGCACCGACGGCGCCTCCCGCCCCATGACCTGTGGGCAAGTGGCGACTGGGCAGGTGGCGACTGGGCAGGTGGCGTCACCCCGGCCGGAGCCCCCTCTAACGGGAGCCGGCGCCGGGCGTGTTGAACAGGACCACCAGCTTCATGATCTGCTGCTGGATGGAGGCGTTCACCTCGGCCGGCTTCTCCTCCTCCACCCGCACCAGCTTGCGGCCGAGGGGGCTGGCGTAGAAAGCGGCGAGCTGCTTCAGCTCGTCGAGGGTGAAGGCGCTGGCATAATAGGTGGCGAACACCAAAAGCAGGTCCGCGCGGATGCCGGCGGACTCCTTGAGCAGGACGGTGCGCGCCTCGCCCTGCCGGTCGGCCGGCAGCTTCTCCACCACCTGGCCGATCATGCGGCCCACGCGCCCGTCAAGGCCGGGCTCCACCGACAATTCCGCCACCTGCCGCGCCAAAGCGGCCTTGTCGGTGGCCTCGTCGGCCATGGCCGCCGCCGGGCACAGCACGGCAGCGACCACAAGCATCGCATAGGCAATCCGCATGAGCGTCCTCCCCGGGGTGGCGGGCGCATCCATCGCGCGCCCGGCTCAGGCCCCAAGGGAAGCAGCCTATACTTATTTGGCCTGCGGCACCGGGCGGATGTGCAGCTCGCGCAGTTGCTTCGGGCTCGCCTCGTTGGGCGCGCCCATGAGCAGGTCCAGGGCCTGCTGGTTCATGGGGAAGATGGAGATTTCGCGCAAATTGGTGGTGCCGCACAACAGCATGACGATGCGGTCCACGCCCGCCGCCATGCCACCATGGGGCGGCGCGCCGTACTGGAACGCGCGATACATGCCGCCGAAGCGCTCCACCACGGTGGCCTCGTCATAGCCGGCGATCTCGAACGCCTTCACCATGGCCTCGGGGCGATGGTTGCGGATGCCGCCCGAGGCGATCTCATAGCCGTTGCAGGCGATGTCGTACTGGAACGCCTTGATGGTGAGCGGGTCCTGGGTGGTGAGCGCGTCGAGCCCGCCCTGGGGCATGGAGAAGGGGTTGTGGGAGAAGTCGATCTTCTTCTCCTCCTCCGAATATTCGTAGAAGGGGAAATCGACGATCCAGGCCAGCTCGAAGCGGTCCTTGTCGATGAGGTTCAGCTCCTCGCCCACCTTGGTGCGGGCAAGGCCGGCGAACTTCACGAACTTGTCCGGGTCGCCGGCGACGAAGAAGGCGGCATCGCCCGCCTTGAGGCCGAGCTGGTCGCGGATGGCCTCGGTGCGTTCGGGGCCGATGTTGTTGGCGAGCGGGCCGGCGCCCTCCCCGCCTTCACGCCACATGATGTAGCCCAGCCCCGGCTGGCCCTCGCCCTGCGCCCACGAATTCATGCGGTCGCAAAAGGCTCTAGAGCCGCCGCCGGGGGCGGGGATGGCCCACACCTCGTTCTTCTCCACCTCCAGCATGCGGGCGAACACCTTGAAGCCCGAGCCGCGGAAAGGCTCGGAGACGTTCTGCATGACGAGGGGATTGCGCAGGTCCGGCTTGTCAGTGCCGTACTTGCGCAGGGATTCGGCATAGGGAATGCGCGGCCAGTTCCTGGTCACCGGCTTGCCGCCGGCGAAATCCTCGAACACGCCGGTGATGACCGGCTCCATGGCGGCGAACACGTCGTCCTGCTCGACGAAGCTCATCTCCAGGTCGAGCTGGTAGAATTCGCCCGGCAGGCGGTCGGCGCGCGGGTCCTCGTCGCGGAAGCAGGGGGCGATCTGGAAGTAGCGGTCGAAGCCGCTCATCATGATCAGCTGCTTGTACTGCTGGGGCGCCTGCGGCAGCGCATAGAACTTGCCGGGATGCAGGCGGGACGGCACCAGGAAGTCGCGCGCGCCTTCCGGCGAGGAGGCGGTGAGGATGGGGGTCTGGAACTCGAAGAAGCCCTGCGCCTTCATGCGCGCGCGCATGGAATCGATGATGGCGCCGCGGGTCATGATGTTGCGGTGGAGCTTCTCGCGGCGCAGGTCGAGGAAGCGGTACTTCAGCCGCGTCTCCTCGGGATATTCCACGTCGCCGAACACCGGCAGCGGCAATTCCGCGGCCGGGCCGAGGACTTCCAGCTCGGCGGCATAGACCTCCACGGCGCCGGTGGCGAGATCGGGATTTTCCGTGCCCTCGGGGCGCAGGCGCACCTTGCCGTCGATGCGGATGACCCATTCGGAGCGCACCTTCTCGGCATCCTTGAAGGCGGCGCTGTCGGGGTCCACCACCACCTGGGTGAGGCCGTAATGGTCGCGCAGGTCGATGAACAGCACGCCGCCATGGTCGCGGATGCGGTGGCACCAGCCGGACAGGCGGACGATCTCGCCCACATCGGCGGTCGAAAGCGCGCCGCAGGTATGGGAGCGGTAGCGGTGCATGGGGTCGCCCTTTCAAGGCTGAATGGATGCGACGCGGTCTTTCGACCCACCGCCGGCCACCCCGCGCGCAGCCGCAGCGGCGCGCGCAGGGCGCCCGAGGCTGCGACCGGTGCCGGGGCGCGGCGTCTGCGCGCACCACGGCACGCAAGTCCGCGTCTGAGGCGGGGCGAAGGTGCATGTGCCCCGGCCCTTGTCAAGCACGAGTGCTGTTCATGAGAAATCAAAGCATGTTAGCATGCGCCCGCGGCCTCGCCCGAAGGGCTTGGAGGCGCAGGGGGCGAGCAATCAAGGGGTCGGCATGACGACGCCGCAAGGGCGCGACAGCGGGCGGAACGAGGCCCGCCGGCCCGGAGGGCTGGGCCCGGTCCCGCTCGCCATCCTCACGGTTCTGCTGATCGCCGTGGTGGTGGGGGTGGCTGCCGCCCTCGTGGAAGGCCTGCGCCAGGATGGCATGGCGGATCGCCGCCGCGAGTTGCAGAACCTCGCCCTCACCATCGCCGAGCAGACCGCGCGGGCGTTCCAGGGCCTCCAGATCATCCAGAACGACATCATCGACCATATGGAGGAACTGCAGATCGAGGACCGCACCCAGCTTGCCGCCGGCATGGGAGGCAAGGCGATCCACGACATGATGCGCGACAAGATTTCCGGCCTGCCCTTTCTCGACGCCATAACCCTGGTCGACGCCACCGGCCGGCTGGTGAATTTCTCGCGCTACTGGCCCATTCCCGAGGTCAACGTGGCGGACCGCGACTATTTCAAGGTCCTGAAGGCCATGGACGGGCCGCCGCTGTTCGTGAGCGAGCCGGTGCCGAACCGCGGCACGGGCACGGCCACCATCTACCTCGCCCAGCGTCTCACCACGCCGGACGGACGCTTCCTCGGGCTGGTGCTCGGTGCCATGGAGCAGGCCTATTTCGAGCGCTTCTACGGCACCATCCGCCTCAGCGCCGACGGACAGATTGCGCTGGTGCGCCGTGATGGCGCACTGCTGGCGCGCTTCCCCGGCAGCGCCGGCACCGCGCACCAGGATGCCGCCGTCCGCGCCCGCATCGCCGCCGAGATTTTCAAACCCGCCTTCGCGGAGGCGGTTCCGGCCGGCGTGCTGGACGAGAAGGCCCGCATCGCGGCGGTGCAGCCCATCGGCAACCTGCCGGTCGCGGTGGTGGTGAGCGAGAGCGCGGGAGCCGTCAGCCGGCAGATGTGGGAGCGCGTGCTGCCCATCCTGCTTACCGCGGGCCTGCTCTGCCTCACCATCGCCCTCGTCAGCTTCGGCCTGGGCCGCCACATGCTGCGGTCGCGCGCCTTCGCCGAGACACAGCACGCCATGGCGCGCACCGATCCGCTCACCGGCCTCGCCAACCGGCTCGGCTTCGCCGACGAGATGGAGCGGCACGTGGCTGCGCCGGGCGAGCCGGCTGCCTTTGCGTTGCTCTTCCTCGACCTCGACTATTTCAAGTCGGTGAACGACACGCTGGGCCATGACGTGGGTGATTCCATGCTGGTGGAGGTGGCCCAGCGCCTGCGCCGGCGGCTTCGGGCCTCCGACACCGTCGCCCGGTTCGGCGGGGACGAGTTCGCGATCCTCCATCTCGGGCCGAACTCCGACAGCGATGTGATCGACTTTGCCCGCGGCATCATCGAAACCCTGCAGGAGCCGTTCTTCCTGGGCGACCACAGGGTGGTGGGCAGTTGCAGCGTCGGCATCGCCTTGTGCCCCAAGGACGGGGTGCAGGTGGCGGGCCTGCTGAAGAGCGCCGACCTCGCCCTGTATCGCGCCAAGAGCGACGGGCGCGGCGTCGCCCGCATGTTCCAGGAGGAGATGGAACGCAGCGCCCGGGAACGACGCCTCCTGGAGCTTGATCTCCATGCTGCCTGGAAGGGGCACCAGTTCTTCCTGGCCTACCAGCCGATCTTCGAGGCGCGCAGCGGCCGCCTTGCCGGCTTCGAGGCGCTCGCCCGCTGGCATCACCCCCAGCGCGGGCTCGTGCCGCCCGATGTCTTCATTCCGCTGGCGGAGGAAACCGGCCTCATCTTCCCCCTTGGGGCCTGGGTGCTGATGGAGGCCTGCCGGGCTGCGGCACAGTGGCCGGACCCCATCTTCATCTCCATCAACCTGTCCGCCCTCCAGTTCCGCGGCGGGCAGGCCCTGCACCAGGTGCGCTCGGCCCTCGATGCATCCGGCCTGCGGCCCGACCGGCTGGAGATCGAGATCACCGAATCCACCCTGCTCCAGGAAGGCCCCGTGGTGCGGGCGACGCTGCAGCAGTTCCGCGAGGAGGGAATCACGGTCGCCCTGGATGATTTCGGCACCGGCTATTCCTCCCTGCGATACCTGCGCATGCTGAGCATCGGGCGCATCAAGGTGGATCGCACCTTCGTCGAGCAGATCGAGACCTCGCCGGAGAGCCTCGCCATCACGCGGGCCATCGTCAGCCTGGCCGGCACCCTTTCGCTGCGGTGCACGGCGGAAGGCATCGAGACGGAAGGCCAGCGCAAGATCATGGTGGAGGAAGGCTGCACCCACCTCCAGGGCTATCTCCTCGGCCGCCCCGGCACCGCCGAGGAGGCCCTGATGCGCACCATGGCGGTGGCTTAAGGGCGATCCCGCCGCGCCCCGCCTGCCGCACCGCAAGGCGGCCACTGCAACCGGAAGTCTGGCGCATCGCGAATTCCGCACCATTGACGAAGGGGCCGGGCGGTCGCCTAAACTGAAGCGGCAACAGGAGCCTGAACGGCCGTGGTGCTGCGAGGCGAAAGCCCAAGATCAAGTGCGTACCGGCACGCCGCACGGCGCGAGGCCGGGTCACATGGGTTCGTATGGGCAGAGAAGCGGCTGTTCATCGCCGCCCTGGCCTTGATGGCGATCGTCATCGCCACCACGCTCGTCATCATCAGCACCCTGTGGCGCGAGGGCCTCAGGTTTCAGGTGAAATCGCTCAACAACCTCGCCATCTCCCTGTCGGAGGAAACCAGTCGCGCGTTCCAGGCCATCGAGCTGGTGCAGACCGGCATCGCCGATGCCCTGCGCAATGCCGGGGTTACCAGCCCCGAAGCCCTGGCCGGCGCCATGTCGCCCCGCTCCGCCCACGACCAGTTGCGGGCGCGCATCTCCGGGCTGCCCTTCATCGACGCGCTGAGCCTCATGGACAACAAGGGGCACGTCCTCGTCACCACCCGGGTCTGGCCCGCCCCGCCGGTGGACAATAACGACCGCCTTTACTTCCAGATCCTTGAGAGTGGTCCCCCGGGGATGACCTATCTCACGGAGCCCATGACCGGCCGCATCTCCCATTTGCCCAACATTTTCCTCGGCCGCCGCATCGACGCGCCGGACGGCCAGTTCCTGGGCGTGCTGCTCACGGCCCTGGACCGGTTCTATCTGGAAGCGACGCTCTCGCACCTGGACCTTGGCCCCGGCGGCCTCATCGCCCTCGTCCGCACCGACGGCACCGTGCTTGCCAGCGCGCCCCCCCTCTCCCCCGCCGCCGGCACCGCCAGCGGCGCGGCGCAGCATGGCCGCCAACGCATCGCCGCAGCGCTCGCCGCTCTGCCCCCCGGCGGCGGCCGCCTTTCTGCCGGCATCCTCGACGATCACGAACGGCTATCGGTTGTCCGCCACATCAAGGCGGGCGTCCCGGTCAGCGTCATCGTGAGCGACACGACGGAGGCGGTGGAAGCAACGCTGCTGCGGATGCTGCTGCCCATCGTCGTCGCCGCCCTCCTGTTCTGCCTCCTCATCGGCCTTGCCGCCATCTTCGTCGCCCGGCACCTGCGCGACCAACGCGAACTGACCGCCTTCGAGCGTCACATGGCCCGCACCGATCCCCTCACCGGCCTGCCCAACCGGCTGCGCCTGACCGAGCAGATCGACCACCTGCTGACCCACGAGCGCGACACACCTTTTGCCTTGCTGTTCCTGGACCTGGACTCCTTCAAGGTGATCAACGACACGCTGGGCCATGACGTGGGCAACACGCTGCTGCAAGCGGTGGCAAGGCGCCTGACGGAGACGCTCCAGGCGGACGGCCTCCTGGCGCGGCTGGGCGGGGACGAGTTCGCCATCGTGCGCAAGGGCATCCGCGAGAAGCAGGGGGCGCGGGACCTCGCCACGGCGGTGGTCGCCGCCATCGGCGCGCCGCATCTGGTGGACCGCCATCGCTTGGCCATCGGCTGCTCGGTGGGCATCACCATCAGCCCGCGGGACGGCGATTCCGTGCTCAGCCTCCTGAAGAATGCGGACCTGGCCCTCTATGCGGCCAAAAGCGAAGGCCGGGGTGCCATCCGGGAGTTCTCCGACCGCATCGCCCAGGCCGCCAAGGCCCGGCAGGAACTGCAGTTCGAGCTCGACGAGGCCTGGCGGCTGCACCAGTTCCACCTCGTCTACCAGCCCATCTTCGATGCCGCGACGCGGCGCCTCGCCGGCTTCGAGGCGCTGCTGCGCTGGCAGCATCCCGTGCGCGGGCAAGTGTCTCCCGCCGATTTCATCCCCGTGGTGGAGGAGACCGGGCTCATCATGCCCATCGGCGCCTGGGTGCTGGAGGAGGCCTGCCGTGCCGCCATGTCGTGGCCGGACCACCTGTTCATCTCGATCAATCTTTCCCCGGTGCAGTTCCGCGACGGCAAGGTCACCGAGCAGGTGCTGGCCGCCCTTGCACGGACCGGCCTGCCGAGCCGGCGGCTGGAACTGGAAATCACCGAATCGGTTCTGCTGAACGAAGGCGCGACCGTGCATTCGGCGCTCGATGCCCTCCGCCGGGAGGGAATCACCATCGCCCTCGATGATTTCGGAACGGGCTATTCCTCCCTATCATACCTCCACAACCTGCCCATCGGCCGAATCAAGGTGGATCGTCTGTTCGTCCAGGGGGCCGGGAGCAGCCCGTCGAATCGCGCCATCCTCCATGCCGTGCTGGGGCTTTCGCACGCGCTCTCGCTGACCAGCACCGCCGAGGGCATCGAGACGGAGGAGCAGGTGAGCCTCATGAAGCTGGAAGGATGCACGCACCTCCAGGCGTTCCTGCTGGGGCGGCCGGCCTCCGCGGAGGCGGCCCTGCGTCTCGCGTGCGCCGCAGCATGACAAAATCGCGCCACATTCCCTTTTCCCGGCGGCGTCGCGTAGGTATGTTTCGCACATGGACCCCATCACTTCGACCGAGGCGCTGGCAGCCGCCTGCGAGCGTTTAGCCCGCCATCCCTTTGTCACGGTTGACACGGAATTTCTGCGGGAGACCACGTTCTGGCCCAAGCTCTGCGTTGTGCAGGTGGCTTCGCCGGACGAGGCCATCATCATCGACGCCCTCGCCGACGGCCTCGACCTGGCGCCCTTCTTCCGCCTCATGGGCAATGAGCGGGTGATGAAGGTGTTCCATGCCGGCCGGCAGGACATCGAGATCATCTGGCACCAGGCCCGGCTGATCCCCCATCCGGTGTTCGACACCCAGGTGGCGGCCATGGTTCTGGGGTATGGCGACAGCATTTCCTATGACCAGCTGGTGCAGCGGACCACCGGGCACAGCCTCGACAAATCCTCGCGCTTCACCGACTGGTCGCGGCGGCCCCTCAGCCAGGCCCAGCTCACCTACGCCATCGCCGACGTGACCCACCTGCGCGACATCTATGTGAAGCTGACATCCGATCTCGACGCCCGCGGCCGGGGCGAGTGGGTGGGCGAGGAGATGCACGTCCTCACCTCCCCCGCCACCTACGAGCAGGCGCCCGAAACCGCCTGGGAGCGGCTCAAGTCGCGGGTGCGCAAGCCGCGGGAGCTGGCGGTCCTGGTGGAAGTGGCGGCCTGGCGCGAGAGCGAGGCGCAGGCCCGCGACCTGCCCCGCGGGCGCGTCATCAAGGACGACGTGATCGGCGAGATCGCCCTCCAGCAGCCGCAGACCCCCGAAAAGCTGGCGGAGCTGCGCACCCTGCCCAAGGGCTTCGAGCGATCGCGCTATGGCGAGGCGGTGCTGGAGGCGGTGAAGCGGGGCCTCGCCCGCGACCCCAAGTCCCTGCCCCGCATCGAGCGCGACAAGGCCCTGCCCAATGGCGCCGGCGCCACCGTGGAACTGCTGAAGGTGCTGCTGCGCATGACGGCGGAGCAAAATGCCGTGGCCGCCAAGGTGATCGCCACCACGGAAGACCTGGAGCGCATCGCCGTCAGCGACGATGCCGACGTGCCGGCGATGAAGGGCTGGCGGCGGGAATTGTTCGGCGAGCGGGCGCTGGCCCTGAAGGCCGGCCGCCTCGCCCTGGCGGTGGATCGCGGCAAGGTGGTGGCGGTGGAGCAGGGGGCCGCGGAGAAATAGGCCGGCGCGCCGGCGCCCCCTCCCCCGTCCCGCCTCCCGGCCGCTTCACATCCCGCCGCGTTGCATCCCGGCGAGCTCAGCTGGAGCCGGCGATTGTACCCTCAGCCGCTGATGCGCTCCACCTCGGCGCCGCAGCGCGAGAGCTTCTCTTCCAGCTTCTCGAAGCCGCGGTCCAGGTGATAGACGCGCTGCACCATGGTTTCCCCTTCCGCGGCAAGGCCGGCGATGACGAGGGAGACCGAGGCGCGCAGGTCGGTGGCCATCACCGGCGCGCCGGTGAGCCGCTCGACGCCCTCGATGGTGGCGGTGTCGCCGTCCAGCTGGATCTTCGCGCCCAGGCGGGCCAGCTCCTGCACATGCATGAAGCGGTTCTCGAAGATGGTTTCGGTGATGCGCGAGCGCCCTTGCGCCCGGGTCATGAGCGCCATCAGCTGGGCCTGGAGGTCGGTGGGGAAGCCCGGATAGGGGGCGGTGGAAACCTCCACCGGCAGGATTCCCGCGCCATTGCGGCGCACCCGGATGCCCTCGTTGGTGGCGTCGATCTCGGCCCCCGCCTGGCGCAGGATCTCCAGCACGCTTTCCAGCAGATCGGGCCGCGCGCCCGCCAGCATCACGTCGCCGCCCACCATGGCGGTGGCCATGGCATAGGTGCCGGTCTCGATCCGGTCGGGCAGCACCGCATGGCGGGCGGCCTTCAGCCGCGGTACGCCGTCCACATGGATGGTGGAGGTGCCGGCGCCGGAAATGTGCGCCCCCATCTTCACCAGGCAGTCCGCGAGGTCCACGATCTCCGGCTCGCGGGCGGCATTCTCGATGATGCTTTCGCCGCGGGCCAGCGCGGCGGCCATGAGGGCGGTGTGGGTGGCCCCCACCGACACCTTGGGGAAGACGATGCGCGCGCCTACAAGGCCGTTGGGCGCCTTCGCCACCACATAGCCGGCGTCGATGTCGATATCCGCACCCAGGGCACGCAGGGCATCGAGATGGAAATCCACCGGCCGCGTGCCGATGGCGCAGCCGCCCGGCAGGGAGACGCGGGCGACGCCCATGCGGGCGAGCAGCGGCCCCACCACCCAGAACGAGGCCCGCATGCGCGAGACGAGATCGTAGGGGGCCGTGGTGTCCACGATCACCCGCGCGTCGATCTCCAGCGTCTGGCCGGCGCAGGGATCATCCCCGTTGCGCTTGCCGTTGGTGGTGATGTCCACCCCGTGATTGCCCAGGATGCGCTGCAGCAGGGCCACGTCCGCCAGGCGCGGGACATTTTCGAGAATCAGCTTCTCCTCGGTGAGGAGGCTCGCGATCATCAGCGGGAGCGCTGCATTCTTGGCACCGGAAATGGGAATGGTGCCGTTGAGCTCGTGTCCGCCGACGATGCGAATCTTGTCCATGCTGTCCTTGGTCCCTGGCTGAGGTCCCGGCGCGCCGCCGGTGCCCGCGGTCCCTGCCGATTTCAGGTGGAAGGGGGAATGTCTAGCCCGCCTCGCCCTCCGGCACAATCCGTGGCGCACCGGAGGCGGCAGGAGCACCACTTCCGCGTGCAGATACCTCCGCATCCGGCGCGCCGCCGTCACCCTGCCCTTGCGGCATGGGCGGACCGGCCGGCACGGAGCCGGGCCCGGCCTGCGGCAAATCCGGCCCCGGGGCCGGCGACGCCGGCGCGGGTTCCTCGCGGCGCGCGCGCGCCTGGGCTTTGCGCCGCAGGAGGTTGGCGCGCAGCGCGGCGGCGAGCCGCTCGGATTTTTCCTTCTCGTCCGCCATGTCCCGGCCACCTGAGGCAGAGCCGCCCGCATGACATGGCCTGAGGCCTTGCCGGGGCGTGGTCAATCCGCACCACATCCTGCGCGGGGCTGGTCCCGCCCAGCGGCTGCGGCGCAATCGCATCCCCGCGGCGTCTAGCGCCGCGGCGTTTCACCCGCAAGGCCGCGGCGTTACTGGTCAGGTGCCGGGGAGTGTGCTAACGAGCCCCATTGCCGGGCCGGGCGGGGGCGCCTTTCGGGGGCTCCTTCGCCTGCGCGCGGGGCGGGGATGTATGGGCCGGATTCGCTCCTCCCTCGCGACTGAGGGGGCTGGGCACGGCATAAAAAAGGCATTATGCCCTCCTCCAGCCGCCGAACGGCAACGGGATTATCCGAACAACGAGGGTTGCATCGATGAGTGACATCGCCGAGCGGGTGAAGAAGATTGTCGCGGAGCATCTGGGCGTGGAGGCCGACAAGGTCACGGAGACCGCCTCCTTCATCGACGATCTCGGCGCCGACAGCCTCGACACCGTGGAACTCGTGATGGCCTTCGAGGAGGCCTTCAACTGCGAGATCCCGGACGATGCCGCCGAGACCATCCTGACGGTTGGCGACGCGATCAAGTTCCTCGAGAAGAACGCGGCTTGAGCCTGACGCGTCTTCATTCGACGGTCGCGCGGCGCCTTGCGCCCGCGGCCGTTGTCGTACCAGGCCGGACGCCGCGCGCGTCGGCGGTCAGCCTCCCGGAGTTTTCCTCATGAGACGTGTTGTCGTCACCGGCCTCGGCATGGTGACGCCGCTCGGCTGCGGCGTCGAGCCGACATGGCGGCGGCTGCTCGCCGGCGAGAGCGGCGTGAAGCAGGTCGGACATTTCGACGTGTCGGACCTCGCCTGCAGGATCGCCGCCAACATTCCCCGCGGCGACGGCTCGGACGGCACCTTCAATGCCGACCAGTGGATGGAGCCCAAGGAACAGCGCAAGGTGGACGAGTTCATCGTCTTCGCCATGGCGGCTGCCACGCAGGCGCTGGACGATGCCGGCTGGCATCCCTCCACCTATGAGGACCAGATCACCTCCGGCGTGCTGATCGGCTCCGGCATCGGCGGCATCGAGGGCATCGCCGAGGCCTCCCTGCTGCTGAAGGACCGCGGTCCGCGGCGCATCTCCCCCTTCTTCATTCCCGGCCGGCTCATCAACCTTGCCGGCGGCTACGTCTCCATCCAGCACGGGCTGAAGGGGCCGAACCACGCGGTGGTCACGGCCTGCTCCACCGGCGCCCATGCCATCGGCGACGCCGGGCGGCTGATCGCGCTCGGCGATGCGGACGTGATGGTGGCGGGCGGCACCGAATCGCCGGTGAACCGCCTCTCCATCGCCGGCTTCGCCGCCTGCAAGGCCCTGTGTACCGCCTTCAACGACGACCCGACCCGCGCCTCCCGTCCCTATGACAGGGACCGCGACGGCTTCGTCATGGGCGAGGGCGCGGGCGTGGTGGTGCTTGAGGAGCTGGAGCACGCCAAGGCGCGCGGCGCCAGGATCTATGCCGAGCTGGTGGGCTATGGCCTGTCGGGCGACGCCTTCCACATCACCGCCCCGTCCATGGACGGCGACGGCGCCTTCCGCTGCATGTCGGCGGCGCTGAAGCGGGCGGGGATGACGGCGGACGACATCGACTACATCAACGCCCACGGCACTTCCACCATGGCTGACGAGATCGAGCTGAAGGCGGTGGAGCGGCTGCTCGGCAATGCGGCCGCCAAGACCGCCATGTCGTCTACGAAATCGTCCATCGGCCACCTCCTGGGGGCTGCCGGCGCCGTGGAAGCCATCTTCTCTGTGCTGGCCATGCGCGACCAGATGGCGCCGGGGACGCTGAACCTCGACAATCCTTCGGTGGAGACACCCATCGACCTCGTGCCGCTGAAGGCCAAGCCCCGCAAGATCGACGCGGTGCTGTCCAATTCCTTCGGCTTCGGCGGCACGAACGCGTCCCTGATTTTCCGCCGCTATGCGGCCTAGCGGTTCGACCGAAACGGACGATTCCCATCCGTTTCGAAAAGTTGATCCACCAGATCAAAGGCTTGTGGTTCGACCGCGATAGATGGGTTCCATCTGTCGCGTCGAACCACGAGGGCGGAACGGGCGTTATTCAGTAAGCGTGCGAGCGGACCGCGCTCCAGGGGGTCCACGGCGACGGATGGCCCCATCCGCCGCGAAGGGCCGGCTCACGCCACTGCGGTCTTGGGGCTCCGCGTTTGCAGTTGCGGGTCACCATCCGTTTCGCCTGATCCGCCTCGCCGCCCGACACCGGCGGCACCGTCCCGCAGGCAACCCGCCGGCGGGACGGAACTGCGCGGGCGCCGGGTTACAGGATCGGGCATCTTCCGGCCGCATCTTGCTGCCATCCGGTTGCCACGACGGTCGCTTTTGCTAGGTTCGGAGCGGTTTCGACCATCGCCGTTCAATTTGCGGCGCGCGCCCGGCCTGCCGGGCCCGCTCGGGAGCCTCCGGCCAGAGGTTCCGCCGCGTGCCTTTGCCGACGACAGGGGAGCCCTTGATGGCCCAGTCCAACGACGGATCACCGCAAACCGGCATGCCTCGCCCGGAGGCGCCATCCGAGGCTGCCGGCGGCGAACCGCCGCGCACCGTCGCTCCCGGGCCGGTCGCCGCGGCTGCCCCGGAAGGTGCTGAAGCATCGGCGGCGCCCGCGACCGGGCAGGCCGCAGCCAAGCCCACCGTAGACAAGACCACCGCTGCCAAGCCCGCTGCTGCCAAGCCCGCTGCTGCCTCCGCCCCCCCTCCTGCGCCCGGCCCGGCGCCGAAGGCGGCCGGCAAGCCCGCACCCAAGCCCGCCCCCAAGCCTGCGCCGCGTTCGGCAGCAAAGGCGGCGCGCAAGCCGCCCGCCAGCGCCATGCCGCGCCCCTCGCGCGCCGCACGTCACCCGGCGGTGACCATCGGCAGCGGCATTTTCACCTTTCTCCTGTTTCTGGCCGTCGGCGGCGGCCTTGCCGCCTGGTACGCCCAGCGCGCCTTCTATGCGCCCGGCCCCCTGGCCACGGAAAAGACGGTGAACATCCCGCGCGGCGGCATCACCGACATGGCCGAACTCCTCCAGCACGAAGGCGTGATCGACAATTGGCTGGTCTTCGTGGCCGGCCAGCGCATCGCCCGCTCGGACGCGGAGCTGAAGGCCGGCGAATATGTGTTCAAGCCGGGCCAGTCGGTGGCCGGCGTCATCGACACCATCGCCTCGGGCAAGGTGGTGCTGCACCAGATCACCATTCCCGAGGGACTGACCAGCCAGCAGGTGGTCAAGCGCCTGATGGACAACGAATTGCTCACCGGCAATCCGGCCGTGCCCCTGGAAGGCACGCTGCTGCCGGAGACCTACCGGATCCAGCGCGGCATGTCCCGCGAGAAGCTGCTGCGCGACATGGCCGAGGCCCAGCAGAAGCTGGTGAAGGCCCTGTGGGCCAAGCGCGCGCCGGACGTTCCCCTGCGCAGCCCGCAGGAGCTCGTCACCCTCGCCTCCATCGTGGAGAAGGAGACCGGGCAGGCGGACGAGCGGCCCCAGGTGGCCGCCGTGTTTGTCAACCGCCTCAACAGGAAGATGCGGCTCCAGTCCGATCCCACCATCATCTACGGCATCGCGGGCGGCCGCGGCAGCCTCGGCCGGCCCATCAGCCGCACCGACATTTCCACCCCCACCGCCTACAATACCTATGCCATCGACGGGCTGCCGCCCGGCCCCATCTGCAATCCGGGGCGCGATGCACTGGCGGCGGTGGCCAACCCGCCGAAGACCAAGGACCTGTTCTTCGTTGCCGATGGCACCGGCGGGCACGCCTTCGCGGAAACGCTGGCCGACCACAACAAGAACGTCGCCCGCTGGCGCACCATCGAGCAGGGCGGCACCCCGCCGCCGGTCACCGGGACGCCCGCAGCGGCGCCCGCGGCCAGAAGCAATTGACCACGCGGGCGGCATCGGGCCGCAGTCGGGATTGGCAATGACACGCGCTTCCACCTCTCCGGCCAGCCGCATGGCGGCGCCGTCCTCGCCGCTCGCCAGCATGACGGGCTTTGCCCGCGTTGCCGGAGATCAGGGCCCCTGGCGCTTCGGATGGGAGGTGCGGGCGGTGAACGGCAAGGGCCTCGACCTGCGCCTGCGCCTGCCGCCGGGCTTCGAGGTGCTGGAAGCGGACGTGCGCACCCGCACCGGCCAGGCGCTCACCCGCGGCTCGGTGTCCGCCACCCTCGCCGCCACCCGCGAAGGCGAGGCGGTGTCGGTGCGGGTGAACGAAGCCGCGCTCCAGTCCCTGTTCCATGCCGTGAAGACGAGCGCGGAGCGCCTGGGCGCCCCGCTGCCCGGCCTGGAGGCGCTGCTTTCGGTCAAGGGTATGGTGGAGATCGCCGAAGTGGAGGAGAGCGAGGAGGATCGGCGCTCCCTCATGGCCGCCATTCTCACCAGCTTCGACCGCGCGCTGCGGGAGCTGGGCGCCATGCGGGCCCGCGAAGGCGAGGCGCTGCGTGCCGTCCTCACCGACCGGCTGGACGCCATCACCGCCCTGGTGGTCCGGGCCGAGCGCCTGCCGGAACGCAGCGTGGAGGCGGTCAAGGCCCGCATCGCCGACCAGGTGCGCGTGCTGATGGAGGCCGCCGCCCTGGACCCCGACCGGCTTCACCAGGAGGCCGTGCTGGCGGTGACCAAGGCGGACGTGCGCGAGGAGCTGGATCGCCTCACCGCCCACCTCGCCGCCGCGCGCGAGCTGCTCTATTCCGGTGGGCCGGTGGGCCGGCGCCTCGACTTCCTGGCGCAGGAGTTCAACCGCGAGGCCAACACCCTGTGCGCAAAGTCCAATTCGGTGGCGCTGACACAGATCGGCCTTGACCTGAAGCTGCTGGTGGACCAGTTCCGCGAGCAGATCCAGAACCTCGAATGAAGCCGCCCGCAATGCCCTCCTCCGCCTCCTCCGTGTCCCCGCACTTCGCGCTGCCGGGCTGGAAGCCGGGCTCGCGCTCCGGCCTCGCCCGTCGCGGCCTCATGCTGGTGCTCTCCTCCCCGTCGGGGGCGGGCAAGACCACCCTGTCGCGCAAGCTCCTGGCCAGCGACGACCGCATCACCATGTCGGTATCCGTCACCACCCGCCCCCCGCGGCCCGGCGAGGTCGATGGGCGGGATTATTTCTTCGTGGATGTGGCCACTTTCCACCGGATGCGGGACGAAGGGGACCTGCTGGAGCACGCCACCGTGTTCGACAATCTCTACGGCACGCCCCGCGCGGCGGTGGAGGCGGCGCTGTCGGCCGGGCGCGACGTGCTGTTCGACATCGACTGGCAGGGCACCCAGCAGCTGGGCGAAAGCGCCCAGCAGGACCTGGTGAAGGTGTTCCTGCTGCCGCCCACCGCCGCCGACCTGGAACAGCGCCTGCGCGCCCGCGCCCAGGATTCGGACGAGGTGGTGCACCAGCGCATGGCCAAGGCGTCGGACGAGATCAGCCACTATACCGAGTATGACTACATCATCATCAACCATGAGGTGGATGACAGCCTGGCCAAGCTCACCGCCATCCTGCAGGCGGAGCGGCTGAAGCGGCGGCGGCTGACGGGGCTCTCCAGCTTCGTGAAGGGCCTGCGCGACGCATTGTGAGCCGGCGGCGCGGCGCCCCCGCTCCCGTCCATCCCCATCCGGTAACCGAGGTGTGATCGGCCGGGTTGCGGCGGACAGTTTCTGTTCCATCCAGCCGGATCGCGTTCTCTATCTTGGCGTTGGAGGGCGATTCACCGATCAAATTGGTTCAATTTGATCGGATCGCGCTCAAGAGCACGCGCCGATCAGCTTGCATCGCAAGCTGATCGGATAACGCGTTCTCTATCTTGGAGCTGGAGGGCGATTCACCGATCAAATTGGTTCAATTTGATCGGATCGCGCTCTAGCCTGCCGCAAGGTCGGGAGGGAGCGGCATTGAGTCTGCCGAACATCATCACCCTGCTGCGGATCCTGCTGGTACCGGCGGTGGTCTGGTCGATCGCGTCGGGCGAGGCCCTGCTGGCATTCTGGCTTTTCCTTGCGGCCGGCGTTTCCGACGCGCTCGACGGCTTCATCGCCAAGCGTTTCCACATGCAGACCGAGCTTGGCGCCTATCTGGACCCGGTGGCCGACAAGGCGCTGCTCGTCTCCATCTATGTGGCCCTCGCGGTGGCGGGCCTCATTCCCCGCTGGGTCGCCATCGCCGTGGTGTCCCGCGATGTCATGATCGTGGGCGCCGTGGTGCTGTCCATGGTGATGGACAGGAAGGTCGCCATCAGCCCCCTGCTCGTCTCGAAGGTGAACACGGCGATCCAGATCACCTTTGCCGCCTTCGTGCTCGCCACGGCGGGTTTCGGCCTTGTCCTGCCCGGCCTGTTCAATCTGGGCCTTGTCGCGGTTGGGCTCTTGACGGCCCTTTCCGCCGCTGCCTATCTCGCGGCATGGACGCGCCACATGGCACGCTGATGGGCGCGTCGGCTGGCCGGCGACCGGCGAGTGTGGCGCACGACGCCGGCGCAGGTCGCGGGGAGGTGCGATGCCGGTTCAGGTCCAACTGCGCTTCTGGGTCGGGGCCCTGATCCTCGCCCTTGTCGGCCTGTGGCTGCTCAGCGGCATCCTGCTGCCGTTCGTGGCAGGCATCGTGCTGGCCTATTTCCTCAACCCCGTGGTGATCCGGCTGGAGCACGTGGGCATTGCCCGCACCCTGTCCGCTCTGGTGGTGGTGGGGCTGCTGCTGCTGGTGGTGATGCTGTTCTTCCTGCTGGCGCTGCCCATCCTGTCGTCGCAGCTGTTCGAATTCATCCAGCGCCTGCCATCCTACGTGGCGCGGCTGCAGGGGCTGCTGACGGAAGAGAACCGCGAATGGCTGAGCGGCATCGTCGGCGACCGCCTGCCGGACATGCAGCGCTCCATCTCCGATCTGATGACCCAGGGCGTCACCCATCTCCTCGGCCTTCTGTCTTCGGTGTGGTCCGGCGGGCAGGCGCTCATCTCCCTGTTCGCGCTGCTGGTGGTGACGCCGGTGGTGGTCTTCTACATCCTGTGCGACTGGGACGAGATGGTGGCCTTCGTGGACCGGCTGGTGCCCCTGCCCCACCGCCCGGTGGTGCGCGACCTTGCCAAGTCCATGGACATGGCGGTGGCGGGCTTCGTTCGCGGACAGGCCATGGTGTGCCTGCTGCTGGGCACCTTCTATGCCGTCTCGCTCTCCATGGCGGGGCTCAATTTCGGCCTGCTCATCGGCATCGTGTCGGGCGTCATCACCTTCATTCCCTATGTGGGCTCGCTCACCGGCTTCGTGCTCGCCATGGGCGTGGCCATCGTCCAGTTCTTCCCGGACTGGGGGATGATCGGCACCGTGTTCGCCATTTTCATCGTCGGCCAGGCGGTGGAGGGCTATGTCCTGTCGCCCAAGCTGGTGGGCGACAGCATCGGCGTGCATCCGGTCTGGCTCATGTTCGCTTTGTTCTCCTTCGGCTACCTGTTCGGCTTCGTGGGCCTGCTGCTGGCGGTGCCGCTGACCGCCGTGGCCGGGGTACTGGTGCGCTTTGCCATCCAAAGATACCTCCATTCTCCCCTCTACATGGGGCCGGAGACCGACGCCTTGCCGCCGCCGGGCGCCCCCTGAGCCATGGCCGACCGCGACCCGCGCCCCCGCCAGCTTCCCCTCGACCTGCCGGGCCGGCCGGCACTGCGGCGCGAGGATTTTCTCGCCGCGCCCGGCAACAGCGCCGCCCTCGCCCTCATCGACGCCTTCCCGAACTGGCCGGCGCGGGTGGTGTGCCTGGTGGGCCCCGAGGGCGCGGGCAAGAGCCACCTTGCCGCCATCTTCGCCGAGCACGCCGGGGCGCAGACCGTGGCGGCCCGCGACCTGGTGCGCGAGAAGGTGCCGGATGCCCTTTCCACCGGCGCGCTGGTGCTGGAGGACATGGAGGCCGGCGCCTTCTGCGAGGCCGCCCTGTTCCACCTGCTCAACCTCGCCCGCGAGCAGCACGCCTATCTGCTGATGACCGCGCGGACGCCCCCCTCCGGCTTCGCCCTGGCCACCGCCGACCTCTCCTCCCGCCTGCGGGCGGTGCCGGTGTTCGAGATCGCGCCCGCCGACGATGCGCTGCTGGCGGCGGTGCTGGTGAAGCTGTTTGCGGACCGGCAGCTGGCGGTGGACGAACCGACGGTGCAGTATCTGCTGCTGCGGATGCAGCGCTCGGTGGCCGGCGCCCAGCGTGTGGTGGAGGCCCTCGACGCGGCGGCGCTCGCGGCGCGCCGGCCGGTGACGCGGGCCTTCGCCGCACAGGTGCTGCGCGAGCGACCGGCGCTCGGCACCGCCGACGAGGATGATTGATGCCCTCTGAACCACAGGGGCCGGAGCGACCACCCGGCCGCACATGCCGTCATAGAGCGGTCATCTAAGGCGGCCATGGTCCGGCCAAACTGCGGGGGACCGAGCATGGGAATGAACGAGGCTGCAGCTGTCGCCGAGATGAGCATACCGGCGGAAACCGCGGAAATCCTTGAGCTGGCGCAATCTCCCCAGCGCTTCATCAATCGCGAGATTTCCTGGCTGCACTTCAACCGGCGTGTGCTGGAGGAGGCGGCGAATCGCAACCACCCGCTGCTGGAGCAGTTGCGCTTCCTCTCGATCTCCGCCAACAACCTGGACGAATTCTTCATGGTCCGCGTGGCGGGCCTGAAGGAGCAGGTGCGCGAGGGCGTGCAGACCCGCAGCCCGGACGGCCTCACCCCTTCCGAGCAGCTCTCGACCATCCTCACCAGCGCCGCCCAGCTCATCTCCGACCAGCAGGGCCGCTGGCTTGAGCTGCGCAGCGACCTCGCGGCTGCCGGCATCGTGCTGGTGGACGGCGCGGAAGCCTCGGCCGGGGATCTGGCGCAGCTTGAGCGCCACTTTCTCAACTATGTGTTCCCGGTGCTGACGCCGCTGGCCATCGACCCGGCGCACCCCTTCCCCTTCATCCCCAATCTCGGCTTCTCCCTCGCCCTGCAGCTGGTGCGCCAGTCGGACGGGCGGGGCATGAATGCGCTGATCCGCATTCCGGCGAAGGTGGAGCGCTTCATCCGCCTGCCGGACACGGGCTCCGGCGCCATGCGCTTCATCACCCTGGAGCAGATGATCGGCCTGTTCATCTCCCGCCTGTTCCCCGGCTATGCCGTGAAGGGGCAGGGCGTGTTCCGGGTGATCCGCGACAGCGACCTCGAAATCGAGGAAGAGGCGGAAGATCTCGTCCGCCTGTTCGAGACCGCCCTCAAGCAGCGCCGCTATGGCGAGGTGATCCGCATGGAAGCGGACGCCGCCATGCCGGAGGAACTGCGCTCCTTCGTCGCCCGCGAACTCGACGTGAACGGCGACGAGATCTTCGTCGTGGGCGGCGTGCTGGCGCTCAACGAATTCTCGCAGCTGGTTTCCGTGGACCGGCCGGACCTGAAGTTTCAGGCCTACAATGCCCGATTTCCCGAACGCATCCGGGACCACGGCGGAGACTGCTTTCTGGCAATTCGCGAGAAGGACATTCTGGTTCACCACCCTTATGAATCCTTTGACGTGGTGGTTCAGTTCCTTCGCCAGGCCGCACGAGACCCCAACGTCGTCGCCATCAAGCAGACCCTCTACCGAACCTCCTCCGACAGCCCCATCGTGAAGGCGCTGGCCGAGGCGGCGGAGGCCGGCAAGTCGGTGACCGCGCTGGTGGAGCTGAAGGCCCGCTTCGACGAAGAAGCCAACATCCGCTGGGCCCGCGACCTGGAACGCGCCGGCGTGCAGGTGGTGTTCGGCTTCATCGAGCTGAAGACCCACGGCAAGCTCTCCATGGCGGTGCGCCGCGAGGGGGCGCAGTTGGCCACCTATGTCCATGTGGGCACGGGTAACTACCATCCCATTACCGCCCGCATCTATACCGACCTCAGCTTCTTCACCGCTGACCCGGTGATCGCCCAGGACGTTGCGCGCATCTTCAACTTCATCACCGGCTATGCGACCCCCGGCGAGCTCGACGCCATGGCGGTGTCGCCCACCACGCTGAAGCCGCGCCTGCTGCAGCACATCGCGGACGAGATCGAGCACGCCCAGGCCGGGCGCCCGGCGGCCATCTGGCTGAAGTGCAACTCGCTGGTGGACCCGGAGATCATCGACGCGCTGTATGTGGCGAGCAGCGCCGGCGTGCAGGTGGATTGCGTGATCCGCGGCATCTGCTGCCTGCGGCCCGGCATTCCCGGCCTCAGCGAGAACATCCGGGTGAAGTCCATCGTCGGGCGCTTCCTGGAGCATTCGCGCATCTACTGCTTCGGCGCCGGCCACGGCCTGCCGAGCCCGCAGGCGGTGGTCTACATCTCGTCGGCCGACCTCATGCAGCGCAATCTCGACCGTCGCGTCGAGACCCTGTGCCCCATCACCAACCCTACGGTTCACGAGCAGGTGCTCGACCAGATCATGGTCGCCAACCTGATCGACAACCAGCAGAGCTGGCTGGTATTGCCCAACGGGGCGTCCGAACGCATAGTCCCCGCCCCGGGCGAGGAGCCGTTCAACGCCCATCAATATTTCATGACCAACCCGAGCTTGTCTGGACGTGGAAAGTCTCTCAAAGATTCTTCGCCTCGGAGCCTCTTCGTCCGGCGCTGAAGGCGGTGAAAATCCGCATCGGGCGCCGGGACGCATCGTCTCCGGCGCTCCTGTGGCCGTCATCGACATCGGCTCCAACTCGGTTCGTCTTGTCGTCTATGAGGGCCTCGGCCGCGCGCTGACCCCCATCTTCAACGAGAAGGCCCTGTGCGGACTTGGTCGCGAGGTCCTGTCCACCGGCCGCCTGCCGGAGGATGCGGTGGAGCGCGCCTTCGCCGCGCTGAAGCGCTTCCGCGCGCTCTGCGACGCCATGCAGGTGGGCGAGGTGCACGCCCTGGCCACCGCCGCCGCGCGCGACGCGGAGAACGGACCGGCCTTCATTGCCGCGTGCGAGGCCATCTGCGGCACCACCATCGAGCTGCTCACCGGGCGGCGCGAGGCGGAGCTGGCGGCCTATGGGGTGGTGGCGGGCATCCACGCGCCGGACGGCATCGTCGGCGACCTGGGCGGCGGTTCCCTCGAACTCGTGGACGTGAAGGGGCGCGAGATCGGCGCGGGGGTCACCCTGCCCCTCGGCGGCCTCGCCCTGCAGGACCGCTCCGCGCGCTCCACCCGCAAGGCCGAGAAGATCGTCAAGGACACCATCCCGGAAGCCGGCCTGCTGGACAGCCTCGCCGGCCGCACCTTCTACGCCGTGGGCGGCACCTGGCGGGCGCTGGCGCGCCTGCACATGTTCCAGAAGGGCTACCCGCTGCATGTGATGCACGGATATGTGATTCCGGCCCGCGAGGCGCTGGACTTCACCCGCATCGTCCACCGCGCGGACACCGAGGCCCTGGCCCATATCGACGTCGTCTCCGACGCCCGCCGGCCGCTGCTCGCCTATGGCGCGCTGGTGCTGGAAAACATCGTGCGGCAGGGCAAGCCGGCGGAGGTGGTCATTTCCGCCCTCGGCGTGCGCGAGGGTCTGCTCTATTCGCAGCTTCCCGCCGAAACCCGCGCGGAGGACCCGCTGCTGGTGGCGGCGCAGGAACTCAACGTGCTGCGCTCGCGCTCGCCGCGCCACGGCGAGGATCTGGTGGCCTGGACCGACACCTTCTTCGCCTCCTCCCCGGTGCTGGAGGAAGCCGACGACGAAACCCGCCTGCGTCGGGCCGCATGCCTGCTGGCGGACATCGGCTGGCGCGCGCACCCGGATTATCGCGGCGAGCAGAGCCTCAACATCATCGCCCACGCCGCGTTCGTCGGGCTCGATCATCCCGGCCGGGCCTATATCGCGCTCGCAGTCTATTTCCGGCACATGGGTCTGGGCGCCGATGAATCGGAAACGCGGATCCTGGAGCTGGTGACCACCGGCATGCTCGACCGCGCCCGCATTCTCGGCGCCGCCATGCGGGTGGCCTATGTGCTCTCGGCGGCCATGCCCGGCATTCTGCCGCGCACCCCCATGAAGGCCCGGGGCGACCAGCTGGTGCTGACCATGCCGCGGGACCTGACCGCCCTGGTCAACGAACGGGTGCAGAGCCGCCTGCGGCAGCTCGCCCGCCTCATCGGCCGCGAGCCGGTGATGGAGCAGTGCGACTGAAGCCGCCCGCCCCGTGAGCACCCGGCGCGGCACCCGCGCCGGGCGGCGGTCGCAAGTCCGCCCGAATTTGCCGGCAGTGTCTGCCCCATGAAACAGCTCGTGAACCTCTTCGGCGGCCTGGCGGGTCTTGTGGTGGCGGGCCTCGTGGGGCTCGCCCTCTTCACCCTCGTGGGCGGCCTCATCCTTGTGGCCGGCATCGTCGTCACCGCCCTCCTCGTGGGCGGCGGCGTCTATGCGCTCGTCACCGGCAGGACGCCGGGCTTCGGGGCGCGCCGGGAGGCCTTCTCGGTCCGCGTGTTCGACCTGCGCACCGGCCGGCCGACCGGGGGCGCGCCCTATGGCACGCCGGACGAGGGCGGCATGATCGACGTGACCCCGCCGAAGGCACAGCGCCGGGACTGACCCGCCGCCCCATGGCGCCGGGCCGGGAAAGTCCCGGCCACGGCACGGTCAGCCGGTGGCGGCTTTCCTCGCGAGGGTGATGGAGCCGTCCGCCGGCGGCATCTTCTCCGTGCCGCGACGGTGTTTCAGCCTCGTCCAGACGGAGATATCGAGCCCGGTCAGGTGCTCGAACCGGGCCATGTCGTCGGCATAGATGTCCGCCAGCAGGTCCGCATCGGCTGCAGCGAGCGGCGCGCGGAACGTCCCCTCGAACACCCGCTCCTGCGCAATCCTGTGGTCCGGCAGGCCCAGGAAGTCGAACACGCGGCGCAGCGTGCTGTCGTGGTCGCTGGAAAGGTCTTCCTGCCGCAGCATAAGCACCTGCTCGCGGGGGAAGAGCGAAAGCAGCCGCGCCGACTGTGCGCCGTAGAAGCCGCGCTCCACATAGGAAAAGCGCCGGATGGCCTGGTCGTCGGGTGCCACCCCGGCCATGCGGTTGCGGCCGGAGCGGATGGCGGTGGAGAAGTCGAGGGTCTCGTACCCCCGCTCCCGGGTCATCCGCCAGTGAGCATGGGCCCGCATCACCGGGTCGCGGAAAATGACGATGATGCGCATGCGGGGATTGTAGGCCGCAAGCCGCTCCAGCGCCTGCGGCCACCAGATGTAGGAGGGCGTCGCCTCCCCGCGCAGTCCGCCCCAGCGCCAGGGAAACTTGCGGTGATACTCGCCGTAGGCCGGCGCATTCCAGCACCGCCGGTCATCGTCGAAGAAGTGCAGTTCCTTCAGATCGGGAACCGTGACCTTCGGATGCTTGGCAAGGAAGTGAAAGAGTGCCGTCGTCCCGGCCTTCTGCACGCCGACGACGACAAACTGCACACGCGGACCACGTGCGAACATGGAAGGGCGGCTCCAGGGCATGGAAACCGGGCCCGCGCGCATGGCGCCGACCCGCTCCCGTCATGTGCCGCCCCCGGACACGACGTTAATCAACGGTACCGCGCTGAGGAAGGCGTATTTTGTTACCGAACGTAAATGACACCTTCCAGACGCTTCGCACATGTAACGCCGACAGACGTCGCGCGCGGATACGGATTCTGTTACCGCCCCCTCCCGCGCCGGCGGGATCACGCGGGCGCGGTGATATGATCAGCGATATCCACGGGGAGGCGGCGCAAATAGCCGTGGTGAGGGGAGCGAACGCGGGACATGGATGGAGGACTTGGCTCCGGCGCTTTTTTTGCGCTGATGGTACTCTGCGCCGCGCTGGCGATGCTCACCGTGATCAGCCATGCGGTTGCGCTGGCCATCGTCCGCCGGCGGCTCATCTGGCGCATTCGGGGCCAGGTCTATGCCAACCACGTGTTCCGGGAGGCGGTGATCCTCAGTTCCACGGTGCTGAGCCTCAGCCTCGCCCATCTGTTTGAAATCTGCATCTGGGCCGCGGCCTATGTCGCCCTCGGCGCCATCTCGGACCCGCACGACGCGCTTTATTATTCCATCTCCACCTACACCACGCTGGGGGCGGACGATGTGTCCATCGCCCGGACCTTCCGCGCCGTCGCCGCGTTCGAATCCCTCATCGGCCCCATGATGGTGGCGTGGTCCACGGCGTTTCTGGTGGAATTTACCGTGCGCATGCGCGGGGCGCAGAAGAGCGGCGACGGCTGAATCCGGCACGCGGGGGTTCGGCGGGGCGCGGCGGGCGATGAGGTTGCGCAGGGCCCTGCCCCGGTCACCGGCGGCCCACGCCGGGGCCGCGGCGGGGCCACGGCCGGCGGGATTCGCCGGCTCCTTTTTCGCACCGCCAACGCGCACTGATCAGCAGGCCATGCAGGCAGATTTTCAGCCCCAGCCGAACCGCCTCGGCACTTCATCCGGGGCCGGGCCGACCTAGAGCACGCGCCGATCAGCTTGCATCGCAAGCTGATCGGAGAACGCGTTCTCTATCCTTAAGTGAGAGGGCGATTCACCGCTCAAATTGAGTCCATTTGATCGGATCGCGCTCTAAACCGAGGTCGGGTAGTTCGGGCTCTCGCGGGTGATGGTCACGTCATGCACGTGGCTTTCACGCAGGCCGGCGGAGGAGATGCGCACGAACTGCGCCTTCTCGCGGAATTCCTTCAGGTCCTTGCCGCCCACATACCCCATGGCGGCGCGCAGGCCGCCGGCGAGCTGGTGCAACACGGCCCCCACCGGTCCCTTGTAGGCCACCTGCCCCTCGATGCCCTCGGGCACCAGCTTCAGCGTGTCGCGCACCTCGGCCTGGAAATAGCGGTCCGCCGAGCCCCGGGCCATGGCGCCCACCGAGCCCATGCCGCGATAGGCCTTGTAGGAGCGGCCCTGATAGAGGAACACCTCGCCCGGGCTCTCGTCCGTGCCGGCGAGCAGCGAGCCCACCATGGCGGCGGAGGCGCCCGCCGCCAGCGCCTTGGCGAGATCGCCGGAATATTTGATGCCGCCGTCGGCGATCACCGGCGTGCCGGTGGCAAGGGCGGCTTCCACCGCATCCATCACCGCCGTGAGCTGGGGCACGCCGACACCGGCGACAATGCGGGTGGTGCAGATGGAGCCCGGGCCGATGCCCACCTTCACCGCATCCGCCCCGGCATCGATGAGGGCCCTGGCCCCCTCCGCGGTGGCGATGTTGCCGGCGAGGATCTGGGTCCTGTTGGACAGGCGCTTGATGCGTTCCACCTGGTCCAGCACCTTGCGGGAATGGCCGTGGGCGGTATCCACCACCACCAGGTCCACGCCGGCATCAATGAGGCGCTCGGTGCGCTCGAAGCCGTCCGCGCCCACCGTGGTGGCGGCGGCGACGCGCAGGCGGCCCTGCTCGTCCTTGGCGGCGTTGGGATAGGCCACCGCCTTTTCGATGTCCTTCACGGTGATGAGGCCCACGCAGCGCTCGTTCGCATCCACCACCAGCAGCTTTTCGATGCGGTACTGGTGGAGCAGGCGCTTGGCCTCATCCTGGCTCACCTGGCCCTCGCGGACGGTGATCAGGCGCTCCCGCGTCATCAGCTCGGCCACCCGCTGGCCGGGATCGGTGGCAAAGCGCACGTCGCGGTTGGTGAGGATGCCCACCAGCCGCCCCGGCAGCCCGCCGGTGCCCCGCTCCACCACCGGAATGCCGGAGATGCTGAAGCGCTTCATCAGGGTCAGCGCATCGGCCAGGGTCTCGTCCGGGTGGATGGTGACGGGGTTCACCACCATGCCGGATTCGAACTTCTTCACCTGCCGCACATGCTCCGCCTGCATTTCCGGCGAAAGGTTGCGGTGGATGACGCCGATGCCGCCGGCCTGGGCCATGGCGATGGCGAGGCGCGATTCGGTCACCGTGTCCATGGCGGCGGAGATGATGGGCAGGTTGAGGGTGATGGAGCGCGTGAGCTGGGTGGCGACATCCACCTCGCCGGGCATCACCTCCGAGGCACCGGGCTTCAGCAGCACGTCGTCGAACGTCAGCGCCTCGCGGAATGCCGGGCGGCCATTGGCTGCAGCATCGACGGGCGGGTTCGAAATCGGGGCGGTCATGGCCAACTCCTGGTGGCGGGCCGAAGGTCGGGCCGCTGGATCGGGGTGGGAGCGGGCTGCGTCTTCACACCCCGCTACGAGTTGGCAGTGGCCGATACCATGAGTGCACGACGAATAGAAGACCCGTTGCGAACCGTTCGCCGCATGGGAGCCCTGCGCCGCGGCGACAGGGGCGGTGGCGCGGCCGCTCAACGGGTGATCAGGATCACCGTATTGCCCCGCCCATAGGTCTGCACCAGGGAATAGAGAGTGGCCGCATTGCCGGGATGCAGGCGGATGCAGCCATGGGAGGCGGGCGAGCCGAGCTGGTTCACCGCATAGCTGCCGTGGATTGCATATCCACCGCTGTAGAAGATGGAATAGGGCATGGGCGAATTGTAGTACTTGCGTGAGAAATACGACCTGTACAATCTTTGCGGGCGATAAGCCCCCGTGGGCGTGACATAGCCGCGGCGCGCGGTGGAAACCGGCCAGGAATATTGGGGAATTCCGTTCACCGTCACCGTCATGCGCTGGGAAGAGAGGTCCACCCGCGCCACCACCGCCGCCGCCTGCGCCCCGGCCAGGGCGCCGGAGAGGAGCACAAGGGCCGCCCCGGCCGCCATCGCCCGCCAGATCCGCGCTGCCAACGCTCCCGCCCAGCCTGCACCCATCGCCCGGCCCCCTTGTTTCCCCAGCGAAATGATACTGCCATGCCACAGGTGCCGCGCAAGGCCGCCCGGCCCGGCGGCGGCGGCGCGCTGATGACAAGCGGGGGCGGTCCGCTCTACTGTCCGGCGCCCGATTCAAGCGCTGGACCGGCTTTGAATGCGTCCGGCACGTGTCCGGGGCGCGGAGATCAATCCATGGTGATGATGCTGCTCGGCCTTTTCGTGTTCCTCGGCATCCATGTGGTGGGAAGCCTCGGCGGCCTGCGCTCCGCCCTCATCGCGCGGCTGGGGGAAGGCCCCTACAAGGGCTTCTTCTCGCTGCTGGCGGTCAGCGGCCTGCTGCTCACCGCCTATGGCTTCGCCCTGTGGCGCGCCGCCGGGCCGCTCCAGCTGTGGAACCCGCCGGTGGGCATGCGGCACCTGACCCTGCTGCTGATGGTGTTCGCCTGCATCGCCGTCGTCGCCGCTTATGTGCCCAGCCACATCCGCGCCGTGCTGAAGCACCCCCTTCTGGTGGGCGTGAAGACCTGGGCCCTGGCGCACCTTCTCGCCAATGGCGACATGGCCTCCATGGTGCTGTTCGGCGCGGTGCTGGCCTGGGCCGTCTTCATCCGCATCGCCCTCAAGCGGCGGGGCGACCCGCTGCCGGTGGCGCCGAGGAATTATGCGGGCGATGTCCTCGCCGTGGGCGGGGGGCTGGTGCTCTATGCCGCGCTCGCCTACCTATTCCATCCATATGTGGTCGGCGTGCCCGTCGCCTGACGCCGCGTGCCGCCTGCCGGAAATACATGAGGAACGCCATGTCCATTCAGGCCGATGCCCGCCGCATCTCGGCACCGGAGATCCAGGCGCGCAAGGGCGGCGAGCCCATTGTCTCGCTCACCTCCTACCACGCCCATACGGCGCGGCTGCTGGACCGCCATGTGGACGTGATCCTGGTGGGGGACAGCCTCGGCATGGTCATGCACGGGCTGGAAACCACCGTGCCCGTGACGGTCGAGATGATGATCGTGCACGGCCGCGCCGTGGTGCGCGGCACCAAACGCGCGCTCATCGTGGTGGACCTGCCCTTCGGCAGCTACGAGGCGAGCCCCACCGAGGCCTTCCACACCGCCGCCCGCGTGCTGAAGGAAACCGGCGCCGGCGCGGTGAAGCTGGAAGGCGGCCGCCGCATGGCCGAGACCGTGCGCTTCCTGGTGGATCGCGGGGTGCCGGTGATGGGCCATGTGGGCCTCACCCCCCAGGCCATCAACACCCTGGGCTCGTTCAAGGCCCGCGGCCGCGACGATGCCGAGGCCTCCATCATCCTCGACGACGCCCGCGCCATCGCCGAGGCCGGCGCCTTCTCCATCGTGCTGGAGGCCATTGCCGAGCCGCTGGCCCGCCGCATCACCCAGGAGGTGGCCCCGCCCACCATCGGCATCGGCGGCTCGCCCGCCTGCGATGGCCAGATCCTGGTGCTGGAGGACATGCTGGGCCTCGGCGACCGGGTGCCCAAGTTCGTGAAGAAATACGCCAATCTCGGGCCGGACATCGAGAAGGCCGTGGCCAGCTATGCCGAGGAGGTGCGGGCGCGCACCTTCCCCGGTGCGGAGCATGTCTATGCCCCGCGGGTGGTGAAGCCGGCGAAAGCCTCCTGATGGCGGCGCTCCCCGGACGGACCGTCCGTGCGCTCGCCGGCACCGCCCTTGCGCTCCTTGCCCTGGCGTCGGCGGTGCCGGCGCAGGCGGCGGAAGACTGCTTCATCGTCACCGACCTGGAGAGCGGACGGGTCCTGGCCAAGCAGGGCCTGTGCGCGGCCCGCCACCCGCCCAACTCCACCTTCAAGGTGGCCCTGGCCCTCATGGGCTTCGATGCCGGCCTGCTGAAGAGCGACGACCGGCCGGTCCTCACCCCGCCGCCGGGGCCGGAGCCGCAGCGCGAGGAGGCCCGCGGGCCGCAAACCCCGCGCTCATGGATGGTCAATTCCGTGGTCTGGTACTCGCAGGCCCTGGTGCGCGAGCTGGGGGAGGAGCGCCTGCGCGCCTATCTCAAGGGCTTTGCCTACGGCAACGAGAATATGGGCGGCGTGAAGGGGCAGGAGGCGCCCGGCGCCAACTTCTGGCTCTCCTCCTCCCTGCGCCTCTCGCCCCGCGAGCAGGTGGATTTCCTGCGCCGGATGCTGAAGGGCGAATTGCCCGTGTCGCCGGAGGCGGTGGCGGGCACCATGCGGCTCATGGCCCTGCCGGAGCAGCCGGCGGGCTGGCAAGCCTTCGGCAAGACCGGCTCGGGCTTCCAGCGCCTGGAAGACGGCAGTATCGACCCGACGCGGCCGTTCGGCTGGTTCGTGGGCTTCGCGCAGAAGCAGGGGCATACGGCCGTGTTCGTGCGGTACACCGCCTTGGACATCGCCTCCCCCGAGCCCCTGGGGCTGGTGGCGCGGCGGCAGGCGCTGAACGCTTTGGCCCCGGTTCTGGCCGCCCAGAAGCCATGAGGGGCGCAGCGGGCCGCGCCCCGGCGCCGACCGGCAAGCGAGCCTGAGGCGCGCCATGCGCGTCTCGCTCCTGGTCAGCGCCTTCGTCGCCGCTTTGGTCGGGTTCGGCGGCACCCTCGCACTTGTTCTGGCGGCGGCCGCCGCCGTGGGGGCGAGCCCGGCGCAGGCCTCGTCCTGGGTCTGCGCCCTGTGCCTGGCGGTGGCCGGCACCAGCGCCCTTCTTTCCATCCGCCACCGCATGCCGGTCATCACCGCATGGTCCACACCGGGCGCGGCCCTGGTCGCCGGCTTCGGCGGCGGCATCGGCATGGAGGCGGCCACCGGCGCCTTCCTCTTCGCCGGCCTGCTCATGGTGCTGTGCGCCGCGGTGAAGCCCCTGGGCACGCTGGTGACGCGGATTCCCGTGGCGGTAGCGGCGGCCATGCTGGCCGGCGTGCTGGTGCGCTTCGTGACGGCGCTGGCCGAGCAGGCGGTGGCGAACCCGGCTCTGGTGCTGCCGGTGATCGCCTTGTTCTTCATGACGCGGCGGCTGGCGCCCACCTTCGCGGTGCCGGTGGCCCTGGTTGCCGGCGTG
The DNA here is from genome assembly GCF_047444035.1 of Xanthobacter sp. AM11. NCBI lineage: Bacteria > Pseudomonadati > Pseudomonadota > Alphaproteobacteria > Hyphomicrobiales > Xanthobacteraceae > Xanthobacter > Xanthobacter sp. AM11. Next base: position 4,421,862 of record NZ_JBLAOA010000001.1, read on the forward strand.
GCCGGTGTGCTGCTGACGGGCGGCGCCGCGCCGCCGGCGGACGCCCTCGCCTTCTCCAGCCTGGTATGGACCACGCCGCGTTTTGACCCCGCGGTTCTGCTGGGCCTGGGCCTGCCCCTGTTCCTCGTCACCATGGCCTCGCAGAACCTGCCGGGATTCGCGGTTCTGCGCGCCGCCGGCTATGTGCCGTCGGTGCGCTCCATTCTGGCGGTGACGGGCCTTGCCTCCCTGCTGACGGCGCCGTTCGGCGCCCATGCCACCAACCTTGCCGCCATCACCGCCGCTTTGTGCACCGGGCCGGAGGCGCATCCCGACCCGCGCCGGCGCTGGCAGACGGGGCCGGCCTATGCCGGCTTCTACGGGCTGCTGGCAGCGGCGGGGGCCTCGCTGGTGGCGGTGTTTGCCGCCCTGCCCTCGGCCCTGGTGGCCACCATTGCGGGGCTGGCGCTGCTCTCGCCCCTCACCGGCGCACTGACCGCGGCGCTGGCGGAGGAACGGCACCGGGTGGCGGCGGTGGCCACCTTCGCCACCACCGCATCGGGCATCTCGGCGCTGGGGCTGGGCGCGCCGGTCTGGGGGCTGGGCGCCGGACTGCTGATCCTCGCCATGGATACCCTGCGGCGGGCGCGGACATGAAAATCCCGCGGGCGATGGGATCACCCGCGGGATCGGATGCTTCAGCCGGGGCTGCCGCCAAAGGAGCGGTCCCCGAAAGGAGCTGCCCCGCAGCGAAATCGCCAGGGACAGCGCAGGGGCTCAGCCCGCCTTGCGGGCCTTCATCTGCTGCGCGATGGCGATGATCTCGCCCACGAAGCCGCGGCGGAACAGGGACACGGCGAGGACGAAGATGACGCCCTGGATCACCAGCACCCATTCGCCGAGGCCGGCGAGATAGTTCTGCATGGTCACGATCACCGCCGCGCCGACGATGGGCCCGAGGATGGTGCCCATGCCGCCCACCAGTGTCATGAGGATGACCTCGCCGGACATCTGCCATGCCACGTCGGTGAGGGAGGCCAGCTGGAACACCAGCACCTTGGTGGAACCGGCAAGGCCCGAGAGCGCGGCCGAGAGCACGAAGGCGAGCAGCTTGTACTGGTTTGCCCGGTAGCCCAGCGAGATGGCGCGCGGCTCATTCTCGCGGATGGCCTTGAGCACCTGCCCGAACGGCGAATGGATGGTGCGGTAGATCACCAGGAAGCCGAACAGGAAGATGGCCAGCACCACATAATAAAGGTTGATGTCCTTGGTGATGTCGATCACCCCGAACAGCGCCCGGCGCGGCACCGCCTGCAGGCCGTCCTCGCCGCCGGTGAAGGGGGCCTGGAGGCAGAAGAAAAAGAACATCTGCGCCAGAGCCAGCGTCACCATGGCGAAATAGATGCCCTGGCGGCGGATGGCCAGAAGCCCGGTGAGCAGGCCCAGGAAGGCGGCGAACGCGACGCCGGCCAGGATGCCCAGCTCCGGCGAGAGGCCCATCACCTTGATGGTGTGGGCGCAGATATAGGCCGAGCCGCCGAAGAACATGGCATGGCCGAACGACAGAAGCCCGGTGAAGCCCAGCAACAGGTTGAAGGCGCACGCGAACAGCGCGAAGCACATCACCTTCATGAGGAACACGGGATAGACGCCGAACGGGGCCACCAGCATGACACCCACGGCAAGGATGCCGAAGATGACGGTGAGGCTGGAGGCGCCGGAGGCGGTGGCCGCGGGCACGCCGGCGGAGGGGGAGGAGGTGGAGCTCATCGGATCGGCCTCACTTCGCAGTGCCGAACAGGCCGGCGGGCTTCACCATGAGCACGATGGCCATGATGACGAAGATCACGGTGGACGATGCCTCCGGATAGAACACCTTGGTGAGCCCCTCCACCACGCCGAGGCCGAAGCCGGTGACGATGGCGCCCATGATGGAGCCCATGCCGCCGATCACCACCACCGCGAACACCACGATGATGAGGTTGGAGCCCATGGTGGGGCTCACCTGGTAGGCGGGCGCGGCGAGCACGCCGGCCAGCGCGGCCAGGCCCACGCCGAAGCCGTAGGTGAGCGTGATCATGCGCGGCACGTCGATGCCGAAGGCCTGCACCAGGTCCGGCCGCTCGGTGGCGGCGCGCAGGTAGGAGCCGAGCTTGGTGCGCTCGATGACGTACCAGGTGGCGAAGCACACCACCACGGATGCTACAACCACGAAGGCGCGGTAGTTGGGCAGGAACATGAAGTTGAGGTTCGTGCCGCCCGGCAGGGGATTGTTGTAGGGCAGGCCCGAGGAGCCGTACTGCCGCCGGAACAGGCCTTCGAGGATGAGGGCGAGGCCGAAGGTGAGCAGCAGGCCGTACAGATGATCGAGGTGGTAGAGCCGTTTCAGCAGCGTCCTCTCGATCACCATGCCGATGATGGCGACGATGATGGGCGACAGCACCAGTGCGCCCCAGAACGGGATGCCGGCATAGTTCAGCAGCATCCACGCCCCGAACGCGCCCATCATGTATTGCGCGCCGTGGGTGAAATTGATGACGTTCAAAAGGCCGAAGATCACCGCGAGCCCGAGGCTCAGCATGGCGTAGAAGGCGCCGTTGATCAGGCCGAGAAGTAGCTGCCCGAACAGGGCCTGCGGGGGAATGCCGAGGAGCTCGAACATCGAAGATCCGTCTCGTCACGAGGAAGCGGACCGACCCTGAAGGCCGGCCCGCTTGGGGGTCTCAGATCAGCCCTTCTTCACCAGGGGGCAGTCGCCCTCGCCGATGGGACGGAAGGCCTCGTTGGCGGGAATGGTCGCCTTCAGGGTGTAGTAGTCGTAGGGGCCCTTGGACTCCGACGGCTTCTTCACCTCGAACAGGAACATGGGGTGGATGTGGCGGCCGTCGGCCCGCACCTCGCCCTTGCCGAACAGCGGGTCGTCGGTGGGGATTTCCTTCATCTTGGCCACCACGGCCGCGCCGTCCTTGGCCGACTTCAGGGCTTCCACCGCCTTGAGATAGTGGGTGACGCCGGAATAGACGCCGGCCTGCACCATGGTGGGGCGCTTGCCGCCGTTGGCCGCCGCGAAGGCGTCGGCGAACTTGCGGTTGGCGTCGGTCATGTCCCAGTACCAGGCCGAGGTCAGGTTCAGGCCCTGAGAGACCTTGAGGCCGAGGGAGTGGATGTCGGTGAGGAAGATGAGGAGGCCGGCGAGCTTCTGGCCGCCCTCGACGATGCCGTATTCCGACGCCTGCTTGATGGAGTTGATGGTGTCGCCGCCGGCATTGGCGAGGCCGATGATCTTGGCCTTGGAGCTCTGCGCCTGCAGCAGGAAGGACGAGAAGTCCGCATTGTTCAGCGGCACGCGCACCTTGCCCAGCACCTTGCCGCCGTTGGCCAGCACCACCGCTTCGGTGTCACGCTCCAGCGCATGGCCGAAGGCATAGTCGGCGGTGAGGAAGAACCAGGTGTTGCCGCCGGTCTTCACGATGGCCTTGCCGGTGCCGTTGGCGAGCGCCCAGGTGTCGTAGGTCCAGTGCACCGTGTTGGGGGTGCAGGCCTTGCCGGTGAGGTCGGACGAGGCGGCGCCGGAATTGATGAAGACCTTGTTCTTTTCCTTGGTGACGCCGTTCACCGCGAGGGCGACGCCCGAGTTGGGCGTATCGACGATCACGTCCACGCCGTCCACGTCGTACCACTGGCGGGCCACCGAGGTGCCCACGTCCGCCTTGTTCTGGTGGTCGGCGAAGATCACCTCCACCTTCATGCCCTTGGCGGCGGCGCCGAAGTCCTCGACCGCCTTCTTGGCGGCCCAGACGGAGCCCTGCCCGCCGAGGTCGGCATAAAGGCTCGACTGGTCGTTGAGCACGCCGATCTTCACCGGGATCGGGCTCTGGGCGAAGGCGGCACCAGCGCTGATAAGGCTGCTGGCCGCCAGGAAAATGGCTGCGAGACGCATGTTTCTCCTCCCACCGGCTCTGCCGGTCTTCTCTATCAGGAACCCGGCTTCAGACGCCGAGGAACGCTTCGAGACGCGCCGCGTTTTCCGCGATCTTGTCGTTGGGCACCATGTCCACCACCCGTCCGTGCTCGACCACATAGTGGCGGTCGGCGACGGTTGAGGCGAAGTGGAAGTTCTGCTCCACGAGCAGAACCGTGAAGCCCTTCTTCTTGAGCGTGCGGATGATCTCGCCGATATGCTGCACGATCACCGGCGCAAGGCCCTCGGTGGGCTCGTCCAGCAGCAGGAGCTTGGCGCCGGTGCGCAGGATGCGGGCGATGGCCAGCATCTGCTGCTCGCCGCCGGAAAGCTTGGTGCCCTGGCTGTTGCGGCGCTCTTCCAGCCGCGGGAACAGCTCGTGCACCTCGTCCACGCTGAGGCCGCCGGGCAGCACCACGGGCGGCAGCAGCAGGTTCTCGCGCACCGAGAGCGAGGCGAAGATGCCGCGCTCCTCCGGGCAGATGGCGATGCCCAGCCGGGCGATCTTGTTGGGCGCCAATCCAACCGTTTCAGTGCCCTGGTAGCGGATGGAGCCGGCGCGCTTGCGCAAAAGGCCCATGATGGCGCGCATGGTGGTGGTCTTGCCCGCGCCGTTGCGGCCGAGCAGGGTCACCACCTCGCCGGGATGGACGTCGAAGCTCATGCCGTGCAGCACATGGCTTTCGCCATAATGGCCGTGCAGGTCCTTCACTTCGAGCAGCGGAGTGCCGTTCACGCCCATCTCAGTGCGCTCCCCCGGTGCCCATATAGGCCTCGATGACCTGCGGGTTCTTCGACACTTCCGCGTAGGGCCCCTCGGTGAGGATCTCGCCGCGCGCAAGCACGGTGATCATGTCCGAAAGGTCGGCCACAACCGAAAGGTTGTGCTCCACCATGAGGATGGTGCGGCCGGCCGAGACCCGCTTGATGAGGTCCGCCGTGCGGGCGATGTCCTCGCGCCCCATGCCGGAGGTGGGCTCGTCCAGAAGCAGCATCTCCGGCTCCAGCGCCAGGGTGGTGGCGATCTCCAGCGCGCGCTTGCGGCCGTAGGGCAGCTCCACCGCGAGATTGCCCGCATACTGGGTCAGGTCCACGTCGGCGATGAGCTGCATGGCGCGGTCGTTGAGCGCGTCGAGGCTTTTTTCCGACTTCCAGAAATGGAACGAATTGCCCATGGGCCGCTGCAGCGCGATGCGCACGTTCTCCAGCACGGTGAGGTGCGCGAACGTAGCCGAGATCTGGAACGAGCGGACCATGCCCAGGCGGGCCACGTCCGCCGGCGGCGTGCGCGTGATCTCCCGTCCGTTCAGGCGGATGGTTCCGCGCGTCGGCTCCAGGAACTTCGTGATCAGATTGAAGCACGTGGTCTTGCCCGCGCCATTCGGCCCGATGAGGGCGTGAATGGTGTGTCGCCGGATTCGCAGGTCAACGTTCTTGACCGCCGCAAATCCTTTGAATTCCTTGGTAAGACCCGTTGCTTCAACGATGTAGGGCACGTCTGAGACAGTGTCCATGATCGTAAGGCGCCCTCGCTGTTCGGTCCACGGGCGCGCACCGCGCTCCCCGGGCCCTGATCCTCCGGAACGGCACCTTGAGCGGTGCACTTGGACTTTCGGCGCAAGCTAGCACGCAGCGCCGTGGGAGCGTCAATAGACTGCCTCACAGACCAATGTCTATCTCGATCTTAAGGTAATTCTGTGGGGTGCGGTTTGCGTCCGTCAGTCCGCCGGACGGGCGATCAGGCGCAGCCGGCGGGGCGAGGCGGCGCTCGGTTGCAGGGATGCATTCCCTTAGGGAATCTGCGATCTCAAGCTCTTGCGGACGCCCGGGCATGCATGCCGGCCGGCAAAGCCGACCGGAACCAGCGCGCAACCGCCCACCGGCACGTTGGTCCGGGCCGATGCCGAGATGGTGATCTGCCACCCCCGCCCAGGCGCCGTCACATGCAGCGCGAAGGCCCCGGCATCGGCGTGGTCCGGCGCGGCAGCCTGTCTGCCATGGTCGGACCCCGCCTTTATCTATGTGCTGATGAATATACCTGGCGACGGCGGCCGGCCATGGCGCCGGGCATCACTCCGGCAGGGTGCGGGTCTGGGCGTGGTAGGCCTCGTTGGGGCGCATGTCGGTGGCCGCGGCGATTCGGTTCGACATGTTGAAGAAGGCCGTCACCGCCGCCACGTCCCAGATGTCCCGCTCGGAAAGGCCGACGCGGCGCAGGATGTCCCGGTCCGCCTCCTCCACCTCCTGCGGCCGCTCGGTGAGCTTCACCGCAAAGTCCAGCATGGCGCGACGGCGCGGATCGAGCCGGGCGGCACGGTAGTTCATCACCATCTGCTCGCCCAGAACAGGATCGCCGGAGAGCTGGCGCACCGCCGCCCCGTGCGCCGTGAGGCAGTAATAGCAGCGATTCACGCTCGAAACGACCACCGCGATCATCTCCCGCTCCAGCTTGGAAAGGCCGGAGGGCGCGAGCATCAGGTCGTTGTACATGGCCGAGAAGGCCGAGAGCTTGGCGAGATCGAAGGCATAGGCCTGCAGCACATTGGGGACGAAGCCGATCTTCTCCAGGCATTTGTCGAAATAGGCCTGGGTCGGCGCATCGAGATCTGTGGGCGAAAGGCCGAGGGCGATAGCCGGCAGGTCGTCCCGCACGCGCTCCGGCGAGGTTGCGGCCGCGCCGCGGGATTTCGACGGCGTGGCGCCAGCCTCTTTATCAGGCACGCCGGTTTTTTTTGCTGTCCTGCTTTTGCCCTTTTCCGCGCCCACGCCTGCCTTAACTTTCCCAGCCATAGCGTCGCCTCGTCATTTTCGCGTCGTTGCTCTCGATCAGGACTTGTCCCAGCGTCGCCGGTGCAAAGAGCGAACCGCCGGATGAGCCGCGGACCACTGTGAGGAATGGCCATGAACGTCATGGGATTTCAAGCCGGCGATGGTGTCGTCGGGCCATCGCCCGACCTGGCGGAACTCGTCGCGCATCTGACGATGCTCGCGCCCGGGCTGCCCGCAGGCTTCGCCGCGACCTTCGTGTCCGCCGTAGCGCCGGAAGACCTCGCGCCGCTCACGCCCGCCTGCCTCGCCCTGCTGCTCACCCAGGCCTGGGCCCATGTGGCCGCGCGGCCCGCCGGCCAGCCCAGCGTGCGGGTGTTCACCCCAGACCTCGACCATGCGGCCGTCACCGTCATCGAGGCGGTGAACGACGACATGGCCTTCCTGTTCGATTCGGTGGCGGGCGAGCTTGCCGACCGCGGGCTGGAGCTGCGGCTCGCCGCCCATCCCATCCTGCATGTGGAGCGCGACGCCGCCGGCGCCGTCACCGGGCTGGAAGAGCCCACGCGCAAGGGCGAGCGCTCCGAGGACAATCGCGAGAGCCTCATCCACATCCACGTCTCGGCCATCGACGCGGCGGAGCAGGCCCAACTGCGCGCCTGCCTCGAACAGACCCTTGCCGACGTGCGCGCGGCGAACGAGGACTTCCTCGCCATGCGCAAGCAGGTGAAGAGCCTCAGCAAAGGCTACCGGCGCGAGAAGCGCCCCTATGACGACGACGCCACCGAGGAAGCCGCCGACGTGCTGGAGTGGCTCACCGAGGACAATTTCATCTTCCTCGGTCTCCGGCAGTATGAGCTGACCGGCGACGGCGGCCTCGCGCCGGAGGCCAACAGCGGCCTCGGCATCCTGCGCGATCCCTGCGTGCACGAGCTGCGCCTGGGCGACAAGCCGGTGGTGACCACGCCGGAGATCAAGGCCTTCCTTGACGCACCCACGCCGCTCCTGTTCACCAAGGCGAGCCTGCGCTCCCGCGTTCACCGCCGCGACGTGATGGACTATGTGGGCATCAAGACCCACGACGAGCGGGGCCGGCTCACCGGCGAGGTTCGCCTCATCGGCCTGTTCGGCTCCACCGCCTATACCCATTCGGTGCGCGAGATCCCCTATCTGCGGCTGAAGGCGGCCTCGGTCATCAAGGGCGCGGGGCTGGAGCCGGAGAGCCATTCGGCGCGGGCACTGGAGACGGTGCTGGAAACCTATCCGCGCGACGACCTGTTCCAGATCGACGCCGGCACGCTGCTGGCCCACGCCCGCGAGATCCTGTCGCTCTACGACCGCCCGCGCGTGAAGGTGCTGGCCCGGGCGGACCGCTTCGACCGCTTCGTCTCGGTGCTCGCCTTCCTGCCGCGCGAGCGGTTCGACGCACAGGTGCGCGACCAGATCGGCGCCATCCTCGCGCGCACCTATGGCGGCGAATTGGCGACCTTCAGCCAGGCCTTCGTGGCCGGCCTGCCGCTCACCCGCGTGCAATACATGATCGACCGCAGCGAAGGCCGCATCCCGCAGGTGGACCGGCCGACGCTGGAGCAGGAAGTGGCCGCCGCCATCCTCACCTGGAGCGACCGGCTGAGCGCCGCCATCTGCGCCGCGCCCGGCCTGTCGCCGGAGGCGGCGGCGCTGCTGCGGCGGCGCTATGCCGGCGCCTTCGGCCGCAGCTATGTCGCCGCCTTCGACGTGGCCACCGCGCTGGCCGACATGGACCGGCTGGAGCGGCTGTCGCCCGAGCGCCCGGTGGCCCTCGACTTCTACCGCCGCCCGGAGGACGACGAGCGCCGCATCTCCCTGCGCCTGCTCTCCTTCGGCGCCCCGCTGCCGCTCTCCAGCCGCGTGCCCATGCTGGAGAACATGGGCCTGAAGGCGATCAACGAGCGCACCTACCGCATCGAGCCCGCCGGCGCGGATGCCGAGCGCAGCTGGCTGCATGACATGACGCTGGAGCGCGTGAGCGGCGGCGTCATCTCCGTGGAAGGCTCCTCCGGCCGGCTGGAGGACTGCCTGAACGCGGTGCTGCGCGGCACCGCGGAGAACGACGGCTACAACGGGCTGGTGCTGGACGCCGGCCTCAACTGGCGCGAAGCAGCGCTGGTGCGCACCCTGGGCCGCTACCTGCGGCAGGCGGGCATTCCCTTCAGCCAGGACTATATCTGGCAGACGCTGAACGCCCACCCGCAGCTCGCCGCGCACATCGCGGCCCTGTTCCACGCCCGCTTCGATCCCGCCCTCGACCCCGCACCCGAAGCCCGCGCCACCCGCGAGGCGCCGCTGCGCGCCGCCATCGACGAGGATCTGTCGGCGGTGTCGAGCCTCGACGAGGACCGCATCCTGCGCCGCTTCGTCAACCTCGTGGACGCGGCCATCCGCACCACCTTCTACCAGCGCGACGGCGAGGGGCGGCCGCGGGAGGCCATCGCCATCAAGTTCGAGAGCGCCAAGGTGGAGGGCCTGCCCCTGCCCCGGCCGCTGTTCGAGGTGTTCGTCTATGCGCCGCGGGTGGAAGGCGTGCACCTGCGCTTCGGCAAGGTGGCGCGCGGCGGCCTTCGCTGGTCCGACCGCCCGCAGGACTTCCGCACCGAGGTGCTCGGCCTTGTCAAGGCGCAGCAGGTGAAGAATGCGGTGATCGTGCCGGTGGGCGCCAAGGGCGGCTTCGTGCCCAAGCACCTGCCGGCGGGCGGCACCCGCGAGCAGGTGATGGCGGAGGGCACCGCCGCCTATGAGATCTTCGTCTCCTCCCTGCTCGACCTGACCGACAACCTGAAGGGCGGGCAGGTGGTGCACCCCGCCGACACGGTGCGCCTCGACGCCGACGACCCCTATCTCGTGGTGGCGGCGGACAAGGGCACCGCCACCTTCTCCGACACCGCCAACGCCATTTCCGCGCGCCACGGCTTCTGGCTGGACGACGCCTTCGCCTCCGGCGGCTCGGTGGGCTACGACCACAAGGCCATGGGCATCACCGCCCGCGGCGCCTGGGAGGCGGTGAAGCGCCACTTCCGGGAAATGGACCTCGACATCCAGACCACCCCCGTCACTGTGGCGGGCGTGGGCGACATGTCCGGCGACGTGTTCGGCAACGGCATGCTCCTGTCGGGCGCCATCAAGCTGGTGGCCGCCTTCGACCACCGCCACATCTTCCTCGACCCCGCGCCCGACCCGGCCACCTCGTTCGCCGAGCGCCGGCGCCTGTTCGATCTGCCCCGCTCCTCCTGGGCCGATTACGACGCCAGCCTCATCTCGAAGGGCGGCGGCGTGTTCCCGCGCAGCGCCAAGAGCCTCGATCTCTCGGAAGAGGTGCAGGCGCTGCTGCGCTTTCCCAAGGCGCAAGCCACCCCGGCCGAACTCATCACCGCCATCCTGAAGGCGCCGGTGGACCTCCTCTTCTTTGGCGGCATCGGCACCTATGTGCGCGCCTCCACCGAAACCGACGCCCAGGCCGGCGACCGCGCCAATGATGCCGTGCGCATATCCGCCGCCGACCTCAACGCCCGGGTGATCGGCGAGGGGGCCAATCTCGGCATGACCCAGCGCAGCCGCATCGAGGCGGCACGGCGCGGGGTGCGGCTCAACACCGACGCCATCGACAATTCCGCCGGCGTGAACACCTCCGACGTGGAGGTGAACATCAAGATCGCCCTCGCCCAGCCGCTGGAGCGGGGCGACCTTACGCCCGCCGACCGCATCACCCTGCTGCGGGACATGACCGGCGAGGTGGCCCAGCTGGTGCTGCGCAACAATTATGCGCAGACCCTGGCGCTCTCCCTCGCCCAGCAGAAGGGGGCGGACGACCTCGCCTTCCAGCAGCGGCTGATGCAGATGCTGGAGATGCGCGGCGAGCTGGACCGCGCCGTGGAATTCCTGCCCTCGGACCCGGAGATCGCCGACCGGCGCTCCCGCGGCGAGCACCTGACGCGGCCGGAGCTGGCGGTGTTGCTGGCCTATGCCAAGCTCGCCCTCAACGCCGACCTCATCGCCTCCAACGTGCCGGACGACGCCTATCTCTCCGGCGAGCTGGTGACCTACTTCCCGCAGGAGATCCGCGAGCGGTTCCCCCACGCCATCGAGACCCACCGCCTGAGCCGGGAGATCATCGCCACCGGCCTTGCCAACGCCATCGTCAACCAGGGCGGGCCCTCCTGCCTCGCCCGCATCGCCGACCAGACCGGCGCCGATGCCGCCACCATCGCCCGCGCCTTCGCGGCGGTGCGCGACAGCTACCACCTGCCGGAGCTGACCTGCGCCATCGACGCCCTGGACAACCGTGTGGACGGCGCGGTCCAGCTCTCCCTCTACGGTGCGGTTCAGGACCTGGTGGTGGGGCGCACCATCTGGTTCCTCGGCAATGTGTCCTTCGCCGACGGCATCGCCGGGGTGGTGGAGCGCTATCGCTCCGGCATCGCCGCGGTGGCGGCGGCGCTGGAAGAGAGCCTGCCCGAGGCGTGGCGCGCCCCCCGCGAGGTCCGCATCGCCGAGTTGATGGCCCAGCGGGTGCCGGAGGATCTCGCCCGGCGCCTCGCCTTCATGCCGGCCATGGCGGCGGCCTCCGACATTGCCCTCCTGGCCGAAACCACGGGCAAGGCCATTCCTTCCGCCGCCAGCACCTTCTTCGCCGCCGGGCGCTATTTCGGCATCGATGGGCTGCTGACGCAGGCCCGCACCATCGTCGCGCCGGACTATTACGACCGGCTCGCGCTGGACCGCTCCCTCGCGCAGCTGGAGACCTTCCTGCGCCGCATCACCGAACAGATGCTGCAGGAAGATGCGGCGGGCGAGGCGGCGGTGGAGGCGTTCGTGGCCGCCCGGCGCGACGAGGTGGAGCGCATGCGCCGCACCGTGCGGGACATCGCCGCCTCCGGCCTCAGCCTCTCCAAGCTGACGCTGGCGGCAAGCCTGCTGGGCGATCTCGTGCAGCGCTAGGGGTTCGACCGCGACAGATGGAGCCCATCTGTCGCGACCAGGTCGAACCACAACGCCTTGATCCACCAGAGCACGCGTGGACGGAACAGGCCGTTGCCGGTGGTCATGCGCCGGCACCGACCGCACCGGCACCCAGCGCCGGCACCTGCGGGGGCCGACTTCAGGGCCGCGCGGGCGTCACGCGGGCGCCCGTTCCGCAGGCGGGGTGGCGACCTGCGGCGCAGCATTGCTTTCCTCCGGCCACGGCGACTGGAGCGGGGCGCGGATGACCCGGAGGGCACCGCCCCTGATCCGCACGGTGATATCCTCGCCCTCGCGCAAGAGGCCCTCCCGCGGCGCCTTGCCCTGTGGCGGGGTGTGATTCTGTTCGCCCCGGTCGGCCACCACGATCCGAAGGTCGCGCGCCGCGCCCGCCGCGCCTTCATCCGCCCTGCACCGGCGCAGGGCATCGGCTGCGCCTTGCGATCCACCGGCGCAACCCGCCAGGCATCACCAAGACCCCGGGGGCCGGCGCCCCCAACCCGCGGCACATCGCCGCCCCCTCCGCCTTTCACGCTAGGTAAATATACATGACATTAAAGTTGGCATAAAAATACCTCAACATTGCGCCGATTCTGTATCGCAAATTTGCAATTGTTCGTCCGGTGGGTGACTGGATATGCTTCCTTCTCTGCGCCGCATCGCACAACTCAATTCGAGCATATTTGTACCCTACGCGGCAGGGCGCCTTCGGAGCCCTCTGAAAACCTGGGTCTTAATCGCCCTGCAAAGGACTCCGCGCACATTTTCGGAACTCTACTGGCGCTCCGGCTGGAGCGACACAAGGCGCAACCTTCTGTATACGCTGATGATACTTGGCCGCGAGAATTTCATCGAGCGACGGGAGGCCCCGAAGAACGAAGTCGTCTATGCGCTGACGCCGCAGGGTGCCGACCTCGCCGATCTCGTCGCCGCCGTGCACGACTGGGTGGAAGGCTGCGAGATTCGATCCCGGAGCTTCCCGCTTCGCGCCGACCTTCATGCATCATCAGCCGGCCCGCACCTGCAGGGTGCCCGCAGATGTGGCGGGCGGTCTCGTCGCGGCGGTCGAGTGACCGCAGGCCCGGGCACTCGACCGCAACCCACGGGTGCCCGAGTTCACGCACGGGCCTGCGGCGCCGCAGCCGAGGATTTCCGCCCGGCCGTGCTTCCCTCCGTCCATGGGGCCTGCCACTCTCGGGCATGGCCTCCCCCACCACAGACCTTCCGGCAGCGCTCCCTTCCGCCCGAACCGCCGCGCGCCGCGCCGTGTTCGGCTGGATCCTGTTCGATCCGGCGTGCCAGCCCTATTTCACCCTCATCACCACCTTCATCTTCGCCCCCTATTTCGCCTCGGCGGTGGCGCCGACGCCGGCGGACGGGCAGGCCCTGTGGGGCTTCGCCACGGGCGCCGCCGGGCTCGTCATCGCTTTGTGCTCGCCGGTGCTGGGCGCGGTGGCGGACGCGGCCGGGCGGCGCAAGCCCTGGATCTTCGTGTTCGGGCTGATGCTGATGGCCGGGGCCGGCCTGCTGTGGTTCGCCGAGCCGGGCAACACCGCGCGCATCCCGCTCATCCTCTCGGCCTTCGCCCTCGGCACCATCGGCGTGGAATTCGCCACGGTGTTCAACAATGCCATCATGCCGAGCCTGGTGGCACCGGAGCGCCTCGGGCGCCTGTCCGGGGCGGGGTGGGCCGCGGGCTATTTCGGCGGCCTTATTTCCCTGGTGCTCATGCTCGCCTTCTTCGCCACCCAGCCGGAAACCGGACTGACCCTGCTGGGCCTGCCCCCGGCATTCGGCCTCGATGCCGCCGCGCGGGAGGGGGACCGCTTCGTCGGCCCCTTCACCGCCCTGTGGTTCGCCGTTCTGGTGCTGCCCATGTTCGCCTTCGTGCCCGATGCGCCCAGGGCGCTGCCGCTGAAGGCGGCGGTGAAGGCGGGCCTTGCCGAGATGCGGGCGCTGCTGCCGAAACTGAAGTCGCGCCCGGTGCTGGCCCGCTTCCTCCTCGCCAACATGGTCTATGCCGACGGGCTGGTGGCCCTGTTCGCGTTCGGCGGCATCTATGCGGCCGGCACCTTCGGCTGGGGCTCCATCGAGATCGGCATCTTCGGCATCCTGCTCACCCTCACCGGCACCGCGGGGGCTCTGGCGGGGGGCTGGCTGGACGACCGGCTGGGCTCGCGCGCGGTGATCCTCGCGGCGCTGGGCACCCTGCTTTTCGCCGCCATCGGCCTGTTGTCGGTGGACCGCGACGCGGTGCTGTTCGGCCTGCTGCCCACGGCGCCCGGAAGCGGCCTGTTCGGCACCGTGCCGGAGAAGGTCTATGTGGGCCTCGGCCTGCTCATCGGCCTGATGGCCGGGCCGCTCCAGGCGGCATCGCGCACCCTTCTGGTGCGCCTCGCCCCGGCGGAGAACCTCGCCGAATGCTTCGGCCTGTTCGCCCTCTCCGGCAAGATCACCTCCTTTGCCGCGCCCACCTCGGTGGCGGTGGTGACGGCCGCCACCGGCAGCCAGAAGGCGGGGGTGGCGGTGCTGGTGGTGTTCTTCAGCCTCGGCGCAGCCCTGGTGGCGGGGGTGCGGGAGCACCGGCCCGCCGGCCGGTGACGGGCGGGTCCGGCCCCTCCACAGGGCCAGGCCCCTCCCGGCCTTGCCCCGGCCGGCGGGGCGCGGGACAAGGGGGGCGGGACAAGGGGGGCGACGAGGATTGACGCGCTCCGGCTCGTTGCGTTCGCACACGGCTTTTCACGCTCGAAGATGCTTAGAAAGGAAGGACGCCATGACGCTCCGCTCCATCCGCTTCAATCCCGCGCCCGCGCTGGAAAAGGCCGCCACCACGGTCCACGAGTGGTATCAGGACCGCACCGGCGCCTTTTCCGCCGGCTTCTGGGCCTCCGAGCCCTCCGAGATCGAGGTGAGCTATGACGAGGACGAATTCTGCGTCCTCGTCGAAGGCACGGTGGAACTGACCGATGCGTCAGGGCACACCGAGACCTACGAGGCAGGCGCCGCCTTCCTCATTCCCTCCGGCTTCAAGGGCATCTGGAAGAGCGTGACGCCGGTGCGCAAATTCTATGTGGTGCACCTGCCGAAGGCACCCGCCGCCTGAGCCGGCCTTCCTCCCCCGGCTTCAACCTGCGCTCCAGCTGGAGCACCAGCTGCATCACCGCCTATGGCAACAAGCCGCTCAACGAGAAGAATTATCTCTGCGGCTGCCAGTGAGCCAGCGCGGCGGGCACAGCGCACATCCACCCGGCGAAAGCCCGCCACCGGCGGGCTTTTCTGCGCCGGCCGGCGGGTCCGTGTGCCGGACCGGACGGGCATCTGAAACGGCAGCGCTCGCAATCGAGCCCCTGCGGTGCCATTTTGTTCTGCAAGAGAATCATATCGCTGAATCAGATTGGTGATTCAACACTGCAGGCTCACGTCCCGAGACCCCCCGTTTTGAACACGCCCTTCGACCCCCGCCGCCGCGACCCCCGGCAGAATGAGGCCGCCCCCGCGCTTCCCGGCCTCAAGCCCGGCGGCATCGCCGCGCGCGCGCGCGCCGGCATCGCCCCCGCCGCGCCGGAAGGCTCCTATCTCGCCGGGCTCAACCCGGAGCAGCGCGAGGCGGTGGAGACGCTGGAAGGCCCGCTCCTGGTGCTGGCCGGCGCCGGCACCGGCAAGACACGGGTGCTCACCGCCCGTGTGGCGCATATCCTCTCGCAGGGCCGGGCCTTCCCCTCGCAGATCCTGGTGGTGACCTTCACCAACAAGGCGGCGCGGGAGATGAAGGACCGCATCCACGCCATGGTGGGCGACCAGATCGAAGGCATGCCCTGGCTCGGCACCTTCCATTCCATCGGCGTGCGCATCCTGCGGCGCCACCACGAGCTGGTGGGGCTGAAATCGGGCTTCACGATCCTCGACACCGACGACCAGATCCGCCTGCTGAAGCAGTTGCTGGCCGCCGAAAACATCGACGAGAAGCGCTGGCCGGCGCGCCTGCTCGCCTCCACCATCGACAGCTGGAAGAACCGCGGCCTCTCGCCGAAGGACGTGCCGGTGGGCGAGGGCGCCGTCTTCGCCAACGGCAAGGGCGGCATGCTCTATGCCGCCTATCAGGCGCGGCTGAAGGCGCTGAACGCGGTGGATTTCGGCGATCTGCTCCTGGAAGGCATCCGCCTGTTCCGCGAGAACCCGGACGTGCTCGCCGAATATCACAAGCGCTTCAAGTATCTGCTGGTGGACGAGTATCAGGACACCAACGTGGCGCAGTATCTCTGGCTGCGGCTGCTGGCGCAGGGCTCGAAGAATGTGTGCTGCGTGGGCGACGACGACCAGTCCATCTATGGCTGGCGCGGCGCCGAGGTGGACAACATCCTCAGGTTCGAGAGCGACTTTCCCGGCGCCAAGGTGATCCGCCTGGAACGCAACTACCGCTCCACCGGCCACATCCTGGCCTCCGCCGCCCACCTCATCGCCCACAATGAGGGGCGGCTGGGCAAGACCCTGTTCTCCGAGGGCGAGGAGGGCGAGCACGTCACCGTCACCGGCGCCTGGGATTCGGGCGAGGAGGCCCGCGCCGTGGGGGACGAGATCGAGGCGCTGCAGCGCGCCGGGCATCCCTTGCGGGAAATCGCCATCCTGGTGCGCGCCTCCTTCCAGATGCGCGAGTTCGAGGACCGCTTCGTCACCCTCGGCCTGCCCTACCGCGTCATCGGCGGCCCGCGCTTCTACGAGCGGGCGGAAATCCGCGATGCGCTGGCCTATCTGCGCTGCGTGAACTCGCCGGCCGACGACCTAGCCTTCGAGCGCATCGTCAACGTGCCCAAGCGCGGCATCGGCGATGCCACGCTGAAGCAGGTGCACGACGTGGCCCGCGCCGCCGGCCTGCCCCTGCAGGAAGCGGCCCGCGCCCTCACCCAGAGCGAGGAGCTCAAACCCAAGGTGCGCGCCACCCTGCGCGGCCTCATCGAGAGCTTCGATCGCTGGCGCGAGCAGGCGCGCACCCTCTCCCACACCGAGCTGGCCGAGATCGTGCTGGACGAGAGCGGCTACACCGAGATGTGGCAGAAGGACCGTTCGGCGGAAGCGGCGGGGCGGCTGGAAAACCTGAAGGAGCTGGTGCGCTCCATGGAGCCGTTCGAGAATTTGCCCGGCTTCCTGGAGCACATCTCCCTTGTCATGGATGCCGACAACGGCGCCGGCGAGGATGCGGTTCAGGTGATGACCCTGCATTCCGCCAAGGGGCTGGAGTTCGACACCGTGTTCCTGCCCGGCTGGGAGGAGGGCCTGTTTCCCCACCAGCGGGCCCTGGACGACCAGGGCAAGGCCGGGCTGGAGGAGGAGCGCCGCCTCGCTTATGTGGGCATCACCCGCGCCCGGGCCTCGGCCCGCATCTGGTTCGCCTCCAACCGGCGCATCCACGGCATGTGGAATTCCACCGTGCCCTCCCGCTTCCTGGATGAGCTGCCCGATGCCCATGTGCGGGTGGAGGAGAGCCGCGGCGGGGCGGGCTGGGGCGGATCGAGCTATGGCGGCAACAGCTATGGCCAAAGCCGGTTCGACCGGGCCGAGCCGTTCGCCGCCTCCTCTTATTCCACCCCCGGCTGGCAGCGGGCGCAGAACCAGCGCGGGCGCGAGGGCGGGTCCGGCGGCGGCTTCTCGGAACGCGGCGGCGCGCGCTATGATGCCGGCGCCTCCGGCCGGCGCGGGTCCATGGTGATCGAGGGCACGCTGATCGCCACCTCCACCGGCGCGCCGTCCGCATTCAAGACCGGCGAGCGGGTGTTTCACATCAAGTTCGGCTATGGCGAGATCACCGGGATTGATGGCAACAAGCTCACGGTGCAGTTCGACAAGGCCGGAGAAAAGCGGGTGATCGAAACCTTCGTGGAGAAGGTCTGAAGGCCCGCGCCGTGCGTATGACCACTGCAGGGGCCGGTCAGGCGCCGGTGGCCGTGGCCGTTATGCCTGGCACGAGGCCCTGTTTCGCCTGTAGAGTTCCGCTGGCGCCTTCGTCCCCTGCTTCCCCTGTTCCCGGGATGCTTCGGCGAACGCCCTCTCCCGCTGCCTGACCCGAGCCGCCATGGCCGCCTTGAACATATTCCTGCTCGTCGTCGAGGTGCTGGTCTATTTCGGCGCCATGCTCGCCCTGTTCCGGCTGCGCGACCGGCTGGGCCTCGGCGTGTTCTTCTGCGCCCTCGGCAGTCTTCATTTCATGGAGACCTATCTGGCCGCCGCCTATTATGTGCAGCTGCCTTTGGGCATTTCCCTCTCGCCCGGCTCCGTGGTGTTGTTCTCAGGCAAGCTCGCCCTGCTGCTTCTGGTCTACATCCGCGAGGATGCCCTTGTGGCGCGCCAGCCCATCTATGGGCTGATGCTGGGAAACCTGCTGCTGCTCGCCCTCGTCTTCCTGTTGCGGCAGCACCATGTGGTGCCGGCCCCCGGGGCGCCGGGGGACCTCTCGTTCATGGACCAGCTCGGCGTGCTCATGGTGTGGAGCACCCTGCTCCTGTTCATCGACTGCATCGCCATGATCCTCATCTACGAGCGCCTGGCGCAGAACCTGCGGCGGGCACCGGTGCTGCTTTTGTGGCTGACCCTCGCGCTGGTCCTCACCTTCGACCAGATCGGCTTCTTCGGGGTGCTCCACCTCGCCATGGGGGTGCCGGTTTCGGCCGGCATCGGCGGATGGGTGGGCAAGCTGGCCGCGGCTGGTCTCTATGCAGTGATGCTGGCCTTCTACCTCGCCCGCTTCGAGGTGCGCGGATCGCCGGACCGCCGCCGCCTCTCCGACATCTTCGAGGCCCTCACCTACCGCCAGCGCTATGAACGCCTGGAGGTGACCTCCCGCCGCGACCCGCTGACCAATGTGCTGCACCGTGGCCAGCTCGAACCCCTGGGACGCGACCTGGTGGCGGTGGCCAAGACCACCGGCCGGCCGGTGAGCCTGCTGCTGGTGGACGTGGACGACTTCAAGGACGTGAACGACCGGCATGGCCACCTCGTCGGCGACACGGTGCTGCGCCTCCTCGCCGAGGGACTCACCGACGTGCTGCGCCAGGGCGACTATGTGGTGCGCTATGGTGGCGATGAATTCGCGGTGTTCGCCCCCGGCGTGCCCCATGCATCTGCGCTGCAGCTCGCCGCCATGCTGGCGCGGCGGACCACGGACGCGATCTTGCCCGAGGGCGTGGCGCTGCAGACGCTCTCCATCGGCGTTGCGACCACGCCGCAGGACGGGGAGACCTTGACGGAACTGCTTGATGCAGCCGACAAGCGCCTTTACGCGGCCAAGGCGGCCGGGCGCAACCGGGTGGTGGGCGCCTCCGGCGCCTGATCCGCGCCGAACTTTTTCAAGGACGATGCCGCGCCCATGCTCGAAGGCCTGCCCCCCAACGACGCCACCCATGTGATGCGGGTCGCCGCCCCGCGGCGCGAGGCGCAGCGCATCGCCGACCTCATCTCCGAGACGTTCGACCCGGCCGAGGTGGCGGTGGCGAACTTCGAGCGCACGGACGCGGAATGGGTAGTGGAGGTCTATGCCGGCGCGGCCTTCGATGCCGAGCGGCTGCAGGAAATGGTGGAGATCGCCGCCGGGCCGGAACTGGCCGCCGGCGTCACCTTCGGCGATGTGGAGCAGAAGGATTGGGTGGCGGCGAGCCTCGAAGGCCTCGCGCCGGTGAAGGTGGGGCCGTTCGTGGTGCACGGCGCCCATGATCGCGGGCGGGTGCCCGGGCATTGCATCGGCATCGAGATCGAGGCGGCGCTCGCCTTCGGCACCGGCCATCACGGCACCACCCAGGGCTGCCTGTGCGCCATCGTCGATGCGGCGCGGCGGGGGCGCCCGGCGCGGGTGCTGGATGTGGGAACGGGGACCGGCGTGCTGGCCATCGCCGCTGCGCGGCAGTTCCACACCCGGGTGGTGGGAAGCGACATCGATGCGGTGGCGGTGCGCACGGCGCGGGCAAATGCGCGGGCGAACCAGGCGCCGGGCATCCTCATGGTACACGCCGCCGGTGCCGGCGCCCGGACGCTGGGCGAGAAAGGCCCCTACGACCTCATCCTCGCCAATATCCTGCTGCCGCCGCTGAAGCGTCTGGCGCGCCCGCTGCGGCGCCTGCTGGCGCCGGGCGGCCGCATCGTCCTGTCCGGCCTCCTGTCCGCCCAAGTGCCGGCGGCCCTCGCCGCCTATCGCAGCCAGGGCCTGCGTCTGGTCTCCCAGAGGCATATGGAGGGATGGGCAACCCTCACCCTCGCCGCGGATGCCGGGCGTCCGCGGTAGGGCGCTTCAGCGCCGCCCCTCTCCAGGAGGGGCGGGCATAAGAAAAAAGGCGGGCACGTCGGAAGAAGCGGACGACCTCAGGCGATGGGGTCGCGGCCGTGCACCTGCACGTAGCGGGACAGTTCACGCTCCGCCTGCTCGGTGCGGGCGGCAATGATGGCATCCATCAGCCGGGCCCAGAAGCCCTTGTTCGCACCTTCGGCCTTCGCCGCGGAAACAGCCTTGCGCGCACCCGAAAAAGACCGGTCGGTATAAGTAACGGCGCTCATGAGAGGCCTCCTGCTCTTGGGCCCTGGAACCTGCGGTCCCAGCAAGCCTTATCGCAGCGCAATATAGGACGCGCCGCATCGCAGCAGAAGCGCTGGAACATCATGCCAGCCCTGCACGCAGTGCAAGCTCGCAGGATGCACAACGGCCGGCGAAGCGGTGGCTGCGCCGGCGTTGCGGACAATCACGATGGCAGCCGGGCCTAGCCCCCGGCGCAAGCGGCGGCGCCCTCGGTTCAGAAGCGCGCGGGCATGGTGACCCGGCGGCCGAGGCCGTCGAGCGGCGCAAGGCCGGCATGGGCGGCGCGCATGGTGGCGATGCGCTCCAGCACGTCGTCGGGGAACGGCACCACGCGCCGCGACTTCAGGTCCACATGCAGGGCCATCTGCTCGGATGTGGCCGAAACCCAGCCTTCGGTGGCATGATGCAGCGTCTGGAACAGGTGGAGTCGCTTCTCGTCATAATCCAAGAGCCGCAGCGTCACCCGCACGGGAGATTCCGGTGGCAGCTCCCGCAGGTAGCGGATATGGGATTCCGCCGTGAAGAAGGATGCGCCGCGCTTTCTGGCATAGCTGGGTCCGAGCCCGAGGAGCGAAAGCGCCTCGTCCATGGCCCGGTCGAAGATGAGCGTGTAATAGGCCACGTTGAGATGGCCATTATAATCGATCCACTCTCCCTCGACCTTCATGGAGGAGGAAACGAAGGGAGCGAAAAACACGGGTTCGAAGTCGATCCGGTCCAACATGGCCGCCTCGCTCAGTCAGCTTGAATTTGCCGCTTGTGAGCGCACTGTGACGCGAGAACGGGCATTCGTCACGCCCGAAAACGGCTCTGGAAGGTCGCGAATCGCGAATCAAAAATGTCACTGTCAAGGTGATTTTAGTCGGAAACGGCCCATTCGTACCGTCTGTTATCCACAAGGTGATCCACAGGCGGCCGATGCCCAAGGACAAAGTTAAGGATTTGTAAATGGTTGTTGCAGCCGCGAAATCCGAGCTCTCGCTCCACGAACGAGTCTTCGCCGCCGTGCAATCCCTGCGCTCCGCGCTGGATCACAAAGTCGTGACGAGCCTCGCCGTCCGGGAGCAGCATGCCAACATCACCACCTACCTGCCCAACGAACCGGCGGACGCCGTGGTGTTTGCCGAGTGCACGCAGGATGTGCAGACGGTGGTGCGGACCTGCGCCGAGCACGAGGTCCCGGTGATCCCCTGGGGCGCCGGCACCTCCCTGGAGGGCCATGTGAATGCCCCGCTGGGTGGCATCTGCATCGACCTGTCGCGCATGAACCGCATTCTGGAGGTGAACACCGCGGACCTCGACTGCGTGATCGAGCCCGGCGTCACCCGCAAACGCCTCAACGAGGAGTTGCGCGACCAGGGGCTGTTCTTCCCCATTGACCCGGGGGCGGACGCCTCCCTCGGCGGCATGGCCTCCACCCGCGCCTCCGGCACCAATGCGGTGCGCTACGGCACCATGAAGGACAACGTGCTGTCGCTGAAGGTGGTGACCGCCACCGGCGAGGTGCTCACCACCGCCACCCGCGCGCGCAAGTCCTCCGCCGGCTACGACCTCACCCGCCTGTTCGTAGGGGCCGAGGGCACGCTGGGCATCATCACCGAGCTCACCCTCAAGCTGTACGGCATACCGGAGGCCATCTCCGCCGCCGTCTGCCCCTTCCCCAGCGTGGAGGCGGCCTGCAACACGGTGATCGCCACCATCCAGAGCGGCATCCCGGTGGCCCGCATCGAGCTGCTCGACGAAATGCAGGTGCGTGCCTCCAACGCCTACGCCCGGCTCGACCTTGCCGAGACCCCCACCCTCTTCCTCGAGTTCCACGGCACCAAGGCCAGCGTGCACGAGCAGGCCGACCGCTTCGGCGAGATTGCGGCGGAGTTCGGCGGCGGCCCCTCGGTGTTCGCGGTGAAGCCGGAGGAGCGCTCGAAACTGTGGCAGGCCCGGCACGATGCCTATTGGTCGGTGCTGCCGCTGCGACCCGGCGCCAAGGCGGTGGCCACCGACGTGTGCGTGCCCATTTCCCGCCTTGCCGACTGCGTGATGGAAACCAAGCGCGACATCGAGGACATGGGCCTCATCGCCCCCATCGTCGGCCATGTGGGAGACGGAAACTTCCATACCACCCTGATGGTGGACGTGGACGACCCGGAGGACCTCGCCAAGGCCAAGCATTACATGAAGCGCCTCGTGGAGCGGGCGCTGGCCATGGGCGGCACCTGCACCGGCGAGCACGGCATCGGCCAGGGCAAGATGAAATACATGGCCCCCGAGCATGGCGAGGCAACGCTGGACGCCATGCGCGCCATCAAGCAGGCGCTGGACCCGAAAAACATCCTCAATCCGGGAAAGATCGTCGCGATCTGATCGCAATCTCTCCCCATAGGAAGGGATGCCCCCCATATGGGGGGAGCGGTTTGCGGCCGGGTGGGGCAAAGCCGGCCCGGCGCCATGTGGGCAGCGTGTCCGCTGGTTTGAGAGAAGCGGTGGGGAGACGGGCTTGCAGGGCATACTCATCAGCCTCGCCACAGCGGTGATCCTGGCCATCGGCGGGGCCTTCGCCGCCCCGTTCGTGGTGGACTGGAACGCCTGGCGCGGCACCTTCGAGACGGAGATGGGCCGGACCCTGGGCCTGCCCGTGGTCATCCGCGGCCCCATCGACGCCGAGATCCTGCCCGCACCGCGCATCCGCCTGCGCGACGTAACGCTGGGCGACGTGGTGTCCACCGGCGGCACGGTGCGCGAACTGAAGGCCGAGCTTTCCCTCGGCGCCCTGCTGCGGGGCGAGGTGGAGGCCACCGGCGTCACCCTCGACCGTCCGCAGATCCGCCTGGTGCTGGACAGCGCCGGCCGCCTTGCCCTGCCCACCGGCACCGGCCGGGCGGCCGACCTTTCCATCGCCCGCTTCGAGGTGAAGGACGGCGCCATCGACCTCCTGGACCGCGCCTCCGACCACACCTTCTCCTTCACAGACCTGGACCTGAAGGGCGAGGCGCGCTCCCTGTCCGGCCCCTTCCGCCTCGACGGCGAGGTGGAAACCGCCGGCGCCCGCTTTGCCCTGCGCTCCACCCTGGGCAAGATCGGCAGCGACGGCGCAGGCCGCCTGCGCATCGTGCTGGACGGGCGCACCCGCCCCTTCGGCCTCGACCTCGACGGAACCCTCAATGTGGCCGAGGCGAAGCCGCGCTTCGACGGCCGCGCCGCCCTGGCCCGCCACGGCGGCGAGGGGCTTGATGCGTGGCGGCTGTCCGGCACCCTGAAGGCGAGCCCGGACGCGGTGCTGGCGGAAAACCTCGACCTTGCCATCGGCGGCTCGGCCACCCCGGCCCAGCTGTCGGGCTCCGCCCGCCTTTCCCTCGGCCGCGCCATCGGCCTCGATGCGGTGCTGAACGCGCGCAGCCTCGATTTCGACGCCCTGCGCGGCGACCCGGGCAAAGGGGATGCCGACGCCAGCGCCGGCCCCGCCGAGGCCCTGGCGCGCTTTCTCGCGGCGGTGGGGCGGCTGCCGGTGCCGGACATCGCCTCCCGCATCGGTCTGGCCAGCGATCAGCTGATGCTCGGCGGCACCCTGTTGCGCGATGTGCGGGCCGACATCTCCGGCTCCAGCGCCGGCTGGCGGCTGGACAATGCGGAGGCGCAACTGCCGGGCAAGGCATCTCTGCGGCTGTCCGGCGTGCCCACCCGCGCCGCCAAGCAGACCGATGCCAGGCCGACCGATGCCAGGCCGACCGATGCCAGGCCGGCGGACGCAAAAGCCGGCGATGCCCGCACCAGCGACCCCAAGGCAGCCCGCCCGGGCGCCCCGGCGGACGGCTTCGACGGCGCGCTCACTTTCACCGCGGACGACCCCGCCGCCTTCCTGCGCTGGGCTGCGCCTTCGGCGGCACGCGAATATGTGGCGGCGGCCAAGGGCCCGGTTCGCATCACCGGCCGCATCTCCGCCGCGCCCGGCCGCGTTGCGGTGGACGGACTCGACGCCGCCTTCGGCGCCAGCCGCATGAAGGGCACGGCCTCTGTCGGGCTGCCCGCCGGCGCGGCACCGAAGCTGAACGTGCGCCTCTCCCTGGACGGCTTCGACCTCGATCCGCTGGTGGCGGCCATGCAGCAGGCGGCGGCGACGGCCGGCGGCGGGGCGGATGGGATCTTCCTCATCGACGGCCGCAACCTCACGGTGGCTGGGCTGCCCCTGCGGGCGCTCACGCTGGATGCCACCGCAACCGGCGGCAACTGGCGCCTGGCGCGGATGCTTGCGGACGACCTCGGCGGCATCCGCCTGGAAGGCGCGGGACGCATGGAGAATTTCTCCACCACGCCCCGCGGCGAGTTCAATTTCGCCATCTCCGGCCCCCGCGCCGACGGGCTGGTGCCGGTGGCCCGGCTGGTGGCCGGGGACCGGACCGCCGAGGTGCTGACGCGCCTCCTGCCCATCGCCGCCCCGGTCAAGCTCTCCAGCACCGTGGTGTGGGGCGAGGCCGGCGGGCGCAACATCTCGGTCGCCGGCACCCTTGGCCAGATCAGCGGCGACATCGCCTTCACCCGCTCCATCGCCGGCGTGCCCCTGCGCGTCGCCCTGAAGGCCGACCTTTCGGACGGCGCCCGGGCGCTGTCCGCCCTTGGCCTCGAAGGCATCGCCCCGCGTGCCGGCCCGGCGCGGATGGAACTTTCCGTCGAGCCCATGACGCAGGGCGAGGCCCATGTCCGCGGCCGCCTCGCTCTGGCGGACATGAGCGCCCAGGGCGACGGCCGCGTGCGCATCTCCACCGAAGGGCTGGAGCCGGACATCGCCATGCGCCTGGACGGGCCCGACCTCGGCCGCATCCTGCCGCAGGCCGGCGCCGCTGCCGACGGGCCGGTGCCCACAGCCCTCGCCTTCGCTTTGTCGCGCAATGGCCCCGCCTGGCGGCTGGGCGGGCTCAGCGGCTCCCTCGCCGGCGCCCCGGTTTCCGGCACCCTGGACATCGAGCCGGGGTCCGTACCGCGCTTCTCCGGCGCGCTCGCCTTCGACACCCTCTCCGTGCCGCGCCTGATCGGCCTGTTCGGCACCCGCGCCGAGGCCGGCGGGGCGGCGGGGGGCCTGTGGAGCCCCGCGCGCCTCGGCGGTCCGTCCGTGAGCGGCGTCTCGCTGGCGCTCGATCTCACCGCCGCGCGGCTCGCCGTGGTTGGCCCCTATGCCCTCACCGGCGCACGGCTGCGCCTGTCCGGCGACGCCGCCGATCTCGACCTGCGCGACATGTCCGGCGCCATGGGCGGCGGGCGGGCAATGGCAGGCCTGCGGCTGCGCCGCCAGGGCGAGGGCATCGAGGCCTCGGGCCGCCTGGTGCTGGAGCAGGTGGAAGCGGACGCCCTCATCTCCGCCACCGGCGCCCGCACGCCGCCCCGTGGCCGCGTCAACCTCACCCTCGACCTCGGCGGTTCCGGTCGCAGCGTGCTCGGCGTGGTGCAGACCCTGTCCGGCCAGGGCACCCTCGCGGTGCGCAATCTGGTGATCGAGGGCGCGAACCCCGCCGCCCTCGATGCCGTGCTGGCTGAAACCGCCATGCTGCCCGCCCCGCCGGACGAGCGGCGCACCGCCCAGATGCTCGACCGCGCGCTGCAGAAGGGGCCGCTGCGCCTGCCCATGGCGGAATCCACCCTCGGCATCGTCAACGGCGTCGTCCGGCTCTCCCCCGCCCGCACCACGGCGGATGGCGTGCGCGTGGGGCTTTCCGGCAGTCTCGACCTGACCCGCCTGATGATGGATGGCGCTGTGGATCTCGAAGGCGCCGAGGCGTCCGGCGCCGTGCCGGGCGGCAATGTTTCCTGGCGCGGGTCCCTGACGGCGCCCGAACGGCGGGTGGCGGCTCCCGCCCTCACCAGCGTGGTGGCCATGCGCGCCATCGAGCGCGAGACGCGGCGCCTGGAGGAGCGGCAGGCCCGCACCACCCCGGCCGCGACCCCGCCCGCGCCGCCGGCCACGGTGACGCCGCCACCGGCCGTGACGCCAGCCCCTGTCGCTGTGCCGGTGCCCGAATCCCCGCCGCCCGCGCCGCGTGCAAGCGCGCCGCCGGCAGCGCCCCCGTCCGAGCCGGTCGCGACGCCGCAGGCGCCGCCCCCCGCGGTGGCGGCCCCCATCCAGATTGCGCCCGCACCGCCGGTGGCCGCCGCCCCCCCGCCGCCCCAGCCGCAGCCGGTGGAACGGCGCGAGGCGCCGGGCTTCGGGGCGCCGGCCGGCGCCGGCACGCCGGCGGGAACCGGCACGGCCGCGCCCGCGGCTCCGCCCGTCGCCCGCCAGGACAATCACCCGGAGACGCGGCCGGAGGCGGCGCCCCGGCCCGCCGCACAGCGCCCGGCCACGCCCGCCACGCCGCGGCGGACCGAGCGCACCCTGCCCGAACTGCCGCCGCGGATCGTGGTGCCCCTGCCGTCAGAATCCACACTCCCCCCCACCCGCGGCTTCGGCGACCTGCCGCGCCCGCCGGGCCTGGTGGGACAGTGACGCGCCGCAGGACCCGGGCGGCCTGATCAGCCGCGGGCCGGCGCGACGGCTCGGCCGATCCACCACCGGCGCCGCGGGGGCCTTCGGCTTCAGGACGACTTGCGCACCAGCGTCACGACGGTGAAAGCGGCTTCGTCGGCCTCGCCCCGCAACGGGCCTTCGCGCCCCGCCTCGCGCCAGGCGTCCCGATCGAAAGCGGGAAAAACCACGTCGCCGGCGGGCGCTGCATCCACTTCGGTCAGGTGAAGGGTCTGCGCCAGCGGCAGGGTATCGGCGAAGATGCGTGCGCCGCCGATGACCATGATGGCATCCGCACCCATGGCATCGGCCGCCACATCGGCGAGGGCCAGGCCCCCGGCGAGGTCGGTGGCGCGCAGCACCCCTTCCGGCGGCGTGAATTCCGCGTCCGCGCTCACCACCACGGAGGTGCGCCCCGGCAGCGGCCGGCCGATGGACTGGAAGGTGCGCCGCCCCATCAGCAGCGGCTTGCCCCAGGTGAGGGTGCGGAAGCGCTTCAGGTCCGACGGCAGGCGCCACGGCAGGGCGCCGTCGGCGCCGATGACCCCGTTGCGCGACACCGCAACCACAAGGGCGAGGGGATGGCGGGTTGCGCTCATGGCGGCGGCTCCAAGGCGGCAAGGGCGCGGCGCGCGGCGGTGATGCCGGAGCGGTGGGCGCCGTGGCAGGTGGAGAAGGCTTCGCGTCCCAGCGCCTCCCCGGCGAAGAAGATGCGCCCCTCCAGCCCCACATGCAGGCGCTCCCGCATGTGGGCGCGGCCCGGCAGGGCGCAGGAATAGGCGCCGCCGATATAGGGCAACCCGGCCCAGCGGGTCACCCGCGCCCGCCGCACCTTGCCCCGGAGCCCGGCGCCGAAGGCTGAAGCGAGCACGCCCACGGCGAAATCCACCATCGCCGCATCCCCCTGCCCCGCCAGCGCCCCCGCCGCGGGGCCGGCCACGTGCACCACCGCCGCCGGCGCCCCGCCCGGCCGCAGCAGCACGGAGGCGCCGGCCCGGGCGGGGTCGGCCACGTCGATGGCGTCAAGGGCGGTGCGCTCGGCCACGCCGAACACGTCCGCCTCGAACAGCAGCGCCACTTTCTCGGCAATGCCCAGGGGCAGCGCCGCGAAGGCCTCCGCCAGCTCGACCGGCAGGGCGGGCGCGAAGGCGAGCCGGCCGGAGGCCACCACCGCCGTGGACACGGCTACCACCACGGCGCGGCAGGAAAGTGTGCCCCGGGCCGTATCCAGCTTCAGCCGCCGCCCGCTGCGGTCGATGCCACGCACCGGGCAATCCAGGGTGAGGGGAAGAGCACCGCCAGCCGCAACCACCAGCGCGCCATAGCCATCCAGCACCGGCCAATTGTCCGGGCTGTCGCGATAGAGGGCGAAATCGCGGGTGGAAAGGGTGTCGGGCCCCTGGGCCGACATCAGGGCGAGCCAGTGCTCGGCCAGGGGCGTGAACGGCCCGGCGGCCGGCATCACCGCCCGGGCGGCCAGGTCCTTCCCTGCGCGGCCGGCGGCCAGCACCGCTTCGAAGGCCGCGTCCACGGCCGCATCGGCGGCGGCCTTCTCGTCAGCATCGGCAAAGCGCGCGCCCAGATGCAGGCGCCGCTGCGCGCGCGCGCCGGAAGCGCCCACCCGGAAGCCCAGCCGGGCGGCAAGGGCGGTGAAGGGGTTTTCGCGGGCGTCGTGCAGCCAGTGGCAACCGAGGTCGAACGGCACGCCCAGCGTCGCCGTGTCGGTGGCGGCGCGTCCGCCCGGAGCCGATGCCGCCTCCAAGATGCGGAAATCCACCCCCGCCGCGCGCAGGCATGCGCCGGCAGACAGGCCGGCCGCACCCGCCCCGATGACTGCAACGTCGGTCTCGCAGGTCACGCGCTGGGGCTCCCGAAGGGCGAGCGCCGCCTATTTCTTGTTGCGGAAGACGTCGAGCTGCACCACCTGGGCGCCGCCGGATTGGGGGCCACCGGCGGGGTGCTCCGCGCCGTCGTCGCCGTCACGGTCCTGCTCGGCGGCGGCCTCGGCCGGCGGGCTGTTGCCCTGGGCGCTGGACAGGGTGGGCTCGGAGGCGGCCCCGCGGGAGGGGCGCATGGCGACCGGCGCGCCGACGGGGCGCAGCACCTCGACCGGCGCGTCCTCGCCCTCGGCCGCCTCGTCGTCCGGCGCCGCCAGCTCGAACTGGAGCCCGAACTTCACCGAGGGATCGAAGAAGCCCTTGAGGGCGGAGAACGGCACCAGCAGCCGCTCGGGAATGCCGCCGAAGGACAGGCCCACCTCGAACGACACATCGGTGACGATGAGGTCCCAGAACTGGTGCTGGAGGACGATGGTCATCTCCTCCGGGTACTTCTCCCGCATCCGCTGGGAGAGCCGCACGCCGGGGGCCCGGGTGTCGAAGGAGATGTAGAAATGATGATCGCCCGGCAGTCCGCCGCGGGCGACGTCGGACAGGACACGGCGCACCACGGAGCGCAGGGCCTCCTGGGCGAGAAGATCGTAGCGGATGTGATCGACCGACATGAGCCCGCAGCACTTTCCCGTGCGGCCGGGCTGTTGTGCCGCTCCCGCCGGAACCCAGGGAGCCGCGAGGCGGCGCCGTCTGCGCAGGTGGTGGCGTCGGGTGCAAACCTCCCCCCGCGTCCCGGCCGAGGCGCAAGGAAAGTGGAGGCTTCTGTTGCCAGGTGCCTCCGAACCCCGCCTATCCAGTGCTACCCGGTAGGACTTTGATTTCGATCGTCAAACCGCTCACGCGGCCTGAGCAACCGGAGCATAGTTGTCATTCGCAACTATAGGTCGGCCCGATGACGGCGGAACCATGCCGAGCGAAAGAATGCCCTTTACACCCTCGTCGATCCTATTTCGCCCCCGCCGGAACCCGCCCGGCTTTTGCGCCGAACGGGCTTTGGTGGAGGCGCCGGGTACCGCCCCCGGGTCCGAAAGGCTTATTCCGACAACCATTTATCGCCGTAGCCGACTTGCGTCGGCACAGCGAATATAAGCGCCGCGCGGCGGGGATGAAAGGGGCGCGGGGCCACAAAGTCCACGGCGTCCCAAGGTTTGCGCTCCCGACAGGCGGCGCCGGCCTATTCGTCGGTCAGGGGGTGGAGGTCGCGCACCATGCTCTTCAGGCGCTCGTCGAGGATGTGGGTGTAGATCTGCGTCGTGCTCACGTCCGCATGGCCGAGCAGGGTCTGCACCACCCGCAGGTCCGCCCCGTGCGCCAGGAGATGGCTGGCGAAGGCGTGGCGCAGCACGTGGGGGGAGAGCTTGGCGGGGTCCAGCCCGGCCTCCAGCGCCAACGTCTTCAGGTCGCGGGCGGCTTGCTGGCGGGTCACATGGCCGCTCTCGCCGAAGGAGGGAAACAGCCAGCGCGAGGCCGCAAGCCCGGCCGCCGCCCGGGCCTCCAGCCAGGCCGTCATGGCCGCCCGGGCCGGCTGCGACAGGGGCACCAGCCTTTCCTTGCGCCCCTTGCCGGTGACGAGAATGGCATCGGCACGGCTGCGGGCGGCGGTGGCCGGCAGGCCCACCAGCTCCGACACGCGCAGGCCGCTGGCATAAAGCAGCTCCACCATGCAGGCGACCCGCGCCCGCCGCAGCACCTCGCCGCGCCGCGCATGCCCGGCCCCCTCCCCCTCACCGGCCGGGTCGGCGCCGGGGGGCTCGGCCGCGCGGCGGTGGGCGGTCTCGATCAACCGCGTCACCTCGTCCACCGACAGCACCTTGGGCAAAGGCCGGCCGCGCTTGGGCCCCTCCAGCACGGCGGCGGGATCATCCGCCCGGTGCCCTTCGGCATAAAGGAAGCGGTAGAACTGGCGCACGGCGGAGAGCCGCCGGGCCACGGTGGTGGCCTTGTAGCCGCGGGCGCTCAGGTCGGCGAGCCAGTCGCGGATGTCCTGCGTCGCCGCATCATCCAGGCGCCCGGCGCGCGCGGCAGCGAAGCCGGCGAAATCCTCGATGTCCCGGCGGTAGGCATCCAGGGTATTGCGCCCGGCGCCCCGCTCCACCGCCTGCATGTCCAGGAACAGCGCGAGCGGGCCGCAGACGCTCATTTGCCGATCCGCTCCTGCGGAACGGTGAAGGTGATTTCCCGCTCCTGCGGCTCCACCCTGGTGGCCAACGCCCACAAGGCGGCGTAGCCCATGCCCGCCAGCACCGCCAGAACCAGCAACAGTCGGATGAGCGTCGGCATCGCCGCTCCCTTCCCTGCCGCACCGAATCACCTCCGGCGCGCTTTCGCGGGCAGAGGTGCCATGCCTCCATCCCGTATTCAACCGCATTGCCGGCTCGTCTCCCGGGTGCTAGAGCACGCGCCGATCAGCTTGCAAAGCAAGCTGATCGGATAACGCGTTCTCTATCCCTAAGTTAGAGGGCGATTCACCGATCAAATTGAGTCAATTTGATCGGATCGCGCTCTAGAGGCGCTTTTCATCCGGCCGCGGCGGAAGGTCGCCGCCGGTGCTGCAGGGAAGGCGCGGGTGCAGACGCAAAAGACCCCACAGGCCGAGGCGACGATGCGTGAGCCCGTGATGCCGGCGGATGTGCTGCGCCTGCTCTGCCGACGCTCCATCGTTCTGGTGGGCATGCCGGGCGCCGGCAAATCCTCCGTCGGCCGCCGCCTCGCCAAGCGGCTCGGCCTGCCGTTCGTGGATGCGGACGAGGAGATCGAGCGCGCCGCCTCCATGAGCATACCCGAAATCTTCGCCCGCCGCGGCGAGGCGGAGTTCCGCGAGGGCGAGAAGCGCGTCGTGGCCCGCCTGCTGCAATCCGGCCCGCTGGTGCTGGCCACGGGCGGCGGCGCCTTCATGAGCGCAGAGACCCGGGCCGCGGTGGCCGAGGCGGGCGTCTCGGTGTGGCTGCGGGCCGATCTCACCACCCTGCTGCGGCGGGTGAAGAAGCGCACCGACCGCCCCCTGCTCGCCGATGGCGATCCCGCGCAGAAGCTCGCCGCCCTGCTGCGCCTGCGCGGCGACACCTATGCGCTGGCCGACGTGACGGTCGATTCGCGCGACGTGATGCACGAGCTGGTGGTGGAGGAGGTGATCACCGCCATCCACCGCCACCTTGCCCGCGACATGGAAGACACAAGCCCCATGCCCGTTTCGACTGCCGCTCCCGTGCCCACCGCTGCCCCTTCGTCCGCGGCCGGAACCACCGTGCATGTGGACCTGGCCGGCCGCCCCTACGACATCCACATCGGCCCCGGCCTGCTGGCCCACGCCGGCGCCCGCATCGCCGCCCTGCGGCCCGGCGCGCGGGTGGCCATCGTCACCGATCGCAACGTGGCGGCGCGCCATCTCGGCACGGTGGAGGCGTCGCTGGACGCGGCCGGTATCGACAGCACCGCCGTGGTGGTGGAGCCGGGGGAGAAGAGCAAGAGCTGGGCGGGCCTGGAACAGGTGGTGGAAGCCCTCATCTCCGCCCGCATCGAGCGGCGCGACCTGGTGCTTGCCCTCGGCGGCGGCGTGGTGGGCGACCTTGCGGGCTTCGCTGCCTCCGTGCTCCGGCGCGGGGTGGATGTGGTGCAGGCCCCCACCACCCTGCTCGCCCAGGTGGATTCCTCCGTGGGCGGCAAGACCGGCATCAATTCGCCCCAGGGCAAGAACCTGGTTGGCACCTTCCACCAGCCGGTGCTGGTGCTGGCCGACACCGCCGCCCTCGACACCCTGCCCGTGCGCGAGGTGAAGGCCGGCTATGCCGAAGTGGTGAAATACGGGCTGCTGGGCGACCGCGCCCTGTTCGAGACGCTGGAGCGCGACTGGCCGGGCGTCATCGGCGGCGGGCCGGCGCGCATCGCCGCCGTTGCCGCAAGCTGCGCGGCCAAGGCGGCCATCGTCGCCCGCGACGAGAAGGAGACCGGCGACCGCGCCCTGCTCAACCTCGGCCACACCTTCGGCCATGCGCTGGAAGCCGGCGCCGGCTATGGCGAACGGCTGCTGCATGGCGAGGGCGTCGCCATCGGCATGGCCCTGGCCTTCGCCTTCTCGGCGAAGCTCGGCCTGTGCTCCGGGCAGGACGTGACGCGGGTGGTGCACCACCTGCAGGCGGTGGGACTGCCCACGCGCATTGCCGACGTGCCTGGCGAGCTGCCCGACACGGATGGGCTGATGGCGCTGATCGCACAGGACAAGAAGGTGAGCCGCGGCGCCCTCACCTTCATCCTCGTGCGCGGCATCGGCGAGGCGTTCGTGGCCCGGGACGTGAACGCTACGGACGTGCACGCCTTCCTGGCCGAGATGCGCTAGTGGTTCGACCGCGACAGATGGAACCCATCTGTCGCGACTAGGTCGAACCACAACGCCTTGATCTGGTGGATCAACTTTTCGAAACGGATGGGAACCATCCGTTTCGGTTGATCCACTAGGCCGGATCTGGACCTGTAAAATCGCCGAGGCGATTCCGCAGGTCCAGCCAATCCATCTCAGTTCGATAAGTTTGAGGGCGATCGGGCCGCGCCCGGCCGGGAAGGCCCGGCGCGGCGCCGATTCGGCGGCACGCGCGAAATCGCGAAAATGAATGGGCGAACAGGGCCTAGGCCAAGCCCGAATGCACCCCAACGGAGCAGCGGCCTCCTCCCGCCGCCGGGAAGGGGGCCGCGTGCTCCAACTTTGAGTTGGGGGGCAATTCACCGAGCAAATTGACTCAATTTGATCGGATCGCGCTCCAGTCCCTCAGGCCCAGCGCACCGCAACGATCTCGAAGGAGCGGGCGCCCTTGGGGGTCACGACCTCCACCGACGCGCCCTTCTTCTTGCCGATGAGCGCGCGGGCCACGGGCGAGGAGATGGAGATGCGGCCGGCCTTGGCGTCGGCTTCGCTGTCGCCGACGATCTGCCAGACCTTCTCCTCCTCCGTGTCCTCGTCCACGAGGGTCACGGTGGCACCGAATTTCACCACGTCGCCGGACAGCTTGGAGACGTCGATCACCTCGGCGCGCGAGAGCTTGTCCTCGAGCTCGGCGATGCGGCCCTCGTTCAGCGATTGCTGCTCCTTGGCCGCGTGATATTCGGCGTTCTCGGAGAGGTCGCCATGGGCGCGGGCCTCCGAAATGGCACTGATGATGCGCGGACGCTCCACCTGCTGACGCTGCTTCAACTCTTGCTCAAGGGCGACATACCCTGCCGGCGTCATCGGAATTTTTTCCATGGGTCCTTCTTCAGACCTCCCGAAATCATCGACGCGCCATGCGCTCACCGGAAGGCGCGCCGATGCCTGAAATGAATGCCACCCGGCAAAGCAGGACTTTGCGGCGGCCCCCGCCTCCGGCGGAAGGGGTTCCGCAACGAAAGCTCCACCCGCCCGGTGCCCGAGGCACAAGGCGGCCATGATAATCACGCCCGCGAGGCAATCGCGCCCGCCGGGAACGAGGGCCCTCGCGCGCCGCGATCACCGGGACGCAGAATCAGGCGACGGAGGCCTTGCCCCGCGCCTCATGCCCGCCGGCATCGAAATAGCCCTGCAACGGACGCACGGTAAGATCGCCGCCCACATAGGCCTTGATCCCCTGCGCCGCAGCGATGGCTCCGGACAGCGTGGTGTAATACGGCACTTTCTGCAAGAGGGCGGCGCGCCGGAGCGAGCGGCTGTCCGCAAGCGCCTGCGCGCCCTCGGTCGTGTTGAACACGAGCTGCACCTCGCCGTTCTTGATGGCGTCCACGATGTGCGGGCGGCCTTCGAGCACCTTGTTGATCTTGGCGGCGGCCACCCCCTGCTCCTCCAGGAAGCGCTGGGTCCCGGAGGTGGCGATCACCTTGAACCCAAGCTCCACCAGCATCTTCATGGTGGGCAGCACGCGGATCTTGTCGCCGTCCTTCAGCGACACGAACACCGTGCCGGATTTGGGCACCTTGGTGCCGCCACCCAGCTGGCTCTTGGCGAAGGCGACGCCGAAATCGGTGTCGAGCCCCATCACCTCGCCGGTGGAGCGCATCTCCGGGCCGAGCACCGTATCCACGCCCGGGAAGCGGGCGAAGGGGAACACCGCCTCCTTGATGGCGATGTGGCCGATCTTCGGCTGCGCCAGATGGAAGGACGCCAGCTTCTCCCCGGCCATCACCCGCGCCGCGATCTTGGCAATGGGCAGGCCGATGACCTTGGCGACGAACGGCACCGTGCGCGAGGCGCGGGGGTTCACCTCCAGCACATAGATTTCGTCGCCCTTGATGGCGTACTGCACGTTCATCAGGCCGCCGACGCCCAGCGCCAGCGCCATGGCGGCGGTCTGCTTCTCCAGCGCGGCCAGCATGTCCGGCGAGAGCGAATAGGGCGGCAGCGAGCAGGCGCTGTCACCCGAATGGATGCCCGCCTCCTCGATATGCTCCATGATGCCGGCGATGAACACGTCGGTGCCGTCGCACAAAGCGTCCACGTCCACTTCGATGGCGTCGGACAGATAGCGGTCGAACAGCAGCGGGTTCTTGCCCAGGACGGTGTTGATCTGGCCCGTCTTGTCGTTGGGATAGCGGGCCTTCACCTCCTGCGGCACGAGGCCGGGCAGGGTCTCCAGCAGATAGTCGCCGAGCTGGCTCTCCTCGCGGATGATCTGCATGGCCCGGCCGCCCAGCACGTAGGAGGGGCGCACCACCATGGGATAGCCCAGCTCCCCGGCCACCAGCCGCGCCTGCTCCACGCTGTAGGCGATGCCGTTGGCCGGCTGCAGGATCTTCAGGCGGTCCAGCAGGGTCTTGAAGCGGTCGCGGTCCTCGGCGAGGTCGATGGCGTCGGGCGAGGTGCCGAGGATGGGCACGTCGGCATCCTCCAGCGCCTTGGCCAGCTTCAGCGGCGTCTGCCCGCCGAACTGCACGATGACGCCCTTCAGCGTGCCGCAGGTCTTCTCCCGGGCGATCAGCTCCAGCACGTCCTCGGCGGTGAGCGGCTCGAAATAGAGCCGGTCCGAGGTGTCGTAGTCGGTGGAGACGGTTTCCGGGTTGCAGTTGACCATGATGGCTTCATAGCCCGCATCCTTCAGCGCGAAGGCCGCGTGGCAGCAGCAATAGTCGAACTCGATGCCCTGGCCGATGCGGTTCGGCCCGCCACCCAGGATGATCACCTTCTCCCGGCCGGAGGGCTGCGCCTCGTCGGCGAGCACGCCCGCGAATGGCGTCTCATAGGTGGAATACATATAGGCCGTGGGCGAGGCGAACTCGGCCGCGCAGGTGTCGATGCGCTTGTACACCGGCTTGACATCGAGACCATAGCGGCGCGCCCGCACCTGCGCTTCCGTGAGGCCCGCGAGGGTGGCGAGGCGGGCGTCGGAAAAGCCCATGGCCTTCAGCCGGCGCAACGCGCCCTGCGTCTGCGGCAGGCCGAGGCGGCGGACCTTCGCCTCCGTATCCACGATGCCGCGGATCTCGGCGAGGAACCAGGGGTCGATCTTGCAGGCGGAATGGATCTGCTCGTCGGTGAGGCCGAGGCGCATGGCCTGCGCCACATAGAGCAGCCGGTCCGGCGTGGGGGTGCCCAGGGCGGCGCGGATGGCGTTCTTGTCGTCGCCCTGGCCCAGGCCCTCGATCTCGATGTCGTCGAGGCCGGTGAGGCCGGTCTCCAGCGAGCGCAGGGCCTTCTGCAGCGATTCCTGGAAGGTGCGGCCGATGGCCATGGCCTCGCCCACAGACTTCATGGCGGTGGTGAGCACCGGGTCGGCGCCCGGGAATTTCTCGAAGGCGAAGCGCGGCACCTTCGTCACCACATAGTCGATGGTGGGCTCGAAGGAGGCCGGGGTCGCCCCGCCGGTGATGTCGTTCTCGATCTCGTCCAGCGTGTAGCCCACCGCCAGGCGCGCCGCGACCTTGGCGATGGGGAAGCCGGTGGCCTTGGAGGCCAGCGCCGAGGAGCGCGACACCCGCGGGTTCATCTCGATGACGATGAGCCGGCCGTCCTCGGGGTTCACCGCGAACTGCACGTTGGAGCCGCCGGTCTCCACCCCGATCTCGCGCAGCACCGCCAGCGAGGCGTCGCGCATGATCTGGTATTCCTTGTCGGTGAGCGTCAGCGCCGGCGCCACCGTGATGGAATCGCCGGTGTGCACCCCCATGGGGTCGATGTTCTCGATGGAGCAGATGATGATGCAATTGTCCGCCTTGTCGCGGACCACCTCCATCTCATACTCTTTCCAGCCCAGCACGCTCTCTTCGATGAGCACTTCCGAGGTGGGCGAGGCATCGATGCCGCGTTCCACGATCTCGATGAACTCGGCCTTGTTGTAGGCGATGCCGCCGCCGGTGCCGCCCATGGTGAAGGACGGGCGGATGATGGCGGGCAGGCCCACCTCCTCCAGCGCATCCAGTGCCTGGGACAGGGTCTTGATCTGGCGCGACTTGGGCGTGGAGAGGCCGATCTTGGTCATGGCCTCGCGGAAGCGCTCGCGGTCCTCGGCCTTGTCGATGGCCTCGGCGGTGGCGCCGATCATCTCCACGTCGTATTTTTCCAGCGTGCCCATCTTCTTGAGCGACAGCGCGCAATTGAGCGCGGTCTGGCCGCCCATGGTCGGCAGCAGGGCAAAGCCCCGGGAGCGGTCGCCGCGCTCCTTCTCGATGATCTTGGTGACGATCTCCGCGGTGATGGGCTCGATATAGGTCGCATCCGCCATGTCCGGGTCGGTCATGATGGTGGCGGGGTTCGAGTTGACGAGGACGACCCGGTATCCCTCCTCCTTCAGCGCCTTGACCGCCTGCGTGCCGGAATAGTCGAACTCGCAGGCCTGCCCGATCACGATGGGACCGGCGCCGATGATGAGGATGGTTTCGATATCGGTGCGTTTCGGCATATCCGTCTTGAGCCCTCGACCGCCGCCGTCGGACCCCCGGAAGAGGAGGCCGGATGCCCGCAAGCGGGGGTCAGTTTCGTTAGCCCCTCGGGCCACCCGGCCGGCGCGGCGCGCGTGATCCTTCCCGTATCGCGCTGCGGGCGCAAAAAAAGGGCCGCGGGTCACGCGCCCCCGAAAAGGATTCGAACACCGCCCGTCCTGGTCGTCCGGGGCGGGCGCGCGACGCGGGCACCAAGACGGGCGCGAGAGACATGGACAGGAGGCCACACCCTCGAGAAATCTCTTTACCCGGCGCGCTGATGGGCTTCCTTAGACCATAATTTACGGCGACGGAAGTCGCCTCCCGTTGGTTCCTCCGCCGGAGTTCCGCCCGTTGCCGCCTGCCCTGCGTGACCTGGTCCTGAAATACCGCGACATCCTTCGCCAGTTCTCCACCTTCGTCGGGGTCGGGGTCACTGCGGCGGCCGCGCATTTCTCCACCCTCGCCCTGCTGGTGGAAACCGACGCCCTCGGCCCGGTGGCGTCCTCCGCCGTGGGCTTCGTGGTGGGCGGCATCGTCTCTTATGTGCTGAACCGGCGCTTCACCTTCGAATCAACCCGCTCCCACGCCGGCGCGGTGCCGCGCTTCATCATGGTTGCCGGTGTCGCCTTCCTGCTGAACGGGGCCCTGATGGCCGTCCTCGTCCATGACCTGGGGCTGTTCTACCTCTTCGCCCAGGTCATCACGACAGGGATCATCATGATGTGGACCTTCACCGGCTACCGCGTGTGGGCCTTCGCCCACCGTCCCGGCGCGCGACGGGCCTGACCCGCGGGCTACCGGATCGCCAGGAAGGCCAAGCGCTGCTGGTTGTAGCCCACATTGGGCCGGGTGCGGCGCGCCTGGAAGCCGGCGGCCTGCAGCAGGGCCAGCATCTGCGGCTCTTCATAGGTGGTGAGCCCTACCTCGTGCCGCAGCTTGCGGTAGGAGGAGAAATAGGTCCGCACGAGCCCCGTCACGGCGCCTAACAGGAAGCCCTCCCGCACGGCGAGGGCGAGCAGGACCCGCGCATCCACCACGGCGTTCACCTGCGGGGGGATCACATCCGCCACCAGCAGGGTCCCGCCCGGCGCCAGCAGCCGGTGCCAGAGCTGCAGCAGGCCGGCGAGGGTTTCGCGAGAAAGGTATTGCGACACGGAATTGCAGACGATGAGATCGAAGCTGCCGTCGGGCAGCGCCTCCACCTCCTCCGGCGACAGGACGGCGACCTTCGCCTCCCCCGCGAGGCGTGCGACAAGGCGCGCGCGCACCGCGGGCGCCGCATCGGCAAGCACAAGGTGCCCGCACCGCGCCGCAAGGTCGGCCGCGCCGAGGGTGTCGCCGCAGCCGTAATCCAGCACTCGCGCCTGCGGCCCCGGCAGCAGGCGGGCGATATCCGCGCTGATGCGGGCATAATGCACGGCCTTGTGGCGCGCATTCACATAGATCGGGTGATCACCGTTCCAGAACGAAATCCAGTCGGCCATCTACCAGTCTCCGCAGGACCTGCCTGCCGCCCCGGCGCGGCTCATGGATACGTCACCCAGAAGACGCCCACGGTGGGTGCGGCGGCGCGGATGCCCGGATCATTGGAGGGATAGATCTTCGGCCCGGCAATCCGCGCCTGCGCTGAATCCGGCGCCGTGGCCGAGAGCGCAAGCTGAACGCCCAGCTCGCATCCCGCACCGATATTGGCGAGCTTGCCGCCGCGCCAGTCCGCCACCACGCCCCCGCCATTGCCGCCGAAGCCCTGGATGCGGAAGGGGCGGCCGTTCGCCCGTTCGAGCTCCGCCACGGTGGAGCCTATGGAAATGCCGTTCACGCTCCAGGCCGATGTTTCGGTGAACGCCACCCGCCGGGGCGCCGCCATGGCGGCCGGGTCCTTCCAGGCCACTTCG
This sequence comes from Xanthobacter sp. AM11, assembly GCF_047444035.1. Taxonomy (NCBI): domain Bacteria; kingdom Pseudomonadati; phylum Pseudomonadota; class Alphaproteobacteria; order Hyphomicrobiales; family Xanthobacteraceae; genus Xanthobacter; species Xanthobacter sp. AM11. Next base: position 4,461,265 of record NZ_JBLAOA010000001.1, read on the forward strand.
AGGCTCAGGGCGGGGTCGTTCGGCAAAAGCACGATGCCCGGGGACCGGCTGCCATCGGGCGAAATGATGTTGCCGGTCACCACGTTGGCCTGACCGAAGTCGGCGGCGATGTTCACCGCGGTGGTGTTGGGGGCGAACGGGCCGGCGCACTGGAACTGCCGCGGGCCGGCGGTGGGCTTGGGGATCGAGACGAAGGTTTCCGAATAGTCGCCGAAATCGTCGGATTGCTTCACCACGCCGGTCCCCCAGCTGTCCGGGTTCCCCTGGCAGGCGCCGAGCGCAAGGCCAAGCAGGAGGGCACAGGATGCGATGGGGCGACGCAGGGCCATGGCAGCTTTCTTCAGGACACGACAGGAGCCGGCGCGGAGCGGGCCACGGCCCCCTCCCGGCACGGTCTGCTGTCTTAGCGCCTCGATCCTTGACCCGCCAGTGGTCTGCGCCGGACGCGACCGCCCGGCACGGGGACGGCGCGTCACGCGCCTTTCATCATGAACGGCTTTTCTGCTTCACGCAGCGCGCCTGTTGCAAGGCATGGCCACGCCACGGGAAGAATGGACGGGGCGCGAACCGCCGGGCGGATGATCCACGCCCCGGCGGCGCGACGCGATGGACCGTTTCCGGCTCTCGGGGTGGAGCCAAGGGGGTGCAAATGAACCAGTCTCGCCCGATACCCGCCGAGAACCTCGGCCGGTCAGTCCAGGACTATATCGACGAAACCCCCATCTGGCTGGACGGGACCCCCGTGCCGGCCACCCCCATGACGGCCATGCAATGGCGCATCTGGTGGCTGGCGGCGGCGGGCAAGTTCTTCGAAGGCCTGGTGGTCTTCATGACCGGCGTGGCCCTGCCCCTCATGGCGAAGGAATTCGGCATGAGCGCCTTCCAGCACGGCATGGTCAGCGCCGCGAGCCTCGCCGGAATCCTCATCGGCGCCCTGCTCCTGGGCGGCCTCGCCGACCGCTTCGGCCGCAAGGTGATGTTCATCGCCGAGATGATGATCTTCATCCTGTTCCTGGCGCTGCTGGCGATCAGTCCCAACTATGCCTTCACGGTGGCCTTCCTGTTCGGCATGGGCGTTGCCCTGGGCTGCGACTATCCCACGGCCCACCTCGTGATCTCGGAAAACATCCCGAGCGTGGCGCGCGGGCGCCTTGTGCTGAGCGCGTTCGGCTTCCAGGCGGTGGGCGCGCTCGTCGGCACGCTGGTGGGCTATGTGGTGCTTTCCAACCTCTCCGACGTCACCGCCTGGCGCCTGATGTATGCGGTGGCCATCCTGCCGGCCGTGGCGGTGGTGGCCGGCCGCTTCTTCGTTCCCGAAAGCGCGAGCTGGCTGCTGGCCCGCGGGCGACTGGACGAAGCCCGCGTTCATGCGGAACGGCTGCTGCGGCGCACGCCGCAATATCCCAAGTCCATCCAGCTCGCGCGCCGTCACGCGCACCATCACCATCCGGCCGATGCGCACCCCGCCGCCCTGTTCCAGGGCCGCAACCGGCGCGCCACCATCCTTGCAAGCGTGCCCTGGTTTCTCCAGGACCTGTCCACCTATGGCATCGGCATCTTCACCCCCACCATCCTCGCCGCGGCGCTCGGCCACAGCGCCACCCACGCTCTCGACCTCACGGACATCGTGGCTGACGACATGCTGGCGGCGGAAGGCGCGGCCCTCATCGACCTGCTGCTCATCGCCGGCATCGGCGCGGCGGTGGCGCTCGCCGACAAGGTGGGGCGCATCCCGCTGCAGATCTTCGGCTTCATCGGCTGCGCCGCCGGGCTTTTGATCGCGTCCCTGTCCGCTTATTATGACGGGTCGGTCAGGATCACACTCATCTTCGCCGGCTTCATGCTGTTCAACTTCATGACCAACCTCGGCCCCAACGCGCAGACCTACCTCATCGCCGGCGAGGTGTTCCCCACCCATATCCGCGGCATGGGGGCCGGCTTTGCCGCGGCCTTCGCCAAGATCGGCGCGGTGATGACGGCCTTCATGTTCCCCATCCTGCTGGCGGACCTGGGCACGCAGTTCCTGCTTTACGTGCTGGTCGGCGCATCCCTCGTCGGGGCGGTGGTCACCTATGCGTTTCGCATCGAGACCACGGGCAGGAACCTCGACGACATCGGCCTTTAAGGCCCAGCCGGCCGACCGGAGGGCGAGGCCCCCCGGCCGGTCCAGGCCTCATCCCCAGCGCTCGGAGACGAAGGCCCAGTTCATGCGGTCGTCCAGCACCGCCTTCACATGGGCGGTGCGGCGGTTCTCCCAGTCGAGATAATAAGCGTGCTCCCACACGTCGATGCCGGCGAGCACCGTCTTGCCGTCGGGAAGCGGGTTGATGGCGTCCTTAAGGCCCACCACCTCCAGCTTGTCGCCGCTGCGCACCAGCCAGACCCAGCCGGTGCCGAACACCCCGTCCCCCGCATCCGTCATGGCCTTCTTCAGGCCGGCGAGGTCGCCGAAGCCGGCCTTCACCGCATCGGCGAAGGCGCCGGTGGGCGGATTGGGGCCGCCCTTGAACTCGGCCCAGTACAGATCGTGGTTCCAGGCCTGCGCCGCATTGTTGAAGACGGCGGCATCGCCGGCCTTGCGCGAGGCCACCACCACCTCTTCCAGCGTCATGTCCGCATAGGGCTTGCCCTGCACGAGGGTGTTCAGCTTGTCGTAATAGCCCTTGTGATGCTTGCCATAGTGCAGGCCCACCGTGCGGGCCGAGATGGTGGGTGCGAGGGCGCCGTCCTCATACGGCAGCGGCGGCTGCTGGAAGGGGGCCGCCGCCCGGGCGACGCGCGGCATGGCGAGGCTTGCGAGCCCCGCCCCGGCAAGGGCGAGGGCGGCGCGCCGGCTCATGGCAGGAGCGGCGGGCGCGATGGGGTGGGCCAGGCACCGGGACAGGGGGGTCGTTGCAGTCATGGGTAAAGCCTCCCTTGGAAAGCCCTGCCGGCCACGGCCTGGGGCAGCCGGACGGACGGGCGACTTCTTCTGCCTGAACAAGCCGCAGGTGCGCTCCCCCGTTCCGCGCGACACGAGACGATGCGCGGAAGCCGCCCCGCGGGGCAACCCGAGCGCCACGCCAGGGCGTGATCCGCACATAGGGAGCAGCGCCGCAGCTTCCTATGCGTGGTGAAACGCCTTCGCGCGCCAAAATAGAGCAGGCAGGCCCGCATGCGAAAGCACGACCGCGGGAGGAGGCGGGAAACGGCACGGCGCGGGCACCGGCGGAGCGCTTCAGCCCGGCATGGCCTCGGCCAGGGTGCACCACCAGGCGTCCACCTCGTCGAGCGTGGCGGGGGCGACCCCGGCGAGGTCGCCGGCAAATCCGTCCCATTGGCCGCGCACCGTGGGCGAGACCGAGGTGAGCACCGCAATTTCCGCCGCAACGGCCGCATGGAAGGCGCTGGTGAGCCCCCGGCCCTCCGCTTCCTGGCGGCCGAACTTGGACAGGATCACCACCGTATCGGAGAGGTTGCCGCCCTCGGCGAGGCGGGCGGCGATGGCCCGCTCCACGCCCGCCGCGGCGGCAGCAAGGCCGGCGGGATCGAGGCTGCAGCCGGCAGCGCCCGGCCCCAGAGACTGGTGCAGGCGGTTGGCCTCCCCCGATACGAGATCCAGCAACAGCACGTCCTCGTGATCACAGCCCGGCGGCATGTGCTCCACCACGCCCAGCACGCGGACACCGGCCGCCCGCAGGCGCTGCGCCGCCTGCGCCAGCAGGGACTGGATCACCTCACGGTCCCCCCCTTGCAGGGCCAGGATCAAGGGCCGCTCACCCGCCATCACGCCATTCACCCCATCCCGTCGCGCCCCTGCCGGGCGTGCCGGCGGACAGCTATATTCAATTCAGCATAACACGGGAGCCATCGCCCGAAACAGGCGCGCGCTGCCGTCCCATCTGTGCCACACACGCGCATTATGCGCGACTGCAAGCCTGTGTCAGCCTCGGATGGGATTATCTTGTCGTTTCACGCCCCCCTCGCCTGCCGTGCCGCCGTCCGGCCCCTTGCTCCGACGCAGGGTGTCCTCATCATCGCCGCCTGTCTCGCCACCCTTTCCGCGTTTCCCGCAGCCGCCGCCGGCGCAACCGGTCGCGACGCGGTGATGCTGCACGTGGACCCGGCGGCGCGGGTGGAACAGCGTTGCAACGCCCGCGCCATGGGCGAGGTGAGCCGCGCGGACAAGGACATGCGCCCGGAGGAGGTGGTGGCCTACGCCTTCGCCGAACCGCAGCAGGCCCCCGCCGCCATCACCGCGCCCGGGGCCGCCATCCGCAGCCATGGACGCTGGTATCACCTCGCCTACCAATGCCGCACCAGCACCGACGGCATGGACGTGGTGACGTTCAGCTATAAGCTGGGCGCCGAGGTGCCGCGCGCAGAGTGGGCCGAGCACAGCCTCGTGCCGTGACCGTTGCCCAGAACCGGCGCCGGATGCCGCACCAACACACGGGGCCGCGCCATGAAACAGCACCTGCCGAGGGATGAAGCCACCGGACCCGGCGATGCGCCCGCCCACCCCGCCGGGGCGCGACCTGTGGCGATGCGGCGCGTGGCGGCGCGCAAGGGTGCCGTCGGCGCTGGCGCCGTGGGCGCCGGGGCCATCGGCACGCTGGCCCTGGGGGCCCTGGTGTTCGGGGCCGTGGCGGTGGGTGCGGTGGCCGTGGGGGCCTTGGCGGTGGGTCGCCTCTCCGTCGGCCGGGCCCGCATCAGGCGGCTGGAGATCGACGAACTGGTGGTGGGGGAGATCACCCGCCGCCGCAGCCGCTAGCGCGTTTTCAGCAAAAGTAAATTCCGGTTTTGCGTTAAGAAAACGCGTTAAAACAAAAGCCTAGGCACGTTCGGCGAACCGATGTTTACCGAACATGTCCTGGTGGATCAACCGAAACGGATAGTCCCCATCCGTTTCGAAAAGTTGATCCAGTAGATCAAAGGCATGTGGTTCGACCCGCCGGCGGCAGATGGGTTCCATCTGTCGCGGTCGAACCACTAGCGCGGTCCGCCTCACCCCTTGCGCCGCCCGCCCTTGCGGTGGCCCTTGGTGCCCGGGTCCGGCCGCGGGCCGGGGCGGAAGGTTTCGTCGGACAGGGGCACCACCCGATCGGAACCGGGACCCATGTCGTCGAGGGACGGCTTGTGGGCACGGGTGGGCACAGGCGAAGCCAGCGGCGTCTCGGCCGGGGTGCGCGCCGCCTTTGGCGTGGCCGCGCCCGGCGGGGTGTAGGGCGTCTGTGCCTCGCCCATGCCCGCGTCGTCCGCGGCCGCCGCACGCGACTTGCCCGAAGACTTCGCGCCGGCCCGTCCGCGCGGCAGCAGGCGGCCGGCCTGCTCCTTCGACGGCAGGTTTGCGGCCTTGCCGTATTTGCGTGCGCCCTTGTAGCCGCCGGTGCGGTCGTCCACCGCCTCCTGCCGGGCGAGGGGATCGTCGGAGATGGCGAGCTCGGTGGCCTCCAGCCGGCGGATCTCGTCGCGCAGCCGGGCGGCGGTCTCGAAATCGAGGTCGGCGGCGGCGGCGCGCATGCGCTTTTCCAGGTCCGCCATCACCGTCTTCAGATTGTGCCCGAACGCCGCCCCCTCCTCGGCAAGGCCGGCATCCACCTGCACGTGGTCGCGCTCGTAGACGGAATTGAGGATGTCGCCGATGGCCTTCTTCACGCTCTCGGGCGTGATGCCGTGCTCGGTATTGTAGGCCACCTGCTTCTCGCGGCGGCGGGAAGTCTCCGCCATGGCGCGGTCCATGGAGCCGGTGACGTGGTCGGCATAGAGGATCACCCGCCCGTCCACATTACGGGCGGCGCGGCCGATGGTCTGCACCAGCGAGGTTTCCGAGCGCAGGAAGCCTTCCTTGTCGGCGTCCAGAATGGCCACCAGCCCGCATTCGGGAATGTCGAGGCCCTCGCGCAGCAGGTTGATGCCGATGAGCGCGTCGAAGGCGCCGAGGCGCAGATCGCGGATGATCTCGATGCGCTCGATGGTGTCGATGTCCGAATGCATGTAGCGCACGCGGATGCCGTTCTCGTGCAGATATTCGGTGAGGTCCTCGGCCATGCGCTTGGTGAGCACGGTGACCAGCGTCCGGTAGCCCTTGGCGGCCACCGCGCGCACCTCGCCCAGCAGATCATCCACCTGGGTGCGGGCCGGGCGCACCTCCACCGGCGGGTCGATGAGGCCGGTGGGGCGGATCACCTGCTCCACGAACACGCCGCCGGTCTTGTCCATCTCCCACGGGCCGGGGGTGGCGGAGACGTGCACCGTCTGCGGCCGCATGGCCTCCCATTCCTCGAAGCGGAGCGGGCGGTTGTCCATGCAGCTGGGCAGGCGGAAGCCGTATTCGGCCAGCGTCGCCTTGCGGCGGAAGTCGCCGCGATACATGGCGCCGATCTGCGGCACGGTGACGTGGCTCTCGTCGATGAAGACGAGGGCGTTGTCGGGCACATATTCGAACAGGGTCGGCGGCGGCTCGCCCGGCTTGCGCCCGGTGAGCCAGCGCGAATAATTCTCGATGCCGGCGCAGCTTCCCGTCGCCTCCATCATCTCCAGATCGTAGCGGGTGCGCTGCTCCAGCCGCTGTGCCTCCAAAAGGCGCCCCATCTTGTAGAGCTCGTCGAGGCGCATCTTCAGCTCGGCCTTGATGCCCTGCACCGCCTGGATGAGGGTCGGGCGGGGCGTCACATAATGGGAGGCGGCGTAGACGCGCACGCTCTTCATGTCGCCGCTCTTGTGGCCGGTGAGGGGGTCGAACTCGGAGATGCTCTCCACCTCGTCGCCGAACAGCGACACCCGCCAGGCGCGGTCCTCATAATGCGCCGGGAAGATCTCCACCACGTCGCCGCGCACCCGGAAGGTGCCGCGGGCGAAGTCCGACTGGATGCGCTTGTACTGGAGCGCCACCAGATCGGCGATCAGGCCGCGCTGGTCGATGCGCTCGCCCACCTTGATGTCGAAGGTCATGGCCGAATAGGTCTCGACCGAGCCGATGCCGTAGATGCAGGAAACCGAGGCGACGATGATCACATCGTCCCGCTCCAGCAGCGCGCGGGTCGCCGCATGACGCATGCGGTCGATCTGCTCATTGATGGACGATTCCTTCTCGATGAAGGTATCCGTGCGCGGCACATAGGCTTCCGGCTGGTAGTAATCGTAATAGGAAACGAAATACTCCACCGCATTGTCGGGAAAAAAGCTCTTGAACTCGCCATAAAGCTGCGCCGCCAATGTCTTGTTTGGCGCCAGCACGATGGCCGGGCGCTGGAGCCCCTCGATCACCTTGGCCATGGTGAAGGTCTTGCCGGAGCCGGTGACGCCGAGCAGCACCTGGTCGCGCTCCCCCGCCTGCGCCTGCGCGCACAGCTCGGCAATGGCCTGGGGCTGGTCGCCGGCGGGCGAAAAATCGCTCTTCATCACGAACGAGACGCCGCCTTCGGACTTGGCGGGCCGCGGTGGGCGATGGGGCGTCCAGGTCTGGCCGCTGATCTCCGCCCGCCCCTGCTCGATCAGCCGGGACAGCGCCTGAACCGTGGCGGAGGCGCCGGCGCTCTCGAAATCGAGCGAGAGGTCCCCGGGCGCGAGCCCGAGGGACTGGGCGAGAACGGGGTCGAGCGCCTGCTGGGGCGCCGGCTCGAAATGGCGCTGGGAGCGCTCACCGAGCTTTCCGGGACGGGATGCTTTGGCCATGGCGGGAATATGGGCTGCAGCGCCGCCGCCCGCAACGGCCCGCCACCCCAAACCGACGGGGACCGGGGCGGGGGGACGGCGCGGGGTGGCGAACGAACGGCCTCTGCTCCATTGTGGCCGCTCCTGCCTCCTTGTGAAAATCCACGATGCCCGCGCTGTCCACCCTCCTGCCGCCCCACCTCGCTCCCATCGTCCTGCTGTTCGCCTCGAACGTCTTCATGACGTTCGCCTGGTATGGCCACCTCAAGCACAAGTCGGCGCCGCTGGTGGTCGCCATCCTCGCCAGCTGGGGCATCGCCTTCTTTGAATATTGCCTCGCGGTCCCGGCCAACCGCCTCGGATCGGCGGTGTATTCCACCGCGGAGCTGAAGACCATGCAGGAGGTCATCACCCTCGTGGTCTTCGCCGGCTTCTCGGTGCTCTACCTGAAGGAGCCGCTGGGCTGGAACCACCTGGTGGGCTTCAGCTTCATCGCCGCCGGGGCCTTCTTCGTGTTTCAGAAGTTCTGACGCCCCGCCGTCAGCCCCGCGCATCAGCCGGCCAGCGCCCGCCGCACCAGCGCTTCCACCTGCGCCACGGGCGCCTTGAGCCAGTCGTAGGCGGGCGGAATCGGCGCCTGCGCCAGCTGGTCGGCGAAGCGTTCCACATGGCGGCGCGGGTCGGCGCGGAATTGCGGCTGCGCCATGAAGAACTGCACCGACACCGTGGAGCAGGGATGCTTGGACGTGGCCGAGAGATACTTCGCCACCGTCTTCGGCGGCCACAGGAATTTCCCGAACCGCCGGTCGGCGTGATAGTGCTCGAACAGGCGATTGTAGCCATGCCAGTTCAGGGCGCGGCCGGTCACGGCATAATTGTTGGTGTAGATGACCCGCTTCAGCGGCCGCAACTCGATGATCGGCGCGCTCTGGGAGGCCTCGTAGGAGGAATGCTGCGGCCCCACCATGATGGAGCCCCACCAGATGCCGCTTACCGGACGCGGACAGGCCGCCTCCAGCTCCTCGAACAGGCCGGGGGAGAGCCAGTCGTCATCATCCACGAACACCACGAGGTCGTCCCCCGCGCGCCGGGTCGCGCGCAGGCTCTCGTGGGGGATCACCTGCGCACCGCGCACGGCGGCGAAGCTCTGGCGCGAGAGCTTTGCGATCTCGTGGCGGAAGCTGCGGTAGTCCACCTTCATCGCCTTGTCCCACAAGGCCATGAAGTCCACCAGCAGGTTCTCGTCGATGCCGTGGCGCCGCAGGAAACGCCGGGTGTCGTCGTCGGTGAGGCCGAGCCAGTCGGGACTGTAGCGCACCGCGACGATGCGGTTCCCCATTCTCAACTCCGTTCCGCCCGCGCGGCGCCTGCCGCGCGCTCCTCATATCAAGCGGGGGCGAGACACGCCAGTTCGGCCGCCATGGCGTTGTGCCGCGCCGTGACTGATGGCAGGTCCACGGTGAGCAGATGCCCGTCGCGCACCACCACCCGCCCGTTGATGATGTTCAGCGCCACCTGCTGCGGCGCGCAGAACACCAGCGCGGCCACGGGATCATGCAGCGCGCCGGCAAAGGCGGGGGCGCTCGTGTCGAAGGCCACGAGGTCCGCCGCCATGCCGGGGGCCAGCACGCCGATATCGTCCCGGCCCAGCACCGCGGCACCACCGCGGGTGGCGATTTCCAGCGCCGCGCGCGCCGTCATGGCGTCCGGCCCGAAGGCGACGCGCTGCAGCAGCATGGCTTGGCGCGCCTCCCCCAGCATGTGCCCGCCGTCATTGGAGGCGGAGCCATCCACCCCGAGGCCGACGCGGATGCCCTCCGCCCGGAACCGCTTCACCGGGGCGATGCCGGAGGCGAGGCGCATGTTGGAGCAGGGGCAATGGGCAATGCCGGTGGAGGTGCGTGCAAACAGGGCGATGCCGGGCGCATCGAGCTTCACGCAGTGGGCGTGCCACACATCCGGCCCCACCCAGTCCAGTTCGCGCACATAGTCCGTGGGGCTCATGCCGAAGGTCTTGTGCGAGAAGGCGATGTCCGAATCGTTCTCGGCCAGGTGGGTGTGCAGCGTCAGCCCGTGCCGGCGCGCGAGGCGGGCGGTCTCCCGCATGAGGTCCTGGCTCACCGTGAAGGGCGAGCACGGCGCCAGCACCACCCGCAGCATGGAGAAGCGGGCGGGGTCGTGATAGGCCGCGATGAGGCGCTCGGCGTCCTTCATCACGAAGCCCTCGTCCTCCACCACCCGGTCCGGCGGCAGGCCGCCCTTGCTCTCGCCCACGCTCATGGAGCCCCGGGCGGCGTGGAAGCGCATGCCGATCTGCCGCGCGGCGCGGATGGAATCATCGAGGCGCACGCCGTTGGGATAGATGTAGAGATGGTCCGACGAGGTGGTGCAGCCGGAGAGCATCAATTCCGCCATGGCGGTGAGCGTCGCCGTTTCCACCATGTCCGGCGTCAGCCCGGCCCAGAGCGGGTAGAGGGCGCGCAGCCAGTCGAACAATTCCGCATCCTGCGCCGCCGGCACCGCCCGCGTCAGGCTCTGGACCATATGGTGGTGGGTATTGACGAGCCCGGGCAGCACCACGTGGCCGCCGGCGTCGATCACCTCGTCGGCGCTTTCCGGCAGGTCCGCTGCGCCCCCCACGGCGACGATGCGCCCGCCTTCCGCATAAAGCCCCCCGCCGGCGATCTCGCGCCGCGCATCATCCATGGTGACGAGGACGCGGGCATTCTTCACGAGCAGGGTCTGGGCGGGGTCACTTGCGGGCATGGGCGCTCCGGGCGGGCGGACCGCAGCGCATCTGCGGCGGGCGCGCGATCTTAGAGCGCGATCTGCTCTTATGGAACTGCGGCCCCGCTTCAAACGCGCGGGGAACCGGCCTCCAACTCATTGAATGGAAGAAGATTTACTGCCCTCACCGAATCGCCTCGGCATTGCGGTGGGGGCAGATCCGGCTCCCGGCGGCCGCCCGGCGACGGCAAGCACGGGGCATCAGTCCGCCGCCGGCACCACCCGCAGGATCTCGCCCGTATCCTCGGCGATGAGCCACAGGGCCCCGTCGGGACCCTGGCGCACATCGCGGATGCGCTTGTCCAGGGGCAGGCGCTCCTCGCCCAGGACGGCACCGTCGCGCACCTTCACCGCCACGAGGGACTGGCCGGCAAGGGCGCCCACGAACAGGTTGCCCCGGAACGCCGGCAACAGGCCGGCCGAATAGAAGGACGCGCCGGAAGGGGCGATGGACGGGTCCCAGTAGAACAGCGGCTGCTCCATCCCTGCCTTGCGGGTGCCCTCGCCGATCTGCGCCCCGGAATAGTGCCGGCCGTAGCTGATGACCGGCCAGCCGTAATTCCTGCCTACTTCCGGCCGGTTCACCTCGTCGCCGCCGCGCGCGCCGTGCTCCACGGTCCACAGCCGGCCGGTGGCCGGCTCGATGGCGGCGGCCTGGATGTTGCGATGGCCGTAGCTGTAGATTTCCGGCCGCGCGCCGGCCCGGTCGCGGAACGGATTGTCCTTCGGGATGGCCCCGTCCGGGGCGATGCGCACCACCTTGCCGAGGGTGGTGGACAGGTCCTGCGCCTTGTCCCTGAGGTCGAACCGGTCCCCCAGGGTGATGAACAAGCTGCCGTCCGGCGCAAACACCAGCCGCGAGCCGAAATGGCTGTTGCCGGAATGGGCCGGCTGCTGGCGGAAGATGACCTCAAGCCCGGCCAGCCCCGACAGGTCCTCGGCGAGGCGGGCGCGGGCGACGGTGGTTGCAGCGCCATCCGGCCGCGGCTCGGCATAGCTTAGATACACCAAGCGGCTGGCGGCGAAATCCGGGTCCAGCGCCACGTCCAGCAGCCCGCCCTGGCCCCGTGCCGCCACCTGCGGCACGCCGGACAAGGCCGGCCCGATGCGGCCCGATGCATCCACCACGCGCAGGCGCCCGTCCCGCTCCGTCACCAGCAGGCGATGATCGGGCAGGAAGACAAGGCTCCACGGATGATCGAGGCCTGAGGCGAAGCGGACCACGCGCACCCGCTCGCCGAGAAGCGTCCCCACGGACTGCGCCGCCGTGGGGACGGCGGCTGCGACGAGAAGAAGGCCGGCGAGCAGGGCGGGCCACGCCCGGAAAGGCTTCGACATGGGGTCATTCCGTCGCACATTTCGCGCCTGCAGGGGCCGGGGAAACCCGGCTGATGGCCCCATCGGCATGCGCGCTCAGCGGCGCGACCGCTGCCCGGCACGCACCCGCGCGAGGCGCAGCACGGCGCGGCGGGCGAGCAGGAATGCGGTTCCCGCAAATGCCACCGCCGCGGCCACGGCGGAATGGTCGATCACACCGTCCACGATGATCTGGCTGGCGGCGGCCGCATGTTCCGCGCTCAGCACGAAGGCCACGGCGCCGATGGCCAGCATGAGGGCAAGGGTGAGCCCCGCCTGGGCGATCGCATCCCCGAGCTTGTGGTCCCGCACGGCGCGGGCCAGCATCTCGGGATCAGCCGACGAAATGCCCGCCTCCGCGCGAACCTGCCGCCCGAAGGAAAAATGCCCTGCTTCCATGTCAACGCGTCCGGACATGATGATCTCGCTTCAGTGGAACGCATCACACCTGTGCCGACGACTTCGAATCAGTTGCGCCGGCACAAACGAGGGTGGAAAGGAATCGTGGCACGACCGCGACCTCGCCCCTGCATATCATGGCAACAAGATGGCCACTCCTCACAGAAGCGCGATCCATCCCCGCTATGCCGCCGCGACAGACGGCCGCCATTCCATGTCCACATGGCCGGGCTCTGCGGCCACCCGCGCCAGCCAGCTGCGCACCGCGGGGAATGCGGCGAGGGAGAAATCCCCCTCCTCCGCCACATGGGTGTGGGCATAGAGCGCGACGTCGGCGATGGTCGGCACCTCCCCCACGAAGAAGCGCCGGCCTTCCAGGTGGCGTTCCATCACCCTGAGCGCGCCATAGCCTTCCTCCTGCCACCGGTCCACGTCATGGGTGCGCAGGTCTCGGCCGCCGCGCACCTGCCGCAGCCAGAAGCGGGCCGTGGCGATGCCCGGCTCGTGGCTGTTCTGCTCGAAGAACATCCAGCGCAGGGTCTCCGCCCGGGCGAAGGGATCGGCGGGAAGGAAGCGGGTGCCCTCGGCCAGATAGAAGAGGATGGCGTTGGATTCCGCCAGCATGCGCCCGCCGATGTCCAGAAGCGGCACCCGGCCTTCCGGGTTCAGGGCGAGGAATTCCGGCGTGCGGTTCTCGCCGGCGAAGATGTCCACCTCCATCAGGCGGAACGGGCGGGCGAGCTTCGCCAGCATCAGCCGCACCTTGTAGGAATTGCCCGAGGATTGCGTGGAATAGAGCGTCAGCACCGGCCCCCCTTCCTTCCGCCGGCCGGATGCGCCGCCGCGGACACGCCCCGCATGTGGCTGCCGGCACCCCCCTGCGCAAGGGGCGGCCGGGGCGGCACGGGCCCGGCGCATTCATCACGCGGGCGTGCCGGCGCATTCACGATCCTTGCTTGTCCGCCGGGGGAGGCTGAACTAGTGTCCGCGCGCGCCGGCACCTTGCCGGCCGTGTCCCGCCCGTCTTCGCGTCCAACCCTGTAAGGCCCTGCTCCGCCGGCATGTCCGTGCGGCAGGGCACGTCCGGAGCCCCAAGGCCATGAGCCTCATCTCGTCCGCATTGAAGCGCATCAAGCCCTCCCAGACCATCGCCATTTCCAACAAGGCGCGGGAGCTGAAGGCGGCGGGGCGGGACATCATCGCGCTGTCGGCCGGCGAGCCGGACTTCGACACGCCGGAGAACATCAAGGAAGCCGCCATTGCCGCCATCCGCCGCGGCGAAACCAAGTATACCGCCGTGGACGGCATTCCCGAGCTGAAGGCCGCCATCTGCCGCAAGTTCAAGCGCGACAACGGCCTCGACTACAAGCCCTCGCAGGTGTCCGTGGGCACCGGCGGCAAGCAGGTGCTGTTCAATGCGCTGGTGGCCACGGTGGATGCCGGCGACGAGGTGATCATCCCCGCGCCCTACTGGGTGAGCTATCCCGATATCGTCGAATTCTGCGGCGGCAAGCCCGTGCCGGCGATGACCCGCATCGAGGACAATTTCAAGCTCCGCCCCGAGGTGCTGGAAGCGGCGATCACGCCGAAGACCAAGTGGCTTATCTTCAACTCGCCCTCCAACCCTTCGGGCGCGGCCTATACCTTCGACGAACTGAAGGCGCTCACCGATGTGCTGGTGAAGCATCCCCATGTGTGGGTCCTCACCGACGACATGTACGAACACCTCGTCTATGACGACTTCAAGTTCGTCACCCCGGCGCAGGTGGAGCCTGCCCTCTACGACCGCACCCTCACCATGAACGGCGTGTCGAAGACCTATTGCATGACCGGCTGGCGCATCGGCTACGCGGCCGGTCCGGAGGCCCTCATCAAGGCCATGGGGACCCTGCAGTCGCAGTCCACCTCCAACCCCTCCTCCATCGCCCAGTGGGCGGCGCTGGAAGCCCTCGACGGACCGCAGGACTTCATTGCCCGCAACAATGCGGTGTTCAAGGAGCGGCGGGACCTCGTGGTGTCCATGCTCAACCAGGCGAACGGCCTCACCTGCCCGAAGCCCGAAGGCGCCTTCTATGTGTTCCCGTCCTGCGCCGGCACCATCGGCAAGACCACGGCCTCGGGCGTGAAGATCGAGACCGACGAGGACTTCGCCACTCAGCTGCTGGAGGCGGAAGGCGTTGCCGTGGTGCATGGTTCCGCCTTCGGCCTCGGCCCGGCATTCCGCATTTCCTATGCCACGGCCACCTCGGATCTTGAGGAAGCCTGCCGGCGCATTCAGCGCTTCTGCGGCTCCCTGAGCTGAAACGGGCACAGTCCTTCGAAAAAAGGAACTTGTACCCCTTTGAAGCGTTGGCGCAGCGGTGAAGTCTGGGCTAAGGCTTCGCAGTCGTCGGGTGCAGGGATAAACCCGCCCGCTTCCTACAGGAGGAACGACATCATGAAGACTCTTCTCAAGGCCGGTCTTGCGGCCGTTGCCCTGCTCGCCGCCGGTTCGCTGCCCGCTTCCGCGCAGTCGCGCGTTCAGGTCGGCACGCTGGTCTGCAACCTCGCGCCGAACATCAGCTTCGTCATCGGCTCCGTGCGCGAGATGAGCTGCGCCTTCCGTCCGTCCGCTCGCGGCGTCAAGGGCGGGTCCTACCAGGGCACCGTCACCCGCGTCGGCCTCGACATCGGCTTCAGCGGCGCCGGCGAGCTGGTGTGGGCCGTGTTCGCGCCGTCCGCGAGCGTGGCCAAGGGCGCTCTGCGTGGCACCTATGTGGGTGCTTCCAGCAATGCTTCCATCGGCGTGGGCCTCGGCGCCAACGTGCTGGTGGGCGGCTCGCAGAACACCTTCGCGCTGCAGCCCCTCTCCGTGCAGGGCCAGACCGGCCTCAATCTCGCCCTCGGCGTTTCCGGCCTGACGCTGCGCTGATTCGGTCGGCGTGCCCGCGCGGGAGCCGGCCCGAAGGGCCGCTTCCGTCACGGCAGGCCATCGGGTCCAGCCAATTCTGCCGCGCCCCCGCATCGCCGGGGGCGCAAGCATTTCCGGGGCGCCGCGCAGCATCGGCGCCCATCCCCGCCGGGGCACGGCCCACCCCCCTGTTGCTTCCGCCCGGACCGCGAAGTAGGTCTCGGGGGACCTAACCTGGGGACCCTCCATGCGCGCTTCGCCCGTCGCCATCGCCGCACTTGCCATGTCCGTGCTCGCCGGTGCCGCCAGCCCGGCGGCGGCCCAGTCCGCCGCCAAGGTCCAGTCGGGCATGCTGGTGTGCAAGGTTGCCCCGTCCGTGGGCTTCGTGCTCGGCTCCATGCGCGAGATGATGTGCGAGTTCCGCAACACCAGCGTGCAGCCTTATGTGGTGAAGTCGCGCTACAAAGGCACCATTGCCCGCTTTGGTATCGACATCGGCGTCCTCGCCGCCGACACCCTCGCCTGGGCGGTGTTCGCCCCCACGGCGAATCCGGTGCCGAGCGACATCGCCGGCACCTATGTGGGCGTCTCGGCGGATGCCGCCTGGACCATCGGCGGCGGCACCAATGTCCTGCTCGGCGGCTCCAACAACCAGATCGCCCTGCAGACCGTCTCCCTGGAGGGGATGATCGGCGCCGACGTGGCGGTCGGCGTCGCCGACCTCACGCTGGTTCTGCTGCCGAACTGAAGCGCCTGCCCCGGTTTTCCGGCAGCTTGCGCTTGCATTGAGGCGGATGCGGGCGCAACCCTCGCGACGGGCGCGGGTCCGGTGGTTCGCGTGCAAGGGTGCGTGCCGCGGGGTGCGCGGCCTTCTGGGGGCGCAGACATGCACCGTTTTCTTCCGATCCTGGCGGCGGGAGCAGCGCTTGCGGGCGTTGCTCATGCGGCCGGCACATCTGACATGCCGCAGGTTTCGGCCGGCCTGCTGGAATGCCGGGGCGAGTTCGCCACCGGCTACGGTTTCGGCTCCAGCCGGAAGGTGCGGTGCGAGTTCCGCCCCTCCCTGGGCACCAACCATTATTACGCCGGCACGCTCGACCGCGTGGGGCTCGATTTCGGCATCTCGGACCAGGGCAGCATGCTCTGGGCGGTCCTCGCCACCTCGGCGCAGGTGGACCCCGGGGCGCTGGCCGGAAAGTATGTGGGTCTTTCCACCGGCTTCGCGCTGGGTCCCGGCTTTTCCGCCAACATGCTGGCCTCGCAGGACGCGACCCGGCAGGTGACGCTGCAGCCGCTCAGCATCTCCGCCGACAGTGGCCTCAGCCTCTCCATTGCCGGGGCCACGCTCACCCTGGAACCTTCGGTGCCGCACCACCAATAGGGCGCTCACGCGCCGGTGAGCGGCTACACGCCCGTTTGACTTGCTCCTCCCCCACCCTGCCGGGATCTTACCGCCCGAACGGAGGACGAGGGATGCATATTCGGCGCAGGCGTGGCTGGGAAATTCCGGAGGCACTGGCAACCCCCGAGGCGGTCTATCTTTCGCGGCGGGGCGTGCTGGGGGCTGGCGCCGCCATGCTTGCGGGCGGGGTGATGGCGGGACCCGCCGCAGCCCAAAGGGTCGGCGATGCGGCGGACCCTTCCGCCGGCCTCTATCCGGCGGCGCAGAACCCGCGCTACACCCTCGACCGCCCGGTCACGCCGGAGGCGAAAGCCAGCGTGGTCAACAATTACTACGAGTTCAGCTACGGCAAGAACGTTGCCCCCTCCATGACCCGCTTCCAGCGCCGCCCCTGGCTGGTGAAGATCGACGGACTCGTTGAAAAACCTCAGGAACTCGGCATAGACGACCTGCTGAAGAAGGTGCAGCTGGAAGAGCGGCTCTACCGCCACCGCTGCGTGGAGGCGTGGTCCATGGCGGTGCCCTGGACCGGCTTTGCCATGAAGGACCTGGTGGCCCTGGCCAACCCCGCCTCGGGGGCGAAATATGTGCGGATGGAAACCTTCCTCGATCCGAAAATAGCGCCCAATCAGAAGGACTTCCGCTATCCTTGGCCGTATGTGGAAGGCCTCACCCTGGAGGAGGCGACCAACGAGCTCGCCTTCCTCGTCACCGGGGTCTACGGCAAGCCCGCCCCGAATCAGTTCGGCGCTCCCCTACGTCTGGTAACCCCTTGGAAATATGGCTTCAAATCCATCAAGGGCATCGTCCGCTTCACCTTCACGGACAAGCAGCCGCTCAGCTATTGGGAGGAGGTCCAGGGGGCGGAATACGGCTTCTGGGCGAACGTGAATCCCAAGGTGCCCCATCCCCGCTGGAGCCAGGCGAGCGAGGAGGACATCACCACCGGCGAGCGCCGGCCCACCTTGATCTTCAACGGCTACGGCGCGTTCGTCGCCGATCTCTACAAGGGCCGCGAGAACGCGAAGATCTGGTTCTGAGCCGCCTTGCCGGGGCCGCGGCGGGGCGCGGCTCCAGAGGTTCGACGGCTTCGCCGCCTTCGCCGCGGTGCGCCCGCGCGGACCGGCCGCCGGCGCCCCTCCTCACGCCTCCACCACCCCCCGCCGCTCCGGCTCGGCGAAGCCCTCCGGGGCGTCGCCGGCCTCGAACGGGGTGGCCACCTCCACGAAGGTATCCGGGTAAAATCCGTTGAAGCGGGTGCGCAGGGCGAGGGAATAGGCGCCGATGTGGCCGATCTCGATCCAGTCGCCGGTGTCCACGCTCTCCGGCAGGTAGAAGGGGCGGGAGAGCACGTCCACGCTGTCGCAGGTGGCGCCGTAGATGCGGAAGGGCTCCATGCGCCCGGCCCGGCCGGGCCGGCGGCGGCGGGCGGGATCGGGAATGTGGCGCACGGGAAGCAGGATCTTGCCGGTCCACGAATCGGACAAAGAGGACCACACCCCGTCGTTGATATAAAGCCGCTGCCCCTTCTTCAGCAGCACCCGCACGATGACCGAGAAGGCGCGGGCGACGATGACGCGCCCCGGCTCCGCCACCAGCGGCGTTGCGCCGAAGCCCCTCGCCTCCACCGCGGCCATGAGGCCGGCGATGATGTCGGCCAGCGGCGGCATGAGGGGGGCGGGCCGGCGCGGGTCGCGGGCATAGGTGGCGGGAAAGCCGCCGCCCACGTCGAGGGCCACCACCGGCACGCCGGCGGCGTCGCGCACCTCGGCTGCCACCGCCACGGCGCGGGAATAGGTGTCGGCATCCTCCACCTGGCTGCCCACATGGAAGGCGATGCCGCAGCGGATGCCGAGGGCGTCGATGCGCTGCAGCAGCTCGGCCGCATGGCCCGGCGCCGCACCGAACTTCTTGGACAATTCATAGGCCGCCTCCCCCCGCGAGGCGATGCGCACGAACAAGGTGAGGTCCTGCGGATCAAGATCGAGCGCCCGCACGATGCGCAGGATCTTGGCCACCTCGTCCTCATGGTCGAGCACGGTGGTGCGGATGGCGTAGCGCTCCAGCGCCAGGCGGATGTCCGACTGGGCCTTCACCGGATGCATGTAGAGCAGCTCCGCCCCGGGCGCGGCGGCGCGGGCGGCGGCGAATTCCGCCGGGCTCGCCACGTCGAAGGCGCCGATGCCCGCGCGCGCCAGCACGTCGAGGACCATGGGCTCGCCATTGGTCTTCACCGCATAGGCGGTCTTGCCGGGGAAGGCGGAAAGGAAGGCGGCGGCATCCGCCGCCAGCACCTGCGGACGGAAGCAATAGACCGGAGAATCGGGGCGCAGCTCCAGCGCCGCCTCCCGCCCGCTGGAAAAGCACGGCAGGGCCGCCCGCCCGCCGCCGCCCGGCGAAGGGGCGGCGCCGCCGGGGACGGCAGGGATCGACTGCGGCATGGGGCCTCCCGATCATCGTGAAGGAGAGCGTGGTCCGGCTCTCCCATCCACACCAGCGGCTCACCGGCGGGGCGGCAAGCCCCTCCCGCCTGATGCCGGACGAGTCCGGCCCGCGCCCGCCCGGCGTGAACAGAGCCACAGTCGCGGCGGAGCGCGGCAAGGGCAAGGCGAATGGCCCCACGCCACGGTGGCTGCCCCCACCTCGGCTGGAAACGCGGCACCGCCCCAAAGCCCTCTCCCGCCTGCGGGGGAGGGTTGGGATGGGGCAGACCTTTTGGGAGGGGGCAGACCTTTTGGGAAGGGGGCAGACCTTGCGGCCCGACACCGCCGCGCCTTGGGGAAGCGCCCCTCTCCTTCTCCTTCTCCTTCTCCTTCTCCTTCTCCTTCTCCTTCTCCTTCTCCTTCCCCTTCCCCTTCCCCTTCCCCTTCCCCTTCCCGGCCCTCCCCCACCCCGGCGTGACCGCGGCACCGCCCACAGCCCTCTCCCGCCTGCGGGGGAGGGTTGGGAGGGGGCAGACCTTTTGGGAAGGGGGCAGACCTTGCGGCCCGACACCGCCGCGCCTTGGGGAAGCGCCCCCTCCCCTTCCCCTTCCCCTTCCCCCTCCCCGGCCATCCCCCGCCCGAAGCCGGATGTTTCCGGCTTCGGTGCCTCCCCTGCCCGAAGCCGGATGTTTCCGGCTTCGGTGCCTCCCCTGCCCGAAGCCGGATGTTTCCGGCTTCGGTGCCTCCCCTGCCCGAAGCCGGATGTTTCCGGCTTCGGTTGCTCGATCCGAACGCCGCTTCCGCGCAGTTCGTCCGGGAGAGGGGGTTGCGCCGGTGCCCGGACGAACCGCTGGTCTCAAAGGCTCAAAGCGGGGGCGATTGACAGGAGGCGGCCGGCAGCGGAGGAGTGGCGTTTTGCGCCCGGGCGTTCGCGCCGCCGGGCCCCATGGACCACGGACCCAATGGACGACCCAGCCCGCCACCTTCTGCCCGTCGGCGGCCATTCCGTTCTGTTCGTCATGGCGACGAGCCAGGAATACGGGCCCCACCTGAAGCGCCGCATCGACCCGCTCATCACCGGCGTCGGGCCGGTGGAGGCGGCGGTGGAGACCGCCCGCGCCCTCGCCACCCTCGCCCAGTGCGGCCGCCTGCCCGATCTCGTCATCACCCTCGGCTCAGCCGGATCGCGCCGGCTGGACCATGCGGAAGTCTACCAGGTGGCGCGCGTCGCCTATCGCGACATGGACGCCTCCGCCCTCGGCTTCGAGCGGGGCCGCACCCCCTTCCTGGACGAGCCGGCGGTCGTCGAGCTGCCCCACCGCATCGCCGGCGTGCCGGAGGCGTCCCTGTCCACCGGCGGGGCCATCATCTCCGGCGCGGCCTATGACGCCATCGCCGAGGACATGGTGGACATGGAGAGCTTCGCCGTGCTGCGCGCCGCCCGCCGCTTCGGCCTGCCGCTGCTGGGGCTGCGCGGCATCAGCGACGGCAAGGCCGAGCTTTCGGGCTTCGGGGACTGGACGCAATACCTTCACATCATCGACGAGAAGCTCGCCGCCGCCCTGGACCTGTTCGCCAGCCAGGTGGAAGCCGGCACGCTCGCCCCCCGGGACCCGAAATGACGCCAGCCGCACGCCTTTCCGCCGCCATCGAGATTCTCGCCGACGTTGCCGCGCGCCGCCGCCCGGTTTCCGATGCGCTGAAGGACTGGGGCCTCGCCCACCGCTTCGCCGGCTCCGGCGACCGGGCCGCCATCGCCGGCCTCATCTACGACACCCTGCGGCGGCGCGCCTCGGCGGCGCATGTCATGGGGTCGGAGGAGCCGCGCGCGCTGGTGTTGGGCATGCTGGTGCTCATGCGCGGCCTCGACGCCGCCGCCATCGGGCTTCTGGCGGACGGCGGCCGCTTCGCCCCCGCCCCCCTGACCGCGGACGAGCAGGCGCGCCTTGCCGCGCCGGACCTTGCCGGCGCCCCCCCCTTCGTGCGCGGCGACTATCCCCAGTGGCTGCATGCCTCCCTGCGCCACGTCTTCGGCGAGGATGCGGTGGCGGAGGGCCAGGCGCTGGCCGCCCGCGCCCCCCTCGACCTGCGGGTGAACACGCTGAAGGGCGACCCGGAGGCGGCGCGCGCCGCCCTCGCCCATCTCCATCCCGGCCCCGGCCGCTTCTCCCCCCTCGCCCTGCGCATCGTGCTGGACGCCGAGGGCAAGGCGCCGCCGGTGACCTCCGAGCCCGCCTTCCTGAAGGGCGAGGTGGAGGTCCAGGACGAGGGCTCCCAGCTCGCCGCCATCATCGCCCAGCCCCTGCCGGGCACGCAGGTGCTGGACCTGTGCGCGGGCGCCGGGGGCAAGACGCTGGAATTCGCCGCCCTCATGGACAACAAGGGCCAGCTCTACGCCCACGATTCCGACATCCGCCGGCTCAAGCCCATGCACGAGCGGCTGGCCCGCGCCGGCGTGCGCAACGTGCAGGTGCGCAGCCCGCGCGGCGCCGAGGACGTGCTGGCGGACCTGGAAGGCCACATGGACCTGGTGCTGGTGGATGCCCCCTGCACCGGCACCGGCACCTGGCGGCGCAATCCCGACGCCAAATGGCGCGTGCGCCCCGGCGCGCTGGCCCAGCGCGTGGCCGAGCAGGCGAAGATCCTGGAGGACGCCGCCCGCTACGTGCGGCCGGGCGGGCGGCTGGCTTATGTCACCTGCTCCCTGCTGGACGAGGAGAACGGCGCCCAGGTCCGCGCCCTCCTCGCCAAGCGCGAGGCCTTCCATGCCGTGCCACCGGCCGAGACGGTGCTGGCGCTGGGCAGCCGGGGGCAGGCCCTGCGCGAGGCCGCCCTCGTCACCCGCGAGGGCCTGCTGATGACGCCGCGGCGCACCGGCACGGACGGCTTCTTCGTCAGCGTGATGAAGCGGGCGGGGTAGCGCGCGAGCCGCCCCACCGGCGGCAAGGGCCCGGCGAGGCGGGGCGGCGCCCTCCGGCCACGGCCGGCGTCAGTGGCTTGAATCGAGATCCGACGGCGAGGGCGGCGGGCGGCGCGGGGTGACGATGCGCGGCGAGGGGGCATTTGCCGCGCCCGGCCGGGCCGCCGCGAACGGACCCTCCGCCCCGCGCCCCGGCGCCGCGGCCGGTCCCGGGGCATTGCGCGGCGGCAAGGCGAGCACCACGCTGCCGGCGCCGCCGCTGAATTCCACCGAGCGCAGGTTGACCGTGCGCAGCGTCCAGCCCTCGTGCACCTCGCCGACCCTCAGGCGCACCACCGCATTGCTGGACGGGTCGGTGAAGATGCCGAAGCCCCCGGCGGGGCTCACCACCGTGCCCATCAGCGAAAGCCGCGGACGCGCCGGCGGCGCCGGCGGGGCGGGGGCCGCGGGCGGTGGCGGCGGCGCGGTGCCCACCGTGGGCGGCGCGCGGCGGGAGGGCGTGAACAGCGGGCGCTCGCGCGTTTCGGAAAGCGCCTCCACCGGCACCGCCCACAGGGGATTGCCGCGCAGCTCGCCCGCGCCGCGTGCCGATGGCCCGGCCCCGTCGCGCATCTCCACCCGGGGCGGGGGCGGCAGGCCGGCATCATCCGCCGCCCGGGCGGCGCCCGCGGCGCACAGGGCCGGCAAGAGGGCCAGCACGAGGGCCAGTACGAGGGCCAGGAGCGCAGCCCGCACCCGGGCCGCCGCGTCGGCGCGGGGCCGTCCCGCGTGCAGCATCCCGGGCGTCATCGCGCGCCCTGCCATCGGCCGTATACGGTCAGCGTCGCCTGCATGCGCGCCTCATCCTCTTCGCCGGCCTCCTGCTGCCCCTGCACCAGCAGCGGGTCCACGAACAGGAACGGCTGGCCGGCCTCGATATCATACAGCAGGATCTGCAGATCGGGCGGGGCGATCTCCACGCTCACCGCCACCGCGACGAAACCCGGCCCGAAGGCCGCGGGGGCCAGGTCCACCCGCGCGGAGGTGATGCGCCCGCCGGCCCGGTCCACGGCGGCGGTCACCCGCTCCACCAGCGCGGCGCCCGCCACCGTCACGCTCTCGCCCTCCAGCATCGGCGCCGCCGATGCCGCCTCGCTGCCCGGGCCGGAGTGCGCCTTGCGCCCGTCCAGGCGGTCCAGCAGTTCCTGCGCCTCGGCCAGAGCGGCGCGGCGGGCGAGCAGGTCGGTCACCGCGCCGACGGCGAGGCTGCACAGGCCGGCGACCAGCACGCCATAGCCCAGCGCCGCCAGGGTCATGGCGCGGGCGGAACGGGGAGCGGACATCATCGCGGAACCTCGAACGGCAGGGTGATGCGCGCCTCGATCTGGAACCGCTCGCCGCGGTCGCCGGGCTGGCGCGTGGTGGGCGCGATGAAGGTGGCGGCGGAGAACCGCCGCGACTGCTCCAGCAGGCGCACGAGGGAGGGCGCGTCCAGGGAGACGCCGGTGAGCTCCACCTTGTCGCCGGCCATCTGCAGCGCGGTGAGGTGGGTGTGATCGGGCAGCATCTGCGACAGCGCCTCCAGCACCAGCACCGCGGGCGCCCGCTCGCGCTTCAGCTGCTCCAGCAGCCGCAGCCCCGCCCCGTCGGCGCCCTGCCCGTCGCGGGCGGCGGCGATGGCGCGGCGGTGGGCGGCGATGCGCTGGTTCACCCCCTCCAGCTCGGCATCGAGGCCCGCCCCGGCGAATTTGGCGCCCACGCTGACGAGGCCCGCCCCCACCGCCGCCACGCCGAGCACCGCCAGCAGCACCTGCCGCACGCGGCCGACCGCGGGCACGCCCTTGCCCGGCCCGGCGAGGAGGGGGAGCAGCGCGCCGTCCGCCTCGTCCCGGGTGCACAGCTCCACATGGGCGACGCCCAGCGCGCGCAGCGCATCCAGGCAGGGGGCGAGGCGCGCGCGCGCCGTCGCCGCCACCATGACGCGGATGCGCTCGTCCCCGGTGGCGGCGGGGGCGGTCCAGCCATAGGCGGCTTCGCCTGCGGACCAGGGGGTCAGGCGGTCGATCTGCGAGCGGACGATGCCGTCGAGGAAGGCCGTCGCCCCCTGCGGCAGGTCGAGGGGGCGGAACAGGAAGCGGGCGGGATCGAGCACCAGCTCCACGTCGCGCCCCTTCAACGCGGCGGAGAGCGCGGCGGGCGCCGGCCCCGCGCCGAGGGGAAACGGCGCGCCGGCCGCCCCCGCCAGCCGGAAGGCGCCGGCGCCGTCCTCCTCGATGCGCAGGGCGCGCACGCGCCCGATGCGCGCCTGCAGCGCCAGCACCGCCGCGGCGGCAAGGTCGATGAAGACGGAGAAGCCGTCGACGAGGCGGGTCAGGGGGTTGGCGGCCGAAGTCATGGTGTCACCGAAGCGGAGAGCGTCGCGGAAGGCGTGCGGGGCGGCGCCGTCATGGCCCTGCCCCCCGTGCCGGGGCCGGGGGCGGGTCGCCATCCTCGCGCCAGGTGAGGACGCGGTAGGGGTCCGCGCCGAAATCGCGCAGCAGGATCACCGCCTCCGCGCCGCGGCGGCGGCCGCCGTCGAAGGCGATCCGAACCTTGATGCGCGCGGTGTCGCCGGCCTTTGTGGTGGTGCCGGCGGCGCTGGCCACCACCTCCCCGTCGCCGCCCTCGGCGCCGGGAGTGGCCTTTTCCAGCGCCAGGCGCACCGGCGCTTCGGCGATCTTCCCGTTCACCTGCCCCCGCCCGCTATAGACCGTGAGATAGGGCAGCGCCGCCGCCACCAGGGCCGGCGGCAGTCCGGCCACGCGCCAGATCTCCTCCACATGCACGAACGGGCCGCCGCGCGGCCGCTGGCCTTCCCCGGCCGGCGCGTCGCCGAGGGTGGGGGCCTCGCCGAGGATGGGGGCGCCCTGGGGCGAGCGCCAGGCGGCGATCCGCTCCGCATGCTGGCTTGCGGCCTCCGGCGCGGCGCCGAGGGCGGTGAACAGGCCGGCCATCAGCTCGCGGGAGGCGGCGTTGATGTCGATGCGCGCGGCCTCGTCGGTGAAGGCGGCGGAAATATTGGCCCCGCCCATGCGGAAGCGCACCTCGCCGCGGGTGGGGCGCTGCTCCTTCGGGGTGGCCACGAGGCGCAGCGCGGCCAGCTCCACCGCCGCCGAGGCAAGGCCGTGGGCGGCCAGCGCCTCGGTGCGCACCGCGGCGGCCGAGGCGGTGTCGGAGACATAGACCGCATAGATGGAGACGAAGGTGGCGAGCGCGGCGAGAATCCACAGCACCACCACCAGCACGAAGCCATCCTCGGCGGTGCGCGCCCGGCGGGGGCGGGGCACCGGGCGGGAGGGGGCGGCAGGGCGGGTCATTCCTCGTCCTCCCCCGCGCCGTCCGCCGGGCCATCCGCCGGGCCGTCGTCCTCCGCCTCGGCCTCGGCCTCCTTGCCGTGGGCCATGGGCTTGCCGCACAGGCGGGCATCGGTCTGCGCCAGAACGCAGGCGGCGGGAACCTCGGCGCGGATCTGCACCGCGGTGGAGGCCTCCAGCGCCCGTCCCGACGCGGCATCGCGCACCACCAGGCGGACCGCCCGCGGCAGGGTGTCGGCGTCCATCCAGTCGTCCTGCCACAGGCCGTCGCGCCCGGCATAGGAGAAGCTGATGCGGAACGGCCAGCGCAGCAGCGCCACCGGCGGGCCGAGGGCCGGGGCCTCCTGCGCCTGCGCCACCGGCCCGTAGGGCGACGCCCGCCGCGCCAAAGCGGCCGCGCGCCCCGCGCCGGCCGGCGCCAGCTCCACCACCTCCAGCCCCGGCATCGCATTGGGCCCAAGGGCGCTGCGCACGAAGGTGACGGCGCCCGCCGTGCCCATGAACAGCGGCTTGCCGGTCTTCACGGTGGCCGGCACGAATTCGGCGGCGGACAGGTCGGCGGCCATGCGGTCCAGGGCGAGGCCGAGCAGCTCGCTCTGCTGCACGCGGTCCAGCCCCCGGCGCCAGGCGGGCAGCCATTTGGCCGTCACCATGCCGATGGCGGCGAGCACCAGGCCGGTGAGGGTCATGGCCACCAGCACCTCGATGAGGCTGAAGCCGGCGGCGGCGCGGCGCGCGGAAGGGCTCATTCGGCCGCGCTCCGCACCAGGCGGACGGTTTGCAGAACCACCATCTCGCCCCCCGGCGAGCGCACGCGGATCAGCACGTCCCGCGGCACCCAGCGCCCGCCGCGCGGCATCCCGTCCACCGCCAGGCCGCGCACGTCCATGCGCCAGCGATAGCCGGCGAGATCACCGTCGGTGCGGCCCGGCGCCAGCCGGTCGCGGCCGGGAATGCCGGTCTCCACCGCCTGGGCCGTGGCCAGCAGCGCCACCCGGCGCTCCAGCACGCGGGAGGCGCGGGCATTGCTGCCGGCGAGGGCGGCGATGCTGCCGAGGGCGGCGGCGGCCACCGCCAGCGCCACCAGCACCTCCACCAAAGTGAAGCCGGATTGCCCGCACCGGGCCGGCTCAGGACTGGCCACGGGGCACAATCTCCACTCCTCCGGTCAGCCAGTTCACCCGCACCTCGTAGCCCTGGCCGCCGCGCAGCACCGCCACGGTGCCGCCGCAGGACATGCCCGAAGGCAGGAAGCTGACCGCAGCGCGCACCGGCACGCCGTTGCAGGCGCGCGGCAGCACCGCCTCCATGCGCACGTCGGCCGGCAGCCGCACCACCCGCCGCCCGGCGCCGGAGGCGATGCGCCGGGTGGCCGTATCCACGGTGGTGGACACCGGCACGCCCCGGCGCAGGGCGGCGGTACGGTCGGCCTTGAAGATGGAGGCGGCTTCCACCGCATAGGCTTCCAGGCGCGGGCGCGAGGTGCCCGGCGCCAGCCGCGGCAAGGCGAGGCCGGCGATGGCGGCGACGATGGCGAGGGCGCAGACGATCTCCAGCAGGGTGAAGCCCGCCTCCCCCGGTTCGCGCCCCTCGCCTTGCCCGTCCGGCGCCCGCCCGCCGGTCATTTCGCCCAGCTTGTGATGTCGGCGGCGTTGCCGGTGCCCCCCTCCTGGCCGTCGGCGCCGAGGGAAACGATGTCAAAGGGGCCGTGCTCGCCGGGGGCGCGATAGAGATAGGCCTTGCCCCAGGGGTCGTTGGGCAGCGTGCCGCCCTTCAGATAGGGGCCGTTCCAGGTGGCCACCCCGCCGGGCCGCTGCACCAGCGCGCCGAGGCCCTCGGCGCTGGAGGGATAGCGGCCGGCATCGAGGTAATAGAGGTCGAGGGCGCTGGAGAAGCCCTGGATCTGGATCTTGGCGGTCTTCACCTTGGAATCGCCGAGATAGTTCAGCACCCGCGGCCCCACCAAAGCGACGATGAGGCCGATGATGGTGATGACCACCAGCAGTTCCACCAGCGTATAGCCGGCCTGCGCGGCGCGGCGCCGGCGGCGCGGGCGGGACCGGACGGGGCCGGGGGAAGGGGCAGTCATGGCAGGAGCTGTGTTCACGCTGTTCACCCGATGCTTTGGCTGACCGACAGGAGCGCGGTCATGACCGAGACGATGAGCCCGCCCACCACCACCGAGATGGTGACGATGGCGAGGGGGCCGATGACCGCGACCACCTTGGACAGGGCGCGCTGGAGCTTTTCCTCGTAGAAATCGGCGATGCGGCCCGACAGCAGGGCCAGTTGCCCGGTCTCCTCGCCCAGCCGCAGCATGCGGATGGCCATGGGCGGCAGCACGTCGCCTTCGGCGAAGGCATCGGACAGGCGCCCGCCGTGGCGCACCCGGTCGGATGCCCTGGACCAGACCGAGGCCTCGTCGCCCGCCGACATGACATCGACGATGATGCGCAGCGCCGCCGTCAGCGTCACGCCGTTGCCCAGCAGGATGCCGAGGTTGCGGCAGAACACGGCGGAACGGCGGAACAGCAGCACCGTGCGCACCAGCGGCAGGCGGGCCAGCCCGCCCATGGCCGCGGCCCGCACCCCCGGCCGGCTCAGCGCCAGCGCCAGCGCCAGCGGCAGCAGCACGGCGCCCGCCGCCACCTCGGCGGTGTGGGCCTGCAGCATGTCCGAGAGGTCGAGCAGCATCTCCACGGCGGGATCGAGCTTGGCGCCCATGTCCCGCAGCACGGAGGAGAATTGCGGCATCACGAACAGCAGGAAGAACACCAGAACGCCCCCCGCCGCCACCAGCACGAAGGCGGGATATTGCAGCGCCTCCATCACCTTGCGGCGCAGCGCCTCGGCCCGCGCCCGCTCGGCGGCCAGAAGCTCCAGCATGCGGTCCACCGCGCCGGAGGCCTCGCCCACCCGCACCAGCGCCACATAGACCGGCGGAAACAGCTTCGGCTGGGCGGCGATGGCCTCGGCCAGGCTCTGGCCGCCCAGCACGTCGGCGCGGATCTTCTTCACCACCGGCCGCATGCGCCCGAGGTCGGTGTCGTCGGAGAGCAGCTCCAGCGCCTCGTCGAGCCGCGCGCCGGCCCGCAGCAGCAAGGCGAGATCGCGGGTGAAGAGCGTCACGTCCTCCACCCGCGGCGCGCCGAAGGAGAAGCCGAGGCCGCCCGCCGAGGCCTTCGGCCGCACCGGCGCCGTCTCCACCGGCACCAGGCCGAGGAACTCGATGCGCCGGCGCACCTCCGCTTCGGTGGCGGCGGCGATCTCGCCGCTCACCAATTGGCCGGACTGGGTGAGCGCCCTGTAGCTGAAGGTGGCCATGCGCTCAGCGCACCGTGGTCACGCGCAGCACCTCGGCGGCCGAGGTGAGGCCGGCGCGGCACTTGGCGACGCCGTCGTCCAGCATGGTGGTCATGCCCGAGGCGATGGCCGCGCGGTCGAGGGCGGTGGCGCCCGCATGGCGGTCCATCATCTCGCGGATCTCGTCGGAGAGGGTGAGGATCTCGAACACCCCGATGCGCCCGCGATAGCCCGCGCCGTTGCAGCGCTCGCAGCCCACCGGCTCATGCACCGTCTCACCCGCAGCAAGGCCGAGGGCGGCATAGCGCGGATCATCGCGCACGTCGGCGGCGGAAAGGGTGTGCGGCCGCTTGCAGCGGTCGCAGAGCTGGCGGACCAGGCGCTGGGCGATCACCGCCCGCAGGGTGGACTTCAGGAGGAAGCCCTCCACCCCGAGGTCCAGGAGGCGCGGCACCGAGGCGGCGGCGGTGTCGGTGTGCAGGGTGGTGAGCACCAGATGGCCGGTGAGGGCGGCATGCACGGCGATATGCGCGGTTTCCGGGTCGCGCACCTCGCCCACCATGATCACGTCCGGGTCCTGCCGCAGGAAGGAGCGCAGGGCGGTGGCGAAGGTGAGCCCGATCTGCGGGCGCACCTGCGACTGGAACACGCCGCGGATCTCGTATTCCACCGGGTCCTCGATGGTGAGGATCTTGCGGCTCGGCTCGTTGAGGATGGACAGGAGCGTGGCCAGCGTCGTGGTCTTGCCGGAGCCGGTGGGGCCGGTGACCACCACCATGCCGTGGGGCAGGGCCAGGAGCCGCGTCAGCGTCTCCCGGTCGTGGGGGGCAAGGCCGAGCCGGTCGATGGTGAGCACGCCGCGATCGCGCGCCAGCAGGCGGATGACGGCGGATTCCCCATGCTGGGTGGGCATGATGGCCACGCGCACGTCGAGTTCCGAGCGGCCGAGCTTCAGGCGCGCCGCCCCGTCCTGCGGCAGGCGCCGCTCGGCGATGTCGAGGCCGGCGATGATCTTGATGCGCGAGATCACCGCCTGCGGCAGCACGTCGGCGAGGGCCGCCACCGGCCGCAGCAGGCCGTCGATCCGCAGGCGCACCTCAAGGCCGGTGCGGAAGGGGCCGATGTGGATGTCGCTGGCCCTAAGCTCCAGCGCCTTTTCGAACAGGTCGTTCACCGCGCGCACCACCGGCGCGCCGCTGGCGAGGTCGCGCAGGCTGTCGATGTCCTCGTCCGCCCGCGCCGATCCGGCCGCCGGCGCCCCGGTCCCGCCGGCCTCGCCCGCGGCCGCCTCGTCCTGGCCGAGGCGCTCGGCCAGCGCGGTGGCGATGTCCTCGAACGAGGCCACCGCGAGGCTCACGCCCTCGCCCAGCACGATCTCGGCGGCGCGCACCACCGTGGCGTCGGTCGGGTCGCCCACGGCGAGGCGCGGCCTGCCGTCGGCGGCGCGGAACGGCAGCATCGTCACTTCGCGCAGGAAGCGGGGGGAGAAATGCGACACCAGCGGCGGCGCCGCCATCAGCTCGGGCAGCGCCACCCGCGGCAGGCGATAGAAGTGCGCCACCTGGTCGGCGAAGTCGCCGGCGGTCAGCTCGCTGCCCTCCCACACCTTCCGCAACGGGACAGGCTGGAGGGGGACCTGCTGCGGACGCGCTTGCGTCTCCACCCCGCCGTCCCGCCGGCCCGGCGCGGCCTCTCCCGCCATGCGCCAGTGGCCCGCCGCGGCCAGAAAGCTCAGGAAGTCGCCGGCGGGCTCGCCGTTCATCCCCACATCCCTGTCATTGGCCGGCCTGCTCGCGGCCCGCTCCGGTCGTTGCCCGGCATGCGACCGTGCGCGCTTGGCCCGCACCCCCGCATCCCGGCGCGGCGGGCGGTCCGGGGAGAAAGCCGGCCGCCCGGCCGCGATGCGTCGCAGATCCCGGTGGACTCACGGCGTCACGCCGCCCGGGCGGCGCAAGGAGCCGGCATATTCTTCACGCCTCATGAAGGTTTCGCGGCAGCTGGATGACAAAGCCGCAACAGGCCCTACGGCGGGGTGGCGCCGGCGCACAAAATATTTCTGTCATATGCCGCCGCTACTAATGGCCTACCGTCGGACCTCGGGGTTCTCCACCTCACCCGGCGCCTTGTGCGTTTTTCAAGCTTCGGGTGGGGCGTGTGCTGAGATCGGCGCGACCGGTTGGACCTGCGACCGGGCAATTCCGTTTGGCCTGCGCGATGCTCGTCGCCGCGGCGCTGTGCGGCTGCTCCAACATCCTTGAGGATTCCCGTCCTCCGGGCGTGTTCGACCAGGTGCGCAACATCGACCTTCTGCCCCGCCAGACCCAGCCGGTGGCCCAGCAGACGCCCATCGCCGACGACCGCAAGGCGGTGGAATATTTCGCCTCCAGCACCACCCCGCCGCTGAGCGATCCCAACGCCGTCGGCGCCGTGGGCAGCGGAACCGGCGTGACCCGCGCCGGCAGCGACGGCTTCGACCTGAATTTCGAGAACACCCCGGTGACCACCGTGGCCAAGGTGATGCTCGGCGACATCCTCGGCACCGGCTATGTCATCGACCCGCGGGTGCAGGGCTCCATCAGCCTGTCCTCGGCCCGGCCGGTGCCCAGGGGCGATCTCATCTACGTGCTGGAAAGCGCTTTGCGGTCCAACAACATCGCCCTGGTGCGCGATCCCGCCGGCTACCGGCTGGTGCCGCTGGCGGAGGCCGCCGGCGCCGGCGGCATGGACGTGAGCGGGCGGCCGGAGCCGGGCTTCGGCGTCTCGGTGGTGCCGCTGCGCTTCGTCTCGGCGGAAGCGCTGATGCCGCTCATCGACAGCTTCGCCACCAAGGGCGGGTCGGTGCGCGCCGATCCCGGCCGCAACCTGCTGCTGATCCAGGGCACGGCGCCCGAGCGGCAGACCGCCATCAACACCGCCCTCTCCTTCGATGCCGACTGGATGCGCGGCCAGTCCGTGGGCATCTACCCGGTGCGCAACGGCACCCCCGAGCCGCTGATCTCCGAGCTGGAGACGCTGATGGACACGGGCGAATCCGGCCTCAGCCACAAGCTGGTGAAGTTCCAGTCCATCGCCCGGCTCAACGCCATCATGGTGGTGGCCAAGAAGCCCGAGCTGCTGCAGACCGCCGCCACCTGGATCGGCCGGCTCGACCGCTCCGACAGCTCGGTGGGGGTGCGTGTCTATCGCCTGCGCTACGGCGACGCGCGCCAGACCGCGAAGGTGCTCAACGAGCTGTTCATGGGTGCCGGTGCGTCCGGCCTCGACCAGGCGGCGAGCCAGATCGCGCCCGGCTCCGGTGCCTCGGTCTCGGCCGGGGGCGGCGGCGGGGATGAAAACGGCGGACAGGGCCAGGGCTCAAGCCCGGGCCTCACCGTGCAGCAGCGCCTCGGCGCCGCGCCGCCCTCCCAGAACCAGAACCAGGGGCTCGGCAGCCGCAGCGCCGATGGCGAGGGGGCAACCGGCGGCGCGCCTTCGGGCGGCGGTGGCGGCGCCATCCTGCCGGGGGTGCGGATCACCGCCGATGCGGTGAACAACTCCCTGCTCATCTATGCCAATCCCGAGAATTACCGCATCATCGAGCGCACGCTGATGCAGCTGGACCAGCCGCAATTGCAGGTGGCCATCGAGGCCACGGTGGCGGAGGTGACCCTCAACGACAAGCTCGCCTACGGCGTGCAATTCTATCTCACCTCCAACAATCTCGGCCTCGGCAGCAACAACGGCTCGGTGCTGAACACTTTGTCCAGCGACATCACCGACCAGGCCATCAACCGCGTCTTGCCGGGCTTCAACCTGCTGGTGGGCCGCGAGAACCAGCCGCGCGCCATCCTCGACGCCCTGCACACGGTGACCGACGTGAAGGTGCTGTCCAACCCCTCCGTGGTGGTGGTGGACAACCAGAAGGCGACGCTGCAGGTGGGCGACGAGGTGCCGGTCTCCACCGGCAGCGCCACGGTGCTCTCCTCCTCCAACACGGTGGTCAACACCATCGAATACAAGAACACCGGCATCATCCTGCATGTCATCCCGCGGGTGAACGTGAACGGCCAGGTGCGCCTGGACGTGGAGCAGGAGATCAGCAACGTCACCGAGACCAGCACCACCAGCGGCAGCAGCAGCACCACCAGTTCCAGCGGGACGCTGACGCCCACCGTGTCCCAGCGCAAGGTGAAGAGCACCATCGCCGTCACCAGCGGGCAGACGGTGCTGCTCGCCGGCCTCATCAACGAGCGGCACGAGGGCGTGCGCCAGGGCGTGCCCATCCTCGACCAGATCCCCGGCGTCGGCGATGCCTTCTCCCACCGCAGCACGCAGGTGCGGCGCACCGAGCTGATCATCTTCATCCGCCCGCAGATCATCCGCGACAATGTGGATGCCCACACGGTGGCCGAGGAATTGCGCGCCAAGCTGAAGGGCACCGTCGGCGTGATGCCCGGCGGGCCGCAGCCGCTCATCAACCGGTAGCCCCATGCCCGCCACCGATGCCCGGCCCCTGCGCACCCGCCCCACGGCCGCCCGCCCGCCGCTAGAGCACGCGCCGACAGGCCTGCGCCCCGTGCGCGCCCCCCTGAACCAGCGCGCCCGGCGCGCCGTGTCCCGCCTGCGCGGCGCGGCGCCGGTGGCGGGCCTGAGCGCCCTCGCCATGGCCGCCAGCCTTGCCGTCGCGCCCGGCCCGGCCGGGCTGGCGGCGGCGGCGCTGGTGCCGGTGCTCGCCGCCATCGCCATGGTCGATGCCCACCGCTTCATCATTCCCGACGGGCTCACCGCCGCCGGCATCGGCCTCGGCCTTCTGCATGCCGCCCTCGCGGCCCCCGAAGCCCTGGCCGAAAGCCTTGCCGCCGCGGGCGCGCGGGGGGCGGCGCTGGCGGCGCTGTTCCTCGCCATCCGCATCGGCTACCGGGCGCTGCGCGGGCGCGACGGGCTGGGGCTCGGCGACGTGAAGCTGGCGGCCCTTGCCGGCATCTGGCTCCCGGTCCTGGCCATGCCGGTCGCCATCGAGATCGCCGCCCTCTCGGCGCTCGCCGCCTATGCGCTGCGGCAGCGGACGTTCGGGCGCGCGCTGCGGGCGGACGGGCGGCTGCCCTTCGGCCTGTTCTTCGCCCCGGCGATCTGGATCGCCTGGATGCTCGATCACGCGCTGGCGGGGATGGCGTGACCCATGGGGCACGAAGACGCAAGGAGGAGACGGCCATGAGGCGCATGCGCCCCCGTTCGGCCCGCCGCGCCGGCGCCGCCCCGGCCCTGGCCCTGATGCTGGCCCTGGCGACCCCGCTGGCCCTGGCCGGCGGACCGGCAGCGGCCGGCCCGCGCACGCCCGGCGATGCCTACGCCGCCTATGCGCGGGGCGACTACATGGCCGCCGGCGCCCTGCTCGCCCCCCTCGCCTGGCAGGGGGACGCCCGGGCCCAGGCACTGCTGGGCTTCCTCTACGAATATGGCAAGGGGGTGCCGCAGAACGTGGCGGTGGCCGCCCAATGGTACATTACCGCCGCCGAGCAGGGGGAACCTTCGGCGCAATATCTGCTGGGCCTGCTCTACGACAAGGGCCACGGCGTGCCGCGCGACGTGGTGCTGGCGCAGAAATGGCTCATCCTGGCCGCCGCCGGCGCCTCGCGCCGCGAGCGCAACACCTACACCCGCATCCGCGACGCCATCGCCTCCAAGATGAGCGTGGCCCAGCTCGCCCTCGCCCAGCAGATGGCCATCGCCTTCGTGCCGGTGCCCCGGCTGGTGCCGCAATAGGGGCAGCCCGGCCCGCCACCAAGACCCGCCCCCAAGCCCCGCCCCCAAGACCCGCCCCGCAGCTTGCCGACAGTCGCTCCCCCGCAAGCGGGAGAGGGGAAGGGGCGCTTCCCCACGCCGGCGGCAGGGGAAGCGTCGGCGGCCTCCCCATTGCCTTCAAATTCAGCATGCGCCCGTCAATAAATCAGCATCAGGGCATATTTTATTCAGTTCTACCTGCCGAAGATCGTGAAGATCAAGGATCACCCTTGAAATCGAAAGGTTGAACGCAAGTTTGAATTGACCACCCTTATGCCCTATCGAATATTTCTATTATGACGAGCGACCCGGTTTGGGTCCCTGCCTGGGGAGACGCCTATGGGCATCCAGTCGATGGTCGATTTCAAGTGGCCGGGCCTGACGCAGCCGGACGGCGCGCGCATCGCCATGAACCGCGGCGCCTTCGTCGCCGTCGATCGCCACCGGGACATCACCTACGATCCCATCTACCGGCCGCAGGCCCTTTACCACCGTGCGCTGGAGGGCCTGCACGCCAACAACGACGCCTTCCTGCTGCAGGAGGTGGCCACCAACCTGCCCATCTACCGGGAAGACACCGGGCCGACGGACTTTCATCTTCACCTGCCGCCCGGCGGCTTCCAGCTGGTGCTCGTCACCTCGGGCCTGTTCACCTTCGACTATGACGGCAAGGTGCATTATGTCGGCCCCGGCGCGGTGATGCTGCAGAGCGCCATCGTGCACCGCCAGCTGTTCTACACCTGGTCCGGCCTGGCCACGGAAGACAACCTGAAGACGCCGCAATCGGTGGTGCCCGAGCCCCTGTGCATGGGCTATTCGGGCAAGTTCCTCGAAGCCTTCATCACCGATCCCTCCACCTTCCCCAATCCCACCGTCGTCGGCGCGCAGCACATCCGCGAAGACGAGACCCCCCGCGCGGCCTGGAAGCACCCCCTGCACAACCGCCCGGCCGGCGCCGGATTCTGGGTGCAGGACCCGCTGGAGCTTGAGGCCCTGTTCCGCCCCTATCCGGCCGACGCGGCCGACGGCCCGCTGAAGTCGGCGACGCCGGTGCATGTGCGCGACCTGGGCATCGCGGCGCCCAGCGGCAATCTCGTCACCGGCCACATCATCGCCACCGACCCGCGCGGCGGATCGCTGCTGCCGAAGGCCGCCGCCCGGGCGGATGCCGAGGGCCTCGCCAAGGGCGAGGTGGTGGTCTTCCGCATCATCCGCGGCACCGCCGCCTTCGCGGACGGCTCGGGCAAGCCGCTGGAACTTGCCACCGGCGACACCGTAACCGCCGGCAGGGGCGCCATCCGGCTCACCGACGTGGGCGAGGACACGCAGATCCTGCGGCTCGGCCTTCTCAAGGGGATCGACGACCTGCGCATGTGGACCCCCACCCAGCGCGACGAGATCGACGCCCTGGCCGGCCAGATCATCACCCGCACCGACCTGCGCAGCGACCGGGTGGCCGGCCAGCCTGTGGGCTATCTCTACGAATAGGCCGGGCCCATCGACTTTTCCGCCGGAGCCGGACCCGCCCGGATGGCATCGCCCCGGGCGGTTGCCTATGATCGGGGCGCGTCCAGTGGATCAACCGAAACGGATGGCTCCCATCCGTTTCGAAAAGTTGATCCACCAGGTCGAACCACCAGGACGGTGCCCGCGCGGCATCGACGTGGAAGGTGCCGTCACGGCATAAGGTGTGAAGGCGAGGCCGCCGCCGGTGCAGACGCCGGCATCTCCTCAGGGGAGGCTCTCGCCGCGGGACAAGACGATACGGAGTGCACATGGCAAGTGGGACCAAGGCCCGGGTGGAACGCGCCGGGCTGCAAATCGCGGGCGCCCTTCACGATTTCCTGGAGACGGAGGCCCTGCCCGGCAGCGGCATTGCACCCGACACCTTCTGGGCCGGCTTTTCCGCCATCGCCCACGAGCTGGCACCGCGCAACCGCGCGCTCCTGGCGCGCCGCGAGGCGCTGCAGAAGTCCCTCGACCAGTGGTATCGCGACAATGGCGCCCCGCTCGACCTGGAGGCCTACAAGGCCTTCCTGGCGCAGATCGGCTATCTGGTGCCCGAAGGCCCCGCCTTCAGCGTGACCACGGCCAACGTGGACCCCGAGATCGCCCAGGTGGCCGGGCCGCAGCTGGTGGTGCCGGTGATGAATGCGCGCTATGCGCTGAACGCCGCCAATGCCCGCTGGGGCTCGCTCTATGATGCGCTCTACGGCACCGACGCCATTCCCGAGACCGACGGCGCGGAGAAGGGCACGGGCTACAATCCCGTGCGCGGCGCCCGGGTCATCGCCTGGGCCCGCGCCTTCCTCGATGAAAGCGCGCCCCTGAAGGACGGCTCCTGGGCGGATGCCGGCCCGCTGTCGGTCCAGGACGGCGCGCTCGTGGTGGGCGCCACCGGCCTTGCCGACCCCTCCCAGTTCGCCGGCTATCGCGGCGAAGCATCCGCGCCCTCCGCGGTGCTGCTGAAGAAGAACGGCCTCCATGTGGAGATCGTGGTGGACCGCGCCAGCGTCATCGGCAAGGACGACGCCGCCGGCATCGCCGACATGGTGCTGGAAGCCGCCCTCACCACCATCCAGGACTGCGAGGATTCCGTCGCCGCCGTGGATGCGGAAGACAAGGTGGCGGTCTATCGCAACTGGCTGGGCCTGATGACCGGCGCGCTGAAGGAGGAGATCGCCAAGGGCGCGCGCACCTTCACCCGCAGCCTCAATGCCGACCGCACCTATACCGCCCCCGGCGGCGGCGAGCTGGTGCTGCCCGGCCGCGCGCTCATGCTGGTGCGCAACGTGGGCCACCTCATGACCAATCCCGCCATCCTGCTGGAGGATGGATCGGAAATTCCCGAGGGCCTCATGGATGCGGCCATCACCGCGCTCATCGCCCTTCGCGACATCGGCCCCGCCGGCCGCCGCGCCAACAGCCGCGCCGGCTCCATGTATGTGGTGAAGCCCAAGATGCACGGGCCGGAGGAAGTGGCCTTCGCGGTGGAGATCTTCGACCGGGTGGAAGACCTTCTCGGCCTTCCCCTCGACACCATCAAGATGGGCATCATGGACGAGGAGCGCCGCACCACGGTGAACCTCAAGGAATGCATCCGCGCGGCCGCCACCCGTGTGGCCTTCATCAACACCGGCTTCCTCGACCGCACCGGCGACGAGATCCACACCTCCATGGAAGCCGGCCCCATGGTGCGCAAGGGCGACATGAAGCAGGCCGCCTGGATCGGCGCCTACGAGGCCTGGAACGTGGACACGGGGCTCGCCTGCGGCCTCGCCGGCCATGCGCAGATCGGCAAGGGCATGTGGGCCATGCCGGACCTGATGGCCGCCATGCTGGAGCAGAAGATCGCCCACCCCAAGGCCGGCGCCAACACCGCCTGGGTGCCCTCTCCCACCGCCGCCACCCTGCACGCCACCCACTATCACAAGGTGGATGTGCATCAGGTGCAGGAGGCCCTGCGCAGCCGGGCCAAGGCGAAGCTGGCCGACCTGCTCACCATTCCGGTGGCGGTGCGGCCGAACTGGACGCCCGAGGCCATCCAGCAGGAGCTGGACAACAACGCCCAGGGCATCCTCGGCTATGTGGTGCGCTGGATCGACCAGGGGGTGGGCTGCTCCAAGGTGCCGGACATCCATGATGTCGGCCTGATGGAGGACCGCGCGACCCTGCGCATCTCCTCCCAGCACATCGCCAACTGGCTGCGCCACGGCGTGTGCAGCGAGGCGCAGGTGATGGAGACGCTGAAGCGCATGGCCGCGGTGGTGGACCGGCAGAATGCGGGGGACCCGCTCTACCGCCCCATGGCGCCGGATTTCGACGCCTCCATCGCCTTCAAGGCCGCCTGCGACCTTGTTTTCAAGGGCGCAGCCCAGCCCAGCGGCTACACCGAGCCGCTGCTCCACCAGCGCCGGCTGGAACTCAAAGCGCAGCTCGCCGCCCAGGGCTGACGGCGGCCTGCCGGCCCGAAGCGGGGGGTGCGGCGGCAACGCCGCGTCCCCGCCCCTCCCCTGCGCCCGGGCGTTCCATTCAGACATGCGCGCGGGTGGAAAAGCCCCACCCGTGGCCCGCGCCCGGCTAGAGCACGCTCCGCTCAGCTTGCATCGCAAGCTGGGCGGTAAAACGTTCTCTATCAATAATTTAGAGACTGATTCACCGATCAGGTTGATTCAACCTGATCGGATCAGGCTCTAGTCGATGCGCGCCACCTTCCGCAGCAGCGCCACCAGCGTGTCGCGTCCCCCGGGGCCCAGGAGCGTGGCGAAGTCCTCTTCCTGCGCCGACTGGATTTTGCGCGCGTTCTTGAGGAGCGTCTTTCCCGCCTTGGTCAGGAACACCGCGTGCGATCGTGCATCGGTGGCCGATCGGGTGCGCTCGGCAAGCCCGCGCTTTTCCAGCTGGTCGAGCATGACGACGAAATTGGTGCGCTGGATGCCAAGCACCCGCGCGATCTCCGACTGCTTGCGGCCCGGATTGTCGGCGATCACCAGCAGCACGGAATATTGCGCGGGCGTCAGATCGAGGGTCGCGAACCGGGCGCTGAAGTCCTCGAACACCGCCATCTGCGCCCGCCGCAGGGTGTAGCCGACGACGCTCGTCAGGCCCGTGAGGTCGAGGTCGGAGGCTTCGGCCACATCGTCCACATCGTCCGGCTCCTCCGCGCGCATCGGCTTGCGCCCACGCCGGACCGGCGCAGCGCCGGCGGACGCGGCGTTCTGCGCCGGTGCCTTCTGGGCCCGCATCTTGCGGGCCTGTGTCAGGCTGTCTTCAGCACCCATTGTTCGCCCTTCGCACTCACCTTGCGCCCCCGAACGCGGAAGCCGTGACGGCTATCCTCAAGTTAGAGGGCGATTCACCGATCAAATGGAGGCCATTTGATCGGATCGCGCTCTAAGGCCGTCCTGTCCATTTTGCAGGTTTCGGCCGTCTTGCCGACCCCAGCAAATATTGTTATGCTACATATCAATTAAACAAGAACCAACCGGGAGGGACGTCCGCGTCCCGCACATTCGCCGCCAGATCCGACGCCCTTGGGGGGCGAATGTATCCGCGCGGCGGAATGCAGGAGCACGCGCCAATCGGATTGCCCCGCAATGTGATCGGCAAAGCGTTCTCTTTTCATAACGTCGGAGCCGGATTTCCCGTTCAGGCCGAAAACCCTGAACGCAGCCGGCCGGAGGGGGAGACACGCATCCGTGGACGGCACGATTCTGCTTTTCCTGTTGCAGGACGGTATCACGAACGGAGCGGTCTACGCTTTGCTCGGCATTGCCATCGTCCTCATCTTCGCGGTCACCCGCGTCATCTTCATTCCCCAGGGCGAGCTGGTCGCCTTCGGCGCGCTCACCTATGCGCTTCTGGAGGCGGGCCGGCTGCCGGGCACGGTGTGGCTCACCGCGGCCTTCGGCGCGCTCGCCTTCGCCTTCGATCTCGCCGCATCGCTTAGCACCGGGATCGACGCGAGGAAACTCGCCCGCAGCGCCGGCCTCACCCTCGCCCTGCCGGCGGCCCTCCTTGCCGTCACCTATGGGGTGGCGGGGGCGGGCTTCGGACCCGGCGTGCACATCCTGCTCACCCTCGCCCTCGTCACGCCGCTCGGCCCCTACATCTACCGGGTGGCGTTCCAGCCCATCGCCTCCGCCTCCATCCTGGCCCTGCTGATCACCGCCGTGGGCGTGCATCTCGCCCTGGTGGGCCTCGGGCTCGTCTTCTTCGGCGCCGAGGGGGTGCGGGCACCGAGCCTGTCGGAGCTGACGCTGGAACTCGGCCCCCTGCTGGTGAGCGGGCAGAGCCTCGTCATCTATGCCGTGACGCTGCTTGCCATCGGCGCGCTCTGGCTGTTCTTCGAGCGGGCCTTGTGGGGCAAGGCGCTGAAGGCGACCGCGGTCAACCGCCTCGGCGCGCGTCTGGTGGGCATCCGCACCACCTTCGCCGGCGCCCTCGCCTTCGGCCTCGCCGCGCTCGTCGGCGCGCTCTCCGGCGTCCTGATCGCGCCGGTGACCACCATCTATTACGACACCGGCTTCCTCATCGGCCTCAAGGGGTTCGTGGCCGCCATCGTGGGTGCGCTGGCGAGCTATCCGCTCACCGCCCTCGCCGCCCTGGCGGTGGGCATCGTCGAGGCCTTCTCCTCCTTCCTCGCCTCGGACCTGAAGGAGGTCATCGTCTTCATGCTGATCATCCCGGTGCTGGTGTGGCGCTCCCTCACCCAGCCCCATGTGGAAGAGGAGGACTGAGCCCGTGACACTCCCTCCCGCCGCGACCCATGCCCACCCCCTCCGCTCCGAGGCGCCGATGACCGCACGCTCCGAAGCCGCGCTGCCTCCGACCGCCGCCGGCGGGCCGCAGACCGACAATCAACGCAGCATCCCGCGCGGCCGGCTGAAGCTGCCGCCGCTCGAACCGCGCATCGCCATCGCCGTGTTCGCGGCGATCATGGCGGCGCTGCCGCTTGTCCCCGGCGTGCCGCTCTTCGCCATCACCCTGATCGGCAATGTCGGCCTTGCCGCGCTGGTCGCCCTCGGCCTCGTCCTGCTCACCGGCGTGGGCGGCATGACCTCGTTCGGGCAGGCCGCCTTCTGCGGCTTCGGCGCCTACACCACGGCGGTGCTCACCACCGCCTACGGTTGGTCGCCCTGGGCCACCCTGCCGGTGGCCCTGCTGGTGGCGGGCAGCGCGGCGGTGGTGCTCGGCCTTCTCACCGTGCGCCTGTCGGGACACTTCC
The DNA here is from genome assembly GCF_047444035.1 of Xanthobacter sp. AM11. NCBI lineage: Bacteria > Pseudomonadati > Pseudomonadota > Alphaproteobacteria > Hyphomicrobiales > Xanthobacteraceae > Xanthobacter > Xanthobacter sp. AM11. Next base: position 4,502,199 of record NZ_JBLAOA010000001.1, read on the forward strand.
TGCCGCTCGGCACCCTGGCCTGGGGCATCAGCCTCTATTACCTGTTCGGCACCCTCGACATCCTCGGCCGCCACGACGGCATTTCCGGCATCCCGCCCTTCTCCATCGCCGGACATGACCTGACCGACCCGCGCACGGTGCATTACCTCATCTGGGGCCTGGTCATCGGCGCAGTAATCCTCACCATGCACCTGCTCGACAGCCGGGTAGGCCGGGCCATACGGGCGCTGCGGCGCGGGCAGATGGCGGGCGAATCCTTCGGCATCGACGCCGCGCGCATGAAGCTCGTGGTGTTCGTCTATGCCGCACTCCTCGCCGGCCTCTCCGGCTGGCTCTACGCCCATGTGACGCGCACCGTCACCCAGACCCCGTTCGGCATCAATGCCGGCATCGAATATTTGTTCATGGCGGTGCTGGGCGGCGCCGGGCAGATCTTCGGCGCGGTGGTGGGCGCGGGCCTCGTCACCGTGCTGAAGGAGGCGCTCCAGCGCGTGCTGCCGCAGGTCTTCGGCCATGGCGTGCAGCTGGAGGCGGTGGTGTTCGGCATCCTGCTGGTGGGGCTGCTGCAGGTGGCGCGGGAAGGCGTGTGGCCCCATCTCGCCGCTCTGTGGCCGGCGCGCAGGCGGCCACTGCCCCCCGACGCCCCGGCCCTGGCGCGGCGCGTCGCCTCCGCGGCACCGGTGGAGAAGCTGCTGGTGCTCGACGGCGCGGTGAAGAAATATGGCGGCCTCACCGCCGTGAACGCCGTGTCCTTCGCCGTGGGGCGCGGCGAGATCGTCGCCCTGATCGGGCCGAACGGCGCCGGCAAGAGCACCACCTTCAACCTCATCACCGGCGTCACCCGCCTCACCACCGGCGCGGTGCGCTTCGAGGGCATGGACATTACCGGCGCCCCGCCGCAGGAGATCGCGCGGCTCGGCATCGCCCGCACCTTCCAGCATGTGAAGCTCAATCCCGAAATGAGCGTGCTCGAAAACGTGGCGCTGGGCGCCCACCTGCGCGGCCATGCCGGCATCCTCGCCTCCATGCTCCGCCTCGACCGGCGCGACGAGGCCCGCCTGCTGGCGGAGGCCCGCCGGCAGATCGAGCGCGTGGGCCTCGCCGAGCACATGATGAAGCCCGCCGGCAGCCTTGCCCTCGGCCAGCAGCGGGTGGTGGAGATCGCCCGGGCGCTGGCCCTCGACCCGGTGCTGCTGCTCCTCGACGAGCCGGCCGCCGGCCTGCGCCACAAGGAGAAGGAGGCGCTCGCCGCGCTGCTGCGCAGCCTGCGCGCCCAGGGCGTGAGCGTGCTGCTGGTGGAGCACGACATGGGCTTCGTGATGGGGCTCACCGACCATATCGTGGTGCTCGATTTCGGCACCAAGATTGCCGAAGGCCCGCCCGCGGCCATCAAGACCAACCCCCAGGTCCTCGAAGCCTATCTCGGAGGTGTGGCATGAGCGTCGAGCCCGGCATCCGCCCCGGCACCGTGGAAGCCGCGCTGCTTCTCGACATTTCGGGCGCCTCCATCGCCTATGGCAAGGTGCGCGCGGTGGAGGGCGCATCCCTGCGCGTCGGTGCCGGCGAGATCGTCACCGTCATCGGCGCCAACGGGGCCGGCAAGTCCACCCTGCTGAACGCCGCCATGGGCGTGCTGCCGCTCGCCGCCGGTGCCATGAGCTTCCTCGGGCGCGACGTCAGCCGGCTGGCCGTGGAGGAGCGCGTCGCCCTCGGCCTCAGCCTCGTGCCCGAGCGGCGCGAGCTGTTCTCCACCATGAGCGTAGAGGACAATCTGGTGCTGGGCGGCTTCCGCGTGGCCCGCGCCACGGCGCGCGACACCCTCGCCGAGGTCTATGACCGCTTTCCCCGCCTCAAGGAGCGGCGGCGCCAGCTCGCCGGCACCATGTCCGGCGGCGAGCGGCAGATGCTGGCCATGGGCCGCGCCCTCATGGGCCGCCCGAAGCTGCTGATGCTCGACGAGCCCAGCCTCGGGCTTGCCCCGCGCATCGTTGCCGACGTCTTCCGCATCATCGCCGATTTGCGCGCGTCCGGCGTCTCCATCCTGCTGGTGGAGCAGAATGCGCGCGCGGCGCTCGCCGCCGCCGACGTCGCCCATGTGATGGAGCTCGGCACCGTGACCCTGTCCGGCCCTGCCGCCGTGCTCGCCCGCGATGCGCGGGTGATCGAGAGCTATCTCGGCCTCCACTGATCCTTCCGATACCCCGAGGGCGCCATGACCTATCGTCCGCCGATCGACGAGATCCTGTTCACGCTGGCCCAGGTCGCGGTGCCGCCCGGCAGCCCGCCACCCCTGCCGGCGGAGGAACTGGCCGCCATCCTGGAAGAGGCGGGCCGCTTCTGCGCCGAGCGCATCGCCCCCCTCGACCGCACCTCCGACCTTGTGGGCGCGCGCTGGGAAGACGGCCGCGTCACCACCCCGCCCGGCTTCAGGGAGGCCTATGCGGACTGGATCGCCGGCGGCTGGAATGCGGTGGCCCAGCCGGAGGCATACGGCGGCTCCGGCCTTCCCGTATCGGTGGGCACCGCCGCCATGGAGATGTTCACCTCGTCCTGCATGGCGCTTTCCACCCTGCCGGTGCTGTCGCAGGGCGCGGCGGACGCCATCGAGGCCCACGCCTCGGAGGCATTGAAGGCGCTCTATCTGCCCAGGCTCGTCTCGGGCGAATGGACCGGCACCATGAACCTCACCGAGCCGCAGGCGGGCTCGGACCTCGGCCTCCTGCGGACCCGCGCCGAACCCCTCGGTGACGGGCGCCACCGCATCACCGGCTCGAAGATCTTCATCACCTTCGGCGCCCACGACCTCGCGGAGAACATCATCCATCTGGTGCTGGCCCGCCTGCCCGATGCTCCGGCCGGGGTAAAGGGCATCTCCCTGTTCCTGGTGCCGCAGCGCTTCGTGGCGGCGGATGGGACGCTGGGGGCGGAAAACGACCTGCGCTGCGCCGGCATCGAGCACAAGCTCGGCATTCGCGGCTCGCCCACCTGCACCATGGTGTTCGGCGATGGCGGCGGCGCCATCGGCTGGCTGGTGGGGGAGGAGAACAAGGGCCTCGCCTGCATGTTCACCATGATGAACAAGGCCCGCCTCGCCACCGGCCTCCAGGGCGTCGCCATGGCGGAGAAGGCGACGCAGAAGGCCGCCGCCTATGCGCTGGACCGCCGGCAGGGGCGCGCCTCCGGCTTCGACGGTGCGGCGCCCATCGCCGCCCATCCCGACCTCGCCAAGACCCTCGCCCGCATGAAGGCGCTGACCACCGCGGCCCGGGCCATCGCCTATGCGGCGGCCGCCGCCATCGACGGCGGAGCCTCCGGCGATGCGCGCGCCAGCCTGCTCACGCCGGTGGTGAAGGCATTCTGCACCGACATCGGCTGCGAGGTGGCCTCTCTCGGCATCCAGGTCCATGGCGGCATGGGATTCGTGGAGGAGACCGGCGCCGCCCAGCTCCTGCGCGACATCCGCATTGCGCCCATCTATGAGGGCACCAACGCCATCCAGGCCATTGACCTGGTGATGCGCAAGATCGTCCGCGAGGGCGGCGCCGAGGTGGCGCGCCTCATCGCCGAATGCCGGGCGGACGTGGCACGGGCCGAGAACCGGGTCGGCCCCTCGGCGGCGATCCTGGCCGATGCGCTCACCGCGCTCGAAGCCGCCACCGCCCACCTGCTGTCCCCCGCCACCGGCGAGGCTGCAAAGCTGCTGGTGGCGCAGACCTATCTGCGCCTGTTCGGCCTCGCTTTGGGCGGCGCGCTGCTGTCGCGCGGCGCCGCGGCGGCGGGGACAAGGCAAGCCGACTGGACCCGCCTTGCGCGCATCTATGCGGAAGACATCGCCGCCGAGGCCGTGGGCCTTGCCGGGCAGGTCCTCTCCACCCGCCGCGATCCCGCCGACTACCGCGCCCTCGCCGGCGTCGGCTGACACGGCCCGAGCAAATGGAAAGGGCTCCCGGATCGCCTCCGGGAGCCCTTTTTCATGGACCTCATCGAGGAGCGCGCGACCCCCTCCTCACTCGACCAGAACCCACTTGCCGTCCTTGACCGTGATCAGGATGCGGGCGCGGTCGTCCACGCCATAATGGTTGGTGGGGGTGTAATTGTAGACGCCCTGGCTTGCCTTCAGTTCCTTCTCGCTCTCCAGCGCATCGCGCAGGGCGGCGCGGAATTCGGGCGTGCCCGGCCGGGCGGTCTTGAGCGCCACCGGCAGCACCCGCTCCAGCAGTTGGAACACGTCGTACATATGGGCGCCGAACTGGGTGACGCTGCCCTCGCCGAACTTGGCCTCATAGGCCTTGGTATAGGCGATGCCCGGAGCCTTGGTGGCACTTGCCTCCGGCTGCTCGGCGGCGGCCACCACCGGACCCGAGGTGAAGATCACGCCTTCCGCGCTCTTGCCGGCGATGCGGATGAAGTCGCGCGTCACCGCCCCGTGGGTCTGGTAGATGGGGCCCTTGTAGCCGCGTTCGCGCAGCGCGATGACCGGCAGGGCCGCGGCCGTGCCGGAGGCGGCGACCAGCACCGCATCCGGCTTCTGGGCGAGGAGCTTCAGCGTCTGCCCGGCCACGGAGGTGTCGGCGCGCGCGAAGCGCTCGTCGGCCACCATGGACAGGCCCAGCGGCTCCCCGTTGGCCTTGAACTCCTTCACCCAGAGGTCGCCCCAGCTGTCGGAAAAGCCGATGAGCGCCACCCGCTTCACCTTGCGCTTCAGCATGTCCTCATAGAGGCCCTTGGCCATCAGGGACACGGGCTGGGGCATGGCGAAGCTCCATTTCTCCTTGCCGGGCTGGAAGGGAATGGGGCTGAGCGCGAAATGCGGCACCTGCGCTTCCGCCGCCACGTTGGCGACGGCCAGGGTGGCGGGCGTCACCGCCGAGCCGACGAGCACGTCCACCTTGTCCTCGGTGGCGAGGCGCCGGGCATTGGTGGTGGCGACCGTGGGGTCCCCCGCATCGTCGAGCGGGATGATGTCCAGCTTCAGCCCGGCGATCTCCCTGGGCACCACGTCGAGGGTGTTCTTCTCCGGGATGCCGAGGGCCGCGCCCTGCCCGGTGGTGGAAATGGAGGCGCCGATGCGCACCACATCATCCGCCAGGGCGTTCGTGCTCCCGAGGGCAAGAAGCAGCGCCGCACCTGCGAGCGGACGCCGAAAGGCATAGGTCATTCTCGTCTCCTCCCCTGTTTGATTTGCCCCGGCCGCCCCGCTTTGCGGTGGTGCTCCGGCCAAAGGATTGGTTGCCGCTCAGCCTTCCGAGAGCCGCCGGATCACCTCCTGCGGGATCGGGCGGGATTTCAGTCGCTTGGGATCGTCGGGATGCGGACCGACCCAGACGCGGGTCTCATAGCCCTCGATGGCGAGCACCTCGCCTTCCGGCACCGGCTTCAGCACCTTGTGCAGCACGTCGAAGCTGGAGGTGCGGATGGCGCTGATGGTGGTCTCGATGATGATGTCGTCGCCGAAGGAGGACGGCACCATGAATTTCGCCCGCGTATCCACCATGGGGTAGCCGACGATGTCGAACTGCCGGATGAGGTCCCGCTTCAGCCAGCCCGCCTTCTCGAACAAGGCGTGGGTGGAGGCGTCGAACATGGCGAAGTAGCGCGGGTAGAAGACGATGTTGGCGGCGTCGCAATCCCCCCATTCGATGCGCACGGTCCGGCGGTTCACCAGCATGGCTTCCTCCTTCAGCGGGGCGGCAGGCGCAGCGCGCCGTCGAGGCGCACGGTCTCGCCGTTGAGGAACGTGTTCTCCACCATATGCACGGCGAGGGCGGCGAACTCCGCGGCTTCGCCGAGGCGGGAGGGGAACGGGATGGAGGCGCCCAGCGCCCGCTGCACCTCTTCGGGCAGGGTCTTCAGCAGCGGCGTTGCGAACAGGCCCGGCGCGATGACGTTCACCCGGATGCCGAAGGCGGCCAGCTCGCGGGCGATGGGCAGCGTCATGCCGACGATCCCGGCCTTGGAGGCGGCATAGGCCGCCTGCCCCACCTGCCCCTCGAACGCCGCCACCGATGCGGTGGAGACGACGACGCCGCGCTCGCCATCTTCCAGCGGGTCGAGCCTCGCCATGGCGGCGGCGGCCAGGCGCAGCATGTTGAAGGTGCCGAGGAGATTGACCCGCACCACTTTTTCGAAATCGGCCAAAGGCTGCGGGCCATCCTTGCCCACCACGCGCTTCGCATTGCCGATTCCCGCGCAATTGACCAGGATGCGGGCCGGCCCGTGGGCTGCCGCAGCGACCGCAAGCGCGGCCTCTGCCGAGGCGGGATCGGCCACGTCGCAGGGCGCGGCGACGCCGCCGATGGCACAGGCCACCTGTCGCGCCGCGTCGGCATTAAGGTCCAGCACCGCCACTCTGGCGCCACGCGCCGCCAGCGCCTGCGCGGTGGCACGGCCGAGGCCGGAGCCGCCGCCGGTGACGATGGCGGCCGTCTGTTCGAATTTCATCTGTTGCTCCCGCGTCCGCTCAGGCGACTTCAGGGTTTTCAACCAGCATGGCGATGCCCTGCCCGCCCCCGATGCAGGCCGAGGCGATGCCGTAGCGCAGGCCCGACCGCTTCAGTTCGCGCGACACGGTGAGGGCGAGCCGAACGCCGGTGGCGCCAAGCGGATGGCCGATGGCGATGGCGCCGCCGTTCACGTTCAGCCGGTCCGCGTCGAGGTCGAGCTCACGGGCGCAGGCCATGATCTGGGCGCCGAACGCCTCGTTGATCTCGATGCGGTCCACGTCGGCGACGGCGATGCCCGCCTGGGCGCAAACCGCCCGGATGGCCGGCACCGGGCCGATCCCCATGATGTGCGGCGGCACCCCCACGGCGGCGCTGGCGACGATGCGGGCGAGCGGCGCCCTGCCCTTCGCCTTCAGCCAGCCGCCGGAGGCGAGCACCACGCTTGCCGCCCCATCCACCACGGCGGAGGAATTGCCGCCGGTCTGCACCCCGCCGAAGGCCGGACGGATCTTCGCCAGCACCTCCAGGGGCGAGGGCCGCACATGGCTGTCCTCCTTCACCACCTCGCCCTTGGCCTTCAGCTTGATGGCGCGGGGCTTCAGGCCCTCCGCCTCGAAGGTCTCGTCGGTCACGGCCACGATCTCGCCGTCGAAGAAGCCCGAGGCGCGGGCAGAGAGCGCGCGCTCGAAGGAGCGGGCGGCGAAGGCGTCCACCTCTTCGCGGGTGATCTGGAAATCCCGGGCGAGGTTCTCCGCCGTGCCGCCCATGGTGGTGTCGCAATCGGTGTCGAGCAGGCTTTCCCAGAGAAAATCCTTGAACTCCACCTGGCCCATGCGAAAGCCGCCGCGATGGGTGTAGGCGGCCACGGGATTGCGGCTCATGGATTCGGTGCCGACGCACAGCCCCACCTCCGCGCGCTTCTGGGAAAGGGCGTCGGCGGCCTGGGCGATCACCTCCACCCCGGTGCCGCAGATGCGCTGGACCAGATGGGCCGGCACCTCGGTGCGCGCTCCGCAATAGAGCCCTACGTGGCGGGGCAGGAAATAGGCATCGAAGCTGGCCTGCGCCATGTTGCCGGCCACCACCGTGCCGACCTCGGCCGGATCGACGCCGGCGCGGCGCAGCGCCTCCCGTCCGGCCTTGATGCCGAGGTCGGTGGGCGAGACCTGGGACAGGGCGCCATTATAGTCCACGAACGGCGTGCGGGCTCCGTCCACGAGAAATACGTCGTCGAAACTGAGCGTGACCGCGCCTGGAACCGTGCTCATGGAACAGCCTTTCTTGCGACATGCGTCGGACCATCGGGCGCCGGCCAAGCCGTGCGCCCACAAGATCGTCAGGGTATTGGGAGGCTAGAGCACGCGCCGATCAGCTTGCATCGCAAGCAGATCGGATAACGCGTTCTCTATCCTTAAGTGAGAGGGCGATTCACCGATCAAATTGACTCAATTTGATCGGATCGCGCTCTAGCCGGGAGCGGCGGGCGCCGCAGCCGGCCGGCGGCAGCTCTAAAGTTTCACCACGTTGGGCGCGCCCTCGGCCGAATAGAGGATCTCCACCTCACCGGCACGGTTGGCGAGCACCGCACGCTGGTTCAACGACCCCTTGTCGGTGGATTCCCCAAGGTCGATGGAGGGCGGCTCGGCCAGAAGAGCGACGCGCATCACGCGGGTGGAGGATCCGGTGGAGAGGCTGGCAAGCTCCGCAAGCCGCCCACGGAAGGCGTCATGTACCGCCGGATCACTCAGCACCTCGGACAGGGGCGCAAGACCGGGCAGATGGGGCACGAGGGCGCGGACCGCCCCCTCCTCGGGAAACACCAGCATGCCGATGTCGTCGCGGTCGTGGCCGGTGACCACGGCATCCCTCACCAGCGGATCGAGCTTGCCGATGAAGTCCATGCGCAAGGGTCCGACACTGACCCAGGTTCCGGTGGCCAGCTTGAAGTCCTCGGAGACACGCCCGTCGAATTCGAAGCCCGCGGCGAAATTGTTCGGCTCGGCAAGCCGCAGCGCGTCGCCGAGCAGATAGAAGCCTTCGGCGTCGAAGGCGCTCTGGGTCAGGTCCGGGCGGCGCCAGTAGCCGGGCGTGATGTTGGGACCGCGCAGGCGCGCCTCCAGCTTGCCGGCGTTGGGCACGAGCTTGAGCTCGACGCCGCGATGGGGCACGCCGACGATGCCCGGACGATCCACCTCACGCACGCCGATGAGCGCGCCGGGGGCGGTCTCGGTGGCGCCGAGGGACGTGGTCATGGTGATGGGATGGCCCACCGTCTCGATGGAGAGGTCGCGGTAGGCATCCCAGACGGGCTTCGCCAGCCCCGCCCCGGCATACATCATCAGCTTGAGCCGGGAGAAGAAGTTCAGCCGCAGCGCCTCGTCGGCCTGGAGATGGGGCAACAGCGCCTCGAAGCCTTTCGGCACGTTGAAATAGATGGTGGGCGCGATCTCCCGCAGATTGCGCACCGTTGCGTCGAGGCCGTTCGGCACGGGCTTGCCGGCGTCGATGTAAAGGGTGCCGCCATTGTAGAGAGCGATGCCGAAATTATGGTTGGAGCCGAAGGTGTGGGCCCAGGGCAGCCAGTCCACCAGCACCGGCGGCTCGTCCTTCAGGAAGGCGATGGCTTCCGCCAGCATGACCTGGTTGGCGCAGATCATGCGATGGGTGTTGGTGACCGCCTTGGGATAGCCGGTGGACCCGGAGGTGAGCAGGAATTTGGCGATGGAATCCGGCCCCACCTGGGTGCGCGCGGAGACCACCGCCGAGGAGATGGGGCGCTCCATCAGGCTGGCGAATGCGGTTGCGCCCAGTTCCTCCGCACTGTCGTCGGAGACGACGATCTCGACGCCACGCTCCTTCACCTTCTTCAGCGCCCGGGCATAGGCCTTGCCTTCGGCGGCAAAGACGAGCCGCGGCGTGAGCAGGTCGAGGGCATAGCTGAGCTTGCCGAGGTCCTGCGACACCAGCGAATAGGCCGTCGACATGGGGCAGGTGGGCACGCCCACGGCCATGCCGGCGAGGGAGAGGAGGGCGTGGTCAATGCCATTGCCGGAGAGAATGAGCACAGGCTCGTCGTCCGACAGGTCGCGGGCAAGCAGTGCTGCACCGATATGCAGGATCTGCTCGAAGGCGGCGCCGTAGGTCAGCTCGCGCCAGCCGCCGCCGGCCCGGCGCTCGGCGAGGAACACCCGCTCGGGCGTCACCTTGGCCCAATGCTCCAGCCGATCCACCAGCGAGGCGGCGTAATGGGGCAGAGGCTTGGCCGAACGGACCACGATGACCCCGTCCGGCCGCGTTTCCACCACTGGGTCGAGCTTGCCGAACAGGCGCAAGGGTGCGCTCGACGGAATCATGGCGTGCATCATTCCCTCCCGCAGGCCGTCGCCGCCTCGCGGCGCGACGCCTCGTCGTTTCCTCGGCCCCGCCCGTTCTCCGGCGTGGCCCTCCTGCCGGTTGATCCGGCGTGATGCTTGGACCGCCCGGATCAGTCCGGGCGGGTCACCTTGGCGGCGCGCTTCTCAAGGAAGGCACGCACGCGGGTCTTGGCTTCGCGATCGCCCTGGGCGACGGCGGAAACGAGGGATTCCATCAGATAGCCCACGCGCGGATCGCTGTCCGCAATGCGCGGCAGGGCCTGGATGACGGCGAAATTGGTGAGCGGGGCATTGCCGCAGATGCGACGGGCGAGGTCGAGCGCGTGGGCGAAGCCCTCGCCCTCCCCCACCAGATATTGCGAAAAGCCGAGGCTGACGCCCTCCGCCGCCGAATAGGAGCGCCCGGTCAGCATCATGTCCGCCATGCGCGCGACACCGATGAGCTTGGGCAGCCGCACCGACCCGCCACCGCCCACGAAGATGCCGCGCTGCCCCTCGGGCAGGGCATAGAAGGCGGAAGGCTCGGCGACGCGGATGTGGGCGGCGCAGGCGAGTTCCAACCCGCCGCCGATGACCGCGCCCTGGAGCACCGCCACCACCGGCACGCGGCCGAACTCGATCTTCTCGAAGCAGCGGTGCCAGGCACGGGAGTGGAACACACCGTCGGTCACGTCCCGTTCGGAGATTTCCGAAAGATCGAGCCCGGCGGAGAAATTGGGGCCGATGCCGCGGATCACCACCGCCCGCACATCGTCGGGAATGGACGAGAAGCACGCATCCAGCGCCTCGATGGTGGAATCATTGATGGCATTGCGCTTGGCCTGCCGATCGAGACCCACGATGAGAATATCGCCGTCCCGCGCAATCGCCAGGGGACCTTCCGTGAGGCGATGATGCGCCCCACCGAACGCGCTCGCTACCTGAGCCGGCGCCGCATCAGCCATGGGCCTCCCCCTCTCGCATTTCCATTTTTTGTTATTATCTATAACATTATTTGGAAGTCAATCGGCCCCGTCGCGGGCACGGTGTTTTTTGATGCGATGGGGCGGGCCTGCGACGCAGGCCGCCAGCACGAACAGGGCGAGGAAGACGGCGCGATCCCCCGCTCCGCTTCCGCCGAACAAGCCGGACGGCATCGTCCGCTTGCCATCTCTTGCGGGACGAGACCTACACCTTCAGCTTATTTCCGCCGTGCATTTCTCCGGCATTGTTCTGCATACCGCCGTAGATCCAGTCGACGCTCTGGTACCATTCCTCAGGCGTCTTGTTGCGCATGATCGCATTGCGCAATTCGGCATGAGCGCCGGCCGGGTGATAGATGTGCTCGCCGATCCAGCGCGACTGCAGTTGCACCCGGGCCGTTCTGAGATGCCGCTTGCTGACATAGGACGCGATCGCGCGCGCGACGTCGCCGGTGGCGGCTTCGAACTCGACGCCGAGGCAGACGGCATCCTCCATCGCCATGCACGCACCCTGGGCGAAATACTGCATCATGGGATGGGCGGCATCGCCCAAAAGGACGACCCGGCCGTCCTGCCATTTGCCGACCGGCTCCCGGTCGCACAGCACCCAGAGCTTCCAGTCCTTGCCGATCTCGATGATCTTCTGTGCCTTTTCATGGATATGGGTGAAGCCGCGCCGGACCTCGTCATGGCTGACCGGCTGGCCGGCCACCGGCTCCGGCGCGTCGTTGTGATAGGTGACGACGAGGTTGAAGAGCTTCCAGCCCGACAATGGATAATGGACCAGATGGCATTTCGGCCCGGCCCAGAGGGTGGCGGCATTCCAGCGCAGATCCTCGGGCATCGCTTCGGCCGGAATGACCGAGCGATAGGTGGTATGACCGGAAACACGCGGCTTGACGTTGCCGACCACGCGCTTGCGGACATTCGACCACAGGCCATCGGCCCCCACCAGCATCCGGCCCCGCACCCGCTCGCCATTGGCGAGAATGGCCGTCACCGTGTTTTCGTCCTGCTCATAATCGACGACTTCCGAACTGGTGCGAAGCTCAACCAGGGGATTGTCGCTGCAGGCCTTGAGAATGACGCCGTGCAGGTCGCCGCGATGGATGACTCCGTAAGGATTATTATAGCGCCTGCGAAAAACATCATCGAGCGGGATGCGGGCGACCTCCTGCGCGGTCATCGCATCCATGAAGCGCAGGCTGTCGATATAGACGGCCATGGCGCGGGCCTGTTCGCCGATGCCGAGCGCATCGAAGCAATGAAAGGCATTGGGACCGAGCTGGATGCCGGCGCCGATTTCGCCGAGCCTTTGGGCGCGTTCGAGCACGATCGAGCCCCGGCCGCGCTGGGCCAGGCCGATGGCGGTGGAAAGGCCACCGATGCCGCCGCCGGCGATCAGGATGGGGAGCTGTTCAGTCATCGTCGGGGTCCTCCAGAATTGGCGCCGCAATCTTGTGTACGGCCGTAGGAACAGCGTTTGCCGTCCGGTATCCGGCGGCATTGGTGCGGCTTGGTGCAGGTGGCGAGCGGTCGCCGCAGCCGGCGACCGCGGTTGTCAGTCTTCGGCGTCCGGCTGGCGGCCGGGCACGGCCTCCGCAAATGCCGGCAACGCCTGGCAGGCGGCGCGGATTTCGGCGAGCCGCGTCAGGTCGGAAATGTCCACATGGAACCGATCCGCCGAGGCAAGCTGCGGGATCAGGCAGATGTCGGCGAGGGAGGGCGTATCGCCGAAGGTGAATGCGCCGCCATGAGTCTGACGACGGGCGAGCGCCTCGCAGGCTTCCAGCCCCGGCCTGATCCATGCGCCGCACCAGGCGTCCTTGACCGTCTGGTCGGCGCCAAAGCACCGTTCGAGGTCATTCAGCACCCGCACATTCTGCAACGGATGGATATCCGCCGAAATATCGAGCGCAAAGGCGCGCACTTTGGCCCTGAGGGCGCGATCTTCGGGGATCAGCCGGACATCGGGAAAGGTCTCGTCCAGCCACTCGATGATGGCGAGCGACTGATTGAGCACCAGGTCGCCGACAACCAGCGTCGGCACCAGTCCCTGCGGGTTGAGCGCCAGATAATCGGGTGCCCTTTGCTCCCGGCGCCGCAGATGGACGGGCCTGAACTCGTAGCCCAGCCCTTTGAGATTGAAGGCGATGCGGCAGCGCCAGGCGGCCGAGGACCGGAAATAGCCGTAGAGGATCATTCGGCAGCTCCGATCGTCAGCTTGACCGGATCGAGCCCATCAATGCCGCCGGTGATCACATGGCCCGGGACCACCGGGCCGACGCCGGCCGGCGTGCCAGTATAGATGAGGTCACCGGGGGCGAGGTGATAATAGTGCGAAAGATGCGCGAGCAACTCGGTCACGCTCCAGATCAGGTCGGAAAGATGGGCGTCCTGCTTCCGCACGCCATCGACGTCGAGCCAGATGCGCTGGGAACCGACCGCGCCGAAGCCGGCCGCCGGGGCGATGGGAGCGATTACCGCGGAGCGCTCGAAATCCTTGCCGAGATCCCAGGGACGGCCGGAGCCGCGCGCCTTCAGCTGCAGGTCGCGCCGCGTCATGTCGAGGCCGCAGGCATAGCCGAACACGGCGTCGGCCGCCTCGTCCTTCGACGCCTTGAACAAGGGCTTGCCGACGGCGACGACGAATTCCATCTCATAATGATAGTTTTCGGTGCCTGAGGGATAGGCGACCGTCTCGCCGGACTGGACCAGCGACAACGGGTTCTTGAGGAAATAGAACGGCGCCTCCCGGTCCACTTCGACGCCCATCTCCTTGGCATGTTCAGCATAATTGCGGCCAACGCAGAAAATCCGGTGTACCGGATAGACATCATCCGTGCCGTTGACCGGAACGGTGGGAAAGGACAGAGCGGCAAACAGGTGCTTGGTCTCAGGCATGGAAATTTTCCTTTTCTACAATGTCCGCATTCGGCCGGAACGCCGGTGAAGCCAGGGCGGCGATGCGCTGCTGCAAGTCTTCGACGGTTCCGGCCGCCGCCCCCGATCCGCAACCGCAGAGTCAATGGGCAAGGTCGTGCAGGGGGCCCTCCATCACCCGGCCCGCCACGGCGATCCTGCCGCCACCGTCATGGCAGGCGGACGCGGCAAGCGCCGGCTCCATTCGGCCGGTGCAATTCCACGTCCGCCAGTTCATTGAGCTTGCGGGCAAAATAGGCGGCGCCCCGCCGCGCCCAGCCCCTGGCGCAGGCGCAGCGCCTCTCGGGCCGCATCCAATGGTGTGGATCGGGCAGCCTCAGGGCTCACGGCCGTCCACCTGAACGCGGTCGAAATGCAGCCGTTCCATGATCGGCGCATCCGAGAAGCGAAACAGGTCGAGCGTGGTCTCCGCCTGAAGCGACCACGGTATCCATGACGGGATGACAAAGATGTCGCCCTTTTCGAGCGCCTTAGTCTCGCCGTTCAACATCACCGCCCCGCGGCCTTCGAACACCTGGAACACGGTGGAGCCCACTTCCCGCCGCGTCGCGGTCTGCGTGCCTTCGCGCAGGCGATGGAATTCGGCGCGGATGGTGGGCATGACATCGCCGCCAGTGGTCGGATTGACATAGCGGATCGCCGCATGCCCCTGGCCGACGGTTGCCGGGACGCCCTCCTCCTCCAGCAGGAGCTGCTCGGTCAGAGCCCGATCGGTGAATTCCCAGCGATAGGCGCCGATGGGCGAACTGACGGTATTCTGCAGGCCCGACAGCGGGCGCAGGCCGGGATGGCACCACAGCCGCTCGCCGCGCGAAAAAGCCGGAGTCGCATAATCGGTGACGCGCTCGGCGCCGAACTCGAAGAAGCCGACGTCGTTGATCTGCGCGAAGGGAATGTCGAGCCCGTCAATCCAGGCCATCGGCTGGTCGGTGTCGTTGTGGTGGCCGTGGAAGTTCCAGCCGGGGGTCAACAGGAAATCGCCGCGGCTCATTCTGACAGGATCGCCGTTGACCACGGTCCAGACGCCCTCGCCTTCGCACACGAAACGGAATGCATTCTGCGAATGCCGGTGTTCCGGCGCGGTCTCGCGCGGCCCGAGATACTGGATGGCGCACCACAAGGTGGGGCTGATATAGGCATGGCCGCCCAATCCGGGATTGCCGAGACCGAGCGCCCGGCGCTCGCCGCCGCGGCCGACCGGCACGAGATCGCCGGAGCGCCTGGCCAGCGGATAGAGTTCGGACCATTTCCACAGATGAGGAACCGCCTTCGGCTTCGGATGGCGCGGCATCAGATCACCGAGCTGCGTCCAGAGCGGGAGGATGTGGTTGCGCTCGAAATCGGCATGGAGCTGGCGGAGCTCCGGCGTATCGTCCGGCGCCATGGCATGCGCAGCCGCAGTGTCCTTCATGTTTTCCTCCCGCCGTTGGCGCCTGTTCCCGGCCCTCGCGGTGGGGACCGGATTGGGTGGCGCTTCCTTGTTTGATTGCTCCGCCGGTCGGCTCCGGCAATTACTAAGTATGCTTAGTATTTTGCGCTGTCAACAGCGCAGGAGTTTTCTAGGATGGCCCCATCCGGTACCCAGAGTGGATCGAGAAGTGCCAATGCCGCCCCGACACGCCGCGCCACAAGACCCTGACCAATCGCCGCTTTTCGACCTACCGGGGCATCTGATCCGTCGTCTCCAGCAGATCGCCGTCTCGATCTTCATCGTCAGATGCGAAGCGGCCGGCTATGACCTGACGCCCGTGCAGTTTGCGGCGCTGACGATGATCCGCAGCCATGGCGGCCTGGCGCAGACGACGCTTGCAGGCCTGATCGCCTACGACGCGGCCACCCTGGGCGGTGTGGTCGAACGGCTGGTGCAGAAGGGGCTGGTCCGCCGGGAAACCTCAAGCCAGGATCGCCGCGCCAAGAGCCTCCATGTCACCGCCGAGGGTGAAGCACTGCTTGAGGCGGTCGCGCCCGTCGTCGCCGATGTCCAGAAGGCGATACTCGCAGGTCTGACGCCGGCCGAGCAGCGCACCTTCATGCATCTGCTGCGAAAGGCAACCGATGCCGGCAATGCACTGAGCCGTGTGCCGCTGCGCAAGTCCGGGGATACGCTCTAGTGGATCAAGGCGTTGTGGTTCGACCTCGTCGCGTCTTTCGTTCGCCCCATCTGCCCCATCGACGGGAGCCGGCCGAACGCTGTCGCCGGAAACCCGCGGCCACCCGGAGCGCGGCGGCCACCACTCCGCCATCGCTGTTGGTCGCCTTGGCACAGGTGCCCAAGGGATGCTGGGTGGGCAGTGCCCGGGCGCGGATATAGTCGTCCAGCGCGGCATCGGTCCGCCCCACCGCCACCCGCCCCCTTGAAACGGGGCGAGCGCCGGGCGCGCGGCAATGTCCTGGGCCATCCGGATAGCCGCCCTCCTCGAACTCCCGCAGCACCGGATAGATGGTGCCCTCGGTGGGGGAGCAGCAGCCGTTGGTGGTTGCCTCCACCGCCCGTGCCACGTCGTAGCCGTGCATGGGCCGCTGGTGCAGCACGCACAGGATGAAGAACTTGGACAGGCTCGTCTTGATGGTGCCGTTCCAATAGGCCCGGCTCAGGAAATCGGGGCCCGGCTTCGGCACCGGCGCCGGCGGAACGGATGGAGCGGCCGATGGAGCGGTTCGAGATATGCGGGAAGGCTATGCATTGATCATTGATGCGTCAATCATCAACGCATGCTTGAAAGCGCTCCCTTCAGCAAACGCGCCGGCCCTCGGCATCGATCACGACCTCGCCATCCTCCTTCGCGAACGGCCCCGTCTGCGGCGCGGGCAGAATGTCCAGCACCCGTTCCGACGGCCGGCACAGCCGCACGCCCAGCGGCGTGAACACGAAGGGCCGGTTGATGAGGATGGGATGGACCATCATGGCGTCGAGCAGCGCGTCGTCGGTGATAGCGGGATCGTCGAGGCCGAGTTCGGCATAGGGCGTGCCCTTCTGCCGGGTTGCGGCGCGCACCGTGAGGCCCGCTGCGGCGATGGCGGCGGCGACCTCCCCCCGCGCGGGCGGGGTCCTGAGATATTCGACGATTTTCGGCTCGATGCCGGCGTTGCGGATCATGGCGAGCGTGTTGCGCGAGGTGCCGCAGGCCGGATTGTGCCAGATGGTGACAGGGGATGGCTCGGTCATCGTTCAGGCTCCGAAGATTAGATGATGGCGTGGCGGACCTTGGCGGACACCCATTCGCTCACCACCACCGTGGCGAGGATCACCATGAGGATCAGCGTCACCTGCGGCCAGGCCAGCGTGTTGAGCGAGCTTTCCAAATTGAGCCCGATCCCGCCCGCGCCGACCAGGCCGAGCACGGTGGATTCGCGGATGTTGATGTCCCAGCGGAACACGCTGATGCCGGCAAAGGCGGGCATGATCTGCGGCACGATCCCGTAGGCAAGCGTCTGGGCACCCGAGGCGCCGGTCGCCCGGATTGCTTCCACCTGGGTTTCGTCGATCTCCTCGATGGCCTCGTACAGGAGCTTGCCGATGAAGCCGATGGACCTGAGCGCGATGGCGATGATGCCGGCGAGCACGCCGGGTCCGAGGATCGCCACCAGCAGCAGCGCCCAGATGATGGAATTGATGGAGCGCGAGGCGACGATGGCGAACAGCGCCAAAGGCCGCACGAAGGCGGCGCTGGGGGTGGTGTTGCGGGCTGCAAGGAAGGCCACCGGCACCGAGAGAAGGATGGCGGCGAGCGTGCCGAGGGTGGCGATGTTCAGCGTGTCCCACAAGGGCTTGAGCAGCGCCGGAAAATAGGACCAGCGCGGCGGCACCATGCGCGCGCCGATGTCGGCAGCCTGGGTGGGGGCGTCCCATACGAAGGCCCAGATGGTGCCCTGCGTCATCACCCGCCAGCAGAACACGGTGAAGGCCACGGCGAGAAGCCAGCCAAACCACACGGCGATCTGCCCGCGCGGGGTGCGCCGCTGCCAGGACCTGCGGCCTTCGGGGAGGGCTGTGACCGGCATTATTTCACCCGCCCTCGGACCAGGCCGGAGACATATTCGCTGGCCATGACGATGGCGATGATGAGGATGAGGATGGCGGCGGCGCTGTCGAATTCATAGCGGTCGATGGCGGTGTTCAGCGTGGCGCCGATCCCGCCCGCGCCCACGATGCCGACTACCGCGGATTCGCGGAAATTGATGTCGAGCCGGTAGAGCGAAAGCCCCAGCAGGCGCGGCGCCACCTGGGGCAGCACGCCGAAGGCGATCAGCGATGGCCAGGGCGCTCCGGTGGCGCGGATCGCCTCCACGGGAGCGGGGTCGATGTCCTCGATGTCCTCCGCCAGCAGCTTGGAGAGAAAGCCGATGGTGGCGAACGACAAGGTGAGGAAGCCGGCGAACGGCCCGAAGCCCACCATGGCCACCAGCAATATGGCGACGATGATCTCCTGCAGGGAGCGCGACACGGCGATGATGGACCGGCAGACGTAATAGACGGGGCGCGGCACCACGTTGCGGGCGGCACCGATGCCGATGGGCACCGAGATGGCGATCCCCGCCACGGTGGAGGTCACCGTCATGGTCAGGCTCTCGATCATGCCCTGGACGATATCGTCCCAGCGCCGCGAGAAATTCGGTTCCAGGAAGCCGGAGACGAAGCGCAGGCCGCGCGCCCAGCCGTCGGAGAGGCGCGCCCAATTGACCTCGACGCTGCCGAGGGCGAGCGCCAGATACAGCGCCGCGCCAACGAGCAGCGCATAGCGCAGATAAGGATTGGCGATGAGCGGCGGCGGGCGCCAGCGGCGCGCCGTGGTGGGAGCAGCGTTCACAGCGCCCTCGCGGCGGCGGCGGGCGTCGCCTGCGCCCGCAGGACGCGAACCGCATCCTGCGCGGCGGCTTCCTCTGCCGCGTCGTCCTCCACCTCGCGGATGGTGCGCGACCAGTCCTCCTCGCCATAGATGGCGGTGAGGGCGGCGGTGTCGAGCGCCTCCGGCGGGCCGTCGAACACGATGCGCCCGGCCTTGAGGCCGATGATGCGCTGGACGAACATCTGCGCCAGCGCCACGTCGTGGATGTTGACGATGGCCGCCAATCGCCGCTCGGCGCACACCTCGACGATGAGGCGCATGATCTGGCGCGAGGTCTTGGGATCGAGGCTGGCGGTTGGCTCGTCCACCAGCAGGATGTCCGGCTCCTGCACCAAGGCGCGGGCGATGCCCACCCGCTGGCGCTGGCCGCCGGAGAGCTCGTCGGCCCTTTTGTCCACATGGTCGAGAAGGCCGACGCGATCGAGCACGGCGAAGGCCCGGTCCATGTCGGCCTGGGGAAACCGGCGCAGGAAGGCGCGCCAGAAGCCCACATAGCCGAGCCGCCCGGAGAGCACGTTCTCCATGACGGTGAGGCGTTCCACCAGGGCATATTCCTGGAAGATCATGCCCATGCGCCGCCGCGCGCGACGCAGGCCCGCCCCGCCGAGGCGGGTGATCTCGGTATCGCCGAGGCGGATGGAGCCGGACGTCGGCTCCACCAGCCGGTTCACGCAGCGGATGAGGGTGGACTTGCCGGCGCCCGATGGGCCGATCAGGCCCACCACCTGGCCGGCGGGGATGCCGAGCGAAACATCGTCGAGGGCCTTGTCCCCCTTGGCATAGCGCTTGGACAGGCCGGCGATGGTCAGCATCCCGCAGTCTCTCTTGTGCCGGGCCTACAGCCGGAGCCTATTTGCAGCCGGAGCCTATTTGCAGGTGTAGCTCACGCCCATGGCGTCGTCGATCTGCCGCACCACCGCCCAGGTGTCCTTGAAGGTGATGGGGATGAACTTCTCCTGCGGCGGCTCGGCGGACTTGAACTCCTTCTGCAGGCCGGTGCCCTCCCAGTTGAAGCTGAAGAACGCCTCTTTCACCTTCGCCGCCAGATCGGGCTTCAGGTTGTAGACATAACCATAGCCGGTGGTGGGGAAGGTCTGCGACTTGTAGATGGTCACCACCTGCTCGGGCTTGATCACGCCGCGGGCGATCATGCGCTTCATCACGGAATTGGCGATGGCGGCGGCGGGATAATCCTTATTGGCCACGCCGATGATGGAATTGTCATGCTTGCCGGAGAAGGCCGGCTCGAAGTCCTTGCCGGCCTCCATGCCGAACTGGGACTTCAGGAGCGCGGACGGCGCCTTGTAGCCGGAGTTCGAAGTCTCCGAGGTAAAGGCCATCTTCTTGCCCTTGATGTCCTCGACCTTGGTGATGCCGGAGCCGGGATAGGTGATGATCTCCATCTCGTAGCCATAGGCGCCGTCCTTGGACGCCATCATGGTGAAGGGCACGAAGCCGGCGCAGGCCACCGCGATGGGGTTGGAGCCGGTATTGAAGCCGGCCACGTGCAGCCGCCCGGCGCGCATGGCTTCCAGCTGCGCGGCGTTGGACTGCACGGGGAAGAACTGCACCTTCTTGCCCGTCACCTTGGCGAGATGGTCGAGGAATTCTGCCCACACCTTGGCGTAGACGGCGGGGTCCTCCACCGGAGTATAAGCGAAGATGAGGGTGTCGGGGTCCAGCTGCTTCGCCGGATCCGACGGGGTGTCGGCCACCATGTCGCCATTGGTGTCGGTGAAGCGGGGGTCGAGCTTGAACTCCGCCTGCGCGAAGGTTGGGGCCAGCATGGTGGCCGCGAGCAGGGCGGCACAGGCGAGGGAGCGCAAAAGCGTCATGGCTTCATCTCCGAATGGATCGCGTGTTCAATACGACTGTTGTGTGACGCGCGGACTACGGCGCCTGCACTTCATCTGCCCGCCGGGGCGGCCTTCCCCGTGGCTTGGGCATGGGTCGGCAGCAGCAAAGTGGTGAGCCAGCAGATGCCGAGCATCACGGCGGAGCCGGCGAGGCAGGTCGTGATGCCCCCCATCTGGTAGAGCAGGCCGGAAAGGAGCGTTCCGGCGAAGCGCCCGGCGGCGTTCGCGGCATAATAGAAGCCCACGTCCTCCGCCGCCTTCTCCGATCCCGCATAGGCGAGGATCAGATAGGAGTGCAGCGAGGAATTCACCGCGAAGGCGGCGCCGAAAATGCCGAGTCCGATGACGACGATGAGGTCCGGCCGCAGGGGCGTTACGGCCAGAAGCGCGATGATGACCACGGGAACGAGCGCGAGCCCGAGTGCCCACCAGCGCGCCGCCGGCACTTCCTTGGACAGGCCGTCCGGGCTGCGGCTCACCACCGCAGGCGCCGCCGCCTGCACGATGCCGTAGCCGATGGTCCACAGTGCCAGGAAGCCGCCCACCATGGGGAAGGTCCAGCCGGTGCCATAGAGGAACACCGGCACGCCCACCACGAACCACACGTCCCGCGCGCCGAACAAGGCGACGCGGGCGGCGGCGAGCAGATTCACCCCCCGGCTCTTGCCGAACAATTCCTTGGCCGAGGAACTGGCCTTGGCCTTGCCCATCATGGGCGGCAGGGACAGGAGCACGCCGAGCAGGACCACGGCCAGCACGCCCGCCATGAGCCACAGCGAGAGGCGGAAGCCGAACGCCTCCAGCAGCACGCCGCCGAGGAAGAAGCCGAAGCCCTTCATGGCATTCTTGGAGCCGGTGAACCACGCCACCCAGCGGAACAGGCGCCCTTCGGCATTGCCCTTCGCTTCCGCCTCCGTGACCTTGATGGCGGATTTGGAGGCGGTCTTGGTCAGGTCCTTGGCCACCCCGCACACGCCCTGCGCCGCCACCACCCAGGCCACCAGGAAGGCGGTTTCCCACGAGGGGGACATGGCCGAGAGCAGCAGGAAGCCGGCGATCTGGGTGGTGAGCCCCACCGTCAGCATCCGGGTGATGCCGAAGCGCGCAGCCAGCCAGCCGCCGATGAAGTTCGCCCCGATGCCTGCCGCCTCATAGAGCAGGAACAGGAAGGCGAGGGTGAAGGGCGAGTAGCCGAGCTTGAAGAAGGTGAACAGCACCAGCATGCGCAAGGCGCCGTCGGTCAGCGTGAAGCCCCAATAGGCCGCCGTGACGATGGCATAGTTGCGCAGGCCCGCGGAGGAAGAAGCCGCCGCCATCACAGTCCCGCCTGTTCGAGATGGCAGGCGAGGTCCACCATGCGGCAGGCATAGCCCATCTCGTTGTCGTACCAGGCATAGACCTTCAGCAGGGTGCCGTCGGTGACGAGGGTGGACGGCCCGTCCACGATGGCGGAGCGGGTGTCGCGGGCATAGTCGGCCGACACCAGCGGGCGCGGCTCGAAGCCGAGGATGCCGTTGAGCGATCCGTTCGCGGCCTCGGCGAACAGGGCGTTCACCTCCTGTGCGGTGGTCTCGCGGTTCAGCTCGAACACGCAGTCGGTGAGCGAGGCGTTGAGCACGGGGGCGCGCACCGCATGGCCGTTCAGCTTGCCCTTCAGCTCGGGATAGATGAGGGCGATGGCAGTGGCGCTGCCGGTGGTGGTGGGCTGCAGCGAGAGCATGGCCGAGCGCGCGCGGCGCAGGTCCTTGTGGGGCGCATCCACCACCACGTTGGTGTTGGTGGGATCATGGATGGTGGTGATCTGGCCGTGGCGGATGCCGATGGCCTCGTGCACCACCTTCACCACCGGGGCCAGGCAGTTTGTAGTGCAGGAGGCGGCGGTGACGATGGGATGCATCCCGCGGTCGTAAAGGTGCTCATTCACCCCCACCACCACGTTGAGGACGGACGGGTCCTTCACCGGGGCTGCGACGATGACCCGCTTGGCGCCGCGCTTCAGATGGCCTTCAAGCACCTGCGGCGTGAGGAACTTGCCGGTGGATTCCAGCACCACGTCCACCCCGAGGTCGCCCCAGGGAATGTCTTCCGGCTTGGCATGGGACGAGAACGACATGGCCTTCTCACCGATGCGCACGCTCGCCTCATCGTGGGAGATGGGCGCGCGCCAGCGGCCCTGCACGCTGTCGAATTCCAGCAGGTGGGCGCAGGCTTCGGCACCACCCTTGATCTCGTTGAGATGCACGATGTCGAGCCGGTTGCCGCCGCGCGGGTCGTTGTCCGGGCGCTGCGCCGCCCCCATGGCTGCGCGCAGCGACAGCCGTCCGATGCGGCCGAGGCCGTTGATCCCTACTCTCATGGCACCGTCATTCCTTGTGATCTTCGAAAAGGGGGGCGGCCTCGGCGCGATGGCTTCAGGCCCGCGGAGGTCCGGCGGCGGCTCCCCACCTCACGCGGCCCGCCCGAAAAGCGTGAGGTCCGTTGCACCTTCCATCTTCCCGATCTCGCCGATGCGTTCTTTCAGCGAAGCAAGGTCAAGCTGCTCGAACGGCAGGTTGACGAAGGCGGAGATACGCCCGGCGAGCCGGCGATAGGTGGCAAGGAAGGCCGCCTTCTGCTCCGCCTCGGTTCCCTTCACCGCCAGGGGGTCCGGCAGGCCCCAATGGGCCTGGAGCGGATGACCGGGGAAAGCGGGGCAGATTTCGCCCGCCGCAGCGTCGCAGGTGGTGATGACGAAATCCATCCGTGGCGCGTCCGGCCCTGCGAAGCTGTCCCAGCTCTTGGAGGCGAGGGGCCCCGTGTCGTAGCCGAGCGCGGCCATCAGATCGAGCGCCAGGGGGTGCGGCTTGCGCTTCGGCCGGCTGCCGGCCGAATAGGCCCGAAAGCGGCCGCGCCCCTCGCGGTTCAGCAGCGCCTCGGCGATGAGCGAGCGCGCCGAGTTGGCCGAGCAGACCAGCAGTACGTTGTAGACGCGATCATTCGCGGCTGCGGGCCGAAGCTGGGGAAAGGCGAGCGCACCGGTGCCGCGCCGCTGCGACACGGCAAAGCCCATATCCCCCATCAGCTGGGCGAAGAGCGGACCGGCGAGCGAGAGGGTGACGGCATAGAGGATGGAGCGGCCTTCCCGCCGTGCCGAGACGAGGCCGGCGCGCTCCAGCACGGCGAGATGGGTGGACATGGTGTTGTGCGGCACCGCCAGCAGACGGGCGATGTCGCCGGCCGGCAGTCCGTAGGGCACATAGCGCAGCAGAAGCCGGAAGGTCTCCAGGCGCGTGACCTGCGACAGCGCATCGAAGATCCGCGTGGCCTCGTCTGCGTTCAGCTTCGTCTCGTTCATCTCGCCTCGCTGTCGCAATCTTTCCCCCGGACATTCCGCCCGGGCGCTCAGGAGCCGCCCTTGAAGGTCTTCGCCCAATAGTCCTTCACCTGCTGGACCAGCGCCGGCGGCAGGGGAACATAGCCCAGCTGGGACGCATATTTCTCGCCCTCGCCAAGGGCGAAGCGCCAGAACTCGAAGGCCGCGCTGCTGTTGGCCGGGACCCTGGGCTCCTTGTACATGATGGCGAAGGTGGTGGCGGCGATGGGATAGGCATCCTCGGCGGCGGAATCGTTGATGATCACGAAGAAATCCTTCGCCGCGGTCCAGTCGAAGCTCAAGGCCGCGGCCTGAAACGACGCCGCGCTCGGCGTGATGAACTTGCCGGCGCGGTTCTGCACCAGGCCATAGGCGAGCTTGGCCTGCACCACGTAGGTGAATTCAACATAGCCGATGGCGTTTTTGACGCGCTTGACCTCGGTCGCAACGCCCTCGTTGCCCCGAGCGCCCGTTCCCGTCGGCCAGGCGACCGCGCTGCCCTCCCCGACCTGCTGCTTCCATTCCGGGCTCGCCTTGGCGAGGTAGGACACCCAGTTGAAGGTGGTCCCCGATCCGTCGGAACGGTGCACCACCACGATCTTGGCGTCGGGCAGCTTGATGTCGGGATTGAGGGCCTTGATGGCGGGGTCGGACCAGGTCGCGACCTTGCCAAGATAGATGTCGGCGAGAAGCGCGCCGGTGAAGCGCAGCTGGCCGGGGCCGACGCCCTCCACATTGAACACCGGCACGACGCCGCCGAACACGATGGGGAACTGGCCGAGGCCGTATTTCTCCAGATCTTCCGGCTTCAGCGGCTTGTCGGAGGCGCCGAAATCCACCACGCCGTCCTTGATGCGGTTGACGCCGGCCGACGAGCCGACCGACTGGTATCCCACAAGGGTTCCCGTGCGCTCGCGAAAGCCTTCAGCCCACTTCCAGATGATGGGATAGGCAAAGGTGGAGCCCGCGCCCCGCACCTCGGCCGCATGCGCGGCGGGCGAGAGTGTGGTCAGGGCCGCAAGTGCAACTGCGGCAGTCAAGGCAAGAATGCGGTTCACGGCTGGCCTCCCCCTGTCGCCCTTCGATATGGGGCGAGATTCTGATCATCGCCGCCATAAGCTAAAATGTCGATAGGCGTGGACAGATCGCTATATGCATCACATGACATTGGTATGACGCGCACCTTCCTGAGCATTCCGATACGGCAAGTATTGCTATCGTTATGTCGATACCTATCGAATTAAAATAGCGTAAACGCCCTCCCTCGATCGGGATGTGTCGCCGCCAAATTGTATTAATTATGGAATATCCGGGCCGACTACGAAGAGTAAATGGTCGCGCAGGTCTCCGATGTATCGGATTATTGCCTTGCAAGATGGATTATAGATTTCAGGTGCAGCCATATTGTGGCGCGATGTGGCCGAAATATAGGTCATAAATACATGAATAAAAGCGGCAATCAATTACATTAAAACCTTCTCAACATGACAATTCGATTCAAATATACGATTCTGTCATAAAGTTGTTGTCTAAATTGCTTAGAGTCCGTAAGGCCAGGCGAGCGTCGAGAGCCCTGGCGACATTGTCCAGGGAGACGGCAACCTCATGAAGATCATCACTCTCGCGAGCGCTTTCGCGCTGCTCGCTACCGGCGCAGCCTTCAACGGCGCTGCCGCCCAGGCTCTGGTCAAGGCCGACGGCTCGTCCACGGTGTTTCCCGTGACCGAGGCCATGGCCGAAGAGTTCCAGAAGCAGAACAAGGATATCAAGGTGACTGTCGGCATCGGCGGCACGGGCGGCGGCTTCAAGAAGTTCTGCCGCGGCGAGACCGACATCTCCAACGCCTCGCGGCCGATCACCGCGAGCGAGCAGAAGGCCTGCAAGGAAGCCGGCATCGAATATATCGAGCTGCCCGTGGCGCTCGACGCGCTCACCGTCGTCATCCATCCGTCCAACAGCTGGGCGAGCGAAATGACCGTGGCGGACCTGAAGAAGATCTGGGAGCCTGAGGCCCAGGGCAAGATCACCAATTGGAAGCAGGTGCGCGACAGCTTCCCTGATCGTCCTCTGGTGCTCTACGGCGCGGGCGTCGATTCCGGCACGTATGACTATTTCACTGCCGCCATCGTCGGCAAGGAACACTCGAGCCGCGGCGACTTCACCGCCTCCGAGGACGACAACGTGCTCGTGCAGGGCGTCGCCGGCGATCAGAACGCCCTCGGCTTCTTCGGCCTCGTCTATTACGAGGAGAACCACGGCAAGCTGAAGGCCGTGAAGATCAAGCTCAACGATGCCGCCCCCGCCGTGGAGCCCTCGGTGGAGAACGCCCGCACCGGCAAGTACCAGCCCCTGTCCCGCCCCATCTTCATCTATGTGAACAAGAAGTCGGCGGACACCCGCCCCGAGGTGGCGAAGTTCGTGGAGTTCTACCAGGACCCCAAGAACGCGGTCGAACTGGTCAAGGAAGTGGGCTACGTGCCGCTTCCCGAGGCGGCCCTGAAGGCGTTCCAGGAGCGCTTCAGGAAGCGTGAGATCGGCACCGGCTTCACCGGCTCCAAGGTCGGCGTGTCGGTCGAGGATCTCCTGAAGGAAAAGCTCGTCTACTGAGGTCTGATCCAGAGGGAGGCGCTCCGGCGCCTCCCTCCATCTAGGTGAGGGTTGGTCGTGGTCGCAGCGGTATCTCCAGTCTCAAGAACGGGCCAGCGGGGCCTGACGGTCTCTCCGGCCTTCCTGGCCCGCCGCCGGGTGGTGGACCGCACCATGCGGGTCGTCCTCTTCCTCAGCGCCGCCGTATCGGTTCTCGTGACGGGGGGCATCGTCTACGTTCTCTTGTCCGAAAGCGTGAAATTCTTCGCCCAGGTGTCGATCATCGACTTCCTGACCGACACGCAATGGACGCCGGTGTTCCAGGACAAGCACTTCGGCATCATGACCCTGGTGTCCGGCACCTTGATGAGTTCGCTCATTGCGCTTCTCGTGGCCATCCCGGCGGGGACCGTGCTCGCCATCTACCTGTCGGAATTCGCCCGGCCGCAGGTGCGCGAGGCCATCAAGCCGTTCCTTGAGCTGATCGCCGGCGTGCCCACCGTGGCCTTCGGCTATTTCGCGCTCCTGTTCCTCACGCCCATCTTCCAGATCTTCATTCCGGGGCTCGCCAGCTTCAACCTGCTCGTGCCCGGCATCGTCATGGGCATCATGATCCTGCCCTACATCGTTTCCGTAAGCGAGGACGCCATGCGCGCCGTTCCTGCGGAGCTGAGGGAGGGCGCCTACGCGCTCGGCTTCACGCGGCTCCAGACGGCGACGCGGGTGGTGATCCCCGGTGCCTTCTCCGGGGTAACGGCGGCCTACATCCTCGGCATGTCGCGGGCGGTGGGCGAGACCATGGTGGTGGCCATCGCCGCCGGCCAGCAGGCCAAGCTCGCCCTCAACCCGCTGGAGGGCGCCGCCACCATCACCGCTTACA
This sequence comes from Xanthobacter sp. AM11, assembly GCF_047444035.1. Lineage (NCBI taxonomy): Bacteria > Pseudomonadati > Pseudomonadota > Alphaproteobacteria > Hyphomicrobiales > Xanthobacteraceae > Xanthobacter > Xanthobacter sp. AM11. The sequence continues at coordinate 4,529,442 of NZ_JBLAOA010000001.1, forward strand.
TCGTCCAGATCAGCCTCGGCGACGTGCCGCACGGCTCCATCGCCTATCTCACCATTTTCGCCGCGGGCATGACGCTGTTCCTCATGACCTTTGTCTTCAACATCCTCGCCTTCTGGCTGCGCCAGAAGTACCGCGAAGTCTATTGAGGGGATGGCCGTGAAGCCGCTCGCCGCTCAACCCTCCCGCCGCTTCTCGGACGCCGAGATCGTCACCCGGGCGCATCGCTCGGACCGCAATTTCGCGCTCCTCGGCCTGGGCGTCCTCATCCTCACCATGATCGTGCTGCTGTCGCTCATCATCGACTTCATGGTGGATGGGCTCGGGCGCATCGATCTTGATTTCCTCACCCGCTTTCCCTCCCGGCGCGCGGCGGATGCGGGCATCCTGTCCGCCTGGGTCGGCACCGCACTGGTGATGATCGTCACGACCGTGCTCGCGGTGCCGCTCGGCGTCGCCGCAGGCCTCTATCTTGAGGAGTATGCGCCGCGCAACTGGATGACCCATCTCATCGAGATCAACGTCACCAATCTCGCCGGCGTGCCCTCCATCATTTACGGCCTGCTGGCCCTCGGCCTGTTCGTGCAGAGCTTCGCCATGGGTCAGACCATCCTCGTGGCGGGCATGACGCTGGCGCTGCTCATCCTGCCCATCATCATCGTCGCCACACGCGAGGCGGTACGCTCCATCCCGCTCGAAGTCCGCGAGGGCGCCTATGCGCTCGGTGCCGACAAGTGGCAGACGGTGAGCGGCTACATCCTGCCCACCGCGCGCCCCGGCATCCTCACCGGCGCCATCGTCGGCATGTCGCGGGCCATCGGCGAAACCGCGCCCATCATCACGATCGGCGCCCTCACCTTCATCGCCTTCCTGCCGCCGCCGCCGCTTCAGGAGACCTTTCCGTTCATCAATTTCGACTGGCTCAACTCGCCGTTCACGGTGATGCCGATCCAGATGTTCAACTGGGTTTCACGTCCCCAGGCGGCGTTCCACGTGAACGCGGCGGCAACCGGCCTCATCCTGCTCGCCATGACGCTGCTGATGAACGCCGTCGCCATCTGGCTGCGCTACAAGATCCGCCGGAGCATGCGCTGATGCTGCAGCCCGGCCATTCGGAGAATGAGATGACCGCCGTGACCCCCGCATTGGACGCCATGGCCGGTAAGGCACCCGTGCCGCTGCGCGCCGCCGTTCGCAAGCTCGATTTCTTCTACGGCGACAACCAGGCGCTCAAGGCGGTTGAGCTTCCCATCGTCGAGGGCAAGGTCACCGCCCTCATCGGCCCGTCGGGCTGCGGCAAGTCCACGCTCCTGCGCTGCTTCAACCGCATGCACGATCTCTATCCGGGCAACCGGTACGAGGGCGAGATCATCCTCTATCCGGAGGGGGTCAACATCGTCGCGGCGGAGGTGGACCCCATGCTTGCGCGCCTGCGCATCGGCATGGTGTTCCAGAAGCCCAATCCGTTTCCGAAATCGGTCTATGAGAATGTGGCGGCGGGCCTCTACATCCGTGGCATCCGCAACCGATCGGAGGTGGCGGGGCGGGTGGAAGCCGCGCTGCGCCAGGCGGCCCTTTGGGACGAGGTGAAGGATCGCCTTCAGGAATCCGCCTATGGATTGTCCGGCGGCCAGCAGCAGCGCCTGTGCATCGCCCGCACGCTCGCCCCCGACCCGGAGCTGATCCTGTTCGACGAGCCCACCTCCGCCCTCGACCCTATCGCCACGGCGAAGATCGAGGAACTGATGGACGAATTGCGCGGCGCCTACACCATCATGATCGTCACCCACAACATGCAGCAGGCGGCGCGCATCTCCGATTTCACCGCCTTCATGCATCTCGGCCACATGGTGGAGTACGACGTGACCAGCCGCATCTTCACCAACCCCGCCGAGGAGCGGACGCAGGCCTACGTGACCGGCCGGTACGGCTGAGGCGTTCGGCTCGGCGGGAGGCGATCATGGTGATGTCCTCGCGCTCGAAGTCGCGCCATGTCAGGATGTTCTTGGGGCTGCCCGTTGCGACATAGAAGCCGCCGCATGCGGAAGGTAACATTTGCATAGATGCCGTTCCGGCTGAACTTGAGCCGCTCGGCGACGTCTTCGACGGTAAGGGCCTTTGACGTATCCATGCAATTCTGGACTCTCAATTCATCCAGTTTCTAGTTTCATGTCATTTGGCGGATAACGCTGCATCCGGCCAGCCATCCTGACCGCTTCGGCTTTACGGAGATGGGCGACAAGGGCTACGACAGCAACGCCCTCCGCCGGCTGGTCGAGGAGAACGGCCCGATGCCCAACATCCCGCCCAAGGCCAATCGGCGCTAGAAAAACTGCTTCTCGCCAGTCCTCTATCGCGACCGAAGCGCCATCGAGCGCATGGTCTGTCGTCTCAATAACTTTCGCCGCGTCGCAACCCGATACGCCTCGAACCCAGCTTTCCTGCCCTTGCCGACTATAAGAGCGGACCACACGATTATCTGGAGCTGGTGCGGCGTGCGAGCGAGGCGGTCCACGTTCCCATCATCGCCAGCCTCAACGGCATCACCGACGAGGGCTGGATCTCCTATGCCCGGCAGATCGAGGACGCCGGCGCCCGCGGCCTGGAGCTGAACATCTATTTCATCCCCGCCGACATCTCGCAGACCGGCCGGGAGGTGGAGCAGCGATATCTCGACATCCTACGCTCGGTGCGGGCGGCGGTGTCCCTGCCCATCGCCGTCAAGCTCAGCCCCTATTTCAGCTCCATCGGCCACATGGCGCTCGAACTCGAGGGCGCGGGGGCCGATGCATTGGTGCTGTTCAACCGCTTCTATCAGCCCGATCTCGACCTGGTGCGCCTGAAGGTGCTGACCGACCTGACGCTCAGCGATCCAGCCGAGATCCGCCTGCCGCTGCTCTGGCTCGCCGTCCTCTCCGGCCGGGTGAAGGCGTCCCTCGCCGCCAGCACCGGCGTCGCCACCACCGACGAGGTGGTCAAGTATCTCCTGGTGGGAGCCGACGTGGTAATGGCCACTTCGGCCCTGCTACGCCATGGCGTCGGCTATGTGGGCGACCTTCTCGGAGGCCTCGACACCTGGCTCGCGGCCCGCGAGTTCACCTCGCTGGAGCATGTCCGCGGCATCATGAGCCAGAGCCGCCTGCGCGACCCCCAGGCCTTCGAGCGCGCCAATTACCTCAAGATCCTGCAGGGATACCGCGCGGGCTGATACCGAGGGTCGACGAGTCGATGCACCGGACGTTGGAATCAGGCCTTCATGTCGTGCAAGGCGAGGAAGGCCTTGTAGAGGACGCGCGGATCGTACTTCCCCTTGTACACCGGCGGCGGCTCCCGCTTCAGTCCCATGAGGGCATAGACCGCGGCCTGCGCCGAGCGGATCGAATATTCCACCGTGAACACTACGTCGTCTGGCAGCTCGCAGAACTGGCCGGTGAAGGCGAGGTTGCTCCAGCCGTCGGGAATGACCTGCGGCCGGTCGCCTTTCTCGCGACACAGGAACTGGCTGGTGATGAACGGCATCATGCAGGGGATGCAAATGGAGGTGTCCAGGATCCGCCCGGCCTCGGCCTCGATCCGCAGGTGGCCCATGAGCTCGGTCATGATCTCGCGCCCGCTGCAGGCCGACATGGGCTTGGCGACGAAGTCGCCCGGCGCGTCGACATGGAGGCCGTAGCCCCAGAACACGCTGACATCCTCGGGCTGGCCGATGTAATGCGGCTGGTGCGGAACGACGAACGACATCAGCCAGCGCGATTGCGGAAAGGTGACGAGGCCGCCTTCGCCGGGCACGTTGCCGGTGAAGTCCCGCACGATCCGCAGGAACGCCGGATCGCGCAAGGTGGTGGTGAAGGACAGCCATTTGGATTCGTCGATATGGTCGGCGAACACCGCCGGGCGGCCGAATTCCGGGCGGCCCGCGGCGATCTTCTCCCACAGCGTCCAGGCGCTGCCCTCGGCCTTGCCGTTGAGCACGGGCGCGGTGCCCATGGAGCCGAGGCTCGACGCGTCGGTCATCGAGCCCAGGGTGACGAGGACGAAATCCCCCGCCTCGACTTCGATCTCCCAGCCCTGCCCCGCCCGCTCGCAATCAATGCGCGTCACCACCTTCGCGCCGTCTCTCTCGCCGAAGTTAAGGTCGGTGACGCGGGTGTTCAGCTCGAACCGGACGCCGCGGGCCGCGAGCCATTTGCGCAGCGGCAGCACCATGGAATCATACTGGTTGTAGGTGGTGCGCATGATGCCGTGCAGGCGGTTGAAGCCGGACACCAGATGGGCGAAGCGCACCAGGTAGCGCTTGAATTCCACCGCGCTGTGCCAGGGCTGGAAGGCGAAGGTGGTGCACCACATGAACCAGAAATTGGTATTGAAGAATTCCGGGTCGAACTGTTCCGCGATGCTGCTGCGCCCCAGCATCCCCTCGGGCTCCAGCGCCAGCCGCTCGATGGTGAGGATGTGTTTTTCGCTGAGGCCGAAATCGGGCGCGGTCTGCCGCTCGCCGTCACGGACGAGGCGGGAGCTGGACGAGGTTTCCATCGTCTCGTTCCAGTCGAAGATCTCCTTCGTGACCGTGCGGCTCTCGTCGAGGGCACAGTACACGACGATTCTTAGTAGGGCCTTGATCGATCAGTAGGATTTCCGATTCGGCGGAGAGCGGATCGGGATTTTGCATGAGAAGAGACATCATCGCCGCTTTGAGGCATTGCCTGGACAAGCACTTGTCGATGCGCAAGAGCCGGCTTGAGAGCTTCTGCGTCTTTGTCGTCGGCGTTCTGCTGTCGCGCACCATCAATCTAAGTCACCTTGCCGGGATGTTCCCGACGCGGGCGGAGATTGCTTCAAACTATCGCCGCCTCCAGCGTTTCTTCGAGCAGGTCGAGCTGGATAGCGATCAACTGGCCCGCGTCGTGGTGAGGATCGCACGGATCGGATCGGGGCCCTGGCTTCTTGCCCTCGACCGCACCAGTTGGAAGTTCGGGCGACGCGACGTCAACGTCCTGATGCTCGCCATCGTCCATAACGGCATCGCCATCCCGCTCATGTGGGACGTGCTCGACAGAGCCGGCAACTCGACCACGGCCCATCGCGAAGCCCTGCTGTCCCGCTTTTGCAATGTCTTCGGTGCCGAGGCTGTAGCCGGATTGATCGCTGATCGGGAATTCGTCGGCACGGCCTGGATGGCCTTTCTGGTCGAGAACAACATCCCGTTCATCCTGCGCATCAAGGACGCCTTCCAGATCCGTCTGGCTGATGGCCGCTGCTGCCCGGTCGTTTCCTTGTTCCGGAAGCTCGCCATCGGCGGACGCCGCTACGTGCGCGAAGATTGCCGCCTCGGTTCACGCGGCAGCGCTCTCGGGCCGCCCGTAAAGCTCGCGGCGACACGACTGGCCAGTAAGGAACTGCTCGTTGTGGCAACCAACACCGATCCCGGGATCGCCCTGGCCAACTATCGGCGGCGCTGGGAAATCGAAACCCTGTTCGCGGCCAGCAAGACGCGCGGTCTCAACCTCGAGGACACTCACATCACCAACCCGGAGCGGATCGCCAAGCTCATCGCCGTGCTGGCCGTCGCCTTCACCTTCGCTCATACAACTGGGGAATGGAGCGCCAGACATCGACCAATTATCATCAAGACCCACAAGCGCAAGGCAAAGTCGATTTTCCGCGTCGGCTTCGATCTGCTGAGAAAAATCCTGATCCAAGGAGGACGCGAAGCCGTTCAATGCTGGAACGCCATCATGACAGGGCAACCTCCAAATCCACAAGGCCCCAGAGCAGGCCCACATCCAGCATGAAAGAGTCGTGTACTGTGCCCGATACGACAAGCTCGCGCGGAACTATCTCGCTTCCTTGTGCCTCGTCGCTCTCGTCTCATGCTGGCTACGTTGAGTCTCGACCCTAGCACGCTGCGCATGCCCTGCCGGACGTGGTCGTCATCGTCGACGATGAAGATGACCGGCGGCGCGGCTACCCCGAGCTTCCCCGGCCGAAGGCGGGGCGCCTGCCGCCATGGGCGCGGGATGATCGGAAAGCAGCCCCTGGATGATCCGCGCCAGTTCGTCCGCCTTCACCGGCTTGTTGAGTTGGACGCAGTCGTGGGTCGCGATGTCGCACAGGGCGGCCGTCGATATGTCGCCGGTCACGATCACCACGGGAACCGGGCTGCGCAGCCTCGCGCGCAGCCGTGCCGCGGCGTCCAGACCGGTCATGCCGTTGGGCAGGTTGTAGTCCGTGAGAATGAGGTCGGGCCGGATCGCGCCCCGCTCCACCATGTCCAGAGCGCCGACGCCGTCGGCTGCGGCAGTCACCACGTGTCCCTCGCCGGCGAGGAGCAGTTCGAGCAGGGAGCGGACGTCGGGATCGTCCTCGATCACCAGGATCGAGGCCTTCTGGCCCGTGGGCTCGGTGATCCTTCCGGGGCGGTCACCCGGCGGGGCCACGTCCTGACGTGCTGATACCCCATGCGAGATCTTGACATCGATCGAGAAGACCGAGCCATGGCCGGGACGCGAGCGCACCCGGATAGGATGGTCCAGCAGCAGGCCGAGCCGCTGCACGATGGAGAGGCCGAGCCTCAGGCCGAGATTGCGTTCACGGGCCGCGTTGTGGAGCTGGTGGTATTCCTCGAAGAGGGCCCGCAGCTCGGTGTCGGGAATGCCGATCCCGGTGTCCCACACCTCGATGCGCAGCCACGGTCCATGCCTGCGGCAGCCCACCAGCACGCTGCCGCGTGGAGTATATTTCAGCGCGTTCGAGATGAAGTTCCGCAGCATCTGCTCCAGCAGGCGCTGGTCGTTTTCCACCGAAAGGTGGCACGGGATCACGCGCAGGGTCAGCTTCTTGGCGCGCGCGTGATAGGTCAGTTCCTCCCGCATGCGGTCGAGCAGGTCGTTGATCGGGAAGCTGACGACATCCGCCCGGATGGTGCCGGCCTCGATCTGGTTGATGTCGAGCAGCGCGTTCAGCATGCCCGACATGGCGTTGATGGTTTCATCCAGCCGCTTGACCAGCCGCTCCGCCTTCTCGCCCTCCGCCGCCTTGGCCAGAAGACCCTGGAGCAAAACGAGCGCCTGCAGCGGCTGGCGCAGATCGTGGCTCGCGGCGGCCAGGAAGCGCGACTTGGCGTTGTTGGCCAGCTCCGCGTCCCGCCGGGCGGCCTCCAGCGCGTCCCCGGCCCGCCGGCGCTCGGTGATGTCGACGAAGGTGATGACGACGCCATCGACGCCGTCGCCCTCGGTGCGATAGGGCAGGATGCGGCGGACGTACCACGCCCCGGTCCGCGCCTCGATCTCCCGCTCCTGCGCCGCCGAGCCCGCCAGCACCGCCTGGATGTCCGGCATCAGCGTCCCGTCGGCGGCCAGCGAGTTGAGATCCGAAAGCGGCCGTCCCACATCGCTCGGGATGACGGCGAACAGTGACCGGGTCGCCGGGGTGAAGAAGCGGATCTTCAGCTGGGTGTCGAGGAACAAGGTCGCCACGTCGGTGCTGTAGAGCACGTTCTGAAGATCGCTCGAGGTGGTGCGCTGCCGCTCCAGGGTTTCCTGGAGTTGGCCGTTGAGGGCGGTGAGCTCCTCGTTGAGGGACTGCAGCTCCTCCTTGGAGGCCAGGAGCTCCTCGTTGGTGGACTGGAACTCCTCGTTGACAGACAACGCCTCCTCGTTGACCGCTTTTTGCTCCTCGCTGGACAGCTCGAGATTGCGGATGGCGCTCTCGAGTTCGGTCCGCGTGGATTCCAGCTCCTGTTCGAGTTCGGCCACGCGCGGCAGCTCACGCTCGGGCATCGGCCGGTCGGGCCGGCCGCTGGAGACCACAGCGGGACTGTCGAGAAAGCAGACCAGCAGCAGCTCTTCACCCTGGCTCAGCACCGGATGGACAGCGATGCTGAAGGCGACGGCCTTGCCGTCCCGGTGGGTCCGGCCGCCCTCCACGACCACGCGTGTCTTCTCCTGCGTCGCCCGCTGGATCGCCGCCCTGAGCTTGGTGCGCACCCCCTCCCGCGCCATGGAGAGCAGATCATGGGTCGGCTGCCCGGGGGCCAGCCTCAGATAGGCGTCGGTCGACCCCAGGTAATAGAGGCACTCGTAGTTGCGGTTGATCAGCACCGCCGCCGGCGCATAAGTCTCCAGGATGAGCCGCCGGCAGAGTTCGGCGAGCGTGGTCTGGCGGGATGGCGAAGAGGCCTGTGCCGAACGCGTGGAAAGGTTCACGCCGTCCGAGGTGCCGATCGAGAAGCTCAGATCCCCCGGCCGGCGCTGCCCGGTGTGCCGGTAGACCCGCGCAGGCTTGGAGACGACCTCGAACCGGGCCTCGGCGCTGCCGACCTCTTCCGCCGTTCCAAGCAGGAGAAGGCCGCCCTCGATCAGCGCAAAGTGGAACAGCGAAATGAACCTGGCCTGCGCCTCCGGGACCAGATAGATGAGGAGGTTGCGGCACGAAATGAAATCGAGCCGTGAGAATGGCGGGTCCGCCAGCACATTCTGCACCGTGAACACCACCGCGGCGCAGGTTCTGCGCAATCCTGAAGCCGTGCGCATCCTTGGTGAAGAAGCGGTCGAGGCGCTCGGGCGACAGGCTGCTCGCAACTGCCTCGGAGTAGAAGCCCTCCCGTGCCTGGGCGACAGCATCCGGATCGACATCCGAGGCGAACACCTGGACCCGGACGTTGCGCTTGGTCGCGGCGATCGCCTCGAAGAACAGCATGGCCAGGGAATAGGCTTCCTCCCCGGTGCTGCAACCGGGCACCCAGATGCGGAGCGGGCGATCGGGGGGATGGTCGCGCACCAGCTTGGGGATGATGTCAGTGGCGAGAAACTCGAACACCTGCGGGTCGCGGAAGAAGCTGGTGACGTTGATGAGCAGGTCCCTGGCCAGGAGATCGAGCTCGGCCGGATTTTTCCGCAACAGCTCCAGATAGCGGTCCATGTCGTCGACGCCCATGGACGCGAGGGCCATGCGCCGTTCGGTCCGGCGCTGCAGCGTCCCGGGCTTGTAGAGAGTGAAGTCGAACGCCGTGCTCGCCCGCAGGAGATCGACGATCTGCGCCAAAGCGGTGTTTGCCGGCGCATCGGCCGGCTGCCGCCCGTGCGTCAGCAGCGCTTCGGGGATCTTCTCCACCGGAAGCACGAGATCCACGGCGCCGGCGGCAATCGCGCTGCGTGGCATGCCGTCGTAGTCGGCCTCCTCCGGGTCCTCGGCGACGGTGAAGCCGCCCTTCTCCTTCATCGCCTTCAGACCGGCGCTGCCGTCCGCGCCGGTTCCCGAGAGGATGACGCCGATGGCGTCGGCGCCGTACTCAGCCGCCAACGACTTCAAGAGGAAATCGAACGGGAGTCGCGCGCCGTGCGGCGCGTCGGGTGCGGAGAGGCGCAGGTGGCCGGCATCGACCGACAGATAAAATCCGGGCGGGATGATGTAGAGGTGATCGGGCTCGATGAGCATGCCGTCCGCCGCCTGCCGCACCACCATCGCGGTGTGCGGAGCCAAAAGATCCGCCATCATGCTTTCGTGGGTCGGATCGAGGTGCAGGACCAGAATGAGCGCCATCCCGGGGCCAGCGGGAAATGCGGCAAGCAGTTTCTTGCAGGCCTCCAGGCCTCCGGCCGAAGCGCCGATCCCGACCACGGGAAATTCTGGGAACGAACGGACCGAGGCTGCTGCCAAGGGAAGCCCCTCTGATTTTAGCGAGTCCCCTCGGGCTGCACGGGCTGGCAACTTCGGCATTGTTTCTCATCTGCCTGGTTCACGAGAAGCCTTCGCGGGCATCATCTAAGTTCTTTTACCACAATAAAAATAATATAGTGAAAAATCGCCTTGAAATCTTGATTTCTATCAAAATAAGCGTTACGGAACTGCTTCGCTGCGGGAAGGCTCAGGACCAGATTCCGGGGCTCTTATGCTGATGAGCCTGCACATGCTGCGCCCAGAAGTCCTTATGACAGCATTTTAATCAGGCCGACACGCCTCGCCTTGGGGGGCACGCATTGCTGGTCACGGGACAGTGACCGGCCTTGTCCCGAGCCAGCCGGCCCCGAAGCCGCCCCATGATCGAGCGCAATGTAGCTAGGACCGAACGTGACTAATAGGAATGCGGTGGACCAGACGAGCATAGCCAACCCCGCCCGCGTGCCCAAGCGGCAAGGTTCGCGCCGCATTGTTCGTGCGGTGTGGGCCCAAAAATGGCGCATCAGTGGCGCTGCCGTCCTTGTTGCGGCGCTCGCCTGGGGCTTCGCGCGCTGGCTGCTCGGTCCCGAAGTGGTCGTCTATCCCGCCACCCGCGGCGAGCTGGTGAAGACCGTGGTGGCGAGCGGTCACGTGGAGACGGCGTTCCGCGTCGAGATCGGCAGCCAGATCACCGGGATGGTCCGCGAGGTGCTGGTGGACGAGGGGCAGGCCGTGACCCAGGGGCAGCCCCTCATCGCCCTTGAAACCAACGAGCTGAAGGCCCTGGAGGTGCAGGCCGAGGGCGCGAAGGCGCAGGCGGAAGCCCGCATCCGGCAGATGAAGGAGCTGACCCGGCCGGCCGCCGACGAGGCCCTGAAGCAGGCCAAGGCCAACCTCGCCAATGCCGAGGCGGCCTACGACCGCGCCCAGCAGCTCGCCAAGACCGGCGCGGGCACGCGCGTCACCCTCGACGACGCGACCAAGAATATCGACGTCGCCCGCACCCAGGTGCGCACCGCCGAGCTGCAGGTCTACACCACCAGCCCCGGCGGCAGCGACTATGTGATGGCCGAGACCCAGCTGAACCAGGCGGACGCCAACCTGACCATGGTGCAGGCGCGCCTCGGCTACGCCACCATCACCGCGCCGCGCGACGGCGTCCTCATCACCCGCAACGTGGAGCGCGGCGCCGTGGTCCAGGCCGGCAAGGCGCTGCTGGTGCTGGCGCCCGTCGGCGACATGCAGCTGGTGCTGCAGATCGACGAGAAGAACCTCGGCCTCCTGAAGCTCGGGCAAACCGCGCTGGCCTCGGCCGACGCCTATCCAGACCGGCGCTTTGCGGCCACGGTGACCTACATCAACCCTTCCGTCGACATCACCCGCGCGTCGGTGGAGGTGAAGCTCACGGTGGCCGATCCACCCCCCTATCTGCGGCAGGACATGACCGTCTCCGTCGACATCGCGGTGGACCGGCGGGCCGCGGCGGTGATCGTTCCGGCCCGGACGGTGCACGATGCGACATCCGCCGCGCCCTGGGTGCTGGTGGTGCGGGACGGCCGGCCGCGGGCGCAGCCCGTGCGCATCGGGCTGCGCGCCGGGGACTATGTGGAGATCCTGGAGGGGGTCGCGCCGGGGGAAATGGTGATCCCGCTCGCGGCCGGCGTGCGGGCCGGACAGCGCATCCGGCCGGTGAAGGCATGAGACGCTGGCTGCCCTTCGCCTGGATCGCCGCCCTGCGGTTCCTCGCCGAGGGGCGGCTGCAGACCACCTTCATCCTCAGCGGCATCGCCATCGGGGTTGGCGTGATCGTCTTCATGTCGGCCATGCTGGCCGGGCTGCAGGCCAATTTCATCAAGCGGGTCCTCACCTCCCAGCCGCAGATCCAGCTTTTGCCGCCCGACGAGGTGGCCCGGCCCCTGCGGCAGCGCGAGGGGGTGTTCGAGGCGGCGGTGGTGCAGCGCCCCGCCCAGCGCGTCCTGTCCATCGACCAGTGGCAGGCCATCCGCGACGCCATGCGGGCGCGGCCGGATGTGCTGGTGGCGGCGCCCACCGCATCGGGGGCCATGCTGGCGGTCCGCGGCGACGCCAGCCGTTCCATCACCCTCACCGGGATGGAGCCGGAGCAGTATTTCCAGATCGTGCGGGTGCCGGACTACATCGTCGCCGGCGAGCTGCGGCTGGGCACCGACGACATACTCATCGGCACCGAGCTCGCCAAGGATCTCGGTGCCACGGTGGGCGACAAGCTCAACGTCACCTCCGCGGAGGCGGGCAGCCGCATCCTCACCATCACCGGCATCTTCGACCTCGGCAACAAGGGCGCCAACCAGCGCAACACCTTCGTGGCGCTGCGCACGGCCCAGAGCCTGCTCAACCTGATCGGCGGCGTGACCACCATCGACCTGACGGTGAGCGACATCTACGCCGCCGAGACCATCGCCCAGGAGATCGAGGCGAGCCTGCCGGTGCAGGCCGAGAGCTGGATCGCCACCAATGCCCAGTTCTTCACGGCAGTGCGGGCGCAGCAGAATTCCAACACGCTGATCCGCCTGTTCGTGGCGCTCTCGGTGGCCTTCGGCATCGCCGCCGTGCTGATCGTCTCGGTGATCCAGCGCTCCAAGGACATCGGCATCCTGCGGGCCATGGGCACCGCGCGGCGGCAGATCCTGGAGATCTTCCTCATCCAGGGCGGGGTGCTCGGCTTCCTCGGATCCCTCGTCGGCTCCGTGCTCGGGGCCGGCGCGCTGATGCTGTGGCACCATCTGGCCCGGCAGGTGGACGGCACCGAGCTGTTTCCGCTGGTGCTGGAGCCGAGCCTCTTCATCGCCGCGGCCGCGATCGCCACCCTCACCGGCGTCGCCGCCGGCGTCGCCCCGGCCGTGCGGGCGGCGAGCCTTGATCCGGTGGAGGCGATCCGTGGCTGACGTGCTCGTGCTCGACCAGATCCGCAAGTCCTACAATGTGGGCACGCCGGTGGAGATCGAGGTGCTGCACGGCATCGACCTCGCCATCCGGCCCGGCGAGTTCGTGGCCTTGATCGGCCCGTCCGGCTCCGGCAAGAGCACGCTGCTCAACATCATCGGGCTGCTGGACCGGCCCACGTCCGGGCGGCTCGTCATCAATGGCGAGGACACGACGGACCTGCCGGACGCGGCCCTGACCAAGCTGCGCGGCCACACCATCGGCTTCGTGTTCCAGTACCACTACCTGATCTCGGCCTTCACCGCGGCCGAGAACGTGATGATGCCCATGCTGGTGGACCGCGGCCATCCCGACCGCGACATGGAGCGGCGGGCCGCCGAGCTGCTCGACCGGGTGGGCCTCAGCAAATGGCGGGACAACCGGGCGACCAACATGTCCGGCGGACAGCAGCAGCGCGTCGCCATCGCCCGCGCGCTGGCGATGAACCCCACGCTGGTCCTTGCGGACGAGCCCACGGGCAACCTCGATACGGCCTCGGCCGACGCGGTGTTCGAGCTGATGCGGCAGATCAACCGCGAGCGGACGACCACCTTTCTGGTGGTCACGCACAATCTGGATCTGGCCCGGCGCTGCGACCGCATCGTCGAGGTGGTCGACGGCCGGCTCACCGCGGATCCAGGACCCGCGGGCTGAAGCGGGAGGGCGACGGCGGATGATGCGCGTGCGAACCGTTGCCGCGCGGAACACGCAGAATTCCCACCGCCGGCTTCATGCCGCTAAAAATAGGACGGATAACCGAGGATCGGAAGCAGCCGGGATATGATCGCGCCCAGGCAGACCAGAACCACGAGGATCTTGAGAAGATATGCCAGCCGGGCATCCGCGCAGAATTTATCGATAACCCAGAACAGGATCGCGCCGACGACGACGATAATCAAAATCCCGATCACCAGACTGATCATGACGACCTCCTGCCGCAGATGCGGAATACACTCTTAAAATACCACTTCGTAATTAAAATGACACCACTTCCTTCGTTCCGTCGAGACATTCATCTTTTGAGAACGACTCCGAGCGCGAGGACGGCAAAGGCAATCAACGCAAACCAGAAGCCGTATAACGTAAGGTATGGAAGCAACATCACACGTCCAAGAAGCGCAAGCGCGGCCAGGACCAGGGAAACCACGAAAACTGGAACTGGTGGCGCGTATAAATTCATGTTTCCTCTCCCACTTCCGGGTCGCGTCGAATGAAATGATCGGCCCATCCGCAACACTTGAAGGAACAAACCGGTTGAAGAATTTGAGAATGAACGGCCCTCAAATCGCCGGCGACTGAAAGCCTTCATGTTGTCCGCTGCTCGGAACCAGCCGCTCGCATTCTGCCGCAGAGCGATCTGCCGGAATTCTCCCGGAGGCCGCACCCCGGAGGCCGAGTGATCACGGGGTCCAAATCGAACCGCGGCGCCTTTTTCTTCAGCGTTGCCAAGTGGAACCCGCATCGGGCTGACCGCCTGCGAGGAGACACAGCCTATCATCTTGACCGCTCGCCTTTTGATGTCAATCGGCCGTCAGCGTCGCGTCCCTCTGATGCCTGATGAAACGGTTCGGCTCGCGCGCCTTGCGCTGGAGCGAGCGCAAGCGGCCCGCGACTGCCTCCCATCACGGCCAGTTGATCACGCCCGTTCGAGGATCGCGATTGAGTAGTTTCCGAGCCTATCTGGCATCCACCGTCCGGCGCAGCGTGGCCGCCATGGATGGACGCCAACGCATCTCTCGCGTTTCATTCGCAACCTCCAAGGTATCAGCGATGAATGTCATAGCCAAGCTTTCTATGATGAAGGCTCTTGTCTATCACGGACCAGGGAAAAAGGCGTTCGAGGACCACGCAAAGCCGGAAATCACTGCCCCCACCGATGCGATCGTGAAGATTACCAAGACCACCATCTGCGGCACCGACCTGCACATCCTGAAGGGCGATCTGCCCAGCTGCCAACCCGGCCGGATCCTCGGCCACGAAGGCGTCGGGGTCATAGACAGCGTCGGCCCGGCGGTCACCGCCTTCAAAGCCGGCGACCGGGTGCTGATCTCCTGCGTCAGCGCCTGCGGCAAGTGTGAGTATTGCCGCAAGGGCATGTTCTCGCACTGCACAACCGGTGGCTGGATCCTGGGGAACACCATCGACGGCACCCAAGCGGAGTTCGTGCGCACCCCGCATGCCGACACCAGCCTCTACCCCATCCCCGACGGTGCCGACGAAGAGGCGCTGGTGATGCTGAGCGACATCCTGCCCACCCGCCGCTCTACAAACCGCTCAAACATGCCATCCCCGAATCCCGGACAATCGGAAGCATTGATTTCGGCTGATTGGAAGTCAATGGCCCGCCAATTGGAATAGCATGGGTCGCCATCTGGAAGCGTAAGGGGGAAGGCTTTTCCCCTGCGGTCCAATCTGCCGTCTTGGCCGACCCCTTCTATGTGGAGACCCCAGGCTGGGCCAAAACTCGCCCCGGACCGGCCGCCTGACTTGCTTCCCAAGTGGGTGATTGAAAGGGGGCGCCCAGTTTGGCGCCCCAAGTTGTTTCAGCGGCCAGAACGGGTCGGTGATCGCCTCATGCTCTGCGACATCGGGAAAGAAGGTCACGCGCTGGCAACGGACTGGGAAGCCGCACGCCTCCGCTCGCCACGACCTCGTTCGCTTGAATGATCCGGCGCACGGGGCCAGCGGTGCCCGCGCCCATGTTGCGCTGCAACGTGATTTGATCTAAATCAACTCCATTCATCAGGACCCGGTGCAAGCCCGGGTGGCTCTTCCGGCCGCCGATCCGCCGGACCACGCATAGTCAGCGCATCCTCGTCGCCGTTTCGGCGGACGCTCACTTATTGCGAAGCCTCATCCCATGACCCGTTCTTCCCGCTATCTCCGCGACTGGACCTCCCATATCCGCGCCGACGTGCTCGCCGGCATCGTCGTCGCCCTCGCCCTCATCCCGGAGGCCATCGGCTTCTCGGTGATTGCTGGCGTCGATCCCAAGGTGGGGCTGTTCGCCTCCTTCGCCATCGCCTGCGTCTCCGCCGTGGTGGGCGGGCGGCCCGGCATGATCTCCGCGGCCACCGCCGCCACAGCGGTGGTGATGGTGAGCCTCGTGCGCGACCACGGGCTGCAATATCTGTTCGCCGCCACCATCCTCATGGGGCTGATCCAGATCGCGGCCGGTTTGCTGAAGCTCGGGCGGGTGATGCGCTTCGTCTCGCGCTCGGTCATCACCGGCTTCGTCAACGCGCTGGCCATCCTCATCTTCATGGCGCAGGTGCCGGAGCTGATCGGCGTGCCGCTCCAGACCTATCCGATGATCGCCGCGGGGCTCGCCATCATCTACCTGTTCCCGCGCCTGACCAAAGCCGTGCCGTCGCCGCTGGCGGCCATCGCCGCGCTCACCCTCTTCGCCTGGTGGAGCGGAATGGATCTGCGCACGGTCGGCGACCTCGGCGAACTGCCCTCCAGCCTGCCAGTCTTCGCCCTGCCGCAGGTGCCGCTGACGCTGGAGACGCTGCAGATCATCCTGCCCTACTCGCTGACGCTCGCCGCCGTGGGCCTGCTGGAATCCCTGCTCACCGCCCAGATCGTGGACGACATGACCGACACGCTGAGCAACAAGAGCCAGGAATGCGTCGGCCAGGGCACCAGCAACATCGCCTCGGCGCTCATCGGCGGCATGGGCGGATGCGCCATGATCGGCCAGTCGGTGATCAACGTGACCTCCGGCGGGCGCGGGCGGCTCTCCACCTTCGTGGCCGGATCGTTCCTTTTGTTCCTCATCCTGGTGCTGGACGGCCTCGTGCGCATCATCCCCATGGCGGCGCTGGTGGCGGTGATGATCATGGTGTCCATCGGCACCTTCTCCTGGCGCTCGATCCTGGACCTGCGCAGCAACCCGCGCTCCTCCTCGGCGGTGATGCTGGCCACCGTCGTCACGGTGGTGGCGACCCACAACCTCGCCATCGGCGTCTTGGTCGGCGTGCTCCTGTCCGGCGTGTTCTTCGCCGGCAAAGTGGCGCGCCTCGTCCATGTGACAATGCGGGAAGACGAGGTGTCAGGGAGCGTGACCTACACCGTGACGGGCCAGATCTTCTTCGCCTCGGCGGAGGTGTTCCTGCGCGGCTTCGACTTCGATGCCCCCGCCCGCGCGGTGGTGATCGATGTCAGCCACGCCCATTTCTGGGACATCACCGCCGTCGACGCCCTCGACAAGGCGGTGCTGAAGCTGCGCAAGTCCGGCGCCGAGGTCACCGTCCACGGCCTCAATGAGGCCAGCGCCACCATGGTCGACCGCTTCGCCCGCCACGACAAGGACGAGCCCGTGACGGCGCGCCTTCATTAGAGGGGCCTGGAGCACAGCAGGACACCCCCCTCCGTGACCGGAGGAGGCACCACCTGCGGACGGGCTCCCGTCACAACGACGAAGAGCCCCGTGGTGGACAGGGCTCACCTGCCGCGCGGCTTTGCCGGTCCTGCAGGCGAGGGAGCGCGGCGCACATGCCATGAAGCGGCCATAGCCGGCGACGCTGCAGAATCGGTGCTCAGGCGAACTGCACGCCACGGCCGATGGACCAGTTCTCCTTGGGTGCATCGGTGATGACCACGAACACATCCTCCGATCGGATGCGTGGCCATCCTGTGAAACAATGGCTGGTCCCTCCTGGGGGCATCACGCACGTTGACGCCCCCAGGCCAAGTCGGCTGGTATCGGTGAGACTGTCGGAATGATGCAAACAGGTATCCTCCTCGCCTTGGCCTCGGCGGGCCTGTTCGGCGCAAGCACGCCGTTCGCCAAACACCTTCTGGGTTCCGT
Source organism: Xanthobacter sp. AM11 (assembly GCF_047444035.1). Taxonomy (NCBI): domain Bacteria; kingdom Pseudomonadati; phylum Pseudomonadota; class Alphaproteobacteria; order Hyphomicrobiales; family Xanthobacteraceae; genus Xanthobacter; species Xanthobacter sp. AM11. The sequence goes on from NZ_JBLAOA010000001.1 coordinate 4,546,870, forward strand.
CGATCCCTGGATGATGGCCGGCCTGCTCTATCTGGGAGCCGGCCTCGGCCTCGCCGCGGTACATCTGTCCCGAACCGCTTTGCGGCTGCCAGCCGTCGAGGCGCCGCTGCGGCGGGCGGACATGCCCTGGCTTGCCCTGGTCATCGTCGCCGGAGGCCTCCTCGCTCCTCTGCTGCTCATGTTCGGCCTGTCCCTCACCGACGCGGCGTCGGCCTCGCTGCTGCTCAATCTGGAAGGCCTCGCCACTATGGGCATCGCCTGGCTGGTGTTCCGCGAGAACGTGGACCGGCGGCTCCTGCTCGGTGCCTTCGCCATCCTCTCAGGTGCCGTCCTCCTGTCGTGGGAGGGGCGCATGTCCTTGCAATGGGGTTCCCTGCAATGGGGCGCCCTGCTGATCGCCGGCGCCTGCCTGTGCTGGGGGATCGACAACAACCTGACGCGCAAGCTCTCATCCGCCGATCCGGTCCAGATCGCCATGTTGAAGGGGCTGGTCGCAGGCACCATCAACCTGCTCATCGCTCTTGCCAGCGGTGCCGGCCTTCCCTCGGCCGTCACTCTCCTCGCGGCGGGCGTCATCGGCTTCCTGGGCTACGGAGTCAGTCTTGCTCTGTTCGTCCTCGCCTTGCGCCATCTCGGTGCGGCGCGGACCGGGGCCTATTTCTCCCTCGCGCCGTTCGTGGGCGCGGTGCTCGCGGTCGTCATGCTCGGCGAAGCGATTTCGGTGCAGTTGGTGGTCGCCGGGTGCCTGATGGCGGTCGGCCTCTGGCTGCATCTGTCCGAGCGGCACGACCACCCCCATGCCCATGAGGCGATGGAGCACGAGCATCGGCACGGCCACGACGAACACCACCGCCATGAGCACGAACCAGGGGTGCACCCCGGCGAGCCGCACACCCACTGGCACCGGCATGCGCCGCTGGCGCATCGGCACCCGCACTATCCCGATCTCCATCATCGTCACCGGCACGGGACCTAAAGCCGTCCGCGCCTTCGCGGGGACGGTTCACCATCGCGGCAGCGCCCGGCCTGGAGCCGGGTCGTCTCAAGGGAGGTGCGCGCCGCCAGGAGAAGGGTCGTCGCGCCCCGCCCGGCGCGTCAGGGCGGACACCGTTACCAGCAGGGCTGCGAGGACCGCGAAACCGGCCCCTGCGGCAAAGGTCGCCGCGGAGCCGATCCGCTCCCACAGCACCCCCGCGACCACGCTCGCCACCAGCATGGCGACGCCGGTGGCGAGATTGAACAGGCCGAAGGCGGAGCCCCGCAGCGTCGCGGGCGCGTGCTGGGCAACCAGCTTGGCGAGCAGGCCCTGCGTGAGCGCCATGTGCGCGCCCCACAAGGCGATGCCGAGAAAGGCGCCCCACAGCCCCGGCGCGAAGGCCAGCATCAGGTCCGCGCCGATGAGGACCGCCAGCCCCACCAGCAGCAGGCGCGTGGGCGAGGCCTGGTCGGACCAGGCACCGGCGGGATAGGCGCCGAGCGAATAGACGACGTTCATGGCCACGAGAACAAGCGGCGCGAGGGCCAGCGGCAGGCCCTCATCGTGCGCCTTCAGCACGAGGAAGGCTTCGCTGAACCGCGCAAGGGTGAACACCACGCCGATGGCGACGACGCCCCAGAACGCGCCGTCGAACTGCCGGAGATCGGCAAGGCGCACCGGCGGCGGACGGCCGGTGGCGCCCTCCTCCCCGACGGCGCGATCCTCGACCCCCAGGATGACGCACGCCACCGCAAGCGCGCCGGGAATGAGGGCGAACCAGAACACCGTTCGCATGTCGTCGGCGAACAGCGCCATCAGCGCGATGGCGAGCAGCGGGCCGAGGAACCCCCCGACCGTATCGAGCGCCTGGCGCACCCCGTAGGCGCGCCCGCGGATGGAAGGCGGCGTGACATCGGCCACCAGCGCGTCCCGGGGCGCGCCGCGGATCCCCTTGCCGATGCGGTCGGCGAAGCGCGCGGCAAACACCATGGCCGGTGCGCCAGCGAGGGCGAAGAACGGCTTCGACGCGGCGCCCAACCCATAGCCGATGAGGATGAGCGGCTTGCGCCGGCCGATGCGGTCGGACAGGTAGCCGGAAAAGACCTTCACGATGGCGGCGGTGGATTCGCCCACCCCCTCGATGAGGCCCACCACGGCCACGCTGGCCCCAAGCGTGGCCGTGAGAAAGAGGGGCAGCAGCGCGTGGATCATCTCCGAGGAGATATCCATGAACAGGCTCACGAACCCGAGCGCCCAGACGGTTCTCGGAATCGACGGGCGCTTATCGCTGTCTTGAGCCGGAGCACGCATCATGGCTCTCAACCTGACGAACCCGACCGGCGCCCACAAGGGCTCATGCGCCCTCGCCCCGTTACGCTGCGCGCACCTGCATCATACGGCGCTTGTCAGGTCGCCGTTGCGCAACGGGCTTTGCCGCGGGTCGCTTCAGTTCGAGGGAGAGGTCGGAAAGCCCCAAGGGTATCGGCTCCGTCCGCCTCGTTATTTTAGCTGCGTCTCGACCGGCAGGCCGTGCCTGCTCCAGGCCAGCATGGAACCGTCGTAGAGCATGACGTCCCGGTAGCCGAGCAGCTCGTGCAGCACGAACCACGAGATGGCGGAGACATGGGCCGTGTTGCAATAGGCCGCCACCGTCTGCCGGGGACTGAGGCCGACGGCGGAATAGGCGCGGGCGAGTTCCTCCTTCGGGCGATAGGTGCCGTTGGCGGCAAAATTCGCATCGAAAGGAAAGAGGGTCGCGCCGGGAATGTGGCCCGCCTTCGCGATGTTCGGGCGCTTCTCCAGGCCCACATAGAAGCTGAAGAAGCGCGCGTCGAGGATGCCCGCATCCTTGCGCGTCTGGAGCGCCTCCATCTGGGCCGTGTCGGCGAGGAATTCGCGGCGCGGCGGTCGGGCGTTGAAATTCCCGGTCTTCGCCGCCTCATCCTCGCCCCACACCTCGCGGTTCTCGGCCACCCATTTCGTCGTGCCGCCGTCCAGGATGGCCACCTTGTCGTGGCCATAATATTTGAGCTGCCAATAGACGTAGGCGGCATAACCCGCATCGTCCGGTCCCCGCCCGCGGTGGGTGAGCACGAGCGGCGTATCGTCGTTCACCCCGGCCGATCGCATGAGCGCCGAGAACGCCTCGGGCGGCAGGTTCATGTCGGTGATTTCCACGCCGCGTTCGGTGGTGGTGCCGCGGGCCTTGCGGAAATCGAGGCGCACCGCGCCGATGAGGTGGCCGCCCTCCTTGTAGCTGGTGTCGTCATTGCGCACGTCGAGGACGAGGACATCGTCCTGGTGGGCTGCGAGCCACTCGGTCGAGACCAGCGGGCCGGGAAGGTCCAGGGCGGCTGCCGGCGCCGCAGGCACGGCCGCGAGGAGCCCCAAGGCAAGCACGCCTGATAGCATTTTGAACATTGGCGTTTCTCCCATTTCTTGGTTTGGACTTCGGGGGATGACGTCGCGTCAGCCCGACGCGACCGGCAGTCCGGCGGCGCGCCATTCCGGCATGCCGTCTTCCATGCGACGGGCTGAAAAGCCCCTGGCGCGCAGGCGCGCGACCGCCTCGACCGCGAGCAGGCAATAGGCGCCCCGGCAGTAGGCGACGATTTCCGTCGCCGGATCGAGCTCGGCGAGGCGGGCGTCGAGTTCCTCAAGCGGGACGCTGACGGCGCCGGGCACGTGGCCGAAGTCGAACTCCTCGCGGGGCCGCACGTCGATCACCGTGACGAGGCCCGCCTGCGCGCGTTCCACAAGGTCGGCGCGGCCGACGGGTTCGAGCCCGTCCCGCCCGTCGAAATAACGCGCAAGCAGAGCGCCGACGGACGCCACATTGCGTTCCGCCGTCTGCCGCAGCACTGACATGAGCTGGACGATCCCGTCGTCCACCAGGCGGTAGAGGACGAACTTGCCGTCGCGGCGGGCATCCAAGAGGCCCGCGCGACGCAGCTGCTGCAGGTGCTGGGAGGCATTGGCCATGGAGAGCCCGGTCAGCCTTGCGAGGGCCTCGACGCTGCGTTCGCCCTGGGCGAGATGCTCCAGCAGCTCGACGCGGTGCTCGTGGCCGAGGGCGCGCGCCACCGCGGCCAGCTCGGCGAACAGAGCGCGTTTGGGATCCGTTGACTTGCACATGTCGGAGACGATACATCATTAAAGAGATCAATTGAATGTATAACTCTCCCGCGCCTGTCGCAAGGGGCACCGTGGGGAACCGGCGGAGTCGGACATGCACGCGCTGTTCATTCTCAACGATCCGCCCTACGGCACGGAGCGCGTCTATAACGGCCTGCGCGTCGCCGCCGGCATCCTCAAGCAGGATGCGGGAAACCGGGTCACCGTGTTCCTCATGGCGGATGCGGTCGTCGCCGCGAAGGCGGGCCAGAAGACGCCGGACGGCTATTACAATGCGGAGCGCATGCTGAAGCGGGTCCTCGCCGGCAATGGCGAGGTACTTCTGTGCGGCACCTGCATGGACGCCCGGGGCCTTTCCGAAACCGACATCATGGCCGGCGCGCAGCGCAGCACCATGGATGAACTCTCGGCTGTCACCGTTTCGGCCGACAAGGTCCTGGTGTTCTGATGACCGCACCCGCCATTGCGCAGGCGATGCCGCGAAGCCGCATGATCCGGCAGGTCGCGCTGCTCTCGGCCGCCCAGGCGCTGTTCCAGACGGCATCGGTCATGGTGATGACGGTGGCCGGCCTTGCCGGCGCCGCCATCACCCCCGCGCCGGAACTCGCCACGCTGCCGGTGGCGGCCATGTTCCTTGGGACGGCGATCGGCATCGCCCCGGCATCCCTGTGGATGGCCCGCGTGGGGCGAAGGATCGGCTTCGTGGCGGGCGCCGTGCTGGGAACCCTCGGCGGCCTCCTGGGGGCGCTCGGAATCTTTTATGCGTCGCTGCCGCTGCTCTGCCTCGGGACCGGCCTCGTCGGCGCCTACCAGGCCTTCGCGCAATTCTATCGCTTTGCCGCAGCGGAGGTGGCCACCGACGCCTTTCGCCCCCGCGCCATCTCCTTCGTTCTTGCGGGCGGGGTGGTGGCCGCCATCGCCGGACCTATCCTGGGGCGCTTCGGCGGCCCCTTGCTGGCGGCGGACTATGCCGGCTCGTTCCTGATTCTCGCTGTCGTTTCGCTGCTGGCAGCGGGTCTCCTGCTGGGCGTGGACATGCCGCAGCCCGCGCGGAGCGCATCGGGCGGCGGGCGCCCCCTGGGCGCGATCATCCGGCAACCCGCCTATCTCGTGGCCCTGTTCGGCGCGGCCACGGGCTATGGCGTGATGATCCTCGCCATGACGGCGACGCCGCTCGCCATGTTGCACCATCATCACGACCTTTCGGACGCGGCGACGGTGATCCAGCTGCATGTGCTTGGCATGTTCCTGCCGTCCTTCTTCACCGGCGCGCTCATCTCCCGCTTCGGGGTGCTCAAGGTGATGCTGGCCGGCGCGTTCCTGCTGGCGGGCCATGTTCTCATCGCCCTGTCGGGCACGCAATTCCTCGCCTTCGCCTCTGCGCTCGTTCTGCTGGGCGTGGGCTGGAACTTCCTGTTCATCGGCGGCACCACGCTGCTCACACGATGCTACGCGCCGGAAGAGCGCGCGCAGGCGCAGGCGGCCAACGACCTCGTGATCTTCATCGTCGGGGTGGCGACCTCGCTCGGCGCCGGCGCCATGCTGCACCTGCTCGGCTGGCAGATCATGAACGCGGTGCTCCTGCCCTGGCTCGCCTTCGCGGTCCTCGCCCTCGTCTGGCTCGGCTGGCGCGAGCGGCGGGGCTAGACGTCTACGGCTCACGCGACGCGTTCGCCCGAGCCTTGGCCCCTTGGTTCGCAGCAGGCAGGCGAACCGTCGCCCGCAGTCCCCCTTCGGGCCGGTTGGACAGGCTCACCTCGCCCCCATGGGCGCGCAGGATGGCGCGGGCGATGGGAAGGCCGAGGCCAGTGCCGCCGGTTTCGCGCGAGCGGGAGGTCTCCAGCCGCTCGAAGGGGTCGAACACCCGCTCCAGGTCCGCCTCCGGGATGCCCGGTCCGGCATCGTCAATCGTGATGAAAGCCGCCTCCCCGGCATGGCTGATCCCGACCGTCGCGCCCGCGCCATAGCGCTGGGCGTTCTCCAGGAGGTTGCGCAGCGCGCGGCGCAGGGCCATCCGGCGGAGCGGGAGGACGTGCGGCGCCGACACAGCGAGGGTGACAGGCGGGCCCGAGGCGGAAAGCTCCGCCGCAAGATCGGCCAGGAGGCCGTTCAGGTCTACCGGCTCCAGGGGCTCCGCCACCGACACGCCGCGCGCGAAGGCCAAGGTGGCCTCGGTCATCTCCTGCATCTCGTCGAGGATGAGGGCCATGCGCTCGCGGATCTCGTCGTCCTCCACCATCTCCGCCCGCAGCCGCAAGGCGGTGATGGGCGAGCGCAGATCGTGGCCGAGCGCCGCCAGCATGCGCGTACGCTCACCGATCATCTTGTAGAGCCGCTCATGCATCCGGGCCAAAGCCTCGGCGAGCGCACGCACCTCGCGCGGGCCGTCGCGCGGCAAGGGCGGCGGCTCGGCGCCGAGCCCGAACGCATCGGCGGCCGCGGCCAGCTTCCGCAGGGGGCCGGTGATCCGCTTGAGGCCCAGCCAGAGCGCGCCAAGGAGCAGCAGCAGCGTCAGCAGGGTTGAGGCCAGCGCCTGCGGCGGCAAATGCATGCCGGGCCGCTCCAGCCGGGCGGCGGCGTTGAGCCAGAGGCCATCCGCGAGCGGCAGCGAAAGGCGCAGCTCAGCCGGTGCGATGCCGTAGTCCCTCAGCCATCGCATGGGGGGCGGTGGCCCATGGCCGCGATGAAAGGTGTCCCAGGCCTCCTGCGCGCGGGCGCCGGGCCAGTCCACCGCAATGTCCGAACGGCCCTCGGGCACCGCAGGATCGGGGGAGAGCGCGAAGCGCAGGGCACGGGAGGTGGCCGCCTCCACCAGATCGCCGCGCACGGGCGCGGGCGCCGCGTCAACGAGCCTTGCGAGCCGCGCCGCGTGCTCGGCCGCCATGGCCCGCTGGTCCGCCCGGATGATCGCGCCCCGCTCCGCCGTGAACAGCCAGAAGCTGGCGAACTGGCCGAGGATCATGGCCGCCACCGAAAGCAGGGCCACCTGGGCCAGCAGGCTGGTGGGCAGAAGCCGCCTCATCTCGCCTCCCGCACATCGGCGGCGAGGCTGTAGCCGCCTGCCCGGATGGTGGTGATGATCTTCGGCTCGGCGGGGTTCGCCTCGATCTTGCGGCGCAGGCGGCTGACCTGGTTGTCGATGGTGCGGTCGAAGGCGTCGGCGCTGCGCCCGCTGGTCAGGTCCATCAGCTGGTCGCGGGAGAGCACGAAGCGGGGCCGCTCCAGAAATGCCACCAGCAGCCTGAATTCGGCAGTGGTAAGCGCGACCTCCCGTCCGTCCGCCGCATGCATGAGCTGGCGTGTGTCGGTATCGAGGATCCAGCCGGCAAAGGCCAGCCTGCGCCCGCCAAGGGCGCCTGCCAGCGGCTCGGGCCGCTCGCTGCGGCGCAGGATGGCCTTCACCCGCGCCAGCAGCTCGCGGGGGCTGAAGGGCTTCACCAGATAGTCGTCCGCCCCGATCTCGAGCCCGACCACCCGGTCGGTCTCCTCCGCCAGCGCGCTGAGCATGAGGATGGGCGGGCCGCCCGCTGCGCTCAGGCGACGCGCCGCCGAAAGCCCGTCCTCGCCCGGCATCATCACGTCGAGGATCACGAGATCGAAGCGTCCGCCCCGCAGATGCTCGTCCATCTCGGCCGCTGACTTCGCGGTAGTGGCGCGCAGGCCGTTCTTCTCCAGGTACCGGCCGACCGCGTCGCGGATCTCGCGGTGATCGTCCACGACCAGGATGTGAGGAATGTGAGGGTGCTCGGCCATGGGGCATGGTTTAGCGCCTCCTTGGGCGACCCGGAAAACCAAATGTCGCGTCCGGTCGCGAAGGCAGGGGCTTGCGACAGAGCGATACACTTCGCCCCTTCCGCCGATATCCTGTTGCGACGCAGCCCGCCCATCCTCCCCCAATCGAAATGCACAACCGATGAGGTGAGGACATGAAACGCAAGACGCTCGCAATCCTGGGCGCCGTCGCCGCTATTGCCGTGGTGGGCGCGGTCTCGATCCCCGCCATTGCCGGTGGCCCGGGCGGCTGCTGGGGCGGCGGCCCGGGTTTCGGCATGATGGGCGGCCACGGCGGTCCCGGCTGGCAGGGCATGGGTGGCCCAATGGGCGGTCCCATGGGCCGCGGCATGCATGGGCCCATGGGCCGCTTCGCCGCCGCGCAGGTCTTCATGACCTTCGACGCCGACGGGAACGGCACAGTGACCGTCGCCGAGGCGGAGGCCGGCATCGAGAAGCTGCGGGCGAGCCATGATGGCGACAGCAACGGCACCTTGTCCCGCGAGGAGTTCGGCAAGCTCTTCGCCGAGGTGACGAAGACCATGGCCGACCGCCCCTTCGCCATGCTCGACGCCAATGGTGACGGCCAGCTGAGCGCCGAGGAGATGCGCTTCCCCGCCCAGATGATGGCGCGGATGCAGGCGTGGCACGGCCAGCAGGCGGCGCCCGGCACCAAGCCGGGGAACTGATCCGGAGCCGGGGGCGGCCCCGCGCCGGGGCCGCCCCATCCCCCGATACGGAAAGGCAAAGACATGACCGTCCCCGTCGCCGCCGGATATTCCCGCACCCAGATCGCCCTGCATTGGGCAGTCGCTGCCCTTGTGGCCGTCCAATATCTCTTCAACGATGCCATCGCCGAGGCCTGGAGCGCCCATGTGCAGGGCAAGGCCTATGGGTTCGACCCGCTGGTCCCTGCCCATGTGGCGGGCGGCGTCCTCATCCTCGCACTGGTCCTGTGGCGCATCGCCCTGCGCGCGACGCGCGGCGTCCCGCCGCTGCCCGAGAGCGAGCATCCGGCGCTGCATCTGCTGGCCCAGGTGACGCACCTTGCTTTCTATGGGGTGCTGATCGCCTTGTCAGTCTCCGGCGCCCTCGCCTGGTTCGCCGATGTCCGGCTCGCGGCCGGCGCCCACACTGTGCTGAAGGTGGTGCTGCTGGCGCTGATTGCCCTGCACGTCCTCGCCGTGATCTTTCACCAGAGCGTGCTGAAGACCGGCGTCATGCAGCGCATGGTGCGTCCCGGCACCTGAAGGCGAGTGCGGCGCGGGACCTCAGGCGGGCGACGCCGCATCGGCTTCCAGCCGGCCATCGCGAAGGGCGAAGATGTGGTCGAAGCGATCAAAGATCTTCTCGTCGTGGGTGACGGCGATGATCGCGGCCTCCTGATCGATGGCGACTTTGCGCAAGAGGTCCATGACGATCCCGGCGCGCTTGGAGTCGAGGGCCGCGGTGGGCTCGTCGGCCAGGATGATGCGCGGGCGATTGGCCAGCGCGCGCGCGATCGCGACACGCTGCGCCTCGCCGCCCGAGAGCTTGGCCGGCATCGCCGAGCGTCGATTGCCGACCTCCAGATAGTCGAGGAGCTCGACCGCGCGTGCCCGGGCGGTCTCGGCATCCTTGCCGGCCAGTCGCAGGACGAGAGCCACATTCTCGGTTGCGTCGAGAAACGGAATCAGGTTGTGGAACTGGAAAATGAAGCCGATCTTGTCCAGCCGCAGACGCCTGAGATCCGACCTCAGCCAGCGCCCATCCTCGATCACGCGCTCGCCATCGAGCGCCATCGACCCGGACGAGGCGCCGAGGATGCAGCCGATCACGTTCAGCAGCGTCGTCTTGCCGGAGCCTGACGGGCCCAGCAGAGCCACGACCTGGCGCGGGTAGACCGTCAGCGAGACGTCGCGCAGGGCATCGACACGCGTTGTTCCCGTGCCGAAATGCTTGGAGATGTGATCGAGGCGAACCAGGGGATCACCGGCCAATGGCATGTCGCCTACCCTCCGATCGCCGTGGCGGGATCGACCCGCAATGCCGCGCGAACACCAAGGCCGCTCGACGCGATGCAGACCGCAAGCACGACCAGGCCGAGCCCGGCCACATTGTCCGCATCGAGGACCACTCGACGCGGAAAATGATCCTTGATGGCGAAGATCATGGCCGTGCCGAGGGTGAACCCGATCAGGCCGAGCGCCAGCGCCTGCTGCACGATCATCAGGACGATCGTGCGATCGGGGGCGCCGATCAGCTTGAGCGTCGCGATCTGCTTCAGCTTCTCCATGGTCATCGTATAGATGATGAGGGCAATGATCACCGCGGACACAAAGAGCAGGATGGTCGTAAACAGCCCGATCTGGCGCCGGGCACGATCGACCAGCGAGCGGGACAGGATATCCTCCTGTTCCGCCTGCGTGATGGCCGAAAAGTGCTTCCATCGACGAACCGTCTCCGCCACGGCATCCACCGACGCATTGGGCTGAACGCGTGCAATGACGGCATTCACCGTGTCGCGACCGGCCCCCGCGGTTCCGCGCGCGATCTGGACGCGGGCCGCGGGGGGACCGAGATCGAACTGCAGCTTCTGCGCATCCCCCAACGTGATGTAGACAGCCGGGTCGCCGCCGGAATTGACCTGGTGCCGGGTCAGGCCGACGACCGCGAACGTGTTGCGCCCGAGCTCGATCCTGTCGCCGAGAACAAGTCCGCTCGCCTGGTCGGCGACCATCTCGAAATGGCTGCGCACGATGGCGCGTCCTTCCACGATCTCCGGCGGGCCCCCTGGCCGCGTGGGCTCGTAGCCGATGACATAGAGGCGGAGCTTGCGGCCTTGATGCTCCGCCTCGACGGTCTGGTAGGTGATGCCGCCGGCCGCGGTCACGCCGGCAATGCGCGCCACCGCCTCGCGGACGTCGCCTGGAATGCGGGACGCTTCGGCGAACGGACCGCGCGAGTTGGCTTCCACGACCCAGAGATCGACCGCCGGCGCACGGGAGATGGTCAGGGCATCAACGACGATGCCGCGATAAATGCCGATCATCGCCATCACCACCCCCAGCAGAAGGGCGAGCCCCAGGCAGGTCAGCAAGAAGCGCCCGAGGTTGTGGCAGATGTCGCGATAGGCAAGGTTCATGGGGCGCCGGCCTCGATGGCGCGCGCGGCGCGGCCCTCCTTGAAGGCCGGATCGACCTGCGTGACGACAAGCGCTCCCTCGGGAAGGCCGCCGACGATTTCGAGCCGCCCATCCTCGGTGCGATGGCGAAAGGCGACGAGACGGCGCTTGAGGCGTCCCTGCTCGACGGTCCAGACCTTGCCCTCCCGCCCGTCATAGCCTTGCACGGCGGCTTCCGGAACGAGCAGCGCCTTGTCGAGCGTGGCGACGGAGATCCAGAACTCGACTTGCTCGCCGAGGAAGATGCGGGGCGGAGGACTGTCTCCCTTCACATAGATGCGCCGCTCTTCCGTGACACGGTCGCTTTCAAGGCCGATGCGCGCCACGCGCCCGGCGAAGGTTTGCTGGGGGGTTGAACGCCTGCGGGCCTCCACGCGCTGGCCCTCCTCGATGAAGCCGGAACGCGCCTCGTCCACATAGGCCAGCCCCCAATAGGTGCCGACCGCCACGAGGGAAAAGATGGGCTCCCCCGGATTGACGACGCTGCCGGCTTCCTTGTGCCGCGCGATGACGATGGCGTCGTAGGGCGCGACCAGCGTGCGATGGCGCAGCATGGTCTGCTCAAACTGCAGCTGGGCGCGCGCATCGGCGAGCTGGGCCTTGGCGCTTGTAAGCTCGCTTTGCGCCACAAGCGCATCCGCATTGGCGACAGCCTCGTCGAGCAGCGTCTCCTCGGCGACCTGCTGGGAGACGATATCGCGTCCCGCCAGGGTTTGCTTGCGCCGGTTGGCCACTTGCTTCTGGGCGAAGACGGCCTTCGCCTTCTGGAGGTTCGCCTCGGCGCGGCGGATGTTGACCTCGCCGATCTCCACCGCGGCCACCGCCTTGGCAACCTTGGCCTCCTGCTCCCCGGCATCGAGGTGCGCAAGCACCTGCCCCTGGGACACACGGTCCCCATGATCGGCCAGAAGCTCGGTGAGGGTCGCACCGACCTCGAAGCCGATCTTGGACAGCACCTGGGCCTCGACGGTGCCCAGGCCAAACACCCGCACAGACACGTTTTGCTCGGGAGAGGCGACGCTGACGGCAATGGGTCTGTTGCTGACGAACAAGATCCCCGCCACAAGCACCGCGACCGCCGCGGCGGACAGGGCCACCGTCCTGAGCATCCGTCCCTTGGGACGCCTTTCGGCGGCGCCCGCGGGTGAGGAAGGCATGGGCGGCTGCGCCTCGTCTTGTCCGTCCGACACTTTCATCTCCTCCCAGAAGTCTCCACCGCGTCTCACCCACATCCGGGGGAGGCCGATATCAGCATCATTTCGGACGCGGCGCATTGCTCGGACCTCGGGCGATCCTCGGCAGGCTCAATGCGCGCGGCGGCTTCGAGCCTCTTCAACGGGTCCAGCCAAGCCTGCACCAGCACAATCGGGATCAGAGGGGCATCCACGTTCGGGAATATTCTGACCATACATCAAGCCCGCATGACACATTGCCTGATTCGACGTGGCCATAAGCGACCATTGCGCGCCGGCGGTGCGGTGCGGTGCGGTGCGGGCGTAAAACCCGCCGCTTGAGTTCTCTCAATGCGCATCCGCCACTTTTGGGGTGTTCTTCGCCATGGAGACGCCCGTTCAATGTCAATGGCGCTTCGTCGCGGCGTGAAAGAGAAACATAGACATGCGACACATCAAGCTGGCCCTTTTCGGCATCCTCGCTGTCATGTCCGTGCTGTGGATCGCAGCGGAGCCTGGGGTGTTCCAACGGAATAGCTTCTTCGCGGTGCGGGCGGCAGCGGCGCAATATACCGGCGTCCTTGCCATCGCCGTCATGAGCGTGGCGATGATGCTGGCCCTGCGCCCGCGCTGGCCCGAGCGCTGGATGGGTGGGCTCGACAAGATGTATCGCCTCCACAAATGGCTGGGCATCACCGCGCTTGTCGTCGCCGTCATCCATTGGCTGTGGGCGCAGGGGCCGAAATGGGCCGTGGGCTGGGGCCTTCTGGAGCGACCCGCCCGCGGCCCACGGCCACCCATCGCGAACCCGGTCGAGGCCTTCCTGTCGAGCCTGCGCGGCACCGCCGAGGGCATCGGCGAATGGGCCTTCTACGCGGCCGTGGCGCTGATCGCGCTGGCCCTGATCCGCGTCTTTCCCTACCGCTGGTTCTACAAGACCCACCGCCTGCTGGCGGTCGCCTATCTGGTGCTGGTGTTCCACACGGTGGTGCTCCTGAACTTCGCCGACTGGATGACGCCGCTCGGCGCGGTGATGGCCCTGCTGCTGGCCGGCGGCACCTTCGCCGCGGGCGTGGTGCTGGCGCGCCGGGTCGGCGCTGGACGGCAGGTGAAGGGGCGGATTGCCGAGCTGAACTATTTTCCGGGGGTGAAGGTGCTCGAAACCATCATCGATGTGCCGGCCGGCTGGCCGGGGCATCGGGCGGGCCAGTTCGCCTTCGCCCTGTCGGATGCCTCCGAAGGCGCGCATCCCTACACCATTGCTTCGGGCTGGCATCCGGACCATCCGCGGATCACATTCATTACCAAGGAGCTCGGCGACCACACGAGCCGCCTCAAGGAGCGGCTCAAGGTGGGCCAGGAGGTGCGGGTCGAGGGGCCATACGGCTGCTTCACCTTCGACGACGACTGCCGCCACCAGATCTGGATCGGCGGCGGCATCGGCATCACCCCGTTCATCGCGCGCATGAAGCACATGGCCCTGCGCGGAGCAGCGCCCGACTGGCCGGAAGGACAGACGGCCGACCTGTTCCACGCCACCTCCGATGTGGACGAGGGGGCGCTCGCCAAACTCGGGGACGACGCGCGCTCCGCCAACGTGCGCCTGCACCTGCTGGTCAGCCCGCGCGACGGCCGGTTGACCGGCGCCCGCATCCGCGAGGCCGTGCCGAACTGGCGCGAGGCCAGCATCTGGTTCTGCGGTCCCGCCGGCTTCGGGGCGGCGCTGCGACGGGATTTCGCCGCCGCAGGGTTTCCCGTGGAGCAGAGGTTCCATCAGGAGCTCTTCGACATGCGGTGAGGCTGGCTCAACCTGTTGTGTCCAAATCGGAGGCGGGAGCCCGGACGATGCGCAGAACCGCTGACCGCGGTTCCTCGTTGCGGCGGCTCACCGCCTGCAGACATGCCTCCTGCTGTGGTTGGGAAGGGACCCGCGCATCTGCCGTTGCTCGTCAACGGCGCGACGGTGGTGGGACCATCAGGCGGACGACAATCCCGACGACATCAGCCTGACGGACCAGGCCCGACGAGACAGGCCAGTCGGGACAAAGTCCGTCAGAGGTGGCGGGCCGCCGCCCGGCACGGCGGCGAGGCCCGCCCCGTCACGCTCACATCATGCATCCCATGCCGGTGAGCAGCTCGTTGGCCTTCTTCTTCTGGCCATCGCTGAGCGCGGCGTAGAGGTCGCTGAGCGGCTGCTTCATGTCCTTAAGAGCGGCGGCGCGGGCTTCCATCACCGCGATACGGGACTCCAGGCGCTCCACCGGCGTGTCGGCGTCGAAGCTGGCGCGCATGGCCTGGCGCAGGCCCTGCATGCTGACGAAATTGTTCTTCATCGCCACCACATAGGCGTCCCATGCCTTGGTCTGCGCATCGGTGACGCCGATCTCGGCCTTCAGGAAGGCAACTCGCCCCTCGATGAAGGCGGGGAGCTGGCCATCGGCATCACCCGTCATCCAGCCACCGCAGCCGCCCATCATGCCCCGGGCCGAGCGATGGAACCCGGGACCCCAGCCCCCCTGGCCGGGACCCATATATCCCGCACCCTGACCCATCATGCCCGGACCATAGCCGGGCCCACCGCCCATCTGGGCGCTCGCCGGCACAGCGAACAATGCCGCTGCGGCCAGCGCAAACGCTGCGACGCGTGTAACGGAGACAGACTTGATCTTCATGACGCTCTCCCTTCTTGCGGGCGGACACGTCCGCCCCTCCGACCTGAACCGGGGTTGAGCCCGAGCATTTTAGGCGCGCTTGCGCCTCCTACCGCATCGATCCACGCGCAATGCCCCAATCGTGATGCAGGACGGACGGCTTCCGCGGTCCTGTCGCGCGACCCACAGCAGCGGGCGGGCACACCCGAAACTGTCGTTACCGATGGCCGGCATCACCGCACTACCGGCGATAGACCTCGAATAAAATGCGTTTACACGCATATGCGCATTAGCGTAAATGGGATCCATGCAGTCCGCGCTCACCCTTCTGTCGGCCTTGGCCGAACCCACCCGCCTCGCGGCGGTCCGCCTGCTGTGGGACGGGCGCGAGCATTGCGTCTGCGAGCTTGTGCGCGTCCTCGGCGTCACCCAGTCCCGCATGTCGCGCCATATGGCGGTCCTCAAGCAGGCCGGCATGGTGATCGACCGGCGGGATGCCCAATGGGTGCGCTACCGTCGCAACCCCGACTTGCCGGCCGAGCAGGCCGCCATCATCGATGCTGTCCTCACCAGCCTGGACGCTTCATCGAACAGGAGAGCCGCATGAGCGCTGACCTGTCATTGACCGGGCGCAAGCCGCCGCGGGAGGCCTCGCCTCTGGCCTGGGCGGCGGGAACGATCGCGGCGATCGCGATCTGGTTCGTGGTCTATGCCCAGCTGGCGCCGTTCTCCCAATGGCTGGTGGCCCGCCTGCCGGTGGAGCCCGGCAGCCATCTGGCCGATGCGGTCACGTTCTTCATCTACGACACGTCCAGCAATCTTGGCATCGAGCTTCTGCCTGATCCGGGCGAAGGCTTCCTCACCATCGACAGCGGGGCCGCTGCTCATGCCGGCATCCCACGACCGCCCCAGCTCTTCGACGGCCTTGGCACGCAGCGTCCTCCGGTGCTTCCAGTCGCGCAGGGCCTCCCGCATGACCTCGCTCGCCGACGCATACTCGCCGGTCTCGACCACCTCACGCATCATCGCCGCCATTTCGGGGTGAGGGCGACACTCACCTTCTCGACCTTGGCCATGAGATCGTTCTCCTTTTGTCCTATGGTGGGCAAGCTTACTACCAACAGCAAGCGGAGCGTTTTCGGAAGTCGGGAGCAGCCCGGCTTCATCTCCAGCAAAGAAGCTGCGCACCGCCATGACGGCGTGTAATGGCTAATGCCTTGCTGGTTCAGTTCGTGCCCCCAAGCAGGCGTTCCAAAGGGCCGTACCGGATCAAGTCCGGAAGCGCGCCAGAGGGAGAGATCACCGCAGTCCTGAGCCGAGCCGCATGGAGATCAAGGACGGCCGGCTG
>NZ_JBLAOA010000002.1:0-207211 GCF_047444035.1 Xanthobacter sp. AM11
TCTCCTTCACGGCCGGCGACACAAGCTGAGCCCGGCGCGCATCTTCCTCCACCGACCGTGCGAACCGCGTTACCGGCGCGAGCAGATGGCGACCCTCCCCGGCCGACACCTGCGGAGGCGGCGCCTGGGCGCGCATGTCGTTATAGGCGACGCCACGTTCGCGGGCGATCGCAAAGCCCAGGGCGACGCTCGCCCGCTCCCACAGCCGCGCCAGCTCGCCCCTCTTTTCGGCCAGCCACGCCAGCTGCCGCGCCGCGCCCTCCTCCATCCCGGCCGCGGCCTCCGCGAGTTGGTCGATGCCGCGCAGCCGCGCGAAGTCGCGGGCGTGCGCCTGGTAGGAGGGCTCGCTTTCGTAATCGAGCGTGGTGGTCTTCGCACCGGATCGCGACAGACGTTCGACGAGCCCGGCGAACACCTCCAGCCGGTGGCTGTCTCGTGCGAGCCGATCTAGGCGAACGGCGGCGGTTTCGATCCGCCCGGCCCGCCAGACGTTGCGCTCGACGACACGGTCCTCGAACCGCTTCTGTCCGGTTTCCTCATCGACGATTGGCAGCTTCAGGGTGACGGTCTCGACGCCGTCCTTGCGCAGCAAGACGGTATCACCGACCCCAACCCCCGCCTTCTCCAGCGCGGCGGGCAGACTCGTGCCCCATAGCCGACGGGTGGACCCGTCGTCGGTCCGCACATCCGCGAACGGGCTCAGCGCGACATCCTCGCCGTCGCGGAACTTGGCCCGGCCTACCGCCACGAGCGCGCCGGTGACGCCGGCGGCGTGATCGACGCGGGCCTTTCGTCCCCATTCGCTCCTCGGTTCGAAATCCTCCTTCGCCGCATAGAGATCCGCCCGATCACGGTGCCGGCTCATCCCCACATAGGTCAGATGCTGGTCCATCATGCCGGTGACGAGCACGAAGGTCCGGTCCACCGTCGCGCCCTGCGCCTTGTGGATCGTGGCCGCATAGCCATGGTCGACATTGCGGTAGGTGTCGTCGCCAAACACGACCTCGCGCCCATTGTCGAGACGCACCGACAAGAGCGTTCGGCCGCGCTTGTCCGTGGTCGACGTCACCGTGCCGAGCATGCCGTTCTTGACGCGCTGCGGGCCGAGATGCGTCGCCCGCGGCTCCACGAACCGCGCGTTTTCGAGGAACATGATCCGGTCGCCGGCGGCGAATTCGCGCGTCCCGCGCTCGGTGGCGAACGTGCGGCTCTGTGTCAGCACACCGTCGTCGATCAGCACCTTGCGGAGGGCCTCGTTCAGGCGTTTCACATCGTCATTGGTATGGGCGAGCACGAGCAGCTCATCCCCGCGAACGGGTTGCGGATCTCCACCAGCTGGCGCCTTGGTGGCGAGCGCGCGGCGAGCCTCGGTCCAGTCGGCAACGATCCGGCCGACGGCGTCCGCGCGCGTCGCGGTCTCGACAATATGGCCATGCTGCGCATAGGCATCGAGCGCTGTGGCGACCTCGGCGCGCGCGAACATCCGGGACGCTTCGCGCGCCCACGCGTCGCGCTGGCGGCGCACACCGGCGAGCTCGGCAAAGCCGATCCGCTCCACGATCGCCCTGAAGGCCGCGCCCGCCTGGATCGGTTGGAGCTGCATGGCGTCGCCCACCAGGACGACCTTCGCCTCGGCGGCCTCGGCCGCCTTCAGCACCCGCGCCATCTGCTGCGACGACACCATCCCGGCCTCGTCGACGACGAGCACGTCGCCGCGCTTGAGCTGGTCGCGCCCGTTGGTCCAGGCCAGTTCCCAGGACGCCAGCGTGCGCGATGCGATGCCCGAGCTGTCCTCCAGGCCCTCGGCCGCCTTGCCCGCCAGCGCGGCCCCGACCACGCGGCGTCCGTCGCGTTCCCAGGCGACGTGCGCCGCGGCGAGCAGGGTGGACTTGCCGGCGCCGGCGAGCCCGACCACGGCGGCGATCGCCGCATCCGAGGTGACGTGCCGCACCGCATCGACCTGCTCCGCGTCGAGCTTGAACGGCTTGTCGGGGTCTCGGGTCTCAACGGCTTCGATCGCGGCGGTAACGCGCGCGGGGCCGACACCGAAGCCATCACGTGCCGCGAGCGTGAGTGCGGAGCGCGCCATGCCGTGCTCGACACGCAGCATGTCGCGCGTCGTGAAGACTGCGGGCTCCAAAGCCCGCCCGGTCTCGGGATCGAGCTGCTGCGGGCGCAGCGTCACCAGATCGGGCGACGCCATCAGGCGGGCCCGGATGTTGGCGAAATCGTCCGGATCGTCCACATAGCGGTGGAGCGCGCGGGCGATCTCGCGTTCGTCGAAAGTGGATCGCTCGTTGGCGAGCTGCTGCAGGAGCAGCCCCGGATCGGCGGCAAGGCGATCGGCCATGTCCTGCCTGCGGGCGAGCTCCGCCGGCGCAAGAAACATCGCACTGCCCTTGCGCGCCATCGCTGCCTTGGCAGGCCCCAGGTGCCTCTGGGCGATCCCGTCACGGCCCTGCTCGGCATAGGAGCGTCCGTCGAGGCGGATGTCGTAGCCCGCCAGCGCCAGATGCCGATTGGCCGTCTCCGCCCAGGCGAGCTTCCATGCCTTCATCGTCTCGCGGTCGCCGGCCCACAGCCGATAGACGATCTTGCCGTTCGGTCGATCGGGCGTGACGACGCGCAGCGGCCTGCCATCCTCCCCGAGCACCGCCACCTTCTTCGGGCCAAACCCGTCCTCCGCGAGCGGCCGCAGCGTCATCATCAGGTGGACGTGCGGATTGCCGTCCTTGTCGTGATAGACCCAGTCGGCAATCATGCCCTTCGAGGTGAAGGTCTCCCGCACGAACGCGCGCATCAGCGCGATGTTCTCGCTTCGGCTGAGTTCCTCCGGCAACGCAATGATCAGTTCGCGGGCGAGTTGCGCATCCTCCCTTTTCTCGAACGCCTCGACCGCATTCCACAGGACCTCGCTGGCGGCGGCGACGCTCTTTCCTCCGATGGCCGCCTCAAGCCAGGCCGGCAGCTGCTGCGGAAGCGCCAACTCCTCATGCACCAGCTCGGAGGCCCCGCCCTCATAGCGGAAGCTGGTGCCGCCCTTCTCGTCCGTCATCCGGGTGCGGTGACGATAGGCGGCGGCCGAGACGACCGAGCGCCCCGTCCCGCGGCTGATCACCTGCGCTCTGACGAACATGATGGCCACTGCCGTCGTCGCTCCCACCAGGCATGTCGCTAGCGCGACGTATATTGCGCCCTCAAACAGATCGGACCGCTGGGCCGATGCCGCTTCAAACGGCTGGCCCTGCGGGGGACCGCCGCCAGTGAGCCAGTTGGCTCATGATGAAATTAGCCTATTTAACTGCCTTATACGAGTCGATATAATCGACCTGTTTCGAGTTGAGGTGAGGTCCATTAATGCGCGTAAAATCGTCACTTCCCGAGATCGATGCCCAGATCGAGAAGCTGCGGGAGCGTCGGAAATTTCTGATAGTCAAAGCCGGGGAGCGCTTCGCCCGGGCCGCCACGAAGGCAGGCCTGGTGGAGATGGAAATCCCCGACGAGGAACTCGACGCCATCTGCGAGGAGATCGCCGCCCGATTTCGCAAGGCGGAAAAAGGGAACGCCGGTTCACCTGCCGCTGCGACGGATCGATCGGGAGCTCGTTCGGTGGGCGCGACGGCGAAGGGCCACCATGAGTGAGGTCCGCCGACGCGACGCACTTCAGAAAATTCTGCTCGGCGCCCTGGTGGTCCGTGCCGGACTGGCGGAAGCCGACCGGGCGTTTCTGCTGGGTGCGCTGATCGAAGCGGGCCGCATCGCGGTCGGCTCAAATGAGCACGAGCGGCTGAAGGCAATCGGACTGGAGGCGTTCAAGTGGCAGCCGATGGAGGACGCACCGGCGCCGGATCAGGAAAGTGAAGTGGCGCCGTGAAGCGACGATTGAACCCGAGCCTGCTGCTGGTTGTCGTGCCGATCGCCGTCACCGCCCTGACCGTCTATGTCACCGGCTGGCGATGGCCGGATCTCGCCGTCGGAATATCCGGCAAGGTGGCCCATTGGTTCCTGCGAGCTGCACCGCTCCCTGCCCTTCTGGTCGGCCCCCTCGTCGGGCTCGGGACCGTCTGGGCGCTGGCGATGCATCGGCGCCGGCCGATCGCGATGGCGACGCTGCTGTGCTTTCTCGGCGTGGCCGGACTCTATGCCCTGCGCGAATATGATCGCCTCGCCCCCTTCGTTGAGAGCGGCGCCGTCACCTGGGACCGTGCCCTCTCCTACCTCGACGGCTTCGCCGTAGCCGGCGCGATTGTCGGATTTCTCGTTGTCGCCACGGCGGCAAGGATTTCGGTGCTCGTCGCCGATCCGGTCAAGCGCGCCAAGCGCCCGACCTTCGGCGATGCGGACTGGCTGCCCATGGCTGCGGCGGCGCGGTTGTTTCCCGCCGATGGTGAGATCGTGGTCGGCGAGCGCTATCGCGTCGATCGGGAGATCGTGCATGAGCTGCCGTTCGACCCCGCGGACCGCGCGACCTGGGGCCAGGGCGGGCGGGCACAGCTCTTGACCTACAAGCAGGATTTCGATTCGACCCACATGTTGTTTTTCGCCGGGTCGGGGGGCTTCAAGACGACCAGCAACGTCGTCCCGACGGCGCTGCGCTATTCCGGGCCGCTGATCTGCCTCGATCCCTCGACCGAGGTCGCGCCGATGGTCAAGGAGCATCGCACGCGCGCTCTCGGCCGCGAGGTCATGGTGCTCGATCCCACCAACCCGATCGCCGGCTTCAACGTCCTCGACGGCATCGAGGGATCGAAGAAAAAGGAGGAGGACATCGTCGGCATCGCGCACATGCTGCTTTCCGAGAGCGTGCGCTTTGAATCCTCGACCGGCGCCTATTTCCAGAACCAGGCGCACAACCTTCTGACCGGCCTGCTCGCGCATGTGATGCTCTCGCCCGAATATGCGGGACGGCGCAATCTGCGTAGCCTGCGTCAGATCGTTTCCGAGCCCGAGCCCTCGGTGCTCGCCATGCTCCGGGACATTCAGGAGCACTCGGAATCGACCTTCATCCGTGAGACGCTCGGCGTTTTCACGAATATGACCGAGCAGACGTTCAGCGGCGTCTATTCCACCGCATCGAAGGACACGCAGTGGCTCTCGCTCGACAATTACGCCGCCCTCGTCTGCGGCAATGCCTTCAAGTCGCGTGACATCGTCTCCGGCAAGAAGGACCTGTTCCTGAACATCCCCGCTTCGATCCTGAGGTCCTATCCCGGGATCGGCCGGGTGATCATCGGCTCGCTCATCAATGCCATGGTGGAAGCGGATGGCGCGTTCGCGCGCCGGGCCCTCTTCATGCTCGACGAGGTGGACCTGCTCGGCTACATGCGGGTCCTGGAAGAGGCCCGCGATCGCGGCCGCAAGTACGGCATCACGCTGATGATGATGTACCAATCGGTCGGTCAGCTGGAGCAGCATTTCGGCAAGGCCGGCGCGACGTCGTGGATCGACGGATGTGCGTTCGCCTCATACGCCGCGATCAAGGCGCTCGAAACCGCGCGCAACGTCTCGGCCCAGTGCGGCGAGATGACGGTCGAGGTCCAGGGCCGGTCGCGGAACGTGGGATGGAGCATGTCGAGCACTGGCGATCGGCGCTCGGAGAGCCTCAGCTTCCAGCGCCGGCCGCTCATCATGCCCCACGAGATCACCCAGTCGATGCGCAAGGACGAGCAGATCATCATCGTCCAGGGCCACAGCCCGATCCGCTGCGGGCGGGCGATCTATTTCCGGCGCAGGGACATGAACGAGCAAGCCAAGGCCAATCGCTTCGTCAAGGTGTGAGCCGCCTTCGCGAGCAGTTTCCGCAGACAACGCGCTTCGCGCCAGTGACACGGGGCAATGGCGAGCCGCCCCCATCGTCGCCCCTCCTCGAATGTCTCTCAAAAGAGAGACACAATGCCGCCAAGTCAGGAGGTCGGAACATGGCCGCTCACACCTCAATGCTGCACATCCGCATAGACGACAAGCTGAAGGCCGACGCGACCGAGACGCTGGCCAGCTTCGGTCTGACGGTTTCCGATGCCGTCCGGATTCTCCTCACGCGCGTCGTAAACGAGGGCGTGTTGCCGGCGGGCCTGACTGCGGACCCGGACTCCCATGACGCATGGTTTCGGGCCAAGGTACGCGCGGCCCTGGTCGATACCCGGTCGGCGGTGCCGCACCAGCAGGTGATGGAAGAGGCACAGTCGCTGATCGACAGGAAGCGCCGTGCGAAGGCTTGAGCGGCGCGAGAACGCACGCGCACCGATCTGCAGGCGATCATAGACTCCGGCAAGCAGGGGCATCGAACCGTCCGTGTCCTGATTTCGGAAGGACTCCCCCGATGCCTTCAGCCGATCATTCTTGCAAAACCCATCATGTTAGGTTACTTAACTCTATGGTCACGATCTACCGCGCATATGGCCTGCGCGTCGTCATCTTCGTTGATGACCATGAGCCGGCCCATGTCCATGTATTCGGCGACGGACAGGCAAAGATCAATTTGATCGGCTCGGAAGGAGCACCGGAACTGGTCTGGGCCGAGGGCATGAAGCGGGGCGAGGTGCGCCGCGCGATGCAATTGGTGACCGAGCAGCAGACTGCGTTCCTGACCCGATGGAGAGAGATTCATGGCTGACCTTACCGATGCCGCCATCGAGGCCGCCCTGGAACGCGGCCGCCGGGCCCATGAAAGCGAGCCGCGAGCAGCTACCGCGCGCTTTAACCGGCAGACTGGCCGGGTCATCGTCGACCTCACCAACGGCTGCACTTTCGCCTTTCCGCCGCGTCTGGCGCAGGGGCTGGAAGAGGCAACCGATGACCAGCTTGCCGCTGTCGAGATCCTTGGTCACGGCTATGGCCTGCATTGGGAGGCGCTCGACGTCGACCTGTCCCTGCCTGGCCTGATGGCCGGCATCTTCGGCACCAAAGCTTATATGGCTCGCCGAGCCGGCCAGGCGACGTCCGCAGCCAAGGCGGCCGCTGCCCGCGCCAATGGCGCTAAAGGCGGTCGTCCGCGAAAAGCGAGCGGCCAGTAGCTTGGCGCGTCGCCCTACGCCGCGCCTGGTTGGGGGGCTGGCGTCTTTGTTGTCGGGAGTGGATCTTTGGTCATCGCTGTCGTCGCCGGTCGCCCGATCGCAGCGTGCCGTCGTTTGGCATCCGCTCAGCGCGCGGAATATTTCGTAGCCACGTTCAGGATGGCGGGCGAGGCCCGCTTTATCGAGGGATTGACTGCGCCTTCAAGGCACCCTGTTGCTCACCAACCGTCTGCCATTGCGCCGCAAAAGGCCATTTCGTGGCGCCAGATTGCGAGGTTTGCTCGCCACCATGGAAGCCGCCCTTCGTCCAAAGACGATGGACTGTCGGCCGCGGCGGCCTTAACCAGGCATGCTGCCGTCGTTCCATGACACGCCGGGACCGTCACCGAGCCGCGGCGAAAAGAGCTGCTTCACGGCAGCTCCTCCTCGGCGATCTTGCGGGCGAGTTCGGCGCGGGCCGTCTCAAGCTCGGCCGCGATCTCGCGGCGCTCACCGGCATTGACGGCGTTCCGCAGCTCGGCGCGCAGTTCCTCGATGTGCTGTTCCAGGGTCATCGTCATCTCCTCGACGTTCTTGTGAAAGATGACGACGGCGGTCATGGCGGGTGGGCACGGGTCAAAACCCGCGACAGCGGCCAGCTTGCTGGCGCGCGGAGGAACCGATTTTCCTGCGCAGCGGGAAAATTGGAGGGGCCGCGCGGTTTTGGGGCGTGCCCACCCGCCATGGCAGGCTTGGACATTCTGAGCAGACAGGGTGGGTTATCCAGGCACGCGGCAGCAGCAGGCGAAGCCTGCCCTCATCCCCCCTCAGGCGGGGTCGATGCAGTGACCGGGCGTCGATGCCGGTCTCGCGGGTTCGCCCCAGACAGCGAGGCTGCATGCGCAAGGGATCGTCACGCCGCGAGGCGCGAAGACTGCGCGCAGGCTTCGTGGAGCCGGGATCCGGCGGAGTAGAGCCCGGTCCGGCACGCCGGATGCGCCCGAATACTCCTTTGCAGGATGCAGATTCATGCCCTGCCGATCGCTCCGACGCTTGAACCAGATGCGTCACCTGTCATATATAGAAGCGACAGTTGACACACGGAGCTTGCAATGGCGATCGCGGCGAAACAGACCGTTCCCGAGGTGGCCCCGCGCGATCTGCAGAAGATCGCCGAGTTGCTCGGCGGCTCCCGGGTGTTGTCGGGGCACGTCAACAGTGCCCTTGACGCCCATGAGTTGCTGCTGCGCGGCCTGCCCGCCTCTGCGCTGGATCACCTCGTGGGGCATCTGCGCGTTCTGCACAAGGCGGATTCGCTCGAGAAGGCGGTCGGCATGAGCGTGCGAACCTATCAGCGCCGGAAGGATGCGCCCTCCAAACCGCTGAGCCAGGAGCAGAGCGGCAGGGCATGGAAATTTGCGGAGATCCTTGCCAAGGCGACCGACGTCTTCGGCTCACAGGAGGAGGCCGAGCAGTGGCTGGAGCGTCCAGCGATCGGGCTCGACCAGCGCCGTCCCATCGACCTGCTCTCCACGCCCGCCGGCATCGAGCTCGTCGAGGACTATCTCGTGCGGCTTGAATACGGCGTCTATGCATGACGCCGCTGCCGGGAGCGCTTGGCGGCGGTGAGCTTGTGGCATGGCGGCTCGACCAGGTGAGTTTTGCTTCCAGCTGGGACAGCGGTGAGGGCTCCTACCGGGTTGGCGGTCGATGGAACAGCAAGGGCGTTCGCGCCGTGTACTGCTCTATCGATCCCTCCACCGCGATCCTGGAGGTGGCGGTCCACAAGGGGTTCAGAGCGCTCGACACGATCCCTCATGTAATGACGGCGACAATGGTGACGGACCTCACCGACGTGCATGTCGTCGAGCCCGCCGACGTTCCCAACCTGAACTGGCTGAGGCCCGGCATCCCGAGCGCAGGCCAGCAGGCGTTCGGCGACGATCTCCTGCACCGCCATCGCTTCGTGGTCATTCCGAGCGCCGTCTCCACGCACAGCTGGAACCTGATCTTCATGGCGAGCAGCGCTGCAGGCGCCTATGCCGTGAAGCGTCAGGAACCTTTTGCATTGGACACACGCCTGCATCCGCCCGCGTAGGCGCCGAGGCCGCGCAGTGTGCTCTCTTCTCCCGGTCGAACGGACCGGCGAGCCTAGGCCGAGGTGGCGCGAGTGTGGCCGTGGCAGAATGAGATCTCCACGACCACGTCCTTCCGACGTTGGGAGGTTTGTGGCTGTCCGATCAGCATTTTTACTGCCTTGTCCTTTGCGGTTAAATGAAGGTGCATCCACCCATGCGGCAGTTCAGGATTGGTGAGCGGACCTGCGATGAAGGCGCGCCGGAGCTTCAATCCGCGCTCGAGCAGGCCTTTGAGCGCAAGCAGCGGCCGCTCTGCCTGTGCCGCGAGCCGCCCACCACGATGTATATCGCGCGGAACGACGGACAGTTCCTGGTCAAGCGCATGCCGCTGACTGGCCGCGATCACGACCCCTCCTGCCCGTCCTACGAACCGCCCTACGAGCTTTCGGGGCTCGGTCCCCTCATCGGCAATGCGATCCAGATTGACGATGCGACCGGGACCGCCATTCTCAAGCTCGATTTCTCGCTGACGAAGCGTGGCAGCCGGTCCGCGCCGGCATCCCCATCGGAGACTTCCGACACGGTGCGGAACGAGACCAAGAAGCTCTCGCTGCGCGCCGTTCTGCACTATCTCTGGGATGCCGCCGAGCTGACCGAATGGACATCGCTTTGGGCCGGCAAGCGCGGCTGGGGCAAGGTGCGGGCGAGCGTGATGAATGCCGCTAGGGAAATGACCGTGCGCGGCGGTCCGCTCAGCGACATTCTGTTCGTGCCGGAGGTGTTCCACGCCGACGACAAGGCTGCGATCGCGGTGCGGCGATCCAGGGCTCTATCCGGCGCCCAGGCGCCGGGCAACGGCCCGCAGAAGTTGATGCTGCTGGTCGGCGAGGTGAAGGAATTCCCTGAGGCTCGCAGCGGCCGGAAGGTTGTCATCAAGCACCTGCCGGATTTCCCTCTGATGCTGGAGGAGGCGGCCTGGCGCCGGCTGAACAAGCGGTATGACGCCGAGCTGGAACTCTGGGATGCGAACGAGGAGACGCACGTCGTCGCCATCGCGACATTCGGGATTTCAAACGCCGGCGTTCCGGCCATCAACGAGATCGCCCTGATGGTGGTGACGGAGAACTGGATTCCCTTCGAGAGCGCCCACGAACTGCAGTTGCTCTCTCGCCTAGCAGGCATGCGGCGCAAGAGCGTGAAGGGATTGCGGTTCAATCTCAGCCGGGATCAGCCGGTCGTTTGCGTGACGCTCCCTGAGAGGCGCCCGTCTCCTGTCGCAATGTACATCGTCCCTGCGGGCGCCGACGAAGACTATGATCGCATACTGGCGGAGATGATCGACGCTCGGCCCGAGATGACGCCCTGGGTCTGGCGCACGGCTGACGGCGGCATGCCGCTCATGCCCTGAGGCGTTCATCACGGGCATGAATCGATCCCGCAGGATCGATTCATGGAAGTCGTTGGACGCGCCTTTCCTGGGACGCGAGACTCGCCCCATGGAAAGAACGGCACCGGGCCCGCTGCACCTCCGCCGCATCGATCCCGCGCAGAACATGCGGCGGTACTACACGCTCTCGCTCCAGCCGACGCTGTTCGGCGGGGCGACGGTCATCCGCAACTGGGGCCGGATCGGCACGAACGGCCAGTCGATGATGGAGACCTTCGATCAGCCTGAGGAGGCTGTGGGCGCGTTCTCGCGCCTTGCCCGGACGAAACGACGCCGCGGCTATGGCGACGCCGGCGTCAGCGGAAACGGCTGACCTCGGTGAAGGCTTTCCGGCGGGCGATGAACTCGCGCAGCAGCGGCAGGAAGAAGGCCTTGCTGAAGCGGCCGATGGGCCGCTTCGGTTCGAGATAGAAGGACCGGCCGACAAGGTCGGTGTTGAATTCATCGAGGATGATCCAGAGGCGCAGATCGGTGTCCAGCCCGGCACGGCGCTTTTCGATGGCCGGGATCTCGGCAAAGAATCGCGATGCTTCCGGTTCCTTGGTGGTAATCGGAAAGAAGAGCACGAGATCACCGTCCGGCCGGACGATACGCGCGCCGACGGCGACGGGCCGATCCTTGCGGCCCTCGGTTTCGCCGGCACGCGCCTGCCGCGCCCAGAGATACGGATAGCGGATGACGGTCGCGGTCTGGATGTCGTCGAAGCTCACGGCTTTCCGGCCTCGTCCTCCCGCGCATAGGCGTCGACGGCGTTCTCGAACTCTGCGAGAAGGCTGTCGGGCATCGTCTCGATGGTCCCCGCCGAGCGTGCGTCCGACTGGCGCATCAGGCGCTGATAGTCCTCAATGTTGAGGAGCACGAGGCGCGGCTTGTTGCGCTGGGTGATCGTTACCGGCCGGCGCAGCGCCTCAGCGATGATATCGCCGGACTTGCGGGAAAGCTCGCTCGTGGAATAGGACCCACCTAAACGCGGCATGGCGATCTCCTGTAATTGCTGCCTTTGCTGATATATACAGCATTGACCGCATTTGCGCAACGAAGCGCCGTCCGAAGCGCCGCCGCCGGGCCGGCAGCGCTTCGGACGGCGCGACATGGTGAAAGCAGGCCCTCCAGCTCGGCCCAGATGAGCTCGCGCTCCGCGAGAACCGTCTCCAGATGGGCCTCGATCTCGCGGCGTTCCGCAGCTCGGCGCGCAGTTCCTCGATGTTCCGTCGGGCCAAACCGCGATGTCGCCACTGTGGTGGACCTTTGCACCTGTGAGATTGTGGTGGTAGTCATGTGTTTCCTCCTGGCTGTGGCCGTTCGTCACCGAAAGGGCTGAAGGCCCCGCCTTGCGGCGGAGCCCTCTGGTCGGAGGCTCAGTCCCGGTTCGGGCGGGACCAGATCAGCTGGAGGCCTTCCTCGCCTTCCACCTCGATCAAGGTGGCGTAGATCGGAGCGGGGAACGAAGGGTCGTCGAGCTTGACGGAGAGGTAGTCGCGCTCCGTCTCCTTCGCGGTCTTCTGCCAGGCGGCGCCGAATTCCACGTTGCGGCTGTCGAGGATGCGGAAGTCGGGGCCTTTGTCGGAGGTGCGCTCGGCGCGAACGATCTTGGCCTTGACGTTGAGGTTGAGGGTCTTGATGACGCCGGTGAAGCCGTTTTAGGTCAGCCGTCAACTGTCCTCTTGAAACGACGCATCGGATTTTGCTTGGCTATCTGGTGGAGGACACTTCCGAGTGTCCTTTAGCTGGATCGCGGCGCCCCGGGGTGGAGCGCCGCGTCCGGTGAGTGGTCGCCTCAGCGCGACCAGATGAGGGCGTATCCGTCCTCGACTTCCACGAGGCTGGCGTAGATCGGAGCTGGGAAGCTCGGATCGTCGAGCTTGACGGAGTGGTATTCCCGGCCGGTTTCCTTGGCGGCTTTCTTCCAGCCTGCGCCGATCTCGATTGAGCCTGCGAGGGCGCGAAGGTCAGGGGACTTCTCGCTTTCCTTGTCGGCGGCGACGAAGCGGGCCTTGATGTTGAGGGAAAGCGTCTTGATCACTCCGGCGAAAGAGCCGTCTTCGTTGCGGGTGAAAGTGCCGATCTGAGCCATGGGTCTTCTCCTTTGCTGTATCAGGTCGCGACCATCGCGGCCTTGATGGCGATCGGAGAACACCGGGCGACCGGCCCGCAC
This sequence comes from Xanthobacter sp. AM11, assembly GCF_047444035.1. NCBI lineage: Bacteria > Pseudomonadati > Pseudomonadota > Alphaproteobacteria > Hyphomicrobiales > Xanthobacteraceae > Xanthobacter > Xanthobacter sp. AM11. The sequence goes on from NZ_JBLAOA010000002.1 coordinate 12,673, forward strand.
CCGAAGGGCTGGAACGAAGTGGAGGGCGGCGCAGGGACGAGCTTCTTGCTTCGCGAGGAAACCGCGCGCAGGCGTCAGCCGAGCACGGTGGGGAAGAAGGTAGGCATCGCGCTGTTGTGGGATCGAGGTCGGGCTGCGCAGCAGCCGGACGCGGTGTGAGATACGCCAACAAGAAAGGCCGCAATGGACGTACCTCAGGACAGCCCTGCCAAGGAGATGCCCTAGCTTGCGACACCGAAATCCCAACGATAGCGACATGGTGGAAATCCAGACGCTCCCTCTCATCATGCGAAGCCTGCCTGCCTCCCGACACAAAGAGGGAACCCCGTGGCACCTTGCGCCATGCGGCGCCAAGCCGGCGGCGTTCGGCGACGGACCGCATGAACCAGCCAGGAATATGACGGCATCTGCTCGAGCAGTCGCTCATGGCTGCGTCGATCGCAGTATCGCGGGACGGCGATGGGCGTCGATCTCCCTCGTCAACTGCGCGCTGCGGCGTTCAGCCCTCTCGGCCCAGCGTTCGGCCTCGATCGCGCGCCGCATGAGACCGGCATTCTCGGTCGCGAGCTGGCGAATCTGGCGCTGCATGTCGTCGATCACGACGCGCTGCTCGGCAACTTTGTCTGCGATGGTGGCGATCCGGCTGGGGACACGCTGCCGCTGAAGAGCGCGGGCAAGATCGTCGAGAATATCGCGGTGATTAGCATAGATGGCGTTGCGGCCGACGCGGGCTTCGCGAGCGAGCGCTGCAACGGTCAAACGTCGAGTGGGCGCCGCCGGGTATTCTGCGGAACGCCCAGTCAGCCGAGCGAGGGCGGCACGCAGCTTCTCGGCCGTCGCCTGCATGCGCCGGTCATGCGGGTTTTTGGCGGTCGTCTTCGGCACGGGCTTCTCCGGTGGCGGAAAGATCGGAAAGGATGCGCTCGCACTCGGCGATGCGGGTCCTGGTGAGAGCGAGGCTCGGTTCGTCGAGCCGTTCGTCGGCGATCAGGGCGAGGTTGCGGTCAAGATGCGCCTGCCAGACTGGGCGATGACGCTCGGTGACGGCGAAGTTGGCGCAGCTCATGCCGGTGCTTTCGGTGCGCCACAGAGGGTTCGGGCCACGCTCGTCGCCCATGCAGGCGGCGGACTCGGCGCGATAGACGCAGTATCCCCAATCGCAGACGCCGAGCCGCATGCCGCTCTCCTCGATGAGGAAATCGACATAGGCGGCGAGTTCGCCGTCACGAGTACGGCCGCGGAAACGCGACTGCGACGACAGCGTGCGTCCGGCCTTGCCGCCGAGGCGGGATGCGGTGAGCAACTCCTCGAGCGCGGATCGGGTCTCATCGAGCGTTTGTGCGTCGACAAGTTCGCCGAGATCGAAATCCGTCCCGACATAGGCGCTGTCGGTCATAATGCGGGTCACGTGCCCGAAATGATGCTGCAGGGCGTGGAGGCCGGTTCGGTCGCGCTTGCCGACGAAACGGGCGAAGGTCTTGCGGCCCTGATGTGTGGTCAGATGCCACGACGTCCCGTCGTCATTGCGCGGCATGTCGATGAATGGTGCGAACCTCTCGTTCAGGCGGATGACGAGGGAGCTGCCCGTCGCGACCTCCGGTGGGCGGCGATCGACGATGCCGCTCCCGGCCAGGGAGAGCCACAGTTCCGATCGGCCAGCCTGGGTACGCAAGGGTTCCGACAGGCGATGAAGGACCTCCACCGCGCGCAGAACGGGCGGCGGCGCTGGCCAGAGGTGCGGCGTGCCGGCTTCATTGGCGGCGGTCTTGAATATCCGCCCGCGGAGATAGGTGAAGGCTTCCATGCCATCCGCGGACGGGTGCTCTTCGATGCAATCGACTTCGAGTGCGAGAATCTCCGAAGCCCTCGCGCCGATCAGATAGGCAATGGTGATGAAGCAGGCCTCCTGGATCCTATTGATCAGCAGGCGAAGATCCTTGGTCCGCGTCAGCGGCGGATGCCAGGGCGCGTTCTCGCCGTCGATGGTGGAAAAGCAAAACGACGAAACAAGGGCGCGGACGGCCTGACGGTGGACGAAGAAAGAGCGCCCCTGATGGTCGATGCGAAACGGTACGGCCTGATCGCGCAAGGCGATGACGTCGTCGGCCGGCTGGCCGATCAGCCGGATCCCCGCCGAGACGAGCGGAACAGCGATGGCGTCGGGCGTGAATGGCAGGCGCCGCACGGTGTGGCGGCTGAAGCCCGAATACATGCTGGCACGCTGTTCGTCGAAGGGATGCTCTGATGGCGGATATGCGAGCTTGCGCCTCTGCTGGTAGAGAGCCAGCAGGACGTTAGCGTAGTCGTGCCGGGTTCCCGGCCTGATTGGCGTGCCGTCATGCCTTCGCCGCTCGGCAATGGAATGCATGAACCGCTCGGCTGTATCGCGATCGAGATCGCCGAAACTGCGCATGGCTTCGCCGGCTATCCACCGGATCAGAACACGAAGTTTGACGGCCGTTGCGACGAGCGATCGTGAGCGGGCGTGCCGCCGGCCTGGCGGCGGATCGACCCGAAGCGACCATAGGAAGACCCGCGCATCTTCCAGCCACACAGCCCAGAAAGGATCGGTGAAGCGACTGCCGTCCGGGAGTTCGAAAGCCCAATCGATCAACAACTGATGCGTTCGCAGATCAGGCCGCAAGCCATCGAGCTGCCACTGCGGATCTGACCACAGCGAAGCCGACGAAACCTTCTGCGGCGGATCGGTATCGCGGATGGTGGCGGATCGGCTCGGCATGATCACTCCAGTTCCGGCAAGGCAGGCATGCCGGCGACGAGCGAGCGGGCGGCCTCGTGCAGTGCCGTCGGGAAATCCGGAAGGATGTCCTGGGTCAGAATCCGCCATGACGGCGCGTAGAGGAGATTCCAGCGCCGTGGGTCGAGCCGGTTGCGGGCCTGTTCGAAGCGATCGATGGCAGCCAGAATGCGCGCCAGATGCTCGGTGTCGATCGGGATCACCAGGCCGGGGCAAGCGAGACATCCGCCGAATTGCGGGCATAGGCGCTCAGCGCCGTCGCGACCGGGAACGACCGGCGCGAGACAATCATGGCCGAAGGGAACGGCGGCGCGAGGCTGGCTGGGTCCTGGCACCGGGTCGATCCGCTCGGAACCCCGAACCCAGGCGACCATCAGGTCTTGGAGGCGGGCGATCGTCTGGCGCTGAAGCCGCGTCGTCTCCTCGCTTTTGATATAGGTCTCGGTCGTTGCGACGCTGGCGTGGTTGAGGATCGACTGTGCCGCAAGGATATCGCCGCCGGAGGCGCGGTAATGCTCGGTCGCGACGGTCCCGCGAAAGAGAGCCGGAGCAAAGCTTGCGATCGACGCGCGCGGACTGTCGGGGTGCGCTGCGTTCCATTCATCGATGCGTTGGTTGGCGCGCTTTGTGAATCTGAGGATGGCCCGCCTGAGAACCGAGTGCTCGATGACCTCGGTGCGGTTGCGGAGCGAGCGACGGGTAGGCCCGGCATAGATGCTGCGCGTCAGGAACACCCGATCCTGCTGACCGGGCGGCGCGTCTGCGAGGAGCGGTCCGGTCAAGGCCAGCATCATCTCGATCAGGTTCGGTGCGGCGTATCGTCGACGCCGGTCGAACGACCGCCGCTGCGCCTTCTGGAGCCGCGCGCTGGTCTTCGCCTTGTTCCAGTCGACGATGACACGATGTTCGTCGAGCGGATGCGGAACGAGGCAGTCGCGCCGGAGGTCGCGCAACGGTTCCGGATTGGCGGCCGTCTGGATGGCGATCGCCAAGAAGAACGGAACGAGCGTGTCGGTCGTGATGTGAAAATGCTGTGCGATGGTGCGATAGCCACCCCAGATGTGTTTCGGCATGGAAGATTGGGTCTGACGCAGTTTTGGTGAAGAAGACCTAGGGCGCGCCGACGAGACGGGCCTGAAGGAGATCGAGCTTTCCTCTGCCGTACATCTGGCGCTTGACGAGTTTGAGCTTGGTGATCTGCCCCTCGGTTTGGCCGTTGGACCAGTGCGAGGTGATGGCGGCAACCACGGCGGCCCGATCTTTGACGACGCCGTTGGCGAATGACGCGATCAGGCTGGATCTGGCCCGCTCGAGCCATGGCTCGAGCTCTGCGACACTCTTCTTGCGGATCATGGCCTGGAACGCGGCGATGATCTCTCGCGCCTCGACGAGGAGCGGCACGGCGGCTTCGATCGCAGCGATCGTGACGCTCTCGGATTTGGACACGCGGTCCCGGCCAATGGTCATGAGGCGCGCGATGGTGCGCGCCGAAGGGGTTCGAGTGAGTGCATCACTGTCCATCCGTTCGGCGCGCCGACGGCGTGACACCCACTCGGTGACGACCCGAAGGCAACCGCGGAAGCCTTGGCGCTTGAGGCGCCGCCACAGCTCCGCGCCGTTGCGTTCGCCGGCTGCCCACCTGTTCTCAAGCCACGGCAGGTACAGTTCCAGCGAACTTTCCCGGGAGCGGAACACGTCCGTGCGCTCGCCGCGCAGGATCCTGCGGACAAGGCCACGGCTATGCCCAGAGCGGCGCACGATCTCCTTGATCGCGATCCCATCCTTCGCCAAGCGGAGGATGGTCCCGTTTGCGTCTTCCCGACGAAGATATCCCTCATATTGCAGCCGCTCGGCGGCCGTGAGCAGATCAGGGTTAATGGTCGCGGCGCCGATCGCGGCTCGTACCTGACGCATGGATTTGCGCACCGCGTCGAGAAAGGCACGGCTGGCGTTCTCCATCAGGTGCCAGCGGTCAGCCACCTGGGTGGCCGTCGGCAGCGCCTTGGCCGCAGCCGTGGCATATCCTCCGCCGCGATCACGAGCGACGGTGGTGATTTGAGGCTGGCAGGTCAGCCACGCCTGCGCTGTCGCGGGCTCCCGGTCGGGTAAGAGAGCGATGGTCCTGCGGCGCTCAAGGTCACAGATGATCGTGCCATAGCGTTGGTTGCGCCGCCACGCCCAGTCGTCGATCCCAATGACCGTTGGCGGGACGAAAGGCCGGTGGCCGCGTCGCCGCACCACCCGCAGCAGGGTGTCGTTGCTGAACCATCGTCATGTGAAGCTCCTTCGTCTCGTTGACGAAGGCGGATCACCGAGCGTTGGAGGGACGGGTCAGGATCGTGAAGCGACCGGCGGGGTCAGCGCGTGGGGAGCCGATTTCGTTGTCGCGCGGCGGTGGCAAAATTGGGGGCACCGCGCGTCCTTGACGCGGCCTGACTGCCGGTATGATGGATGGCGATGAGAGAAAGATGGCCTGGTACAACATTGCGGCTGCGTCCATTTCGCGCCGCGAAAGCGCCGTGTAACCCGCGACTGCTCAGCTCTCGGGGAAGTCGCCCGGCCAGATCTGTGCACCAGGAAGGACGCACAGAATGCGCACGAATGTCGTCGTCACGGTATAGGCAGCGATATAGGGCGTGCCGGGAATAACGAGCTCCCGCGTTCCCGGGACACGGCCGGGCCTCCCGCTTTCAGGAAACTCCAAGAGGCGATGGGCCGCGGCCGAAATCCGCTCGTCGACGGCGATGGCGGCCTTCGGACTATCAGCTTCGATATGGGTGAAGATGCCGTCGCGATCGGTGAGGGCAACGGCGGACCAGACGAGCCTCATCAGCCTGCGGACCCGGCCTTACGCCGGGCCGTGGCGCGTCGGGCCGCGAAATGCGCCTCCGCTTCTTCATCCGGAACATCGGGCCGGGTATCCTCGATCGCCTGCAGGACCTTGGCCCGGAACCATGCATCATGCGCTTCGCTGTTGGTGACCAGCTCAAGCGGAAGGGTACCTTCATTGGCCGTTCGGGTCAGCAGGATGCGAACTGCGTCTGAGACGGTCAGGCCCATGCTCTCGAGCACTGCAGACGCCCGGTCCCTGACATCGGCATCGATGCGGGTCTGGACCAGTGCATTGGCAGTCATGTCGATCTCCCTGTCTGACACCTGTAGTGTAATGCATTTGCATGACGATGACCAGCGCGACGTCGAATATCATACGCTCCCCGAGGAGCACTCGCCGAACTCCTCGCCAGCCAGTGAGCACTATGCCGCTGCCTCCTGCACCGTCTCGGCCTGTAGCTGCAGGCCATGCAGAAAGGTGACGGCACGCTGCGCATGGGCGGCGGCCGAGAAGATCGCCCGCTTGTCGTTGGCAAGGACCGTCAGCCAGCTTCCGAGATAGGTGGCGTGGTCGGGCCTGGGCTCCAGCTCCGGAACGATGCCGAGATCGGCACAGAGAAACGCCGAGCCGATTTCGGCCACCAGCTCTTCGCGCGCCCTCTCGCTGCGATCCTTCGCGTAGCGGCTGAGATCGCGGCCGACGCGGCGCGGGTCAGCCGTCCAGTGCACCGATTCATGGCTGAGGACCGCCACGTACGAAGCCGCGTCGCGAAACGTCTCGAACGGCGGCATCTGGATGTGGTCGGTCGACGGCGAATAGAATGCCGCCGAGCCACCGTGGCGGATCACGGCGCCGGTATGCGCAAAGAACCAATCGGCATGCTCGATCCGCGCCATCGGATCGAGAACGGGCGGCGGCGGGAGATAGAAATTTGCCGGCAGACCCTCGATCTGGTCGACGTTGAAGACGCGGTAGGTCTTCAGGAACGGGATGTCCCGCTCCACCTCCCCGCCGTGCGCGTCCGTTTCGGTTTTCGTGAAACGGCTGGCGTAGATGACGATCGAGCCGGATTCGCCCTTGCGAACATGGCCGCCGAGCTCCGCCGCCTGCTTGAAGGTCATCCAGGTCGGCGAGGCGAAGCCCCGCGCCATGGCCTCCGACCACAGCAGCAGCACGTTCATGCCGGAATATGGCGCTCCGGTATGACGCAACGGGCGGGTGATGCGGCCGGTCGCATTCGCCGCGCTCCATGGCTGGATCCACGGTCGCACGCCCTTTTCGAGATCGGCGACAATCCGCTCGGTAATCCTGGCGTAGATGTCGCCGCGCTCGCCAATCTCTTTCCTGCTCATTTTCCTGAACCTCCGCACTGGAGGCCGCGCCGATCGCGGCCCCGTCACGGGGTCCGGTTGCCGGGGGAACAGGCGAGACCGCGCACCCGGAGGCGCCCGACCGCGGGGCGAGGCGCGACGGGCCGCAACGAAGTGGAGGACGGCGAAGCCGTTGCGCTGACCGCCGGCCCCGGCAGGACCTCCTTCCGGGACGGGACGCGCACGGCGCGCTCTCCTCCCATTTCTTTTCCTTCCGCGATCGACTGAGGTTTGGTTTCGACATGCGAAAAGGCCGGCGCCTGGAGAGGCCGGCTTGGTCTCGTGCGAGCGATGAGAAGGGCGGAGCCAAGGCTCCGCCCGGGCGGCTCAACCGAGAGCCGCCATCTGGAGCTCGGCCGCCTTGCGGTCGACGCTCTGGCCGGCATTCTCGAGCGGCCGCTCGAAGGGCTTCCAGCGCTCGCCGACGACCTGCTCATAGGCCGCGTCGGCGCCCTCCGCCGCCATGCGGAGCACGTGGGCCTGGAGCCCCATGTCGGCGGCGAATTCGCGCTTGCGCTGTGCAGCGCTCGAGAAGCCGACCGGGCCGTCGAGATCCTCGTCGCGGGCGTCATTGGCGAGCTTGGCGGTGGCGTCGCGGGCTTCGGTAACGGCGCGGGAATAGAACTGGCCGGCTCCGTGGGCCGATCCGACATAGGCACCGACGATGCGCTGGAGATGGATCTGCATCGCCCGTTCGCTAAGCCCTTCGCCAAGGCTCTCGGCCGTCTCCATGATCAGTCGCAGGTGGAGCTCCCGGATTCCGTCGCTGTCGGGGACCGGAAGCCCGAAGCTTTCGCAGATGAGGAAGGTCTGGTGGGCGTCGGGGCAAGCCAGCCGAACCATCTCGAGCGTGGTGCCCTTGCGGAGTTGGACAACGCGGGCGGACTGGCGGGGAGCGCGAGCGGTCTTGGTCATGTGAACTTCCTTTCCTGCGGTTTCTCCCTCGGGCTAGGATCGGCCCTTGCCGGTCTTTCCTTCGGGTGCGGTCGAGAGAAATCGGCGATAGGTGGACGTTTCAGGGTCCGGAGACGGCGAGGCGAGCGAAGCGGGCCTGCGGACAAGCGGGGCTTTCAGCCCTCGCGCGGGACGCGGGCCCGCTTTGCCGAGCCTGACGGGGTCCGGCCGCCACGCGGCGCGGAACGCGGCCTTGAAGCGGCCGGCCGCCGGTTTACGACCGCAGCAAAACCCGAGGGGAGGACCGGCAAGGGACCTGTGCCCAGGCTTCGAAAGTGACATGGGAAGGCCGACATGACCTGCCGCCGCGGACCTGCTTTCCCCGTCGGCCACGACAAGGCGCAGGCGGAGAGATCGACCGGCGGGCCCGCGCGCAGCGCCTCACATCCCGAACGTCACGGCGGTTCACAGCAGCGATTTGGAGAGAGCCACGCCGCTATCGTCGAGGCGGACGACAAATGGCGAATGCGAGAAAACGCGAGGATCCGCTTGCTGCCGAGGAATTGTCGGCGGGAGATAGCCAGCAGCTTGGCCTAGGCGGCGTCGGTTGCCCTCGCCCACACGTCTGGCCGCCACTGCCGGATGACGTCCTCGATTTCGGTCCGATAGGCTTCGGGATACTCCGCCACAGGTCGGCCGGCGACATAGGCGAAGACGGTCGCCATGTCATGGGCGATGGCATTATCGACGGCGAAGAGGTCGGCGATGTCGAACCCGCCGAGGTCGATTGCATTCCACCAGGCGAGGACGAAGCCGGCGACACGGCGCGACTGCCCGGTGTCGCTGCGGGCGATGGTGAAGAGCCGCTCGAACCCGGCGCGCGTCGTCTCGTCCATGATGGTACTCCTATGACGAGCCAAGGTTAGCGCAAGCGCGATCCACTTGCACCTCAACGCCGCCCCCGCGACCTTCCGCTGGCGAGCTTCCACGAGAGCGCCTCGATCTCGCCGCGGCGCTCAAAGGCCAGTTGATCGACATGCTCGCGGAAGAGCCGCCCATCCGCCGGCGTCCATCCGGCCCGACGACGGCTCGACGGTCGGGCTTTTGCCTTTGCGGTGTTGGTTTTCCGTTCGGCGCGGTGCTTGATCTGGCGTTCGATGCGAGCAAGCTGGCGACGGGCCTCGGAGCAGGCGGCTCGTGTTCGTGCGAGCGGCGCCGGTCTGCCCGAGGTATTCATGACGAACTCTCCCGGGCGCGGCGCCGCGAATACGCCGCCGGCCACGCCGGAAGCGGGGTGGTGTCTGGCGCATAGGAGGCGGGCAACGCGACCGAAGCGATCGAGGATGCGAGATCCTCGCCGGCATCCTGCTGCATGGCATCGCTCAGGATGCCATGGAGTGCCGCGCAGATTTCGGCGCGCGGCTCCGGCCCTGCCTCGACCAGCAGATGAACGGCCACCATATAAGTCGTCATGGCCGGCCCTCCCTGCGGAGCAGCGGGTGTGCCGACGGCGAGCGGATCGACAGCAGGACAGCCTGCTTCCAGGCGTCAGTGCCGGAATAGTGCCGGCGCCGTTTGGGGTGCCGGACGACGAGGAGACTTGCCTCGTCATCATGGGCGGCCTTCCAGCCGAAGGCGGAAGCGATGATTTTCCAGGGCATCGCTGCCTCCTATCGCGTCCAGCCGAGGAAGCTCGACGGGCCGGAATAAATCCGATGGCGATTCTTATCGATGACGAAGCCGAACGGGCCACTTCGGTACTGTGATGACGGGATGAGGAAGCGGCGCTCCTCGGTGCCGGGGCCACGTCGGCCGCCCATCGTGGCGACGACTTCGACCATGCCTTTCTCGCGGTTCGAGGTGATCGCCGACACCACGATCCAGTCGCCGGCGTGCTGTTGTTCGAAGGACCGGCGATCCTTCTCGCGGGACTCTCCTGGGGCGAGGATGATCCCGAAGATCGTCTCCCATGCCTCCGGCCAGCTGTCCTTGACCGTCTGCTCGGCGCAGCGCCGCTCGAAGGCGGTGAACAGGTGCGGGAAGGTGATGGCGACGATCGCCCAGGCTTCATCTTCCTCGTACCAGCCGCCCTCGGCGCGAAGCATGGGATGGACCATGCGGTTGCGCGTTGCCGAGAGGTGAATGCCTCCATGGCCGGCCGTGGAATGGAAGACGACATCCTCGGCATAGAGGGTCGCGCCCTGCGACCGTCCCCAGGGCGTGCTGGCGGTCGCGCGGATCTCGCAGCGGCGGAGCGCGCGCTTCTCGCGCTGATGCTCGGCGTTTTCCATGACCTTGGCGCGGAAGGCCACCTCATTGGCGAGCTCGCCGGAATGACTGTGGAAATCGGCGCGCGTCCATTGCTCCATGGGACGGCCGATGCGCCAGCCACTCGCGAGATAGAAACGCCCGTCGCGCGAGGGCAGCATGGCGAACGCGGTGTCCGCGACCCGGGCGACGGCAAAGCCGTCCGCGCTGTGGCCGAACGCCACCTCCGGAAATCCGCTGGCGGGGTCGGCAGCTTCGTTCGGAGATGCCAGCATGGTCATGCGACGATCCTCCCCTCGACGACGTCGGCGCCGACCTCGTCGGCGGTGACCTCCTCGAACACGGCGCGCGGATAACCATGACGCGAGAGCCATTCTTCGGCAGCCTGCCGATGCGCAGCGAGATGGACGAGCACAGCGCCGCGGCCGGCGCGGTCGAAGATTCGCACCGAGCCGATGGCCGGGCGCTCGAGGATCGTGAAGTGCAGCTTCGAGTCGAGCGAGAACGTCCGGTGGACGCGAATCGCGATGACGCCGCCAGCGCCATAGTCCGCCTCGTGCAGGGTGAAGCTGGCGGACAGGCCGACGCTGCCGATGCCGCGTTCCCCCTGCTTCTGGATCAGGCGGCCCTTGCTGTTGTGGGTCTGCCAGGCGGACAGCTTCCTGGTGAAGCGCTCGGGCGGCCGCGGCGTTCCATCGGACCAGGCGACGAGGGAGCCGATCGGCGCGTTGTCGTAGATCGTGTGCGCGGACATCATGTCCTCCGTGATTGCGCAGGAGTGGAAACGAAAGCGCCGCCGGCAGAGCCGGCGGCGGGATGGGATTCGCAGTGCGAAAATGTGCGCCGGCTATTCGGCCGCGACGCCGTAGGCCTCGCCGTCGAGCGCGTCGGCCGGCTCCGCGGCGTCCGGCTCGGCCGACCCCTCGTCGAGATCGTCGTCCTCGCTCGCCTCGTGCTTCACCAGCCAGCTCGCGAGCTTCATCGCGTCGGGCGCGAACAGCGCCAACGGATGAACGAACCGCTCCGCCTTGAAGTGCTCGACGAGAGCGGCGCGGGTGTCCTTCACCTTCTGGCGCGGCAGGACCGGGGTGTCCTTGCACGAGCCTTCGAGCGCGGCGCGGGACAGGCACGAGAGGAATTCGTCCGTGCCCATGTTCGGGAGGAAGCCGTCGGCGCCGATGGCGTCGCCGGCGAGCCGCGCGACGATGCCGGTGTCGGTGCGGTTCTCCCGGCACGACAGCACATCGATGAGGACGCCGCGGGCCGCCTGCTGCAGCGTCTCGCGGTCGAACGCGAGCTTGCCCTCATTGCCGACCAGCCGTGCGGCATGGCGATCCATCCGGGCATAACCGTAGACGTCGCCGGAGGCGCCGGACGCGATGGAGATGTTTCGGCCAGCGAACGCGAGCACGAGCAGCGCCAGCAGCGTGTCGTCTTCGATCGGGGCGCGGGCGAGCGCTTCATGCAGCGCATCGGTCCGGAAGTCGCCGATCATCTCGATGCCCTTGCGGGTCACGTCCGGACGCGGCCTGGATACGACGACGCCATCTTCGCCAGCCGCGCCACCGACCTCCTCGCCCTTGGCCTTGGCCTTTTTCGGCTCGGGGAGACGATAGTGCACGGTCTGCACCTTGCCCTCGCGATCAAGATACATGGCAGCGTGGTCCGACTTGCCGGGCCGGCCGTAGACCTGCTCGGCTTTGGGGGGCAACTTCGCGCGGCCCCAGGTGTCGGCCTCGACGATGACACTGCGCTTGGGCAGGTGGTTCGCCATCCATTCCTGCTGGGCGCCGAGGAAGGCCTCGACGTCCGTCGTGTAGCGGCTGTCCTCGTCGGCCGAGGCGAACAGGTCCTCGACCCAGGCGATGCCGTAGGCCTTGGCGAGATCGTCGTCGAAGCTCGCATCCTTCGCGTACATCCGGGTCTTTTCCAGGCCGTTCGCCACGCTGTACCAGGCGACCTGCGGGTCGGCCTTGGACGGCTTGTGCTTCTTCCAGACCTCGCGCTGCTCGTCGGGCGAGGCTGCCGCAATGGTGCGCAACTGCTTCTCGTTGGGCATGTCGCCCTTCGTCATCTGGTCGAGCATGGCCGGCAGGACATTGGCGAGGAGGCGCAGCTTCTTGATCTGGCGAACCGGCAAGGCAAGCGCGACGCCGATCGCCTCCTCGGTCCAGCCGAGCGCGACGAGGCGCTCGATGGCGCGCCACTGGTCGACGGGGTTCAGCGCCTCGCGGGCGATGTTCTCCACCATGGACCGCATCGCGCCATTGTCGTTGGCGGCGTCGTCGACGAGGACGTCGATCTCTTCGAGGCCGGCGGCGATCGCCTGGCGCACGCGACGGTGGCCGGCAGTGATGATGTAGCCGTTGCCTCCGCTGGTCTCGGGGGCGATGACAGGCGGCTGGACGATGCCGACCGCCTTTATGGTGGCGAGCAACAGGGCGTCGGCCTGTGGCGTGGACTTCGTCAGGCGCATGCGGTCGGGGTTTTCCTTCAGCGCGCGCGGATCGACTTTCATGAGATGCATGGGGAAGCTCCTTGTGGGGATGTTGGACGCCGCCCTTCGCGGGTCCTTCCTTCGTCTTCTTTTTGAAGACCTCCCCCGGCCCGCGGAGCGGACGGGCCGGTGCAACTGCGGCCGAGCATCCCTGCCCGGCCGGCCAAGCGGGGCGTCAAGCCCTGCGCCGGACGCCGTGGCCGGGATCGCGCGGGCTGCGGTTGAGCTTCAGCGTCGCCGGTTCGGCCGATCGGCGAACCGGATTTTTCCTGAATGGCCCTCCTTTCCTCCTCATAACGCACCTTGAATGCCGGCCATAGTGGCGCTATATTGCGTCAGATGTAGCGTCATTCGGACAATAGGAGGCTCGCATGGGGTTGGCGCAATATGCGGATAACGGCTTCCTCGCTCCCCGGAAGATCGCGGTTGCGTTTCGAACCACCAGCGAGGAAGTCGCCCGCACGGCCGGGCTCGGCAAGGATGCCGTCCAGCGCAAGGACCGCGTCCGGTCGGACAAGACCCAACGCCGGCTGCGCGAGATGGTCGAGGTGATCAACAAGGTCGAGCCGCGCTTCGGCTCCACCTTGATGGCCTATGCTTGGTACCGGTCGGAGCCCCTGCCCGGCTTCTCCGGCCAGACGGCCATGCAGCTCGTGCGCAATGGTCGCGTGGATGACGTGCTCGATTATGTCGACGCGGTCGACGCCGGCGTGCACGCCTGACGACGTGCAATATCGGGGAAAGCTCTATCGAGCGCTGAATCCGGTCTATGCGCGCGAGCCACTGTCCGGGCGGGGTGCCGAACTCTATGGCGGACGGTTCAACCCGAAGGGCCTGCCCGCACTCTATGGGTCATTATCAGTGATGACCGCGCTGCGCGAAGCCAATCAGGTCGGCAATCTCCAGCCGACCACGCTCGTCTGCTACGACGCGGAGATCGATGGCATATTCGATTGCCGGGATGATGAGGCGCTCGCGGCAAAGGGAATGGACCCCGCGGCACTCGCCGACAGCACATGGCGCGACCAGATGAAGGCGAGCGGGGAAGCGCGGACGCAGACCTTTGCCCGGCGACTTATTGCCGGCGGCTATAACGGCTTGCTCGTCAGGAGCTTCGCAGCCGGCGCGACGGCCGAAGATTTGAACCTCGTGCTCTGGAGATGGGGCGACGGGGCTCCATCTCGTCTCGTATTGATCGATGATGAGAATCGCTTGTCGCCAGAGCGCTCCTAAGCAGCGATCAGATCGCGGGGACTCTCGACGTCGTTCGCAAGATCGGCCTCGATCTCGGCGAGCTGCGTGCACTTCATCTCCAGCTCGTCGGTGAAGGCGAATGCGCCGCCCGCGCGCGCCTGGTAGGAAGCGAGGCGGCGGCGGGCATCGCTCAGTCGCTGCCGATATCCTTCCTGTTCTTCCTCGAAACCCGACAGCGCGTGCTCGAGCCGAGCGACGGCGCCGAGCGGCGTGACCGTAACAGGCAGATCGATCTCGAAGTCTGCGCCGGTCCGCAGCAGCATTGTGGTGTAGTGGAAGCCGTCACGTCCGACCCGCTCGCCGGAGAATTCGAGATCGAATCCGCCGAGCGAGGCGATAACGACCTCCTCCTGCTGGAGTTGGACAAGCGTCAGGATCTCCTTCATCAGAGCGCGACCGGCGCTCTTGCGCTCGGCGTGGCGTTTCCCGGTCACGGCCATGGCGAAAGCATCGCCGGCAGTTGGCACAAGCCGCTCGATGTCTTGCCCAATCTCGGCCATGCGCCGGGTCGCATGCTCGATCTCACGCTCGGCATCGCGGATCTGGCGGCGAATGGCATGCTGGTCATCGACATGGGCGGCACGCAGGCGATCGAGCCGGGCGATCTCGGCCTCCAGCCCAGCCTTCTGCATCAGGCGCTGATCGCCACTGGCAATGGCCTTCGCCATGGCGAACTGCGATGCCTGCCCTTCGCCCATGTCTTCCAGCCTGCGGATCGAGGTGTCGCCGGAAAGCGCGGCGGTGATGAAGCGAGCCTTGCGCTCGTTGTTCTGCCACATCGTGGCGTCGAGCGACCCGAGCGTTGCGTACGCAAAGATGTCCACGACGTCATGCTGATTGCCTTGCCTGACGATCCTGCCTTCACGTTGCTCAATCTGTGACGGCAGCCACGGCACATCGAGGTGATGCAGCGCCTTCAGCCTCAGCTGCGCGTTGACTCCGGTCCCCATGGTTTCCGAGCTGCCGAGAAGGAAGCGGACCTTACCGGCCCGGACATCGCCGAACAGGCGCTGCTTCGCATCAGAGCGTTTGAAATCCTGAATGAAGGCGATCTCGGCAGCGGGCACTCCCATGCGGACCAGTTCGTCGCGGATCCAGCGATAAGCTGAAAAGCCGCGGGTCTTCTCGACATTGAGCGTGCCCAGATCGGAAAAGATCATCTGTGCGGCGCCAGTCAGATCGTAAGGCTTCCCATCGCCGCGGACATAGGTGATTTTCGCCGTTTCCCGCCAGATGCGGAAGGCGTTCGCGACGAGCTGATTCAGCTTGTTGCCGGGCTCGTTGTCATAGGCGGGACCGACCAGCCGAAGATCGATCGCGGCATGGCGCCCGTCGGTGATGACGGAGAGCAGGATGTCGTCACCGGGCTCGGGCGGACGGTCGCGTTGCTCTATGGCGGTGATGCGGACCTCGAGCTGGCGCTGATAGGCCTTGAACGCCGCGCTCGGCGGCGCGGTGATGATCTGGCGCTTGCCGCCTGAGATCTCCGGCACCTTCACGGACTCGCGCAGGTCCGCCGGCATCACCACGTCGGCGAAGGAGCGGAACATGGCGATCAGCTCGGCGACATTCACGAACTGCGCGAAGCGCGTGACCGGCTTGTATTTGCCCGACGGCTGGAGCTCGAGCTCGGTGGATGCGTCGCCGAAGGTCGAGGCCCATGCGTCGAACTCGTGCAGCCCGCGCTCACGCAGCGCCGCGTGGCCGAGTAGCCTCTGCACGGTGAACATCTCGCCAAGCGTGTTTGTGATCGGCGTGCCGGAGGCGAGCACGAGCGCCCTGCCCGGGTTTTTCGTCTCGATGAAGCGGGCTTTGACGAACAGGTCCCAGGCCCGCTGCGAGCCGTTCGGATCGATGCCTTTCAGCGTCGACATGTTGGTGGCGAAGGAGAGCTTGCGGAACTCTTGCGCTTCATCAACGATGATCTGGTCGACACCGATCTCGGAGATGGTGAGAAGGTCATCCTTCCGCGTTGAGAGCGCCTCCAGCCGTTCCTTCAGGCCTTCCTTCAATCGCTCGAGGCGTTTGCGCGAGACGCGATCGTCGCTCTCGACCTTGGTCAGCAGTTCCTCGTAGAGTTCCAGCTCATCCTGGATCATTTGGCTCTCGAACGCCGACGGCACGCCGATGAAGCGGAAGGCGCTGTGGGTGATGATGATCGCGTCCCACGTCGCCGTCGCCGCGCGCGACAGGAAGCGGTGCCGCTTGTCCTTGGTGAAGTTGGTCTCGTCGGCGACGAGGATACGGGCATTCGGATAGAGAGCGAGAAACTCCCTCGCGGCCTGCGCCAGGCAATGGCCGGGAACGACGAGCATGGCCTTGGCGATCAGCCCGAGCCGGCGCTGCTCCATGATCGCGGCGGCGATCGACATGGTTTTCCCGGCGCCGACGGCGTGGGCGACATAGGTGCTGCCGGAGGAGATGATGCGCCAGATGACCCGCTTCTGGTGCCCATACAGCGAAAAGGCGCCAGAGGCGCCCGGAAGCTGGAGATGATCGCCGTTGAAGGCGCGAGGCGCGATATTGTTGAAGCGGTCATTGTAGACCCGCGCCAGCCGGTCGGTCCGGTCGGCGTCGCTCCAGATCCACTTCTGGAACGCGGCCTTGATCTTGGTGAGCTTTTCCTTGGCGGCTTCCGTGTCGACGACATTGAGCACGCGGCGCTCGCTTTCGCCGTCCTTCACGATGTCGAAGATCTGTGGCACCGAGGAGTTCAGCGCATCCGAAAGGAGCTGGCCGGCGTGACGCCGGTCGGTGCCCCACTCCGACGTGCCGGCCGCCATATAGCCGAGCTGCCGCGCCTCGACGGTCCAGGATGCCAGCTCCGGCATGTGGTGGATCTTGATCTCGACGCCCATCGTTTCCCTGACGAAGGCGACGATATCGGCGGCCGGGATCCACGGCGCGCCGAGACGCGCGGTGATGTCGGAGGGCCGAAGGTCGGCCGGCTGCACGGCCTGCAGTGCGGTGACATTGCGCAGATACGCAGGATCGAGCCCAGCTGCGGCCTGCGCGGAGACGAGCTTCGAGCGGACGGCCCCCGAGAGATAGGCGTCGGCGGTCTGCCAGGAGCCATCGGCCGGGTCGCGGAAGATGCCGTTGCCGAGCTCGGCGATGACAGCCTCGACATCCCGGTGCAGCAGCTCGGCAATGTGGTCGGGATCGACATGGCCGCGCTCGTTGAGCACCACGGCGAGCGCATCGGCCGGCGAGGTGATGATCGGCGCCGGCGGCGGCGCGATGACCCGCTCGGTGAAGATCGGGCCGGGCTTGGCCGTGTTGCTCTCAAGGTCGTAGTCCTCGATCGACGCGACCAGCCAGCAATCGGGATCGTCGAGGAAGGGCTGGATGTTCGGGCGGCGGTGCGTCTCACGCACGTCGCCGGTCTCCTCATCCTCGCTGGTCGAGACGACAGTGGTGTTGATCGGGCCGAAGTCGCGCACGAAGTTCGACCAGGCGATGCGCAGCTTCACCTGTGCCGGCTTCCACGGCTTGTCGAACTCCTGGGCCTTCAGCACCTCGCGGACCGCGTCGCGGATCGGGATCAGCTTGCGGAGAATGCGGACGTGCTTTTCCGGAATCCCGTTGCCGCTGCGCCCCTTGCGCACATGGATCGCGACCGGCGCGCCGTCGACGACCTGCATGAGGCCATGCCGGCTGTCGACGAAGTAGCTGCCCTCCCGCGCTCGGGACGCGCCGGGCAGGTCGGCGGTCGGGCTCGGCTCCTCAAGATCCGCCGAGATCGGCTCCGGGTCACCGTCATAGATGTCTTCCGGAAGGAAGGTGAGCGTGGCCGCAAGCGCGGCATCGAGATCCTCGCCGTCGCGTGCGCTGCATGTATAGGTCTCGCCGAAGGGGCCCGAGGTCAGGCCATGCGCTCCCAGCACCATGCCGGGATGGCGCGCGAACCAGCGGTTGATCCGGATCGCCGCCTCGTCATCCGTCGCGGGCCGGACCTCCTCGAGGTCAAGCCAGGACAGGTCGCCCTCCGGCTGGCCGTCCCGCCGCCGGCGGAAGAACAGGATATCGACTTGCGTCTCGGTGCCGGCGTCTGCCCGGAAACTGCCCTCGGGCAGGCGCACCGCGCCGACGAGATCGGCCATGGTCGCGATATGCGCGCGGGCCGAGCTGTCCGCCTTGTCCATCGTGTCGTGCGAGGTGACGAAGGCGGCAAGCGCTCCCGGCTTCAGCCGGCTGATCGCCTTGGCGATGAAGTAGTCGTGCAGCCGCAGGCCGAGTGAGCGGAAAGCCCGATCCGAGCGCACGGTGCGGTCGGAGAAGGGCGGATTGCCGATCGCCAGATCGAAATGTGCCGGCAGGTCGACGCGGGCGAAGTCGCCAGCGATGATCCGGGCGCGCGGCTGGAGGAGCCGGACAATCCGAGCTGTGACGGGATCGAGCTCGACGCCCGTGACATGCGACGACGCCCGCAGTCCGTCCGGCATCAGGGCGGGAAACAGCCCCGTGCCGATGCCCGGCTCCAGCACCCGGCCACCGCGCCAGCCGAGACGCAGTACGCCAGCCCAGATGGCGCGGACGATATATTCGGGCGTGAAGTGCGCATACTGCGTGCAGCGTGCGAGCGAGGCGTAGTCCGCGCTGCTCACGGCTTCCTCCAGCCCGGCTCCGAGCGTCTCCCAGCCCTTCCGGAACCCGCCCTCGCCGGGCCGGCGAAACATGCCATTGGCGAGATCGGACGCGCCGAAGCCGGTGAACTTGATCAGCGCCGACTGCTCCTCCGGTGTGGCCGAGCGCTGCGCCTGTTCGATTTCGGCCGAGAGGCGTATGGCGACGAGATTGTCGCGGGCGCGATCCTTCCACGAACGGGCAAGCTGGCGGGTGCCGGCGAGATAAAAGTTCTCACCCCTCTCGGCAGGGCGCGCGACGGATCGCCGTTCAGCCGCAGCCATCGGCGCGGCCGGCGCCGGCGTCGTGGGCGGAGGATCGTCGTCGTTCGGTCCCTCGGTAAAGCTTGCCGCGAATGCGGTGACGTCGAGGCCGAGGCCGGACGACAGCGCGGTGTTCCCGAACAGGTCTAGGGTGAAGGGATCGTCTTGCGCCATTGTGGCGGTCTCCTGTGATGAGGGCGCGCGCCATCGGCCCCGCCGGAAGCCGGCGAAGCTGAGACGCGTTCGGTTGTCGGGAAAGGTGGGCGAGGCCCGCCCGCCGGTTCAGCGGCGGATCAGGCCGAGCGACAGGCTGGTGTCGGTCGTCACGATCGTCAGGTGCGTGGCGGCGGGGACGGCGGCCATCAGCCGCTCGAGCTCGACGGCGTCGAGGAATTCGATCCCGTCATCCCCGCCGAAGTGCTGGCGCTTGTAGTGCCAGTAGTCGGGATTGGTCTTCGGATCGCACTCCTCGGCGTAGCAGACGAGGGCGCGCTGCCCCTCGGCGAGCTTGCCATTCGAGAGGAGGTAGACCCCTTCATCGCCGACGAGCCACAGGCCGGGCTGTTCGTCCTTGCCAAGGGAGAGACCGTAATGGGGATTGCGATGGCCGCCATTGGCCGCGGCGTCGGATCGTCCGCGCGCAATGACGGCGCGGACCTCCGGCAGAGGGAAGGTGAACATGAACGCCACCTCACGCCGCGATCGCGTCGGGCAGGTAGCGCAAATGCACCGGCAGCTTGGCGGAGATCTGTACCTCGGTCAGACTGTCGAGCAAGATCAGGCTGGTGCCTTGCCGTCCGCCATAGAACAGCACGGTGCGCTTGCCGCGATCGGCCTCCGGCCAGCGATCGCCGGCATAGCCGCGATAATCGTCATGCGTCGAGCTCCAGATGTGCTCGAGACGCTCGGTTCGCGTCATCGCCTTCACTGGCCGCGATTCCCGGTCGATGATCGCGGCATGCATCCGCTCGGAAGAACCCTTGTCGGCGAGATCGCAATAGCCGTGGAAGTGGCGGAGGTTCCCGTCGATCATCAGCGCGAAGAAGACGCTGGTGACGCTGCCGGTCAGGAATTCGCGCATCGCGAACATGTCGCCGCGCATCCACAGCGGCGGCAGGATCTCAAACATATAGTCGTGGTCGATCCGGTCGATCTCAAACCATTCGCCGGCATAGAGCGCGCTCGCCTGATCCTCCCAGCGATTGGGCCGCTGCGCATGACGGTCGAACATCTGGAACATCTGGCGCCGGTCGGGGACGCCTTGAAACACCTTGCGGATAGGGGTGGAGAGGGTCATGTCGGGGCTCCTTCAGCCTCGTCGGGCTGGAGCGCGGTGCATCCTCCTGGATCACCATCATCTTCAGCCCTTCAGGACCTCTCCCTGCGGCCGCCTCTCGGTCCGGACGGGTCAAGGGCCGCGCAGCGGGCGAAGCGCCACCCTTGACGCGGACGGCGGGCATGCGGCAGCCAGTCTTCTCCTCTCCTCTTCCTGATTTCCTTCCCTATACGACTGCGCCATATTCAGCTCATAGGCTGTGAGATTATGTGAGTTTATCAGAGCATAGGCTTATCTATTTTCATTGCGAAACAGGTCACAGATTGATATTTGTCCGGACGTTATCAGACTATAATCTGATAGATTTGAAAGGGCTGCGGATGAAAAGCGATGCACGCAGGCGCGCCCGCGTCCGTCTTGACGAAAGGTTGCGTGTCCTGCAGCCGGTCGACCGTTTCCGGCCACCGCCGAAGGGCTGGATCCGGGCCCTTCGAGACGCGCTCGGCATGACCGGCGCGCAGCTCGGCCATCGCATGGGAATCCGGCCGCAGACCGTGGAGGCGATCGAGAAGTCGGAGGCGGCGGGGTCGATCCAGCTCAGCACGCTGCGCCGGGCGGCCGAGGCGCTCGACTGCACGCTCGTCTATGCGCTCGTGCCGAACAGCTCGCTGGACGAGACTGTCGACGCTCGCGCGCGACAGATCGCCATGCGGGACCTGCAGCGCGTCGCCCATACGATGCGGCTGGAAGCGCAGGAGACCAGCGGCAGCGACTTCGAAGCACGCGTGCAGGCCTATATCCGCGACAGGCTTTCGGAGCGCGACCTCTGGAGCGAAGCATGACCGACCTGTTTCAGGAGCCGGAAGATGCGACGCCCCTTGAGCCCGGCGAGCGCGACGGCCTGCTCCAGAGCTGGATCACACATCGCAAGGATCTGAACGAGGCCGAACAGGAGAATATCGTCGCGGGCGCGGCCTGGGCTCGCGGAAGGCGGCGATTGCCCATCGACAGGATGCTCACCGACGACTTCGTGCGGACGCTGCACAAGCGCATGTTCGGCGAGGTCTGGGAGTGGGCAGGAACCTTCCGAAGCACCGAGCGCAACATCGGCATTCAAGCCTATCGTATCGCGGTGGAGCTCACGAACCTCCTGGGCGATGTACGCTATTGGGTGGAGCATGCCACGTTTCCGCCCGACGAGATCGCGATCAGGTTCCACCATCGTCTCGTCGCCATCCATCCGTTCCCGAACGGCAACGGCCGCCATGCGCGCCTGGCAGCCGACCTCCTCGTCGAGAAGCTCGGAAGACAACCGTTCAGCTGGGGCGGCGGCAGCCTCGCCGATGTCGGCGCATTGCGCGCTCGCTATGTGACCGCGCTGCGATCCGCCGACAATCACGATATTGGTCCGCTTCTCGCCTTTGCTCGCGGATGACTTTCGCGGGCGTCGCCGCATCACCAGTCGAAGTGGGGCAACTCGTCGACGATATTGCCATCACGATCGAAAAGTACGTGATCGCAGCCCTGCTTTTGCGACCAGCTCATGACCGCGAACAGCACCTCCGGGATGGCGTCGGCACCCATTCCGCTGTTTTCGTCATGGGCGTAGACGAGCCAGCCATACTCGCCATAACGCCCTCCGAGGCATGGCCATTGCCGGAAGGGCGTAGCGTCGAGGCGCCGAGCGGTCGCCTCCCGGACATGGCCGGTCGAGATCCCGCGCGAAAATCGCATGGAGATGCTCGAGAGCAAGTGTCATTATCCGTTCCGAGAGGCCCCGGATCGCACTACCGGCCAATGCGGCGACGGCCGAAGGCTCCTCCTGCGACGCACCGGCTGACAGCAGATCGGCCATCAGGTCAGCGAAGCCGTGGTACCCACCGAGCCGAACCGCAAAGTCGGCGCCCGAGCGCGACCGCGGCTGGCAGGCATGATCGCTTATGACGCCGGCGATCTCGTCGAGAAGCGCATCCGCCTGCGGATCGTTTCGTGGCGCCGGACGCGTCCGCAGATCGGCCCTGAGGCTTCCGTCGATCGCCCTCGCCGTGAGCCTGACGTCGGCGAGGGCGACAATCGTGAACAGCGCTCTGACAGCCCCTGCCGTCGGCCGGTCCGCGAGAAGCGGGCAGGCCTGTGTAAGCTGCCGGGATGCGGACGCCTTGAGCGCGCGCCAGGAATGAGGGCTCATTGTTCGATCTCCCCTGGCTCGATGGTCGGGGAGGCCGCCGCCGGCGGGTCGTCGGGATCGCCTGGCGTTCCAGCGCTTACGCACTGTGCTGATCGCTCTCGTCACGATGATCTTCATGGGCGGTCTGGCGCGAATGAGCGGATATGAACCGAGCCTGCTGTTCAGCCCCGAAATCGCCCCGTCATTGCTCTTCGAGGTCGTGATCGCACCCTTGCTCGCATTCTGGTTCTGGAAGGCGGAACGGCAGGCCAACCTATGACCAGCAAATGATGGTTTGCTAAGTCCGCCCTCGCGGCGGGCAAGAGCGGCCTGGCGGTATCCCCAACCTTCCGCGCGGATGCGTGCTTCCCTCCTCTTTCATCCCTTCTTCCTTGTTCGTCCTTCCCAGAATTGCTATCTTTGCTCTCAATGAGCCCAATGGAGCCAAAGAGATGGCCGGAAACCTGCATGTCCGCAATCTGGACGACGATCTGATCGCGAAACTGAAAATGCGAGCGGCGAGGCACGGCCGCTCGGCGGAGGCCGAACATCGCGAGATCCTGCGCCAGGTGCTGGCGAGCGAGGGCGGGCCTGATTTTGACGATCTCGCGAGCGAGCTGCGGAAGCTGACCGCATCGCGCAAGCAGACGCCCTCCGAAGTCTTGCTGCGCAAAGGCCGAGACGAGCGTTGATGGAGACGCTCGTCGTCGACGCCAGCATCGCGATCAAATGGGTCGTGGAAGAGGAAGGGACCGAGACCGCCGTCAATCTGCGATCGCGTTTCCGGTTCGCGGCGCCTGAGCTCTTGATTCCCGAATGCGCCAATATTCTTTGGAAGAAAGTTGCCCGCAGCGAGCTCAGCCGCGACGAGGCCGTCCTGGCAGCCAGGCTGCTCGAACGCTCCGGCATCGACTTCCTGCCCATGACGGGCTTGCTCGAACAGGCAACGAGCCTTGCGATCGAGCTTTCGCATCCGGCGTACGATTGCGCTTATCTCACGGCCGCGCGTGGGACCGGATCAAGGTTTGTGACGGCGGATGCGCGACTGCTGCGCATCGTTGCCGAGCGCGCATCGAGTGAGATCGTGGGCTTATGTGTTTCGCTCGCGGACATGCGGAACGATCCACATTAGGCTCAGCCTCGCGTGCATAACTCCTCGTTCCAGTCGCCCGCCCGTGGGCGAAGCCGCTCATAGGCACAGGTCGCGGCAGCCGCGATCGCCTCCATGCGGCCGGCAAAGACCTCGCCCTGCTCATTGTTGTCGGTCGCCGCGACAAGCAGGGCGCCCGGGTGCGACGCGAGCCCCCGGATGGCGGCCACCGTCGCCGGCGCCCATCCGCCGCCCGTGCTGAGATAGAGGCTATCGGAGCGTAGCTCTTCGATCGCGGCGAGGCTCATCGCGTCGATCGCCGCCTCGGTGACGCAGAGCCGGAGGGCGCCGATCGGTCCGAGGCGGAACAGGACCTTTCCGCCGCCGCTGGCGAAACCGCGCCATTCGGGGCCGCGCTCTTCCCAGCCGGTGACAAGGCCACCCCCATCGACATGGGCAGCCCACATGCTGCCGCGAGGACCTTCGCGGAGCCGATCCTGCTGGATCGCGGCGCGGATGACCGTCTCCGGAAGAGCGCGCTCGTCGCGCAGATAGCGCCAGGTCATGGAGCCGCGCCATGGCTTGCGCCGTGCGCGCCAGCGCTCGGAAACGCCGATGTCGGGATCGCGCTCGCGGACCTGCCTCGTCCAGACGGCCTCGCTCGGCACGAAGCCGACCAGGTAGGAGACCTGCCGAAGAACCTCGGTAAAGCCGATATCGTCGAGATGTTCGACTAGCGAAAACACATCTCCCTTGGCGTCGGACAGGGCATCGAACCAGCCCTTGCCGTCATGGATCACGATGATGATGTCGTCACGACGCCGATACTTGACCGCCTTGCGCGTACTCTCCTTCAGATCGATCGCGAACCCGGCCTTTTCGAGCACGGCCGCACAAGGCACACGCTCCCTCAGCTCCTCGATGTCCCTCTTTTCCATCTTTCTCTTCCGACACGCCCCGGGTCGGACCTTTCCCGCTTGAATTATCCTTATCCCGCGCCTCGCGGGACCATCCCCCGGTGCCGCGAAGAGCGAAGGGGGCAAGGGCGCGGCTGGCAACTGGTGAATCCTGCAGGGCGCGCAGCGCCGTGACATCGACCAGCCGCGGCGCAGCTTCCCTTGCGGCCGCCCGCTCGCGAGCGGCACGCGCCCGGACGGGCGAACCCGGCTCAATGAGCCGGGCCGAACTGGTGGGGATCGTATTCGTGCTTATGCCGATATCCACATAACCGCGATTATGTGTGTTTCGGCATGGAAGATTGACCCCGTTGTGAGGGGGATCGGCGTGTAATTTTGACCCCCCTCTTGGCTCATGGTCCGTCGTTTTTTTGCGACGGGCGGGCTGGGGATGAAGGGCGTGGATACGATTGCACGGATCCGGCGCGAGCATTTCGTGCGCGGCAAGTCCATCAAGGAGATCGTGCGGGAGCTGCACGTCTCACGGAACACGGTGCGCAAGGTGCTGCGGACCGGAGCTACGGCCTTCAGCTACGAGCGGGAGGTGCAGCCGCTGCCGCGGATCGGGCCCTGGCGGGAGGCCCTGGATGGGCTGCTCGCCAGCAATGAAGGGAAGCCGGCGCGGGAGCGGCTGACGCTGATCCGCATCTTCGAGGAGCTGCGCAGCCAGGGGTATGAGGGCAGCTACGATGCGCTGCGCCGCTATGCCAAGGGCTGGCGGCGGGCGCAGGCGACGATGACGGCTGCGGCCTACGTGCCCCTGAGCTTCGCGCCCGGCGAGGCCTACCAGTTCGACTGGAGCCACGAGATCGTCCTGATCAACGGCACCACGGTGTCGGTGCGCGTCGCCCATGTGCGGCTGTGCCATTCGCGGATGCTGTTCGTGCGGGCCTATCCGCGCGAGACGCAGGAGATGGTGTTCGACGCCCACGATCGGGCCTTCGCCTTCTTCAAGGGCTGCTGCACGCGCGGCATCTACGACAACATGAAGACCGCGGTCGACGCGATCTTCGTGGGCAAGGAGCGGGCCTATAATCGCCGCTTCCTCCAGATGTGCAGCCACTTTCTCGTCGATCCCGTGGCCTGCACGCCGGCCTCAGGCTGGGAGAAGGGGCAGGTGGAGAACCAGGTCGGCCTGGTGCGGGAGCGCTTCTTCACCCCCCGGCTTCGGGTGAAGAGCTATGACGAGCTGAACGCTTGGCTGCTGGACCAGTGCATCGCCTACGCCAAGGGGCACCCGCATCCCGAGCGGCGGGAGGAGACCATCTGGCAGACCTTCGAAGCGGAGCGTCCAGCCCTGGTGCCTTATGCCGGCCGGTTCGACGGCTTCCATTCCGTGCCCGCCTCCGTGTCCAAGACCTGTCTGGTCCGCTTCGATAACAACCGGTATTCAGTCTCCGCCAGCGCCGTGGGACGCCCGGTCGAGGTCCGGGCCTATGCGGAGCGGATCGAGCTGCGCCAGGACGGCCGGCCGGTCGGCTCCCACCCGCGCTGCTTCGGCCGGGACCAGACCATCTTCGATCCCTGGCACTATGTGCCGGTCCTGGCGCGCAAGCCCGGCGCCCTCAGGAACGGCGCTCCGTTCAAGGACTGGGTTCTGCCCACGAGCCTCGATCGCGTCCGGCGCAAGCTCGCCGGTGCCGCCGACGGCGACCGGCAGATGGTGGACATCCTCACCAACGTGCTGAGCGACGGGCTGCCCGCGGTCGATGCAGCGTGCGCCGAAGCTCTCGGCCAGGGCGTCCACTCGGCCGACGTGATCCTCAACATCCTCGCCCGGCGCCGTGAGCCTGCAGCCCCCCTCACCATCGTCACGCCCGACGCCTTGCGCCTCCGCCACGCCCCGAGCGCCGACTGCTCACGATACGACCTGTTGAGGAGATCCCCATGATGGAGCGTTCCCAGATCCTCGAGACCATGGGCGAGCTCAAGCTCTATGGCATGAAGGCCGCCTACGACGAGATCATCGCCACCGCCGTCAAACGCCAGCATGAGCCGCAGCGCATCGTCGGCGACCTTTTGTCGGCGGAGATCTCCGAGAAGCAGGCCCGCTCCATCAAGTACCAGATCACCATCGCCAAGCTGCCCCTGGCCAAGGACATCGACGACTTCGTGTTCGACGACACCCCCATCAACGAGACCCTGGTGCGCGACCTCGCCGGCGGCAACTTCCTCGCCCACCAGCGCAACGTGGTGCTGATCGGGGGCACCGGAACCGGCAAGACCCATCTGGCCATCGCCATCGCACGGTCCGCCATCCGCGGCGGCGCCAGGGGGCGCTTCTTCAACGTGGTCGACCTCGTCAACAAGCTGGAGGCCGAGGCCCGTTCCGGCCGCCAGGGTCGCATGGCCGATTATCTCTCCCGCAAGGACTTCATCGTCCTCGACGAGCTCGGCTACCTGCCCTTCGCCCAGTCCGGCGGCCAGCTCCTGTTCCACCTCGTCAGCCGGCTCTACGAGCAGACCTCGGTCATCGTCACCACCAACCTCGCCTTCGGCGAGTGGCCGAGCGTCTTCAACGACCCCAAGATGACCACGGCGCTCCTCGATCGCCTCACCCACCACTGCGACATCGTCGAGACCGGAAACGAGAGCTGGCGCTTCAAGAACCGCGCCTGACCTCCTCCACCATCGACCCCACTGCCGCTGCGCCAAACCAACGCTCCGCGGCAGTGGGGTCGATGCCCCGGGCCGGGGTCAATATTCGGCGCCGATAGGGGGTCAGATTTCCGCGCCGATTGACAATTATGACCCGTTCGAGATTATGGAGAGCTGAAGTCCGCTGGCTCTCGTCGATAGAATGTGCGCCGGGCACTCATCCCGCGCACGTTCTTTTGATCTGCACATAATACTGCATACTGCGCTTCAACTCGACCTCCCAACAAACGGAGATCAGAGTGATGCCCACACCTTCCCGGCTTCAGTTGCGCACAGCCGACCCTGCCAACGTGCTTGCGCCCTTCCTTCGGAGCTACAGCGAGTATTTCGAGGTGGCTCGATACAGGTCGAAGCAGCTCCGCTACTTGGCGAGCATCGTCCACTTCGGGCAGTGGCTTCGGGCTGAGGGCTACGCGGCGACGAACATCAGCGAAGCTGTGATTGCCCGATTCCTGTCGTGCCATTTGCCTCGTTGTGACTGCCAGCGCCCGGTGCCGCTCGGCCTGATCGAGAACAGAGCGGCGCTC
Source organism: Xanthobacter sp. AM11 (assembly GCF_047444035.1). Taxonomy (NCBI): domain Bacteria; kingdom Pseudomonadati; phylum Pseudomonadota; class Alphaproteobacteria; order Hyphomicrobiales; family Xanthobacteraceae; genus Xanthobacter; species Xanthobacter sp. AM11. Next base: position 40,110 of record NZ_JBLAOA010000002.1, read on the forward strand.
AACCATCTGGTCCGCCTGTTACGCACTCAGGGCATCGTCACCCGTCCGGCCGGCGACGAGATCACGCGAGAGCTTGCGCATTTCGACACGAAGATGACGGAGGTCTGGGGACTATCCGAAGGCACACGCGATCATCGCATCCGGATCATCCGGCGCTTGCTGAAGGCGCAATTCGGCTGCCGACCGATCGAAGTTGCACTGATCACTCCCGCCGCGATCCGTCGCTTTGTCCTGGGCGACGTCGATTGGAGTCCGAGCACGATCCGCGTCATGGGTGGCGCCGTCCGGTGCTACTTTCGGTATCGCGAGCTGCTGGGTGACGACGTTGCCCACCTGCTATGCGTTGTACCGCGCCCGGCATGTTGGCGAGATGCCACGCTGCCGATAGGGCTCTCGCCCGACGAGTTGGAGCAGCTCTTCGGAGCGTTCGATGCTCCCTGTCCGTCTCGCCGCCGCGGCTATGCCATCGTCCGCTGCCTGACAGACTTGGGCCTGAGAAGCAGCGAGGTCGTCAAGCTGAGCCTCGACGACATCGACTGGCAGGCCGGAACGGTCACGATCGCCGCCGGTAAAGCACGACGAGCCGACGTTCTGCCGCTGCTGACTACAACCGGCGCGGCCATAGCGGACTACCTCATGCACGAGCGGCCGAAGACCACTTGCCGCGCGGTCTTCGTGCGCCATGTCGCTCCCCTCGGCGAGCCGGTCGGCCGGCGTGTTGTTCAGAAAGCCCTTCACGCCGCCTATCGGCGGCTTGGCTGGGATCGCACCCGCGTCCACGTCCTGCGACACACATTAGCGAGCCGGTTGATTAACGCCGGAACGCCGATGAAGCAGATCGCCGACGTTCTGCGCCACCGCAGCATCGTGACCTCGGCCGCGTACACGCGCGTCGACGTCACACGCCTCTCGGCGGTGGCGCTCCCTTGGCCGGGGGACGTGGCATGAGCGGCCCGCACATCATGCTGGCGTTGGCGGAAGCCTACCTCGCCGAGCGTCGTTCCCTCGGTTTCAAGTTGGACCGATCGGGCAGCCTCACGTTGGCCTTTGCCCGCTTCGCCGACGCGACCGGCCATACGGGGCCGCTGACCGCCGCCGTCGTGCTGCGGTGGGCACGGGAGAAAGCACAGCACCCGGACCCTTTCACCTGGGCGGGCCGCATCAATGTGCTGCGGCCATTCGCGCGTTTCCTGGCGGACCGCGATCCCGTCACCGCGTTCCCGGAAGGATCCCCCTTCGGCCGCTCGCATCGCCGGATCGCCCCCCACATCTACACCCCAGCGGAGGTCGAAGCACTGATCGCCGCCGCAGGGCGGCTGTCTCGAACAGGCGGCCTGACCCCGGCGACTTTCACGACGCTTTTCGGCTTGTTGGCGACCACGGGACTGCGGATTTCCGAAGCGCTGCGCCTGTGCAGCGGCGACATCGACGACGAGCAGGAACAGATCACTGTCCGCCACTCGAAGTTCCAGCGGACCCGGCTTGTTCCTCTGCATTCAACTACGGCCGAGGCTTTGCGCGCCTATTTTCGCATACGGGCCAGATACGGCCCGACCGATACAGTCGCGCCACTTTTTCTGTCCGAGAAGACCGGCGGTGCGCTTCATTATCACAGCGTGAGGAGCATTTTCGGCGTGATCTCGGCCGAGCTTGGCATCGTCGCTCGCGGTGGCCATCGGGTAATACGTATCCACGATCTGCGTCACACCTTCATCTGCCGCCGCCTGATGCTGTGGCAGGAGAGTGGCGACAACCTCAGCAACGCCATGATGGCGCTCTCGACCTATGTGGGGCACGTCAACGTCGGTGACACCTACTGGTATCTGCAGGCAGTGCCGGAACTGATGGCGATCGCGGGCGATCGCTTCGAGGCGTTCGGCGCGAAGGTCGGGGAGGTTTGTCATGGCTGATCCGAGTCAGCACCCGTCGTTTCCGGCACTGCTACAGCACTTCTTCGTCGATTATCTGCGGCAACAACGTGCTGTTAGCCCGTGCACGGTCGCGGCCTACCGCGACACATTCCGGCTTCTGCTCGCCTTCGCCCAAAAGACAACCGGCAAAATGCCGACGGACCTCGAGCTTGGCGACCTCGACGCGGCGCTGATCCTCGAATTCCTCGATCATCTCGAGCGGGATCGCGGCAACAGCGTGCGAAGCCGCAACGCCCGCCTATCGGCGATCCGTTCGTTCCCGAAGTATGCCGCGCACCAGGATCTGACGGCGCTGGCCACCATCGAGCATAGCTTGGCCATCCCGCAAAAACGTCACGACAAGGCCGTGCTCGGATTCCTAACCAGGCCGGAGATGGAGGCGATCATTGCGGCACCGGACCGGCATAGCTGGACCGGGCGGCGCGACCAGGTGCTATTCGCCGTCCTCTATAATACGGGCGCGCGAGTGTCGGAGGTCATCAACCTGCAGGTTGGTGACGTCGTACTCGATGTGTCGCCGGTGGCGCACCTCAATGGCAAAGGGCGGAAGCGGCGAAGCGTTCCGCTCTGGAAAGCGACGGCTGCCATCGTCCGACCGTGGGTTCGCCAGCTCGCCAGGGCGAGCGAGACCGACTACCTGTTCCCGAACAGCGCGGGCGGCAGGTTGTCGCGCTCCAGCGTGACCCAGCGCCTTGCTCTGGCGGTCGAGGTAGCCACCCGACACCATCCGCAACTCGCCGAGCGCGCGATCTCACCCCACACTGTCAGGCACACGACGGCCATGCACCTCCTTCAGGCCGGCGTCGACATCACCGTGATCGCGCTCTGGCTCGGACACGAGAGCCCGACCACCACGCACGGATATCTGGAAGCCGACCTCACGATGAAGGAAGAGGCGCTCGGCCGACTACAGCCGTTGAATGGCGTTCAAACCCGGTATCGACCGCCTGATCGGCTCATGGCATTCCTGCAGAGCATTTGATTATGCGTAGTCCCGGCCGGGTGATCCCGGCCGGGAAACTGGCAGTTCAATTCGAGCTTCTCCATAATCTCGAACGGGTCATAATCGTGGACGACGATGACGTCGGCATCGTCGAGTTCGTCGCTCGGCATGACGCCGAACTCTCCATCGACCTGAAACAGCGTGACCGGGACCATCAGGGTGCGAGCGAGCTGGAACGCGTGGGACTGGGCGAGGGAAAGATCGTGCGACATTTGAGGGCTCCATCCTGGAGCGAGGTCGATCCCCGCTCGATGGCGTCCGTCAGTGTCCTCAACCGGCTGCGATCACCGCGCGGCGCAGCCGTAGCGGCGGCATGCTGCGCATAGCCGACCCCTTGAGGGTTGATCGTGGAAGGCCGGGCGGAGGACCAGGAAAGCCATCCATGGAGAGCGGGGTCGGACTTGCTCCGAGGGTGGTCCGCGCCCTCTTGCACGCTCTTTTCCCGGACGCCGAACCACACTGCCGCGCCCTAACAGATCCTGTCCCGAGCAGCCTCTCACGTCGAAAGGAGGACCTCAGCGCCGAAGCGACGTCGGCGCAGCCGCCCGTTCAATCGCCCTGGTAGCGGGACTCCCTTGCGCGCCGCGTCTCATTGTCGACGATCGCCTGGACCACCGCGAGATCCATCTGCGCATGCGGCGAGATCCTCGCCACTTCGGCCGCCACCTGGGCTCAATGGATGAATTCGCCGGCTTGCCCGGACGCGCGGGAGCGAGCCGCCAGACGCTAAGCCTCATAGTAGGCGCCCGGTTCATCGTGTTCGATGAGTCGGCGGGCGTCCGCCTGCCACCTCTGGCGGATTTGCCTACGGTTCTCGATCCACCGCCGCAGTGCAGCCAGCATGACGTTCTGCCCCCGGCAGCATTTTCTCGTTTCGCGTCAGGCTCGAGAGCCCTTCGCTTCTTGCCTCAGAACAAACGAGGATCGAGCGAGAAGGACGCCTCGCCGACGATGCGGACATCGGCCGCAGCCAGATGGCTGTGGTTGATCAGCACGTTCAGGTCAGGTGAGCCGGCGACCGGTACGATCGCCGAGGGGACGCGAAGCAATAAGGACGACCGTCCCTCGTGCCAGGCATCGCCCTTTTCCTGGCTCCAGGCCTCGTGCCGCCGCCAATCGGTCGGGAGGCCTTCCAACGGCACGTCCTCAATCGCGACAGTGTCGGGGATCTCATAGGTGACCATGACCAGCTCGGGCAGGAGCGCGGGATCCTCCACATGGACGAGCTTTTCGAGGACGCAGAGCGCGGGCGATGTCGCGCAATAGGTGACGACATGGCCCACAGTGTTCCAGCGGCCGTCGAAGTGCAGGCCATAGCCGCCGTCGAGCGCTCGCGCATGCTGCCTGCCCGACAGGCGCCAGAGCAGCATCAGGCGGCTGCGCCCCAGGCGATCTTGCCGAGGATGGTCTCGATCACGCGAGCGCCGGCTTCGGTCTGCGCCACGACGAGCGGCGTCTCGCCGCCGAGCTCGGTGAGCGGGCGGCGCAGCCAGCGATTGGCCTTGTCGAGGTCGCCGAAGGTCTGCTCAGCGAGGGATTGGACGCGCAGCAGACGCACGGCCCGATCCGATTCATCGACCGTCAGCGGCTGCTGCTTGTCGGCGCGGTGCCGGCGGGTGCGCTGCGGGATTACGAACCTCTCGATCTCCTGCTCGCTCATGCCCGCCTGGCTGAGGCCACGCAGGGCCGACAGGGGAAGCCTGTTGCGGACGGCGAGGGCCAGATCGGCCTGCGAGTGCACGACCGTGCCGAGCACGCTCTGGCCGCCCAGCTTGCGGACGACCTCCTCGACGATGGCGATCGACATGAAAACCTCCTTGCGGTCAACGGCAATATGCTGTGAATATAGGCGGCATATTGCCGAATAGCAAGAGAGCGGGCTCCTCTGGCAAGATTGCGGGATGTCGGCCGTCATCGCTAATGATGTCCGCGAAGGTCGCCTGGTCTGAGCGCCTGCCGGATGTGGGGACGTTGGACTTTCCGATCCATGTCAGTCCGAAAGCGCGGCTCGTTGTCGACGTGTGAAAACGCGCCGAAGTGGACCCCGGGTGGGATGAGGGGTTCGTTAACTTAGCAGATTACGGGGGTTCCGATCGGCGCCGATCGGGACCCCCGTGGGAATGAAATCGTCGGCCAAATCAAAGTGTTACGGCTATATGAGTGGGGCGCTGCTTCGATGCTTATTCACAGGTTCGTCTTGGATCACCAGCCGGCGAGCATCGTCCTGCCAGCGACACCGGCGGAGATTCCGTCGTTCGGCCCATGCGTTCAGTCGCGCCAGCATTCGCCGCTCCGCCCGATCACCTGATCGTTCCATGTTTTGCATCAGGGATAGAAGCCCGAAAGGCTGAAGACCGCTCGCGGGCTTCAGCCTAGCCGACAGCCCGGCCCGCAGGGCAACGCCCTCCACTCAGGGACCCTCCTGAGCGCTTTGACAATGATCGCGTTTGTCTATCATTGAATGATATATTATCCAACGATCAAAGTTGCAGTATCGGATGCTTTGATATTCTGTTAGAATATTAACGATAAATCGACAGAGCGCCTCGAAACTAAAGCACCTGCTCCAGACCGTGCCGCCAGGCTTCGCTATCAGGCATCACGTCTGTTGTTCTGAACTTCATCAACGAAGACGCGGCAAGCAACTTTATCGGCGCGTTCCGCGGCTGGAGCGACCGTGATGCGCAGGAGTGAACTCCCAAAACGCCCGGCGCGCCGCGACCGGCAAAAACAGGTCGGATATTTTACAGTTGCGGCACGTCAATGCGGCGCAGCATGGGGCGGGCGAGCCTGCCTGTACGGGACGAGTCACACAGGCGGGGGATCTGCGCATGGCGATCCGGGTGGGGAGATGAGGACGCGATTCTCCCGCGGCCGGCTTCGCGCGTGGGCCGAAACACCCGCCTGCACCAGGAGGTCGTTCAATGAGCGACGATGTTTCAGTAAAGCGTGGATCCAGATGGAAGACTTTGGGCACGCTAGCCGCCGTGGCAGCGGTCATCGGCGCGGGCGTCTTCTGGTGGGTCGTCACGCCGCCGCCCGTGGACGAGACAGGACGCGGGCTGCCGCAAACGGCGGACCCTGCCCTGATCGCCCGCGGCAAGGTTATCGCCGATCTCGGCGATTGCGTCGCGTGCCACACGTCCCACGACGGCACGCCCATGGCCGGCGGGCGGCCGCTGGAGACCCCCTTCGGGGTGCTCTATTCCACCAACATCACCCCCGATGCGAAGACCGGCGTCGGCGGCTACAGCTTCGGCGCCTTTGACCGCACCATGCGCAAGGGGGTGACGGCGGACGGAACGCACATGTATCCGGCCATGCCTTACCCCTCCTATGCCAAGATGACCCCGGACGACATGTATGCCCTCTACGCCTATCTGATGAAGGGCGTGGCGCCGGTTGCGAACCCGAACAAACCCTCCGAGATCGGCTTCCCCTTCAATCTGCGCTGGTCGTTGGCGTTCTGGAATCTGGTGTTCCTCGACACCCATCCGTTCGTGGCCGACGCGGCCAAGGACGAGACCTGGAACCGGGGCGCTTATTTGGTGCAGGGGCTCGGCCATTGCGGCGCCTGCCACACGCCGCGCGGCATCGGCTTTCAGGAAGTCGCCATGTCCGAGAAGGGCATGAATGGCGCCAAATTCGTTTCCGGCGCCAAGGTGGAGGAGTGGAACGCCATCAATCTGCGCAATCTGTGGACCGTCAAGGACACGGTGGAACTGCTGAAGACCGGGCAAAACCGCTATGCGACGGTGTCCGGTTCCATGACCGAGGTGATCCACAATTCGACGCAGAATTTCAGCGAAGGCGATCTGGTTGCCATTGCCACCTATCTGAAGTCCCTGCCCTCCGATCGCCCCTCCGAGGGACCGCCGCAGGCCGTTGACACGGATGTGCCGGAGGCCATGTTCACCACCCGTGGTGGCCTGGCCTATGCGCAATTCTGCGCCGATTGCCATCGCCTGAACGGGGCCGGCGTCGCCAAGGTCTTCCCGCCGCTCGCGGGCAATCCCACGGTGGATGCCAAGGACCCCTCGACCCTGGTGCACATCACCCTCACGGGATGGAAGACGGCCGAGACCCAGGCCTACACGCGCGTCTTCACCATGCCCGGCTTCGCCCGGCTCGAAGACCAGGAAATTGCGGACATCCTGAGCTTCGTGCGCACAAGTTGGGGCAATACGGGTGCACCCGTTTCACCTGCCGAGGTCAAGGCCGCGCGCCGCACGCTCGACCCCAAGGTGGACAGCTCCAAGTTCGAGACGCCGCGCATCGCCAACCTGCTCGCGGAGCAGAATGCCACGCAACTGGTTCGCGGCATGCGCCTGAACACCGAGACCCACACCCTGCTGCCCAAGAACGTCGGCAACGTGCTCAATTGCACGAGCTGCCACCTCAACGGCGGCACGGTGGCAGATGGCTCGCCTTATGTCGGCGTCTCGGCCTTCTTTCCGAGCTACGCGCCGCGCGCGGGACGCGAGATCACCCTGGAGGATCGCATCAACGGCTGCTTCCTGCGCTCCATGAACGGCAAGCCGCTGGCCAAGGACGGCGACGACATGAAGGCGATGGTGGCCTATTTCGACTGGATGAAGCGGGAGACCAAGCCGGGCGACAAGGTGGAAGGGCGCGGTGTCGGCAAGATCAGCCAGACCATCAAGCCCGATCCGGAGAACGGCCAGCAGGTGTACGCCACCCAGTGCGCGGTCTGCCACGGAAAGAGCGGCGAAGGCTTGAAGGACGCCCAGGGCAAGGTGGTCTATCCGCCCCTGTGGGGGGATGAATCCTTCAACATCGGCGCCGGCATGGCCCGCACCTATACGGCGGCGGCGTTCGTGAAGCGCAACATGCCCATCGGCTTCCACGAGCGCTTCCCGCTCGGCCAGGGTGGGCTCTCTGACCAGGAGGCTGTGGACGTTGCCGAGTATTTCAGCCACATGCCGCGCCCGGATTTCCCGGGAAAGGTGAACGACTGGCCGAAGGACAAGAAGCCGGCCGACGCCCGCTACTGATCCTTCGCTCCCACAGAAGAACGAACGCCCGGACCTTGCGGCCCGGGCGTTCGCGTGTCCGGCCCGTCACGGGACTGTCAGACGGGCAGGACAACCACTTTCGCCCCGTCCGGAACGCGGCGATAAAGGTCGATGACGTCCTGGTTCATCATGCGGATGCAGCCGGAGGAGACCGCCTCGCCGATGGACCACGGCTCGTTGGTGCCGTGGATGCGGTAGAGCGTGTCCTTGCCACCCTGGAAGAGGTACAGCGCGCGGGCGCCGAGCGGATTGGTCTCGCCCCCCGCCATGCCGCCCGCCCAAGGCCGATATTTGCTGGGCTCGCGGGCAATCATCGCGTCGGTCGGCCGCCAGCTCGGCCATTCCTTCTTGTAGCCGACCGCCGCGGTGCCGGCGAATTCCATGCCGGCGCGCCCCACGCCCACGCCGTAGCGCAGCGCCTTGCCGTTCTCCTGCACGAGGTAGAGGAAGCGGTTTTTCGGATCCACCACCAGGGTGCCGGGCGACTGCCCGGAAGGGTCATTGACCAGCTGGCGCACGTTGCGGGACTTGATATCCTCGGGGTCGGCCGCGGGGATGCGGAAGCCCTTCTCCTCCACCGCGCCGTAGCGTGCGGCGTCCGAAGGCGAGATGCGCGGACGCTGGGCCGCGGTGGGCGGGTCGCTCGATGCGGTGACGCAGGCACCGAGCGCCAGCGGCAGGAGGACCGCGCACAGGAAGGCGCGGCCGGCCGGTCGAGGTCCCGTCATGGCGGGCAGATGGGCCATCGGTCCTATTTCTCCGCCGCCTGCCGGCGCCGGGCCTCGGCAACGGCCCGCTTGAAGCTGGAATAATCGAGGGTGGACGCCAGCAGCGGGCCGACGAGATAGGTCGGCGTGCCCTGGAGGCCGAGGGAGTCCGCCTGCGCCAGGTTGCGCTTCAGGAGTGCCGAGATCTCCGCGCCATGGAGCTTGAGGTCCAGGTCGAGCCGGGCCATGTCCACGTCCGTGCCCTGGACCACCTTGAGCATCTGCTCCTGCGGGATCTTGCGGCCGGGAATGCGCATCAGGGCATTGTGGACGGTCTCGTACTTGCCCTGGAACTTGGCCGCCAGGGCGAGTTGCGCGCCGTAGACCGAGGCCTCGGTCAGGATGGGCCAGTCCTTGTAGATGAGGCGGATATGGCCGTCCTCATTGACGATCCGCTCAAGGTCCGGCGCCGATTTCTTGCAGAAGGGACAATTGTAGTCGAGGAAGGCGACGATGGTGACGTCCCCGTCCGGATTGCCACCCGTGGGGGCATCCGGATCGCGGAGGATGGCGTCCACGTCGATGCCCTGGGCCAGCGCCTGTTTCGCTCCCGCCAGGGCCAGGGCCGGCGGGAGGACGGACAAAGCCGCGAGGCGGATGAAGTCTCTGCGTCGCATAGGGTCTCCGGAGGATTTGGGGAGGGTCACAGGCCGGCCTTCGCCATGAGGCCTTCGATGTCTGCGGTGGTGAGCGCGCCGATGTGCCGGGAGCCGGGGACCTCGCGGCCCGACGCGTCGAGCAGAAAGAGGGTTGGCGGACCGACGACGGAAAAGCGGGACATGAGCGCGCGCTCGCCTTCGCCATAGGCGGTCACGTCGGCGGCGATGCGCGGCATCTGCGCCAGCCGGCTCTGAAGGCCGGGTTCGGCCATGACCGCCTCGTTGGACTTGCACACGGTGCACCAGCCGGCGGTGAAGGAAACGAGCACCGGCCGGCCCTCCTTCTGCGCCGCGGCGAATGCGGCATCGAGGGCGGCGGGCGACGACACGCGCGTGTCCTGCACGCCGGCGGAGGCGACGCGCGGCGCCCCAGCGAGGACGCCGAGGGGACGCAAGGGGTCGTCTCCTCCACCGGCCGCGCCCACGATGAGCGTTGCGCCGTAGATGATGGCCACGAGGCCGGTCGCCTTGCCGAGCCGCGCCGGCGGGGCGCTGCCGGGGATGGTCCGGTCCAGTCCGCCGAGGAATACACCGAGCCCGAGGGTCAGCCCGCCCCAGAGCGCCAGGCCCGCCGGCGCCGGCAGGAGACGCGCGGCGAGGACCGCTGCGACACCCAGGAAGAGCACTCCGCAGACCTGCTTGATCCGGGAGAGCCAGGGGCCCGAGCGCGGCAGGATCTGCGCGCCGAAGGTCCCGACCAGCACCAGCGGCACCGCCATGCCGAGGCCGAGCATGAACAGCGCCGCGCCGCCGCGCGCCGCGTCGCCGGTCTGCGCCGCATAGAGCATGGCCGCGGCCAAAGGTGGCGTGACGCACGGCCCCACCACCAATGCGGAGGCGAAGCCGAGGGCGCCCGCTCCCGCGAGGGAGCCGCCTTCCTTTGGTGAGAGCCCGCCGCGCGGAAGTCTCGCCGCGAGCCAAGCCGGCATGGCCATCTCGAACAGGCCGAACATGGACAGAGCGAGGGCCAGGAACAGGGCGGCCATGAGGCCCAGCGCCCACGGTGTCTGCAGCGCTGCCTGCAGATTCGCGCCCGACCATCCGGCGGCGATCCCGAGCACGCCATAGGCCGCCGCCATGGCAAGGCCATAGGAGCCGGACAGGGCGAAGCCACGGGCCGGCGTTGGCCGCGTGCCGCCGCCGGCGAGAATGCCGGAGAGGATGGGCAGCATGGGAAACACGCAGGGCGTGAAGGCGAGCAGCAGCCCGAAGCCGAGAAAGGCCACGAGCAGCAGGGCAATGTTGCCGCTGAAGAGGGCCGTCGCGCCCCGTGGCGCTTCTTCGGGCGCCAGCGGTTCCACGGGGGCGGAAGCAACGGGGCCCGCCTCGGCGAAGGAGGTGGGAGGCGCTGTTCCGATCTGCAGGGAGGCAAGGTCGACCTGCCGCGTCACCACCGGATAGCAGATGCCGGCCTCGGCGCAGCCCTGGAAGGAGACATCCAGCGCGCCCGCACCCGGCAGGCCGACTATCGTTGCCTCCGCCGTCCGGTGATAGACCTCCACCGGCCCGAAGTTCGGATCGTCCTTCGTCTCGCCGGAACTGGTGGCGAGGGCGACGGGGGCGCCGGCCCGCTTCGCCTTCAGGCTGTCGCGGTAGAGATAGGTGCCGGGCGCGATCTGCCAGCGCAGCGCCAGCGTTCCGTCCGCGGCGCGGGTCGCGGAGAGGCGGAAGGCCTCGTCCGCTTGCAGCGGCTTCTGTTCGGCTCCGGCGGGGTCGGTCCCGGTGAACACCAACGCAATGACGCAGAGCGCCGCGTAAAACGGCTTCGTCGTGGCGCGGGGCAGCATTCTCATGACCATGAGGCGCTCCCTGGGATGCTCACCTTAAGCCAGCCTTAAGCTGGCGGTAGAGAATCCCGGCACGGCGGAAGGAGAAGGCATGCGCATACTCGTGGTCGAGGATGACCCGGTCCTGATGGACGGGCTGAAGGTGGGGCTCGGCCTTGCGGGCGCGACCGTGGACGAGGTGGCCACCTGCGCCGACGCGCGCGCCGCGCTCGCCGGAAGCCGCTTCGATGCCGTGGTGCTCGATCTCATGCTGCCGGATGGGTCGGGCCTCGACATCCTCGCCGGCATGCGGGCCCGCGACGATGCCACGCCCGTGCTGCTCCTGACCGCCCTCGACGAGACCACCGACCGCATCCGCGGGCTCGATGCCGGCGCCGACGACTATCTCGGCAAGCCGTTCGACCTGGACGAACTGGCGGCGCGCGTCCGCGCCATCGCCCGCCGTGGCCATGGCCGCGCCGGGCCGACGCTGAAAGCGGGGACGCTGGTGCTCGACCCTGCCACCCTTTCCGCGACCTTGGAGGGCCTGGCGGTCGCCCTGTCCCGGCGGGAGTTCGCCGTGCTCGCGACCCTCATGGAGCGGCCGGGCGTGATCCGCTCCAAGGGCGAGATCGAGGAGCGCCTCTACGGTTGGCAGGAGGAGGTGGAGAGCAACACGGTGGAAGTGCACATCCACAATCTGCGGGCCAAGGTGGGACGCGACGCCATCGAGACGGTGCGTGGCCTGGGCTACCGCGTCAGGGGGCCGCAATGAATTCGCTGCGCCGCCGCCTGTTCCTGATCCTGCTCGCCGCCACCAGCGCCATCTGGCTGTGCGCGGTGGGCTGGATCTACCTGTCCAGCCGCAGCGAGCTGGAACACGTGCTGGACGCACGCCTTCAGGAAGCGGCGCGGATGGTCCATTCCCTCGTCGCGGGCGGCAACATCGCCGCCGTGGCGCAGGCGTCACAGCTGCCGGAAGCCGGCTATGAGCGCCAGCTCTCGTGCCAGATATGGTCCCTGGACGGGCACCTCGTGGCCCGCTCCGGCGGCGCGCCCGAGGAGGCGCTCGCGGGTCCGGCCGAAGGCTTCTCGGAGCGCGAGGTGAACGGCGAGCCCTGGCGCGTCTACACCATCCTCGACGCCGACAAGGGCGTCCGCGTGATGGTGGGCGATCGCATCGGCCTGCGCGACCGGCTGGTGCGCGATCTGGTGGCCGGGCTGCTGGGCCCGGTGGTGCTGATTGTGCCGCTGCTCGGCCTGCTCATCTGGGTGAGCCTTGGAGGCGGCCTCAGCCCGCTGAATGCTGTCGCCGGAGACATCGCCGCCCGCGATGCAGACGACATGCGGGCGGTCTCACCCACCGACGCGCCGGCCGAGATCCGCCCGCTGCTCGAAGCCCTCAACGGCCTGTTCGGCAAGGTTGAGGCGGCCCGTCGGCACGAGCGGGAGGTGACCGCCTTCGCCGCGCATGAACTGCGCACGCCCCTCGCCGGCCTGAAGACGCAGGCGCAGATCGCGCTTGCGGCCGATGACAAGGCGACACGGGACGGCGCCCTCCGGCAGATCCTCGTCTCGGTGGATCGGACCGCGCGGCTCGTGCGCCAGTTGCTTGCGCTGGCTAAACTCGACGCCGAAGCCCAGCTCCCTGCGAACGACGAGGTCGATGCGGGCTCGCTTCTGCGGGAGATCATCCATCAGGCGCCGACCGTAGCGGGGGTCTCCGTCAAGCTTGATCCGGCGCTCAACGGGCAGCTCTTGAAGGGCGACCGCGAGGGCCTGCATCTGGCCTTGCGTAATCTGCATGAGAATGCCGTTGAATATATGCCGGGCGAGGGCTGCATCGCCTGGCGCCGCACGCCGGACGGCCTGTGCGTGGAGGACGAGGGCCCCGGCATTCCCCCCGAGGAACTGGCGCGCGTCACCGAGCGCTTCTTTCGGGGACGGCACAGGAGCGCGTCGGGGAGCGGGCTGGGCCTGGCCATCGTCAGCCTTGCTGCGTCAAGGGCCGGTGCGCGGCTGCGGCTTGAGAACAGGACCGAGCGCAGTGGGCTGCGCGCCCATCTGGCATGGCCTTGAACAGGGCGATGAGAAAGCCCTCGTTTGACGGGCCAGCCTTCGGGATCAGCAGCTCTGGTTGCGCCGTCGGTCTGGATCTGGCCCTCTGGTGCCGTCGCGCGGAGGCCTTCTGCCGGTAGTGGGTCAGTTTGAATTGAAGCCAGCGAAACTCCCTCTCCCGCCCGAACTCGGCTTTTGCCGAGTTCGGTTGCGACGAGCCGAAGCCGGAAACATCCGGCTTCGGGCGGGGGAGGGTTGGGGAGGGGGCAAATCCTCTCCAACTGACGCCGATGGATCAGGAGGAAGCACCGGTTTCCCCCCTCCCTGCCCTCCCCCGCACGCGGGAGAGGGTTCTCCACCGCCCCCGGTCATCGCAACAGATTTTCAAACTGACCCACTACCCGGTGACGGCGTCCCTAGCCGCAGATGGCTAAAAATGGTAATATAACACAAACTAGAACCAAGCTTAGCCGTGTCGCCAAGCTGCTCGCGAAAAGGGGGCATCTCGCATCTGATGGATTACGCCCTCACAAGCGCTTGAAGAGACTTCAGAACGCAGATATCGGACAGTCGTGGATTGCGAATACGCAATGAGCGTGGCGGTCGAAGCGGCTAAAAATAAGCCGATATTGCGACAGTTCGCCGCTTGCCCCCAACTATATAAGATCTTTCGCGGAGCCGGATCATGTCCACCGATGTCGTGCAAATTGAGACACGCGAATCGAGGCTGGAGCACCTGCCAATCTCGTTCTTTGCCTCCATGATGGGGCTGTCGGGCCTGGCGCTTGCCTGGCAAAAAGGAGTTCATGTCCTCCACATCGCGTCCGAGTGGGTTCCGCTCGTAATCGCAGCCGCCGCCGCGCTGGTGTTCCTCACCCTGCTCGGCCTTTATGGGGCGAAGGTCGCGCTTCACCCCTCGCACGTGGTTGGTGAATACCGTCATCCGGTCAAGCTGCACTTCTTCCCGGCGGTTTCCATCAGCCTTCTGCTGCTGAGCATTCTCGCGCTCAACATGTGGCCGGCAATGGCGATGCCGCTGTTCGCCGTGGGTGCCAGCTTGCACTTGGTCCTGATGCTGCTGGTGCTGAACAGCTGGTTCAATCACGACCATTTCCAGACCGTCCATTTGAACCCCGCATGGTTCATCCCTGCGGTGGGCAACGTGCTGGTGCCATTGTCCGGCTTGGCGCTCGGCTATGTCGAGCTGTCCTGGTTCTTCTTCGCGATCGGGATCATGTTCTGGATCGTGCTGTTCACGATCATCATCAACCGGGTGCTTTTCCACAATCCTCTGCCCGAGCGCCTGGCGCCGACGCTTTTCATCCTGATCGCGCCGCCGGCTGTCGGCTTCCTCTCCTATGTGAGACTTGCCGGCAACGTCGATGCGGCGGCGCACATCCTCTATTATTTCGCCCTGTTCATGACGCTGTTTCTGATTACTCAAGTGCCGCGCCTGATGCGTGCCGCCTTTTTCTTGTCCTGGTGGGCTTATTCCTTCCCGCTTGCGGCGGTCACCATCGCCAGCCTCACCATGTACGAGAAGTTCGGCGGAACCGCGTTCTTCGTCATTTCGGCTGTCCTGCTTGGCATCGTCACCACCGTTGTGACTGCTCTTGTCGTCCGGACGCTGGTCGCCATTGGCCGGGGGAGATCTGCGTGCCCGAATAGGCCCGCCCGGGATCCTGGGCGGCTTGAAACACAATGAGCACCGCTCTCTTCAGGCGGGCAAGGGAGGAATAAGATGCACAAGGCAAGCATCTGCTTGTCACGGCTGATGGCGCTCGCGGCAGGTTTCGCCATGATCGCCGTCGGTCCGGTTTGGGCTGAGACGCCAGATCCAAAACCTCAGGCCCCGGTCACCGGGCAGGCACTCGCTGCCGAACAGGGCCCTGCCGCAGACAAGGCCGCCACCGCCGAAACGGCTGCTGCCGTCGGAGCGAATGCGCGCACGCGCGCCGGGGGCACCGCGGACCATTCCAAGTTCAAGATCCTTCAGCAGGATTTCAAGTCCGGCCCCGAGGTGACTGCGGCCTGTCTCACGTGCCACACCGAAGCTTCCAAGCAGGTGATGAGCTCGATCCATTGGACCTGGCGCTTCGACAATCCGAAGACCGGCCAGACGCTGGGCAAGAGCGAGGTGCTCAACTCCTTCTGCGGGAATGTCGCTGCCAACGAGCCGCGCTGCACGAGCTGCCACGCGGGCTATGGCTGGGAGAAGCTTTCCGATGGGCCGCCCAAGCAGGAAACGGCCGTGGATTGCCTTGCCTGCCACGCCATGCCTGGAACCTACGTCAAACTCGACAACAAGGCAGGTCATCCGCCGCTGGCCCCGCTGCCGCCCAAGGCCATGACCATCACCGGCGCCAATGCGACGCCCGTCGATCTGTCGAAGGCCGCCATGAGCGTCGCAATGCCCGGCCGCGAGAATTGCGGGCAATGCCACTTCTATGGCGGCGGCGGCGATAATGTGAAGCACGGCGACCTGTCCTCCGCGCTGGTCGCGCCGGACCGGTCGGTGGACGTTCACATGGCCAAGGACGGGCTCAACTTCACCTGCTCCGACTGCCACGTCTCCAAGGCGCACAACTGGCACGGCAGCCGCTTCGACGTGACCGCTGCCGACACGACCGGAACGGGCAAGCCCGGCGAGCGCCGCGACGTCGCCACCTGCCAGTCGTGTCACGGGACGCGCCCACACAAAGGCGCGACACTCGAGGCACTTAAGCTTAATGACCATACCGACCGCGTCGCCTGCCAGACCTGCCATATTCCAAGCTTCGCCAGAGGGGGTGTTGCCACCAAGACGAAGTGGGATTGGTCGACCGCCGGAAAGCTCAAGGATGGCAAGCCCTTCCATGAAGACGGCTTCGTCCAGAGCGACGGCAAGCACCTGCATACCTATCTTTCCACCAAAGGCGACTTCGCCTGGGGTGAGAATGTGACGCCGCAATATGCGTGGTTCGACGGTCAGGTGCGCTACACGAAGAGCGGGGATCAGATCGACCCCACCAAGCCGGTCGAGATCAACCGCATTTCCGGTGGCCCGGATGATCCCGATGCGCGCATCTGGCCATTCAAGGTCATGACCGGGCGCCAAGCCTATGACACCGAGCTTATGAAGCTGCTGCACAACCACGTCTATGGACCCGGCACGACGACGGCGCTCTGGACCAATTTCGACTGGGGAAAATCGCTCAAGGCGGCCATGGACTATGTGGGCGAGCCGTATTCGGGCAAGTTCGACTTCGTCGACACGCGCATGTACTGGCCGATAACCCATATGGTGGCGCCGAAGGATCAGGCCCTTGGGTGCGCCGATTGCCACCGCGAGAACGGGCGCCTCGCAGCGCTTGCCTCCACGGTCTACATGCCGGGCACGAATCCCAACAACCTCGTGGACTGGCTCGGCGCGGCCATGCTCGCAGCGGTGCTCCTGGGCATCGTCGGTCATGCGGGCCTGCGCGCCGTCACCGCCAGCGGTCGCCATGGTGACGGCCACGGCAACCCCTCGAACCCGAACGGCCAGGGAGGTAGCAGCCATGAGTGAGCGCCTGGTTCTGATCTATCCCCTGTTCGAGCGCTTCTGGCACTGGTCGCAGGCCGCTCTGATCTTCCTTCTCTTGTTCACGGGCTTTGCCATCCGTGGCCTGCACCATTTGATCGGCTTCCAGCAGGCGGTGACGCTGCACACCTTCGGCGCGCTCGCGCTGGTGGTGCTGTGGGTGTTCGCCATCTTCTGGCACCTCACCACCGGCACTTGGGTGCATTACGTGCCGACGACCGATGGGCTCTTCAAGGTCGCGCGCTTTTATGCCTGGGGCATCTTCAAGGGCGAGCATCACCCTTATCGCAAAGCCTATTGGCGCAAGCACAATCCCCTGCAGGCATTGTCCTATCTCGGGCTCAAGCTGGCGCTGTTTCCAGCCATCTGGATCTCGGGGATCGTCTACCTCACCTACGATCTATGGTCCTCGCGGCCCGGCGCGGCAACCGCACTGGAGGTGGTGGCGGGGCTGCATGTGCTGTCAGCCTTCGCCATCCTCGCTTTCATCGTGATCCATCTTTACCTGCTCACCGTCGGACATTCCTTCCGCGAGCATGTGACGCCGATGATTACGGGATACGACACGGTTGATCTGACCAAGGTCGAGGAGGATTATTTGGCCGCCGACGAGCCGAACCGGCTCCGGTAGATCTTCCAATCCAAATCCACTCGAATGAGGTCGCGTCACGCGGGGTCCTTCGAGCGGGGCGTGTGCGCGCCTTGCCGCGCACACGCCTTCCGACACACCCAAAAATAGGTCAAACAACGCGCTCCGCGCCGTTGATAATTTTCAATGAAGACGTAAGGGGCCGGAGATATTTTTAAAAAGGGTTATTTCTCGTCGAGCCGAAGTGGTTCATGTCGGGGCGGCGGCCGGCCGTGCCCCAGTCAGGGTTGTCCTTCAACAATTCCACGTAGAGCCTGTTCAGGCGCCCGGTCGCCCGAATGTCGAACGAGCTTTCACGGATTTGCTTGACCGTGGTGATGCCGGCCAGGGGCAGGAAGAAGCCGAAATGATTGGGGAAGTCGGCATAGGCGCAGGCGACCGTCTCGCCGGACTCCAACTCCTCGGTCTCGAAGCTGTCGCCATCGGTGGCGAGGATGAACCTCGCCTTGGCCTTCGCCGTGGCAGGGCTGGCCCGGAGCGCGGCAAGGGTCTGCGTCACCGAGCCGGGTGCGGCGACGGCGATGTGGATGTTTTTCCGTTGGAGAACGCCGCCGGGCAGATCGGATGCGTTGGTCGATCCGGCGCGCAGCCGCTTGATCGTGGTGTCCTTGTTCCCGAAGGCTTGCAGGAAGGCGAACGGGAACTCGCCGCCGTCGAACGGCAGCTCGGCAAGCGCCGATATGGCTTCCTCGATCTCGACGGCGTTCATACGTCCCCTGCACCGGCCTTCATGCCGGTCGTCCTTTCTGTTGCTCCTCGACCTTGCGCTTGATCCAGCTTGCGATTGCCTGCCGCTCGAAGCGCCACGACCCGCCGACCTTGAAGCCGGGAATCTCGCCCGCGAGGGCGAGCTTGTAGGCGGTCTTCTCATTGAGCTTGAGAAGCTCGGCCACCTCCCGGATCGTCAGTATTTCGTCGGCCATGCGCCCGCCGTGAGTCGCGCTCCATGAAGCATATAGAGGATCAGAGAAAATTCGAGAAGATAGTGGTGTCGCGATCCTCTCGGCAAATTACGGCTGGAACCGAAGCCGTCGCAGTATCATATTGAAAATTCCGCGCTAAGAGCGGATAATGAGATATGAACCGAGTCGAGCGATCAGCCTTATCCACCTACGCTTCCGGCCTGCTTGCTGCGGGCCGGGGAGTCTTTTCTGCGGATGAAGCGCAGAAGGACATCGGCATCAGCCGGGGCGCATTCCTCGACGCCGCCGAGCGATTGCAGCGACGCGGCCAGCTCATCCGGCCCCGGCGCGGCTTCTACGTGGTCGTACCGCCACAGCACGCCACGACGGGAGCGCCGCCGCCCGAGTGGTACATCGACGCCCTGATGCGCCACGAAAACCGGCCCTACTATGTGGGACTGCTGGCCGCGGCGGCGGCCCACGGCGCTTCCCATCAGGCCGTCATGGAGTTTCAGGTCGTCACGGACAAACTCCTGCCCGACATTGAGGCCGGACGGACGCGGATCGTCTTTTCCTACCGCAAGGACATGGCGGCGGTGGCGGCGGTGGCGGCGGGGATCGAGGATCGCAAGACGCAATCGGGCTATATGAAGCTGTCCTCGCCGGAACTCACGGCGCTCGATCTGGTGCGCTACCCGCAATCCGGCGCGGGCCTGGACAACATTGCGACGGTGCTTTCCGAGCTTGCCGAACGGCTGCAACCGGAAAAGCTCGCCTCCCTGTCGGCCGCTTTCGAGAAAGCAGTCGTGCAGCGCCTTGGGCATCTGCTCGGAAGGCTGGGGCACCCGCAGATAGCGGAAGCGATGTTCGCGGCGTTGTCGGCGCGCGGCCCGCTTCCGTGGGTCGAACTCGATCCCAAACAGGTGGGCGATCCCGATTTGTCGCCGTCGCCATCCGAACGCGATGAACGCTGGCGCGTGATCGTTCGCCGACCGCCGGAGATCGACGAATGATCCCACAGGATTACATCACCGCCTGGAGCCGCGTCGCGCCGTAGGCAAGCCAGCGGCAAGTCGAGCAAGACCTCATCATCAGCCGCGCGCTGGTGGCCATCTTCTCCGATCCGTTCCTGCGCGGCGAACTGCGCTTCCGTGGCGGCACGGCGCTCAACAAGCTGCATTTCCCGGCGCCGCTGCGCTATTCGGAAGATATAGACCTCGTGCGGACGACCGCCGGCCCGATTGGGCCAGTCCTCGACGGCGTTCGCGCCATGCTGGAACCGTGGCTTGGCGAGGCGAAGTCCGATGCAAGTCCCGTCGCTCCCAAACTTCGCTTTCGTGTCAATGCGGAAGGCGAGTCCGCCGATGTGCGGATCAGCCTCAAGATCGAAATCAACACGCGCGAGCGGGAAGCCTACGATCCGCCCATCGAGATACCGTTCGGCGTCGAAAATCCGTGGTTCACCGGCGAGGCCGAAATCCCGACTTTCTCGCGGGAGGAAATGCTGGCGACCAAGCTGCGGGCCTTGCTTCAACGCAACAAGGGCCGCGATCTGTTCGACCTTGATCACGCGCTCACCGTGTTCGATAGGCTGAACACGGCCCGGATCGTCGAATGTTTCCTGCTCTACCTTGAAAAGGCCGAGCTAACGATTTCGAGGGCCGAGGCGCAGCAGCGCATGTTCCAGAAACTCGTCAATCCGGCCTTCTTCATCGACATGCGTCCGCTGCTTTCGACAGATCGCGCCAGGGCGCTGAGCGACGAAACGCTCAAAGCCACCTTCGTCAAGGTGATGAAGGAACTGATCGACCGGATACCGGGCGACGAATGGGCAAAGGCCAAGGAAATGCGGGAACGGTTCGGAGTCTAGCCATCGTCGAATGCCTGCTTCCCCTTCGCGGCCCAGAGCCCCCGTGCATGTTCACCCTGATCACTTCGAAGCTTGTCGGCCATCCAAAGCAGCGCGCCGTAGATCGTGGCGCGGTCGTCGCCAGGTCCAGGATTCCGGCCTTGACGACGAGGCCGCCGAGTTCGATCAGATGCCGCGTGCGCTTGCGACGTTCGACCTGCCAAGTGCTCATGTCATGACGTGCTTGCGCCGCTTGATACCGATTGCGCGTCGCCCGATTGCGTCGCAACGCCGCCAGCGTCGCGATCAGACGCCGATGCAGTTCGCCGTGACCGCCCCCGAAAGAACGCGGCCCCGCGTTTCGCCCATGCCTCCCTCTTTCCGGCATCTTTGGTTTCGGCCAGCACGATCAGCGCGCCAGCCAGTTCGTCGGCGCTGAGGGCGTCGGCGCCGGTCGAGATGACCAGCTCGCCAAGCTGCTGCACCTTGCGGGATTTCAGGTCTCGCGCCTTGTCTTCGAGCGACTTCAGTTCCGCATCGAAGTCCCGTGGCTTGCGCATGTGCGTTAGGTCCCTATCAAAGAGAGGAGTGCTTTGATTTTACAGTCGTTTCTGATCTCGCGGGGTGAGAGACCCCGCACGCCGTATGACGCAACATGCGGCGGTGAGCAGATGGGTGAGGCAAACCGGGTGCTTCCGGGGAGCCATAAATCAGCAGAACTCATCAAAGTCGGACGGACGGGGACTTCCGATCCCGTAGCCGGTCCGGCCAGCGAGCTTGCCATGGCGAGGGAAACCGAACCGATGGTGGACGCCCCGGTAGAACCGCGAACTCGCCAACTCGGAAGTGGGCGGGTCGATCCATGGTGCGAACCACGGATCGGTGAAGTGTTGGTCCGTCTTATGCGTACATGGACCGGGGGCACGCAGCATGCTGCGCGCCAGCCTCGATATGGGTTTGCGTGGTATCGAGGCCAGATTTCACACGGGGTAGAGTCGGCGCCTAAAGCAGGCGAGAGATCAGTTACGGAACCTAAGAACCTTGTCGTTGCTTCCGGCAGTTTCCGACACCGGATGGCTGAAGTGACCAGCGATCGTGACGATAATGGACGGAGCCTTCGTAGTAGTCCGAGGACGGGAAAGCCGTCCACATGGCGAAGGGAGGCAGTGGATACAGCAAGCAGGCAGGAGGTGGACGCATGTCCGGCGAGGTGAATATCTCGTTTGTCCTCGACATGCAGCGCAAGCTGTATCGGTGGAGCAACGAAGACCCCGATAAGGTCTTTGTTGATCTGTTCAATCTCGTATGTGACCACAGAACCCTGAACGAGGCTTGGCGAAGGCTCTCCCGCAACAGCGGCAGTCGGACACCGGGCACGGATGGGATGACGCGGCTCACGGTCGAACGGCGTCCCGGTGGCGCAGCGGCGTTCCTCGAAGAAATCCGAGAGGCGCTCCGCGACGGAACATATTGCCCGGAGCCTGTCAGGCAACTGCTCATCCCGAAGCCCGGCAAGCCGGGGCAGTTCCGGCCACTCGGCATTCCCACGCTGATCGACCGCCTGGTACAGATGGCTTTGAAGCTGATCCTGGAGCCCATCTTCGAGGCGGACTTCTATCCGACCTCTTACGGGTTCCGCAAAGGACGGAGCACCCACGATGCTCTGGTGAGAATCCAGAAAGTCCTTCATCCGACAAGGCGCGGACCCTCGGTCTATCGATACGTCATAGAAGGCGACATCAAGGGCTGCTTCGACGCCATTGATCACCACGTCATGATGGAGGGCGTGCGACGACGCATCAGTGACCGCAAGGTGTTGAGGCTGATCTTCGCATTCCTGAAGGCAGGCGTGATGATCGAGGGGACCGTTCGTCACCCCGTAACAGGCTCGCCGCAAGGCGGGATCATCTCGCCGATGCTGTCGAATATCTACCTGACAGCTATCGACGAACGTTACGGACGATGGTCCATGCGCCCTCGAGAACCAAGTATAAATGCTGCTGCCCGAAGGGCGAGAGACCGCAAACAGGGCAAGACGGCGTTCTACATGGTGCGCTACGCGGACGACTTCGTTGTTCTCGTTGACGGCACGAGAGAGCAAGCGGAAGCGGAAAAGCTCGCGCTGGCGGAGTTCCTGAAAACGGAACTTCGCATGGAGTTGTCGATGGAAAAGACTCGGGTCACCGACATCAGGGAAGGCTTCGACTTCCTTGGCTATCGGGTAGTGCAGGCAAAAGCGCTCCACACGGGGCATTGGGTCGGCAAGCTCTTCATACCGAAGGGCAAGCTGAACGACCTGCGTCACAAGATCAAAGTCATGGTGAAAGGCATCCCCACCGGATGCTCTCTCGCCGAAGTCGTCAGCAACCTCAATCCGGTCATCGTGGGATGGAGGAACTACTACCGATACGCCATAAGAGCATATCGGGAGTTCAACCACCTCGATCGCTGGATATGGCAGCGCGTGGGACGCTGGCTGAGAAGAAAGCACGGAAAAGCGACGTGGCCGATGCTGCGCCGCCGCTATCATCTCAGCGCCCCGGGACAACGACGGCAATGGACCGAAGGGACCAAACGCCTGCGGTTTCTCTGTGACGGAGGGACCATGCGTTACCCGGACCAGAGTATTGCGAAACCGAACGGATGGACCACAGACGGGGAGCACCAGCAACGCGAAAGCGTGCGCGGCTTCTGGAATGCGTTCCAACGTCTCAGACATATCTGAGGCCCACCCATAGGCGCGCGAGCGCCCATGCATAGAGAGCCGGATGCTTGGAAACCTGCACGTCCGGTTCGGGAAGAGGGATGGAGAAACTTGTCTCCGCAAGGAGATGGAGCGCTTCATCTCTACTTTCACCATATCCTCCATAAGCTGTCGATGGAGCGATGATAGTTGAGCGCCTGCTGCAATGCTGTAAGATTGCCGGGACGGGCTGAAACGGCGCGAGCAGTCCCGAGAAATTAGTTTCGAGGGCGCGCTTATACGTCGTTCCGACGTGCGCTTCGCCGTGGTGATGTTCGGATCGCGATGGCGATCTATCATCTTCACGTCAAGGTCATCGGCCGCAAGGCCGGCTCCAGCGCGGTGGCCTCCGCCGCCTACCGCTCGGCCTCGCGACTGCGCGACGACCGGCTTGAGCGCAGCCACGACTTCTCCAACAAGCGCGGCGTCCTCCACTCCGAGGTTATGCTGCCGGAGGATGCGCCCGAACAATGGAGCGACCGCGAACGGCTCTGGAACGATGTCGAGGCGTTCGAGGTCAGGAAGGACGCACAGCTCGCCCGCGAGGTCGAGTTCGCCCTTCCGCGCGAGATGACGCAAGCCCAGGGCATCGAACTCGCCCGCGACTTCGTGCAGGCGGAGTTTGTCGATCAGGGCATGATCGCCGACCTCAATGTGCATTGGGACATGGCCGAGGACGGGACGCCCAAGCCCCACGCCCATGTCATGCTGACCATGCGATCCGTGGACGAAAACGGCTTCGGCCCGAAGGTGCGGGACTGGAACCGCACGGAGATGGTCGAACGCTGGCGGGAACGCTGGGCCGAGCATGTCAACGAGCGGCTGGCCGAACTCGACATCGACGCGCGCATCGACCATCGCAGCCTCGAAGCGCAGGGCATCGCGCTGGAGCCACAAAGCCAGATCGGCGCAACCGCGCAGCGGATCGAGGGCGAAGGGATCGAGGCCGCCGACCGCGCAGACATGCACCGCGAGATCGCGCGCAACAACGGCGCACGGATCATCGCCGATCCTTCGGTGGCGTTCGACGCGATCACCCACCAGCAATCGACCTTCACGCGGTGCGACATGGCGATGTTCGCGCACCGGCACAGCGACGGAATCGAGCAGTTCAACGCAGTCATGGGCGCAATGCGGAGCGCGCCCGAGCTGGTCGAACTCGGCGCGGACGGACGCGGCGAGGACCGCTTCACCACCCGCGACATGATCGAGGCCGAACAGCGCCTCCATCGTGCCGCCGAACTCATGGCCGAACGGGAACGCCATGAGGTCAATGACAGGGATAAACTCGACTCCCTTGCGCGTGCGGAAGCGCGCGGTCTTGTCCTTTCGGGAGAGCAGGCCGATGCACTGGCGCATGTCACGGACGGGCGCGATCTGGGCGTCGTGGTCGGTTATGCCGGGACGGGGAAAAGCGCGATGCTGGGCGTGGCGCGCGAAGCCTGGGAAGCGGCGGGCTACGAGGTCCGGGGCGTGGCGCTTTCCGGCATCGCGGCCGAGAATCTGGAAAGCGGATCGGGCATCGCGTCGCGCACCATCGCCAGCATGGAACATAGTTGGGGACAGGGCCGCGACAGGCTCACCGCGCGCAATGTTCTGGTGATCGACGAGGCGGGCATGGTCGGCACGCGCCAGTTGGAGCGCGTGCTCTCCCATGCCGCCGATGTCGGTGCAAAGATCGTGCTGGTCGGCGATCCGCAACAGTTGCAAGCAATAGAGGCCGGCGCGGCGTTCCGCGCGATTCACGAACGCCACGGCGGCGCGGAGATCGGCGAGGTGCGCCGCCAGCGGGAGGATTGGCAACGCGACGCCACACGCGATCTGGCGACCGGCCGCACCGGCGACGCGATCCATGCCTATGACAGTCACGGCATGGTCCATGCCGCCCCGACACGGGAACAGGCGCGCCACGATCTGATCGACCGCTGGGACCGCGAGCGGCAGGCGTCGCCCGACAAGAGCCGCATCATCCTCACCCATACCAATGACCAGGTGCGGGAACTCAACGAGGCGGCGCGCGAGCGGATGCGGGAAGCCGGCGATTTGGGCGATGACGTGCGCCTGACGGTCGAACGCGGCGCGCGCAGCTTCGCCAACGGGGATCGCGTCATGTTCCTGCAAAACGAGCGCGGCCTTGGCGTGAAGAACGGCACGCTCGGGACCGTCGAACAGGTCAACGAACGATCCATGTCCGTGCGTACCGACGACGGGCGCAGCATCTCGTTTGACCTTAAGGATTACGACCGCATCGACCACGGCTATGCCGCGACCATCCACAAGGCGCAGGGCATGACAGTGGACCGCACCCATGTCCTGGCGACGCCGGGCCTGGACGCCCACGGCAGCTATGTCGCCCTATCGCGCCACCGCGATGGCATGGACCTGCACTATGGCCGCGATGACTTCGCTGACGAGAATAGGCTTGTCCGCGCCCTGTCGCGCGACCGCGCCAAGGACATGGCGTCGGATTACGAGCCGGCACAGAGCTACGCCGAGCGGCGCGGCATCACCTTCCACGAGCGGGTGGAGCGGGTGGTCGAGATCGTCAAGCAGGTTCCCGAGAAGGTGCGCGGCATGTTCGACGGCCTGCGCCTGCCCGCCGATGGCGGGCAGGCGCAGGAACGGGCGGCGCCGGAAAGGGAGAAGGCGGCAGACCCGGAGGAGGCTTTGCGCCGCGCCCGGACCAAGGCGCTCGTTCGCCATGCCCGCGCCGTGGATGCGATCTTCGAGGCGCAGGAGCGAGGCGGCAGGGCCAGCCCGGAGCAGGTGACGGAATTGCAGGACGCCCGCAAAGCCTTCGAGGAGGTGCGGCCCTACGGCCCGCACGACGCCGAAGCCGCCTACAAGAAGAACCCGGAGCTTGCCTCGGAAACGGCCACGGGCCAGGTCAATCGCACCGTGCGCGCCCTCCAGCTCGAAACCGAGCTGCGCACCGATCCGCAGATTCGTGCGGATCGCTTCGTGGAGCGTTGGCGGAGCCTCGACCGCGCCAGCCAGCACCAGTACCAGGCGGGCGAAATGTCGGGCTACAAATCCACGCGGTCGGCGATGGGCGACATGGCGAAAAGCCTCGAACGCGATCCGCAGCTTGAGTCCATCCTCGAAGGCCGCAAGCAAGACCTCGGCATCGGGATCGACTCGGGCCGCAGCCTTGGTCGGGAACTCGCGTTCAGCCACGGCATCGACCTCGGCAGAGGCCGGGGTATCGGACTGTAGAACTATCCTATTTTCCGCCGCCTCCACGCCACACTACTACGACCACTAAATATCTATTGCACAACAGCAAATCATCGCTCTGTCTGGTCTCTGCAATCGTCAGGAACACCCGGCAGGAGGCAGCGCAGCCATGCTCGTAGCAGACCGTATCGTCCGCATGAAAACCGTTCTCGCCCGCACCGGCCTGTCCCGGTCCACCATCTACCGCAAGATCGCCGAGGGCACGTTCCCGCCTCGGATCAAGATCAGCATCAACGGCGCAGGATGGAAGGAGTCCGACATCGACCGCTGGATCGCCGATCCCGCCGGCTGGCGGCCACCAATGACGACGACTGACAGAATGGACACGAGCCGCATGTAGTTCAGAGATCGTCGTCCAGTTCGTCGTCGTGGACCTCGGCGGCGCGCTGTTTCGCGTCGGCGATCAGCTCCTTGGCGGATTCGCCCTTCCTCCAAGCGTCGAGCATGTCAGCCCAGCATTGAAGCATAATCTTCCGCTCGGCGAGGTAGCGGTTCACGTTGTAGACGGCCGCGATCCGGTTCCGGGGCGCGTGGGCCAAGCTCATCTCGATCCAGCGGTCATCGAACTTCGCGCGGTTCAGGCCGGTCGAAAACGTGCGGCGCAGGTCGTGAACGCCGAAGCTCTGAAAGTCCGGATCATCCTCGCGGATACGCTCCACGACCGTGTCGATCACGCGGTTGAGCGTGGCGTTGCTGATGGGCGTATCGCCGTCGTACCGGCCGGGGTGCAGGTATCGGCTGGCGCCGAACATGGTGCGGAACGCCGTCAGAATGTCGAGCGCTTGATCGCTCAGCGGGACGACATGCGCCTTGCCGGCCTTCATGCGCTCGGCCGGAATCGTCCAGCGCGCGGCGGCGAAGTCGATTTCCGTCCACGTGGCGTCGATGAACTCCGACTTACGGACGCCGGTCAGCAGGACAAACTTCACCGCCGAGCGCAATGTGGGCGCCGCCGTCACATGATCCAAGGCCGCCAGGACTGCGCGGACCTCGGACGGCGACAGGGCGCGCTCGCGCGGCTCGAAGGTGGCGATGGCGCTGGTGCGGATCGACTCGGCCGGGTTGCTCACGTCCAGCCCGCTTCCCTGGGCATGGCGGAACACCAGCAGCACGACCTCGCGGACATGCACGGCGACGGCCGGCCCACGCTTCTCCTTAACCTCGTCGCACAGACGTTTGAGACGCTGCGGCGTCACCTCCCCCAGCTTGAGCTTCGACAACTCTCCCGCAATGGCGCGATCATAGACGGATCGGCGCATCGCCAGCGTGCTGTCAGCCAGTTTTTCGGCCCCCGACTTGGGATCGGCTTTGTGCTTGAAGTAGGCTTCCGCCCAACCGCCGAACGTCAACGCCTCGGCTGACGCGGTGCGCTTCTCCACCTTGGCTTTCGACGGCGACTCGCCCCGCTCGACCTGACGCCGGGCGCGCGCCAGCAGCGCCCTGGCCTCCGCAAGCGACACCTCCATTCCGTATTCCAGCGCGTCTGGCGCCCGCGTCAGCTTGCGCGCCGCCTCGGCGCTATACCGGCCGATGGTCAAAACCTCCTGCCGCCCGTTCACCCTGTACTGATACCGGAACGATATGACCCCGGTCGGCGTGACGGCCGCGTGCATCCCGTCGCGGTCCGTCACCTTGTAGAGCTTGGCCCTCGGCTTCAGATTTTTCAGTTCTTTATCAGTGAGATCGCCCATAAATCCGCATCCGGTCGGGGGACGAACGGATACCAACAAGAGGGTTGTTGGTAGCGAAAGCCCGTTTCTCGACCATCCTGCGCCATACCAACATCGCTACCAACAAAGTGGCCGGATTGGGGTGACATGCAGCGATACGGTGTGGGAAAAATAATCCTTGTCAGTCAAAGAGATCGCGCGATTTTTGGCACGGAGCGAGATGGTCTGAAACGACCTTAGATCACTCCCACTCCATGATGCACCCGATGCACCTGCACGGGCATCATTTCTAGGTGGTGGGCATCGGCGGACAGCGCTTTTCCGGGCCGGTGGGCGATATACGGTGATCGTCCCCGCCCATGCGCCGGTGACCATCGGCTTCGATGCGGGCCAGAAAAGGCCGTGGTTCCTCCACTGCCACCTCTGCCATATGACGCTGGTGCGCGCAGCGTAACGGGGCGAGGGCGCATGAGCCCTTGTGGGCGCCGGTCGGGTTCGTCAAGTTGAGAGCCATGATGCATGCTCGTGCTCAAGACAGCGATAAGCGCCCGTCGATTCCGAGAACCGTCTGGGCGCTCGGGTTCGTGAGCCTGTTCATGGATATCTCCTCGGAGATGATCCACGCGCTGCTGCCCCTCTTTCTCACCGCGACCCTCGGGGCCAGCGTGGCCGTGGTGGGCCTCATCGAGGGGGTGGGCGAATCCACCTCCGCCATCGTGAAGGTCTTTTCCGGCTACCTGTCCGACCGCATCGGCCGGCGCAAGCCGCTGATCCTCATCGGCTATGGATTGGGCGCCGC
The DNA here is from genome assembly GCF_047444035.1 of Xanthobacter sp. AM11. NCBI lineage: Bacteria > Pseudomonadati > Pseudomonadota > Alphaproteobacteria > Hyphomicrobiales > Xanthobacteraceae > Xanthobacter > Xanthobacter sp. AM11. Next base: position 68,741 of record NZ_JBLAOA010000002.1, read on the forward strand.
GTCGAAGCCGTTCTTCGCCCTCGCCGGCGCACCGGCCATGGTGTTCGCCGCGCGCTTCGCCGACCGCATCGGCAAGGGGATCCGCGCCGCGCCGCGGGACGCGCTGGTGGCGGATGTCACGCCGCCTTCCATCCGCGGGCGCGCCTACGGGGTGCGCCAGGCGCTCGATACGGTCGGGGGGTTCCTCGGCCCGCTCCTCGCCATCGCGCTGATGGCGCTGTTCGCCGACGACATGCGAACGGTGTTCTGGTTCGCCCTCATCCCCGGCGCGCTCGCGGTGGCGTGCGTCATCCTGGGGGTCGAGGATCGCGCCATCGGCGAGGAGGGCGCCACCGGCCGTCCGCCGCCGGTGCGCCTCGCCGATCTCCGGCAGTTCGACGGCGCGTTCTGGGGCGTCGTCGCCATCGGCGTGGTGTTCACCCTTGCGCGGTTCAGCGAAGCCTTCCTCGTGCTGAAGGCGCACGACGAGGGCATGCCGCTGGCCCTCGCGCCGCTTGTTCTCGTGGCCATGAACGTCGTCTATTCGCTCGGCGCCTATCCCGCCGGCGCCTGGTCCGACCAGGCCTCGCCCACGCGCCTGCTGCTGGTGGGGCTGGCGGTCCTCATCGGCGCGGACCTGATGCTGGCCTTCGCGCCGGGGCTGTGGGGCGCCTTTCTCGGCATCGCCTTGTGGGGCGCGCACATGGCGCTCACGCAGGGCCTGCTCGCCAAGCTGGTTGCCCAGCACGCGCCCGCGACGCTGCGGGGCTCCGCCTTCGGCCTGTTCAATCTCGCCACTGGCGTCGCCATGCTGGTGGCGAGCGTCGTCGCGGGGGTGCTGTGGGAGCGGATCGGCTCCGCGGCGACCTTTGCCGCAGGGGCCGGTTTCGCGGTCCTCGCAGCCCTGCTGGTGACGGTGTCCGCCCTGACGCGCCGGGCGGGGCGCGACGACCCTTCTCCCGGGAGCCGCCGCGATGGTGAACCGCCCTCGCGAAGGCACGGACGGCTTTAGGTCCCGTGCCCGTGGCGATGATGAAGATCGGGATAATGCGGGTGCCGATGCGCCAGCGGCGCATGCCGGTGCCAGTGGGTGTGCGGCTCACCGGGCTGCACACCCGGTTCGTGCTCATGGCGGTGGTGTTCGTCGTGGCCGTGCCGATGCTCGTGCTCCATCGCCTCATGGGCATGGGGGTGCTCGTGCCGCTCGGACAGATGCAGCCAGAGGCCGACCGCCATCAGGCACCCGGCGACCACCAACTGCACCGAAATCGCCTCGCCGAGCATGACGACCGCCAGCACCGCTCCCACGAACGGCGCGAGTGAGAAATAAGCCCCAGTCCGCGCCGCACCGAGATGGCGCAGGGCGAGGACGAACAGAGCAAGGCTGACTCCGTAGCCCAGGAAGCCGATGACGCCCGCCGCGAGGAGAGTGACGGCCGAGGGAAGGACGGCGCCGCTGGCGAGAGCGATGAGCAGGTTGATGGCGCCCGCGACCAGCCCCTTCAACATGGCGATCTGGACCGGATCGGCGGATGAGAGCTTGCGCGTCAGGTTGTTGTCGATCCCCCAGCACAGGCAGGCGCCAGCGATCAGCAGGGCGCCCCATTGCAAGGACATGCGCCCCTCCCACGACAGGAGGACAGCACCTGCGAGGATGGCGCAGGCACCGAGCAGGAGCCGCCGGTCTACGTTCTCGCGGAACACCAGCCAGGCGATGCCCATGGTGGCGAGGCCTTCCAGATTGAGCAGCAGCGAGGCCGACGCCGCGTCGGTGAGGGACAGGCCGAACATCAGCAGCAGAGGAGCAAGGAGGCCTCCGGCGACGATGACCAAGGCAAGCCAGGGCATGTCCGCCCGCCGCAGCGGCGCCTCGACGGCTGGCAGCCGCAAGGCGGTTCGGGACAGATGTACCGCGGCGAGGCCGAGGCCGGCTCCCAGATAGAGCAGGCCGGCCATCATCCAGGGATCGACGGAGCCCAGAAGGAGTTTGGCGAACGGCGTGCTTGCGCCGAACAGGCCCGCCGCGGCCAAGGCGAGGAGGATAGCTGTTTGCATCATTCCGACAGTCTCACCGATACCAACCGACTTGGCCTGGGGGCGTCAGGACGGCTGATGCCCCCAGCCGGGAACAGCCTGTCTTTCACAGGATGGCCATGCAACCGCAGAGCTAACGCCACAGGTATTTGATGAGCGCGGCGATCCCGAGCACGACAAGGACGAGGATCAGGAGCCCGACCAGCCCCATCCCCCACATGCCGCCTTCCATCATGCCATCGTAGTTCATCATCATGTCCTCCTCATCCGAGTGATGCGCGGCGTAGGCGCAGGGCGTTGGCGATGACGCTCACCGAGGAGAGCGCCATGGCGGCGGCGGCGATGATCGGCGACAGCAGGAGGCCGAACGCCGGATAGAGCACACCGGCGGCGATCGGCACGCCGGCCGCATTGTAGATGAAAGCGAAGAAGAGATTCTGGCGGATATTGCTCATGGTCGCGTGACTGAGCTGGCGCGCCCGCACGATCCCCTGGAGATCGCCTTTCAGCAGGGTCACGCCGGCGCTCTCGATCGCGACGTCCGTGCCCGTTCCCATGGCGACGCCCACATCGGCCGCCGCAAGCGCGGGCGCATCGTTCACGCCGTCGCCGGCCATGGCGACGATCCGCCCTTCCTGGCGCAGCCGGGCCACCACCTTCGCCTTGTCCTGGGGCAGGATCTCGGCCTCCACCTCGTCGATGCCGAGCCGGCGGGCCACCGCCTGAGCGGTGGTCTTGTTGTCGCCGGTCAGCATGACGACCCGGACGCCCACCGCCTTGAGCGCCTGAACCGCGGCGGGGGTTGTGGCCTTAATCGGGTCGGCGATGGCGATGAGGCCGCCGAGGCGCCCGTCGACGGCGACGAAGATGACGGTCGCGCCATCCCCGCGCAGCGCTTCGGCCTCCGCCGAGAGGGCGGAGAGGTCCACGCCTTCCTCCGCCATGATGCGGTGGCTGCCGATCACGAGCTTGTGCCCGTCGACGGTTCCGGTGACGCCCTTGCCCACCGGGCTGTCGAAGTCCCGCGCCTCGCCGAGCGGCGCGGCCCGCTCCGCAGCGGCGTTGACGATGGCGGCGGCAAGCGGATGCTCGCTCGCCCGCTCCAGGGTCGCGGCGAGCCGCAACAGCTCGGTCTCACTCAGGCCGTTCACGGCCTTCAGGGCGGTGACCTTCGGCTTGCCCTCGGTGAGGGTGCCGGTCTTGTCCACCACCAGCGTGTCGACCTTCTCGAACCGCTCCAGCGCCTCGGCATTCTTGATCAGCACGCCGAGGGAGGCCCCGCGGCCGACGCCCACCATGATGGACATGGGGGTTGCGAGGCCCAGAGCGCACGGGCAGGCGATGATGAGCACCGCGACGGCGGCGATCAGGCCGTGCGCGAAGCGCGGCTCTGGACCCCAGATACCCCAGGCGGCGAAGGCGAGGACGGCGATGGCGATCACCACGGGCACGAACCATCCGGAGACCTCGTCGGCGAGACGCTGGATCGGCGCGCGCGAGCGCTGCGCCTCGGCGACCATGTGGACGATCTGCGCCAGCATGGTGTCGCGGCCGATCTTGCCGGCCCGCATGATGAAGCCGCCGCTCTGGTTGAGCGTGCCGCCGATGACCTTCGCGCCGACGTCCTTGGTGACCGGCATGGACTCGCCGGTGATCAGGGATTCGTCGACCGAGGAGCGCCCCTCGATCAGTTCGCCGTCCACCGGCACCTTCTCGCCGGGGCGCACCCGCAGGCGGTCGCCCACCACGATCGCCTCCAGCGCCACGTCCTCGTCGCTGCCGTCGTTGCGCACGCGCCGGGCGCTCTTGGGGGCGAGGTCGAGCAGGGCGCGGATGGCACCGCCGGTCTGCTCGCGGGCGCGCAGCTCCAGCACCTGCCCCAGCAGCACCAGCACCGTGATGACGGCGGCGGCCTCGAAATAGATGGCCACCGAGCCGTCGGCGGCGCGGAAGGTGGCGGGGAAGATCTGCGGCGCGAAGGTCGCCAACACGCTGTAGGCCCACGCTACGCCCGTACCCATGGCGATCAGCGTGAACATGTTGAGATGCCGCGTGACCAGAGACTGCCACGCCCGGGTGAAGAACGGCCATCCCGCCCAGAGTACCACCGGTGTTGCCAGCAGGAGCTGGATCCAGTTTGAGGCCTGTGCGCCGAGCAGCATGTGGAGATTGGTGAGGTGCCCGCCCATCTCCAGAGCCAGGACCGGCACGGCGAGGATAAGGCCGACCCAGAACCGCCGCGTCATATCGAGAAGCTCGGCGCTGGGGCCGGTCTCGCCCGTCGTCATCTCCGGTTCGAGCGTCATGCCGCAGATCGGGCAGTTGCCCGGGCCGATTTGCCGGATCTGCGGATGCATGGGGCAGGTATAGATCACGCCCTGGGGCTGCTCCCTGGCCGGAGCCGGGGCATCCGCCTCGGTGACCAAATAGGCCGAGGGGTTAACCTCGAATTTTGCGTGGCATTCGGCGGAGCAGAAGAAATAGGTCTTCCCGCGATGATCGGCGCGGTGCTGTGCCGTCGTCGGGCTCACCTGCATGCCGCAGACCGGGTCCATCTGCGCCGATGCGGGGCCCGCTTCCCTGTGCCGATGGCCGGCAGGGTCATGCGGGTGATGACCCGCGTGGGGGTCTTGCTCAGTCATGGGAATTCTCTCCGGAACGGGAAACCTTCGGGCCGGACGACAGGCCGAGCCGGGGCAGAAAGGCAGGGACGGTGCGAGCGTAATTGTCCCATGCGGCGCCGAACGCGGCGTGCGAAGCCGCATCCTCGCGCCAGGCGAGCCGTACGTAGACCCACACCAGGATCGGGAACATGGCGAGCGTCACCAGGGTCGGCCACTGCAGAAGGAAGCCGAACATGATGACGACGAAGGCGACATATTGCGGATGGCGGACATAGGCATAGGGTCCGCTGGTTGCGAGCCTCTGGTCGCGCTGGGCGGCGTAAAGCACGTGCCAGCTTGCGGCGAGCAGCCAGAAGCCGCCGAAGATCAGAACGGTGCTGAAAATGTGAAACGGCCCGAAATGCGGGTTCACGCGCCAGCCGAACATGGTTTCGAGCAGGTGTCCGGCATCGTGCGAAAAGAAATCCACACCGGGAAACTGCCGCCCGAGCCAGCCGGACAAAAGATAGATGGTGAGCGGAAATCCATACATCTCGGCGAAAAGCGCGACGATGAAGGCCGAGAAGGCGCCGAGCGATCGCCAATCGCGCGTAGTGCGCAGCCGGGTGAGCTCGCCGCGAACAGGATGAACACCGCGGAATTGATGATGACGAGACCTAAGAGTCCATAGGCGGGAGTATCGGTCATCGGACCTCTCCTTCCCGACGTAGGGGAGGCGCATCCGCTCCGGGACGTGGCGCAGCGCCATTCCCTCCATGATGGCCATGCCCGTGGTGCATGAAGAGGTGCATCAAGGGGCAGGCGAGCAGGAGCAGGAATGGCAGGTAGCCGAGCACGTGGGCGCGATGTTCCGAGAACAGCAGGAACGCCACGGCAAGGAAGAACCCGATGGCCACGAGGCTCCCGCGTGAGCGCCAGAAGCTCGGCGACCGCCCGTCCGCGTGGTGCCCGTTCCCGGTGCCGGGCACAGAATCGGCATTGCGATGCATCGACATGACATCATCCTCCCTGGCCCCTGGGGCGGGTGCATGCTGCGCCCGCCCCAGACTGCTCCTGATCCCCGTCGCAGCAGGGGTTCCGCGCCTGCGGCATCACACCATGCCGATCTGCTCTGCGCTCACATGGCGCCCATCGGCCCCATCAGGAGCAGCTGGTCGGCCGTCCGCTTCTGTGTGTCGTCGAGCGCGGCATAGAGCGGGAGCAGCGCGCCCTTCAGCCGACGCAAGGCTTCGAGACGCTCGGTGAGCAGGCGCTCATGGGCCTCGATCCGCTGCGGCAGAGCCGCAGGGCCTTGTGCCGACATCATCATGTCCTGCCTATCGCCCATCATGCCCGCCATGGCGCGGGCATTGGCGCGGAGCGCGTCGGCGAACGCGTTCCACACTGGCTGCTGCGCATCGGTGATCTTGAGTTCCGTCTTCAGGAACGCGAGCCGGCCCTCGATGCGCCCCGGGGCCATCATCTGGCCCATCATGCCCATGGAGCCTCCTCCCATCATCCCCATCATGCCCGCCCCCATCATGCCCTGCTGCGCGTCGGACGCCGGAGAAGCGGCCGGCGGAGTGGTCGGCTGCGCGCCGGTCGGGTGGTGCGCGTCTTCGGCAAGGGCCGGTGCGGCCAAAATCAACACCGCACTTGCCACCATCAGTTTGCGAAACGTCGTCATGGTCGGCTTTCTCCTGTTGTCGCGAAGCGGCACATGCCGCTTCGCTGCGTCTCGAACTCGTCCGCGAGCATCACGATGGCATGCCAGCGTCCGTCCTGCCGCTTCCCGGGGGTGTTCCTGGAAGGGGTCCATGGAAGGCGGGAAACACGGGTTTCGCGCCGTAGACCTGTTCGAACTCCCGTTCGTAGAAGTCATCGCGCAGCCTGCGCGCCACCAAGCGCAGCACTGCCGGCCATCAGCTGACCGAGAAAGTCCCGACGATTCATGGTGATGTGCTCGTATTCCTGTCGGAGCGAAGCCGACATGGCCTGAACGCGCCTCTCGGCGCATGCCATGATCTAGCGGCCTCCCCAGACGGAAAGGCGGCTCAGATGTAATCAGGCACGGAAACGAGGGGGCTCAAGGCCGGGGGAAACCGCCAACCCGCGGGCGACTTGACTGGTCCGGTCGAAGTGCCGCCGGATGAAGGGGAGATCAAGGACGCTTTCGCCCATGCTGTCGACAGCGATGGCATGGGCGCCGCAGGCGAAGTCACAGCATTTCTCTTGGTCGATGCCCTGCGATGACGCGTCGGGGTGGGCGACATGACCGGAGGCGACGACATGCTGCGCGGCATCCGAAACTGTCGCATGCGCCGCGAGCGCGGGACCGTCATCATCGTGGCATTGCAAAGGTATGGCGGTGGTTAAGGGCGCGACCAGCATCACTACTGCGACCAAGAAGGTCGACAGCAACTTTGCCTGTCTCATCGCGCGCCACGCTCTGATCATAGGTCAGCTCGAGTCCCTCTTTTACGAATTATATCACGATACTCTTTCCCAAAAAGCTCGCCTTGATCACGATCAATGGACCGATTTCCTGATGAGAAGACGTTTTCATCATCACAGTGAGCCAGCAACCCGGGACGGCATTGAAAATTCGATCATGGACCCTTTGCGCTGAAAAATCGGCAGCACGCTGTATCAATGCCGCTACCGCGTGACCAAAAGTGTCGGATCAGCGAGGTGCATTCGTCGATGGCGGTCGACATGTGCCTGGATGAATCTCAGGGTTTGGACCTGCAGCAATCGGATCGATCGTCCTGAACCGGCGGGCATGGCACGTCCGCATAGGAGCAGAAGACGCAGCAATCTCCGGGCTTCGGCTTCAGCACAGCGCGGCACGCCCGACACGTGTAGAAATACTGGCAGGCATCCGTCGGCATCGTTTCTTTGAATGCCGTGCGGCAGTGCGGGCAGGTGATGGTGGTCTCCAAAATCGTCATGGGCCGCGCTCCACTGGTGGTTCGAGATCAGATCCCCTGCGCTCCGCGGCAGGCTACGCCCCACGATAGCGCACGAACACGCACTGCCCGCCGGGCGCAAAGAGAACCACTGTGTAGGTCTCGGGCGGCCGGAAAAGCTTTTCCCCACGTTATACCATGCGATTCGGCGTGGATACCCGGCACAAGGTCGAGCATGACGAAAGTAATCGCGGAGATCGCCCTTCTGAATTTCCAAACAAGCTCCGAGGCATTCTCTCGTCACGAGAACTCGTCCCTTCGCGAGGCCCTTGGACTGGGGCCGCCGATTCTGCTCCGGTGCACGTCTCATTCGGCCGCGAGTTGGCCGGCAACAGACTCCGACCTGACCGCTGCAGCGTTCGAGGTCAGCCCCCATCCCTTGACCAGTCCGTAGATGGCCGGAATCACGATCAGCGTCAGCAGGGTCGAGGAGACCATGCCGCCGATCATCGGGACGGCGATCCGCTGCATGATTTCCGAACCTGCTCCGGTGCTCCACAGGATCGGGATCAGGCCCGCCATGATGGCCACCACGGTCATCATCTTGGGTCGCACACGCTCAACGGCGCCCTCCATGATCGCGTGATGGAGGTCGGCGCGCGTCAAGCTCCGGCCTGTTGCCGCGACCTTGGTGCCGACCTCGCTCCAGGCGTGGTCGAGATAGATTAGCATGATCACACCGGTTTCCGCCGCCACGCCGGCGAGCGCGATGAAGCCGACCGCGACCGCGACCGACATGTTGAAGCCAAGCCACCACATCAGCCACAGGCCGCCGACCAGCGCGAACGGCAGCGACAGCATCACGATCACCGTCTCGGTGATCCGGCGGAAGTTCAGATAGAGCAGCAGGAAGATGATCAGCAGCGTGACCGGCACGACGATCTTAAGTCGCGTCTCCGCCCGCTCCAGATATTCGAACTGGCCGCTCCAGGAGACATAGGTCCCGGCCGGGAACGCGACCTGGCCTGCGACCGCGCGCTGCGCCTCGGCGACATATCCGCCAAGATCGCGGCCGAGGATGTCGACATAGATGTAGATGGCGAGCTGGCCGTTCTCCGTGCGGATCGAGGTGGCGCCCCGGGTGAGTTCGACCTTGGCGACCTCGCCGAGCGGCACGGTCCCTCCGTTCGGCAACGGCACCAGCACGTTGCCGGCGATCGAGGACGGATCGCTGCGGAAGTCGCGCGGATAGCGGATGTTGACGCTATAGCGCTCGCGCCCCTCGACCGCCGTGGTGACGGCATCACCGCCGAGCGCCGTCGCGATCACGTCCTGTACGTCGCCGATCATGAGCCCGTAGCGCGCGAGCGCGCTGCGATCCGGGACGATATCGAGATAGTAGCCGCCGATTACCCGCTCGGCATAGGCGCTCGACGTGCCGGGAACGGTCTTGACCACGGTCTCGATCTGGCGGGCCGCAGCTTCCATCTGTGTCAGGTCGGTGCCGAACACCTTGATGCCGACGGGGGTGCGAATCCCTGTGGAGAGCATGTCGATGCGGGCCCGGATCGGCATGGTCCAGGCATTGGAGACACCGGGGAACTGGAGCGCGGCGTCCATCTCGGCCTTCAGGCTGTCGATGGTGACGCCCGGCCGCCATTGATCCTTCGGCTTCAGGTTGATGATGGCCTCGAACATCTCGGTCGGCGCCGGATCGGTCGCCGTCAGTGCGCGTCCGGCCTTGCCATAGACCGTTTCGACCTCGGGGAAGGACTTGATGATGCGGTCCTGCGTCTGAAGAAGGTCCGCGGCCTTGGTGACCGAGATGCCCGGCAATGTCGTGGGCATGTACATCAGCGTGCCCTCGTTCAGATTGGGCATGAACTCCGAGCCGAGTTGCATGGCGGGCCACCAGGAGGCGCCGAGCGCCGCGAGCGCGACGAGGATCGTCAGCGTCTTGGCCTTGAGCACGCCGCGGATGACCGGCCGGTAGACAAAGATCAGGAAGCGGTTGATCGGATTCTTGTGCTCCGGGACGATCCGCCCCCGGACGAAGATCACCATCAACGCCGGCACGAGCGTCAATGAGAGCAGCGCGGCCGCCGCCATCGAGAAGGTCTTGGTGAAGGCCAGTGGCCCGAACAGCCGGTCCTCCTGCGATTCCAGCGTGAAGATCGGCAGGAACGAGACGGTGATGATCAAAAGGCTGAAAAACAGCGCGGGGCCGACCTCCCTGGCCGCCTCGATCAGAACCTCGACGCGGGGCTTGTCGGGCAGCGCCCGCTCAAGGTGCTTGTGAGCGTTTTCGATCATCACGATGGCGGCGTCGATCATGGCGCCGACGGCGATGGCGATGCCGCCAAGGCTCATGATGTTGGAGCCGAGGCCGAGCAGCTTCATCGCCACGAAGGCCATCAGCACGCCGACCGGCAACATCAGGATCGCCACCAGCGCGCTGCGGACGTGCAGGAGGAACACAATCGACACCAGCGCGACGATGACGCTCTCCTCAATGAGCGTTCCCTTCAGTGTCTCGATCGCGGCGTCGATGAGCTGCGAACGGTCATAGACCGGGACGATCTCCGTGCCTTTGGGCAGGCTCGGCATGATCTCGGCGAGGCGCGCCTTGACGTTCTCGATCACGTCGAGCGCGTTCGCGCCGAAGCGCTGCAGGACGATGCCGCTCGCCACCTCGCCCTCGCCATTGAGCTCGGTGATGCCGCGCCGCTCGTCGGGGCCGAGCTCGATATGGGCGACGTCGCGCAGCAGCACCGGCGTCCCGCCATCGCTCTTGAGCACGATCTGCTCGAGATCGCCGATACCTCTCAGATAGCCGCGGCCGCGGACCATGAACTCGAACTCGGAGAGCTCCACGGAACGGCCGCCTGTGTCCATGTTGCTCGCCCGGACGGCCTCGCGGATCTTCTGAAGCGGGATGCCGAAGGCGCGCAGTCGCTGCGGGTCGACCACGATATTGTATTGCTTGACGAAGCCGCCGACGCTGGCGACCTCGGCGACACCTTCCGCCTTGGCGAGGCCGTAGCGGATGGTCCAGTCCTGAAGCGAGCGCAACTCCGCCAGCGTGCGATCCTTGGCGAGGACGGCGTATTGGTAGACCCAGCCGACGCCTGTCGCATCGGGGCCGAGGCTGGGCGTCACGCCCTGCGGCAGGCGTTGTGCCGCAGCATTCAAGAATTCCAGGACGCGGCTGCGCGCCCAATAGGGATCGGTGCCGTCCTGGAAGATCACATAGACGAAGGAGACGCCAAAGAAGGAGAAGCCGCGCACCACCTTCGATTTCGGGACCGTCAGCATCGCCGTCGTCAGCGGATAGGTGACCTGGTCCTCCACGACCTGCGGCCCTTGGCCAGGATACTCGGTATAGACGATGACCTGCACGTCCGAGAGGTCTGGGATGGCGTCGAGCGGCGAGGTCCTGATGGCGTAGACGCCGGCCGCAACGGCAAAGACCGCACCGATCAGGACAAGCATCACATTGCGCGCGGACCAGGCGATGAGGCGACCGATCATTTGGAATCCCCGCCGTTGAGGCCGCTCAGTGCCGCCTTGAGGTTGCTTTCGGCATCGATGAGGAAGTTCGCCGCGACGACGACCTTGTCGCCCGCCGCGACGCCGTCCCGGATCTCGACGTAGTCCGTGTCCCGGCGGCCGAGCTTGACCGGACGAGACTCGAAGCGGCCCTCGCCCTTGTCGACGATCACGACCTGTCGCGTGCCGCTGTCGATCACGGCGCTCGCTGGCACGGTGACGACCGAGGCAGCGGCCCCGGTGGCGATGTCGGCATCGACATACATGTCGGGGCGCAGGATCCCGTCGGGATTGGCGAGTTCGACACGCACGCGGGTGGTGCGCGTCTCCTTGTTGACCTGCGGATAGATCATCGCGACCTTGCCGGCGAATATGCGCGCGCGCTGGTTGTCGACCAACGCGGTCACCACGCAAGGTGGGGATTGGCGGGACATCGATTTTCTGCTGCGCCAGATCGATCTGATCAACACCGAGCCACGCCTGCTGCCGTCACCAGACGATCACGTTCACTGAGCGGGCAGGGCTGGCGGCTGCGTGATGGCGGCGGCCGTCAGCGTGTTTTCAGGTCCTCAATGGCCGGTGCATAGCCCGTCGCCGCGCTCTTGTGCAGCCAGGCATCGGCAGCGGCCGGATCTTTGGTTTGACCGGCCCCGGTGGCGTACATCACGGCCAGCGCATACATCGCCTCGCCATCGCCCGCCGTGGCCGCCTTGCTGAACCAGACGGCGGCTTGAGCGAGATCGCGCTCGACGCCGCGTCCGGCTTCATAGGCCCAACCCAGGCGGGTCTGGGCTCGGCGATTGCCTTGTTGCGCCGCCGCCTTGAGTAAGCCGATCGCCTCGGCCGCTTGACCTTGGGCCAGCGCGCGATCCACGCCAACCAGCGTCTCCGTCGAAGCCGCGTTCAGGTATTGCGCCGCCTCAAGGTCGCCCGCCGCAGCAGCCAGTTCCAAATAGTGTCGTCCCTGCGCTTCATTGCGGGGAATGTCGGCTGTGCCCAGCCAGTAAACAATGCCGAGTCGAAACACCGCCTTTGGACTGCCATTGTCAGCACCGCGGCGATAGTAGGCCAGCGCACGCGGGATGTCTTTGCGGACGCCCAGTCCGTCTTCGTAGAGGACGCCAAGATTGAACGCCGCCTCGCCAAAATCCTTGGCATCCAGCGCCTCCCAGATGCGGCGAGCCTGCGCGTAACGGGCCATTTTGAACTCCGCATATCCGCGGTAATTGCCAATGGTCGGACGGCGCACGATTTCCGTCAGGTCGATCTCGTCAGCGTCGCCATCAGTCGTGGCTGGCAGCGCGCCCGCGCCGGCCGTGACGCAACAGGCGAACAGGAAAACGGCCGCCAGCCTGCAGTTCGATCCGGTCAGGCGCAGAACATGCTGTCCGGTCAATAAAGGTGATGTCATGGTGTTTTCTCGGGTGCTGAGGGGACAACGAAAAGCAAATGCAGGGAGACCATCCGATACTCAGCTGATACGGTTCAAAAGATGCCACATATCGGTTTCTTCGGGTTTTTCCAAGTACTATCGGCTCCCAGCCCAGGGCGATCGCATTTGGAATGAGGTGGTCCCGGCTTCTTGGACAGTTTGGCGGCTAAGTTAAGCTAATCCCGGTTGTCGTTCATGCCGCCTGTTTGATGATCAGATCATGGGGGGCATGCCCCCCATGATCTGCTTGTCCGATCCGCCGATAGGCCTCGGCCGGGGTTCTCCCGGCCAGGCTCGAGTGCGGACGCTGGGTGTTGTAATAGATGATCCACCGGCCAAGGCCAGCCCGCAGTTCCGAGCCGGTCTCGAAGGCGTGGAGGTAGACGCACTCGTACTTCAGGGATCGCCAAAGGCGTTCGATGAAGACGTTGTCCATCCATCTGCCCCGGCCATCCATGCTGATGCGGACCTCGGCGTCGCGCAGCACGCTGGTGAAGGCTTGGGACGTAAATTGGCTGCCCTGGTCGGTGTTGAAGATCTCCCGCTTGCCGAAACGGGCCAGCGCCTCCTCCAGCGCCGCGACGCAGAAGCCAGCGTCCATCGTATTCGACAGCCGCCAGGCCAGCACCTTGCGGGTTGCCCAGTCCATGATCGCCACCAAGTAGAGGAAGCCCCGGCGCATGGGGATATATGTCACGTCGGCACACCACACTTGGTTTGGCCGCTCGATCACCAGCTTGCGCAGCAAATACGGATAGACCCGGTGCTGCGGGTGCGGATCGCTCGTGCGCGGCCGTTGATAGATCGGCGTCAGGCCCATCTTCGCCATCAGTCGCCGCGCCCGGCGCCGACCAACCTCATAACCTGCACGCTGCAGGTGCCGCGCCATCTGGCGGCTACCGTACCACGGGCTCTCCATGAAGGTCTCGTCGATCACCGTCATCAGCGCCAGCGTCTCGTCCGTTTCCGGCACCGGCGCATAGTAATAGGATGAGCGGCTGATCCGTAGCAGGCGGCACTGCGCCGAGATCGACAGACGATGGTGAGCAGGTTCAACCACCGCCCGCCTCCGATCGACGCTCATCGACCGAAGGCTTTCGCTAAAAAATCCCGTTCCACCACCAGTTGCCCGATCTTGGCGTGCAGCTTCTCCAACTCGCTCTCGCTGGCACTCTTGGCCGCATCGCCAGCCCCGGAGAACGTGCCCGCCATCCCGTCGATGGCCTGCCGCTTCCAGGACGCGATCATTGTGTGGTGCACGCCGTGCTTGGCCGCCAACTCCGCCAGTGTAAGGTCACCCCGGATCGCCTCCAGCGCGACCTTCGCCTTGAAATCCGCGCTGTAGCGCTTCCTCGTCGTCTTCATTCCCGTACCAGTCCTTCAGGTCGGGAGTAGCTTAACACCCTGTCCAGAAAACCGGCCCCATCTCACCCCGTCGATGAAGACGCTGTTGCCGCGCTCGCGCGCCCTGCGTTGCAAGGGCAACGCGATCAGATTTACATCATCGCTGGTGGAAGGGGGGCGGGTACTGTTATCCCAAATGAAACTGCGGTTTTGCGAGAACCCGAACCGCAAGGCCGATCGCGAACCAGGCATCCTGCTCGATCAGGGCTTCGGACTGTTGATTTCCGGCGAGAAGTGACCCTGGATTTCCACTGAGAAGTGACCCGGGGTGATGGTGGTCTTGGGTCAGGTTGCGGTCAAGTTTCGGGGCTTCTCCTTTGAGGGTTTAGGTGGTTTGGCCGAGCTGGCTCTGAAGCGGAAGCTGTCGTTTCCGGTCTCCAGGATATGGCAGTGGTGCGTGAGCCGGTCGAGCAAGGCCGTGGTCATCTTGGCATCGCCGAAGACCGTGGCCCATTCGGAGAAGCTGAGATTGGTGGTGATGATGACGCTGGTGCGCTCATAGAGCTTGCTCAGCAGGTGGAAGAGCAAGGCGCCACCGGAGGCGCTGAACGGCAGATAGCCGAGTTCATCGAGGATGACGAGATCGGTGTGGACGAGGCGGCCGGCGATCTGTCCAGCTTTGCCCTGGGCCTTTTCCTGTTCGAGGGCGTTGACGAGCTCGACGGTGGAGAAGAAGCGGACCCGCTTGTGATGATGCTCGATGGCGTGGACTCCGAGAGCCGTGGCGATGTGGGTTTTGCCGGTACCTGGACCGCCGATCAGGACGACGTTGTGTGCGTCGTCGAGGAACTCGCAGCGATGGAGCTGGCGGACGAGCGCCTCGTTGACCTCGCTACTGGCGAAGTCGAAGCCGGCGAGGTCGCGATAGGCCGGGAAGCGCGCGGTCTTGAGCTGGTAGGTGGTCGATCGCACCTCCCGTTCGGCGGTCTCGGCCTTCAAGAGTTGGGCGAGGATCGGCATGGCGGTCTCGAAGGCCGGTGATCCCTGTTCCGTTAGCTCCGTGATGGCCTGGGCCATGCCATGCATCTTGAGGCTGCGCAGCATGATGACGATGGCTCCACTGGCTGGATTATGACGCATGGCGCGCCTCCCTGGCTCGGCGCAGGGCGTCATAGCGCTCGACGTTGGCCTGAGGCTCAGTGGTCAGCGTGAGGGCGGGGGGAGCCGGGATCGTTGGCGTGCTCAGCGGCGTACCGTCGATCAGCCGGTGCAGCAGGTTGATGATGTGGGTCTTGGTCGGCACGCCGGCCTGAAGGGCGAGCTCTACGGCCGTGAGCACGACCTGCTCATCGTGCTGGAGGACCAAGGACAGAATCTCGACCATCTCGCGGTCACCGCATGGCCGCTTGAGCAAGTGCTGCTGCAGGGATCGAAACGCGGGCGGCATCTCAGCGAACGGCGCGCCGTTGCGCAGGGCACCGGGCTTGCGCTGGACGACGGCCAGATAATGCCGCCAGTCATAGACGGTCCGGCTCAGACGATCATGAGAGCGAGCGAACACCCGGCGATGCTCGCAGATTGCTTGCCCTTCAGCGACGAGGACGATCCGGTCGGGATAGACCCGCAGGCTCACCGGACGGTTTGCGAAGGAGGCCGGCACGCTGTAGCGATTGCGCTCCAGATGAACGAGGCAGGTCGGGGAAACGCGTTTGGCGTGCTCGACGAAGCCGTCGAACGGCCGCGGCACCGCCATCAGGTGCCGGATCTCCTCGCTCCAGACATCGGCGATCGAGCCGGGCTGCGAGCCGTGCCCGGTCTGTGACCACAACTCCCGGCACCGGGTCTCCAACCAGTCGTTCAGAGCTTCCAGGGAGGGGACGTTCGGCAGGGGTTGCCAGAGCCGATGACGGGCATCCTGTACGTTCTTCTCAATCTGCCCTTTCTCCCAGCCGGAAGCGGGGTTGCAGAACTCCGCCTCGAACAGGAAGTGGCTCACCATGGCCGAGAAGCGGATGTTGACCTGGCGTTCCTTGCCGCGGCCGACCTTGTCGACGGCCGTCTTCATGTTGTCGTAGATGCCCCGCCGTGGCACGCCGCCCAACACCCGGAAGGCGTGGTTATGGGCATCAAACAGCATCTCGTGGGTCTGGAGCAGGTAGGCTCGAAGCGTGAAGGCCCGACTGTAGGACAGCTTGACATGGGCGACCTGGAGCTTGGTGCGCTCGCCGGCAATGATCGCCCAATCCTCCGACCAGTCGAACTGGAACGCCTCGCCCGGCACAACGGCCAGCGGCACGAAAGTACCGCGGCCGCTGGTCTGTTGCTCACGCAACCGGGCAGCCTTCCAGTCCCGGGCAAAGGCCGCGACCCGATTGTACGACCCCTCATAGCCGAGGGTCACCAGATCAGCGTGCAGCTGTTTGATCGTACGCTTGTGCTTGCGCGACTTGCCGCTCTCGACCCGCAGCATCGCCGCGAGCTTGTCGGCATAGGGATCGAGTTTGCTCGACCGCTCGGGAAGATGAAACCGGGGTTCGACGCTGTCCGCCCGCAGGTACTTGCGCACGGTGTTCCTCGAAAGGCCGGTGCGGCGGGAGATATCCCGGATCGAGAGGTGATCCCGATAATGCCAGCGTCGGATGACGCTCAATAACTCCATGTCGATCACTCCGCTGTCCCCCGCGATGCCGCGTGAGACGTGGTGAAAACATGGGTCACTTCTCGATGGAAAAATCCGTGCCTACCGGGTCAACTCTCAGTGGAAATCAACAGAGTTACAGGATTTTGCGTTCTCGCAGCGCGCCGTTGTTGAAGATGACTGAGATCGCAGTGTATCAGTCGACAGGAACCGCGGCAGGCTTGTCGGAGCGCCGTTCGGTTTGCCCTGGCCCACATCATCCCGACGATGGCGACTGGTATCGCCCGGCACCACACGTTAAGGTTCCAGGTCTGCTCCGAGCCCTGATGGGAGCAGGCACGGCGGGGTGGTAGGCGAACCTTACCATCCCGCCTCCAGCCCATCGTGGTTCAGGGGCTCGCACTGTTCAGGACCGTGATGCAGACGTTGGGCTGCCTAAATTCCGTAATGGGCCGGGCGGTTTGGTCCGGCTTCGAGCGCAGGATTTGTTCCGGCTGTGATCGTGCCGGAGGTCGCGGCGGCGACCGGCCCGCTGATGGCGGACGGCAGCGGCCGGATCGAGATCGTGATGGCGAACGGGCGGCGGGTGCTTGTAGATCGCGATGTCGACGTCCGGGATCTCCGCCCGGTCCAGCGTCACGCCGTAGAAGAAACGCAACGCACAGACCGTCTGGCTCAGCGTCGGCCAGGAAATGCCCTGCGACACCGGATAAACCTGGAACGCACGGACGTCCTCCAGCCCCATCCGATCCGGCGACCAGCCGAAATAACGGCTGAACTTCGCCACCGCATGCAGATAGGATCGTTGCGTCGCGGGCGACAGGTTGCGCAAGCTCATGTCGTCGATCATGCGACGGCGCAGCGGGCTTACCGCTGCCGTGGCTTCAGCCATGGGATGGTCTCCTGGTCAGGGGTTGGTCTCAGCAAACAAACCTTCCCATCAGGAAGCCATTCAAGCCAATGCACGCGCCACTCCCGCGTCAGCGGGTTTGTTCAATCCTTCTCAAACGCCCTCTGAGATAGGTCTGGGCGATGAAATGATCGTAGGCCATCGCTTATAACGATGACTCGGCTTTGCATTGCCGGCGAGGGGGATGCTTTCTCAAGCAGCGTCCTCGAGCTGGATATGCAGTTTGAAGCCCGCCGCCGTCGCCACGTTGACCAGGGCGTCCAGCGAGAACTTGTCGAGCTTTCCGCGCAGGAGATCGTTCAGCCGGGGCCGCGTCAGGCCGAGGCGCTTCGCAGCCTGATCCTGCGGCACGTTCCACGACTTGACCCGCTCGCGGATGCCCAGCAGCAGGTCAGCGCGCGCCGTCAGATTCGCCGCCTCTGCCGGCGTATCGGCCAGCGCGTCAAAGACGCTATCGAAGACTTCAACATTCACAATTTCGGCGTTCATTGTTCCGCCTTCCAAGTTTTCAGCCGTTTCGCGGCTAGATCAATGTCCTTTTGTGCAGTCTGTTGCGTCTTTTTCTGGAATGCATGAAGCACAAGCACCCGATCCGGCAACGTCGCCAAATAGATCACGCGAAACGCGCCTGATGCCTCTCTGATCCTTATTTCCCTAACGCCCGCCCCGACCGTCTTCATGGGTTTCCAGTCGGACGGTTCGAGGCCCGTTTGCACCGCCCGGAGTTCAACGCCCGCGCTACAGCGTGCGTCGTCTGGGAAGTTTCGTAGAACCTCGCGGCTGTCACCAAGAAAATGAATCGGCTTTGAGGTCGCAGGCTCCATTTAGGTAAGTGTATCAAAACAGAGACAGTCGCGCAATGTGCAAAAGGCTGGCGCTCGCTTCATGGGACATGCCTCGATCGAACTCCTGTCAGGACGGGAAAATCGCGAGTCGCAGAAATCAACATTATTGAATAAAATCAAATAGATAGTGTCGTCAGGCTATCCCGGAGACCGCCGTTTGTCACCATCTTCCGGTCTCGGTGAGGCCTGGTATGAATAAGCATCGAAGCAGCGCCCCAACTCATATAGCCGTAACACTTTGATTTGGCCGACGATTTCATTCCGATGGGGGTCCCGATCGGCGCCGATCGGGACCCCCATTATCTGCTAAGTTAACGAACCAGATCAACGGGTTGTCCCTTATCCCACCCGGGGTCCACTTCGGCGCGTTTTCACAGCCGCCCCCAAAAAGCAGCCGATGATGGAGCCGAGCCCGCCGATGATGACGATGAACAGCAGCTGGAACGAGCGGTCGATGGAGAAAGCGTAGGGCTCCCACGAGCGCAGGTTGACGAACGCCCACAGCGCCCCGGCGAGCCCCAGGATGAAGGAGGAGATGGCGAACGCGGTCAGCTTCGACTGCATGGGGCGGATGCCGATGATCTCGGCCGCGATGTCCATGTCGCGGATCGCCATCCATTGCCGGCCGAGATTGCCCCGCACCAGGTTCGCGGCGCCGAGCGCCACGAGGACGGCGATGGCGAGGACGAGCAGACAGCGTTCCACCGGCGAGTCCACGTGCCAGCCGGCGATGACGAGGGGCGGCGCAGTGACCGAGCCGGGGTGACCAAATCGGCGGTGTCGCGTCGCTTCGTGGCGCTGTCGGCCGAAAAAATGAAGGCGTGGATGGCCGCCGACCTTTCCCCGTTGGATCTGCTGGTTATCCAGATCGACGGTATTCATATCGATCAGGACCTGATCCTGCTGGCCGCGGTCGGCGTCGACGGCAACGGCGACAAGCACCCGCTCGGGGTCATGGAAGGGGCGAGCGAGAACGCCGCCGTCTGCCAGGCCCTGCCCAACAACATGGTCGGCCGCGGCCTCGATCCCTCCGTCTGTCGCCTGTTCATCATTGATGGCTCACGCGCCCTGTCGAACGCGATCCGCAACAGCTTCGGGCGAAGGGCGCCGATCCAGCGCTGTCAGGTCCACAAGGCCCGCAACATCACCGAACGGCTGCCGAAATCCCTGCATGCCTCGGTGCGCAGGGCTCTTCGCCAAGCCTGGGAACTCGATGACGCCGACAAGGCCGAAAAGCTGATCCGCAATCTCGCCCGTGGCCTCGAGCGCGAGGCCCCGGGCGTGTCGGCCAGCATCCTGGAGGGCCTCGACGAGATCCTCATCGTCACCCGCCTCGACCTGCCGACCGAGTTGCGTCGATCGCTCGCCTGCACCAACATTATCGAGAACATGAACGGTACCATCCGTCGGATTTGCCGCAACGTGAAGAGATGGCGTGACGCGGCGACGATCCGTCCTTCACGACCCCGTGCCTACGCCTCCCTCGTCCAGCGCGACAAGGGCGAGCACAAACTCATCTGGTCGCGATGGCCGGCCACGGGCGCTCCGCTTCCCGCAAGGCGCCCGCCGCCTACACCCATCGACAGTCAAATCGGCGGCACAGGGAGCGCGACCCCGCAGAAAGCCAGGCGCATCGCAGGCAGCGTCAGCCCACAAAGCGATCGGCTCCTCGGAGGCCGTCGCCGAGTGTTGTCGGTTCGCGTGATATGGAAGACGCTGAAGTGACCGGTCAGCCGTCGCAATCGCGACGTCCCACCGACGCTTCTCAAGTGAGGGACGGTGATCGCGTCACCGATCGTCCTGACGGAGCGAGACGGCATGCACAAAACGAGTGAAGTGCTTGATGTGAATAGACCACCGGCCTCACCCGACGTCGCACCCGACTCAGCCTGGCACGCCCTCGCGCCCGATGCGGTTCTCGACGCGCTTCGCACGACCATCGATGGCCTCTCCGAGCGCGAAGCAACGGGTCGCCTTGAGGCCTATGGTCCCACTCGCCTGCCTCAGGGGACCTCGCGCAGTCCTCTCGCGCGCTTTCTGCTGCAATTTCACAATCTCCTCATCTATGTCCTGCTGGCCGCAGCGGGGCTGGCCGCGGCGATGGGACATGGCACGGACGCCCTCGTGATCCTTGCCGTCACACTTATCAACGCGATCATCGGCTTTGTTCAGGAAGGTCGCGCCGAGAAGGCTCTTGATGCCATCCGCGCGATGATCGACCCGCACGCCTCGGTCATCCGCGACGGCCGCCGTGTCACGGTTGGAGCGGACGCGGTCGTTCCTGGCGACATCCTGATGCTCGAGGCCGGCGACCGGGTGCCGGCGGACCTGCGGCTCCTCAGGGCGCGCAGCCTGAGGGTGGACGAGGCGACCCTCACTGGAGAATCCGTTCCCGTCGACAAATCGGTTCAATCCGTCGATGCCGGCGCCGCACTTGGCGACCGGTTGTCGATGGCCTTCTCCGGCACCTTCGTGACCGGCGGACAGGGAATCGGCGTCGTCGTGGCAACCGGCGCCGCCACCGAGCTCGGGCGGATCAGCACCATGATCGGTGCGGTGACGCAGCTGACCACGCCCCTCATCCGGCAGATGGACCGGTTCGCCCGCCAGATCACCATTGCCGTGCTCGGCATCTCCGCTCTCGTGTTCGCTTATGCCACGCTCGCCCGAGCCTACGACCTGGACGAAGCGTTCATGGTTGTGGTCGGCCTTGCGGTCGCGGCCATCCCCGAGGGCCTGCCCGCGGTGATGACGGTCACGCTCGCCGTCGGCGTCCAGCGCATGGCGCGCCGCAACGCCATCGTCAGGCGCCTGCCCGCCGTCGAGACGCTGGGCTCCGTCTCGGTGATCTGCTCCGACAAGACCGGCACGCTGACCCGCAACGAGATGACCGTGAGCATGGTGGTCACCGCCGACCGAGAGATCGAGGTCGAGGGCGCTGGCTATGCGCCCACGGGCGGCTTCCGGATCAAGGCAGGCGCCCCGCTCGATCCCGCCAGTGATCCGGTTTTGGTGGATCTGTCGCTTGCTGCCCTCCTTTGCAACGATGCTCACCTGCGCCAACGCGGCGAGGACTGGCTGGTCGACGGCGATCCCATGGAAGGGGCACTGCTCTCGCTGGCGATCAAGGCCGGGCACGAACCGACGGCCGTCCGGACCAGCTTCCCCCGCCTGGATGAGATCCCCTTCGATTCCCGGCATCGCTACATGGCGACGCTCCATGCCGGCAACGCGCAGCCGCCGGTGGTCGCCTACGTGAAGGGCGCGCCCGAACGCATCTTCGCCATGTGCAGCCATGTGGCGGCGCTCGACGGCGAGCGGCCGCTCGATCACCGCCTCTGGCACAACCGGATCGATGCCCTCGCCGAAAGTGGCCAGCGGGTCATCGCGATCGCACGGCGCCCCCTGGAGGCGGGCACACAGGAGATTTCGCCGGCCGAGGTCGCTCAAAATCTCACGCTGCTCGGTCTGGTGGGGCTCATCGATCCGCCGCGCCAGGAGGCGGTGGCGGCGATCGCCGAATGCAAGGCGGCGGGCATCAGCGTCAAGATGATCACCGGCGATCACGCCGCGACGGCACGCGCCATCGCGCGCCAACTCGGCCTTGGCGACGATCCGAAGAGCGTGACCGGCCAGGAACTCGATGGGATGGACGATGCCTCGTTCCGCAGGCACGCCCTGGAGGCGACCGTCTTCGCCCGCACCAGTCCCGAGCATAAGCTCCGCCTTGTCGAGGCGCTCCAGCTGGACGGCTCGATCATCGCCATGACGGGCGACGGGGTCAATGACGCGCCAGCGCTGAAGCGTGCGGATGTCGGCGTGGCCATGGGCGGAAAGGGCACCGAGGCCGCCAAGGAAGCCAGCGAGATGGTGCTCGCCGACGACAATTTCGCCTCGATCGTCGCCGCCGTGCGCGAAGGGCGCACCGTCTACGACAACCTCTCCAAGGTGATCGCCTGGACGCTGCCCACCAACGGCGGCGAGGCCGCCACCATCATCCTGGCGATCCTGTTCGGCCTCACGCTTCCCATCACGCCGGTGCAGATCCTCTGGGTCAACATGATCACGGCTGTCACGCTTGGCCTGACCCTCGCCTTCGAACCGACGGAACCGGGGGCGATGCGGCGTCCCGTGCGCCCCGCCCGCCAGGCGCTGCTCTCGGGCCGCCTCCTGTGGCGCATCCTGTTCGTGTCCGCCCTCATGGTCGCCGGGACGTTCGGCATCTATACTTGGGCCACGTCCCGTGGACTGTCGGTCGAGACGGCGCGCACCATGGTGGTCAACACGCTCGTCGTGCTGGAGATCTTCTATTTGTTCAGTGTCCGCTACGTGCATGGCACTTCGCTAACCTGGCAAGGGCTTCTCGGCACGCGGGCCGTGCTGGCCGGTGTCGCCACCGTGGTCGGGGCACAGCTCGCCTTCACCTATCTGCCTCCGATGCAGGCGGTCTTCGGCAGCCGTCCCGTGTCGCTTGGCGATGGCATGGCCATCGTTGCGGTCGGCGTTGCGCTGCTGGTCATCGTGGAGGCGGAGAAGCGGCTTGCTGCCGCGTGGCGCGCGCGGCACGCATGAAAGGGAGGGACCCTTGCGCGAGGATGGCATCTCGCGCGCCGTGACACACCCCGGGCTCTGCGTGACGCTGCGTCTCGTGGTAGAAGGCTGAAAGCGTAGCTTTCGGAGAGATGGCTGACAGTCTATCCAGGGGACGACGATCCGCGGAGGAAACCTTCGATGCTGAAAAACGTGCTGGTCCTGCTCGGCGAGAGCACCTCCAGTGCCGTGGCGAGCGCATATGCCCGGCGGCTCGTCAAGGCGCAGGACGCCCAGATCACATCAGTGTCAGGAGTTGATCTGTCATTCATCGAAGCTCCCATGCCCGGCACCATCGGCGGTGCGGCGTATCACGCGCAGATGGAAACGGGCCTCAAGGCTCAGGCCAAGAAGGCGCGCCGGCGTGTCGCGGAAACCTTTGAGAGAGAGTGTGCCAACGACGGAATCGTACCAAAAGGCATCAGCTTCGACGGCGATCCCTTTGAACAGGTGACGGCCGCAAGCGCGACGTCCGATCTTGTTGTCACCGGTCACGATGTCACTTTTCGCGGCACACAGCGCGAGCGGAACTCCGACACCTTGAATCAGCTGCTTTTCACGACCCCGCGTCCGGTTCTCGTCTGCCCGGATCAGCTTCCCTCCGTAGGCTCCGTCCTCATCGCCTATGACGGAAGCCTGCCGGCCATGCGCGCGCTCCAGCTCTTCGTGCTGATCGGCGCTTGGAAGGGCCGTCGCGTGCAAGTTTCCTCCGTCGATTCGAACCTCCAGACCGCGGAGCGGCTGGCTGGCGAAGCCTCGGCCTACCTCCATCTCCATGGATACGAGGCCGATCCGCGCCCTATCGGCTCCGCGGAGCCCCCCGCGGAGATCATCGGCGTGCAGGCCGCCCATGGCCAGGCCGAGCTTCTGGTCATGGGCGCCTACGGCCATCGCGGTCTCAAGGAATTCCTCTTCGGATCGACGACGCAGAGCCTCATTGGCGCGCCGAAATCCTGCATCTTCCTGTACCATTAGCGCGGCAGCCGGGCCATCGGCCCGCGCCCCTTGAACCATATCGGGAGCGCTTCGGCCAAACAGGGCCGCCACATTCCACCGGGGCTCGCAGAGCCTCATCCACCTGACCAAAGCCAGGCGTGACGAGGCATCCGACGGTGACACTGCTTCTCGTAATCCTCATTCCCTTCCTCGGCGCCCTGATCCCGCCGCTGGTGATCCGCTCCGGGCGCAACACCTGCGCGGCGGCGACGGGCGCCGTGACGCTGCTCGCCCTCGCTCTGCTCCTCTCCCACGCGCCGGCGGTGTTCTCCGGCGCGGTCCCCATGGCGGGCGTGGCCTGGGTTCCGTCCAGGGGCCTTTCCTTGTCCGTGTTCGCGGACGGGCTCGGCTTCTTCTTTGCGGCCATGATCCTCGCCATCGGCCTGCTGGTGATCGTCTACGCGCGCTTCTATCTGTCGCGCGAGGATCCCATGGGCCGCTTCTTCGCCTACCTGCTCCTGTTCCAGGGGGCCATGGTGGGCGTGGTCCTGTCCGACAACGTCATCGCGCTGCTGGTCTTCTGGGAGCTGACGAGCCTCACCTCATTCCTGCTCATCGGCTTCTGGACCAAGCGCGCGGAGGCCCGGCAGGGCGCCCGCATGGCGCTGGTCATCACCGGCGGCGGCGGGCTGGCGCTCATCGCCGGCCTGCTGCTGGTGGCGCAGGCGGCGGGTTCCTACCAGCTCACGGACATCCTCGCCCGCGGCGAGATGGTGCGCGCCTCGCCGCTCTATCTGCCGGCGCTGGCGCTGGTGCTGACGGGCGCCTTCACCAAGTCCGCCCAGTTCCCGTTCCATTTCTGGCTGCCCCACGCCATGGCGGCGCCGACGCCGGTCTCGGCCTATCTCCATTCGGCCACCATGGTGAAGGCGGGCGTGTTCCTGCTGGCGCGACTGTGGCCGGTGCTGGCGGGCACCGACGCCTGGTTCCTCATCGTCGCGCCGGTGGGGCTCGCCACCATGCTCCTCGGCGCCGCCATCGCCCTGTTCAGGAACGACCTGAAGGGCCTACTGGCCTATTCCACGGTGAGCCACCTCGGTCTCATGACCATGCTGCTCGGCCTCGGCACGCCCATGGCGGCGGTGGCGGCCGTGTTCCACGTCATCAACCACGCCACCTTCAAGGCGGCCTTGTTCATGAGCGCGGGCATCGTCGATCACGAGGCGGGCACCCGCGACATCCGCCGCCTCCATGGCCGGCGTGCCCCTGTTCAACGGCTTCCTCTCCAAGGAGATGATGCTGGAGGAGGCGGCGCACACCTCCTATCTGGGGCTCGATTTCCTCTTCCCCGTGCTGGCGACGGTGGCGGCCGTCTTCTCGGTGGCCTATGCGGCACGCTTCGCCATCGGCACCTTCCTCGGCCCCGCGCGGCACGTTTATCCGCACCATCCCCACGATCCGCCGCTCGGTGTGTGGCTGCCCGTGGCGGTGCTGGTGGTGCCGGTGATCGCCATCGGCCTGTTTCCCGCTCCCGTGGCCGGGCCGCTGGTGGCGCTGACGGCCGGGGCGGTGATCGGCGGGCCGCTGTCGGATTATCACCTCGCTTTGTGGCACGGCATCACGCCGGCCCTCCTCATGAGCCTTCTGGCCTTCGCCGGCGGCGCGGCGCTGGTCCTCGCCTTCCGCCGGGCCGATGGCGTGCGCGCGCCTGCCGCGCCTCGACGCCAAGACCATGTTCGAGCTGGCCACCGGCGCCCTGGTGGTGGCGTGCCGGCGCAGCCTCGGCGCCCTGCATGACGGGGCACTCACCCGCTACATGGGCGTGACGGTGGCCACGCTGGTCGCGGTCGGCGGCTACGGCTTCTGGAGCGCCACCCACGGCGCCGGCACCCGCCCTCTCCTGCCCGTGACCGCGCCCGCCGTGACCACCTTTCTCGCCCTCGTCCTGGCCAGCGGTGCGGTATTGCTGTTCCATGGCGAACGGCTGACGGCGCTGATCCTCACCGGCGTGGTGGGCGTGGTGGTGGCCCTCGCCTTCCTGCAATTCTCCGCCCCGGACCTCGCCCTGACGCAGATCTCGGTGGACGTGGTCACCACCATCCTCATGCTGCTCGCCCTCAACCTCCTGCCGAAGGCAACGCCAAGGGAGGAGAGCCGGGCGGTGCGCTGGCGCGACGGCACCGTCGCCGGCCTCGCCGGGCTGGGCGTGGCGGGCCTCGCCTATGCGGTCCTGACGCGCGACGGCACATCCATCTCCGATTATTACCTCGCCCAGTCCAAGCCCGGCGGTGGCGGCACCAATGTGGTGAACGTGATCCTGGTGGACTTCCGCGGCTACGACACCTTCGCCGAGATCATCGTGCTCGGCATCGCCGCGCTCGCCATCTACGCCCTGCTCGATCCGGCGCTGAAGGGCGCGGCGGTGCGGCGGATCAAGGCGATGCTGCCCCGGACCGAATCCCGGGATGCCCATCCCCTCCTGCTCGTGGTTTCAACCCGCGTCCTCCTGCCCTTGTCGCTGGTGGTGGGCGCCTACATCTTCCTGCGCGGGCACAACGAACCCGGCGGCGGCTTCATCGCCGGCCTCGGGGTGGCCATCGCCCTCATCATGCAATACATCGCCTCCGGCTACGGCTGGGCGGCGGAGCGCATGAAGGTGGATGCCCAGTCCATGATCGGCGCGGGCGTGGCCATCGCCGGCCTCACCGGCATCGCCGCCTTCGCCTTCGGCCGGCCGTTCCTGACCTCGACGTTCGGCTATCTGCACTGGCCCGTGGTGGGCACGTTCGAGGTGGCCTCGGCCATGGCCTTCGACCTCGGCGTGTTCCTCACCGTGGTGGGGGTGATGGTGCTGTCGCTGGCACAGCTGTCCCGCGTCGCCCGCCGCATCGATCCGGCGCCCGAGGGCAAGGACGCCATGGACGTGCCGCTGGAACGCGCCGCCTCCGGCGCTACCGGCAGGGAGGGCTGAGCCATGGAGCTTCTCGTCGCCGCCGCCATCGGCATCCTCACCACGGTGGGCATCTACCTGATCCTGCGCGCCCATACCTTCCCGGTGATCCTCGGCCTGACCTTCCTGTCCTATGCGGTGAACGTGTTCCTGTTCGCCATGGGCCGGCTCACCATCGACCGCCCGCCGGTGATCTCGCCGGACGCTCCGGGCTACACCGATCCCCTGCCCCAGGCGCTGGTGCTCACCGCCATCGTCATTTCCTTCGGCATGACCGCGCTCATCGTGGTGCTGGCGCTGCGCGGCTATCTGGAGACCGGCTCCGACCACAGCACCCTCGACGCCCCGCGCCGGACCGACGCGGGAGTCGGGGCATGACCGCGCCGCTGGACCACATGACGATCCTGCCGGTGATCCTGCCGGCCATGGCGGCGGCCTTCCTGGTCCTCGCCCTGCGCCATCATCTCGCCGGCCAGCGCATCGCCTCCATCGGCGTCACGCTTCTCCTGGTGGGGATCGCGGCGTTCCTCCTCGCCCAGGCATCGGACGGCACGGTCCGCGCCTACCGGCTCGGCGACTGGCCGGCACCCTACGGCATCACGCTGGTGCTCGACCGGCTGTCGGCCACCCTGCTGCTGCTCACCGCCGTGCTCGCTTTGTGCGTGGCGATCTATGCCGCCGGCGGCGTGGACGGACGGGGCCGGCACTTCCATCCCTTGTTCCAGTTCCAGCTCATGGGCATCAACGGCGCCTTCCTCACCGGCGACGTGTTCAACCTGTTCGTGTTCTTCGAGGTGATGCTGATCGCCTCCTACGGGCTCATGCTGCATGGCGGCGGCCCGGGCCGGCTGAAGGCAGGTTTCCAGTACGTGGCCATCAACCTGCTCGCCTCGGTCGTCTTCCTTGTGGGGGTGGGGCTGATCTACGCCGTCACCGGCACCCTCAACATGGCCGACCTCGCCGTGAAGGTGCCGCAGGTGGCGGAGGCCGACACCGCGCTGCTGAAGGTGGGCG
This sequence comes from Xanthobacter sp. AM11, assembly GCF_047444035.1. NCBI lineage: Bacteria > Pseudomonadati > Pseudomonadota > Alphaproteobacteria > Hyphomicrobiales > Xanthobacteraceae > Xanthobacter > Xanthobacter sp. AM11. The sequence continues at coordinate 96,474 of NZ_JBLAOA010000002.1, forward strand.
CGCTGCTGCTGTTCCTCGTCTTCGCCACCAAGGCGGCGCTGGTGCCCCTGCACTGGTGGCTTCCGGCCACCTATGCCGGCACCTCCGCGCCCGCCGCCGCCCTGTTCATGATCATGACCAAGGTGGGCGCCTATGCCATCATCCGGGTCTATGGCCTCGTCTTCGGCGCCGATGCGGGACCGCTGGCGCTGGCGGCGGCGCCGTTCGTCATTCCGGCGGCTCTGGTGACGCTGGGGGTGGGCGCCATCGGGCTGGTGGGAACCCCCCTTTTTCGGCGCTCTTCACGCTCTGGCTGTCGATGATGGCGGCGGTGGGCGACGCCTCGCGTTCCGCTCTTTCGCGGCATTCGACATAGAGGGCGTGATGGATGCGGTCGAGCGTGCCGTCCCAGCTCCACAGATCGAAGTAATCATACAGCGTCGAGCGCGGCGGCAGGTCCTTGGGGATCGCCCGCCACTGGCAGCCGGTGCTCAGGATGTACATCAGCCCGTTGACCACCTCGCGCAGGTTCACCGTGCGCTTGTTGCCGCCGCGCTTGGCCGGCGGAATGCGCAGGGCGATCAGCGTCCATTCCTCGTCGGTGAGGTCGGACGGATAGCGCAGGCGGCTGCGGTCATAGCGGGCGCGGTTTTCGGCTGTCCACATCGGCGGCGGCTCCCTCAGAATCAGGCCGCCTCTCTTGAATCACAAATGATTCATCCGATTCAATATGTTCGCGGACAGACACTTAGAGCCGATCCGGGAAGTTTTGATTCCTGATCATTGGCTTAAGGCCAGGCGCCTGAGCATGAGGCGGATCATGGCGAGGCGGATGAAGGCTGCGGCTTTCCGGGTGTGGCGTTCATAGTCCCTGGCGAGGCGGCGGCAGCGGCTGATCCAGGCCAGCGTTCGCTCGACGATCCAGCGCTTGGGAAGGACGACGAAGCGGTGGCGTGACGCGATCCTCAACCACATGTTTCCGCACGCACCACAGCCAGCGGAGCTTTTTCACTACACCCGCCGATTCGCTGAAGGGTATTGCCAAGACGGGGCACCTGCGCCTCCATTGGGTCCGCAAGCGCATTGATCAGGGTGAGCTCGAACCCTTCGCCATCAAGCATCGGCTGAAAGGTTACCTCGATTCAGCGGATAGTGAGCCGTACTTCAAGACCTTGTCCAAGGACCTCTTCTACATTTCGCTGACATGTCCGGGTGGCGGTGACGAATTCGAACTATGGCGCGCCTTTGCGCTGGGCGGCACCGGAGTGCGATTGAAGCTCTCGGTGAACCCCTCGCGCGCCGAGCTGCGGAAGATTCAGTATGAACCACCCGCAGGCACGCTCCTGACGGAACTGAACAGCACGCTTGCAGCCGAGGGTGAGCCACCCTTTGTGCCGTAGACGGTGTCGAAGATCGGCGCCTTCTATCTGCCGGCCACGCTTCATCGGGAAAATGAGGTGCGGCTGCTCATAATGAGATACTCAGGAGGCCGAGGCGAGACCGAATTTGACGGCCAGAATCGATACTGGCCGCTGCCAATTGGCCAACACAACGATTTCTGCGACATCCAGCTTCTCGAGATCCAGTGCGGTCCCGCTGCGCAGAGGAGCGACGTGCTGTCCGCCATTGCGGGCACGCCGTTCGAGACTACTGTGCCGGTCACCTGCGCGCCTCAGCCGTAACCCTAGCCAGGCGGGAGCGAGGACAGCCGCCCTTGCTGCAGGCGCCGAAGAAAGGTCCGCCCGGTCACCAGCACGACATGGAGGCGGAACGTGCAGTGATCCTTGTCGGACAGGCCGGGGTGCGATCCATCGGTGTGGAGCATCTTGAAGAGGCCTTCGATGGAGGTGTCCGCCAGCATCTGCCGCATGTTGGCGCCCTCCTGCAGCCGGGCCGCTCTGGATGGGTTGATAGAGCGGGCGATGTCGTTGAACAGCCCCTCGAGGAACGTCCGCAACTGCGCGTTCGCGGCCTCCCAGTCGCCGCGCGTGTGCGCCTCGATGGCCTGATCCAGATGTCGGAGCGTCACCGTGAAACCGAACTGCTTCAGCAATCCCCGGACCTCGTCATCAGCCGCCGGCAGATCCACCTCTTCGGGCAAGGCGGCCCGCAGATCGGGCGCCTCGCGCCATCCGCCCCAGACCACGACATAGCCGTCGCGTGCCAGCCCGCGCAACAGATTCCTCTGGCGGGCGCTCGAGGATGATTGCTCGGCCAAGCTTACCGCCTCGCGGACAAAGGCCTCGGCCAGCGAGAACCTCCCATCGAGGGTTTCCACCGGCACGGACACGCGATCGAGTATGGTCCGACCGAGCCGATCACACTTCTTTTCGATTCCAAGCGAGGTGTCGTCCGGGATCTCCGTCTCCAGGCCCAGGCGGAGCACGATCTTGTTGATCTGTGTGTGCGTCCGGATGGACTCGGCGAGGAACTCGTTGGCCGCGACAATCGTCGGCCTGGTGAATGGCTGCGTTCTCATGGCGCCTTCAATCTCCCTCCTCGTCTTCCCCATTCTCGGGCCCGAGATCGTCCTCATCGTCGCCCGGCAGGGGGAACCCGCCGGCGCGCAGTTGCACCGTGTCGAGCAGCCCGGCGTCCTCGAGCGCCTCGATGTCGGGCAGGTCGCGCAGGGTGTCGAGCCCGAAGTGGGACAGGAAACCCGCCGTCGTCACGTAGGTGTAAGGCGCGCCCGGCTGCGGGCTGCGGGGCCCGGGACCGATGAAATCCCCCGCCCGCAGCGCGGCGATGACATCGCGGCTCACCGCCTTGCCGATCATCTCGCCGAGAGCGCTGCGGGTCACCGGCTGGTGGTAGGCGATTGAGGCCAGCACCAGCATCTCGGTCTCGGACAGCTGAACGGGTGCGGGTTCTGAGCCGAATGCGGCGTGGATGGCCTCGGCATGGCGCGGCCGGGTACGCAGCTGCCAGCCGCCGGCGACCGCCACCAGCTCGTAGGGGCGCTCGCGCAAGGCCTCGCGGATGTCCTCGATGACGAGCTCGATGCTGCAGCTCCGACCGACCACGCGGGCCAGCAGCTCCCGGTCGACGGGCCCGGGCGCGGCGAACAGCACCGCCTCGACCCGGGCCATCCATTCGCGCCAGCGTAGCTCCGCTGGCAGCTCGGCGAGCTCGGTGTCGAGACCCGTGGTGGCGCGGCGCCGGCGGGCCATGGTCAGAGCCCGTAAAGCCGGAAGGTAGGCCGGCCCGAAAGCTCGCGCACCGCATCGAGCGTCGCGAGCCGCTCGAACAGCCGGCGCGATGCCCAGCGCGACAGCGAGGGTGTCGTCAGGGAGCCCGACACCGCATCGTCGTCGAGCAGCAGCCGGACCGCCTCCCCCGCCCCCTTGGCGCGCAGCTTCGGCGCCACCACAGCGAGGCGATCGGCGCGGCGGCCGATCTCGGCGGCAAGGCGGCAGGCCTCCGCCGCGCCGGCGGCCGCGGCGAGGCACAGGGCCAGCTCGCCCCCCTCCCCTCCCGGCCGATGCCGGCGACCGCCCGGACCGCCGCGCAGCACTGGCGCGTGGACCTGGGTGGCAAGCACCGGCACCGGGATCGGCCAGCGCAGGCGCGCAGCCAAAACGAGGTCCGCGAGCCACCAGGCGAGCGCCTCGGCCGCGGGTCCAAGGGCGGGAACCGCGCCGGCGACCGCAGCGGCGGCGAGCGGCGCCGGCCGGCCGGAAGCCGCGGCCGCCCCAATCGCTTCCGGCAGGCGCTCGAACGCCGGCGCCCAGGCGAGGCCCAGCAGATTGGCGAGGGAGCGCACGCCGTCGACGTCAATGATCGGGGAGCGGGAGGCCAGGCGCCGCCAGGCGGCCAGCAGGTTCCCGGCGGGGCCCGGATCGGCGCCGGGCGGGCGCAGGTGCCAGGCATCGCGCAGCGCCGCCGCATCCTCGTGGTGGCCGAGCAGGCGGGCGACGCTCGCGGCCGCGCTGAGGGCCACCCGCTGGCGCCAGGCGCCAGCCCAGGGCGGCTCTGCTCGCACCAGATTGTCGAGGGAATTCAACGCTGCGCCAGCCAGGAAGGCAGCCTCGACCGGGTCGGCGACCGGCGCGCGCGGCACGGCCCAGCCGGGTACGGCCGGCGGCATGACGGTGGGAGCGGGCGTCGAATCGGGCCTTCTCATGGGCGGCAGGGTACAGCGAGCGTGCGGTTATTGCCACGATTTTCACATTTAACCGCACGCCCTGTCGTCGAATAAAAACATCCGATAATATTGCATTATCGGTCGTTATTCACCTTTATATAGAAATGGCCATTGTCGCTCGGCCGAGACGGCTGGAACGGCCCGGAAACCCGTCGTTTTTTGCCCCCGCTCGCCTTGGATGAACGGATTCCTCATTCTCATTGAGCGGACCGGGCGGCCGGGATCGATGGATTGCCAGTGCCGCCGCAGGCCTCCCGACGCCCCTCAGACCGGAAAATCAGCCCCTTCCGGCCCGGCCGACACCCACGCGGGTCTCCAAACACCCTGAAATCGCCTATTTCCCGCACAGAAGGCCGTAGGCGGCCGTTCTGGGCTCCGGATGACCCTCGGCCCATCTCGAGTGGCTGACCGGTCTTCACGGCCATCTCACGCAGTCGATAAAACACGCCTGCAAAGGACCGTTTCCTCCAATCTGTCTTGATTGTACAAAGGGGGTGGAATCGCCCTCCGGAGCCGCCATGGCCAGCCCCTATCTCTCCCCTTCCCGGCCGACGCGGCGGCTGATCGGCTATGCCCGGGTCTCCACCGAGGAGCAGGCAACCGACGCCCAGGTCGACGAGCTGCGCGCCGCCGGCTGCCAGATCATCCATCAGGAGCACGGCTCCGGCGCCTCGCGCGCCCGGCCAGTGCTGGCCAAGCTGATGCGCGACATCGGCGCCGGCGACGTCCTGGTCGTGGTGCGGCTCGATCGCCTCGCCCGCTCGGTCAGCCACCTGCTGGCGGTGATCGAGGACCTGGAGACGCGCCAGGCGCATTTCCGCTCGCTGCGCGACCCGATCGACACCTCGACGCCGCAGGGCATGTTCTCGCTGCAGGTGCTCGGCGCGGTCGCCCAGCTCGAGCGCGCCCTGATCGCCGAGCGCACCAAGGCTGGCATGAAGGCCGCCAAGGCGCGCGGCAATCTGGCCGGCAATCCCGGCCTGCGCGCGCGGCGGCCGGAGGCGATCCGCGCCGCCTCAGAAGCGCGCCAGCAGGTCTATGTCGGCGACCTGATCGCCTCGGCGTCGGCGTGGCTGCCGATCGTGCGCCGCATGCGGCCGCAGCATAGCTGGGACGACGTGGTGCGGGTGCTGAACCATCGTGGCCAAAACTGGACCATCGAGAAGCTGCGGCGCGCCGTCCACCGTCTGGTGCAGGAACGGCTGGCGGAGGCGGAGCTGCTCCGGCGCGCGCCGCGGCGGCCGCCGGAGGATCGGCTGATGACCCTGGTCGCCGGCATCGCCATCGCCGACCCGGATCTCAGCTTGCGCGACATCGCCGCCCAGCTCGAGCGGATGCGCGAGCGCACGCCGCGCGGCGGGCGGCAGTGGGCTGCTTCTTCCGTGAGATCGCTGCTGGACCAGGCGCGCCGGCTGGGACTCGTCGTGCCTCAGCCACAGAACGATGTCTGAGATTGTAGCGGCTCGAGCACAATGAGCGCGCAAACGAGCAACCCCGAAACGGTCAGGCCGCGGCATTTACGGCGACGCGGCCAGTGTCCATGTCGATGGCGATAGGGCCTGACCTGATGAACCGCCCACAGAACTTGGTGACATTCGTCGGGATACCGAGCCGGTTGCGGAGCGAATGCAGGCGGCGGCCCGGGTGCTGGAGTTCCTAAAACTCCACGGATGCCTAGAGCATCTGCACGATGTCAGGCCGCGCGGCTATCGGGCATCATCTCGGCGCACACCCTCTGGAAAGACGACCCAAATGGCCTTCGACGCCGACGATCTGCACCCGATGCGCTTCCTGCGCCAATTGCCCGCAGCGCGTGCGATCATCCGGCGGGAGGTCCACCACTGCCGCAACGGGTTGCTGAGTTCCGACGCCTTCCAGCGCATCGCCGACGCCGGCATGACCGCCTACAATCAAGCGCTGGGCAAACTCCCCTTTGAGAAGCGACCGGAGAGCACGGACGCGGCCGTCGATACGGTGAGCACCCTCGCCCATCTCGTGTCCTTCGCCGCCGGGGGACGCAATTCCTTCTGGCTCCCGCCTCAGTTGGTAGCACTGCTCGGGCAAACCGATCTGGGCGATATCCGGCTCGCCGAAGGTGTCGATGACGTCCGCAAGGACGGATTTCCAATCAGCAGCCCGCACCTCTCCGGTTACGAGCGCGCGGCCTTGTTCAATCAGGCCGCACTCCCCACCGCCAGCAACGTACTCGCCTTGCTTTGTAACGCTCTCTGCCTGCTATCGACGGAACCTGCGCTCGGCGCGCCCGAATGGCCGAAGCAAGCCCCCTCCACTCTTGTCGACGCGATTGCCAACGCCACCACGCCCAAGCGCCTTAGAACCGCGGTTGGCCGTCTCGCGGACGACGGCTATTTCTCGGTCCGCAGGCTCAATTTTCACACCGGTGCGGTCGAAATCCCTGCCGATGGCGCGCCGGACTCCAGCTTGCCGGGGCGCGAGGTCGCAGCGCATTGGCGGCGCAGCCATTGGCGGCGCCAGCCGCACGGTCCCGGCCTCAGCGAGCGTCGCCTTATCTGGATCCGTTCCGCACTGGTGCGCCAGGATCGCGGCGAGCCGGCCGTTGGCCACCTCTACGCGGTGACGGAGTAAGGTTGAGGGACGAAGAGGACCCGCTTCCGAATTCGGCGGTGATGAACAATCCAGTCCCTACGGAGCCTCTCCCCTCCTCCGCCGATGCATCTCGAACGACTTGCGAACCGCGCTCGCGACTACATCGTGGCCTCGAGCTCGGCGAACACGCGGCGGACTTACGCATCACACTGGAGACACTTCTCCGGCCGGTGCTGGCCGGAAAAGCCTCGACCTGCAGACGCTCCTGCGGGAGCATGGCTCACCCCTTGGCGCGATCTCGATCTGAACCTGTTTGCAAACACCTCCATTTTAGAAGGTAATAGCAATCGCAGGCCATGTGGAGGATCTCAACCGCAGGGAATAGCTCCCCCTTCTTACGACCCGAACAAACGTCGGTCCCAAAAGACCGGTTGATGCAGGCTCGCCTCGATCATTTTGAACTCGGAGTGCGCCGGATTAATGAGAATGTTGCTGTCAAGCTGCGCAACAACACTCGGCACCAGCAGGATCGCGCTGCGCTTCTCCAGGCACCAGCGTTCCCCGAACACTTTGCTGACCGTCGCGGGCATGCTGTCCCAGCCCGGAAGCGCCGGCAGCGAGAAAACTTCGTAGGACAGGCCTCTTGGCAAGGTGATTTCGACATAGTGTTGGTTCGGTGGCAACCGCCCGCTGCCATGCGCCAGCTTCTCCAGCAAGGCTGTCGAATAGTGCTGGCTGGTATAGATCAACGGACTGCTGGGTGTGTTCCACCGCCCCGGCGCAATGGTCGAGCCGGTCGCGTCGAAGATTGAATAGGAACCGTTCGGATCACCGATCCTGAAGCTCGACAACGTTCGGTCGAGGATCTGCACCGTCACGCAGCGCTGCCATACTTCAGGCGGCCGAGGGTATCGAGGACCAGTTCGGCCCCGATCTCGCTTTGGATGACGACATCGATCGGGCGCTTGTCCTCGAGCATTGGATGCGGCCTGAAGAGGAAAGCGCGCGCTTCCGCCTCGCTTTGCCAGACCTCCAAGGCGAGGCTCCACACTCGTGCCAGACGCGCGAGACGCGTGCCTTCATCCGAAGATAGGCGATGCGATGCCTTGCGCCGCTCATAGGTCGCCTTGGGGACGAGCCTGTACTTGAATTGGGCATCGCCTGGCGCCAGAAGCTGAGACACACGTTCGAGCGCTCCGAGCGGCAAGCCATCTTCGATGCGCGCGATCAGTCCGAACGGCGAACGAGCCGCCGCTTCCTTCGCGGGAAGCCCTAGCACGTCGGCGACATCCGTGAACGCAAGCATCATGGCCTCCATTTCAAGTGAGACCATACATAGCCTCACATGAGGTTGAGCGCAAGCATTTGCTCCATCTATGTCGCGCTCGCCTCTCGCTCCCAACCGATCGGTTATCCGTATCCTAGGCAATTGGAAATCCACCAATCGACAGCCTCTCAGGCACTCCACTGGCCGGCGACCGGAAAATCGAGCTTCTCGACGGGCCTCTCGGCCGGCTAATTGGTTATGTGCGTGTTTCCGCGGACGAACGGGCCGCGGAAGCGCAGGAAGTCGAACTTCCCTCGGCCGGCTGCGACCTCAGCATCTAAGAGCACAGTTCCGGCGCGGCCTGAGCCCACCCCGCCCTTGCGCAACTGCTGCAAGAGATCGCAGCCGCCGACGACACTGCGGCTCGACGGCCTAGCGCACTCCGTCAGCCATCCGCTCGAGGTGATCGAGAACACGCATTATCGGTCGTTATTCACCTTTATATAGAAATGGCCATTTTCACGGCCTTGACGCCCGCGAATGGCCAACGGCCGGGTCCAGGATCGCGAGATTCCGCGTCTGCAGGTGTCGTGCATTTCATCACGGAATCGGCTATTAGGTAGAATATAGCCAATCAGGAACCTGGGCATTAACAATGGCTCTGAGCATCAAGGATCCCGAGACGGAGCGCTTGGCGCGCGACCTCGCCGCGCGCACCGGCGAGACGATCACCGTCGCCACCCGCCGGGCGCTTGAGGAGCGCCTTCGCCGGGTGGGATCCAACGCCCGCAAGGCGGCGGCCCTACTGGAGGACCTGGCGGCAATCCAGCGGCGCTGGAACGCCCTACCCGTCCTCGACCCCCGCAGCCCCGACGAGATCATCGGCTACGACGAGAACGGGGTCCCCTCCTGATGGTTATCGACACCTCCGTGCTAGCCGCGATCGCCTTCAACGAGCCGGAGGCGGCTCGCTTCCGCGCGCAGATCGCCGATGATCCAATACGGCTGATCTCGGCAGCCACACTCCTCGAGGCGGCGATGGTGATCGAGACCCGTCTTGGCGAGGCTGCCGGCGCCGATCTTGACCTGTTCCTGCACAAGGCCGAGGCCGAGATCGTTGCGGTGAGCGCTGAGCACGCCGATCAGGCCCGCCGGGCCTGGCGCCGCTATGGGAAGGGTCGCCATCCGGCCAGCCTCAACTTCGGCGACTGCTTCTCCTATGCCCTCGCCGCGCTCAGCGGCGAACCGCTGCTGTTCAAGGGCGATGATTTTTCAAAGACTGACATTCAGGCGTATGGATAATTTGATCCATACGTCATGACATAGATGTCCATACGAAGGAGGCGCTGATCCGAACGCTGCAGATCCGTGATGAACGCGCCCGCGCCCTGGCCGAGCAGCTCGCGGCACGCCGCAAGGTTACGATGACCGAGGCCGTGACCCAAGCGCTGGAGGGCGAGCTGAAGCGCGAGAAGGAGCCGCTGGCCAGCCGACTGAAGCAGATCGCCACCACCCTTGCGGCCGATGCCAAGCCTGGGGACAAGGTGATGACCAAGGACGAGATAGACGAAATGTGGGGCCACTGATGTTCGTCGACACCTCGGTTCTGGTCGCGATCCTAGCCGACGAGCCAGACGCCTCCGGTTTTGCCGCGAAACCGGAGTGCGCCCCTCCCGGGGCACGGAAGATCGGCGCATTGACGTGTCGGAGTCGGATCTTATATAGCTAGACAGTCTAGCTAGAAAGGTGCGCGCATGGATTGGCCGCTGCAGGATGCCAAGAACCAGTTCTCCAAGGTCGTGCAGAAAGCCCGCGCCGAGGGCCCGCAGGTCGTCACCCTGCGCGGCGAGCGCGCGGCCGTCGTGCTCTCGGCCGCCGACTATGACGCGCTGCGGGCCGGCCGGCCGACGCTGGTCGACGATCTGCTGTCAGGACCGGCGTGGAACGATGCGCTCGCCGAGACGGTGACACAGCGGGCCACGCGCCCCAGCCGTGACGTGCCCTTCTGATGTACCTCGTGGACACCAACGTGGTCTCTGAGGCCCGGCGCGGCACGCCGGCGGCGGTCTTGTGGCTGCGCGCAGTCGATCCGCTCAGCGTCCACCTCAGCGCCCTTACCCTCGGCGAGATCATGCGCGGCATCGCGCTGAAGCAGAAATCCGACCCGAAGGCCGCTGGCCGCCTCGCCGAATGGCTGCGCAAGCTGCGCCATGACCATGCCGATCGGATCCTGCCGGTCACCGACCAGATCGCCGTCGAGTGGGGACGGATCGCCACGCTCAGACCGCGTTGCGACATCGACGGGCTGATCGCAGCGACGGCCATCGTCCACGACCTCATCGTCGTCACCCGCAACGTCGTGAATTTCGAGGACACCGGCGCGTCGGTGATCAATCCGCAGGATCTCGAATAATGACGGTCGAAGCCGATCCGGAGCTGCGAGAGGGAGACCCGATCAATCCCCCCTCCCCTGCCCTCCCCGAACCGGTGAATCCGGCATCATCTGCTGTGCCGGCACACCTCGAGCGCCTCACCGAACGGGCGCGGGATTATGTCAAGGCGGCGAGCTCGGCGAACACCCGAAGGGCTTATGCTTCCGACTGGAAGCATTTTTCCGCCTGGTGCCGGCGGCAGTCACTGGAGGTCCTCCCTCCCTCCCCCGAAGTCGTAGGGCTCTACATCACCGCCTGCGCGTCCGGTGCCGTCACTCCGGGCGACAAGCCACATGCAGTCTCGACCATCGAGCGCCGGCTGTCGGCCATCTCCTGGAACTACACCCAGCGCGGCACGCCGCTCGATCGCAGCGACCGCCACATCGCCACCGTGCTCGCCGGCATCCGCAACACCCATGCTTCCCCTCCCCGGCAGAAGGAGGCCGTCCTACCTGAGGATGTCATCGCCATGCTGGAGACGCTCGACCGCCGCACGCTGCGTGGCCTCCGCGACCGGGCCATGCTTCTGCTCGGCTTCGCTGGCGGTCTGCGGCGCTCCGAGATTGTCGGCCTCGATGTCGGCCGGGACCAGACCGAGGACGGCCGTGGCTGGGTCGAGGTCCTGGACAAGGGGCTTCTCGTCACGCTCCGCGGCAAGACTGGTTGGCGCGAAATCGAAGTTGGCCGCGGGTCCTCCGACGCCACCTGCCCCATTGTGACGCTCCAGACCTGGCTGAGGCTGGCGAAAATCGGCCATGGCCCGCTGTTCCGTCGGGTGACCGGCCACGGCAAGGATGTGGGCCCAGAGCGGCTCAATGACCGGGAGGTGGCTCGCCTGGTGAAGCGCACGGCGCTCGCCGCGGGTGTCCGAGGCGATCTTACCGAGGGCCAACGGCAGGAAAAATTCTCCGGCCACTCCCTGCGCGCCGGCCTTGCCTCCTCGGCCGAGGTCGACGAGCGCCACGTGCAGAAGCAGCTGGGGCACGCCTCGGCCGAGATGACCCGCCGCTATCAGCGTCGGCGCGATCGCTTCCGCGTCAATCTTACCCGCGCCGCCGGCTTGTAACCTCACGCTGACTGTCGAAGGGGATTCCCTTCTTGTCCGACGTTCCGCCTCTCCGCCTCTCATGGCCTCTTCGCCGGCCTGGGCCCATCAGCCGGCGAAGAGCGGATACGCCCTGCCCCGTCGCGCTGTTGGTCGAGCTTCGCCCGCAGAAGCGCCATCACCATCGGCCAGGTCGAGAATTTGCCCTCCTGCGCCCGTTTCGTCAGGCTGCGCAAATAGCCCCCGGGGCTCGAAATTTGCTCCGTCCGCTGCAGGATCGCAGCGATGACCGTGGCCGCTTGCCCTTCTCCCATTGCGGCGCAGGCGTCCTGGTAGGCGCTGGGGCTGATACCGAGATAAGCCCGGGCCAGCTGCGCGGTCGCGAGCAGATCGCGCCACGTTCGAATTTCGCCTCCCGCTGCAAGGCCCCGGATTTCAGGACAAGCGTCAACGATGATGTTCAGGGGAAGGTCCCGTTGCGGGAGCATGCGGACGTTATCAGAACCACAGGCTTCGCCTTCCTTTTCAGTTGAGTGGCTATATTCAGATTCATTTTTAGAGTCTGGTTTTGAATTCTGTTTGTGGCGCTCATTATGAGACTCATTGGCGCTTGAATTTTGAGATTTTATGAAATCCTCCAGCGCCTTATGCACAAGCGCGCGAAGCACGCTGAGTTCGGCTAGGATAATCTCCACCATTGCCTTCGATGCTGACCGCGGGAGCCGCTCCATAAGGCCCTCATAGGCCATGCGATATCCTCGCCAGTCGCCAGGGACCCCTTCTTCGATGCCGGCGGCGATCATCTTCACAACGTCCCGCCGTGCGATCGTCAGCCGCTCGCGCAGGATGCGGAAGGCCTTCTTCTCCGCCTGGGTGGTCTCCGCGAGTCTTTTGAACTCATCCGCCCGGGCGACAATGGGCGCCAGGTCGAAGCCGTAAGCCTGCTCGATCTCACCCGACGGTCCTTTGCGCGCGAAGCGCTTGCCGTTCGGACTGTCTCTGCGAATGACCAAGCCGCAGTGCACAAGGATGGCGATATGCCTGCGAAGCGTCGCCGGCGACATGCCGTTCGCTCGATCGCTGAGCTGCGCGTTGGACGGGAAGACGACGAGATCGCCATCTGCGCACATCGTCGTCTCCTGGTGGAACGAAAGTAGTGCGCTGAGGATCGCGAGCGCCCGATCGGTCGCGCCGATCGCTTCCCGCGCCTCCCGGATATGCTGGAAGACCTTCCATTTATGAACCACCACATCGGGCGTGACGGCCTGAGCTGTCACTTGGCTGGCCATCAGGCCAAGCGACATCGACCGCCGCCCAAAGGGCGTCGTGGGCAAGTGGGTATGCATTTCCTTTTACCTGTGTTGAGGCAAAAGAAATCCGCTCGCCGAAACGGCACGTCCCACGATGGGACTCTTGACTGCGATTCGCGGAAGTGCGATTCTCTGCTTGCTTAAGGACTGAGAAGGGCTTCCGGGACGCTGTTTCGGGGGCCTTTTTCTTTTGCTGCCTAAGGGATTGGGCTGCTGCTTAAATTGGCGCCTCCTTTTTCTCTTCGAATTGCCGGTAGAGTTCCGGCAGTTTTGCCGCGATGAACTCTCCAAAATCCCGTGCACCGTCGGCGTCCACGATGATGGTGACCGCGTCGCCCGCTCGTTCGACCGTCGCGATTTTATTGCCCGCCGCTGCTTTTACCGCGACCCTTCGCGGCTTGGTGGCTTCCCTATTGGGCGCAGTGGCATTGAACAGGCGCACGAACCGCTGATCCGTATCAGCCTGCTGAAATTTCGGGTCGGTCAACACGTCATCCAGCCGTGACATATCTGGGAATTCCGACAGACGCTCGGCAAGCGCTGTCCATCTCGGGCGGCCGGCCTTTGGAGCAGGCCCTATTGCGTGGATGAGATTTGTCGGAATCGACTTCGTCAATGCCAGAAGGCGCGACAGCTGGGTCTTTTCCATGCTCAGCGCCGACATGATCACGGCGCGATCAAAGCCCTGACCTTCGAGTGTGAGGGCGAAGAGACCGCGCTCGATGTAGCTGAGGTCCTTTCGGGCCGAGTTCTCCTGGCCTTGAATGACGACGAGTTCTTCGTCGGTCAGATCCTGGACCACCGCGCGCACTGGCCGTCCGAGCTTGGCGAGTATTTTTGCGCGCCGGTGACCATAGGCGATCTGGAAATGATCCGGCCTGTCGGGATGTGGACGGACAAGAATAGGGCTCTTCTGACCCGATTCCTTGATAGCGTTAAAGAGTGTCTCGTATTCGGGGCCATCGTCGTCGAGACGATCTTGTGCGAAGGATCCCGAGAGTTTCTCAGCGGGAATGTCTACGACTGCCGCGCCTGATGCCACGAGCGCTCTTGCACGTTCAGCGGCAGTCGCGATTTGTCCGAGCGAACGGCCCATAGCCCCGACGGCGCCAGACCTCACATGCGCCACTGGCGTCGGCGCAGCCGGATCTGCGGCCGAGTTGCCACCTGGCAACTCTTCCGTCCGGCGGGTCAGCATCGCCTTCAGCGTGTCCTTGCGGCTCATGTCTCGCGTCCCCACGCTAGCTTCATCAGGCTCTCAATCTCGCCATTCACGCCATCGAGCGATTCCATCGCGCGGTCGTAAGTTTGCTTTCCGAAATTCTCCCTCCCGACTTCATAGAGCGTTTGCTTTGAAAGCCCGGCGTCAGAGATCGCTGTCGACTTCACCATCGTGCTGTTGAGCACGCGCTCTCTGAAGAGCGACCGCATGAAAGCAACCATCTGCGTCTGGGGCGCGTCCGCGGGCTCAAATCGGGTGACGACATACCGAATAAAATCGTAATCAAGATCCCCGCCGGACTCCTGCACCACACTCAGGATGTCCGACGCCATCAGCAGGAACTGGCACATAGACATCACATCGAGCATCTGAGGATGCACTGTGATTAGAAGCCCTGTCGCGGCGCAGAGCGCGCCAAGCGTTAGAAAGCCGAGCTGAGGCGGACAATCTAGGATCATCACGTCATACCCGTCCGCGACTGTTCCAAGCGCCGTCGCAACCCTGCCAAAGAACGGCTCCGCGTCGCGCTCGGCTAACGCCCGCGGCGTATCGTGCTCAAATTCCATCAGCTCAAGATTGGCTGGAATCAGATCGAGACCAGCGAAATAAGTCTTGCGAATGACGTCCCTAAGCGGTCGACGGTTTTCGTCATATCGCACCGCCGCATACATGGTCTCGTTCGGCTGAATATCATACTCCGGCTGATAACCGTGGAGCGCTGTCAGCGACGCTTGGGGATCGAGGTCGACCGCCAGGACACGGTATCCATGGAGGGCGAGATACTGGGCCAGATGCGCGGCGGTCGTGGTCTTTCCGCTACCACCTTTGAAATTCACCACCGCCATCACTTGGCAGTGCTCCGCTTCACGGCGATGCTGCACGTACCTCTTTCCCTTCGACCCTTCCTCTAGCGTTACGCGTAGCTCGTTGATTTGCTCGAGTGTATATGACCGTCGTCCTCCAGCCCCGAGCGAGGGCTGCGGCCCCTTGCCCCCCAGCGACAGCTGCCGCAGATAGGCGTCGGCGATTCCAATCAGCTTCGCAGCCTCTACCGAGGAAAACGATCGGAGGGATTTCTTCGAGACCGGCGGGAAAAGAGCCTCGCGCATAGCGAGCAGCTCCGCCGACAGCGCGGCGCCGTCGCCGGCGATGACATCCGTCATCAGCGGCTTCGGCCCCGATGTAAGAGTCTTTGAGCTACGTGCTTTCTGCATAACTACGATGCCCATTCCAACTACGGCATTTAATCGTAGGCAGAATGAAACCGAGTCGGGCCTATTGGCAAGGGATTTAACGTTAACGCCGGTTTACCGCTATGACACCAGGGCGAGTTGCCAGGTGGCAACTCGATCTCCAGACAAGCCCACTCCGTTTCCACGATAGTCACTTCTCTCGCCGCAGGCACCCAACGGCAGCCAATAGATGAGCCATTCGTGCCGATGCGGCCTTGGAGCACATTTCGTGGACCCGTCGGCCAGCCTGTCGCACCAACAACGACAGATGAGAGAGCGGGCCGGTAAGTCCCCGTACCTTAGACAGAGTCGTCGTCTCGGAGATCAGAAGCTGCACGGTTGACCCGCCCAGTGCATCAACACGCCGGCGTCGAGATCGGGCAGACGCACTCGCTGAGCCTTCAAGCCCAGGGCGATGGCGTGGCCAACATCGGGGGAGGCCCAATTGCCGCGGTCTTCAGCAAGAACCATCCGAACGGAAGCCCGACTTCACGGTCGATCGCCTCGATCCGGTCCCTGAGAATGTGAACCGACAGACCGTCGGTCATCTGCAGCCGCTCGCTGGGGACGCGCAGCGGTCGCGGAATGAAGCCTATCTCGCGCTTTCCGTGATCTTCATAGTCGCGGATGTCCAGCGCCCAATGGGTGAACACGCGCGACCCTGACGCGCTGGACGCGTCCCAGTCCTGAAAGAACAGCACCTCGCGCGGCACGTGCTCGAACCCGTCGGGCACCGCCTCGAGGAACGGCGTTTCGCGCGTCCCGTCCGGATCGATCTCCTGGATCCGCCTGCGCTCTATCTCCGGCCGGCGGGCCTCGCGGCTCTCGCGCTCCAGGCGGGCGCAGCGCCCGAGAAAGCCGCGCACATGCACAACAGCTCCGCCGGCGCGGCCGCGCAACCGATGGACCGGGCCGGCGAGCCGGTCGGTGTCGGGCAGGGGATGCTGCCGGGGGAAGCTCGGTTCGAGGAGTTCGCTTTCGCGCCACGGGCGATAGCCCGGGTTGACGATCGGACCCGCACGCCATTCAATCTCGCGATGGAGCGCGATCTGGATATAGTCGCCGGCGCCCGGTCCGGTCGGCGCGAAGATGGTGACGCTCGTTCCGCGCCATTCGGTGATTTGCAGATCGGTGTCCTTGAGCCGGCGCCAGAGCGCGATGAGATCGCCGCCGTCGCTGGCGATCTCGGCCGTCATCCACGGCCGCAGTTCGCCGACGCGCGTGCCGTCCGCCCGGATGACCGAGCGGGTGTCCCGTCAGTAGTCGTCTTCGATGGGCGCCAGGCTAAAATCAGAACCGGGAAACGCCACGCTGATGGCGGGTATAAGATCCGCGTCCGCGGAAGCGGGATCGAGGCCGGCCAGAATCGCTTCAAGCGATGCCGGGTCGGGGAGGCGGATGGGGGAGGGGGTCATGGAACGACCTCTTGCGGGATTTCCGGGATTTCCGTATATTCCGGATCAAAGGAGAATGCGTCATGGCCTCCATTGTGACCGCGGCCGAAGTCTCCAAGAACTTCGGCGCCTATCAGGACGCCGCCGTGCGCGAGCCGGTGGTAATCACCAAGAACGGCCGCCCGCGCACCGTGCTGCTGGCCTACGAGGACTTCGTGCGGCTGTCGAAGCGCGACCGCCGAGTCGAGCGCACCGCCGAGTTGAACGACACCGAGATCGCCGCAGTCGAGGCGGCCGAGATGACGCCGGAGCCCGACCATCTCAACACCCCCGGCACGCATGCTGCCGACTGAGGTCAGGGTCGGCTGGATCTTCCGCTACGCCTATCTCTGGGACCGGCAGCACCGCGAGGGCCGGGAGGAGGGCGACAAGGACCGCCCCTGCCTGGTGCTGGCCATCGTCATGACCACCGAGGAGGGCGCACCGGTGGTGCGCGTCCTGCCGATCACCCACACGCCGCCGGCCGATCCGGCCGACGCAATCGAAATCCCGGCCGAGGTCAAGAGCCGCCTCCGGCTCGACGCCGAGCGCTCCTGGATCGTGCTGACCGAAAGCAACCGCTTCACTTGGCCGGGTCCGGACCTGCGCCCCGTCGAGAGCGACAGCGGCTATTTCGGCGCGCTGACGCCCGGGCTCTTTGCCGAGGTGAAGCGCCGCTTCGTGGCGATCGCGCGCGGCGAGGTGGCGACCACGCGGCACGCCAGCGTGCCGCGCACCGACTGATACCAACGGCCATTGAGGGTGACTCTCAGGGGCTTTCGGTTGAGTGCGATCTCTGATTCCATGGTGCGGGGAGGATTCGCGTCATGGCCTCTGCGGTGAAGCTTCGGACGGACTACTCGGCTTCGGATTTGCGGCGGCTCGCCGCAGCTTCGAAACACGCCAGCCAGAGCCGGCGGCTGCTGTCGCTGGCAGCGGTCCTTGATGGGATGGATCGCGCCGAGGCGGCTCGGATCGTCAGACCCTGCGCGATTGGGTTCACCGCTTCAACGCGCTCGGCCCCGACGGGCTGCGCGACATCCGCCCCAAGGGCCACCCGCCCCGGCTGTCGAAGGCGCAGTTGGCCGAACTCGCCGAGATCGTCGAGACCGGCCCCGATCGCAGGGTCCACGGCGTCGTCCGGTGGCGGCGCCTCGACCTGAGGAAGGTCGTCGCGGACCGCTTCGGCGTCGCATACCACGAGCGAACCATCGGCAAGATCCTCAAGGCGATCGGCTTCTCGCACATCAGCGCTCGCCCCCGTCATCCCGGACAGGACCCCAAGGTCATGGAGGACTTCAAAAAAACTTCCTTCGGACCCTGAACGCCCACGTCGGGCACCTGCCGAAGGGGCGCCGCATCGAGGTCTGGTTCCAGTGTATGGTTCGCCTCCGGTTTGCAAGAAGAAACGACGGCCCAGAAGACCCTGCTTCAGCGTATCCGGCTTGTTTGAGGGCAGATCATGCCCGAGCCACAATGGGAGCCGCTGGGATGCGTTCCTTACAAGACGACCAGATCCTTTGATCTCCTGCCACTACCAGGTTTCGCATATCCAGTTGAAGCAGAGAAACAATCTACTGGAACCATCAGGTTGCGCATCCGATCATATCCACGGTGCCATCGTTTTCCTCTCGCAAGTCATTCGAACAAGCCTTATGCAGGGCGCGGTTCGAAAATCGTATTGTGGGTTAAAAGTGCCCAAATGACACGTGCGACCTTATTTGCACATGCGACAACAATCTTGTTTGTATGCATTCCTCGCTCGACCAGACGGTCCATGAACACGGTGATCCCGTTCTCTCGTTTCTTCCGGTTGTAGAACGCTGATCGCATGCCATGAATCATTAACGTTCGGACGTAGGTGTTGCCGCGTTTCGAGATACCGAGCAACGTCGTCTTTCCCCCGGTCGACTTCCGCCTTGGAACCAACCCAAGGAAGGCGGCGAGATCGCGCCCACTTCGGAAATCGGCGATGTCGGCGACTGCGCTGAACAAGGCAGTGGCGACGATGATGCCGATACCGGGCACTGAGAGCAGGGCTTTGCAGATGGGATTGGCTTTGGCGAATTCAGCGAGTTCCGCGTCGATTGACTCGACACGCGCATCGAGCGCCTGATATTCGGCGGCCAAGGTTGCAAACAATGCACGGCAGACAGGGTTGAGTTGGATCTCCTCTTTGGCTTGCAAGTCGTCGAGAAACCGTTCGAAACGCATCCTGCCCGAACCGAACACCAATCCGCGTTCGCGAAGCAAGCCTCTGATCTGATTCACGATCGCTGTACGCGCCGTGACGAGACGCTGTCGTACCCGGTGAAGAGCTTGGATATCGAGCTGCTCCTGCGACTTAACGCCCACCGCGTGACGGCCTGGGCGCTGAGCCGCTTCGGCAATCGCCAGTGCATCATTCCAGTCATTCTTTTGGGCTTTCGCAAATGGTCGGACGCTTTCCGGGGTAAGAAGTCGGACGGCATGTCCCATTGCAATGAGTTGGTGTGCCAGCCAGTGAGCACCCGAGCACGCCTCGAATGCAACGTTCAAGTACTGCCCCGCCCGATCTCGAAAGAAGGCGATCAGCCCTAACCGCGTGAATTGCTTGCGCAAGACGATATCGCCGTCAAGACCCAATGCGACCAGATGGAAAGTGGCCTTCCCGATATCAATGCCAATCTGCTTGAACTGCATGATGTACCTCCGTTGCTGGACGGACTGATTATCCGCCAGAGGGAGGAGGCGAACCATCCCATAAGACGAGGCCCGGATCGGTCAGAAGAACGGCATCGTCCGGCAGTGGGCGCGGCGGGGAACGCGGCCCCGCCAGGCCGCCGACCAGCGCTACGACAATGCCTGGCTGTTCGGGGCGATCTGCCCGGCGCGCGGCGTCGGTGCCGCCTTGGCCCTGCCCTATATCGGTACCGAGGCCATGCAGATGCATCTCGACGAAATCTCGACCATGGTGGCTCGGGGATCGCACGGCGTGCTGCTGCTCGATCGCGCCGGATGGCACACCACGAGGATGCTCTGCATCCCGAAGAACATGACGCTGATCTTCCTGCCGTCGCGATCGCCGGAGCTGAACCCGGTCGAGCAGATCTGGCAGTATCTGCGATCGAACTTTCTCTCCAACAGCGTCTTCGAGACCTACGCCGACATCGTCGATGCCGCCTGTGAAGCTTGGCGCTGTCTCACCGAAAACCCAGAAACCATCACATCCATCGGCAGGCGCCAATGGGCGCACATCGGTCATTCATAAGGGCCGTTGGTATGAGCAGCGCGGCGGCCGATGTGCCGCGTGGCGCGTCATGGCGCCTCGTCGCGACACAACGCCCAGTCCGCGCCGGCGAACCAGCACGCCTCCGGATCCGGCGCGCCCTTCCAGATGAGGCTGCGCACGGCGTCGATGCCCCCCGCGGCAAAACTCTGGCGCAGGCGCGCGACGTCTGCCGCATCGCCCGCGCCGACCGCCCCCTCGGCGCACACAAAGTAGGCCGGGCTGATGGCGCGCGCCGCAAAGCCGACGCCGCGCCGTTCGATCCGCAGCGCCGCGCCGCGCTCGCTGTGCCGGCCGCCGGAATTGGGCCGCTGGGGACCGGGCACCCCGAGCGGGAACACCAAGCGTCCCCCTGGCGACAGGCCCTCGATCCAGCGGTCGGCGGGACGGGAAACCGCGAAGTTCACGTAAACCCCGTCGGCCGACGTTTCGGGCCAGCGGCTGCCGTCGCCACAGACGACGCGCACGTTCGGGCGACCGGACAGCGACGCCGCGGTGCGCCTGGCCAGAGCGGGGTCGAACTCGACCGCCGTGACCTGGCCGGCGGGACCCACCAGCTCGGCCAGAACCGCGCTGTAGTAACCGGCGCCGGCGCCCACATGGACGATGTGCGCGCCGGGCTTCGGCCCGAGCGCCTTGAGGAGCTTGGCGTGCAGCGACGGGCTGCCGTTGTTGACGCCCCGGGCGGGGTCGAGGGCGACGACGAGGTCTTGGTAGAGGACCACCGGATCAGTGCCGAGAATGGGCCGGTAGCCGTCGAAGGGCGACGATGCCGTCCATGGCGACGGCCCCAGGAACGCCTCGCGCGGCACGGTCGCAAAGGCGGTTTCGATTGCGGCGTTGTCGACGCCGAGGATGGCCAGCATCTGGCGGGCATAGGCCCGCCGCGCCACGGCGAGCTCCGCGGCCGAGAAGGCGGATCGGATCTCGTCCGGAAGCGGGGAGGAGGCGTGCAGGCGGCGTCCTCTCGTCGATCTCGGCGCCGGCGGGCGCGAATATTTGGGCTCCAGGCCACGAGATCGCCGATTTGCCGGCGGCTGTCCATGACAGCCGATAAGGGACAGTTATCGATAATTAGAAACCTGGGAACCGAGTGTCGCTATGGCGGAAACTATTCCCATATCTGCAAATAATCGGCGGACCCCGGACCTGTCGGTGCGAACACAACCGCGCTGGTGCCGCGCCATTCGGTAATCTGCAGCTCGGTCTCTTTTAGACGGCGCCACAGCGCTCCGATGTCGCCACGCTCCCTGGCAACCTCTGCCGTCATCCACGTTTGTAGCTCGCCCATCCGAGTGCCGTCCGGCTGGATGACGCTGCGAGCATCGCGCCAATAGTCGTCATCGATCTGGGCGAGACTGAATTCAAAACCCGGGAACGCTCGGGTGAGGGCAGGGACCAGCGCCGAATCGGCCGACGCCGGATCAAGCCCGGCCAGCACGGTTTCGAGCGATGCGACGTCGGGTATACGAACAGAGGCCATCATCTCGATTGGCCGCCATCGGTCCAGGGATTGAAAAGCGACACGCCGAGCGGCGCAGAGTCCTTAGTGTTGCGGGTGGCCAGCACGAGATTGCGGTCGAGTGCCGTAGCGGCGAAAAACCCGTCCATCACGGAGAGCGAAAGGCCGCTCATGCGGGCCTCCGCCATCAGATCCCCCCATCGTCCGGCAATCGCGGGGTCGATAGGCAGGATACGACCAGCGAAGCGCTCTGGGAGATCCTGTGCAAGCCAATCGGAGAGCGCGGTGCGCCGCCGGCCGTCATCCATCAATGCGATCCCACGCTTGAGCTCGGCGATCGAGGCTACACTGATGTAGGTCCGGTCCTCGTCGATCGCATCGAGCCAGGCAAGAACCCTGGGGTCGGGCGCCGGTCGCCGGACCTCCGACAAAACATTGGTGTCGAGCAGAACATTCACAGGTCTGGGTCGCGCGGCTGGTCACGGACGCGCTCGAGATCGACGTCTCGCAGCGGTGATGCAAGCAGGAACTCGGCCAGCGTGCCTTTGCGCGCCGTCTTGCGGGACCATTCCTCCGCCGAAACGACAACGACGCTCGGCTTGCCGTGCCGTGTAATGACCTGGGGGTCGCGTTGCGCGCGCTCGATGACCTCGGACAGGCGCGCCTTGGCATCGGCGACCGTCCAGCTCTCCGATTGATCGGGTGCGGACTTTCTGAGCGTTGCCATGAGCTCCCCCACAATGACCATAATGACTAATATAACCATATATGGCCGGCGTGGGTTTTTCAACGTGCAATCAAATGCGAGCGCCGAGGCAGGAGCCGCGTTCCCCCCAGGGAGATACCGGACGCGCAACGAGAAGCACCAACCTGCCGTCCGTCCCCTCGGGCGCTGCTCGAAGCGGGAACTGAAGGGAAGGGGAGGGGAGGGGCCTAGGTGCCCCCCGGTCCAGACGACCCTACGACTTGCCCGCCAAGAGCTGCCTACGTGCGATTCGACCTGATCACGGGGCACGGACCGAACTCGACCAGAGGCGTCATACTGTCTAAATTTCGATAGTATGAGACGGCACCGGCTCTCGGCAGCTGTGTCGCCCGGCCCATCAACCGCCCTGTAGGCTGCGGAGCCTCTTGAAGATATCGGGCGCAATCTTGAATTCGCGCGCCTGTCCACGCCCCATCGAATTCTTCACCATCGTCTCCGTCAAGATCTTACGGCTAACGAGCTGATCAATCGTCTCGGTGACGCCGCCTCGTGTTAGCGACGTCAACTCAATTATATTGGTTAACGTCAGGCGCTGATTGCCCTGATGCATATAATAGAGGACGCTCATCATTCCGATTTGCTTCAGGCGCGACTGAGGGGTCTCATCGTCGAGCGGATTGTCGAGGATCAGCCGCA
Organism: Xanthobacter sp. AM11; assembly: GCF_047444035.1. Taxonomy (NCBI): domain Bacteria; kingdom Pseudomonadati; phylum Pseudomonadota; class Alphaproteobacteria; order Hyphomicrobiales; family Xanthobacteraceae; genus Xanthobacter; species Xanthobacter sp. AM11. The sequence continues at coordinate 119,238 of NZ_JBLAOA010000002.1, forward strand.
AGATAAGCGCCGAGAACGAGAGGCTGTGCCATTCGGCGTCGAGGGCTCTTGGCATCGGCTTAACTGCTCTATATATGATAGTTAACCGGATATGAGATTGCGGCTGACAAGCCTTTCCGGGGTCGTTTCGGGAGGGTGGAAGGCATGAATTCCCCTACTGCCAGGGCGCTTTCCTGCGCATTCGTATTGCTGTCATCCTACTGCATTTCCAGCAGTAAAGCGCGCGCGGACGATTGGGGCTGTCAGGTTCTCCTTTGCCTTTCGAACCCGGGCGGTCCGATGCAGTTCGCCGAATGCGTCCCTCCTGTTCAGAGGCTTTGGAACGAACTCGCCAGAGGACGCCCCTTTCCAACCTGCAGTGGAATCGGATTCCAAGCGTCCACGCCTGGATACGAACCGTACTCATGCGAGGCTGATTACCGCGTGACCGCACGGTTCGGCCCCCAGGGGCAAGAAGCGGCCCGTGTGTCGGCGACACGCCAGGTGGTCGACACCAGCCAATGCACATCAGGGGCTGGCAATGGGACCGCGCGCTGGGTGTCGAGCAGCGGCCAGCGCCAATGCATGGCTTATGTAACGGCTCGGCCAAGCGTGCGCTCGCAACCCCACTTTGTCGACGTGACGATCGACGGCATGGCCACTCAGCGGGTGTGGTTCTAGGTCATGCCCGTCGCATTCGCCGATCTTGCGCAGACTTGCGCCCCGACCGTTCAGGTGGAGACCCTCGCGGCGGTCGTGAGCCTCGAAAGTGGCTTCTCGCCGTTTGCCATCCGCATCAACAGCGGCACGCCCCTGCGCGACCCGCCGAACAGCAAGGCGGAGGCGATCGAGGTTGCCAGCACGCTGATCGCCCAGCATCTGGACGTCGACCTTGGCCTTGGCGGCATCAACGTTGATGACCTTGGCCGCCTCGAACTCACAGTCGCCGATGCGTTCGACCCCTGCCTGAACCTGAAGGCGACCGCCCGTCTGCTCGACCGTTATTACCGGGTGGCGATCGGCAGTGGCGTCCGCCCTGCCGCGGCGGTCACTGTGATGCTGCAGGCCTATTACGGCCGCGGCGACGCCTCGGTCGGCGAAATGGCCGCTTACGACAAGCAAGTGCATGAAGAGGCAAAGCGTCTCGCGCCGAAGCTTGCTTCACTCACGATCGGCTCCGCTGGCCGGTCCACCACAAAAGATCGAGCAGGGGAGGGGTCGGCACTGCCGCCTCCGGCTGCCGCACCACCAGTCGCCCGCCGTGAAGCGAAACCGGCGTCCTGGGATGTTTTTGCAACAGCGCGGAAATCCTCCGCTCTCGTCTTCCAGAACGAACAATCGGAGTGAGCCGAATGAGTAAGAGAGTGCGCGTTCGCCCAGGCGCAGCCATCATGCTGGTGGCGACCGTATTTGCGATCGGGATGGCGGAACCGGCCGCCGCCCAGGCAACCGGAGGCGGTATCGAGACCGTTCTGCAGAACATCGTCACCCTGCTCACGGGCAATGTCGCCAAGCTCCTGGCGACGATCGCCGTGATCGTCGTCGGCATCGCCTGGATGTTTGGTTATTTGGATTTGCGCAAAGCTGCCTATGTGGTGCTGGGGATCGGCATCATCTTCGGAGCAGCTCAGCTCGTCAGCACGATCTCAGGCGGCTGACGGCCATGACGAAGACGGTGCCCCTCGAGGAGGACACACTGTTCCTGGCCTGCACACGGCCGGCGATGGTCGCTGGCGTGACCATGGAGGCCATGGGCGTCAACGTCATCCTGACCACGCTGCTCTACATCCTCGCAGGTTCCATTGCCTACGCCCTCGTCGGCGTCGTGTTTCACCTCGTGTTCAAGACCCTGGTGAAGCACGACCACAACATGTTCCGCGTCCTGCTGGCCTGGGTTGAAACCCGCGGCCGCTCGCGCAACGGGGCCTTCTGGGCCGGCACGACCCTCACGCCCCTCAAGCTCGTGAGACGCTACAACGAAAAGGACCTCGGCCTTGCCTAGCGTCGCCATCGTCAAAGCCCGGGAAGCTCGAGCCCGAAACCTTTATCCCGTATGTCCGCCACGTGGACGAGACGACGATCGCGCTCGATTCCCGAGCGATGATGGTCATGATTGCCCTCGACGGCGTGTCGTTCGAGACCGCCGATCCGCTCGACCTCAACGATCTTCACCGCGATCTCAACACCCTCTACCGCAATCTCGCCGACGAACGCCTTGCGCTGTGGACCCACATCATCCGCCGCCGCGACAACGACTATCCCGATGGAGCGTTCGCCAATCCCTTCTCCGCGACCCTGAACGCAAAATATCGCGCCCGCATGGTGGAGGAGGACCTGTTTCGCAACGACCTCTATCTGACCTTGCTCTGGCATCCAACCCGCGATCCCGCTGAGAAGATGACGAAGCTCCTGTCCCGCCTTCGCAGGGCGCGCAGGGCGGGACGGGAGCTCGACGAAGAAGCGCTGAAGCAGCTCCACGACAAGGTCACCGACGTGACCGCCGGCCTCAAGCGTTTCCAGCCGCGGGTCCTTTCTCTCTACGAGCACGACGGCCTGCTGTTTTCAGAGCCGAGCGAGGTGCTGCACCAGATCATCGGAGGCCGGCGGGAGCGGGTGCCCCTCACGGAGGGACGGGTTTCATCTGCGATCTATTCCGACCGTGTCATCATCGGGCGCGAGACGGTGGAGATCCGCCACGAGGCCGAGACCCGCTATGCGGGCATCTTCAGCTTCAAGGAATATCCCGCCCGGACGAGGCCCGGCATGCTCGGCGGCGTCCTCACCACGCCGTTCGAGCTTATCCTGACGCAGTCCTTCGCTTTCGCCTCGAAGGCCGATGCCCGGATCATTCTCGGACGCAAGCAAAACCAGATGGTGAGCGCCGGCGACAAGGCGAGTTCGCAGGTCGAAGAACTCGATGGCGCGCTGGACGATCTGGAATCCAATCGCTTCGTGCTGGGCGAGCATCACCTAACGCTGTCGGTCTTCGCCCCCTCGGTGAAGGACCTCACCGACAATCTGGCGAAGGCACGCTCTCATCTGACCAACGGCGGTGCCGTTGTGGCGCGCGAGGACCTCGGGCTCGAAGCAGCCTGGTGGGCACAGTTGCCGGGCAACTTCCGCTATCGAGCCCGCTCCGGCGCGATCACGTCGCGCAACTTCGCTGCGCTGTCACCCTTTCATTCCTATCCGGTGGGCAGGAAGGAAGGCAACGAGTGGGGACCGGCCGTCGCGATGCTGAAGACGGCCTCGGGCTCGCCGTTCTATTTCAACTTCCACCATGGTGATCTCGGCAACACCTTCGTGTGCGGCCCCTCTGGATCCGGCAAGACCGTCATCCTGAACTTCATGCTCTCGCAGCTCGAGAAGCACGATCCCCACATGGTGTTCTTCGACAAGGACCGTGGCGCCGACCTTTTCGTGCGGGCCGCCGGTGGCACGTATCTGCCGCTGAAGAATGGTGTGCCGACCGGCTGCGCGCCGCTGAAGGGGCTCCAGCTTACACCGGAGAACAAGGTGTTCCTGGCGCAATGGATCGCCAAGCTTGTCGGTTCGAAGTCGCGTGAGCTTTCCGTGAGCGACCTACGCGACATCGCCGGCGCCGTCGACGGCCTCGCGGACCTCCCGGTCCAGCGGCGCACCATCGGCGCGTTGCGCACCTTCCTCAACAACACCGACCCGGAGGGCATTGCCGCCCGGCTGCGGCGTTGGGAGAGGGGAGGGCCCCTCGGCTGGGTCTTCGACAATGAGACCGACGACATCGGCATCGGCGCCAAGTTCCTCGGCTACGACATGACGGATTTCCTCGATAACGAGGAGATCCGCACGCCACTCATGGCCTACCTGTTCCACCGGGTGGAGCAGTTGATTGACGGCCGCCGCATCATCATCGTCATCGATGAATTCTGGAAGGCGCTGCTCGACGAGGGCTTCCGCGATCTCGCCCAGAACAAGCTCAAGACCATCCGGAAGCAGGGCGGTCTCATGCTGTTCGCGACACAGAGCCCGCGCGACGCCATCGCCTCGCCGATCGCCCACACCATTATCGAACAATGCCCCACGCAGATCTTCATGCCGAACCCACGCGGCAGTCATGTCGACTACGTGGATGGCTTCAATCTCACCGAGCGGGAATATGAGCTCGTCGCGCGCGAGCTGTCCCCGGAGAGCCGCCGCTTCATCGTCAAACAGGGGCACAACAGCGTCGTCGCCGAGCTGAACCTCACCGGCTTCGACGACGAGCTCGCCATCCTTTCCGGCCGCACCGCCAATGTGGAACTGGCCGACGCGATCCGCGCCGAGGGCGGCAGCAGCGAGACCTGGCTCTCCCTGTTCCAGCAAAGAAGGAGTGCCGGCTGATGTCCACACGCACCATGCTGCTGGCGGCCACGGCCGCGCTCTGTATCTCCGCCGGCGCGGCCGATGCGCAGGGCATCCCCGTGATCGACCAAGCCGCCCTTGCCAAGCAGCTGGAGAGCATTGCGCAACTCAAATCCCAGCTCGACACTTTGAACCAGCAGCTTCAGCAGGCCCAGCAGCTTTATGGCTCGCTCAACAAGCTGACGAACATGGCCGACGTCGCGAGCGTGCTCAACGATCCCTCGATCCGCAAGGCCCTGCCACAGGACTTCAATGCGATCGAAGGCCTGCTCCAAGGCTCCGGTTCCGGCGCCTTCGGCGAGTCCGCCTCCAAGTTCCTGCAGGAGAACTCCACCTACCAGACCAGCGCCAACGACTTTTATGCGCAGGAGTTGTCCCGCATCCAGAAGAAGAATGCCGGCCAGATGAGCCTTGGCCAGCAGATCTACGACGCTGCCACGAAGCGAATAGACGGTATCGATCAGCTCCGGCAGCAGATCTCCTCGGCCGGCACCTCGAAGGACGTTGCCGACCTGCAGGCTCGGCTCCAGGCGGAGGCGGCGTTCCTCCAGATCGATGTGGTGCGCATGCAGGGGCTACGCATGGTGCAGCAAGCACAAGTGCAGGTCGACGAGCAGCGCAAGGCCGAGGACTGGCGCAAGCGCATCGACACGATGAATGCAGCGCTGCCATGAGGAGGATCTTGGCCCTGTTCCTGATGCTTCCTCTCGCCGGCTGCTTCGAGCCGGGGGAGGGGATCCACGCCGTCAGCGATTATCTTTCCGATGATGCCTTGCGTGCCGGGCAGTTGGCGAAGTGCCGTGAGAATCCGGGGCAGCTCGCCGAGACCCCCAACTGCAAGAATGCGAACGAAGCGGATGGAAAGGCCCGCCTCCAGCGCATGAACAAGGCGCTGGGAGGGTAGGGCATGTATCAGGTCTTCTTGTTCCTCGACGACCAGTTCAAGGCCCCGCTCGAGACCTTCATCAGCTCGGGAACTTCGGGCATCGCCTCCTGGGTGACGGGGCCGCTGACCGTCGCCCTGACGCTTTACGTTGTCATCTACGGCTTCCTCGTCCTGCGCGGCTCGATCCCTGAGCCGATCATGGAATTCGCATTCCGGGCGATGAAGCTCGCCATCATCCTGATGCTGGTGCAGAACGCGTCGAACTATCAGACCTATGTCTCGAAGGTGTTCTTCGAGGACCTGCCGGCCGAGATTTCGGGTGCCCTCAACACCGGTTCGGCGCCGAGCGCCTCTGCCTTCGACTCCCTGCTCGACAAGGGCCAGAAATCAGCGAACGACATCTGGGCTAAGGGATCCTGGCCCGTCGACATCCTGACCGGCGCGGCCGGGCTGGTGGTCATCGTCATGACCTTCATCGTCGCGGCGATCGGTTATGTGGTGTCGCTTTATGCGCGCGTCGCGCTCGCGATCGTCCTGGCCATAGGTCCGATCTTCGTCGTCCTGGCCATGTTCCAGTCGACCCGCCGGTTCACCGAGGCGTGGATCGGCCAGATGGCAAACTTCGTCATCCTGCAGGTCCTCGTCATCGCCGTGGGGTCGCTGCTGGTGACCTGCCTGGATGCCACGTTCGCCACCATGGACTCGTATGCCGACGTGCTGATGCGGCCGATCGCGCTCGGCGCCATCGCGCTTTCCGCCCTCTACGTCTTTTACCAACTGCCCGGGATCGCGTCCGCGCTTGCCGCGGGTGGGGCGTCGCTGACCTACGGCTATGGCGCCGCGCGCGATGCGCATGAAGGCACGGTCGCCCGAAGCACCAGGTATGCGGCCCGCGCCGTCGGCCGAGGCTTCCGCGCCGCGGGGCGCAGCTTCCGATCGGGCGGAGCCGGCTGACGCCGTTTCCTGAGAGCAGAATTCAAAGGCGGGTGGTGCATGTTGCGTATGTCCCTGTTGCTTTGCGTGGCGTCGGTTCTCAGCGGATGCGCATCGCTGTCCTATCCCTTGCCCAAGTGCGACGGCTACGCACGCCGGCCGCTCAACCGCGCCATGTGGCAGTGGGAGGGCAGCGCCGGTGTGAAGGCGCAATCTGACGCTGCGCCTCTGGTGCCGAGCCGTGCAACGGCATTTGCCGATGAGCGGCCGACATCGCCGCCTGGTCCGTTTGCGTATCTTGACGTCGCAGGTTCCTACCGATCTTGCACGGGGCGGGGATGATGGTGACCAACGACAGCCTCAAAAGCTATTTTGAGAAGGCGCGGCGGTTCGATCAGGACCGGATGATCCGAGCGGAGCGGTCGGCACGGGTCGCCTGGTTCGTGGCGATCTGTGCCAGTATCCTGGCGGCGGCCGCGGTCTTCGCGGTCGCCGGCCTGACCCCGCTGAAGACCGTTCAGCCCTTCGTTGTCCGGGTCGACAATTCCACGGGCATCGTGGATGTGGTCTCGGCGCTGACCTCGACGGCGGGAGCCTACGACGAGGCCGTCACCAAATACTTCGCGGCGCGATACGTCCGGGCACGGGAAGCCTATGTCTGGAGCGAGGCGGAAGAAAACTTCCGCACCGCTTCCCTGCTGTCCACCCAGGCGGAGCAGCAGCGCTTCGCCGCACTTTACCGCGGGAGCAACCCGGAATCGCCGCAGAATATCTATGGGCGCAAGGCCACCGCCCGGGTCAACATCGTCTCGATCTCGTTGATCAATCCGCATGTGGTGTCGGTCCGCTACATCCGCACGGTCACCCGCGGAGAGGATGTGCGCACCACCCATTGGGTGGCGACGCTGACCTTCGCCTATGTCAACGCGCCCATGTCCTCGACGGATCGCCTGGTCAATCCCCTCGGGTTCGTCGTGAGCGAATACCGGGCCGATCCGGAGGCCATCAATTGAAGCGCGCCGTACTCGCCGCAGTGGTCTCGGTGTGCCTCGCCTCAGCCGCACAAGCGCTCGAGACGCCCTCCAGCGCGCCTCGGGACAACCGGGTTCGATTCGTTGATTACGAGCCCTACAACATCACCAGGATCGTGGGCTCGCTGCGCTCTTCGGTTCAGGTGGAGTTCGCCGAGGACGAGGAGATCGCCCATGTGGCGCTCGGCAATACGGTCGCCTGGGAGGTCGCGCCCGCCGGGAACATCCTGTTCCTGAAGCCGCGCGAGAACCAACCCGTGACCAACATCTCGGTGGTGACAACGCGGCGCAATGGGGCAACGCGCAGCTATCAAATGGAGCTCACGGTGCGCGACGGCTCGGTCGCCTCGGGTCAGCCCACCTATTTCTATGTGAAATTCCGCTATCCGGCCGACGATGCGGAGCGCAGGCGCCGGGACGCAGCCGCGCGGGCACAGGCAGCCCAGGCCGGCTATGCCGACAAGGTGCTCACCTTCCACGAGCAATATGGCCCGCGAAACTGGCGCTATTCGGCGCAGGGCTCCCCCGCCCTCGAGCCCGAAGCGGTCTACGACAACGGCAAGCTCACGACCTTTGCCTTCACCGGCAATCAGGAGATGCCGGCGATCTACATGGAGAGCTCGGACGGGACCGAGAGCCTCGTGCCGAAATCGGTCGAGGGTGACCTAGTGCTCGTCCAGGCCATCAGCCGCAAGTTCATCCTGCGACGCGGTGGCGACGTGCTCTGCATCTTCAACGAGGCCTATGACCAGGTCGGGATCAACCCGGGTACCAACACGACCTCTCCCTCGGTTGAGCGGGTTGTGAAGCCACAAGCGGCGCCCAGAGCGCAATAGGGGCTGGCGATGGCGGACGAAATTGATAACGGCGTGCCGGGAGAGCGAGGGCAGGCAGTCACCGGCCGGCGGCAGGATAATCCGCTGCTGAAGCGCGGCGCCGTGGTGCTGGCCGTCATCGCATTCGTCGCCTTTGCCATGTGGTCGATGCGAGATCGAGGACCGCCGACGGACGCCGAGAAGCCGGAACGTGTCGTCATCCGGCAGACGACGGATTTCGAGCCAGCCCGTCAGCCCGCACCCCCGCCCGCAACCGCGCCGGAGGTGAAGTTGCCGACACCAGTCGTCGCACCGCAATCTGCCCCGCCGGAGGATCCGATGCTCGATGCCGCCCGTCGCGCCCCGGTGATGGCGTTCGGCGCACAGCGCGGCTCACAGAATCGGCCACAAACTGCCGGCGTTCCGGCCGACGCCAGCACCAGCTATGTGCCGCCAAATGCCGCTCGCGGCAGCTTCAACGGTCCCGGCGAGAACGAGGACCAGCGCTTCGGCCGGATGATGACGCCGACACGCCTCGAAGGGTCACGCGCCGGCACGCTGGGAAATCGAGACTTCATCATCGCCATGGGCACGTCGATCCCCTGCATCCTGGAGACCGCCCTATCCTCTGACCAGCCGGGCTTCGCCAGCTGCGTCATCAATCGCGACGTGCTGTCGGACAACAGCCGCGTCGTGCTGATGGAGAAGGGCACACAGGTCATCGGAGAGTATCGCGGCGGCCTGCGCCGGGGACAGGCTCGCCTCTTCGTGCTGTGGAATCGGGCCAAGACCCCGAAGGGCATCATCATCACGCTCGCCTCGCCCGCGACCGACGCTTTGGGCCGGGCCGGCATGGACGGCTATGTCGACACCCATTGGTGGGAGCGCTTCGGCAGCGCCCTGCTGCTTTCGATTGTCGGCGATGCCGCCAACTATGCGCAGGGCCAGCTCCAGCAGGGCGATATCCAGGTCCAGAACAGCGCCAATGCGGGCCAGCAGGCGGCGGCCATTGCGGTCGAGCAGTCCATCAACATTCCGCCGACGCTGGAGAAGCACCAGGGCGAGCTGGTCTCCATTTTCGTCGCTCGCGACCTCGACTTCTCCAGCGTCTATGGCCTGCGCGTCACAGAGCCGCGAAACACGATCTATGATCGCGGCGTGCTCGGAGACTTCAGCCCTCGCTCCACGCTTGTCACCAAGTAGGCGAGGGGAGGGGATGAACGATGCCGCCGATGTCGGCGTTGTCCGCGAGCTGCTCTCACCCATCGGGCACTTCCTGAAGGATGAGTCCTTGTATGAGATCGTGGTCAATCGACCGGGCGTGGTGCTAACCGAGGGGCCCGTAGGATGGCGGAAACATGACGTGCCGGACCTCACTTTCGAAAAGCTGATGCGCCTCGCACGCGCCGTCGCGAGCTATTCGCACCAGGCCATCGACGAGGCCCACCCGCTCCTGTCCGCCACGCTGCCGGACGAGCACCGCATCCAGATCGTCATTCCGCCCGCCACCACCAAGGGCACGGTCAGCATCACACTTCGCAACCCATCGGCGGTGACGCTGACGCTCAACGATCTTGAGACAGCGGGGCTCTTCTCAGAGGTCAGCCCACTCACTGACGAGCTCAGCGTCACCGATACGCGGCTGCTCGGCCTCTATCAGGCCGGCAACTACATGACCTTTCTCCGGGAGGCTGTGCTTGCGCGGAAGAACATCATCATCTCGGGTGCGACGAGATCGGGGAAAACAACCCTCTCAAAGGCATTGATTCAGCATATCCCGGAGGACGAGCGCCTCATCACAATCGAGGACACGCGAGAGCTTGTGATCCCCCAAGATAACCACGTGCGGCTGTTCTATTCCAAGGATGACCAAGGGCTCGCAAAGATCGGTCCGAAGGAGCTCCTTGAGGCTTCACTGCGCATGCGCCCGGATCGGGTCCTGCTCCAGGAGCTTCGTGATGGAACGGCCTTTTACTACATCCGCAACGTGAATTCCGGCCATCCTGGCTCGATCACGACGGTGCACGCGAATTCAACGCGGCTCGCGTTTGAGCAGCTCACCCTGCTCGTCAAAGAATCCGACGGCGGCCGCGACCTGGAGCGCGGCGATATCCGGGATCTGCTGAAGATAGCAATCGACGTCATCGTTCAGTGTAAGCGAATAGGTGGGCGCTTTCGGGTGACGGAGGTCTATTTCGACCCACCCCGGCATCATGGAGAAGATGAATAACTTCTATTGCGGGGGAGTACATGGGCGCGTTGCTAAATCAAGTTCCGGACGGACTCGACCCCACTCTTCAGTTGTACGTGGCAGGGGCCGCCAACTACTCGATGGGGATCACTTACCACCCTCATCGGTTCCACCGCTGTGAAACCACGTTCCATCACTTTTTTTTCATCAGACTGGTGCAATCTGCCAATGAGGCAAATGGCTCGACCTTGACTGGAATCCATAATATCGCCGTTTCCTTGATATCATCAACTTCTACTAGATGCCCTTCTATAAGTGTTTTGATCGCATACGAACTTATTAGATCACCGGACTCAACTCGTATCATAATCATATTCTCAATCGCCTTCAGCTTTGCTTTCCCCACTTCAAAATTAAGGACATAACTGTCGTCATACAAAACTATTGATCCAAATTGTGCGAGTTGGCCACACAGAATGTCCACAATCTCAGTCGGTCGATTGTGGTAAAACGATGCCTCTGATAGGAAAACAGACACAGGTAACACTCCACTATCCAACTGACACACTAATTTTATTAGCCACTCGATCGTCGTAACGAAAGCTCTCGAAACACTGTCCGCCGACGTCCATTGGAGAGATCGTTCTGATTCAGGCTCGTCTTTGCAAAATGCCCGGATGCTATTGGATTGACTCCAACTCTTGGAACCCTCGGTTTCGCGCTGTGATGATGGCATCGGGGTCAGCGCGCCAGATGAAGGGCTTTGGGGTCTGGTTGTGTTCTCCGATGAAGCGGTTGATGGCTGCCTGGAGATCGACGACGGACCGGAAGACGCCATTCTGCAGCCGGCGGCGGGTCAGGATGGCGAAGAAGCCCTCGACCGCGTTCAGCCACGAACTGGACGTGGGCGAGAAGTGGAACGTCCAGCGCGGATGGCGATCAAGCCAGGCCCGCACCTTGTCGTGCTTGTGGGCGGCGTAATTGTCGAGAATGACGTGGATCAGCCTGCCGGCCGGGATGTCGCGCTCGAAGGCGTTGAGGAAGCGGATGAACTCCTGATGCCGATGGCGCTGCATGTTGCGTCCGAATACCGCGCCGGTCAGGACATCGAGCGCGGCGAACAGCGTGATCGTGCCGTTGCGCTTGTAATCGTGGGTCAGGGTGGCGCCGCGGCCTTTCTTCAGCGGCAGTCCGGGCTGGGTACGGTCGAGCGTTTGGATCTTCGACTTCTCGTCGAGGCTCAGCACCAGGGCATGGGCCGGCGGGCTGACGTAGAGCCCGACCACGTCGTTGAGCTTCTCGGCAAAGGCGGGATCGTTGGAGAGATTGAACTGCCGCCGGCGATGCGGGGCCAGGCCATGGGCCTTCCAGATCTTCTGCACCGTGGAGACCGCCAGCCCCGCGACCTTGGCCATGGCCCGCGTGGTCCAGTGGATGGCCTCATGGGACGGCGGCTTCAGCGTCATGGCGACCACGGCCGAGGCCCTGTCTGCCGCCACCGGCGGCTGGCCCGGCGGCCGCGTCTTGTCGCGCAGCAGCCCTTCGACGCCTTCCGCCATGAAGCGGGCCTGCCAGCGCCAGACGTTGATCTTCGCCGTGCCGGTCTCAGCCACGACCGCATGGGTGCCGACGTCGTCCGCGCTTATCAGCATGATCCGGGCGCGCCAGACGTGTTTCCGGGGCGTATTGCGATCCGAGACCGGAACGTCAAGCCGCCGACGGTCGGACTCATTGAGGATGAATATGATCCCGTTGCGCATGCGCCAGCTCTCCCAGATCACCCTCTCAATCGTCGTCGTTGTCGTCCCGCCCGTGGCGGATGCGCTCAAGGCTGGCGGGGTTGTATTTGGCCCTGAGGCGCGCGCCCTGCCCGTTGGTCGCCCGGACCTTGTAGCAGCCGTCGTCGGAGCGAATGGACAGGACGGTCCAGCCCTCCGCCTCGAGCTTCTTCTGGAGCACGTCGCGGGGCTGCCAGTCGGCGAGGGGCACAGTGCAGTCGCGGTCGGCCGCCGCCGGCCCTGCGGCGAGACAGACGGCGAGCAGGCAGCCTGCAAGCCATGTACTTTTCACCTTGTCGCTCTCCTCCGCACGCCCCGCGCTCAGGTAAAACACGCGGAGCTGACGCCCACCTGAACGCCGGGATACATTCTGCCGCCCCATCATCAACCGGCCGCGCTAAGATCAGGGGCCGATGAGTTTGACTCACCGGCCGCAGGTGCAAGCCCGCGCGGCGCTTGAGCGAGCCCCTCTCGGCAGCGGTCAAAGACAAAAGGCCGTTGGTATAAGTTGGCGTGCCGAGGTGACAGATGCGTATCCTGCTGGTCGAAGACGATCCCGTTCTGGGCATGGCCGTGCGTGACCAGCTGGTCGCGGACGACCATTGCGCCGATTGGGTGACGCGCCTCGACGAGGCCGGCGCCGCCCTTCACGCCGCCGCCTTCGAGCTCGTCCTGCTCGACCTCATGCTGCCGGACGGCCGCGGCGCCGACTTCCTGAAGCGGCTGCGCAGCGCCGGCGACGTGACGCCCGTCATGGTGCTGACCGCGCGCGACCAGATCTCCGATCGCATCGCGGCCCTTGACGTCGGAGCCGACGACTATCTGGTGAAGCCGTTCGACCTGTTCGAGCTGAGCGCCCGCATCCGCGCCGTGGGCCGGCGCTATGCGGGCAATCCCAACCCGCTCGTCACCCTCGGAGAAATCGAGGTCGATCTCGCCGCCCGCTCGGTGCGGCGGGCGGGGCGCGTGGTTGCGCTCACCGCCCGGGAATGGTCCCTGTTCGAGGCGTTCGTGCAGCGGCCGCACCAGCTCATGTCGAAGCCGCAGCTGGAGGAACGGCTCTATTCCTTCGACGCGGAAGTGGAGAGCAACACCATCGAGGTCTATATCGCCCGCCTGCGCAAGAAGCTCGGCGCCGACATGATCGAGACCGTGCGCGGCATGGGCTATCGCCTCGGCACGCCGGGAGCGGGCGCGTGAGCGGCCCTCGCCAGTCCCGCCGGTGGAGCCTGGGCCGGCGCCTCGGGCTGTGGCTCGCGGCCTCGGTCGCGGCGCTGTGGCTCGCCGCGGCCACGGTGGCGGGACTGGTGCTGTGGCACGAGATCGGCGAGGTGTTCGACAGCGCGCTGCAGGAGGTGGCGCAGCGGGTGCTGCCGCTGGCCTATTCCGAGCTGCTCTCCCGCGAGGCCGGGGACGCCCCGCAGCACATGGCGCCCATCGGGCCCCACCGGGAATACATCACCTATGTGGTGCGCGACGGCGCGGGGCGCGTGCTGCTCCAGTCCAGCGACGCGGAGCAGATGGCGATTCCACCGGGCCTCGCCCCGGGCTTCCGCACCACCGATCGCCTGCGCACCTATACCGAGGCCGCGGTGCGCGGCACCATCGTCGTCACCACGGCGGAGGAACTCGGGCACCGCGCCGCTGCGGTGCGGCGGGCCGTGATGGCGCTGATCTGGCCGCTCGTCGCCTTGGTGCCCATTGCGCTGGCCGGAGTCTGGCTCTCGGTCCGGCTCGCGCTCAAGCCGGTGCTGGCATTCGGGCAGGCTATCGCGGCGCGCGGCCGCGGCAATCTCACGCCGGTGCCGGCGGACGGCCTGCCGGAGGAGATGGCGAGCGTCGCCGCCTCGGTCAACGCGCTGATGGAGCGCCTGCGCGGGGCGCTGGAGGCGGAACGGGGCTTCACCGCCAACAGCGCCCACGAACTGAGAACCCCCATCGCCGCCGCGCTGGCGCAGACCCAGCGCCTGCTGGCCGAACTGCCCGAAGGCGCCACCCGCCAGCGGGCGCGGGACGTGGCCGGCGCGCTCCGGCGCCTGACCCGCCTCTCCGAGAAGCTGCTGCAGCTGGCGAAGGCCGAAGGCGGCGGCCTTCTGGCCGAGCACCCGGCGCCGCTCGGCCCGGTGCTGCGCCATGTGATCGCCGAACTCGACCGCCAGACCGACCGGGGCGCCGACCTTGTGGTGACGATCCCCCCGGACGGCGGCCCGGTCAGCGATCTCGACCCGGATGCCTTCGCCGTCCTCGCCCGCAATCTCATCGAGAACGCCCTGAAGCACGGCGCGCCCGAAACCCCCATCCATGTGCGGTTGAGCGCTGACGGCTTCGCGGTCGCCAATCGCTGCCCGGTGGTGCCGGCCGACCGGCTGGCGGCGCTGCTGCGCCCGTTCGAGCGGGGGCCGACCCAGGCGGAGGGCTCCGGCCTCGGCCTCGCCATCGCCGCCGCCGTGTGCCGTGGCGCCGGGCTGAAGCTCGATCTTGCCTCGCCGATCCCGGCGGAGGCAGACGGCTTCCGCGTCACGGTGCGTTTTCCCGCCCCGATCCTGACGGGAAGCTGAACGCAATTCCACGGGCGCTTCAGGTCGCCGTCAGGTGCGTGCACGAGGGTGAACCCGGTCAACACCAACCAGCCGGGAGGCATCCATGAAAACGCGCACCCTGATCGGAGCGGCTCTTCTCTTGTCCACCACGGGCATCGGCATCGCCATGGCGGCGTCGGACCTCCCTTCCCTGTCGCTGTTCGGCCACGAGCGGCACGAGCGCCGGGAGGCTTCCGGCCCGGACGGCGCCATGCGCTTTGCGGACTCGAAGTCCGAGCGCAAGCGCGATGGCACGCACAATCGCCGTCACCGCGAAGATGACGACGACGATGACGACGATGATGACGACGACCGCCGCGGCGACCGCAGCGCCCTGCCCCAGACCGGCCCCGCCGATCCCAACGCGCCGATGCCCGACAACGGCCTCTTCAACGGCAAGGCCCGTCCCAAGGTCGAGGTGCAATGAGCCCCTCCCCGCTTTTCCCTTCCAGGAGCCGACCGATGAAATTCGTTCTCCCCGCCGTGGCCGCCACCGCCGCGCTGGTGGCCCCCACCCTCGCCGAAGCCAGGCAGGTCACCTTCGAGACCGCGCTGAAGCGCTACGGCGGCAATGGCGCCTACGTGGTGCTCTACGTCACCGACGCCGCCGGGGCCTACAAGGGCACCTTGTGGATGGCCGGCGGCAAGGCGAAATACTACCGCCACCTCTCCGATTGGCAGCGCGCCTCCGGCGGGCGGGCGACCGAGATCGACGGCATCACCGGCGCCAGCATCGGCTCCGGCAAGACGCTGAAGATCACCCTCGACCTCGCCGACGCCATGATCGATGCCGGCTACAAGGTGCATGTGGACACCTCGGTCGAGGACGGGATGGACAATCCTTCCGAGGTGGTGGTGCCGCTCGCGGCCACCGCCTCCGGCAAGCCTTTTGCCGGCAAGGGCTACGTCAAGTCCCTCACCGTCACCTTCTGAACGACAGGGGTCTTTCCATGCTGCGCCGTCTTCATGGGTTGCCGGGCGTCGTGCTTGCGCTCGGCCTCACGGTGGTCGCCGTCACCGGTGCCGTGCTCTCGCTCCAGCCGGCATTGGACCGCGCGGCTGCTCCAACGGTGCCTGCGGGCACCAGCGTCGCAGGCCTCGCGGCGCAAGTCGCCGCGCGGCACCCGGGCATCAGCGCCATCCGCCAGCGGCCGGATGGCAGCATCACGGTGGCCTTCGACGACGGCGACGCGCGCGGCGTGGAGCGGGTCGATCCGGCCACCGGCACCGGGCTGGGACCCTATCAGGTGTCCGAGGCGACGCGCTTCATCACCACGCTCCACCGCTCCTTCCTGGCCGGCGATGCGGGCCGGGCGGCGGCCGGGCTCGGTGCGCTGGCCATGCTGGCGCTGAGCGTGTCCGGTACGCTGCTTCTCGCCCGCCGGCTCGGCGGCGCGGGGGCGCTGCTGCGGCCGATCCGCGGCACGCCGGCCCAGCGCTGGCACGGCGAGCTGGGACGGCTGGCCGTCGCCGGCCTCGTGCTGTCCTCCCTCACCGGCCTGTGGATGTCCGCCGGCACCTTCGGCCTCATCCCCGAGGCGCAGGGGGGCACGGCCGCCGTCACTGCGAGCGGCGACACGCCGGCGCCGGTGGGCACGCTTGCCGCGCTGCGGTCCGCCCCCCTGGCAGAGCTGCGCGAGCTGAGCTTCCCCGATCCCGCCGACCCCACCGACGTCTTCACCTTGCGCACCGCCGCCGGCGAGGCGCGGATCGACGCCGCCACCGGCGCGGCCCTGGCCTTCGCCCCGGCCACCGGGCTGGAGCAGATCAATGATCTTGTCCGCACCCTTCACACCGGACGTGGCGCGTGGCTGCTCGGCCTGCTGCTGGGGCTTGCCTCGGCCGCCGTGCCGGTGCTGGGCGCCACCGGCATCATCCTCTGGGCGCGCCGGCGGGCGGCCCGTCCACGCGTCGCGGCGAATGCACCCGCGCGCGGCGCCGATACGGTGATCCTCGTGGGCAGCGAAGGCAATTCCACCTGGGGCTTCGCCGGCACCCTGCATGCCGCGCTCACCGCCGCCGGGCACCGGGTGCACATCGCCGCCATGAACGATGTGGGCACGGCGCATCTTGCCGCCGACCGGCTTCTGATCCTCACCGCCACCTATGGCGAGGGCGATGCGCCCGCCTCGGCCAAGAGCTTCCTGTCCCGCCTCGCGCGCTTGCCGGGGCGTCCGCCGGTGGCGGTGCTGGGCTTCGGCGATCGCAACTTCCCGCACTTCTGCCGGTTCGCCCAGGAGGTCTCCGAAGCGCTGGAAGCCAAAGGGTGCCCGCGCCTTCTGCCCATGAAGCGGGTGGACCGGCGCTCGGCCCAGGAATTCGCCCAATGGGGGCAAGACCTCGGCGCCGTGCTGGGGCACGATCTCACGCTCTCCCACGTGGCCGAGCCGCCGAAGACCGTGCCGCTGATGCTCGCCGGGCGTGAGCTTTATGGCGAGGCGGTGGGCACGCCGGTGGCGATCCTGCGCTTTGAGGCCCCACGCGATCCGCGCACCGGCGCACCCGGCCGCCTGCCGTCCTTCGAGGCGGGGGATCTGGCGGGCATCGTGCCGCCGGGGGACACCATGCCCCGCTTCTATTCGCTCGCCTCCTCCACCCGCGACGGGGTGCTGGAGATCTGCGTGCGGCTGCGCGAAGGCGGCCTGTGCTCCACCTTCCTGCACGCGCTGGCCCCGGGTGGCGCGATCAACGCCTTCATCCGCGAGAATCCGGCGTTCCGCCCGACGGAAGGGCGCACGCCGCTGATCCTCATCGGTGCCGGGGCCGGCATCGGCCCGCTCGCCGGATTCGTGCGCGCCAATGCGGCGGGACGGCCCATGCATCTCTACTGGGGCGGGCGCAGCGCCGCCTCCGATTTCCTCTATGAGCACGAGCTGGCCCAGCATCTGGCGGAACGGCGCCTGACCTCCCTCAAGACCGCCTTCTCGCGGGATGTCGAAGGGGGCGCCTATGTCCAGGACCGGATCGCCGCCGATGCGCCGCGCCTGCGGGAATTGCTGAAGCAGGGCGCGCAGATCCTGGTGTGCGGCGGCCGCGACATGGCCGAGGCGGTGACCCGCGCCTTGGAGCCGGTGGTGCGCCCGCTCGGCCTCGACCTTGCCACCCTCAAATCGTGTGGACGCTATGTCGAAGATGTCTACTGATCTGGGTGCGATGGCGCTCCATCGCCACGCCCTGAGCGGCCCCGCCATGGGATCGCGCTGGTCTGCCGTGTTCCATGCGGGCGGCGATGTGGACGAGGCGGCGCTGACCCGTCGCCTCCAGGGCGCCGTCGAGCAGGTGGAGCAGCAGATGTCCACCTGGCGGCCGGAGTCCGATCTGGAGCAGCTCAACGCCGCGCCGGTGGGAACCTGGGTAGCGATCCCCCGCGAGCTGGCGCATGTTCTCGCCACGGCCCTGGAGATCGGCCGCCTGTCGCAGGGGGCGTTCGATATCGGCGTGGGCGATCTGGTCAAGGCATGGGGCTTCGGCGGCGGCGCGCGCGTGCCCGATGGCGGGCGCATCGCCGCGATTGCCGGCCGTCCCTCGTTCGAGCCGCCGAAGGCGCTTCAGCTCGATCCGGCAGGCTGCCGCGCGCGCCGGCTGGCGCCGCTGCGGCTCGACCTCTCGGGCATTGCCAAGGGCTTCGGCGTGGACGAACTGGCGCGGGAGATGAGGGCGGCGGGCCTGTCCTCCTGGCTGGTGGGCATCGACGGCGAGATGCGGGCCGAGGGCACGAAGCCCGATGGCCGACCCTGGACCATCGCCCATGAAAAGCCCACGCCGGGGGAGCGGGAGATTCTCGGCGTGCTGGAGCTGTCCGGCGCCGCCGTCGCCACGTCCGGCAGCTATCGCCACCAAAGGCAGGTGGCGGGGCGGGCGGTCTCGCACACCATGGACCCGTTTCGCGGCGCGCCGCTGGAGAACGACCTCGCCGCCGTCACCGTGCTCGCCGACACCTGCATGGCGGCGGATGCCTGGGCCACCGCTTTGATGGTGCACGGGGCGGGTGAGGGCCCGGCGCTCGCCCACCGCCTTGGCCTCGCCGCGCTGTTCGTGCAGACCGATGGGGAAGTGGTGACGACGTGGCCATGCAGGTAAGGATGATTGGGACGCGGAAGCACTCCAATACCGAGAAGGAAACGACCAAGGAGGGGCATGTGGCATCTTGAACGATACGGCATTTTGCCGTAAATGATGGGACAAAAGGAGGCCCTTATGCCAAAGCCCCAAGTTGAAGCCGAGACCGCCCGATTGGAAGCGCGTATCCCGGTCCATGTCTATGATCAGATTCAGCGCGCCGCTCGCCTGCGCGGCCTGACCCTGACCGGCTATCTCATCGCCACCGCTGGCGAGGACGCACGACGCGTTGTCGAGGACGCCGACATCATGCGCCTCGCGCGCGAGGACCAAATCCGCTTCGCCGAGGCACTGATCAATCCGCCCAAGCCGAACGAGCGGCTGGCCCGCGCGGCGAAACGCCATGCCGAGCTGATCGAACGCCGGTGAGCGTCCACTTCACCATCGAGCCGCTGGCGAAGGCGCACAAGCGGGCAGATTTCACCTGCGGCAACGACCGGATCGACAGCTACTTCCGCAAGGCCGTCTCGCAGGACGTGAAGAATAAATACGCCACCTGCTTCGTCGCCAGGGAGATCGCGACGGACCGGGTGGCGGGCTTCTACACCCTGTCGTCCAGCAACGTGCCGTTGAACGAGGTTCCCGAGCCGCTGGCGAAGAAGCTGCCGCGCTATCCGACCGTCCCGGCGGTGCTGATCGGCTGGCTTGGGCGGCATAGCGATTACGCCGGACATGGGCTTGGGGAAGCCCTGCTGTTCGACGCCATCAGAACCGTGGCGGCCGCGCCTATCGGAGCGCACGCTATCTTCGCCGACGCCATCGACGACAACGCAGCCGCTTTCTATGCCGTCTTTGGCTTCACGCATTTGGTCAAGCGGCCGCGCACCCTCTATCTGCCGATGGCGACGGCGCTGAGCCTGCTATCACCATGACGATCGCCTCCGCTCCTACGCCGTTTCCGCCCCGTGCCGCCGCGTGCAAGTATTTTTACGCCACGGCGCGCGGAGGCTTCCAGCGTAGAAAAAGGCTATTCTTTCAGCGGCCTCGTTCGGCGATTCTGGCGCAATGGCCAGTCTTCGTAAGGAACGCCCGCCGACCGCATCCGAGCAGCTTGAACCGTTGCTCAGCTATCCTTGGCCCTTTCCGGGCCAACCGCCGTAACATGACCTCGCGACCTGGACCGTCACCGATGACTGGCCCGAGCATATCCCCGTCACGGAGGCCAAGGTGGACGTGTTCGAGGCGTGGTTCGGCGACCTCTTCGATGAGCTGTTCGGGCCATGCCGATGATTTGAAAAGGAGACATACGCCATGTGGAGCAGACAGCGCCGGATGAACTCGCCAGCGCCGAGGGTCATGACCTTCGCCTTGCCGTGGTGACGACAGTCCTTCCGGCGACAGCACGCGCAGGGGCAGGAAGAAGCCGGGGCGGCACGCGATCCAGCGCGTGCCATCGGGCGACGGGCCACCACCGGGCATGATGGCGCAGATTCTGGCCCCAAGTGTGGAGGACGGCGACAAGGCCAATCTCCGCGCCGAGATGCTTCGGATCGGCGCCGATGGTGCGCAGCGTCTCGGCCGCCGCTCTGAACAGGATGGCATAGACCGCCGCCTTGTTCTGGAACGCGATCACGGCCACCGGTGCCGGCAGCGTGAACACGACGTGGAAGTAGGTTACCGGGAGCAGCTCAGCCTGGCGTGCGGCCAACCGCTCTGCCCGAGCCGTTCCTTGGCACTTCGGACAGTGCCGGCTAGCTAGGCAAGGGCGTCTTTCGCCGCTCGCATGCCGACAATCAGAAAGATCGCCGAGCCTGCAGCGATCACAAGACCCAGCAGTTGGCCCGCGTCGGCGCCGAACAGGCAGATCAGCGCAGCACCGACACCGAGCAATCCGACGGCGATTCCGAGGAACGAGATCGCGCGCGATGAAAACGTTCCACTCCGGATCAGCACTGGCCCGAACAGGAGCAATGTCCCCGCTCCGAAGGCGAAGGTTCCCGAAATGAACAGAGCATCGGAGAAACTCTTGGTCGCGACAAACCCGGCCTCCGAAGTGCCGCTCGAAGCGGCCGCCACCAAAGTTCGTCCAACGAGCGCGTCGACACCGACGAAGATGATGTTGCTGAGCGCGATCCCGAGCCATCCCGCCGCCTTGATCGGCTGCCCGCGCAGTACGAGACCAAAGGCGACCATCATTGCGGCCGCAGCGAAGATGACATCCCCCGTCAAGCCCACCACGCCAATCCACCACAGCTGCATGCCGTCGCTCGCTCTCAGGGCTTCGAGCGCCTCCGGCAGCCGCGCCGTCACCACGGGCATCGTCGCCGCCGTGGGCGACGCCGCATAGAGTCCGCTGACGACGGCAATCATGACTGCGCCGAGCACCACCCCGGCGCCGCCAATCCGGATTGC
Source organism: Xanthobacter sp. AM11 (assembly GCF_047444035.1). NCBI lineage: Bacteria > Pseudomonadati > Pseudomonadota > Alphaproteobacteria > Hyphomicrobiales > Xanthobacteraceae > Xanthobacter > Xanthobacter sp. AM11. The sequence goes on from NZ_JBLAOA010000002.1 coordinate 140,281, forward strand.
GGCGCTGGCGGCATCTTTCGTCTCGACCTGCCTGCCTTCGGTCATGGCGCTTGTCCGAATTCTAAAATAGTTGCAGATTGAGACTATAACTGCAATAATTCCAACGTGCAACCGTGCCAGGAAAGACCGATCTCGCGACGTTCAACTGCTCGCTCGCCCGCGCGCTCAATGACGTGGGCGACTGGTGGACACTCCTCATCATTCGCGACGCATTCCTGGGGGCGCAGAGGTTTTCCGAGTTTCAGCGCAGCCTTGGCATGGCGCGAAATACGCTGTCGGATCGGCTCGAGCGCCTCTGTGCGGCTGGGGTCTTGCTGCGAGGCGGCGCGTTGGCGCGCCCGATCTACAGCCTTACGGAGAAGGGCCGCGCGCTTGCTCCGGCATTGGTCGCCCTTCAGCAATGGGGTGACCAATTCGCCTCCGAGAACCGCCCGCCTGTGGTGGTGACGGACCAATGTGGTCGCCGGTTGCCTAGGGTCAAGCTGGTTGACAGAGATGGCGCGGAGGTCGGCCCGGAGGATCTGCGTTTCAGGCCAGGTCCCGGCGCCGACGAGCGCACGCGCGCTCGATTTCAAGCAGCAAAATCCGTTCGGAAAGAGCTAAAGTGATCCGTAGCTGCCGAAGGCGCTACGCCAAGCTCGATTTAAGTGTGCGCCACCTGGTGGGACGAGACATGCGCCCGATCTCGCGAAAGTGGTCATTGCGCCCGGCGGGCTCGGAAGGCATTCTGCATGCCATCGAGCATGATGTTGAAGGATGCGTCTCTCATGGCTACGAAACGCGTTCAGGAGATTTGTGCCGTACTGGTTCGGCTGGCTGCGCCTGACCTTAGTCCGAAGCAGCTGTTTGATGCGGTGCGACAGGAATTCCCTGAGGCCACACGGAAAGAGATCGTCAGGGCAGCGTTCTTGGCAGTCATCACCACGGCGGACGTCGACTGCAATAAAGCCCGAAAGCTTCAGAGTTTTGCGTTGGCGGAGCGGCCAGTGGCCGGCACCGAGATATGAAGGATCAGCGATGATCAAGCGGCTCCGACACCGATGGTAAGCCGGGTAGCGGCTGGGCACCGATCGGTCGCGATCGTGCCGGGCGAGGTGCCGGTTGCGCCGAACGCCCCGCTCAAGGCCGACGACGTGCTGTTCCGTATTGATCTTGCTCCGGGCGGCGTGTCGCGTTCGTCAGGAGGTGTGGATTGCAGAGGCCGTCGCAGGCCGCGGTATTTAAATCTATCCTTCAAATAAATGATCCGTCTCAATATGTCATTATATATTGATGATAATTTATACGAGCGGCGCCATGATATATGACGCCGCTCAATTGGTTCACTTTCCAGCGCGCAGCTTCTCGGCCGCGGCTTTGTAGGCCGCGTAGTGGTCGCCTTCATCCGCCGCGATCTGCCGGAACAGTTCCGCGACCTTTTTGTCCCCCACCGCATCCGCCTGCTTGGCGAAATTCACGTACATCTCGGTGTTCTCGTAGCGCTCACCCGCCGAGGCGTCGAGCAGGTTTGCCTCGTCGGTCTTGACGAGGCCAAGGGCATCGGCCTCGCGGGCAAAATGCTCGTTGGCCTCCACATTGGCGCTCTCGTCGAACAGCTTGGCGATCTCGGGATGGCCGCTCTTGCGCGCCTGCTCGGCATAGGCCTGGTACTTCAGGTTCGCGAAGGCTTCACCGTGCATGGCCGCCTCCAGATTCTTCTGGGTCTGCGGGTTCAGCGTCTCGGCCGAAAAGCCAGGGGCGGCGGCGAGCGAGGCGCCGACGAGCGCACCGGCGACGAAAAGGTTGCGAATGATTGTCATGGATCGGTCTCCCAGGAAATCAAGGTGTCGCCCAGCGGAGCGGCGACCTCCTCAATAGGCGCGCGACCTGACCAAGTCCTGACGACGATAAGTATTCGAACGCATTCATCCTGGGTGTTGTCGTGTTCGGCGCGCCATTGCTTCTCGTCAGGCTTTTGTCAGCACCACTCTTTAACAGAAGGCACCGAGCGAGGCCGGCCCCGTCCCGTCTCCCAGAGCATGAGGTGAAGCCGATGTATCACAATGTACTTCTGACCACCGCCGCCGGTCTGTGCCTTCTCTCCTCCGCCGCCCTGGCCAGTCCCACCTGCACCAGGGAGCCGCAAGAAAAGTGGCTGAGCGAGGAGGTCATGAAGCAGAAGATTGCCGAGATGGGTTTCAAGAATATCAAGGTGTTCAAAAAGACAACGTCTGGATGTTACGAGATCTATGGCTACAACAAGGACGGCAAGAAAGCAGAGGTATATTTCAATCCAGTGACCAGCGAGATCGTCGAGAACAACGTGGACTGAGCCATGTCCTCCCCATATCAAGCGCCCACCACCTTTCGCACCGTCGCTGGACCCGCGGGTGCGGGCCCGGACGCTGTGCCGGTGTGGGATCCGCTGGTGCGGCTCTTCCACTGGACGGTGGTGCTGGGCATCATTTTGAACAGCTTTGCGCTGGAGGGCGGCAAGAGCGCCCATCGCTATGTCGGCTATGTCATCGCCGCGGCGCTGGCCGTGCGGATCGTGTGGGGCGTCATTGGCAGCCGTCACGCCCGCTTCTCCAATTTCGTTACCTCGCCATGGGCGGTCCTGTCCCACCTGCGCGCCGTCGTCGCCCGTCGCGACCGGCGGTATGTGGGGCATAATCCGGCAGGCGGGGCCATGGCGCTGGCGCTCATGGGCCTCATCACGCTCGCCTGCCTCACCGGGTGGATGCAGACTCTCGACATCTTCTGGGGCGTGGAATGGGTGCAGGAGGCGCACGAGATCACGGCCAATCTTATTCTCGCCATGGCGGCAGTGCACGTGCTCGCGGCGATCGCCGAGAGCGTGGTCCACCGGGAAAACCTGCCTCTCGCCATGATTACGGGGCGCAAACGCCACGCGTCTGGAACGGACATCGACCATGCGGGTCCTGCTCGCCGAGGATAATCCCCGCCTCGCGAACCTGATCGCGGAAGGTCTGGAAGCGGAGGGCTTCGTGCTCGACCGCTTCGGCAGCTTGAGTGCCGCGCGCGAGAGCGTGGCACTCGACCGATACGACCTTTTCCTCATCGATCTCGGCATGCCGGACGGGGACGGGATCGATTTCGTCCGCGCCGTGCGGCGCGCGGGCAACACGACGCCCATCCTGGTGATCACCGCCCGCAACGGCCTTGGCGACCGGGTGGGAGGTCTGGATTCGGGCGCTGACGACTATCTGGTGAAGCCGTTCGACATGCCCGAGCTGGCGGCCCGCTGCCGTGCCCTGCTGCGCCGCCCCGGCGGTTGCCTCGGCACGACCTTGAACGTCGAGAACCTCGAGTTCGATACCATCGCGCGGGAGGTGCGGATTTCCGGCTGGGTGATCCATGTGCCGCCGCGCGAGTGCGACCTGCTGGAACGCCTTATGCGCCGCGCCGGCCATGTGGTCAGCAAGGCCAGCCTTGAGGACACCATGTACGCCCTTTCCAGCGAGGTCTCGCCCAATGCTTTGGAGGCGGTGGTTTCCCGCCTGCGGCGACGCCTGGCCGCCGAGAAAGCGCGGGTGGTCCTGCATACGGCCCACGGCATCGGCTACATGCTCGCACCGGCTGCGCAGACAGGACAGGTGGAACGGGGCGCCCCGCGATGACGCACGGCCCGGCTTCCGGCACGCCCCGCACGCTTTTCTTCCGCCTTTCGGTCCGACTTGCCTTGGTGGGGCTCGTGTTCCTGGTGGTGGAGCTGGCGGCCGTGGTGTGGATGTATGTCCGCAACCCCAACGAGCTTGACCAACTGCTGGTGACCGCCGAGGCGGATCGCATCGCCGGCGACATTCCTCAAATGCTGGTCGATGGCGCGGTGCCTGAAGCGCTGCGCCAGCCGATTGCGGCGGGAACGCGCCGCGCTTTCCTGATCCATGAGCTCGGGGGCGGCGTCATCGCCCGCTTTAATGACGGCGACCTGAAGATCGCTGACGAGCCGCCCGCCTCGTTCCTGGTGATCCGTGCCCAGCGGGAAAGCTGGGGCCAGCGCTTCCTGCTGAGCGGCACCCGCCGGGTCGCAGTGGAGCAGCATCCGTTCTGGATCACGGTGGCCATCTTCGGCCACGGCTTCCAGCCGTTCGTGCCGGTGATTTTCAATGAGATCCGCTTTCACGTGATCTTTCCGCTGCTGCTGCTGTCTTTGATGTTCTTGTTGTTCAACTTCTCCGTGGTGCGATCGACCTTGCGTCCCCTGCAAAGGACCATCACCGCGATCAACGCCATCGACCCCGCCCAGGTTGAGACCCGCATTGAGGCGGAGGCCTCCTCCCGGGAGGTTGCGGCGCTGGTGAGCGCGGTGAATTCCATGCTGGAGCGCATCGAGCGCTCGGTACGCGCACTGAAGGATTTCGCCGGCGACGCCGCCCATGAGCTGCGTACGCCGCTCGCCGTGATGATGCTCTCCATCGGCAAGCTGCCGGACAGCCCGGAGAAAGCCAAGCTGGAGGTGGATGCCCAGCGCATGAAGCGGCTGGTGAACCAGATGCTCGACATGTCCCACGCCACCGCGCTGGAGCTTGACCCGGACCGGCGCGCCGATCTCGCCGCCATCGCCCGAGAGGTGGTGACAGAACTCACCCCGCTGGCGTTCGCGCGCGGGCACTCCATCTCGTTTATGGATCAGGGCGCTGTGGCGGTGCACGGGCATGGCGAAGCCATCGGCCGAGCGCTACGCAATCTGGTGGAAAACGCCCTGACCCATACCCCTGCGGGCACCCGGGTGGAGGTCACCGTCGGCCCCGGCCCGCAGCTCGATGTGCGCGATCACGGGCCGGGCATACCGGAAGACCGCAGGACCGAGGTTCTGCAGCGCTTTCGCCGCCTTGACCGGAGCCAGCCCGAAGGCGCCGGGCTGGGGCTCGCCATCGTCTTCACCATCATGACGCTGCACGGCGGCGTGGTGCGGATCGAGAATGCCCACGGGGCCGGCGCGCGCATCCGTCTTGTCTTTCGGGAAAGCGGTCCAGTGATGCGGGCGTGAGGCCTCATGCGTCCGACGCCCTTCAATCTGACTCAGAGGCGACCATTTGCCCATTGCGCTTGACGGCCCATCTAGTTTAGAAATTTTCTAAAATATGACGCGACTGACCAAGTCTGGAATGGAAGATGGACGCCCGGGAAATTACGGCGAATCTCGAACGGGCACTGGCGGCCACTGTGCCGTCGAATGGATGCAGCGACCCCGTATGCACGCATCAGCCGTTTGACCGCTTGGCGATAGTGCGGATCGTTGTCGCCGTGCTCGGTGCAGCCGCCGTTTGGTTCAAGGTGTACGAACCCGTTGCCTCCGTCAGCATCGTTGGTCTTGTCGCCCTGGCTTATGCCGCCTGGCCGATCTTGAGCGAGGCCATCCGGAATCTGCTGGCTCGCCGGATGACCATGGAACTGTCCATGAGCATCGCCATCCTCGCCGCCGCCGCCATCGCCGAGATCTTCACAGCTCTGGTGGTTACGGCGTTCGTTCTGGTGGCGGAGGAACTGGAGCACCTCACGGTGGCGCGTGGGCGCAGCGCCATCCGCGACCTTGTGGACTTCGTGCCCAAGACGGCCAAGGTAAGGCGCGACGACCAGATCCTTACCTTGCCGCTGGAACAGGTGGTGGCGGGCGACCTGGTGCTGGTGAGCCCCGGGGAGAAGGTGCCCGTGGACGGGGCGGTGGCCAGCGGCCATTCCTATGTGGACCAGTCACGCATCACCGGCGAATCCATGCCGGCGGAAAAGGCTGAAGGCGCGCCAGCGTTCGCTGGCTCCATCAACCAGATGGGGGTCCTGGAGATCCGGGGCGAGCGGGTGGGGCGCGACACGAGCTATGGCTCCTCGCCCTCGTGGTGGTGATCGTGCTGGACTCGCTGGTCGGGAGCTTCTGAGGGCGCGGCCGAAACCCGCATGTCGCGCTGGTGGATGCCGGACGGAGCGGCATCCACGGAATCGAACCCGGAGAGAGGCCGCTGCTACAGACTCTTCGCCTGCCAGCTAAAAGCGGTAGCTAACGCCCGTGCCTATTAGCCAGGGGTTGAGGTCCGCGGTGCCGGTCAAGTGGCTGCCCCCAACCACGACATCAAAGTTTGGCTTTACAAAAACTTTTTTTACGTCAACATTAATTCCCCAGTGTTGATCAATCATAAGGTCAAATCCCGCCTGTAACGCAAAACCCCATGCGTTTTTCACGTCGAGACCGGCGACATTGTGCTCGCTTTGATTGTAAAATACTGTGTAGTTTGGTCCAGCGCCAACGTATGGCTTAAATTTGCCAAATCCATCGAAATGATACTGGATGGTCACTGTAAACGGTAGGATCCACACCTCGCCCACATCCAAGCCGGCAAGAGAGCCTTGACCATAGATCGTATGTGCGGTCGTTCCGACGATGGTTTCAACAGCGAAATTTTTATCAATGAAATAAGAAATATCTAATTCCGGGATCACCATATCAGAATAGGAGAGATCCGAAAAGGGTACACCATTAACCAAGCCGCCGTCTTCCGGCAACACATAGATGGCCCGCACACGAAGAAGCCAGGGATTCCAGGTGTCTGTCGCCGGCGTCTTGACCGCAGACGGGAAGTCCGCTGCGCCTGCCCCGTCGGAGAGAAGGGCGAGAAGCCCGGCCACGGAAGTCAAGTACATTGCATGTTCGAGACATTTCTGCCACCTGCAATCAGGGAGGCTGACTTTTATCATTGGATGCCCTCGCTGTTTCCATAGTCATTTGTTGTTTGGCTTGACATTGAAGAACATTTAGACTTGCTATAATTTCGCTGAGTTTCGGCTTTGCCCCAAAATGGAGATGACGCTCCGAAACCGTCTCCAAATCGACAGCTCATCCCCTACCTTCCATCGCGGTCGAAAGTCTCCTATCGCTTCAATAGCCAATATAACTATTTAGAGAAGAGCCACAATTGTCAAGCAAGCGCTTTGCGACGACGGTTTTCCTTCAGACTTAGGTAGAGTTCGTCGATGACCGCCGCGGACATCTCGCCATCCAGGACCTACAAGGGAGATTGCTTGAACAATGCGCCCACCGAGAGCATCCTCCACACCCCGAAAACCGAGCGGGTCCGTCATCGCCTTTATGCCTCAAGGGCCGAGGCACGACGGAAACTATTCGGCTACATCGAGGGCTTCTACAACCCCACCCGGAAGCACGCACGGAACGGGATGCTGTCGCCAATCGAGTTCGAACGGCAGCACAAAGCCAAAGCCGAAGGCGTCTAGAAAACTCGGGGCGGTTCAGGTGGTGCTTTGATGTGTTGCTTCAGGATCGGCGACGAAGGTAAATGAATCCACCTCATCTCGAGACGCGATCGACCCTACACATCTCGTCTCCGGAAAAGGTTCGCGAACGGGCCAGAAAACGTCTCTCTGTACCGTTATCGAGTGAAAACATGCCGCCTCGACCTGGGACGACGTCGATGATGAGCTGCGTGTGACGCCAACTCTCAAATTGGTCGCCCCCAATATAGACAGGCGTACCATCAATCTCGCCCAAGAGCACATCCCGATCACCGACGATGAAATCGCCGCGCGGGTAGCACATGGGCGAAGAGCCGTCGCAGCAGCCACCTGACTGATGAAACATCAAAGGGCCGTGCTGCACCTTAAGCTCGCGGATCAGCGCGCGGGCAGTATCGGTGGCCGTCACCAGCTCTAGATCGATCTTGTCGGTCATATCTGATTCTCCGGTGACAGCTTACTGAACAGAGCCCGGCAGAACGATCGGGGTCTCGCCCCACCGGGCAGGATAAAGGCGCCCCCAAGGCCGCGCCTTTATCCATGACCCCGGCCCGCTTAGCTTGCGTCGCTAACTAAGCGGACACGTGCTCTCTTTGTTAAGGTGAGAGAACGCTCAGAAGAAGCCGAGCTTCTTGGGCGAGTAGCTCACCAGCAGGTTCTTCGTCTGCTGATAGTGATCGAGCATCATGGCGTGGTTCTCGCGGCCGATGCCCGACTGCTTGTAGCCGCCGAAGGCCGCATGGGCCGGATAGGCGTGATAGCAATTAGTCCACACGCGCCCGGCCTGGATCGCACGGCCCGCCCGATAGGCGCGGTTGCCGTCGCGGGTCCACACGCCGGCGCCGAGGCCGTAGAGTGTGTCGTTGGCTATGGCGAGCGCCTCCTCATCGTCCTTGAAGGTGGTCACCGAAACCACCGGGCCGAAGATCTCCTCCTGGAAGATCCGCATCTTATTGTGGCCCTTGAACACGGTGGGCTTAACGTAATAGCCGCCAGCGAGGTCACCGGGCAGCGCACTGCGATCGCCGCCAATCAGCACCTCGGCACCTTCCTGGCGACCGATGTCGATGTAAGAAAGGATCTTCTCCAGTTGCTCGGAGGAGGCCTGCGCGCCGATCATGGTAGTGGGATCGAGCGGGTCGCCCTGTTTGATGGCGGCGACGCGGGAGAGCGCCTTCTCCATGAAGCGATCATAGATGCTCTCATGGATGAGGGCGCGGCTCGGGCAGGTGCACACCTCGCCCTGGTTGAGGGCGAACATGACGAAGCCTTCCACCGCCTTGTCGAGGAATTCGTCGTCCTGATCCGCCACGTCGGCGAAGAAGATGTTGGGTGATTTTCCGCCCAACTCCAGCGTCACCGGAATGAGGTTTTGGCTGGCATACTGCATGATGAGCCGGCCCGTGGTGGTCTCGCCCGTGAACGCGATCTTGGCGATGCGGTTGGACGAGGCCAAAGGCTTGCCCGCTTCCAGGCCGAAGCCGTTGACGATGTTGAGCACGCCGGGCGGCAGGATGTCGGCGATCAGCTCGGCGAGGAGCAGGATGCTGGCCGGGGTCTGCTCGGCCGGCTTGATCACCACGCAATTGCCTGCGGCAAGCGCAGGCGCCAGCTTCCAGGTGGCCATTAGCAGGGGGAAGTTCCACGGAATGATCTGCCCCACCACGCCGAGGGGCTCGTGATAGTGGTAGGCCACCGTATCGTGGTCGATCTCGGAGATGCCGCCTTCCTGGGCGCGGATGGCGCCCGCGAAATAGCGGAAATGGTCGATGGCGAGGGGGATGTCGGCAGCCAGGGTCTCGCGGATCGGCTTGCCGTTGTCCCAGGTTTCGGCGCGGGCGAGGAGGTCGAGATTGTCCTCCATCACCTGGGCGATCTTGTTCAGGAGCAAAGCGCGCTCGGCGACACTGGCTCGGCCCCAGGCCGTCTTGGCGGCATGGGCGGCATCAAGCGCCAACTCCACGTCGGCGGCCTCCGAGCGGGCGACCTCGCAAAGAAGCTGACCATTCACCGGGGAGTGGTTGGCGAAGTAGCGCCCGCTGACCGGCTCGGTCCACTGGCCGTTGATGAAGTTACCATAGCGCTCCTTGAAAGGCGCGGCGGTTGGACGAACGAATTCAGGCTTGTTCATGGTTTCTCCCTCAATCTCTTTCACTTTGGCGAAATTGCCCCAACATAAAGGACCGCGCTGGCTGCAACCCTAAAGGGCCGCCGGGGCGAGCTTAGCCCTACATTACCTCCCGGGTGGCTGCCGCCTCTTCCGGCGAGAACCCGATATCCACCGGCGACTTGACGAGCAGCGCTCCTGTCCGACAAATCATCTCGGCGAGGCTTGCAGCGCAATCTACGACCTTGATCGCGAGTTCAAAAGGATCGGCAATTCCAGCCGCCCATAGATCAACTTCATTGCCCGTTGTCGCATCGATTCCAGCCCAAGGAAGTCCGGACCAGCGTCCAAGCGACTCGCCCCCCGCCGTCTCGCCGCCAGCATTTCGCAGAATCACTTTTTGCGGTTTAGCCAAACCTTCTGCAAGCGCCAATAACCCGCTCTTGACGCCCGGATCGACCGATATTCGAGCCCGGTCCCGAAGTCTACGGGCCGCTACCGATAGTCCTGTACCTCCTCCTGGAACTGCTCCCCCTCGCAGCAACACGCGTGTCACGCCGATTGCCTTGTTTGCCAACGCAAGTCTGTATTTAATTGTAAGGTCATTACGCCCGCCGATGGAAATCTCCGCGTACTTTCCTTGAAGAAACCTGATCCTATCTCCTGCTGTTTCCTGCAAACCCATCTTGGAGGTGAACGATTTGGTCTTGTGTTCGTGGAAAGCGAGTTGTGCGCGTACTTCGTGGATGCGCTGACGCAGAGCCTCTTCGCTCCCTTGACCCCCTCGAATCAGAGTGGACCTTTCATCGATAAAGATTCGCTCGCACCCACCAAGATCGCCGGCGACAAGCGTGGCTAACGAGTCACCTCGTCCCTCAAGAAACGCCCGAGCCCCCGTCAACACTGCAAGATCGGCCACGAAGTCGCTCAGCGTCTCGCCGTAGGCAGGCGCCTGCACCGCTGCACAGCGAACGCGCCCGCGGGCATTGTTCATGATTAGACCTGCCCGCACGTTTTCATCAAATCCCCCCGCAACCACCACAATAGGCCGTTCCTTCTCGGCCGCCACCGCTAACGCTGGTGCAATCGCCCCAAAGTCGTCCAGCACCCGGTCAGTCAGCAACACCAGCGGAGCGTCAAACTCGACGCGCATGCTCCTCTTGTCGGTAACAAAAGCCGACGACAGATACCCCTTTTCGTAGCGGGCGCCCTGAACAATCTCCAGACTATCTTCGATGGTATCGGCAATCTCTGCGCGAACATCTCCTTCGGCACCGACCTCGCGGAAGGCGTCGCTGACGAGAACTGCAATTGCCCCTTCGCTAAAGACCGCGTTCGGGAGAATCCTCCTGATACGATCTACGGTCACCGGTCGCCGCAAATCTTCTAGCGCAGCACGTGCATCTTCAACGCCTAGCCGCAATCCTTCGACAATCGATTTAGGCTCAACATAAGCTGCGAGAGCCCGAACTACGGCTTCAAGAACCGCGGCCGTCGCGACAAGCGTTCCGCTAACTCCATCGCCAAAATCGCGTTCAATTTCCTTCCCAAGCAGCGCGAGCAATTTGCGCCCGACCTCTTTTTCCGGCTCCCGATACTCGATTGCACGGCAGATCGCCGAGCCATCCTTAACAACATTGGGGGTCAGCTTACCAACGTGCTCTATGAGAACGGTGCGCCCACACGGGCCGAGGGAACTCGCTGCCGCTTTGGCAAGATCGCCCATCCCCCCCAAAAGCGCCCGCGAAGCTGCCGAGTTATAACATACGATGCTGCTCAAGGTCGTGGCCCCTCTGCACTGAGAAGCCTCGGCGCGATAGCTTCCCCACTATCAACGCTGCACATGACGAGGGAGGTTCGTCCAGCTTTTGCCCGCATCGCCGCAAGTCGTTCCAGCCTGCTCCATAGATTCACTAGATCGCGTTCGCGATATGTGGCGCCCGACAATAGCTCGTTGATCTCTTCCGTTCCTCGGCGCTCAGTGGTCCTCAACTTCCAAAGTTCGCTGACGCGATCGACTCCGAGGCAGCTCTTCAACTCTACTTCTCTTCGCTGAAGACTATTCCATGCGTCGTCGAACGAAATCGCGAGGTCCTTTAGAAAACATCGCACCTCTCTATCGTTCCTCGGCTCTGCTTCCCTGTCTTTCGTTTCGTATCGCATGATTGCCTCACGCCGTTAGGGTTTGCTCCCCACTTCAGACTGCCAACCGTTTTCTCGAAACCTAACTTTTCATGACTCCCCGCCCCGCCGCAACCCTCAGATGCTCGAGCCTACGGAGCTTGGCCCAGACCGCCACAAGCTGCCTTTCCCGGTAGGCAGCTCTTTGAAGGAAAGCCGCAGTTGCTTCGCTGTCCGGTTCGGAAAGCCAGTATTCTCGTAGCTCCTCAACCCTCTGCTCGCCTATCGCGGCCGCTAGACGATCCTGCGTCTCGCGGGTTTCGCGCAGCGACTCATCCAGCGCGCACGCGACTTCCCGCATGAAATTGCTTGCCGTAGAGTTCTGAAGGGGGCCTACGCGTCTCATTTAGCCTGACGCCAAGAATTTCTCGCTGAACACACGGTCCGACCGCACTCCGCGAGCGTGACAAATCTCCTCTACGAACCGAACCATCGGTCCCGGTCCGCACACGTAAATATCGGGCTTTTCCCCAGTTTCATTGAGTATTACCGACAACACCTCGCCTACGTTACCGACGCGGCCAGTCCATTCCGGATCCGGCGTTTCGAGCGAAAGTTCAAGCGACAGCGCTGGCAGAGCCCCAGCCAGGGCCGCCAGTTCCTTCGCGTAAAAGAAGAATTCCTGGCTGCGCATCCCAAAAATCAGTCTGCAGGGTGCCGGATCGTTGGCTTCGGCCATCCCTCTGAGCATGGAAACCAGGGGAGCCAAACCGGTGCTGCCGCCGACGAAGTAGCGCGGACTCACACTGGCGTGGACCTGAAACTCTCCGTAGGGACCCTTTATCTCTACGACTTGCCCGACCTTCACTCTTTCTCGAAGGTAATTGGAAAAGACGCCGTCCTCAAGCAAACGCACCATCAATTCGACTCGCCCACTTCCGTCAGGGATATTGGCCATCGAATAACTGCGCCACTCGCCAGTTCCCGGTACTCGGAGCTTTATATATTGCCCTGGAGTCCAGCGAAAATCGCGAGGCTTGCCAAACTCGTCTCGCAGTTCCAAGAAAATTGAGACCACATGTTCCGTGAACCGCTCGATCACCGCGATTCTTGCCTCGTAGATCTCCTCGATCCGGGACGTGCCGAACGAAACGCGGTCGAGTCCGTATGGTAGTTGAATTTCCAGATCCGACCGCGGATACGTCTGACAAAGTAATGTAAAGCCCTCGTCTTGATCTTCAGGCGGCAAAGAATAAACACTTACACCTCTGCCCAACTCAAATTCGCCATCTGAACAATGCACTCGGCAGGTCGTACAAATCCCTTTGTGGCACTCCGAGAGCAGAATGATATTGTTCCGCAACGCCGCGGAAAGGACGTCCTCGGCGTCATCGCACTCGAATTGCAAGTGCTCTCCGTCCTCAAGCGTCGCTCTAATCAGGTGCATAAGTTTCCCCCTAAGCGGCCGTTTGCGGCCTGTTGGTCTCGGAGTTTTTGTCAAGGCTCCCGAAGACGCGTATCATTGATTTCACGGCTCGCCACGCGGCGGCTTCGCTCAACGCGGCTCCTTCGTGAACCACGTCGTCTCCACGCAAGATCTGCCATTGCCAAGCAAAACCAAAGTCCGTACACACGCCTCGAAAGGCTGTTTCCGCGTTCTGCTTTTCCGACAATGGTAGATCAGCCGTTTCGCCGTTGTGCATTTGCGCCTCCGGGATATCGCTTGTTGCCGCGTCAGGTCGTTTCACCCGTCATCGCGTTCCCGTGCCCCTCGACAAGCACACGAAAGCCTCGCTTGGCGCGCCATTCGGCGACGTCGATGGCCGAGATATCCGCGACCTTCGCCCTGGTCTCGAGCAACCGCTTGCTTAAGTAGCTGTCGAGTTCGAGCCATGCGTTGACCGGCATCACAGGAGGTTTGAACTTGCGTCGAAATTCCGCAGCCAAACCTTCTAGCGTGAATTGACATTCGCCAGCGGCGTCAATGCGGTGGCGCAAATCACGGTAAACATCTGCCGCCGCAGCGCCACACACGCACCTGTCGAGCAAATCCTTACCGTGAAATTTCTCGCTTTTGAGCGAAGCGACGCGCCTTTCGGCCTCCGCTTCGATCCACAATGAGTCGTACTCCAAATCGTACGTCTCGCGCTCGGTCCCGACGTGCTTGGTGCGGATCTCCGTCAAAAGCGCTACCGCTTCGTCGAGATTGCTGAGCCCTGCGATGCGGTCCCGCCAGCTACGACGCGTATCATTGTCGTATAGACTGCGGTCTCCGTCGCGTAGGCAGTGGTTCGTGAACGCCATTTTGTTTCCTTCCCTATACCAACGCTTCATCGAGCCCGACAAGCTCCGTCGTCAGCGTGAACACGTTACCGGTAATGAATGCTCGACCAACGGTCGAGGACACGTTTACCAGGAAGTCGTAAACATTGTACGATCGCCCCATGATATCCGCCACAATATCTACATCAATGACAATTTGCCCATCGGCTTTGATCCAGTAGTAACTAGCGTGATCTTCCACCACGATTGATGGATTCGACTTCTTTTGCTCCCCAAGGATGATGTCGTCGACGACGACTTCCATTTCCTCACTTTTCATTAGAACAAGTACAATATCACGCGATTCCTTGACGGTCATGTTTTTTTCATCAAGGAATTCGTCGATAAACGCCTGCCCATTTTTAGAGTTCAGGCCCTCGCTCGATCCACGTCCGCTCATGCCGGTATCCCCTTCGCCATAACATCACGAAATAGGTTGAATGGACTTCGTAGCGTCAGATCGATACGCCAGCGCTGGGTCCATGCCGCTCATCACTTCGGCCACCAAACCGGCGACATCCGCCTCGTATCCAATCAGGTGAGCGAAGTCGGTCGCCCAATCCTGCATGACGCGCTCAACGCCTTCCTCTACGACGCTGCGCCCTGCGACTTTCTCGGAAGCATTCGGAAGTTGAGCATAGATTCCGACAAATCCTCTAAGTCCTGCGAGGGTGACCGGAAGCCATTTGTCAGTCCAGGCACGTATCACCGCCCGGTTGTGCAACCCGAAATCGGGATCGTTCGCAAGATTGTCTCCGAACAGCCGCCGCACACCCCCCTTGGCGGTTTGGGCGTAGCCGCTCGCCTGACTTAGAAACCAAGGCGTGATGTTATCGCCATACGCTGGCGCGATTCTCTGAAAGAACTCCCGCCGAACGAACTGCCCGTAAATAGCATCAATGATCGCATGCGACGCCCAAAGGATTTCTCCCCAGTCATACGTGTCGCCCCAAAGGCGTTCGACCGCCTCGCGAATGCCGGCATAGATCGGGCTCTTGGTCCACACTTCTTTCGCCCGCACCAAGTCGGCGTCGAAGTTTTCTATCTGCTTGCTCAGAAACACGCGCTCTGTCTGCACCATCTGCGCAGCGTCATTCTTATCAAATGCTGTTAGAGCAACCCAGGTCTTTACGAAATCCGAAATAGAATCTTTCGTGGCTGATGAATGCGCGTTGAACAAACCGTATTCGTAAAAAGTCAACGCCCCAAAATCGACATCGAGGAAACCAATCCAGTCACGTTCGATTAACCGAACAAGCCCCTCAGAGGAAGCCGCTTTCATGAACCGGTCTGCAGTGCGCCCATCTTCCGCCTTGGCCTTGACCGCGGGATAAAACCAGCGGCGATCGGGATCCCGAAATTTGAACCAGTCGCGATTGATGAGCTCCGTGGTTTCGTTCGCATAGGCGCCACGGCCGCCGGCATGCTTTTGCTGATACTCACCGACCTCAATGCCGCCGCCCGCATAGTCGGCGCTCTGCTGCGCATAGGCCGTCAACTGCTCATACTCGGTCAACCGCTTGCCTTCCGGCACGACATAATAACTCATTGTGCGCTGCTTCTCCAGCGGCTCCGCTGGCGAAACTTTCCGGATTTCCATGATCCGCTCGGGTTCGAACGCCGCCCGAATTGACTGCCCCTGCTTCATCTTGGTTTCCTCTCTTCAGATCTGAGCACCGGCGCCGCCTTTGACGGCGCCGGTGCAGTTCCGCGTCAGTGCATCTTCAGAGGATTCGGAATCTTCATCCCAATTCGCTGAATGTCATCAATGGTCCACATGTTGTCCGAGCGCAAATGGGGCTGCGCTATCATTGTCTTGCCGTCACTGCGCAATCCGCCGCCTGCGCGGATGACCTCGGAAAGTTCCCACCCCTCAAACTGAGTGAGGAAATCCTGCGCCTCGTAGCGCTCGGGCTCGAGCAGGAATTGTTGCTCGCCATAGGTGTCCGAGAAAGCGTAACGCCGGCCATTGCGCTCCAGGATGCGAAGATCGCACGCACCCTTCGCGAGCTTCGGACAGAACGGCACGCCAGACACGTGGTCCACATAGGGAATGTAGCCATTCTCGATCAGCCAAGCCGACGGCAGAAATCCGCTCTTCGGATCTTCAAAGCCTAGCTTACGCCATTCGTCATAAATGCGCCCGTAACGGTCGTACCAGCCAGGATAATTCTCCTCGAACCAAGCCATGTCGACTTCGTCTGGAAGCTCATGCCGCCAGTGGTGCAACGGCCAGAGGGCATACGCGAGAATGGCGACATCATGGTGCGACCAGACGGCGTCCTGCTTCGCCTCTCGCAGGCTGGGCGGCGATGTGACTCCATACTTGGCCAAGCGGCCAAGCCAGATCCCCGCCCAATCTTCATACACCCACCGATTCCAAGTCTTATACCACGGCTCCACCTTGTATCTGCTGAAATATTCGAACAGATAGCCCAAGATCGGCGTGAAGTATTTCGTCTGAGTCCAGAAAGCGTTATTGAGGTCGGTGTTGAGATGCAGCTTGGCTTTCGGGTCATTGATCACAGACACGATCGTCTGATACCCGTTCGCCATGTGGCGCATCTCATCGGTCTGGATCGACGTAAAGACGGTCGGCGTAATTTCATCGCCGTTTGTGGCGGCCCACTCCGTCAAAGCGACGATCAACGGATTAGTGTAGCAAGCCTCAGCCACCAACTGAAGGTTGATGGAACATTCGACCGGATCGCCGGCATTGAACCCGTCGCCGAACGCGCGCTTGATCCCTCGGAAGGCAGGGCCAACGCTGCGCAACTGACGAGGATTGTTGTGCCCGGCAGCGTCAGAGCCGTGTTTCGAAAAGTAGTGATTGACGTAGGCCGTCTGGTTGCTGTGCCGAATTTCGTCGATCACCTGGGCGAGATATCCATTTTTCTGCTCGGGAGACTGTGCGGAGTCCCAGAGCAAGGCGGAGCCTGCGATCGCATTGTACTCACCGCATTCCAGAAAGTTGGCGAAAACCTTCATCGCTTCCGCCCATCGGGGATGGACCCGGTTCGCGGCGTCGAGACGGTCGAGCCCATCGAGCAGGGTTCCGAACTGCCGCTCCTCTTTAATTGCCTCCATCCGAGCATATTCTTTAGCGGTAAGCTTGAACTGTTCCTTGGTCAAATTCGCCATTTCATACTTCGTGCCGTATTTTGTACGGTTTTTTTCAAACTCCCACTTGAAATCCATCAGATAGCGATGGACTTCCTGAGCCTCGACCGAAGTCGGCGCGCGGACTGCGCGCTTCGTATTTTCCATAATGCTGTGGCCGCTCGGCTTTACTGATTGCATTCTTAGTCCTCCTGAATCCCTGCTATGACCCACGCTGGCCGCGCTCTGCGGTCTTGCGCGATTGCTTCCGCCATGTCGGAATCTTCTGGGAACCGCCCAAGCGAGTTCGCCCAGCGTCACTACGCGGGCCCCTAACGCATCAGAGCGGCCGTGAGCGCCTCAATTAGCTTGCGTTCATCCCTGCGCCCTAAATCTGTTTAGGGCTGCTTTTTTTCCATTTTTTGCGCGGGTTGAACCCTGCGCACTGGTAGTTTGCACGAAAGAGCCTTGACGGATATTGCCTAAAGGTACAGTTTCAGCGCGTTCGCAGCAAGATACGTGAATGAATCGGAACAGGCGGTAAGCGGCCACGGTACAGACGGCCTGCGCCTTCCTCGACGCTCGCGATACCGAGCGTCTCGAACGGATCATTTCCGACCTCAGCGCGACATCCACCACAGAAACCATCTCAGATAGGTGGATGTGAAAGCAAGCCACGCCTCGTTCGGTTGACCTTGTTTATTTCCAGATCCTTCGCGCCGCGAGTTACGCACCTCTCGTCCCGGGCGGACACCTCGAAGAACCGGCTAAGAGCCCTTCTCTGATTGGGGTCGTTGAGGTCAAGCTGCTCGTTCTGGTCGCCCCGTCTTGGCTTCTCCGGCTCGTGTCGCCCCATGGGTCACACGCTTCTCTTCGCGGTCGGCGCTGGGCCGCCGCATGATGGGGTCAGGAGGGCGAGGCGTCTCAATCTGTTTCACGACCTTGGGTTTGCCCAGGTTCTGGACTCTCAACGAGATCGCCTTGCCCATCGTCCCCACGGGAACGATCCGGTTCACCCTTGCGGGGTCATGCGTGGTGTCTGGCCCTCCCGTTTCGGCTCTGCGGCGTCATGCAGCGGCCGTGGCTCCATTGGCGGGGTCTTTGCCCCAGCGGAACTGCGAACCGTCGCTCCACATGCGGTGGAGGATGACGGCGAGCTTGCGGGCGACCGCGACGCGGGCGCGGGCCATGCCGCGATGCCTGGCGATCTTCATTCCCCACGCCCGCAGGCTCGACCATTTCTGGCTCCTCACGAGCAGCGTATGCGCCGCCTCATAGAGCGCCGTGCGGGCGAGTTCGTCGCCGCATCGGCTGATCTTGCCCTGGATGTCGGTCTCGCCCAACTGAAAGCGCGCCGGTGTCAGCCCGACCCGGCGTCCCGAGCTTGAGGCCGGCCTCAGCGGTGCCTAAAGCCACCACGTTCTGCCGGGCGTCGGCCATTTCCCGCTGCGGAAAGTCCCCGACGCAGTGCTCGAGCGCCTCCCACCTTTCCTTCGGGCGCCGACGGGAGGACACTTGGCGCCGTTATCTGCGGCGATGCCGACCCGCCCTAGAAGACAGGCTTACGGTAGCGCGCCTTGTCGGCATCCGGCGTCACCAAATCGGGATCGTAGCCGTTCTCGATGAGCCTGCGGGCCGTTTCGTCTCCGTGCTCGGCGGCGCGATCAATGTAACGGCGGCCGAGGAGGGGATCACGCGCGACGCCGTGTCCGCGCAACAGGTCGAGACCGAAATTGAGCTTCTCCCACGGAAGAGCCCAGTTCGGCGCTGCGCCTGTCCCACTCCGCAGCGGCTGCCGGGTTGGACGGGTGCGTATAACCATTCTCCTCTATCCAGGCCATCCACGGGAGAGCGCCCGTGACACCCTTTTCGGCGCAGTAGGCGAAGATGCGCTCGGCGTAGA
Source organism: Xanthobacter sp. AM11 (assembly GCF_047444035.1). NCBI lineage: Bacteria > Pseudomonadati > Pseudomonadota > Alphaproteobacteria > Hyphomicrobiales > Xanthobacteraceae > Xanthobacter > Xanthobacter sp. AM11. The sequence goes on from NZ_JBLAOA010000002.1 coordinate 159,078, forward strand.
CGTGCATTCCCGCTTTCGCTGCCTCGTATCCGGCAATGCAGTCGAAATTGGTGGCGCGCTTCTCCTCAATGCGGCGCATCACGGCGTCCATGGAAAATTCCTGCGGATTGAGCACGCCGTGGTCATCGACGACGGTATCGCCGGCGAAGGCCTCCGATGCCGAAGCCGCTAGAACGAAACCCAGCAGGGTCGCCCGCAGAATGAGCGCGTTCGCGCGTCTAAACATCATCGCGTCCTCCTCGTCATGGCAGATGAAGGGATGTTACACGTGCGCTGGCATCGGGATGTCAGGCGCAAGTCTGCCGATTTCAAGAAATATGCACGACGGGTGGGTCCTTCTACCCGTCGAAGCGATAGCCGAACCCGTGCACGGTGCGGACGATCCGCGGGTTGGCCGGATCGTGCTCGATCTTCCGGCGGAGCGCCGAGATGTATTGATCCACCGCCCGACTGTTCGGCATGTAATCCCGTCCCCAGCAGAGGTCGCAGAGGTCGTTGCGTGAGACGACCAGGCCCTTGCGGTCGTGAAGGATCCTGAGCAGCGTCACCTCGCGTTTGGTGAGGTCGATGCGCCGCTTGCCCCGGTAGGCGCGCAGTTCCTCCGGCGCCACCTCGATGTCGCCGAGGATGAAACGGGCCGTGGGCGGGGGCCGCGCTGGGGAAAGCGCGGCGCGGCGCAGGAGCGCGCGGATGCGCGCCAGAAGCTCGCGCGCGCCGAACGGCTTCGTCAGAAAATCGTCGGCGCCGTATTCGAGACCGAGCACCCGATCGGTCTCCGTGTCCCGCGCGGAGAGGATCAGAATCGGTAGGGCCGGGTCATGCTCGCGGATCTTCCGGCAGAGGGCGAAGCCGTCCAGTTTCGGCATCGTGACATCGACGATGGCGATGGCGATGAGCGGCGCGTGATCGCGAGCAAGCGCCAGCGCCGTGTCCCCATCGGGCGCGGAAAGACAGGCGAAGCCCTCCAGCGCCAGAAGCTCGGCGAGGCCCTGGCGGAGGTTCTGATCGTCCTCCGCCAGAAGAACGCTTTGGGGCGGGTGGGACACTGTGCGGCTTCCTCCCACCCCCTCAGCCCTCCCCGACCGGCAGGGCCACCTCGAAGCTGGCGCCGCCGCCACGGATGTCGGCGGCGAATGTCCCGCCGCAGGTCGCTGCCAATTCCCCGACGACCTTCAGGCCGAGCCCGAAGCCGAGCGCAGTCCCGGTGTCGCCTGCGCCGCCTTTCACGCCGTCGTCTCGGACCCGCAATATGAACCTTTCGGCCTCGAGAGTGGTCGAGATGCTCACGCGCGAGCCGGCCGCGTGGCGTCGGGCATTGTCGAGCAGGTTCACGACGATGCGCTCCAGAACGCGGCCGTCAAGGCGCGCCGGCCGCCCGGCGCCGCCCGAAAAGGCGACAGCGCAGCCTGCCTCGCGCATGAGCGGCTCGTAACGGACGATGAGCGCGCCGACGACTGCATCTAGAATGAGCGGCGCCGTTCCGGCGGACTGGACGGGCTCGCCCCGGGCCTGGTGCACCGCTTCTTCGGCAATGGACCCGAGGCGCGCGATCTCCTCTTCGAGCACCGCACAATAGCGGCCGATGGGAGCCGTGTCCCGGCCGTGGCGGGCAATGAGATCGACATAGAGGAGAAGGTTGGACAACGGGGTGCGCAGATCGTGCGAAAGGCGCGCGGCGCACTCCGCGCGGCGGCGCTCTTCGGCGGCGGCATCGGCCTGTCTCCGGAAGAGGCTCCAGAGCGCCACGCCCCAGCCGATGGCGACGGGCGCGAGGACGGAGGCGCCGAGCGCCGCATGGGCGAATGCGGGATAAGGCGCCGCCGCGGCACGGATCTTCCAGCCCTCCAGCGGCCGGACAAGATCGATGCTCGCGGCGGGCTCCAGCGGACCGCCCTCGGGCGCAGTGCGCCACCGTGTCATCGACCCAGGATCGACGATCTCCACGGGCGCGTCCCCAAAATAGGTATTTGACGCCGTCTCCTCCGCCAGGGACCGCAGTGCCTGATCAGAAGGCAGAGCGAGGCAGAGGGTTTGCGCCTCGCCGACCACCCGGCAAGAGACGAGCGTGGGGAGGTCGTCGATCGCCGACCATGCGAGGCCCCTTTCATCGCCCTTTGCGTGGGACCGGGCGAGGGAGAGGGCGGGCGCGAGCTTGGCGAGCTTCAGGATCTCCTGCAACAGGGCTGCGGTGGGGTCCTCCGGCGGGAAGGCCCGTCCCTCGCCGCGGAAGTGCACCGCAAATGCAACCGCGCCGTCGGACACGAGCCGGCGCAACACGTCCACCTCGTTCGTGCCTGCAGCCAGGGCGCCGAGCACCAGCGATTCACTTGCCTCCATCTCCTTCGTCACGGCCGCCTCGAGGCGCTTGCCGACCGCTGCGCCCCGCTCTCGCGCCGCCGCCAGGTTTCGCGCCTCGCCCGCCGTCCGCTCTATGTGGATCGTTCGCAGCGCCATGGCGGCGATGACCGCAAGCGGCACCGCGATCAGCGTGAGCGCGAGCCAGTGCCTCCGCCACCGGCGAGTCTCTTCCGAAGGCTCATCCCCCATGATCGCCATCATAAAATATCCAGTTAGCGCCAGCGTTTTTCCGCCGCTATTGTGCGCGCCGGCCGCACCCTTGGGCAATCGGGTGAAGGAGGCAGGCGTTCGGCCGGGGCTTCTCGGGCGTCGCCGCGCGGACGGAATCTAGAGAACCGTCTGCCGCAAGCCGCTGCTGGAAACGACGATGTTCCTGTACCGGCAACGGCCCGAGCGCCGCAGGAACACGCTGTTGGCGATGAGCCAGACGCCGACGATGTGCCTCGCGTCGCCGCCAACATGGGCCTTGTAGTCATCATGGACCGGACGGGCTTCCGAGAGCCACTGCCCGAGTTCGTCGCGTCCGGTCCGCACCACCATGTGGGTCTCGCGCCCCGCCCAGAGGGGCAGGGGGCAACGGAAGACGTGGCCTGACGGCAGGCCGGCGCTCCACATGTAAGTGAGGTCCTGCCCGTCATCGAACTCGACGGCGATGGACAGATAATCATGGGTGCCAATCTCGTCCTCCGGCGTGGGCGCCGGAAGCTCATCGACCACCCAGCTCCATTCGAGGGTGGCGCCGGGGGCGAGCTGCAGCGCCACCGGACGCTGCACGATTCCAACGCTCTTGTGGGTGGAACAGAGGATTTCCCTATTCGGCCCGGATCGGAAGGTGCCGTCGCCGTTGCCGAAGAGGAATATGCTTTTCCAGCCCGGCGGGAGTACGGGAACCTTGTCGAGCCGCGCGATCTCGTCGTGGATCAGCCCCGCCACGTCGCTCATGGCCGCAAGCCGGGCGAGGCCCGTGCGCGCATCGCCGTTCCATATGAGGGCGACCCCTTCGATCCGGCCTTCGGCGGCAAGGTAGACATCGGTGGGGGTCGCGAGATCGCCGTTGGGCGAGGCCCATTCTCCGGCGGAGCGGGCGATGGCGAGGGGGCCGTCCCGGTCCGCGGTCATCGTCCCGGTGTTCGCCATCGAATTATAGAGCTGGCCCTTGTCGGCGCGGGCGTGGAAAGCGACCCCCGGCTCCACCCAGAGGTCCGCCGCCCGCGCGAGATACCAGCGGCCGGCGAGAAGGAAGGTCACCTGCTGACCCGTCCTGACCTCGCCGAGCTCCTTCATCCACGGCAGGTCCTTCCCGCGAAGCTCGAAGGGGACGGCTCGGGCGAGCTCGGGAATACCGCGTTGGTGCAGCAGGGCCACAATGGCCCTAACACGCTCTCCTTCGTCCGGCAGTCCGCTTGCCCCGAGTCCGTCGCCGACGGCGCGCGCCGGAGTGAGGCCGGTGGCGAAGGCTCCGCCGGCCAAGGCGGCGGCGCCCATGCCGGTCAGGAACGAGCGCCTCGTTCCCATCTCCTTCGGCGGCCTCAGATCTGGGCAACATCCGCATAACAACATTGGCACTTCCCCTTTGGTCCGATGTGAAGGCCGGACAGCCCCTCGGCGCACGCTACGATACGGCGCGGGAGAAGGGGTCAGGAGGGCGTTAGCGAAATGTCAGAAGATTGTGTGAAGCGGCGCGCCGCCGATGACGGACGCTCGGCCGCGCACCCAACCCATCGAGAGGGAAACCGGGTCAGCGACCGAGTTCTCTGCGATTCCCTCCCCCGCTCAATCCCGCTGCCACTGCCGCGCGCCCGGTCACGCTGTCGACTGCGCCCGGACCTGTGAGATCAGTCTGGCCCTGCCGCCCTATGGATCTCGCGCACCGAGACTTCAGCCAGACCAGCACGGCGATCGGTTCCGGACGAGATCATAGACGCAGTCGAGGTCGATGACCCTCGCCTCGACCGGCCCGCACAGCTCGAGCAGGTGATGCCAGTCCCTGCCGTTGCGGGCCAGCCGCGAGGCGTCGAAGCAGAGCACCGCGCCAATCTCGCCAGCGCAAAGCGCGGCGACGAGCTTCTCGAAGCCGGGGCGCGCGACCATGCCGCTCGCCGACCGGCCGAGATCGTCATCGATCACCTCGACGGTCCGGAAGCCGCGGCGCCGGGCGACGTCGACCGTAAGCGCTACGAACGCCCCACCTACCGCGGGAGCAGGAGATGAGGATCATCCGTCTGAACTTCGCGAGGAGGCAGTTCGGATGGACAACGACGGTGATGATGCCATGCATCAAGACATGCATGAAGCCAATGATTATCGGCGGATCGAGGTGATCACGGGTCATCGGAAGCGGCGATCGTGGACGGCGAAGGAGAAGACCGAGATTGTGGCGGCGACGGTCGCCGGCGCGGCGCTCATCGAGCGTCTTTCATCCGCGGTGGAAAACTCCGGTGGCCGCATTTCCTCCTCCCGCCTCGATGTGGAGGGGCAGCGTTGGGGACCCGGCTTCCTTTCCGCCGAGGCCAGCCTCGACATCGAGGAAGCGGACCTGCAGAAGCTGCTCTACGACATCGAGGCCGGCTTGCCTTTCCTTTATGTGAGCGAATTGGCGATACAAAGCGGAACGGTGGCTTCCGACAGCGCGGGCGGCCGGCTGAAGGTCGGCTTCACCGTCTATGGCCGCTGGCAGGGGGCACCTTGAGTGCGCTCATGGGGGCGCTGCGGATTATCCTTCTGACATTGCTCCTCGCCGCGGCGCGGACCGGCGGGGAGGGGGCAGCGCACGCGGCCGATCTGTTCGACCCAACCCTCGCCTCCGGTCTGGTGGAGATGCGCGCCGGGGCAGAGACCCACGACCTCGCCGAGGCGCTGGGAGGAAATCCGGTGCGGACGGTACCGCTGGAACGCCTCGCCGCGACCCGCGCGCGGCCGCTGTTCACGCCGTCTCGCCGGCCGCCGTCACCCCCGCTCAAGGCGTCGCCGCCCGCCCCGGCGGCCTCTGCCACAGCCACAGCCCCTGACCCGCCCCGTGTCGCCCTCATCGGCACGGTGGTGGGGGTGAGCGACGCCTACGGCATCTTCCGGATCGAGGCGACGGGCTCAGTGGTGCGCCTGCGCACCGGCGAGAGCTACAACGGTTGGGTTTTGCGTTCCGTACGCCGGCGCGACGCCGAACTTGAGAAAGACCACGGAACGGAGGTGCTGGTGCTGTCCGCGCGCGGGCAGGGCAGCGGCGCGATCGTTTCCGTCGGCCGGTCGGTTCCGGTCGAGCGGGCGCCGGACAGTGCACTGACCACAGCACGACCTACCCCACTGACGGGGTCAGCCCTTGAGGGCACGCACCGCGCTTCCCAGCCCGGTCGCAGGCGAGGCAATTAAGATCCATAAACAGATCATTTTATATAGTATGGATTATTTGTGGATCGAGATGGCATTTGACCCTTGCGGTCGATGGCTTTAAGTCATAAACAGATCATTTAATTACATAATGGTCTATTTATGGAGCGTTCGGCGATGGCCAAGCCGATCACCCGTCCTTATTCCCGCTACAGCCACGACGCCGTTCTGCTGCTGGGGCAGCTCATCCGTCGCGCCCGCATCGAGCGCAAGATCACGGCCATGGAACTGGCCGAACGCGCCGGGATCTCGCGTGGGTTGGTCCAAAGGATCGAGAAAGGCGACCCCGGCTGCGCGATCGGCGCCGTCTTTGAAGCGGCGGCCGTGGTGGGCGTGCGGCTCTTCGATGCCGATCAGGGGGCGCTCACAAGCGCGATCGGCGCCAACGCGGCGATGCTGACGCTCCTGCCCAAGGCGGTGCACCCCTCGAAACTGGAGGCCAAGGATGATTTCTAAGGCGGGGCCGACCGAGGCGTTCGTCTGGATCTGGCTGCCGGACGAGACTGAACCGGTCGTCGCCGGCCGGCTCGCTGCGGTGGGCGCTCAGCTGCTATTCAACTACGGACGCAGCTATCTCGCGCGGAAGAACGCCATCCCGCTTTATGCGCCCGAGCTGCCTTTGCGCGCGGGCGTGCTGCCGCTCCTCAACGGACTGCACATGCCGAGCTGCATCCGTGACGCGGCGCCCGATGCGTGGGGACGGCGCGTGATCCTCAACCGGAAGTTCGGCGCGAAAGGAGAGAATATCGACGTCACCTCGCTCGACGAACTCACCTATCTTCTGGAGTCCGGCTCGGACCGGATCGGGGCGCTGGATTTCCAGGCATCAGCGACCGAGTACGTCGCCCGCGACGCGACATCCGCCTCCCTTGGCGAACTGATGAACGCTGCGGCCAGCATCGAAAAAGGTCTCCCGCTCACTCCGGAACTCGACCGGGCGTTGCTGCACGGCAGCTCGATCGGTGGTGCGCGCCCGAAGGCGATGCTCGCGTCGGGTGACCGCAAGTATGTCGCGAAATTCTCCTCGCAAAGCGACCTCTACAGCGTCGTCAAGGCCGAGTATGTGGCGATGCGCCTCGCGGCCGCGAGCGGCATGAATGTCGCTCGCGTAGCGCTGGAGCGCGCAGCCGGGAAGGATGTTCTGCTGGTCGAGCGTTTTGATCGCGCGAAGTCTACGGAAGGCTGGCAGCGCCGTGCGATGGTCTCGGCGCTGACCCTACTTGAACTCGACGAGTTGATGGCGCGCTATGCCAGCTATGAGGATCTCGCGACGATCATCCGCCACCGTTTCGTAGCGCCGAGGGAGACGCTGAAGGAGCTCTTCAGCCGCATGCTTTTCAATGTGCTGTGTGGCAACACCGACGATCACGCCCGCAATCATGCCGCCTTCTGGGAGGGCCATAGGCTGATGCTCACACCGGCCTATGATATCTGCCCGCAGGCCAGGACGGGCGGCGAAGCAACCCAGGCCATGCTGATCGCCGGCAATGAGCGGTGGAGCCGGATCGCTCTGTGTCTCGATGCAGCTCCATTGTTCCTCCTCTCTCGCGAAGACGCGATGGCTTTGGCGGCGCACCAGATCACCGTGATCCGTGATCGGTGGGCGGTGATCTGCGCGGAAGCGGATTTGAGCGAAGTCAACAGAAACCTGTTGTGGCGACGGCAGTTCCTCAATCCCTTCGCTTTCGAGGGAGCGCCGCCTTTGCTCGCGGCGCTGCTGGCATGAGGCGGGCTCCGCGACGAACACAAGGCGTCCTGGCCTCCGTTCTTCAAGCTCGTCGTGGAAAGCCCGTCGTAGCGATGCAGAGCAGCGCCTATGATGCCATCGGAATTGACCGAAAGCGGGTCGTCGCCATGATTGAGTCACCGCCCGTATCAGGCCTTGGAAGCGGCAGCCTTTCAGGCAGCGTTGGCGGAACGTCAGATGGCGCGAGCGCATTCGACGTTTATACCGAAGGTGGCTTCCCCGAGGACTTCCGCGGAACCGTTCGCCTGACGCAGGTCTTTAGACCTTTTGACAGTTGAAGCGCCCGACCGCGAGGAAGAGGATTGGAGCGCCACCTCGGCGCCCGATCCGGAGGCCGGAGACGATCCCAGGCTCCGGCAGCGCCCGGAAAAAAGGGCGACAACACGGAGAAACATGATGACGGAAACGACCCACGTGATCGAAGCCACCGCCGCGGAATGGACCACCCCCGAGGTGGTCGAGATTTGCCTCGGCATGGAAGTGACCAGCTACGAGTCCGCCGATATCGACACCGTCGACTGAGCCGGAAGCGCGCCGGAGCCCTCTGATGCCCCTCACGCTCCATATCCTCGGCTCAGGCGCGGGCGGCGGCGTTCCCCAGTGGAACTGCCGCTGCCCTATCTGCGAACGGGCGCGGGCCGGCGACCCCATGGTCAAGGCCCGCACCCAGTCGAGCATCGCCGTGACCCTCGACGGGGCCCGTTACCTGCTCATCAACGCGTCCCCCGACATCCGCCAGCAAATGGCGCTGCTGCCGGCGCTCCACCCGCGCGAGGGGCTGCGCCACACGCCGCTGGCCGCCGCGCTCGTGACCAATGCCGACGTGGACCATATCGCCGGCCTGCTGTCGCTGCGCGAGTCCGAGCCGTTCGCCCTCTACGCCAGCGCCGAAACCCAGGATGCCCTCGCCCAGAACGGTGTCTTCGACGTGGTCAATCCCACCCTCGTTCCGCGTCGCACGGTGGCACTCGACGTGCCGGTCGAGCCATTGCCGGGACTTTCGGTGACGTTGTTCGCGGTGCCCGGCAAGGTGGCCCTCTGGCAGGAGCGCGGCGAGCCGGTGGTTGGCGAGACCACCGGCACCACGGTGGGCGTGCTCCTCAAAGGCGAGGGGCGCCGCATCGCCTATGTACCCGGCTGCGCCGAGGTGACCGATGCGGTGCGAGAGCGGCTCGCCGGCGGCGACGTGCTGCTGTTCGACGGCACCGTCTATGAGGACGACGATATGATCCGCGCCGGCGTCGGGACCAAGACCGGCCGGCGCATGGGCCACGTGCCCATGACCGGGCCCGAAGGCTCCGTCGCCCGGCTGACCGGAACCCCGCTGGGACGGCGGATCTTCGTGCACATCAACAACACCAATCCGGTTCTCGTTGAGGATTCCCTCGAGAACGAAGCCGTCCGTGCCGCCGGCTGGGAGTTGGCCCATGACGGGATGGAGATCACGCCGTGACGGCGGTGACGGCGGCCAGCGTGCCACGCTTGCCGCGCGGCGTCCGTCTGGAACGTGATTCGGCCCGGGGGATCTGGCTGCTGCTCGCCCCCGAGCGTATCTTCGAGCTTGATCAGATGGCGGTCGCCGTCATCGACGAGGTGGACGGCATTTCCTCCATCGCCGCCATCACCCGACGCCTGGCGCAGAAATATGCCGCTTCTCAGGCCCGCGTGGAGGCCGAGATCATCGCCATGATCGAGCGCCTCGTGGCGCAGCGGGTGGTGGATCTTCAGGAGTCCGCGTGATGTCCATGCAGCCGGAATTGGCACAGCGCGAGCCCGCATCTCGCGGGCCTGCGTATCGTCCCTGGGGCCTGCTCGCGGAACTGACACATCGCTGTCCGCTGGCCTGTCCCTATTGCTCCAATCCCCTCGCCCTCGTCTCCAAGAACGAGGAGCTGGACACCGAAACGTGGCTGCGCGTTCTCACCGAGGCGGCGGCCCTCGGGGTCCGGCAGGTGCATCTCTCCGGCGGCGAGCCGACCACGCGCTCCGACATCGTGGAGATCACCGCCGCCTGTCGGCGCCTCGGCCTCTACAGCAATCTCATCACCTCGGGCGTGGGCGCCGCCCGCGCCAAGCTGCCGGCTCTCGCCGAGGCCGGGCTCGACCATGTCCAGCTTTCCCTTCAGGGGGTGAACCAGACGCAGGCGGACGCCGTCGGCGGCCTTGCCGGCAGCCATCAGGCCAAGCTCGCCTTCGCCGCCGACGTGACCGCCTGCGGCCTGCCTCTGACCCTCAATGCAGTGATCCATCGCGGCAACATCCACGACACCGATGCCATGATCGATTTCGCGCTCCGCCTCGGCGCGCGACGGCTGGAGGTGGCACACACCCAGTTTTACGGCTGGGCGCTGGCCAACCGCGCCGCCTTGATGCCGGCCCGCGAAGATGTCGTCACCACCATCCGCAGGGTGCAGAAGGCGCAGGTGGAGCTGAAGGGGCGCCTCGCCATCGACCTCGTGGTGCCGGATTATTTCGCGCGCTACCCTAAGGCCTGCTGCGGCGGCTGGGGACGGCGTCTGATCAGCGTCACCCCTGCCGGCAAGGTGCTGCCGTGCCACGCGGCGGAGACCATCCCCGGCCTCACGTTCTTCTCCTGCTGGGAACGCTCGCTGGCGGAGATCTGGGCCTCGCCGGCCTTCGAGGCGTTCCGCGGCACCGACTGGATGCAGGAACCCTGCCGCTCCTGCGACCGCAAGGAATGGGATTTCGGCGGCTGCCGCTGCCAGGCATTCGCGCTCACGGGAGACGCCGCGGCCACGGATCCCGCCTGCTCCTTCTCGCCGGAGCATGCGCGGATCAGCGCCCTCGCCACGCAGGAAAGCACCTCGGCGCCGCCGCCGTACATCCCCCGGCGCGCCGCGAAGGACGTCGTCTCGGCGTGACGGCGGGAGATCAGGGACCCCTCCCCGCCTGATCCTGCCGCGACTACCGAGCGCCCGGTCGCGCCGCAGGCTACCCGGATCCCCGAAATCCGCCAGGCCCTACGCCCGATGGACCCCGCCCGCCGGGCCTTCGTGCCAGACAAGCACGTGATGGGTTCCGGACGAGGGCCGCGACGCCCCGCGCCCACACGCAAAGCCGCGCCTACGGCACCGGGACAGGGGAAAAGGATGGTGCAGCGAAACGGAGCGCAGTCGAGCCCGCGTGGCCGCTCAGCGGGTAGCGCCGCGCGCAAACGGAAATGGTGCGCTCTGGCGGAACGGTTTCGAACCCAAGGGGTTGGCAACGCCGAATGGCCGTCGCCGACGGTTCGGAACCCCTCTGGAGCGAAGCGGTCGAAGACCGCGACAGCGTGAAGAGAAGACAGTGGTGCGGGTGGTCGGACTCGAACTGACACTCTGTCACCAAGAACGGATTTTGAATCCGTCGCGTCTATCAGTTCCGCCACACCCGCAGGGCCGCCATCATAGTCCATCATAAGCGCGGACGGCGCGCGATTCCATCCGGCTGCATGGGTGCTCATATGCCTTGAGGTCCACGCCATGTCCAGGTGGCCCTCCCGCCGTCCGCGCAAGAGGGTTATTCCCTTCTCCCCGCTGCGGCGACACCCTGCTCAGGGTCCCCTTGCGGTGAAAAATGGCCGACCGCTTCCAACCATGGTCGCAAGCGGTCGGCCAGTGCCGCCCCCGGGGGGGGGGGGAGGAACGCTGCAGTTCGACGAATGTCTCCCAGGGGGGTCCGTCAATGCAGCTCGGCCAGCGCCGTATCCATGACCTTCTGCGCCTTGCCGGGATGCTTCATCGCCTTCGCTGCATCCAGATTGATCGGCTCGCCGACCGCGATGGCCATCACCATGCCCATCGCGTAGTGCGGCCGGCATTTGACGCCGTAGACGCCCGGCACGGAGAAGGTATGCGAGACGGTCTCACTCGGCTTACCGGCGAAGGGCTCCGCGCCCTCCGGGGCCATATTGCGAATCAACTCGGCATTGTGGCCGGGGTCCACCGAAACGAAGGTCACCGTGTCGCCGGGCGCGATCTTCAGGGCGTCGGGCTGGAACACCATCATGCCCTTCTCGCCCTTGCTCAGCATCTTCACCTGGAAATCGGTGGCCTGCGCGGGCGCCGCCACGAGCAATCCCGCGACAATTCCGAGCCAGGGGGCCTGCTTCCTGATCATGATCATCCTCTCCTTTGGCCCGGCGGTGCCGGGAGCTTGGCATGCGTCAATCGGGGCGGAAGGCGCCGGGCGGAATGTTGCCCGGCGTTACATAGGCGTAGTGCAGCGCGTCTAGCTGCGCCCACAGCACCTCGGTCTTGAAGGTGAGCGCCGCGAGCACCGCGCGCTGTTGCTCGACCGTGACCGCGTGGCGTTTCACATAATCGAGCGCGAACTGGGCATCGCGCGGCGCCTGATCGAGGCGGCGGCGGAAATAGGCGACCACCGTCTCGTCGATGAAGCTGTAGTTCTTCAGCATGCCGGCGATGCGGCGGCGATGGATCGAGGGGGCGAACAGCTCCGTCAGGCTGGAGGCGACGGCCTCCAGAAGCGATTTCTCGCGCACGAAACGCACGTAGGCCTCCACCGCGAACCGCGTGGTGGAAAGGGCGCCCTGCTGCGAGACCACATAGTCCCGGTCGAGCCCGAGCCCATCAGTGAGGATCAGCCAGCGCTCGATGCCGCCCGGGTCCTCGCAGTTGCCGTCGTGATCGGTCACACGATGCAGCCACTCGCGTCGCAGCTCGCGGTCCTCGCAGCGGCCGATGAGCGAGGCGTCCTTGCGCGGAATGGCGGCCTGATAGCAGTAGCGGTTGAGCGCCCAGGCCTGCACTTGCCCCTTGTCCAGATGGCCGCCGTGCAGCAGGTCATGGAAGGGGTGAAGGTCGTGGTAGCGCTCGGTCCCGATGGCGCGTAGCGCCGTCTCCAGATCAGCGGGGCTCATGGGGGCCGATCCCGTGTCGAGCGCCAGGATGAAGTGTTTGTTCATGGCCAGATCTCCCTGCCGTCGCGGGCCGAACACGGCCCGTTGCCCGCGTTCCGTGCCCTGATGCACGGGGGCCACGGTCCTACGCCCGGCGGCAGCGCTCGCCGCGGCTGCTCCGCGCGGCCCGCCTTGGCTCGACCGCTGCGTCTTGCGCATGGGGCCGGGACAAGGGACGCGGTGACGCGCTTTGATCTGTCGCAAGAGGGCCCTCTCGAGCTCCCGTCCGTCTACCTCAGGTCGATCGTGGCCTTCACGGCCCCGACCGCCACGTGTGGATTCGCCGGAATGCTGACAGCCGGTCGAAATGCCGTCAACGCGAACAAGGTCGATTCGACCGAAAGTACAAAATCTATACAGGCCAGGTGGTGCGATCTTCTGGAAGGCTGCGCGATTCTGTTGTTGGCGTGCGTGGAAGGTGTTAAACGCGACGCGCATTGACGATGACGGCGCCGCGCACGCTTGAAAATCCCGGCAGCGGCTGACGGCTCGCGGTGCCGATGAAGCCCGTCGCCGGGCTCGATTGTGCGGAGTGTTCCTTGACCCTAGAGGCTTTGGTCGAAGCAGGTCCGGTGCTCGGCGTGGACGGCGTGAGCTATGCCTATGGAGCCCGGAAGGTTCTGTCAGGGGTGAGCTTTGCGGTGCGCCCGGGCCAATTTCACACGCTCCTCGGCCTCAACGGCGCGGGCAAGACCACCCTGATTTCCCTGATCACGGGGCTGTTTCACACCCGGACAGGACATATGGCAGTGATGGGCCACGACATCGCCCGGACCCCCATCATGGCGCTCACCCGTCTCGGCATCGTCTTCCAGGCGCGCACGCTCGATCCGGACCTGACGGTGCTGCGCAATCTCGCTTATCACGGCGCGCTGCGTGGCCTGCCCCCCAAGGTCGTCCGGGCGCGCGCGCTCGACATCCTCGAGCGCTTTGCCCTCGCCTCGCGCCGGGACGATCCCGTCCGCACTCTCTCTGGTGGTCAGCAGCGCCGGGTGGAGATCGCCCGGGCGCTGATCCATGAGCCGTCCGTGCTGGTGCTCGACGAGCCGACGGCGGGCCTCGATCCGGCCGCCCGGACAGACATCGTGGCGCTCGTCCGCGCGCTGGTGGCCGAGCGGGGCCTCGGCGTCCTGTGGACCACCCATCTGTTCGACGAGATCGTGCCGAGCGACGCGGTGACGGTGCTGCACCAGGGCCGCGTGCTGTTCGACGGCATCGCGCAGGAATTGGCGCAGGCCGGCTCCCTCGGCGAAGGCTTCCGCCGGCTGACAGAAAGGGTTGCCCCATGAGCGATCGGGTCAGCGGTGGGACCAGCGCCTGGGTCCATTGCTTCCTCGGCATCCTGACGCGCGAGATGCTGCGCTTCGTGATGCAGCGCGGACGCTTCCTCTCCGCGCTGGTGCGTCCCCTGGTCTGGCTGTTCGTCTTCGCCGCGGGCTTCCGGACGGTGATGGGGATGTCGATCATCCCGCCCTATGCGACCTACGTGCTCTATGAGGTCTATGTCACGCCCGGCCTCTCGGCGATGATCCTGCTCTTCGGCGGCATGCAGTCATCCCTGGCCATGGTCTACGATCGCGAGATGGGATCCATGCGCGTGCTGCTGACAAGCCCGTTCCCGCGCTGGTACCTGCTGATCGCCAAGCTGGTGGCGGGGGTCATCGTCGCGGTGGCGCAGGTCTATGTCTTTCTCGCCATCGCCTGGTTCTGGGAGGTGAAGGCGCCGGCCTTCGGCTATTTGACGGCGCTGCCAGCCCTCATCCTTTCCGGTGTCATGCTGGGCGCCATCGGCCTGCTTCTTTCCTCCATGATCAAGCAACTCGAGAACTTCGCCAGCGTGATGAACTTTGTGATCTTTCCGATGTTCTTCACTTCCTCGGCGCTCTACCCCATCTGGAAGATCGAAGAATCGAGCCCGCTGCTGGCCTTCATCTGCCGCTTCAACCCATTCACCCACGCGGTGGAGCTGATCCGCTTCGCCCTCTATAATGAGGTGGCGTGGACCAGCCTTGCGGTGGTTGCCGGGGCGAGCCTCGTCGCCTTGGCATGGTCGGTCTCGGCCTATAATCCCGCGCGCAGCGCCGCGACCTTCCGGGCGCTGGCGCGCAATTATACCAACGGCCATTGAGGGTGACTCTCTGGGGCTTTCGGTTGAGTGCGATCGCTGATTCCATGGTGCGGGGAGGATTCGCGCCATGGCCTCTGCGGTGAAGCTTCGGACGGACTACTCGGCTTCGGATTTGCGGCGGCTCGCCGCTGCTTCGAAACACGCCAGCCAGAGCCGGCGGCTGCTGTCGCTGGCAGCGGTCCTTGATGGGATGGATCGCGCCGAGGCGGCTCGGATCGGTGGCATGGATCGTCAGACCCTGCGCGATTGGGTTCACCGCTTCAACGCGCTCGGCCCCGACGGGCTGCGCGACATCCGCTCCAAGGGCCATCCGCCCCGGCTGTCGAAGGCGCAGCTGGCCGAACTCGCTGAGATCGTCGAGACCGGCCCGGATCGCAGGGTCCACGGCGTCGTCCGGTGGCGGCGACTCGACCTGAGGAAGGTCGTCGCGGACCGCTTCGGCGTCGCATACCACGAGCGAACCATCGGCAAGATCCTCAAGGTGATCGGCTTCTCGCACATCAGCGCCCGCCCCCGTCACCCGGGGCAGGACCCCGAGGTCATGGAGGACTTCAAAAAAACTTCCCCCGCACCCTGAACGCTCACGTCGGGCACCTGCCGAAGGGGCGCCGCATCGAGGTCTGGTTCCAGTGTATGGTTCACCTCCGGTTTGCAAGAAGAAACGACGGCCCAGAAGACCCTGCTTCAGCGTATCCGGCTTGTTTGAGGGCAGATCATGCCCGAGCCACAATGGGAGCCGCTGGGATGCGTTCCTTACAAGACGACCAGATCCTTTGATCTTCTGCCACCACCAGGTTTCGCATATCCAGTTGAAGCAGAGAAACAATCTACTGGAACCATCAGGTTGCGCATCTGATCATATCCACGGTGCCATCGTTTTCCTCTCGCAAGTCATTCGAACAAGCCTTATGCAGGGCGCGGTTCGAAAATCGTATTGTGGGTTAAAAGTGCCCAAATGACACGTGCGACCTCATGAATCCCCTCATTTTCGCAGGGACTCATATTGGCCAAATTTCGTGGACAAATGACGCGCATCGAGAATTCCATCCCAGCGAAGCGTGGCCATGAACCATCCGATCAAGCGCGTTGAATTTGTTAAAAAATATCTCGATGGCATATTCGCCGACGATCTTCACGCCAAGCGCGTGATGTCACTTGCCAATGGCGCGCTCGGCGTCATGACGGGCGCGTCGCTTGCGGTGTCGATGATCGGCCAATCCCTGGCCCAAGCGCGGGGCCTGCTGAGCAAGCACGCCATCAAGCAGGTCGATCGGCTATTGAGCAATCAGGGCGTCGTCGTGTGGGACATGTTCGCCTCGTGGGTGGCGGAAGTTGTTGGCGCGCGCAAGACGATTGTCGTTGCCATGGACTGGACGGATTTCGACGCTGACGGTCAGGCGACGCTGGCCTTGAGTCTCGTCACCAACCACGGGCGGGCCACGCCCTTGTTGTGGCTGAGCGTCTTGAAGGACGAGTTGAAGGACCAGCGCAACGACTTCGAGGACCTCTGCCTTGCCCGCCTGGCGCAGGTGTTGCCCGAGGGTGTCGCGGTGACGATTCTGGCCGATCGTGGCTTCGGCGACGCCAAGCTGTTCGACTTTCTCGACACGTTGGGGTTCGCCTATGTCATCCGGTTTCGCGGCAATATCCATGTCAGCGCGGCCGATGGGCAAACGCGCCCGGCCGCCGCGTGGGTAGGCAAGGGAGGACGAGCGCGCAAGCTGCGCGACGCCGAGGTTACGGCGGGCCGGCACAAAGGTTGGGGCGGTCGTCTGTGTTAAGGCCAGGGATATGAAAGAGGCTTGGTGTCTGGCCGCCAGCAACGCCGAGGCGACAGCGCGCGAGATCATGAACTATTACGCCAAACGCTGGACGATCGAGCCGGGATTTCGAGACATGAAGGACCTTCGTTTCGGCATTGAACCGCCCCTAGTTTTCTAGACGCCCTCGGCTTTCACTTTGTGCTGCCGTTCGAACTCGATGGGCGACAGCATCCCGTTCCGTGCGTGCTTGCGGGTCGGATTGTAGAACATCTCGATGTAATCGAACACGTCGCGACGTGCCTCGTCGCGCGAGCGGTAGACCGTGCGGCGGATGCGTTCGCGCTTGAGCAGGTTGAAGAAGCTCTCGGCCACGGCGTTGTCGTGGCAGTTGCCGCGACGGCTCATCGAGGGCTGCAGATCGTGGTGTTTCAGGAACGAAGCCCACTCCATGCTGGTGAACTGGCTCCCCTGATCCGAATGCATCAGCACATGGTCCTTCGGCTTGCGTCGCCAGACGGCGGCCAGCAGCGCCTGAAGCACGACGTTGGTCGTCTGCCGGGCCTGCATGGACCAGCCGACGACGCGGCGGGAGAAGAGGTCGATCACGACCGCCAGATAGGCGAAGCCCTCATGGGTGCGGATGTAGGTGATGTCGGTCACCCAGGCCTTGTCAGGCGCCTCCGCATCAAACCGGCGATCGAGCGTGTTGTCGACCGCCAGGGATGGCTTGCCTCCATATTGACCGGGGCGGCGTCTGTAGCCGATCTGCGCCCGGATTCCGGCGAGCCGCGTCAGCCGAGCAACCCGGTTGGGACAGCAGCTCTCGCTCATGTCCGCCAGGTCGTCGTGGAGCTTGCGATAGCCATAGACCCTGCCACTCTCGCTCCATGCGGCGCGGATCAGCTCGGTCTGCCGTTGGTCTTCCTGCGCCCGCTTGCTCAGCGGGTCCTTCAGCCAGGCGTAGAAGCCGCTGGGCTGGACACGCAGGCACCGACACATGGCGCGGATCGAAAACAGCAGGCGATGCTCGGCGATGAACGCGTACTTCACTTTGCATCCTTGGCGAAGTACGCGGCCGCTTTTTTTTGATGTCGCGCTCCTCCGTCACGCGCTGCAACTCGCGCTTCAGCCGGCGGACCTCAGCGGCCTGCTCGTCATCGCGGGCCACGGCAGCAGGCCTGCCGTACCGCTTCCTCCACTCGTAGAGCGAGTACTTGCTGATCCCCAGCCGCGCAGCCACCTCCGCAACCGGATAACCCCGCTCAGTGATCTGAACGACCGCGTCTTGCTTGAAGTCCTCGGTGAAGTTCGCTTTGCCCATCGGGGCCTCCTTGCCTCAAAATTTAGGGAAGAAGGCGTCCAGGAATCTAGGGGCGGTTCACTGCATGATGTACCTCCGTTGCTGGACTGGACTGATTATCCGCCAGAGGGAGGAGGCGAACCATCCCATAAGATGAGGCCCGGATCGGTCAGAAGAACGGCATCGTCCGGCAATGGGCGCGGCGCGGAACGCGACCCCGCCAGCCCGCCGACCAGCGCTACGACAATGCCTGGCTGTTCGGGGCCATCTGCCCGGCGCGCGGCGTCGGTGCCGCCTTGACGCTGCCCTATATCGGTACCGAGGCCATGCAGATGCACCTCGACGAAATCTCGACCATGGTCGCTCGGGGATCGCACGCCGTGCTGCTGCTCGATCGCGCCGGATGGCACACTACGAGGATGCTCACCGTCCCGAACAACATAACGCTGATCTTCCTGCCGTCGCGCTCGCCGGAGATGAACCCGGTCGAGCAGATCTGGCAATATCTGCGATCGAACTTTCTCTCCAACCGCGTCTTCGAGACCTACGCCGACATCGTCGATGCCGCCTGCGAGGCGTGGCGCAGCCTCACCGAAAACCCAGAAACCATCACATCCATCGGCATGCGCCAATGGGCGCATATCGGTCATTCATAAGGGCCGTTGGTATAACGAGACCTGTGCGCGGTTGGCTTATCGTGCTGATTTGATGAATGGAATGCGGTCTTTGGCGGGTTGCTGGTGAGGATGCCTGCCCTCTGTTGATCACCGACGCCGGAGGTCGGCAACTTCTCGAACCTCCCCTACGCGGCAGCTGCGAGGATGCTCAGGGTTCGTCTCATGTTGGAGGCGATTGCGGTGAGGCGGATCTGCAGGGAAGCCTTCGCCAAACCCAACCATCGGATCCGCCGGAGCCCATAGGATCGCTTCCAGGTCCCGAAGATCTTCTCGATCCGGCCCCGGATCCGGTGGATCGGTTGGTTTCAGGCATCGAGCCGGGCCAGGGTCTCCTGCTCGTCATGCCCCCACATGTGGGTGGCGACGATGCGTGGCGTTCCGCCCTTGCCCCGAACGGCCGCCCGGAACGTCTCGCCGCGGTAGGCGCTGTCGGCGAAGACCTGACCGGGATCGTCGGGAAGGGCGCCGCCGCCGGCCTTGCCGTCATGAACGTTGGCCGGGGTGATGGCGATCTCCTCGACCAGCGCAGTGTCGGCGTCGGCACCGACATGGGCCTTGAAGCCATGAACCGCCGGCTTGCGCTTGTGCTTGACCCACCGCGCTTCCTCGTCGCCCTTGCTGGCGGAAGCGATGATGGTGGCGTCGACGAGCGTGCCGGTCTTCACCCGCACCGCATTGGCCTTCAACTGGGCCGTCACATCGTCGAACAACACCTCGTCGAGCCCTCGGGTGGTCAACGCCTTGCGGAAGCGAACGAAGGCGGTGCGTTCCGGCGTCGGCTCGGCGCCGGAGAAACCACAGAACCGGCGGAACGACGCACGATCGTCGAGAGCCTCGGCGAGCTTCACGTCCGACAGGTCGTACCAGACGGCGAGCAGCAGCGCCTTGAACAGCGCCAGAGGCAGCCAAGCCGGCTCGCCCTTCGCCGCGCAGGAGATATCGGCGAGCCGCAGATCGACGCAAGCCCAGTCGATCAACGTCGCCAGATCGTCCAAGGAAGAATGCCGACGCCCCGCATCGCCGAACCCGAAGCTCTCCTGCCCGATCCGCCGCCGCGACATGGAACACCTCAATCCATTGCGTTGATTGAGTGAATCATGTCAGCTGGCTATCGTCGAGAACTATCCGCGCACAGGTCTCATAACGTAACGCGCGATCCAGCCGCCGAGAGGCCTCCTCTGCCCCGCGTCGCAGGGAGCCGCCCTACTTGGTTGGCCGGATCGCCGCGCCCCAGGGATAGCGCCCCACCTTCACCGTGCGCACCGCCGTCAGCGAGGGCACGTCGATCTCGGTGACGTCGCCCGAGACGCCGTTGGTGACCCAGAGTCGGTCCTCCTCCGGGGTCAGATCCATATGCCACACGCGCCGACCCACCAGGATGTACTTGATGACCTCGTAGGTCTTGGCATCCACTACTGCCACTTGGTTGGCCGGGCCGAGCGCGACGAAGACATACTTACCATCGCGGGTCATGCGCATGCCCACCGGCTGGACCTTGTCCTTGGACACGCCCGGGATCTTGAAGGAAATCTTCCGTCGGATGGCGCGGCTGGCGGTCTCGATCACCGCCACCGCGCCACCGATCTCCGAGGAGACCCACAGCTCCTTATCGTTGTGACTGAAGATAGCGAAGCGCGGGCGGGGACCGACGAGAATGTTGTCGGTCACGGTGAGGGAGGCGAGATCGATCCAGTGGGCCATGTTGGTGGTCTCGGAGGTGACTATGGCGAAGCGCCCGTCGTGGGAGACGGCGACGCCCTCCGGCTCCTCGCCCACCTTCACCTGGCCCGCGACAGTGCGGCTGTCCACATCGACAATGGTGGCGATGGCATCGTTCTCGTTGGCGATGATCAGGCGCCTGTTGTCTGGATGTAAGGCGAACTGCTCCGGATCGGCACCGGACGGCAGGTTGTGGATGACCTTCCTGGTGGCCACATCGACCACCTGGACCGTGTCGCCGTCGGAGGCGCAGACATAGAGCTTGGAGAAGTCCGACGAAAAGGTGATGCCGCGCGGCCGGCGGCCGACCGGAATCTCGTCGATAACCTTCCCGCTGGTGGTATCGACCACGGAAATCTTGTTGTCCTTCTCGCTGGAAACGTAGAGCAGATGGGCGGACGCAGGCGGGGCGAGCGCAGTGAGCGCAGCAATGAGGGCGAGGCAGCGGATCGGCACGGGCATTCCTCCAGAGATCTTGCGGTCGTCGACCGGGCTGTTATTCGGGTGACGGGAACGGACACTTCGTCTCCGGCGCGTCGCGCCCGAGGGTGTCTAGCTCCGTGACCCGATGCTCGAAGCCAGGAATTGGGGCGAAGGCCGTAACGCCCTCGCCGTGGGTCAGCGCGATGGGCTGGCGCAGCTGCCGGTTCCACGGCCGGAATGTGGCCATGGCCCCCTTGTAGCCGCCGAGGGCAAAGGCGGGCGCGGTCAGCGCTGCGGCGATCGTTCCCGGCTCGGTCGAGCCGCTGCGGGTGACCGCCTCGCCGAGGGCGCGTACGGCCATGAAGGCGGCGTAGTCGTAGGCATCCATCGCCCGGCCGTTGATCTTCATGAAACGGTCCTGTATCTGCGCTGCTGCCCAGCCGCGGACGCGGTCGTTCCAGGCCGTGGGCGTCAGGCCGGTCGAGCCGGCCACTGGCCGGGGCAGCCAGGTGGCATAGGGGAACTGGCGACCAAAATCGCGGGTCTCGTCGGCGACCACCACCACGTCATAATCGCCGGCCTGGGTCAGCACCGGGATCTCCTGCGAGGCGGTGCGTCCATCGGTCGGGTCGGCCCAGATCTTCTCGGCGACGACCTTGAGCCTGAACTTGACGGCGGAGGCGCGGAAGGCATCGGCGAGCAGGCCGTCGCCCGCCTCGGGGCCGCGCACCAGCAGGAGATGGCTCCAGCGTTTCTTCGCGAGATATTGCATCAAGGCGTCGGCGAGCATGTCGCGCGAGGGCAGCGTGTGGAAGAGGTTCGCCCGGCAGTCCGCCTCCCGGAGGCGCGTGTCGGGGGCGCCGGAGTTGAACACAAGCCCGCCGGCGGGCTTGGCGAGATCGGCCGCTGCCAGCACCTCGTCGGCCGGTGCATCGATGATCAGGTAGCGCTCACCGGCGTCTAGCGCCGCCTTGACCGCGTCCAGCAGACGGCCGTCCTCGGGAACGCTCCGCTCACCGAGGACCCAGCTCTGGCCGGAAAACCGGCCCGTCGCCGCGTTATCGAGAAATCCGAGCCGGGCTCCTTCCAGCCCTCCCTTCGGCGGTGGGGGCGGGGTTTCGGCCTCGAATCCAAGGGCCGGCACCTCCCGCGTGATGAACGACACGCGAATGTCGAGCTGGGCTGCTCCTACGCGACTGCCAAAAAACGGGAAAGCAGCCAGCGGCAGTGCGGCTCCTGCCACGCAGCAAAATCGAAGGCAGCACATAAAAATAAAAAAGAGTATCTTCTGCATTATTGTTTATCCGAGGTCTTTCTCCAGCCACAGCCTAGCACCGGCGCGCCTCCGGTTCCAGGGGACAATTATCGACCCAAGCACAAGTTGTGATGCGTGAATTTTGTACCAAAGAACAACTTTACGCCGAAGGGGTGATGGCGATAGTTTCCAGGTCTTCACAAACTAAAGGCAAAAGAGCCGCCCCGGGGCATCCCGGGAAGGAAAATTGAAAGCGGTCATTGTCCTCGGGAGGAGGCATTTAATGTTCACTCGTGTTTCCGCATGGCACCTTGTCCGGATCGGCGCTGTCATGGCCGCCGTTTCCGTCGGCCTTCTGGTGGGCGTTGGCCCGCGGTCGGCTGGCGCACACGGCGATGTGATCCCGCAGCCGGTCGACACCGCCGGCCTCAACAACGTCGGAGCTAGCTGGCTCAAGGAAAACCCCTATCGCCTGAAGGGCGGCGAGCAGTACAAGAAGGCCATTGAGGTTGGCGAGCACGGTTATGCTGCCAATTGCGCGCGCTGCCATGGGCTTCAGGTCATCTCCGGCGGTATCGCTCCGGATCTGCGCTACCTCGACGACGGCGCAGAGGGCGATGAATGGTTCATGAGCCGCATCCGCGGGGGCTTTTCGCAGAACGGTACCTATAAGATGCCGCCCTTCGAGAACGTGCTGAACCAGGAGGCGATGTGGGCTATCCGTTCCTATATCGAAACCCGTGAAAAATAGGTTCTGGCTCGTGGCGCTGCTGGCGCTTGTCGCCGCGCCGGCCGCCGCCCGGCCGCTCGATGACGTTCTGAGTTCGGGCACGCTGGTCATAGCTGTCTATCGGAATTTTGCGCCTTGGTCGTTCGAGGAGAGCGGCACGCTCACCGGAATCGACGTAGAGATTGGCCGTCTTCTCGCTGAGCATCTTCATGTGGCGCCGAAGTTCCTGGCGCGCATGCCCGGCGAGGACGTGGACAGCGATCTGCGCGCCAACGTCTGGCGCGGCGACATCGTCGACCGCGTGATGGCCGACGTGATGCTGCATGTGCCGGTGGACAAGGAGCTTGGCCTCCGCAACGACATGGTGGTGATCTGCTGCGCCTACGAGCAGGAGCGCATGGCGGTGGTCGTCGATCCCGAAGCCGTTCCGGCCGTGAGCTTCGGCGCCTTCCGCAACCGCAAGATCGCGGTGGAGGGGGGCTCCACGGCCGATCTCCTGCTTTCAGCGCTCTACAACGGCGCGATCTCCGACAATGTCCGGCGTGCGACGAGCTTTGAGGCGGCGGTGGCACAGTTTTCCTCAGGCGAGGTTCCGGCCCTGATGGCGACGCGGGCGCAAGTGGAATGGGCGGCGGCGAAGGCCGGGCGTCGGGTTTCGGTGGAGGAATGGCCGCTCCTCGGCGTCGTGAAGACCTCTTGGCCGGTTGGCCTCGCGACGCGGGTGGATGCGCACGACCTAGCCTATGCGCTGGAGGATGCGCTGACCGAAGCGGCCAAGGACGGCCGGCTTGCCGCCATCCATGCGCGGTTCAACGTGACTTGGCAGCCGCCCGCGAATTGAGCTCCGGAGAGGTTCTACCACTAAGCATTGGCAGCCAAACCGCCAGTGTTCCGATGATCGCAGGAGGCTGCAGATTAGCACCTATTGGCAATAAACTCGGTGCGGCAGGGCGCGTATCATCGTCAGGCTATCGATGAACGCCCGGAGAGGCGCACCGGACAGGGGCTCGCCCGCGGCAGGGAAGAGAAACGCACCAGGAGGAACGCATTCCATGACGATCAGAAAATTCGCACTCGCGGCCCTGAGCATAGTTTCGCTCGTGGCCGGCGTCGGATGGGTGCACGCCGAGGGGCCGACCATCGCCGACTTGCTCAAGGATCAGGACAATCCGAAGAGCGTGCTCACCAATGGCCTCGGAGTCCAGGGCCAGCGCTTTTCTCCCCTCGACAGGCTGAACAGGAACAACATCAAGGGACTCGTTCCCGCCTGGGCGTTCTCGTTCGGTGGCGAGAAGCAGCGCGGGCAGGAAGCCCAGCCGATCGTCTATGACGGCACCATCTACGTCACGGCCTCCTACTCGCGCATCTTCGCGGTCGAATCGCGTACAGGCGAGAAGCTCTGGGAGTACGAGGCCCGGCTGCCGGAGGGCATCCTGCCCTGCTGCGATGTGGTCAACCGCGGCGCGGCGATTCTCGGCGACAAGGTATTCTTCGGTACGCTCGACGCCCGGCTCGTCGCGCTCGATGCCAAAACCGGCAAGGTGGTGTGGCGCAAGAAGATCGACGATTTCGAGGCGGGCTATTCCTATACCGCCGCGCCCCTGATCGTCCCCTCCAAGCGCGGCCCGCTGCTAGTAACCGGGGTCTCGGGCGGCGAGTTTGGCGCGGTGGGCCGCGTTGAGGCGCGTAACCCTGAGAACGGCGAGCTTGTCTGGTCGCGCCCGGTGATCGAAGGCTTCGTGGGCCTGCTGGACGGCAAGCCCTCCACCATGACCGGCAAGGCGGGCGAGACCTGGCCAGGCGAGATGTACAAGACCGGCGGCGGCGCCACCTGGCTCGGCGGCACCTATGATCCGGAGACCAACCTGATCTTCTTCGGCACCGGCAATCCGGCGCCGTGGAACTCCTACACCCGTCCAGGCGACAACCGCTGGACGGCGTCGCGGCTTGCCCTTGATCCCGACACCGGCGAGATCAAATGGGCCTTCCAGACCACGCCCCACGACGGCTGGGACTTCGACGGTGTGAACGAGTTCATCTCGTTCGACCTCAAGAAGAACGGCGCCACCGTCAAGGCGGGCGCCACGGCCGATCGCAACGGCTTCTTCTACGTGCTCGACCGCACCAACGGCAAATTCCTCTCGGCGACGCCGTTCGTAAAGCAGATTACCTGGGCCAAGGGCATCGGCCCGGACGGCCGGCCGATCTACAATGAGGAAAGCCGCCCCGGCGATCCCTCCAAGGCCGAGCCCGGCAAGCCCGGCAAGTCGGTGTTCTCGGTGCCGTCGTTCCTCGGCGGCAAGAATTGGATGCCGATGGCCTATTCGAAGCAGACGGGGCTGTTCTACGTGCCGTCCAACGAATGGGGTATGGACATCTGGAACGAGCCGATCACCTACAAGAAGGGCGCGGCCTTTCTTGGCGCCGGCTTCACCATCAAGCCGATCTTCGAGGATCACATCGGCTCGCTGAAGGCGATCGATCCGGCGACCGGCGAGATCAAGTGGGAGTATAAGAACAAGGCGCCCCTGTGGGGCGGCGTTCTGACCACCGCTGGCGGCCTCGTCTTCATGGGCACGCCGGAAGGCTACCTCAAGGCGTTCGATGCGAAGACCGGCGAGGAATTGTGGAAGTTCAACACCGGTTCCGGTATTGTTGGGTCACCAATCACCTGGGAGCAGGACGGCGAGCAATGGGTCGGCGTCGTCTCCGGGTGGGGTGGCGCAGTTCCGCTCTGGGGTGGCGAGGTCGCCAAGGTGATCAAGAACATCAGCCAGGGCGGCTCTATGTGGGCCTTCAAGCTGCCGAAGACCGTTGCTGCGAAATGAGGGTAGCCGAGAATGCTTCCTAGCGGAGGCGATCGATTGGGTCAATGCGGCGCCGGACAAGCTCCGGCGCCGCACCGGAGCAGGCGCTATGCACAAGTTCCTAATCATCGACGACCATCCGCTGTTCCGTGAAGCGATCCAATTGGTCATTCAGTCGGTCTATCCCAAGGCCGAGATGCACGAGGCCGCCAGCGTCGATGCCGCCATCGAGGTGATTTCGGGCCAGCGGCGCGGCTATGATCTTGCGCTGCTCGATCTCTCGATGCCTGGAACCAAGGGTTTCGACGGCCTCCTGATGATCCGCTCACGATTTCCCCGTCTGCCGATCTTGATGATCTCCGGCCTTGATGACCAGGGTGTCGTCCGCGAGGCGCTGAGCTATGGCATTTCCGGCTTTGCCTCGAAATCCGCGAAGAAGGCGGAACTGGCCCAGGCGGTGCAGAAAGTCATCGGCGGGTCCGTCTATCTGCCGGACGGGTACGAAAGTGGGGCGACATCCTCCGGCAGACCGGAGAATTTGGAGCTTATAGCGCGGCTCTCCAGCCTGACATCCCAGCAGATGCGAGTGCTGCAAATGCTCCGGCAGGGCAAGTTCAACAAAGAGATCGCCCATGAACTCGACGTGGGCGAGACGACGGTGAAAGCGCACATCTCCGGGATCCTGCGCAAGCTCAACGTCCTCTCGCGCACCCAAGCGGTAATCGAAACGTCCAAGATTAATTTCAATCAGATCCTCGACGAGGACGCTGGCCACCAGCACTGAACGACGCCGGCGCAAAGCTCGGGGTGCAGGCCGGCACCTGGTGGGTCTTCTTTCCGCGCCTACTCCAGCAAATGGGCCATGAGCGCGCGCAGCTCGGCTGGTTTGACCGGCTTGCGCAGCAGCTCGATGCCGGCGGCAGCGACACGGGCCTCGGTTTCCTCGCTGTAGTCAGCAGTCACGACGATGGCCGGCACATCGACCCCGCAGCTTGCGTGGACAGCAGCAATGGCGTCGAGGCCGGAGCCGTGGTCGAGATGGTAATCCACCAGCAGCAGATCGGGTGCGCGGCCACGCTGGGCGACCACCTCCTCCATCTCGCTCAGGTCGCAGATGGGAACCGCCTTGCAGTCCCAGCGCTTGATGAGCTCCGCGGTGGCCTCGCGCACCGCCGAATCGTTATCGATCACCACGACAAGGGCGCCGGACAGGCCCCTGCCCTGGCTTGGATGATCCTCGAACGGCTGGGCGAGGGGCAGCGGCAACCCTTCGGTCCGCGGTAGCTCCACGGAGAACTTCGAGCCCCTACCCACCTCCGACTCCAGCGCCAGGCGGTGCCCGAGGGTGCGGATGAGGCGCTGTACAATGGAGAGGCCCAACCCCAGCCCCACCACCTCCGGTTCGGATGCCGCGCCCTTGCCGCGGTGGAATTCGTCGAAGATGGCGCAATGCTGGTCTTTGGGGATGCCGGAGCCGGTGTCGATCACCTCAATGCGGATCCAGTCGTGCCGGTGTCTGACCCCCACCAGCACGCGCCCCTTCTCCGTGTAGCGCAGGGCATTTGAGACGAGATTCTGCAGGATCCGCTTCAGCATCAGCGGATCGGTGGAGACGTGGACGCTGGATGGCACCACCCGGAGGTCGAGATTGCGAAGATGGGCGATAGGTGCGAAGTCGTTGGCAAGATCTGACAGCAATTGCCCGAGCGCCACCGTGCTCACCTGCGGGATCACCACGCCGGCATCGAGCTGGGAGATGTCAAGCAGCGACTTCAGCAGGCTTTCACTGGTGAAGAGCGCGCGTTCGACCCGTAGCGTCAGGCGGTGCCCCTCGTCACTGGTCTGGACCTCGTCGAGGGCCGAGAGGGTGAGGCGCGCGGCGTAGAGGGGCTGCAGCAGGTCATGGCCCGCCTGGGCCAGGAAGCGCGTCTTGGCGCGGCTCGCCCGCTCGGCCAAGTTCTTCGCATCGGCGAGCTCGGCGTTGACCTGCTCCAGACGGCGCAGCGTCCGCGAGAGCTGACAGGTGCGCTCGCGCACCTGTCGCTCAAGGCCGATGGCGGTCTGGAATAGGGAGAAGGCGCTTCCCTGGCCGTTGTCCACCGCCCGTTCTGCGCGATCGATCAGGACCGAATTGATCTTCTCGAGCTTCGCGACGCGCTGCTCAAGCTCGGCAATCCGCGCTTGCAGATCGGGAGTAGATGCCGGATCGAGAGCGGAGTGACGCATCTCACACTATTGCCGGCGGCCGAATGCAACTCCAGAGAACGTATGGTTCAGGTGCATGGCATTATACTGCTCTCCGTAAGTGCTAAAACCGAACACACGGAAACGCCTAAAGATGTCTGAAATCTGATGGACGATCTGGCGATTTTCCGCTTCGAGCCGGCGATGGATGCAGTCGAAGCCCAGCACGAAGTCCAACCCGCCGAGCCTGTTTTCGAGACTTGACAGAGTTTCCTCAAGTGTCGCGACCATGTCCTTCGTCTTCGCGACGGTCAGGATCACGCCGGTATCGATTGCGCAATAGAACGACAAACTGTTGTCATCGTTCAGTTTCTGGATCGAACGGCAATAATATTCGCCCCCCACCCGCACCAGCAGGGGGTGAGCCGCAAAGTTTATGCCGATGCGGACATCCGGATCGACATGGGCGGCCTCGGCGAAGGCGAGCCATGCGGACTCGGCATTGAGTTCGGTCACCACCCGAAGGTCGGGATCGCAGGCGGTCACCACCAGCTTGCTCGAGGTCGGCAGGAAATGGTCGGACTTGAAGAGCTCGAAGGGGCGATCGGTTCGAATCAGCAGCACCAGGTTCGCGCCGCGGAAGGTGCGCCCGTCGCAGAAGGCAAAAGTTGAAGTGAAGGCGAGGTCATCGCCGAGTGATCCGCCAACCATCGGGATGTCGTCCAGCGCCCCCTGCAAAGCGGCAAGAACCAGCTCCTCATGCCGGCCTAGGCCGTCGAGAAGGGTGAGCGCGAACCCGTGCCCCGCTTCCGCCGTCCGGTCGAGATCGAGGCGGTGGCAGAGCTCGGCGACCAGCTCGGCGACCAGCTCGACGCTGAAATCGTCAGTGGTCTCGAAATAGGAACACGCGATGTCGAAGTCGTCCTTGGGGAAGGCCAGGGCCACAAGGCTGCGATCGGCGATGCCGGTGGGCCCGATCTCCCCCGCTGTTGAGCAACCGGCGTGAGGCACATCTGGAAAGTGGGCGGCAAGACCGTCGACGATGTCGCGGGGGTCATAGTAGGACGAGGCGAAGATCAGCAGGAATCCGACGTCGTGCACCCGCGCCGCGCCCGCAATCTCAGCGATGGCGTCGCGCCCGTTGGCGCGATTGGACCAAGCCGCAACCACACCTCCATCCCATACGACCGGAACGGACGCGCCACACTTCTCCGCCCTCAGGTGAGTGAGCATCACCATGCGTTCCTCCCAATTGCGGGCCAATCTTGCCGGCCCATTCTTATTAGTTGGCCGAAGCCAAAGGGAATTATCCCTGATGCGCCATAGGCAGGCAAGGAAATTGAACCGGTGGTAGTGGGTCAGTTTGAAAATCTGTTGCGATGACCGGGGGCGGTGGAGAACCCTCTCCCGCTTGCGGGGGAGGGCAGGGAGGGGGAAACCGGTGCTTCCTCCAGATCCATCGGCGTCAGTTGGAGAGGATTTGCCCCCTCCCCAACCCTCCCCCGCGCCGAAGCCGGATGTTTCCGGCTTCGGCTCGTCGCAACCGAACTCGGCAAAAGCCGAGTTCGGGCGGGAGAGGGAGTTTCGCTGGCTTCAATTCAAACTGACCCACTACCGAACCGGTGCCGATGTCGCCACCGCCCCAGTTCCGCCCCTGCTCACACGGCATGTCAACCGCCCTTGAAATCTTCAAGCTCCTAAAATCCAAAGGTTTCCACCGCTCCCCCCTTGTCGATTAATACCGCCCCTGCGGTCGAGTCCAGCGCCAGGAGGCGGCGGGCGCCCGCCGTACCAGTAACCATCAAGGCGGTGGCAAGACCGTCTGCGGTCAGGCCGGAAGCCGCCTCCACCACCACCTCGGACAGCCCTTTAGGGCTGTGGCCCGACCAGGGCTCGACAATGTGATGCTCGGCGAAGTCGGGGGTCCACGCGCATTTCATGTCGCCCGAGGTGGCGAGAAACCGCTGCGGGCCGAGATCGCACATGCCCGTCAGCGTCGCGGCCTTGCGGGGATGGGCGATGCCCACGCGCCACGGATGCCGGTCGGCCGCGTGGCCGAGGGCGCCGATCTCGCCCGTATCGATGAAGGCATCGGTCAGCCCCGAGGCTGCTGCCGCCGCGCAGACGCGATCGGCAGCAAGGCCCTGGGCCAGCGCATTGAGGGTGAGCGCCATCCCCGGGCGATCGAGCACGACGGCTCCATTCGTTAGACGCACCGCGCGGTGGTCCACCTTCTCGCGCGCCGCCCTGAGCGCCGCCTCGCCCGGCAGGCGGCCCTGGCGAGCGGCGTCGTGCCAGGCGCACCAGAGCGGCTGCACCGTGGGATCGAACGCCCCGCCGCTCACTTCGGCAAGATGAAGAGAGAACCGGATGAGGGTCGAAAGGTCATCCGAAGGCGCCTCCAGCCGTCCAGCGGCATTCAGGCGGCTGATCTCCGAGGTGGGATCGAACAGATTAGCGGCCTTCTCCACCTCGCGCAGGGCGCGGAAGCAGGACACGAAGGCCGCCTCGATCTCCGGCACGTGCGGACCCACGAGGGTGAGCGAGACCGTCGTGCCGAAGGCGACGGCCGGGCGCCGCCGCGCGATGCGGGGCTCCGCCCGCGTCTCGGTTGATCGGCCAGAGAGGCTCGCGGCGGCAAGGCCGATCAATCCGGCCACCACCGACCTGCGGGTGGTCATCGGGTATTCTCCTCGCGTTTGGTGGATCGGGCGGCCAGCACCAACGGGACGCATGTTTTCAGGTCCTCGTAGATCACCACGCACTCCATGCATTGGAAGCACTCGGAATATTGAACGGCGCCCGAGCGCTCGATGGCGCCGTAGCGGCATCGGCGCTCACAGAGCCGACAGGGAGAGCCACATTCCACACGGCGGGCAATCCAGTCGAACCGGCGCAGCAGCCCGAGCAGCGCCATTAAGGCGCCGAGGGGACAGAACCAACGACAGAATGCCTTGAAAACGAACAGGTTGGCCACGAGCAGCAGCCCCGCGTAGAGCACCGCCGGCCAGGCTCGCTGGAACACCAGCGTGATGGCCGTCTTGAACGGCTCCACCTCCGCCGCCATCTCGGCCTTCGCCGGCGCGAAGACCGCCACTGCGATGAATCCGGCGAGCACCACAAATTTCAGCCCGCGCAGCCGCCGGTCGAGAGAGGGCGGCATCCGCACCTGCCGCAGGCCGATAGGCCGCGCGATGCGCTCCACTAGCTCCTGCAGGGCGCCGAAGGGGCACAGCCAGCCGCAGAAGGTACCACGACCCCAAATCACGGCGGTGACGATCGCCACGCCCCATAGGACGAGGCTCGGCGGATCCCACAGCAGGAAGGTGAGGTCGCGTGTGACGATCGCGGACTTCACGAGGCCGGCCAGCGTCACGATGGAGAGCTGCGCCTGATAAATCCAGCCGATCACCACTAGGCAGAACGTGAGGAATCCCCAACGGAAGCCGGTCACCAGCCGCTTACGACGCATGGTTGCGGGCTGGAACGCCAGGACCCCGCCGAGCAGCGCGAGCGCGCCGCCAAGGACCGCCAGGTCCCGCCTCCTGTCTTTCCAAAGGCCGCGCCAGCCTTTGACCTCGTCAGTCTCCTCCCGCTGGAACCACTTTTCTGGGAAGTGGACATCGAGCGCGAAATCGCGGGTAACGTGGACGGGGTAGATCTGCCCCTTTTTCCGGGTAACATGGAAGCTGATCTTGAAAGGATCGGCGGGGTCGAAGCCTGCGCTACCGAAGATGCGCAGGATGACGAAGGGCGCCTTCGGCGTGTCCTTGAGCGCGAGGGGTTCGTCATAGACGGCATCGCGCAGGTCGAGCGCCAGTCTCCCCTGGGTGAGGGCGATCATATCCGGGGTGGCACCGTGGACAAAAGCCTCGCCAAATGGCTTCCACCGCCCGCCCATCCAGACGATGA
The DNA here is from genome assembly GCF_047444035.1 of Xanthobacter sp. AM11. Classification (NCBI taxonomy): domain Bacteria; kingdom Pseudomonadati; phylum Pseudomonadota; class Alphaproteobacteria; order Hyphomicrobiales; family Xanthobacteraceae; genus Xanthobacter; species Xanthobacter sp. AM11. The sequence continues at coordinate 190,386 of NZ_JBLAOA010000002.1, forward strand.
GCGCATGGCCGCCGTCCAGCCGCTCGGCGAGGTGGGCTGCCTGAGCCGGGCCGAGGAGGTTCTGCCCCACGGTGGGAATGTTGAGATAAGCGACGTGGATATCGACGAAGGTCGCATTGAGATGGGCCAGGGCCTCGGGGTCTGTGCCGGCCACCTCGGACCCCGCGAAGGCCTTCTCCACCTCGCCTTCGGTCAGCTTGAGATGCACCACGAGCCCCGCCTTTTGGAGGCCGGCGAAATCCTCGGTCACCTTCTCCGGCCGGACGGTGGCCGCCGCATGGGGTAGCCCACCCCCCCCGAGCTTGGCGCGCGCCGCCGCCAACGCCGCCGCCAGCACGCTTTCGTTGATGATGCGGACTGACGCGGTTGCCTTGGCGACCCCGTCGATGCGGGCATTGGCGCCATCCCGCGGCACGCCGCCGCCCGGCGGCCCGACCTTCACGTTCTGCGCCAGGGATTTGCCCGCATATTGCTCTACGAACCGGTCGAGCGGCTCCGGCCCCAGCCCATCAACGAACACCGGCTCATGCTGAGAGATGACGGAAACCCGCTGGAAGGTGCCCTCAACGCCGAGGGTGATGAGAAGGTTGGGTGGTGTGCCTGAGAAGCCCGGAATGGGCGCAAGGTCCGCGCTCTCGAAGATGTAGCCGACCAGCCGATCCTGGGTACCTTCGGTACTGAAGATGGGATAGATGGGCAGGTCCGCATCCCGCTCACCGAGCACGAAGGGCGGCGAGAACTTGGCGACGAGTTCCTCACGGCTCAGCTCTCCCGCTTGGCTGGCACTGGCGGCTGCAACAAGCGCCAGCACGAGCGACAACAGGCTCCGCAACACGCCGAGCATCTCGGCAGCGGCCATAAGCAAATCTCCCTGAGTCCTATTTCTTGAAAGTATGCTAAGGTGACAGCTATCTCCGCAACGGTACTTTGGGTCGGCTTTTCGACCAGATTCAGCCGGTCTACGATTACGTGGCAAGCGTTGCGGCGCGCTTTTTTGTTCGTCATATCAGAACTTTATCTGAACGAGGAGTTCGCCCGCCCCGGCAGGGTGCGCATTGGTTGGCAAGGCAAGGCCAAGAGCTGAAAGGCCGGACCGTTGCGCGCGGCCGGTCGGCAATCTTGGTCTCTCAACACCCGGCGCCACCAGACCCGAGAGCCTGCCAGAAAGGCAACCGAAACGCGCAGCAGGGCGCAATGTGGCGCCCTCTCCCGGGCGGCGGCAAAATTCCGTGTTTGGGTCATACGCATCACCTCGCGAGAAGCTGTGCCGTATATTTGCCCGCCGATCCAAGGCGCGCCCGCAGCGAGCGGGGCAAAAATTGCGCAAATGAAAGAGTTCTGATATGTGCATAAGGCTCATCCCTGAGTCTCCGATGCTATCAACATCTCGTAGGTTGCGGGCGTGATGGCGACGCCGATGGCGAGGATGGAGCGGAAGGCGGCGTGTCGGGTCCGGCGGCGGTTGAACCGGAACACGAACTCGTCGAGGTAGGCTTGCAGGTGCTGGGGTCGCAGGCCGTGGTAGACGCCGAGTGCCCAGGTCTTGAGGTTGGAGAACACTCGATGGACCCAAGGCAGCTCGATATGGGCGGCCATTTTGCCGACCACGCGGGGGTCGTGGGTGAGGTCGGGAGCGCCCGGGTAGGCGGCCGCTCGACGAGCGCATTTGAAAGCCAAAATGCAACTGTAATGCTAACCGCTCACTCTCCACTCCCGCGACGGCGGGTTCGTTCAATCCGTCTCAAACGCCCGCTTAGAGGCCGATTTAAAAGGAGTTGAGCGATATCAGCAGGTTGTGCTTCCCGTTTGGTGTTGAATCAAATGGGGTTTCTGATGGCCTGGACCGATATCTCTCGCGCCGAGCATAACCGTGACCGTCTGCGTTTTCCAAGTGATCTGACGGACCGGGAATGGGCTGTCGTCGCGCCGCTGATCCCCGGTCCCAGGCACGGCGGGCGGCCGCGTACGACGGCGATGCGCAATGTCATGGAAGCGATCCTGTTCATCGCCTCGAGCGGCTGCCCATGGCGCATGCTGCCGGGGGAGTTTCCGCCGGTTTCGACCGTGCGCGGCTATTTCTATGCTTGGCGCGACAGCGGCCTTCTGGCGACGATCAACCAGCTTCTGGTGATGACGGCGCGCGAGCTCGCAGGCAAGCACGCCCAGCCCACCGCCGGCATCATCGACAGCCAGAGCGTCAAGACCACCGAAAGCGGCGGGGTTTGCGGATATGACGCGGGCAAGAAGATCAAAGGGCGCAAGCGCCACATCATCACCGACACGCTCGGCTTCCTGATCTTTGTGCGGGTTCACCGGGCCGATATTCAGGATCGCGACGGCGCTCCCGACCTGCTCAAGGCGGTCCGGTTCCGCCATCCATGGCTGCGCCACGTCTTCGCCGACGGCGGCTATGCCGGCGACAAGCTCAAGGGCGCCATGCGCGGCCATGGCTGCTGGACCATCGAGATCGTCAAGCGCTCCGATACGGCCAAGGGCTTCGTCGTCCTGCCACGCCGCTGGGTGGTCGAGCGGACATTCGCATGGCTCGGACGCTGCCGCCGCCTCGCAAAGAACTGGGAGAAATCCATCGAGAGCGCGACCGCATTCGCTCACATCGCCAGCATCCGCATGCTCACGCGACGCATCGCAAGACATTGCCAAAACGTGTGAACTTTTGAATCCGGCTCTTAGGTCAGCCAACTTACCCGATTCACTCCGGGACATTGTTGACTTTCCGTCCACCCATCGTCACCATCCAGGCCCAAAATAAGCGAGGAAACTCATGTCGCAGACTTATAGAGGCGCGTGTTTCTGTGGTGCAGTGACGCTAGAGGTCACTGGTGCACCAGAAGCGATGGGCTATTGTCATTGCGGTTCCTGCCGCTCCTGGTCGGCGGGACCGGTGAATGCCTTCACCCTCTGGACGCCGGACGCGGTGAAGGTGACGCATGGCGAGACGGAGATTGCCACCTACGCCCAAACTCCGGCCAGCGAACGTAAATATTGCCGTAGATGCGGCGGGCATTTGATGACGATGCATCCCGGTTTCGGGCTCATGGACGTCTACGCAGCTACACTCCCTGACCTTGAATTCAAACCCAGCGTGCATGTGAATTATGCCGAGACTGTGTTGCCAATGAAGGATGGGTTGCCGAAGTTAAAGGATTTTCCAGCCGAGCTTGGTGGCACCGGTGAGACGATAGGCGAGTAATGTGATTTTCTCCCGAATATAAGTGTTTCATCTCGGCTAGTAGTGATGAATGATTTGTTCCTGCTGAGCGAACGGCAGATGGAGCGGATCGCGCCGTCTCCCCTTAGTCCCACGGGGTGCTGCGGGTCGACGATCGCCGGGTGGTCAGCGGCATCGAGTGCGTCATCTGGCATGGCCACCGGTGGAAGGATGCGCCGAAGGCTACGGTCCGCACAAGACCCTCTGTACCGCTTCATCCGTTGGAGCCGGCTCGGCGTCCTCGACAGGAACTTCGCGGCGCTCGCAGGCGAAGGGCCGAAGCCGGAACACATCATGATCGATGCCGCGTACCCTAAGCTCATCGCACGGCGGCAAGCCAGCTCAAAAGGGGCTATACCCAGCCATATCGGGCGCAAAATGGGCGTGCTTAACTCCAAACCCCACACCGTCTGCGATGGCGAGGGTCCCTGATCGTGATGCTGCTGTCGGAAGGCCAGATGAACGACCACAAGGCGTTTCGCCTTGTCTTCGACGCCCTGCCTGCGGCCAGAAGCCTGATCGCTGACCGGAGCTATGACAGCGTCTGGCTCCGAGACGCGCTCCCCGCCAAGGCATCGCCCCCAGCATCCCTTCAACCAGGAGCCGCAAGCGGCCCTTCGCCTACGGCAAGGACCTCTATCGACAACGGCACAGGTCGATCACGGGGCAGCTTGAACCATAGGATAGCGTTTTCTGGATCTGCGACGTGCGGCAAACAGACCATCGCCTTCGCCGACTGCGGCCTCAACCTCATCCACCCGGGACAGGTTCCCTGCGTCGGAGCCGCAGGAAGCTGAGCGCGACCTTGGCCGGAACTTGCCGTCGCGCCGGCAAAACGCCGGCGAGGGCGCACAGATCCAAACTCCAGCCATTTTGCGGTAAAATAGAACTTGCCGCTCGGGAAGCCAGTAGATTGACGTGTCGACTTTCTAGCGTTAGAAAAAATCTTCCAATAAGATTAGCGTTGATTCTCCATTCGAGAATTTGGAACACATCGTTGGATCCGAAAAATCTGACAAGCTCGACGCACAATGGTAAAATTTCAATGTCTGAGGTCTTTAACTTGGGAGAGACGACTCCATGCTCGGTATCGGTAGCACCCTTCCTGCTTTCTCGGTAGTCGGCGTGAAGCCCGGCTTCAACGTCCATGAGGAGAATGGGCAGTCGGCCTTCGAGACGATCACCGAGGCGAGCTTCCCCGGCAAGTGGAAGGTGATCTTCTTCTATCCGAAGGATTTCACCTTCGTGTGCCCCACCGAGATCGCGGAGTTCTCCCGCCTCGCCAAGGACTTCGAGGATCGCGACACGGTCGTGCTCGGCGGCTCCACCGACAACGAGTTCGTGAAGCTCGCCTGGCGCCGCGACCACAAGGACCTCAACAGGCTCCCGATTTGGTCGTTCGCCGACACCAATGGCTCGCTCATCGACGGCCTCGGAGTGCGCTCTCCTGATGGCGTGGCTTATCGCTGCACCTTCGTCATCGATCCGGACAGCGTGATCCAGCACGTCTACGCTACCAATCTGAACGTGGGCCGCAACCCAAAGGACACGCTGCGCGTTCTCGACGCTCTGCAGACCGACGAGTTGTGCCCCTGCAACCGCGAAGTCGGCGGTGACGTGCTGAAGGTGGCCTGAGCCAGAAGGGACCGACGGGATGTCCATTGACGCCCTCAAGGACCGGATTCCCGTCTTCGCCAAGGACGTGAAACTGAACCTCTCCACGCTGACTCGCGAGGAGAGCCTTACGCCCCAGCAGCTTTACGGGCTGTTAGTGGCGTGCGGGATCACGACCCGCAGCCCCACGGTGGCGAGTGCGCTAGAGGCGGAGGCTGCCCCTCACCTCTCGCCCGCCGCCATGGATGCTGCCAAGGCGGCGGCGGCCATCATGGCCATGAACAATGTCTACTACCGCTTCACTCACCTCGCCTCCAACAAGGCTTACGAGACGCTCCCCGCCAAGCTGCGCATGAGCGTCATCGGCAATCCGGGGGTGGACAAGCCCGACTTCGAGCTATGGTCGCTGGCGGTCTCCGCCATGAACGGCTGCGGGCGCTGCATCGATTCCCACGAGAAGGTGCTGCGCGACGCGGGCGTTCTGGAGGTGCAGATCCACGCGGCGGTGCGTATCGGCGCCATCGTCGCCTCCACCGCCGTGGCGCTGGAAGCTTCCCGGGAGGAGTTTCCCGTCACTGTCAAATAAGCTGGACTGATCCACCAGTCGGCATCCGATACGCCGCCCGAGGTTTACGTGTGGCTTTGGCCGCCCTCGGGCATCACGCCGTCCAAGAGGCGCGCAACAGGGATTGCTGGGACAATGCGCCCCTGTAGAGCTTCTTCCATACCCTGAAAACCGAGCGGGTCTGTCATTGCATCTATGCCACCAGGGCGCGAGGTGCGACGGGACCTGTTCGGCTACAATAAAAGCTTCTACAATCCCCGTCGGCTGCACTCAGAGCTCGGCTACATCAGTCCGGCCAAGAAGGAATGCAGTGCGCCTGAACCACGTCCACTTTCTCGGGGCACAATCACCTAACTTTTCCTGCATAGAATGAAAAATTCGTTTGGGCGTGGGCAGCAAAGGAACACAGCATTGCCGCGCCTACAGTAGCCAATTATATGCACATAAGGCTTATCCCTGAAGCTCCGGCGCCACCAGATGTGGTGACGCGGCGCGAGGCGCGTGGTAGAACATACCGCGAACATCACAGCCTCGGAGTGTCCAGCGATGACCGACTTCCCCCGCTCGCTGCTGGAGTTCCAGCGGCGCTTTCCCGACGAGGCGGCCTGTGCCGCCTACCTGCGACACCTGCGCTGGCCGGAGGGATTCGTGTGCCCGACCTGCGGCAGTACCCGGGGCTGGGCGCTGGCGACCAAGGCGCACACCCACGAGTGCGCCGACTGCCGCAAGCAGACCTCGGTGACGGCCGGCACCATGATGCGCGGCTCCAAGCTGGCGCTCACCGTCTGGTTCTGGGCCGCCTACCTGATGGCCACCCACTCCAACGGCAGCTCGGCCCTGCAGGTCCAGAGGCAGCTCGGCCGCGGCTCCTACAAGAGCGCCTGGCTGCTGTGCGCCAAGCTGCGCCGCGCCATGGTCGCGCCCGAGCGCTCGCCCCTGGCCGGCCTGGTCGAGGTCGACGAGGCCACGATCGCCTGCCGCACCAAGGACGACCCGCCGGCCGGCGGCGGTGGCCGCAGCCACCAGGGCAAGCTGCTCATCGCCGGCGCCGTCGAGGTCGGTGACGGCGGCCCCAATGGCGGCCCAGGCCGCATCCGCCTGGCGCAGATCCCGGACTTCTCCGCCCGCAGCCTGCACGCCTTCCTTGCCGCAAACCTCGCCGCCGGCGCCACTGCCAAGACCGACGGCTGGGCTGGCCTGCCCCCTGAAAAGTGGTCCTCCGTGAAGTAGGCTTTCGGGCCTTTGGAGGATGGCGCAATGGCGCAGAAGAAGCACAAGCCGGAAGAGATCGTCGGGAAGCTTCGGCAGGTTGACGTTCTGGTGTCGCAGGGGCGATCCGTTGCCGAAGCGATCCGGGCGATCGGGGTGACGGCGTTCACGTATTACCGCTGGCGCAAGGAGTTTGGCGGGCTGAAGAGCGACCAGGTCAAGCGGCTGAAGGAACTCGAGAAGGAGAACGAGCGGCTGTGCAAGGCTGTCTCGGATCTGACGCTCGAGAAGCTGATCCTGAAGGAAGCTGCGGCGGGAAACTTCTGAGCCCCGCCCGGCGCCGTCGCTGCGTCGAACACGTCGTGAGCAAGCTCGGCGTGTCGGAACGGCTGGCGTGCCGGGTTCTGGGGCAACATCGATCGACCCAACGCAAGGTGCCGGTGAGCCGTGCCGACGAGGCGGCCCTGACCGCGGACATCGTCAAACTCGCCACCCGGTACGGACGCTATGGCTATCGCCGGATCACGGCCTTGCTGCACGCCGCCGGGTGGCCGGTGAACGGTAAGACCGTCGTCTTCAGGCCACGGCGCTGAGGGCGAGCCGTGCCGGATAGGCCCATGGCATGAGGTCGTCGATGCGGCTGTTTGGATGGCCGTTGACGATGCGAGTGATGACGTCCGCGAGGTAGGCCTGGGGGTCGACGCCGTTGAGCTTGCATGTCTCGACGAGTGAGGCGATGACGGCCCAGTGCTCGGCGCCGCCGTCGGAGCCGGCGAAGAGCGCATTCTTCCTTTTATGCAGAGGTCTCCATAAAAGGAATTATGCGCAGCACCTGATTATGCGCAGTTCGTCGCGGGGCGCGCCGCGTTTTCCGTGGCTGGGCTGGGCGAAGGCGGGCGCTCATACGGTTCCGCTCTGTACATAATCCTGATCTCCTTCCGGGCTGGTTCAGCCTGACAGGAGGTCAACATGTCCAAGGAGATCGTCGTCCAGCCGCAGCCCCGCGCTTGGCTGGAGGATAGCGTTCTTCAGCCCTATGTTTCGCGATATGGGGCACACCTGCGCCGCGGGCGGTATGCCCCAAGCACCCAGCGCATTTATTTGTGCTGCGTTGCGCACTTCGCCCATTGGCTGACCGGGGAGCGGTACGGTCTGAACGCAATCGGCGAGGCCGTCGTCGCCTGCTTTCTGTCGGAGCATATGCCGGCTTGCGCTTGCCCCTATCCGGTCCGCCGATTGCGCCACGAGTTGCGAGCCGCACTCGCCCGGTTGTTGGAAGTGTTGCGGGCCGATGGCGTAGGGACGCTAGATCCGGCCTTGGACTCCGTCGTTTCGCAAGAGTTGGCGCGTTTCGACGCCCACATGCATGATGTCTGGGGCCTGGCAGACACCACCCGCCGGCGGCGCGGTCGGGTTGTCGGCGAGTTTCTGCTCGCGCATTTCGGCGATCAGCCGATCACGATGTCGACGATCGGTGCCGCATCCGTCCGGCGTTTTGTTATCGGCGAGCAGGGGCGCAGCGCTGGCTCCATCGGCGTGATCGGCGGCGCCATTGGCTGGTTCCGCAGCATGTCCGGCGATCGGGTCAGCGAACTGGCGGCCGCCATTCCGCGGGCGGCCCACTGGCGATTGGCGTCCTTGCCGGAAGTGCTCACCGACGCCGAGATCGACGAACTGCTGCGATCGTTCAATCAATCCTTTCCGTCGCGCCGGCGAGCTTATGCGATGGTGCGGTGTTTGATCGATCTCGGCCTGCGAAGCAGCGAGGTCGTCAAGCTACGCCTCGAAGACATCAACTGGGCCGACGGCACGATCACCCTCGTCGGAACCAAGAGTCGGCGCGCCGATGTCCTTCCCTTGCCCGCTGCGACCGGCAGCGCGATCGCCGCCCATCTGCGTAAGGAGCGGCCCCAGACATTGAACCGGGCCATATTTGTCCGCCACGTCGCCCCGTACGATGAGCCGATTGAGAAGGGCGCCGTCAAGCGAGCGGTTGTGGCAGGCTACCGAAGATGCGGATGGACCCGCACAGGGGTTCACATTCTCCGGCACAGCATGGCCAGCCGGCTGCTGCGCACCGGCGCGCCGATGAAGGATATCGCTGACGTCCTGCGGCACCGCTGCCTCGATACGTCGGCGATCTACGCCAAGGTCGATCTGAACCGGCTCACCGCCGTCGCCTTGCCCTGGCCGGGGAGCGCGTCATGACCGAGGTGCGCACTATGCTCTCACTGGCCGAGGATTACCTGACCGAGCGCCGCGCCTTGGGGTTCGACCTGCGGATTCCGGGCGACCAGATCACCGCATTCGCCCGCTTCGTCGACGAGGCGGCCCATACCGGCCCGCTGACGACCCGCATCACACTGGATTGGGTGCAAGGTCAGGCGAAGCACGCCGCGCCGTTTTCCTGGGCGCGACGCCTGGATGTCCTTCGACCATTCGCCAGGTATCTGACGCGGCTCGATCCAGCCACCGAGTTCCCGCAGACGGCAATCTTTGGCCGCTCCCATCGTCGCCTGGCGCCACACATCTACTCGGAGCAGGAGATCTGCGATCTCCTCGCCGCCGCCAGGCGCCTTGCCCCGTATGGTGGATTGCGACCAGCCACCTACGAGACGATTTTCGGGTTGATCGCCGCCACCGGCCTGCGCCTTTCGGAAGCGCTCCACCTGCAATGTGGTAACGTCGATCTCGGTCAGGGCGTCCTGACGGTCCGGAACACGAAGTTTCGTAAGTCCAGACACGTGCCCATGCACGCGACCGCGGTGGCGGCATTGGATCGCTACATGGCCGTGCGGGCGCGTCACGGCGCCACCAACCAGGACTCATTTCTATTCCTCTCGTCGTCGGGCGGGCCGCTGCCGACGCGGACCATCCATTGGGTGTTCCAGAAGCTGAGAGCCGAACTCGCCTGGACGGCGCGCGGCGCCTACGCCCAGGCGCGCATCCACGACCTGCGCCACACCTTCATCTGCCGCCGCGTCCAGCTTTGGCATGAGCATGGGGCCGATATCGACAACGCCATGGCTGCGCTCTCGACCTATGTCGGCCATGCCAAGGTGTCCGATACCTATTGGTATCTGACGGGCATCCCGGACCTCATGGCGGTCACGGGCAAGCGCTTCGAGCTCTTCGCGGCAGGCGTCGGAGGGGATCACCATGCCTGATCCGATCCCGACGCCGTCCTTCTCCACCTTGCTCCAGCGCTTCTTCGTCGAGCATCTGGGCCGCCAGCGAGCCGTCAGCCCCCGAACGATCGCCGCTTACCGCGACACGTTCCGACTGCTGCTAAGCTTCGCCGAAGTCAAGATCAGCAAGTCGCCGGCCGCATTGGCGTTGGTCGATCTCGACGCCAGACTGATCCTGAGCTTCCTCGATCATCTTGAGAAGGAGCGCAACAACGGCGCGCGCAGCCGCAACGCCCGTTTGGCGGCGCTTCGGTCCTTCCTGAAGTATGCCGCCCACCACGATCTTACCGCGCTCCACGTGATCGAGCAGGCGCTGGCCATCCCGATGAAGAGGTTTGACAGACCCGTGCTTGGGTTTTTGTCACGCCAAGAGATGCAGGCGATCCTCGAGGCGCCGGATCCTCGAACGTGGGCGGGCCAGCGAGATCGAGCACTTTTCAGCCTGATGTACAACACCGGTGCACGAGTGTCGGAGGCCATAGGCTTGCGCGTCGGTAACGTCGTCATCGACGGCTCCTCGGTCGCGCACCTGCACGGCAAGGGGCGCAAAGAACGAAGCGTGCCGCTTTGGCGATCAACCGCATCGCTGATCCGGGCCTGGAAGCGCCAGATGGAGAACGCCGGTGATGACAAGTTCCTGTTTCCGAACCGGGGCGGAGGAAGGATGGCCCGATCGAATGTTACCCAGCGTCTCGACCTCGCTGTCTCGGCTGCTGCAGAACGACACCCCCAACTCGCGCACCGATCAATATCGCCGCATACTATCCGCCACACCACGGCGATGCATCTCCTTCAGTCGGGCGTCGACATCACCGTGATCGCCCTCTGGCTGGGCCACGAGAGCCCCGCCACGACGCACATGTACTTCGATGCCGATCTCTCAATGAAGGAGCGCGCCCTCAATCGGTTGCAGCCAATCGGAGCGCGCCCCGGGAGGTATCGTCCCCCCGACCAACTGATGCAGTTCCTTCAAAGCCTTTGAATTATGCGCAGTTCGTCGCGCGCGAGAAGTCGTCGATGAATAAGTCCCGCAGGCGCTTTCCGCAGGTGAACTGCGCATAATCAGGTGCTGCGCATAATTTCGGGTCAGCGCCAGGGGCCGGATCGACCGCTCGACGATGTTGTTGTCCAGCTCGACACGGCCGTCGTCGAGGAACAGGGTCAGCCCCTGCCAACGCGAGAGGGCGTAGCGGATCGCCTCGGCGAGCTTGGTCTTCTGGCTGATCAACGCCAGCTTCGCCCGCAGCCACGGCTCGAGGGCGTTGATGATCGGCCTGCTCTTCTCCTGGCGCGCGGCCCGGCGCTCATCCGGGGTCCGGCCGCGGATCGCAGCCTCGACGTGGTAGAGTTCGGCGATGCGTTGCAGGGCCTCGCTGGCGATCGGCGCGGGACCGCTCTGGGCAAGCTCGTAGAAGCGCCGCCGCGCATGCGCCCAGCAGAACGCCAGGTTCACGGCGTTGCGTCCGGCCAGTGCCTTGTAGCCACCATAGCCATCGACCTGCAGGATGCCGCTGAAGCCGTCGAGGTGGGCGACGGGCCGCTCGCCCTTGCGGTCCGGAGCATAGACATAAGCGACGGCGGGCGGATCGGCGCCGACCCAGAGCCGGTCATCTCGGGCATAGGCGAAGAGCTGCCCGGTCTTGGTCCGGCCGCGGCCGGGATCCAGCACCGGCGCCGTGGTCTCGTCGGCGAACAGCTTGGGCGAGGTCTTCAGCACCGCCAGCAGCCGGTCATGCACGGGCCGCAGCAGGAAGGCCGCCCGCCCGACCCAGTCCGCCAGCGTCGAGCGGTCGAGCGCGATGCCCTGCCGTGCATAGATCTGGGCCTGGCGGTACAGGGGCAGATGGTCGGCGTATTTCGAGACGAGGACATGGGCGACGGTTGCCTCCGTCGGCAGGCCGCCCTCGATCAGCCGTGCCGGCGCCGGGGCCTGCACCACCACGTCCGCGCAGGAGCGGCACGCATATTTCGGCCGCCGCACCGCCAGGACGCGGAACTGGGCGGGCACCATGTCGAGCCGCTCGGCCACATCCTCGCCGATGCGGTGCAGCTTGCCGGAACAGCACGGGCAGATGTCGCTCTCGATATCGACCACGGTCTCGATCCGCGGCAGATGGGCGGGCAGAGCCCCGCGGTTCGCACGGCGCTTCGCGACCCGCTCCGCCTTCTCGGCCGGCCCCTTCTCCTCGGACGCGGCGAAGCCGGCGGCCTCGACCTGCTCGGCCTCTTCCAGCGCCAGCAGCAACTGGTCCTCGGGCAGGCTCTCCGCCCGCCGGCCGAAGCGGTGGCGCTGCAACTCCTTGATGATCTGGCGCAAGCGCTCGATCTCCGCGTCCCGCGCGATCAGCATCGCCTGGAGCGTCTCGGGATCGCGGGGAAGCTCGGTGGAGAGCGAGGCCATGATCAAGATAGAATCATATTCGCCGGGAGCCGGTGAGCCTCTTCAACTGGCGGCGACCGGGGTCGTCGTACGCTGTGCCTCGTGCACCCGCCGCCAGTCGAGCCCCTCGAGCAAGGCCTGGAGCTGGGCCGATGTCAGCTGCAAGATGCCGTCGGTGATCTTCGGCCAGCGGAACGCACCGTCCTCCAGCCGCTTCGCCACCAGCACAACCCCGGTGCCGTCCCAGAACACCAGCTTCACCCGGTCGGGTCGCTTGGCCCGGAACACGTACACGGTGCCGGAGAACGGATCGGCGCCCATGGTCTCACGCACCAGTGCCGCGAGGCCCTCCGCCCCCTTGCGGAAGTCCACAGGCCGGGTCGCCACCATGACCCGGACCGCGCCGGTCGGGCCGATCATGATCTGGCCTTCAGCGCGCCGATCACCGCCGCGATGGTGGCCGGCGAGGCCCCGTTCTCGATCCTCACCCTGACCCCGGCGACGTCAACCTCGATGGCCGCCGCCCGGCGTTGCCGGCCACGCCGCTTCGGCTGTGACGGTGGGGCGGACGGCTCAGATGCGGGAGCCGGTTCCGGCGCGACCACGGCCGGCACGAACGCCGGGATCATCTCGCTCGCCTTACGCGCCTCCCGGCGCCACGTGAACAACTGCTGCGGCGACAATGCATGGCGCCTCGCTACGGCACTCACCGTGGCACCAGGCTCGAGGCTCTCGGCGACAATCCGCGCCTTGTCCTCGGGAGCCCACTCCCGGCGGCGCCCCACTCCGGTGAAAACCTCGAACCGCCGGACCGGCTCTTCGGCGCTCGATTTAAGCGTAAGCTCTGAAATCGTCATATGCCCAAGCCCTCCAGGCTCGGAACATCACCCCCTCAGCCGCGCCGACGAAAAGTGGGGTCAGGACGCCGCTTACGAAGCTGTAGCGGGAGAGGACTGCTCACGCCGGTTCTATGACCGCCGCTTCGCCCCAGAAGTTGCGGCCAATCCGAGGAAGACCACGATGGCCCGGTTGAGGCGCAGGACATCCTCATCGTCCAGGCGCCCGATGCGCGTCCCGACCTTGGATTTCGGGACGGTGGTGATCTTGTCCACCATCAGGCGGCACGTGGTCCTGAGCCCGTTGCGCGCGTTGGGCGCCACGGGAAGACGAAACAGTGGTGCCTCGGTCTCGTCGGTGGTGAAGGCGCAGATGGTGATCGAATCCGTGGCGTCAAAGGTATCATCCTGCACGATGACGACGGGACGCGGCTTGCCCGCATAGTCCTTGCCGCCGGCGACGGTCCAGATGTCGCCGCGCCTCATTCATCACCCCAATCCGATACCGCATCGATGAAGGCCTGATCCCCACCGGCATGAGGGCTCGTCGCAACGGCCAGCGACTGGCGATGCGCCTCCGACCGGAAGGACGGTGCGCGCACATCGGGCACCCAGATCTGGATGGGCCGCAAGCCCTGGGACCGCAGACGGGCGCGATAATCCCGGACCTTCACGCGGGAGGACTTGGGCGTCGATGCCGTGGGCACGTGGTTGGACCTCGCCATGGTTACATGTAACCTAGCAGGAAGGCCCGCCTGCAACCAGCGCTTTCGATGCGGAGTGGTTCGAACTGCACCATCGACGAGAACGCAAATGGCCGCCCGCCGCCCTGCCGTTTTAGGCACCTTTGCATTGACCTTCCCGCGTGTGCATAGCTCGTTTGCGAGGAACATTGCTCACCGATACAGGGGCGCGCAAAAGCGTGGCGTTTGTCCTCATATCCATGGGTCCTGCTCCGCTGAAATCGATCGGGGTCTGGTGCCCCCCGGGGTGGTGGGTTGCGGAGTTGCGTGAGTTTTCTGGGGCTGGAGGACAAATGGCCGGTCGGACCATAACGCGGATGGATCTGTGTGAGGCGGTCTATCAACAGGTGGGACTGTCTCGCATCGAGTCCGCCCGGTTCGTCGAAATCGTCCTGAAGGAGATCGCCGACTGCCTCGCCCGCGGCGAGACAGTGAAATTGTCGTCCTTTGGCTCCTTCGTCGTCCGCGAGAAGGGTCAGCGCATCGGCCGCAATCCCAAGACCGGGCAGGAAGTGCCCATCGAGCCGCGCCGAGTGATGGTCTTCAAGCCGTCGAGCATCCTCAAGCACCGCATCAACGGCACACCTTCGGACGAGGCGGCCGACGAGGATTGATACGAACTCCTTCAGGCACGGCGGTGTGGCCGGAAGGAACTGCAGCTTTCGTTCAAAACCTACTGCGAAGAAGCTCCTTTTCAGAAGACACACCACGCTCTCGATCCAAGCCTATGCCTCCTCGCATGGCCGCGGCGCCGCACCACCCGCAGCAGGATGTCATTGCTGACCGGCAGCATCAGCCTGCGGGCAAAGCTCGCCGCGGGCCGTCCACCCAGCGCCAGCCCCAGGTGGTGGACGATGTGGTCGAGCCGGGCGGTCCGCCGCGCCCACGGCGCCAAAACCTTATCGTCGAAGCGCTCCGCAAAGACGCGCAGCCGCAGAGCACCGTGTCGCAGTGGAAACGCCGCGCCCGGACGACGAGCCGAACCGGTTTGCCCGCCATCGGCAGATCCGCCAGATGCCGATGATAGCGACTGTGTATCCGCTCCGACGTTCTCCCGCATCCCGGGCACGAACTCGCCTTGCCAACCGCGCGAACCGCAATCAGCGTGCCCGTGCTGTCGCTGCTGACATCGTCCAGCACGAATCCGCCGTCAGCACGGCGGTCTTGCCCGACCCCGGCTGGCCTCCGAGGAGGATCAGGCGCGGGCGCGCGACAGACGCGAGCTTGTCGGGCAGGTAGTCGCGCATGATGTCGCGGCGGAAGATCTCTTCGTTCCGCTCGGGCGACAGCTGACCGGCGATCGCGTCCGACGACATGGTCAGAACTCCCGCCAGAACAGGCTCTCGTCCCTGACCCAGGGGCCCCAGGTGGCGATGACGGCCTCGCAGTCCTCCACCCGGAGGCAGTGCTGGAGCTCGACGAGGGTGCGCCGGCGGACGCGCAGCGCCTCGGCGGCCTCCGGATCCTCCGCCTCGAGGTCGTGGATCCGGCTCGTGACGATGGCGCGCGCCTGGTTGAGGATCTCGAGCGCGACCTCGGTGCGCAGGACCGCGTCGTGCGGCGTTTCTCGGTCCATGGCCTTCCCCGTCCCTACTTGGTTAATCCTCGAGTTTGATTGATCGTCCGTATCCGCCGCTCGGACAGGATCTTCTCGCCGGCGTCGATCCGGACCGACTGCTGCAGGACGCGCAGCGCGGGACGCAGCGCCTCAAAAGCATCCCGCTGCGCCGGCGGCACGCGCCGCACGGCGTCCGTCTCTCCGCGCGCGATTGCATTTCGTCCAAAGCGCACGTCGAGGGCCTTGCTCACGGCGGCGAATTCCTCCCGGATCTTCGGCTCGAGCTCAAGAACCATGGCGTTCAGGCCGCGCGCATTCGTCTTCGCCTCGGCGCTCAATCGCTCCAGGGCCTGATGCGCCGGCCGGGAGAGACCCGGAATGGCGATCGCCATCAGCCGCCGCTCCTCGGCGATCGCCGCGCGCTCGGTCTCCATCGCCCCGACATAGGCCGAGCCGAGGGTCCGCAGCTCCGCCGCCGCGGCGGGGAGCGCGGCAAGGGCCTCCTTGCGCTCGCGGCCCGTGGCGAGCAGGCGGTCCATCATTCTCCCCGAGCCGCGGACGGTGCCATAAGCGTCGGGCGCATTGGCAATGGCCGCGGCGATGCGCCCGGCCGCGAAGCCTTTGACGATGAGGTCCTCGATCTTCCCGACGGCGGCCGCCGGATCCCGCCAGATGCGCGTCGCGATCGCCCCGAGCCCTGCCCGCTGCTGCCGATAATGAGCGCTGTCCAAGGCCCGCCGCCGCGCCTCGTCCTCCACCGGCTGCCGGAACTCGGTCGCCGCGGCCAGCATGGGCGGACTGGTGGCCGCTGCCTCGCCAGCATACGGCGCCGGCGCGACGATGCGCGAGCGATCCTGCCGCTCCGCCTGGTGCTGCGCGCCGGCGAACCTGTGCACCGACTCGAACAGGGTCTTCAGCTCCGCCCGCTTCTGCGGGTCCATGTCCTCTGGCATGCGAACGGCCATGTTGCGCTCCGCGATGGCGTCGGCTTTTTCGGTGAAGGCGCTCCAGCCAAAGCGCGCGGTCAAGGCCTCGGCGGCGGCCTTGACCTCCTGCACGACCGCACGGTCCTCGGCGGCCAGGGCAGAGGCCGCCTTGTAGGCGTCCGGCCCACCCTGCACGCGCACGGTCTCGATCTCGCCGAGCCGTGCCAACGCCTTCTCCGAGAGGGCGGGCACCGACATCGTCATGGAGGCGCGCCGCCGCTCCTCGCGGATCTCGAAGGATGCCGCGCTTTTCTTGAACGCCGCAGCGTGGCCGCGGGCCAGCGGCACCAGCTGTTCCACAACAGCCTCCAGCGCACCGGCGCGCTCGCGCCGGCCCACGCCATCGCGGAGATGATCGCTGCCGCGCAGCGTGCCAAGCTGCTCCGGGCTCCGGGCGATGGCCGCGCCGAGCGCCCGCGAGTCGGCCTTCGGCGACGTGGCCAGATCGTGGAGCTTCGCCATCGCGGCATCCGGATCGCGATAGATCCGCTCCAGCACCGGCCTGAGCGCCCCTTCCC